>NZ_LFNG01000064.1 GCF_001045435.1 Chryseobacterium koreense CCUG 49689 | reverse complement strand
ATTATATACAGCAAAAATCGCTTTCCGAATCGCATATGTCAAATCATTTTCTGTCATTTTATCCGCATTAATAGCATTAAAGTAATCTGTGTAGATCTGTGAAATCCGTGCGCTAAATTACACACAGATTTCACGGATTTGCACAGATTTTTTATCGATATCCGTTTATTACTCTAACAATGTTACCTGGAATATCATCGGTATTAAAATTTACCAACAATCCCAAATGAAGTTCTGTCAATTTCAAATAGTTGAGTAGCTGCTTATGGTGTATGGGAGCAAGTTCAACGACTGATTTTACTTCAATAATAATTTCATTTTCAACCAAAATATCTGCACGGAATCCGAGACCTAAATCAATTTTTTTATAGAAAACTGAAATGGGATACTGACTTTCTGTTTTTAAACCCTGACTTTCAAGTTCGATAACCAAGGCCCTTTCATATACACTTTCCAATAATCCTGAGCCGAGCGAATTATATACAGCAAAAATCGCTTTCCGAATCGCATATGTCAAATCATTTTCTGTCATTTTATCCGCATTAA
>NZ_LFNG01000063.1 GCF_001045435.1 Chryseobacterium koreense CCUG 49689 | reverse complement strand
TTCCTCATCAAGGTCGTAACCCAGAAACAGGCGCACATCCAGACTGTTGCTGCGCTTCTGCAGCAACAGTCTGGATGTGCGCCTGTTTCTGGGTTACGACCTTGATGAGGAACTGCCGTGGCATTCCACGCTGAGCCGAACGCGTCAGCTGTTTGGCGAAGAACTGTTTCTGGAACTCTTCCGCAAAGTGCTTTCCCTGTGTGTGGAAAAAGGGATGGTGAGAGGCAAGCGGCAGGCGGTAGACTCCGCCTTCATCAAGGCCAATGCGAGTATGGACTCCCTGGTGGAAAAAGAAGTTCTGGAAGATGCTTCCGCCTTTGTGGATGAGCTGGAAGAAAACAGCGAATTTAAAACCACTTCCACCCGAAAGAAACTGGTAGAACAGCACCATGCCTGGAAAGAAGAAGCTTACAAAGGCATGCCCGGCAACAACAAAAGCGAAAGGAAAGATGAAGACGGCAACACCATCCGCCCCAAATTCCTCAGCAACCACACGCATTACAGCCCCACCGATCCCGATGCGAAGATCTCGGTAAAACCCGGCAAAGCCCGCCAGCTGAACTATGCCGGACAGTTGGCGGTGGATGATGCACACCACGTCATTACCGGCGCCTGCGCCAGTACCGCCGGAAGCAAAGACAGCATGATTTTTTCTGAAATAATGAATCAGACTTTAGAGAACTTCAGCCAAAGCAGAATGCA
>NZ_LFNG01000062.1 GCF_001045435.1 Chryseobacterium koreense CCUG 49689 | reverse complement strand
GCAAAAATAAAAACCTCCTTTAAATCGCTTAAAAAGAGGTGGTTTTGGTTGAGTTTTGAAAACTATTATTGGAAAATTAGGGTTGTGCAACAGCTACGGATATTGAACTAAACCTCCGGTAGCTTTTCCCAATTCGCCGTTTTAGTAATTTTGTTTTTTTAACAATCAAAACATTACTATGGCTACAAAAAAATCTCGGGAGGATTTAAGTACGAACAAAATCCTGAATCGCGCCTCGAGCGAAGTTGACGGTTTTGCCCAACTCCGGCAACGCTTCGAAAGAAATATTTCCATCCTGGGCAGAAGCAAACGTACTTTCGACAATTACTCCCGTCACGTATCATGCTGCGAAGAAAAACCGCAGAAAACCACTTCCAAAGGCTGCCCAACGCCACAAAAAAAGCAGTTCTTTTGAAAAAACTGCTTTGTGTATCTAAATTCTAAAAACGATATCCCCATAAGAGGACCAAAATGCCGCCGAAAAGCTACCGGAGCTGGAGTTTACCCTGAGGCTCTCGAAGGGTTCAACGGGCTTTCATTTGGCTCCGCCGAACCTCCGGTTTCTTGTCTTGCAGACAAAACGAAAGCTTAGTTATTATGCGACGTTTTTTAATTTCTTCTCCAAAATTTTGAGCAAGTCTTTTTGCTTTATATTTAAAAAGTTGGTTTGTATTGCATGTTGAGAATTAGCAAAAGGTTTATTTATTTTGTTAATCAATTTATAATACAGAGAATTACGAAATTTTTCAGTCGGCATTATCAACTCAATATAGATTTGTCTATTTGTTGTGATACCTCGTTGAATTGTATTTACGATAAAAAATGATTTTATGTTATTGATTTCAACAATATTTGGCTTCGTAAAAATGTTGTATATGATAATTCTTTCATCTGTTATGGTTAATAACGGTTTTTTTCTAAATAACAATAATAGTGATAGAACAACACCAAAAGCAAAAAGCATTAGAGCTAAAATCATTACAATACTTTTGAACATATTATCTTCAAAATTTAGAATACTATTTCTCGCGATAAATCCTCCCGTAACTAACAAAGAAGATAATATTAAAAGTACAAATGAGGTTTGTTTATTTGAATAAAAATTCACGTATTTTAAATTTAGGGCAGTCTTTTTTAAAATGTCGCATAACGG
>NZ_LFNG01000061.1 GCF_001045435.1 Chryseobacterium koreense CCUG 49689 | reverse complement strand
ACTAATGAGGATATCGATTTTGTAATAAGTTGATTATCAATATTAAGAATTAACGTTAGTTAGGATAGCACCAAAAATACCGCTCTAGTGAAATTTATAACAATCTTCCTTCAATTTTTAGCAACATATTTTTTAATGCTATCATTTATGACTTTTGGATTTTTGCAAAATAGTAAAATGGCAGAAATTTTTGTGAAAAGTGGAAATATAAATGAAGTAGAAACACAATTCAGAATTGAAAACTTTGGAGGAATTGAATTGAATAATTTCGTATTAACTTCGCACTTTATGGGACTTTTTGGAATTCTAATTTCTATCTGTATTTGTTTTTCTATTCTTCGTAAAGTACCAAAAAAATGGATTTTTATAGTTATAATATTTCTAACAAACATTTTTATTTTGTATCACAAAAAATTTGCTAAACCTTCGCAATGGTTAGATTTTAATCCGCTGAATGTCGGAATTGTTCCCAATATATTTTTAACAGGATTTTTTTTAATCTTTATTGCATTAATATTATTTTATGTTAGCAAAAAAACTTTGAAATTCACACGAGAATAATTGCTACTACAGATAATAACTAAGCTTTCGTTTTGTCTGCAAGACAAGAAACCGGAGGTTCGGCGGAGCCAAATGAAAGCCCGTTGAACGGAAGCTCCGGTAGCTTTTCGGCGGCATTTTGGTCCTCTTATGGGGATGTCGTTTTTAGAATTTAGATACACAAAGCCGTTTTTTCAAAAGAACTGCTTTTTTTGTGGCGCTTGGAAGCCTACAGAAGTGCATTTCTGCGGTTTTTCTTCGCTGATGAATACAGGTGACCTCA
>NZ_LFNG01000060.1 GCF_001045435.1 Chryseobacterium koreense CCUG 49689 | reverse complement strand
ATTACCGATAACGGAGCGCGGATTGGCGAAGTTTCATTTTCGTTGTAACGAAGTTACAAAAGGAAATGGAATTTCTCCAATCCGTAGATGTGTTGAAGGTTTTTGCGAGAGCGAAAACGCTTTGACATATCTGCGGATGTAATCCGCGCTCCGATGTGCAGAAGTTGTAGTGGAGCGGAAACTTTTGCACATCGGTTGGGTATTTCTGCAGGCGGGCTAAAAATACGAAAACTTTCTACTTGCCGAAAACTTAATTAATCGCTAAAATCTTCGATGAAAACTTCCTGCCCGCTTGCAGAAATGCCATGTTATCAGCAGGTCTTTTTCGTCCTCTTTATATACTCTGACGATATTAATGTTACACTAATTATTATAGAACTCACAAAAAATTGCAAAAAGTAGAATTCGCTCTCTTCATTTCCATAAAGTTCAATCTTCATTAACATTACAAAAGAGTTTAGGAAAAATAAAATCAAAATTGAGTTTACAATTTTTAGATACAACTTTTCACTGTTATAGTACAAAAAAATAAATATTACAGAAAAAAGTAAATTTTAAATTATAGAAAGGAAAGGTGAATTCGATCCTATTATGTTTTCTGCTGTTGAAAAGACCGCTCCATTTGCATATGCAAAGATGATTTGAATTGCTGGAACAAAAGATGTTATAAATAGTAAAAGTGTAAATGTTATAGCGAATTTCATTGGAGCACAATTTTGTAGACTTGCTGGTAACACTCAAATATACGAAAGTTATTTATATGCACAAGTAATTCATATTATTTTATTAAAACACTGTAAATCAACATTTTTTGTGTATATTTGATTTCGTGTTTTATATAGATACTCAAAAAGATATAACAGT
>NZ_LFNG01000059.1 GCF_001045435.1 Chryseobacterium koreense CCUG 49689 | reverse complement strand
ACTTCTTTCCCACGACTCCCATATCCTTCATTTAAGCCCACGCCAAATTCCGGAAACTTTCACCAGCAAAAATAAAAACCTCCTTTAAATCGCTTAAAAAGAGGTGGTTTTGGTTGAGTTTTGAAAACTATTATTGGAAAATTAGGGTTGTGCAACAGCTACCAATGTTATCTGCAGTTATATTTTTCTTATCCATTTTACACTTTCAACAGATTCTTTCCAAGTTTCTGCTAAAGCACCATCAAATTTTTGACCTGTAAAGTTTTCTAAATCTTTTAAAATATTCCACGCTTTTTCATTTCCAATAGTTGAAAGCGCTTCCAATTTTCCGATAATTAATTCCCAGTCCGAATTAAACCCTTCATTTGGTTTTAATGAATTCAAAAATTCATCTGCTTGTTTTTTATCTATTGCGAAATTTTGGATTTTAGGTTTTAATTCTGAAGTTTTTAACTGATTTTCAATTGGTTTAATTGTCTGTTCTCCAATTTCGATTAATTCCCAATTCCAATCCTTTCCAATTGGTAAATATCTCAATTCAAGTATCTTGAGTTCGTTTTTATTTTCAACAATTTTGCAAATTTTTAAGGCGCCATATTCTGCAAATGATTTTCCGGTTTCGCAATCAAAAATATTGAATTCGGATATAATGATTCCTTGTTCTTGCATTTCTTTATCTACAAATCCACAAACACTAACAGATTTATTATTTTCAAATGTGTAAGTTAATATAGGTTCATCATTTTTTGAAGAGCCAATTCCATCAAAACATTTACAAGAATTTTCAGTTTTAGAATTGGTAATATTTTCTTGATTCAGTTTTGATTTTCCTTTGTTACAAGAAACTAGAAAAATGGCTGAAATTATTATGGCGATTCGTTGTTTCATAATTGCAGATAACGTTTTGCGTATTGGCGATGGTGCGGCTAAAATGCGGAAACTTACTTATTGTAAATTAAACTTCGTAACATCTAAACTAGTTAAACTTGCGATAACTCCGCACTATTGCCAATACGATGTGCTTGTTGCACAACCAAATATAC
>NZ_LFNG01000058.1 GCF_001045435.1 Chryseobacterium koreense CCUG 49689 | reverse complement strand
AACAAACACGTTTTAATGGCTGCCCTGACTTACAACCTGAAGAAATACCTGAAGTTCACCACCCGAAAAGTCCACCGCAAGGCCCAAATCATGAACGTTCCAAAAGGGAAGTTCTGGTTTTGGAAAAACTTCTTTCCCACGACTCCCATATCCTTCATTTAAGCCCACGCCAAATTCCGGAAACTTTCACCAGCAAAAATAAAAACCTCCTTTAAATCGCTTAAAAAGAGGTGGTTTTGGTTGAGTTTTGAAAACTATTATTGGAAAATTAGGGTTGTGCAACAGCTACCGATGTTAGCAGAATTTTTGTTAATAGTTTATTTTATGATTTAACTCAATAGGATTATTTTCTTGTAAAATAATATTTTGCATTTCTTTATTCTTTATAGAAATATCCACTGTATTGCCTTTCGGATCGGTAAATGTAGCATTTTTCCAACCTTTTGAATTTATATCAAATGGATCATTATAATATGATTTTGCAAGTGTTTCATATTTTTCCCAATCAATTTTTACTGTTTTTTTTCGTGCGTCAAAAATACTCCCGCCTTTTTTGACTTCTATCAAATTAAATGAATATTCATTGTTTGAATCGTGAATAGAAATAATCAATCCAGGTAAACCACTGAAAATATATGGACCATCTGCAAAAGGTAATTCTGTAGTAAACCAAGCAATCCAGTTTCTTCCTCCATAATTTGTTTCTGCTTTTTGAGATTTATATTTTCCAATCATTTTTTGTTCGGAAGTTATTTTCCAATTTAATATTTCCTCAATTGGAAGAAGATAATCTGTTCCCAAATAAGTTATTACTTTTTCAATTCTTTTTTGAGCAAGATTCTTTTTGACATAGAATTTGTTTTCAACACCCATATTATACCTTCCGTTTCCAATATTCAACTTTATTGAATCGTTTTTTTTGTCTAGTGAATCTCTAAAAATTGAAATATTATTTTTTAAATCCAAAATCATATTATCTGAATTAATGTCATCTGGTTTCGCTGAATTCAATTTATATTTTGTTTCATAAATGAAACTGAATTTTTGAGAAAAACAAAATGAAGAAATTCCAAGAAAGATTAATATGTATTTCATTTGTGAAGTTTGTTTGTTTAAAATTTCTGCTAACGGGCCGCGTATTGGCGATAGTGGCGGATTAGAAAGCCGAAACTTTCAATTTCTCCCTTATCCCGCCATTTCGCCAATACGATGTGCTTGTTGCACAACCAAATATACATATTCCTTTCCAATCATAAGAATTTGCAAGAATATCAATAATAC
>NZ_LFNG01000057.1 GCF_001045435.1 Chryseobacterium koreense CCUG 49689 | reverse complement strand
ACTCCCATATCCTTCATTTAAGCCCACGCGAAATTCCGGAAACTTTCACCAGCAAAAATAAAAACCTCCTTTAAATCTGGTTTCTGAGCGAAGCAGAAGAATAAAAGAGGTTGTTTTTTAGTGTTTTTGCACGCTGCTGTTCATAAAATCAGAGTTGTGCAACGGTTACCTATGTTAGCTGTAGTTTCTTTATTTACAAAAGTTTATCAAATAATTTCTTACTTTAAAATTGGTTTTATCTCCAACCTTTTTAAACGAATTACATGCTTTTGCATTGTTTTCCGTTGCTAAATAAGAAACTCCTAAGTTGACAAAGGCTTGATCTAGTGAATAACCAAATCTTTCTGTAATTTCAGGTTTTATATTTATAGTCAATAGTTTTTCGTAATTAGCAATCGCCTTGTCAAATTCGTTCTTTTCATAGAATTGATTTCCATTTTTAACAAAACTATATATTTCTTTTTCTTCTTTATTTGTTAGTCCAGCAAACATTTTGAAAAAGTTGAAAGTTTGAGTTACAAGAAGGTCTTTTCCAAAATTATTCTTCATGAATTTTTCAGATTTTAAAAGAGCATTTTTATATTCATTGTCAAAAGTTTTTGTAATTCCTTCAATAATTTGAATGTCTATTATTCTATTTTCTTTTGTCAAAATATACCTTGCTTTAAAGAAATTATTAGTGGCAGAAATTGAGGAATAACTTGGGATATTTTTTCTTATAAATTCCTCAAAATTTTCAGTGTTTGTAAATGTGGGCTTTATAATTGAGTTTGATTCAAATACTTTTTTATTTTCAAAAGATATTTCATTGGGTTCAAATTCTGGATATTTCGTTAAATAGTCATTGGTTTTAAGAAAATAGTAGATTTTGTCATCGCCAATTTCGTTCAAAACAAGATATTCATTTTCAAACTTATATTGCATTTTTCTAAAGTTTGTGGAAATCGAGGAATTATCGATTGAAACTTTAAATTTTTGGTTATTAATTTCAAGATTATTTCCATTAAAATTGTATTCTAAAAAATTGGAATATGAAGGGTGATTTACTTCAAGCGGATTTCCATTTTGATATTGAATCTTGTCAAGTATCCAATTTCCTTGTAAATTGATTTGTTGAGATTGTGAAAATTCGAAAAATAAAAAAAATAAAATCACTAAAATTCTTTTCATGACGGGGTTTATGAAATTACAGCTAACACTCAAATATACGAAAGTTATTTATATGCACAAGTAATTCATATTATTTTATTAAAACACTGTAAATCAACATTTTTTGTGTATATTTGATTTCGTGTTTTATATAGATACTCAAAAAGATATAACAGTCTATATGT
>NZ_LFNG01000056.1 GCF_001045435.1 Chryseobacterium koreense CCUG 49689 | reverse complement strand
ACATAACCAATAGAGTTTCTCGGCACCATCACCACACCGTTTATCTTGCAACCAAAGGTGTTAGCACCGGTCTGGGTAATGGGAGGCAGTTGTGGGTTGTAGGTGTCCTGCTGGTTTTCGCTGCTTCTGCCGCAGGCAAGCGATAGGGTTGCTAAAGCAAAGATTAGGATTAGGTTTTTCATAATATTTTGTATTTAGTTGGTTTAAAGGTAGTAATTATACTCATTTAGAAATTATGAGTCGGGTCATAGAAACCCAGTTTTAAAGTAAGTCGGCAAACATGGGGCCCTGTCCAAAAGAAATTTTTCCGGAGCAAATCCGGGTTGTGGCACATAGATTTGTGAAAGCGCATTCTCCCAGTTAAAGTTTTGGGCTTTTATAATTATTAAAGAGAAAATAGATGCAAGAAAAATAAGTTTTTTCATGGTTTTTAAAATTTAAGGAAAATTAGTGGTATTAATAGTAGGTTTATAAAACTAAACCGTCCGTCCGTAATAGCGGTTTTTCCATTAGATCTACTTTGCTTCCTTTATTAAGGGAATTTGTAATCGTTAATTGTGTTTTTATTGAAATCAAATCTACCTTCACTGATTTCTAATACATCATTTGGATCCGATACGTTTTTTATTTTTCCAGAAAATGTTCCGCTAATGATGTTCGAATCATTTTTCGTAATAGTGATTGTACCACTATCAGGTATGGCATTATATTGCTTTTTTTAACGTGGGGGACTCATATATTAAATATTCTAAGGTTATTCTTCCCTCGGGGTTATTTTGATCTTGTCCATTTAAAACATAATTTTTTGTTGTAATTCCTTGCACATCATTAATTCGGAGAAAAAAACTTGTACGATTTTTTTTATCTAAACTTATAAAGGGTGTGAAAGTTTTCCCATTGTCATAAGAAAAGTCTATCCAAACTCCATTATATACAGGATATCCAATATTTGACAAATCATTTGTGGAGGATTTAGGAGTATAACCTACCCCATTAATTTTCACGCCAAAGGTATTGGCTCCGGTTTGGGTAATGGGAGGCAGTTGCGGGTTGTAGGTATCTTGCTGGTCTTCGCTGCTTCTTCCGCAGGCAAACGATATGGTTGCTAAAGCAAAGATTAGGATCAGGTTTTTCATACCGTGAAATTTTTTGTTAAAGTTAGGGGCCGTTTTTCATAAAAAAATTGATTGCGATTAAGAAAATATAAAATTTTGAAAAAAATGCGTGCTCCGCTATTTCCGTTTGGTTTCAGATTTTATTCTGGAGTAAAACCCAGGGGATACCCCCAAGTAGGTGGCAATAATTTTGTTTTTTACCCTGTCCTTTATCGGGGAAGACTGTGACCGATGATTGCGATTTTCGATTGATCAATTTTCGGATTTTCATAAAAATAATTTAAAACCGCATCGTAATCCGACATTTCTTTTGAGAAATTATTGTTCCCGAATGATTCCAAATCTGCAAACTCGGTGGGATTTTCTAAAGTAGTTCCGTTGTGTGAAAAATTGAATTTAACGAAGAAGAATCCTGCTTCAGCAAACTTTTCCGCCATCAGATTCCATGCGCCCCAGTCTTTGTAACCTTTATAGCCGTGGGCAAAAATTACCAGCGGAAGTTTTGTTTCTGAATTTGGGTAGTAAGCATCTGCGAGGAAACTTTTTGTTTCAGCGTTTTGAATGATGATGTTTTTTTCCTGATGAACGGCCATAATCTCAATTTTTAACGGAGCTTAAAGTTACCAATAAATCTTTCTGGAAAAATAATTGATAGGAACAAAAACACCATTTTGCAAAGTGAGGTTGCCATTATTATTGTC
>NZ_LFNG01000055.1 GCF_001045435.1 Chryseobacterium koreense CCUG 49689 | reverse complement strand
TCCCACGACTCCCATATCCTTCATTTAAGCCCACGCCAAATTCCGGAAACTTTCACCAGCAAAAATAAAAACCTCCTTTAAATCGCTTAAAAAGAGGTGGTTTTGGTTGAGTTTTGAAAACTATTATTGGAAAATTAGGGTTGTGCAACAGCTACCAATGTTATCTGCAGGTAGAATTAGTTAATAATTGCTCGAAAATAAGTAACACCATTTAAATCACTAACATAGAAATTAACACCATATTTGAATAATGCAACAATATAATTTGAGCCAAATTTTTTCTCTGGTTGTATTACAAATTTTTCGTTTAATTCATTTTCAATTTTTTCTGACTCTGCATATTTGTTTTTGTAAATGGATATTTCTTTATTCCAAAGTTCGAAGATTTTATTGGAGTTTTCAAAAGAAGCCCAATTTCCTAAATCTGAAATAGTATTTTCATCTGTTGTTATATTTGTCGCTAAATAACCCAATAGTTTCTTTTCATCGTTGTTAAATTCCTTTTCATTTAATATTCTATCACGAATTATCATTCTTTGTTTATAATATTGATCGTAAGATCTACTATTTTGTTTTTTCTTGTTTTGAAGTTCTTGCAATCCATTTAATATTTTTTTTCGCTCAATATATTTGTTGATTTTTCTAATTTCTTTAGGATTTATATTTTTTCTTCTATTAATTCCAATTATTTCAAGAGCATTTATATTTTTGAATTCAAAAGTTTGATTTGATTTATTTTTTAGAATATATTTTTTCAGTGAATCTGAATTTGTTTGGTTCAATTCTTTTTCAAATGCAGAATAAAGAGTTTCTGTATCAGAAAGGAAATATTTTTTCTCTTTATTATTTTCTATTACATAAATTGGAATTAATGTTGGAGAATTTATGTAACCTTCATTAATTGCATTTTCGAAATTTTGAACTGTCTTATCTTGAGAGAAAAGATTTAAAAATTGAAATAAAAATACAATTGTTAGTATGCGCATTTTTGGAACTACTTGCAGATAACGGAAAAAGTATTGGCGAAGTGCGGGCTTTCGAAGAACTAAAAGTTCAAGAACGACCAAACGGAGCCGATGCTTTTTCAGATTGTCTAAATTAAGAAAAAAAACAATATGGAAAGCAGCGGCGTGTAAATATTTCAAATCTTTCTATTATAAATTTAACCCCGCATTTTGCCAATACAATGTGCCTGTTGCACAACCAAATATACATATTCCTTTCCAATCATAAGAAATTGCAAAATAGTCAATTAAAACTCTGTAAATCAATTGTATAACTAAATTTATTTCCTTAAATTAGCCTATGCAGGGAAAGAAAAAATACACACCCAAGATCTTCTATCAGCTCAGTCTGGATGCACTGGTGCCCGAGGATAACTTTTACAGGAAAGTCCAGGTCGAACTGCCTCTGGATTTCCTCTACCGCGCCACCCGGAACTGCTACGGCAAAGAAGGCCAGCAGAGCATCGATCCGGTGGTCTTCTTCAAAATCCTTCTTGTCGGCTATCTCAATAACATCAACAGCGACCGGGCCTTGCTGCGCTTCTGCAGCAACAGTCTGGATGTGCGCCTGTTTCTGGGTTACGACCTTGATGAGGAACTGCCGTGGCATTCCACCCTACCGGTTCTGGGCACGCTGTTTGGCGAAGAACTGTTTCTGGAACTCTTCCGCAAAGTGCTTTCCCTGTGTGTGGAAAAAGGGATGGTGAG
>NZ_LFNG01000054.1 GCF_001045435.1 Chryseobacterium koreense CCUG 49689 | reverse complement strand
AAATTCCGGAAACTTTCACCAGCAAAAATAAAAACCTCCTTTAAATCGCTTAAAAAGAGGTGGTTTTGGTTGAGTTTTGAAAACTATTATTGGAAAATTAGGGTTGTGCAACAGCTACCCGTGTTACCTGCTGGCTTTATTCAGTTTCAAATTCTCGGTCAATAATTTGTCTTTCTCTTTTTCTGTCTGATTTACGCTTGTCGGACTTTAACTTTTGTTGGTATTTGTTCTTGTCGCTGTCAAAGTGCATACTACTTTCAGCAAGCCAAGAACCCTGTCTAACCATAATTCCGTTCCAAACGCAAGTGTCGTAACCACAGTTATGTTTAGAGTATTCGCCAAAATTTCTATGCTTGATTTTTTTGTCCTCCAAAATACTTTGCTGACTTTTTCTGATGTCGTCCCATATTTTTTGTTCATCACCTTTTGTCAATTCTTGTCCCAAATACTCTACTTCTACAAAAGTTTTTGGGTCTTTGAGTTGGAGAAAGTCAAATGTCTTTTTGAATGTTTTATGGGCATATTCTCTAACTGTTAATTTCTCGTCAAGAGCCAGTTTCTCATTCTCCACGATTGAGCGATAAAGTCCAAGTGTATTGAAGTCTTTATATTTCTTATAGTTGTCGATGTAAAAGAAATATTCTTTTAATGTCAGAGTATTGAATTTTTGTCCTATTTCCATTTTGTTACTTTTGAGTGTCGTTTTTTAAGCTCCTAACTAACGTTAAATTAAAGCATTGGTAATCAGGTAGTTTTATTTTTAATATTTGATAGATAAAAATAGTGAAATTTTATTCGTTAGCGGCTAAAAACAACTTCGTTTTCAAGTAGGGGAATTCTGACTAACGTTAAAATAAAGCATTGGTAATCAGGTGTTTTTATTTTTAAAATTTGATAGATAAAAATAGTGAAATTTTATTCGTTAGCGGCTAAAAACAACTCCGTTTTCGAGTAGGGGAATTGCAGGTAACGGAGCGCGGCTTTACTAAGTGGCGTGACGTTTAATGATTAGTTGTAAATGTAAACAAAAATTCCAACTTAGTAATTTCCGGCGAAGAAAACAGTAATGGAGCCATTGCTTAAAACCGCTGTTGAAACAAACCTCCAGTAGCTTTTCCCAATTCGCCGTTTTAGTAATTTTGTTTTTTTAGCAATCAAAACATTACTATGGCTACAAAAAAAAATCTCGGGAGGGTTTACGAACGAACAAAACCCTGAATCGTGCCTCGAGCGAAGTTAACGGTTTTGCCCAACTCCTGCAACGCTTCGAAGGAAACATTTCCATTCTGGGCAGAAGCAAACGTACCTTCGACAATTACTCCCGTGATATCATGCTGAAAAGAAAAACCGCAGAAACATACTCCCAAAGGTTACCCTACGCCACAAAAAAAAAGCAGCCCTACCGAAAAAACTGCCTTTATATCCTCAATCCTAAAAACCATATCCCCATAACAGGACCAAAATACAGCTCAAAAAGCTGCCGGAGCTAGCTCGTCCAGAGCGCAGCGAAGAATCTAACAGGCCTTCATTGTTGGCTTTTCAAGCCCAACGAAAGCTTAGTTATTATCTGCTGTTGTATTTTTCTTCAGTATCGGTTTTCAAGTTATTGATAAATTCTTTGTTCCAATTGTAAACTCTTTTATTAAATTTGTTTGTTGCTAACTTATTGTTTACGTAAGCATGGGTAATTTTTTCATTTGGATAAATTACAAAAATTGTATCCACTAATTTTTCGGTTTTCCAATCCTCGACTTCAATAATTCGCAAAACATTTTTTTTAATCGACTTAGTTTTTTCGTCGAAATAAATTTTCGCATCAATTGAGCCCAATTCTGGTCCCAAATGAACTTTTAGAAATCTCAATTTTGAATTAACGAAATATGATTTTTGCGGTGTCAGTTCGTCATAATTATATTTGAACAATTCCGCATTGTTTTTCTTAATGGAATCAGAAAATTCTTTTTCGAACGCTAATTCTATTTTGTCATTATTTTTTCGGCAACTTTGAAATGTCAAAATTGTCATAATTAATATCATAAATGGTTTCAGCGGCATCATTTTACAATCCTAACTAACGTTAAAATAAAACATTGATAATCAAGTGGTTGTATTTTTAAAATTTGATAGATAAAAATAGTGAAATTTTATTCGTTAGCGGCTAAAAACAACTTCGTTTTCGAGTAGGGGAATAGCAGGTAACGTTTGGGTATTTCTGTTGGCGGGGACTTTTTATAACAAGTTGTTGTAAATATAACAAATAGAACAATTAGCGAAAATCTTTATGATAGGAACTTCCGACCCGCTAATAGAAATACCTTGTTGAACTAAACCTCCGGTAGCTTTTCCGATTCGCCGTTTTAGTAATTTTGTTTTTTAAACAATCAAAATATTTACTATGGCTACAAAAAAAAATCTCCGGAGGATTTAAGGACGAACAAAATCCTCAATCGCGCCTCGAGCGAAGTTAACGGTTTTGCCGAACTCCGGCAACGCTTCGAAAGAATTATCTCCATCCTGGGCAGAAGCAAACGGACTTTCCACCATCACTCCCGTCATATCATGCGGCTAAGAAAAACCGCAGAAAACCACTCCCAAAGGCTACCCAACGCCACAAAAAAAGCAGTTCTCCCAAAAAAACAGCCTTTATATCCCCAATTCTAAAAACGATATCCCCATAAGAGGACCAAAACACTGTTGAAAAGCTACCGGAGCTAGCCCGTCCAGAGCATAGCGAAGGATCTAACGGGCGTTACCTCTTTCTTATTTATTTTTCTAAAGAATCGGTGATTGCTAATTCATTTGGCTACGCCGAACCTCCGGTTTTTTGTCTTTCAAACCAAACGACCCGAGGCAAAGCCGAACTGAGCGAAGCTAAAGCTTAGTTATTGTACGATGTGTTATTTAGGCGTTTTCAGATTTTTTTGTTGTTTTTCTGCCGCGTACAGATTTACTTTTATCTAAAACTTTCTGTTTTTCCTTATATTTTTTAATAAATTCTGAAATTTCCTTTCTGTCTTTATCTGTCAAAGGTTCGCTTTGTATCACAAAATCTACACCTTTTGGTTCTTTTATGTATCCCATTTTCTTACGTTTTAAAATATTTCTCAACTAAAATTTTTGCCGAATGTGTAGGAATAATCATCTTATGTCCTCCAAAATGATAGGCTCCTAAAGTATTCTCGTAATGTTCGATCAGTTTTGTTTTCGCTGTAAAAGCGACAAAACCTTCGTGTCCTCGCTGAAAAGAAGTCTTGCACACAAAGGCAACTAAATTTCCTGCAACACCTTCGTAAACTTTTTTAGCACCAATATTGAACGGAGCACTCTCAAGCAAATTCATATAAATATAGTCGCTTTCTACCGCAAAACTTACAAGCCCTTGAATTATGTCTGTATTTTCTTCAATAGAAAGTTTATAAACCTCCAAACTATTATTATTCAGTTCTTTTCTCCAATCAAAGTTCCATCCATTTTTCTTAGTAACTTTTCTTAGGTCAGTTTTAGTCAGACGAGTAACAACAGTACGAAAACTATCGCCTGTCACTATATTTTGAATTGAATTAGTCAACTTATCAATTACAAAATCAAGTTGAATATTTACTTTTTCTCCCACAAAGTAAATATACAAAAAAGTACTGATTTATGTCGTAAATTTTAGACGGCATTTTGTTTGACATATCGTACAACGTCCAGCAGCATTGCGAAGTTGCGACTGGACTAAGCCAGGCCTTTGCGTCGCAATTTTGCAAAAAGCTGTTGAACTAAACCTCCCATAGCATTTCCCTATTCGCCGTTTTAGTAATTTTGTATTTTTAGCAATCAAAACATTACTATGGCTACAAAAAAAAATCTCGGGAGGGTTTACGAACGAACAAAACCCTGCATCGCGCCTCGAGCGAAGTTAACGGTTTTGCCCAACTCCTGCAACGCTTCGAAGGAAACATTTCCATTCTGGGCAGAAGCAAACGTACCTTCGATAAAAAACCGCAGAAATCCCCTTCTAAAGGCTACCAAGCGCCACAAAAAAAAGCAGTCCTTCTAAAAAACAGCCTTTATATCCTGAATTCTAAAAACGATATCCCCATAACAGGACCAAAATGCCGCCGAAAAGCTACCGGAGCT
>NZ_LFNG01000053.1 GCF_001045435.1 Chryseobacterium koreense CCUG 49689 | reverse complement strand
CACGATGTGCTCCGAAACTATATTGATATAAATTAAAATTCATTGTTTTGCATTTTTAGGGTTCGCATTTTATATAGATTAAACATATAAACTGTTATATCTTTTTGAGTATCTATATAAAACACGAAATCAAATATACACAAAAAATGTTGATTTACAGTGTTTTAATAAAATAATATGAATTACTTGTGCATATAAATAACTTTCGTATATTTGAGTGTTATCTGCTATCTCATAAAAAATCGCACGCAAAATTGAAATCAACAAATTAAATACTTAAACTATGAAGAAATTATTATTTTTTGGATTAATCTCGTCCTTAACTATGTTTTCTTGCGGAGAAGACCGTGAAGACGACACAACTCAACAGGTAACTTTAAGTCAAAAAATCATCGGAACTTGGACTATTTCAAAAAAAGAGAGTAATGGAGCAATTATTCCTGCTCAAAATCCTTGCACAAATCACGGAAATTTCGTTTTCAATTCTGACAAAAAACTTTATGAAAACTATAAATCAAATGTAAACGGAAATTGTGTTACAGATACCGATAGTCATACTTATACAATTGACGAAAATTCCCAAATGATAACAGCAAAAAATTCCTATGGAGACGAAATGATTTACACGGTGTCAAATCTTACCGACAAGGAAATGGTTTTGACTAACATAGAAGGGAGCGACATCACTAAATATTCTTTTACGAAATAAAAATATTAAAAAATGCGACAATATATTATAACAATCTTATTATTTTCCAGTTCTTTTTTCTACGCACAAACAATCTATAAGTGTTTTGATTCTGATGCGAATAAGAAACTTAAAATCAGTATTAAATTTGTTAATGATAAAGCGATTTCCGTAAAATATTATGGTCAAAAATCGGCCATCCCATTAGTTTTTGAAAAAGAAATTTATAACAAAGGAACTGCTTACCCAACAATAAATGAAGTTTACCAAGAAAAATATAACGGACAGATAACTGGTAAATATAAAATAACACACTCAGGTAATTGGGATTATGTAGAATATACTAGGAAAGACGGTAAAATATTTAAATTCACAGTTAACCACGACACAAGTTTGGTAGATGAAAATTATAGAGAAACTCCTTGCTTCTAAAGAGACAGCAGATAACCTGGTATTTCTATTAGCGGGGTTGAAGTTTACATCATAAAGACTTTTGGTAATTGTTCTTTTTGTTATATTTACAAAGACCAGTTATAATAATCCCCGCCAACAGAAATACCCAGCCGTTAGCTGTAATGTGATGAAAATTGCGACTTATAACATTGATTGGTTGAATAAAAGAAAAATTGAAATAGAAAATATTTTAAATGAAACTGACTTTGATTTCTTAATTCTGACTGAGGCAATTGATGTTAATTTAAAAAATTATAAATACAAATATTTCACTGATGAACTTCCGCAAAATTATGAATATGAAACTCAGAATTATTCTGAAATTTTAAATGGTAAAAAAGGACATCGAACAATAATTTATTCAAAATATCCAGCTTTAAAAAAGTATTTTGTTCAGGACAAAAAGACAAGTATCGCTTGTGAATTTGAAACTGAATATGGAAAATTGGTTGTTTACGGAACAATAATAGGTACACTTTACAATCGGAAGCCTTTTGCCGAAATTGAATTAAAAAACTGCATTTCAGATTGTATAAAAATTCACGAACAAAATCAAAATTTAATAATTGTTGGAGATTTAAATACAGCATTTTTAGAAGCTGATAAAAAGAAATTTAAAATTAATCATAATACAACTGAATTTTTGATAAAACTTTTTGAAAATCTGAATCTTGTAAATGCAACAATGAATATAAAAGAAAATATTGACCATATAATTATTCCAAAATCATTTCAAAGCAAAATAAAAGAAAGCGAAATTTTTATTCCTAAGAAAAGTAAAAAAGATGACCATCACGGAATTTTTATAAATATTGAGTAACTCACACTACAGCTAACATTGGTAGCTGTTGCACAACCCTAATTTTCCAATAATAGTTTTCAAAACTCAACCAAAACCACCTCTTTTTAAGCGATTTAAAGGAGGTTTTTATTTTTGCTGGTGAAAGTTTCCGGAATTTGGCGTGGGCTTAAATGAAGGATATGGGAGTCGTGGGAAAGAAGTTTTTCCA
>NZ_LFNG01000052.1 GCF_001045435.1 Chryseobacterium koreense CCUG 49689 | reverse complement strand
AGCTCCGGTAGCTTTTCGGCGGCATTTTGGTCCTCTTATGGGGATATCGTTTTTAGAATTTAGATACACAAAGCCGTTTTTTCAGAAGAACTGCTTTTTTTGTGGCGCTTGGTAGCCTTTGGGAGGGGATTTCTGCGGTTTTTCTTAACAGCTTGATCCATGACGGGAGTAATTGTCGAAAGTACGTTTGCTTCTGCCCAGGATGGAAATATTTCTTTCGAAGCGTTGCAGGAATTGGGCAAAACCGTTAACCTCGCTCGAGGTACGATTCAGGATTTTGTTCGTCCTTAAATCCTCCGGAGATTTTTTTTGTAGCCATAGTAAATGTTTTGATTGCTAAAAATACAAAATTACTAAAACGGCGAAAAGGGAAAAGCTAGCGGAGGTTTAGTTCAACAGATGTTTGGCGCAATACAGGGTTGAAGTTTTCGTTGCAAATTTGTTTATTTAATCCGCCATTGCTTTTTGTTCCACATTTTTACTTAATTTAGTTTCACGAAAAAGCAATGGCTTCGGGAAGTTTTTAGCGAAAGGTTTGTTATTTTAATCCCGCACTGCGCCAAGCCTTTTCCCGTTACTTGCAAGCGTAACTCAATTTGCGTATAAATTATGAGTGAAAATTTAATGTTTTCAGCAAACACTAAAAAGATTTATAGAAAATTAAATATAACGTAACTTAGTATGGCTATATTTTTTCTTTCTTTTGAGTTTATTCGCGTAAAATTAGATGCAAATAGCAAATTAGACTATATAATCTTAATAGTCTTAATCATTAAATTTCTTTGGGACATCATGGCTGACAAAAATATAAAGTCAATTGAATTTAATAGTTTTCAAAACAAACTGACTGTTATTGAAAATAACTATTTTGGAAAAGAATCTAAATATAAAATTAACTACTCTGACCTTAATTATGAAATTGAAAATTCTAACAATTTTTGGAAAATATTTGTTGGAAAAAAAATTCTTACATTCTTAAAAAATAAAATGGAAATGTTTAAAATAGGAAAATCATCAGGCTACACTGAAAAACAAATCTTTGAAATTGAATCGAAACTTCTTGAAATTAAAAATGCATGCAGATAAAATATGTTTGGCGCAATGCGTGGTTGAAGTTTTCATCGAAGATTTGGTTAATTAATCCGCCATTTCTTTTTTGTTCCACATTTTTACTTAATTTAGTTTCACGAAAAAGTAATGGCTTCGGGAAGTTTTTAGCGAAAGGTCTGATATTTTAATCCCGCACTGCCGCCAAGCCTTTTTCGTTATCTGTAATTCCCCTACTCGAAAACGAAGTTGTTTTTAGCAGCTAACCAATAAAATTTCACTATTTTTATCTATCAAATTTCAAAAATAAAACTACCTGATTACCAAAGCTTTGCTTTAACGTTAGTTAGGATTTTATACCAATATCGTGGAGAACAAATTCATTACTATAAAGAAAATGACAAATGGAAAATATTTCTTTGATGGAAATATTTATTTTTTGACTTTGATTTTATTCTTCATAATTATTTTCCCATTCATATATCTTGCAACTGGAAATCTTACTTTAAGTGTTATTTTTTTGATTATTTTTTGGGCTGTTATAAATGTTATTGTTTTAATTTCAAATTATTTTGGAAAAAAAATGCATTCCAAAATTTTTGAGAAAGGAATTTTCAAAAATCTGCTTAATAAAGGATTTCAAAAAGAGAATATTTATAAGTATGAAGGACTAACAAAAGAAATTAATGGTAGAACAATCAGAGTATTTTACAATTGGAATAAAACAGCCGACGGAATTTTGAGTTTTGGGGATATTGAAATTGATATTTATTTTGAGCCTCAAATAATAAATGACAATATTGAAAACATTGACGAATTGAAGTTGAGAAATTTAACTAAACAATATGATGAAACTTTTTGGTCCAAAGCAGACCGAACAATTTTCGCATTTGACAGACTAAAATTATTTTTCAACTATTATCCTTGGACTAATTCAAAAAAAATAGAAAAGCGAATTGAAAATGGTCTAAAAATACTTGATGATAACAATCTTAAACCTTTTTCAATTAAATCAATTAATAAGCCTGAATTTAAAGTTCTTGAAGAGAGATTATATTTCCTTCCAAATATGGAATTTATTTGGGAACATATAGAAAACAACTTCCGCTAATAACTAAGCTTTCGTTTTGTCTGCAAGACCAGAAACCGGAGGTTCGGCGGAGCCAAATGAAAGCCCGTTGAACGGAAGCTCCGGTAGCTTTTCGGCGGCATTTTGGTCCTCTTATGGGATATCGTTTTTAGAATTTAGATACACAAAGCAGTTTTTTCAAAAG
>NZ_LFNG01000051.1 GCF_001045435.1 Chryseobacterium koreense CCUG 49689 | reverse complement strand
AATCTGGTTGATCATGAGCTGTGCCGCCTGTTGCAGATTGCAGTTTCGCAGATTGGTGAAATGTTCACCATCAAATGCCAGGAAAAGGCACGGAACTTTAGCATCACTCATTTTTTGAAGGATGTCCTTCACTTCTTGTTTTAACTCTTCTGTCATAATTTTTAATTGAGATTAAATTGATATTTAGGTTTTGTTCTCTCTTTTGGTTTTACAGTTCGGATCAGCGAAGCCGGATAATAGTTCTCGAGATCCATCGCGAAGTCGTACAGAAACTTGTAGTAAGTTTTGGCAGAATCCTGTATCTGGTTCATCATGTATCCGCCGTATTCATTGACCATCCTGTTTTCTACCAGGATCTGCCACTGTTTGTTGTAGTATACGAATAGGCTTTCGTTTGAAATCAGGTCGCGGTCCTTATGAAAGAACTTCATCGCCATAGCTTCACACCAGGTCACAAAAAACTGATGAATCAGGTTATCGTAACCCCAGTCGTTGTAACCCAGCGCTTTTTTTACCAGCGTTCGGTTTGGGTTGTTTGGGTTGGTGATTGTTTTCATTGTTGTGAATTGTTTTTTTTACTTAATTATATCAGATCCGTGAAGGATCATTGCTTTTTCTTGGTCGATAACGAACTGTCCGCCGGTGGTTCTGCCGCCTACTGTAGCAACCAAACCTTGCACTCTCACAATTCTGTCCGCCATTCGTTTGATCATCTTTGCTGTGGCGGTGTAAGGTTCACCACGCTCTTCATGCGCCAGGAAGATGAAGAGTTTGTCCGGGTTTTCTTTCACCAGTTCCTGCAGACCGCCGTTCTTTAGTTCATCGCTGTAAAACGTCACGTTGTCGATGAAAACCAGTTTCGGTGCGTAGCGCTTTTTAAGCGATTCCCGAAGCTCCGCAAGTGGCAGATAACCGTAGGCTTTGAACTTCTTGTTTTTGGGGTCAAAATGCGCCCTTTGGATCACTTCCTGGAAAGTTAATCCTAAACCCTCCTCAGCTGAGATATAAAGCACCGGTTCCAGCGAGCTGAGGAATTGTGCCAATAACATTGCAAACCATGTTTTCCCTTGCTTTTCCTCACCGTAGATGATCCAAACCTTTCCAGTTCTTTCCGGTTTTCCGAAGATTTCCAGCCAGATACCTACGAGTTCCAGGATCTTCATTTTCCGGCTCAAAATGTTACTTACTGTGTAGGTCCTCATTTACGCCGAAATTTTAATGAGCGTTTCCAAATGACGCAGTGTAGCTTCTTTTTTCAAACATTGTTTCACCAAAGTTTCTACCGGTTGGGTTCCGGTGTGGTTGGCGGTTGCAACCTGCGTAAGCAATTCACTGTAAAATGCCTGTTTATCAAGTACGCCATTGGGCGTAAGTTGAATAAATTCGTCTGAAAAGCGGCTGAATATTTCAGCGAAGCCAACTTTCTTGTTATTGATCCCTTTCTGGATCTTGTTTCTCAAACCGTCTGCACCCATCATCAACCATCCACAGTTACCGTCGCATGAGTTCCACAGTTCTTTCAGTTCCAGAAATGCCGTGTATTCCAGGTCACCAACTTCATCCAGTACGAAAACAGGACTTTCCAGCTGATTGATGTAATACTTCAGGTTCTCTTTTACATCCACGTACTTTCCTTTGTTATCGATTCCCAGTGTTTTCGCGAAATGACGCACAAACAGCTGTTTGCTTTTCGCTTGTGAGCAATCGATGTAAAAAGCGTTTCGCATGGTTTTCACGATGTTTTTGGCGCTGAAAGTCTTGCCGATACCACAAGCATCCACAAGGACCATCGAGCGCGCAAACTGCTGGCAGAAATGGATACTACTTTCGATCTCTGTATATACTCTTGTTCGCACTACCTTCCAGCTGCTTTTTTTGTTATTAACGCCCAGCTCTCTGCCGATCTGCAGCCATTGGCTTAGTGAAATAAGCCCGTCGATTTCGCCTTTATTCAGTCTGCTGAAAACAGCTCCACTAATTCCGTAGATCTTTGCAAACTGCCCGTCCGTCCCTCCGAAATTTGGGCGGCGTTCGAGTAATGCCGTTCTTACATTCTGTTTGTACTCTAATGATAATTCCATGTTGTGTAATTTTTTTGTTATTTAAAGAATGAGTTTTGCCAGCTTACGGATGGTACCATGGCCATTTTTTCAGCGTCATCGGTATCGATGATCTCAGCGTCTGTGGTTTGTGGCTGGAACCGGTTGTGCTTCATGCCCGGGATAAAGAATCCGTTTTTTGGTTCCGGTTTTGGCTGCTGGAAGATGTTAACCTTCATCAGCGCTTTCTCCTGGTGACGGATGAACGATTCTACCGTGGAAACATAACTGCTCTGGATCTCGCGGGCTTCATCATCAGCTGCGGTGCGTTCGATGATGGCTCTGTTATATTTAGGCATTTCCTGAACCTCACAGATAAAACGTCCTTCGTAGAATGCAAGCGCTTTCATTACGTTTCCGGCGTTATCATCCAGCCAGTAAACGTCGACATCTTTGCCCTCAATCGCTTTCATCACGTTAATCAGCGGTTCACCCAGACAGATCTGTCCGTTCTGCGCAATCGCGCGGGCTTTACCCTGTAATTTTATATATCCGGTATTGCAGGATGATTTCTGGTGATATCCCAGGAACGGAAGGATCGCTTTCCAGTTAGTTGGCTTCAGTTCGGGATGTTGGTTCTGTAAGAAAAATTCCCATCGCGTAACAGAAGAATCCTGCGAGTGTGGTGAGTTGTTCCAGGTGTATATATCCTGAATAGCGCCTTCCACAATCTGATCGTAAGGAATCTGCGGAACTGCTTTTGGTCCCATCTGGTTGCTTTCGGATTTGGCGTGCGGTCTGGCTAACCATCCTTCACGCTGTTTTTCAACTTCGTAACGTAAGGCACCGAAATAGCGTTCAATTCGTTTTCCTCGTGCATTATTTGCTTCGATTCTTATATTCTGGAACATGTATCCTTCCTGCAGGAATGTATCGGTAAAACTGCTGTTTAATGCGCTTTCCGCTTCCAGTCCGTCCGGCAGATTCAAGCCCCATTCTGTGTAATTGCGGACCATCTGGCGGTAGAACTCGGTAATAATGCCTTCTTTTGTTTTTCCGTACACGAAAACGGTGAAGCATTCAGACGCCAGATCAATTCCGTTGTAAAACCAAACGCGGTTACCGTCAAGATCTTTGAACGGCGGGTTCCGGTCATCGATGGAAATAAGTGATCCTGCGAATTTTGGTCTTTCGAGCTGATGATATGGTTTGAATTGCCCCATATACTTTTGGCGGTCGCCGGATCTCTGCTTGTAAGTTGCCGCTTTATTTTCCCAGGAAGACAGATAAAGGCGCACTGTGCTTTCAGAAAGTTTTGGGAATCCTTTTGGATCATATATTTCGCCGGTATCTTCGTTGTAAACCTGTGCATATCCGCTTAAAAATGCTTCATAAGCTCTGTAAATCTCGGTTGCTGTTGGTTTATGCGAAATATTGGCAAATAATCCGTTAAGGATCGCTTCCGTAACATCATCAACAATTCTGGCATTCTGTTTCCTTTTTCCTTCGATATCTTTAATGATCGCTGCGAAATTGTAAGGCCATTCATTAAACGGCGTTTCAAAATCGTTTAAAGCTTCTTTAAAACGGGTTGGATGCGTCGGCAGATTGTGCTGAATATCGAATCTTTTTAAAAGGATCGGATTGAAAGAATTGCTTTCCTCACATAGGAATGTATTAAGCCCTTTCAGCGACATTCCTAATTTCAAACGCTCGATCTGGTATTTTTCACGAAGCTTCAGAATACTGATCAGCACACTTGCATTCGTAATATAGCGCTGCTGTTCATCCGGGCTAAGATAAGATCCGTCTGGGCGCGTGAAGTTGGTATAAAAATCAACTGCCACAGAATCGGTTTTGTAGAAATACAGCAGATTGTGTTCTACTTTGCGCGGATCACCCAGTTTCTGCTGGATGTGGTTTGGGAGACTGTCAAAATCAATGATCAGTTTCATGTTCTTGCCGCCGCCGCGCTGCAACGCTTTTACACCGTATGGTTTCTCACGGTTTCGGCTGATCTCTTTGGACAGAACATTCTGCGAACTCCAAAATCTTGGAACCAGTTCATCCACGTTCACAGCAACGGCATTGGTATTATTCCAGAAATGTGGCATATTACATCGGCTTATATGTGGTTTTAACAACGAATCCAAAAACACGGAAATAAGTAGCTATCTCGGGCTTTCTGGTTTCCACATCCGTTACCTGTCTGGTTGTGTAATTGAAAATGAACTTAATGGTTTTAGCAATCCTTTCCATAATTATTGATTTTTGAAATTTTGTACTGTTTTGTTTTTAGCGTCTTCAAGTTGTTTGCAGATGATTTTGTATTCTTTTTTTATTCTGTCCGGAACCACGCCTTTTCTATTACCGTTCACGCTTTGTCGTATGTAGTAAGCAGAAAGACCAAATTTTTCTACAAGTGCCTGAATAGCATCTACATTATGCTGACTGTATTCTGCCTTTTTTTTTGTTCCTTTGTTCATTGTTTAATAAGTTTCAAATAATAAAACAAAGATAGATAAAATTTTATCTATTTAGCTAATTATGGATAGAAAAATAACCAATATTAAAGAAAGAATATTGTACTTCATTGAGAATCAAGGTGAAAAAAAAGAAGATTTTTTCCAGAAACTCAATTTATCCTATTCGAATTTCAAGGGTCCTCAAAAAAATTCTGCATTAGGATCAGATGCAATAGATAGAATTCTAACTAAGTATATCAATCTTAATCCAGACTGGCTTATTACCGGCAGAGGTGATATGTTGAGGAAGACATATTCTAATAATATGATTGCGCCAGTGCTTAATCCTGGATCAATAGATATTGGAAACAGAATTGATATTGTTCGCCAAAATAATGGATACAGTCAAGATGCTTTTTCTGAAGTACTGAAACTGGATCCAAGTTATTACAGTAAAATAAAGCAGGGTAAGATGCCGCCAACTTTATCATTTTGCATTGAGTTGTGTTGCGTGTTTACAATTTCATTAGATTGGTTAATATTCGGTTATGCTGTCGAAAGTGATGAAATCCTATCAGAAACCCAAAATAGTGATCCAATTAAAGACATATTGATTAACAATCAGCAACAATTAATTGATTATAAAGATCAAGAAATAAGCACCCTAAAAAAGGAAATAACAGAATTAAAAAAAGCATCTGAACAGGGATATTATTATGACCGAGTTGCTGAAGATCAACCAAAACTAAAGTAATACACATAACTTTTTTTAGAAAAGCAATACTTGTTATTAATGTAATTGATTATATATCAATATCATAAACATATTAATGAATATTATTGCGTTGTAATTAAGCGTGCATTATGAGTGTATTTCTGCTGTTTTTATGCTGTTTTTGTAAATTAATGCTATTTTCCGTCTTATTTTTTTACTGGCAATTGGTAATCCAAATGGTAATCCAAATGGTAATCCAAATGGTAATCCACTGCAATTTACTTCCTTTTTTTTGAAGCTTATTTTCTGCGGATCAGTTGCCGTTTTTTTTAGCTATCTGGAAAAAAAAACAGTCTCAAAACAGCAGTTTTAAGACTTTAAATGGTAATATTAGTACCTTTGGCGGGAATATTATAGCAGATAGATTTAAACGGTAATTAAATGATGTTTAAAACGGTAATAAAATGGTAGCAAACAGTCATATTTTTACATTTAGTTTCATCCAACATTCAAAGCAAAAAAGCCCCGAAATCACTTTAAATATTGGCTTTTTTGGCTTTTTTGTTTACTGTTATATTATTACAATTAGTTTAGAGGGGTGTACTTTATCAGATTGTCTAAATTATGAAAAAAAACAATATGAAAAGCAGCGGCGGATAAATATTTCTACATTTTCTACTTTATATTTAACCCCGCATTTTGCCAATACTATGTGCTTGTTGCACAACCAAATATACCGAAAACTTCCTTTGCCTTCTTTAAAACTTGAGTATTTAATATAATATATTGATTGTCAATTGTATAACTAAATTTATTTTCTTAAATTAGCCTATGCAGGGAAAGAAAAAATACAC
>NZ_LFNG01000050.1 GCF_001045435.1 Chryseobacterium koreense CCUG 49689 | reverse complement strand
GTTATACAATTGATTTACAGTATTTTAACTGACTATTTTGCAATTTCTTATGATTGGAAAGGAATATGTATATTTGGTTGTGCAACAAGCACATCGGTTTTGTGCTACCGTGCTGGAAGTTTTTAGTTGAACTATTTTTCATTTTTATAAATTTTAGTGTTACTATAATTTTTTGTTATCTTTAGGCACGGCATCACAAAGCCTTTTTCCGTTAGCAGAAAGTGTATTAAAAATTGCACTTTAATTAACGGAAAATAACATTAACAAAAAAACAAAAATCAATGAAAAAGCATTTTACTCCCTTATGTAAATTCTTGTTTATCATTTTACTAATCTTCATTACTTCATGTAGACAAGAACAAGACTTTATTAAAAAAAATGAATTAGTAGAAAAAACCACCATTACTTATAAAAAACTTGACGAAGTGATTGGCTTACAAAATACTGTTGAAAAAATCAAAAGTAATTTGAAATCTTCAAATTTTCAGAATAAAGGCATTGAAGATTTCGATTTAGATGAAGATAATGTATTGGTGGTTGATATGACAAATAACAATCGATCAATCAGCATTGTGATTAATAACAATAATACAGCACAATCAAATTATTTTGTAATGAATTTGAATGTAGTACAATACAACGGTACCGAAAAATATTTCATATCAAAATATATCCCATCAGATGGAAAGCCATTTTATAGTTTTAATGAATTTATTGGAGTTATTGAATATTACGACTTGGATGGCAATTTATTGTCCACAAGTTCAGCCATGAATAGAGAAGAGTATATGAACTTAATTGCAGGGTGCTTATTGCTCCAATTTTATGGATGTGAATGTACGGGAGGATATGAATTGTTTGCCGTGAATAATATGTGTGCAAATGGCGGTGGCGGTGGTAACGGAAATACTGGTTATGGTAATAACGGTTATGGTAATGGAACTACAAATAATGGTGGTGGCGGTGATGGAGGATATGGCGAAGGAAATACAATTCCAGGCTATCCCAATATACCTACGGAAGATATGATGAAACAAAAAAAATATACGGGATTTCTTAATCAATTATCTTCACAGCAATTACAATTCCTGACAGATTATCCAGAATATAACAATAACGTTTTTAATTATTTGAATTCTAAAAATTTTCATCCTAATTCTTTTAATTTAATGACAGTGGTGATTAATCATCTTATAGCAAACACTGATAATTATGGTGTCCATATTTTTTGGTCAGAAATTCAGCCAATGTTTAGTTTTGTAGATCAATTCTTAAAAGATAATCCTGATACTCAAAACAAAGAACAAATCTTTGCAAGAATAAAAGCATTAGATATTCTTTTAAAACAAAATCCCGATGCGCTTTTGGATATTCAATGTCAAGAATTACCAAAATGGAAAGAATTAGCAGACCATCCAATACCACAGTCTGTAAAAAATAGAATTGCCACAATTAATAATCAAGCTGGTTTTTTTGATAATGCTAGTTTACAAAGTATCTACACAGGAGGAGGTCCGAGTTTGAATATGGATATTTTTCCTGTAAAAATAACATCAATGCCCAATAAACCAAATGGTCAAAAATATACTCCTGCAGAATTTTTTGATTTTTTTAGAAAAAATTTTAATGATAAATTTATTGATAATAATCTTTCAAGTTTTACACCCGTAATTAATTCAACTTATGGTATAAATGATACTCAATTATGGAATTCATCAAATCCCCTAGGTGCCCTTATTCACATCCACATTCCAATTTTAGGACCTACATATAATGATGGTACAGTTATTACTTCAGGTTTTGGTTCGCAAGCATGGATATTTACTACAGTAGATATTCCATGGGATAATCAGCATCCAGTATCGGGCAATAGATTATTTGGATATTTTCCAGATAATAATGGAGGGATGACAATTTATATAAGAGGAGTAGATCGTTTTACTTTTAATTTCTTAAACTATTCTTCAACATGGATATCTGAAAGCATTGGATTTGATAATGCTGATTCACTTTGGGAAAGTTTCCAAACTAAAATGTTTAATTTTGTCAAAGATAATCATGGCACGTCCGAAATTGTTCCTAAAACAGTTTATAGACCTAGTTGGATTAAGATACGAAACTACATGAAAGGCAAAGAATCATTAAACTCATTAGGATGTCATTAAAAGAATATAGTTTTAAGTTTTGTTTTGTGGTAATTATTATGTTTATAATATACCCATGTATTTATTATATTACAGCAGTTATTACCGATGCTTTTATCAATTTTAAATGGACTTTCTTGAAAGATATAATTATTTGGCCAATTTTAGGAACTCTTATGTGGATTGCACAATTATTTGAATTGAAATACATTATTTTTATTCTATTTTTTGGTATTACTTTTTTACTTTTAACTTTCTATTTAAAAAAAACAAGAAACTTTTATTTTATATTTTCTTATCTTATATCACTATACATAATATTATTCGGAAAAGAAATTTATTATTTTTTGTTAAATCAAAACAATACAATTCATAAAGACCAAATTACTGTTAGTCTCATCTCAATTATCATTAGTTCTTTCATTTTCTATCGCTTGTTAAGAAAATATATCTGGAAATAGATAACAAAAAACTCAGCTTTCAGCTGAGTTTTTTTACTTGTTGAAATCAAAATAAATTCTATATTTGTTTCAGTATTAACCAAAAACACAATAGAATTATGGCATCTACATCAGAAACAGGACACGCAAAAAATGTTGCGAACTTCCAAGACTTAATAGAATTTGTTGCAGGTTACGGAACAACCTATAATCCATCCAAAAAAAGCCTGCAACTTCCCCAATTGATAAGCTTAAAATCCAATTCCGACACCACTTTGTCAGACGTCATTTCAAAAAATACAGCTTATAATAACAAAGTGAACGAAAGAATTTCAGCATTTGATGGGTTAAAATCCTTATCCACAAGATTAGTCAATGCATTGCAAACAACCGACGCAACCCCCGAAACCATCGAAGATGCAAAAGGATTTAACAGAAAAATGCAAGGCAAAAAAGCATCTACAAATCAAATTCCAACCGACCCAAATGCACCAGCACCAAATACAATTTCCACAAGCCAACAATCTTACGACCAACTTATTCAGCATTTGGCAGGTCTTATATCCGTTTTAGAAGCCGAACCAAGCTACACACCAAACGAAACCGATTTACAAGTAGCAACATTACAAAACAAAATTTCAGATTTAACAGCGAAAAATACAGCCGTTGCCACAGCTTATGCCAACATCAGCAATTCCAGAATTGCAAGAAACAAAACGCTATATACAGATTCCACTTCACTTGTAGAAACTGCCAATGAAGTTAAAAAATACATTAAATCCGTTTACGGCGCAACTAGTCCGGAATACGCACAGGTAAAAGGAATAGAATTTAAGAAACCAAAAAAATAACCAACCCGAAAAGAGAATTATTATCTCCCAAAAAAGATATTTTGCTACCCCAAAAAGAATTATGCAATAGCAATTTAGAAATATTAAAACCTCGAAAAGAAATATTCCAATAGCGGTTAGACATATTCAATCCCCTATTAGAAATATACTAACCGCTAAAAGAATTACATCATCCGTAATTAGATATATTCCTTCCACAAAAAGAAATATAGCACCCGCTAAAAGAATTATCCTATCCGCATTTAGAATATTGCCACTCTCTAAAAAATGAAAAATGAAAAACAAAAGTAAATAAACAACACCTTCTGCTAATAACTAAGCTCTCGTTTTTGTCTGCAAGACAAGAAACCGGAGGTTCGGCGGAGCCAAATGAATTAACAATCACCGATTCCTTAGAAAAATAAATAAGAAAGAGGTAAAGCCCGTTGAACCCTTCGAGAGCCTCAGGGTAAACTCCAGCTCCGGTAGCTTTTCGGCGGCATTTTGGTCCT
>NZ_LFNG01000049.1 GCF_001045435.1 Chryseobacterium koreense CCUG 49689 | reverse complement strand
GTGGTTAATCACATCTTGTCCTCCGGACAAGCCGTTCCCGCCTCGTGCTTGATGATCCGTCACCAATCGTCCGGAGGACGATATGTGATTAACCATAAGATTCATCTTATGGCCATGGCGCAACGGAGGGCGGAACAGGATCCTCTCCTCAGTCGTCTTCTGGCGATCCCGTAATCGTGATGATCCGTCACCAATCGTCCGGAGGACGATATGTGATTAACCATAAGATTCATCTTATGGCCATGGCGCCACACAGCAACCCCGCCCGGAGGGCGGAACAGGATCCTCTCCTCAGTCGTCTTCCTGCGATCCCGTAATCGTGATGATCCGTTATGTCCTACGGACATGTGAGTGCGGGGTCTCGTCTGCAACCACAGGTTACACCTGTGGTTAATCACATCTTGTCCTCCGAACACACCTCCAGGATTTCATCGTATTCATAACCCCGACTCAGGAGATATTTGATGGTTTTCGATTTCTTCTGGTATTCCTTCAGGCCATTTTGTTTTTGGAAGTAGTCCTTATATATATGGTGAAGTTTCCTGCGGTAGTCGGTTTCATCAATCTCGTCAAAGCAGCGGTTGATCAGTTTCTCCGGGACGCCTTTGAATTTCAGCTGCATCCTTATTTTGTTTCTGCCCCATGCTTTGATATAGAACTTCCCGCGGATGTAGCTTCTGGTGAAGCGCTCCTCATTGAGGTAGTTTTCCCTCATCAGGTAAAGCAGCAGCTCCTCTTTAGCTTCCGGAATCAGAAGGAACTCCCGCATCTTTTGCTCCACTTCGCTGTGGCAGCGGTCCTGATAACTGCAGTAGTTCATCAGTTTCTGTTTGATTTCGGCGAAGGTGTAGGATTTTTTTTCCATGCCGGGAATAGATTTTCAGGCTGCAAGATACGACAGTTCCGGGATTAAGATCCTGAAAACATTTTGCAAATAAAATTTAATTCGGTCGTGAAACAAAAGTACAGTTTTATTGCTACAGCGAAGTTCTACAAGCAAAATTTGGCTTATGAATTCAATGGTGATTTCCTGAGGCCAACCTGTCTTCCGACCAGGCAGGGGTTCCTGATTTACCGCACTATTTTTCAAGTAGGCAAAGAAATATTCGCCACGGCGGATGGATGATGCTTAGGAGTAATGCTCCCGATTTGGCGAAAGGAATATTTTTGAAGCTTAAAAATCCATATTAGAGTTCACCATAGTGTTCACCCCCTCTCCATCAAACTCAAAGAATATCTCTATTTTTGCCGAAACTTATTTTTATGAAGCGTGCTTTGATCTATTTTTTATTGGGAACCGCCATCAGTTTTCTGTTGAATTACTTTTTGCTGGGAAGCAAGGGTTGGCAGCTGGAGCTGTACTACGGATGCTCCTTCGGTGCGGCATGGGGAATCGCCTATTATTTGGATAACGAGCGTTTTTCACTGGCCATGAAATTTTTGATCTCGTTTGCCGCGATGGCGGTATTGGTCGGGGCCGGGATGCTGATTTTCGGTTTGGCGCTCGCCGTTCCGTCGGTCATCAAATTCTCCACCGTATTTGTGGCGTATTACCTGATTGCGAGTTTCCGTGCCACAAAATCCTTGCGGAAATGAGGAAACGATAAGGGCAACATGACGGCGCTTCTTAGAACTCCCAAGTTATTTTGGCAGTTCCCTATATGGAAGGAACATCCAAATGGCATCAATCCCACAAACCTTTCACTCCTACGGAGTGGTGATTTCCAACCATATCAAAGCTACTTTCTATACAGATACCGCTCCTCCGGAGCATTTCGTCGCCTTTATAGATAAAGAAAACCCCGCCAAATAGCGGAGTCATCCGTAAATTCTTGGCATCTTTAATGTGTTTCAACCTGGTTTTCTGACCATCAAATTATTAAAAACAGAAAAACTCCGTAGGAGTTTAAAGTTTGTAGCCAACCAAAAGGACGGCATATCGGCACTTCGTAGAAGTGCAAAGTTAATTTGGCGGTTTCGTATATGGAGGAATCCGGCAGGACAAAATCCAGGTGGCACATCCCCTTTCGCACCGATTTGCCAATAATCATTGTTCTAAAACCAGTCTATGGACTCCATTAGCCACATGAAACGCCTCAACAATCTGCACCTTGTTTCGAACCGCATCATTTACCCGTCTAAAGGCTCCCAAAATCAGGACAGAAAAAATCTGAAAATCACACAACAAAACCCACAAAAAATAAACGGCGAACAATTTTTTAGGTTTAAAAAAAATCCATACCTTTGCACACCCTTATTGGGAAAATTATGTTTAACCGTAAACGAAAAAGTGTGAATACATTAAGTTACAAAACTATTTCAGCGAACAAGGCTACTGCGAATAAAGAATGGGTCGTAGTGGACGCTGAGGGACAACCTTTGGGAAGATTGGCTTCTCAGGTTGCCAAGATTTTGAGAGGAAAGCACAAGACGAACTACACCCCACACGTTGACTGTGGAGACAATGTAATCGTTTTGAATGCTGGGAAAGTGACCCTTTCCGGAAACAAGTGGGCCGACAAAACTTACATTTGGCACACCGGCTATCCCGGTGGACAAAAGTCTATGACTGCTCTTGAACTTCAAAAGAAAGATCCATTGAAAGTATTGGAAAAATCCGTAAAAGGAATGCTTCCAAAAACCAAACTGGGATCTACTTTGTTCAAAAACCTTTATCTGTATGAAGGAACTGAGCACAAGCACGAAGCGCAACAGCCAAAAGTAATCAATATTAACGAATTCAAATAATTAATATGTCTATAGTTCACAAAATTGGAAGAAGAAAAACTTCTGTTGCCAGAGTTTACGTGAAACCGGGAACCGGGAACATCACCATCAACAAGAAGGACTCGAAAGCGTATTTCGGAACTGATGTGTTGGTTTACAAAATCAACCAGCCCTTCATCCTTACCGAAACGGTAGGTCAATATGATGTGACGGTAAACGTTTTCGGCGGTGGAATCACAGGCCAGGCTGAAGCGATCAGAATGGGACTTTCCAGAGCATTGTGCGAAATCAACGAAGAATTCAGAGGAATGTTGAAACCTCACGGACTTCTTACCAGAGACGCAAGAATGGTGGAAAGAAAGAAACCGGGACAGAAAAAAGCGAGAAAGAGATTCCAATTCTCAAAACGTTAATTCTGCCGATGGCTTTCGGCAAATCGCCGATGGCCTTACCAGGAAAATCAAAACAATTATTAACCGCTTGAAAGCCGCCCCCCAACACCTTGGGAAGCCCAAAGCAAAAAATTGCCCCGTTTAGTTTAGCATCCAAACTCTTCTCCCATCTAAAGACGAGTTGATTGCGAAAAAGCGGAACGTAAACTAAAAACAAAAAAGAGACATGGCTAAAGCAAATGTTAAAGACCTTTTAGAGGCAGGTGTACACTTCGGTCACATGACCAGAAAGTGGAATCCAAATATGGCTCCATACATCTTCATGGAGAAAAACGGTATTCACATCATAGACTTACATAAAACCGCTGTGAAATTGGACGAAGCCTGTAACGCTTTGGAAAAAATCACATCTGCAGGCAAAAAAGTTCTTTTCGTAGCAACTAAAAAACAAGCTAAAGAGGTTGTTGCCAAACACGCAAGCGAACTGAACATGCCGTATATCACTGAAAGATGGCCGGGAGGTATGTTGACCAACTTCGTCACCATCCGTAAAGCAGTGAAAAAAATGAACCACATCGACAAAATGAAGAAAGACGGAACTTTCGAAACTTTGTCCAAAAAAGAAAGACTGCAAGTGGACCGTCAGAGAGCGAACCTGGAGAAAAACCTAGGTTCCATCGCAGATATGGTTCGTCTTCCTTCTGCCCTTTTCGTGGTTGACATCATGAGCGAGCACATCGCGGTAACCGAAGCCAAGAAATTGGGCATCCCGGTTTTCGCCATCGTGGACACCAACTCTGATCCAAGAAAAGTAGATTTCGTAATCCCAGGAAACGACGATGCTTCCAAAGCAATCGACATGATCCTGAACGTAGTTTCCGACTCGATCAAAGAAGGACTTTCTCAAAGAAAAGCAGACAAAGAAAAATCCAAAGAAGAAGGCGAAAAAGTATCAGCTGACGCTGATGCAGATTTCGATCAAGCTGCAGAATAAGGATTGATCTTTAGCAATACTAGTAGGCCCGGAATTTTTCCGGGTCTTTTTTTTGCTGCAGTTCTATATCACCAGATTCTTCCCTGGAAAACCTGTACATTTGTGAAATCCTGCAGGAGACGATCGCAAGTCACTCCCTATCAGATTCATCGAACGGAAAGTTTGTGCTAGGAGGACACCGCTCGCAGAGCGGCACGGGAATAACCTCAAGGGTACTGTCACGGCCTTGGCGAGCCGGATCACTAATTCATCGCCGGAGGAAGATAGGTGATTATCCATAAGATGAATCTTATAGATTGACGAGCGGCAACTACACACAGGCATCGTCCGGAGGACGATATATGATTAACCATAAGATTTATCTTATGGGTGAACAGCGACCGCGCACTCATCGTCCGGAGGACGATATATGATTAACCATAAGATTTATCTTATGGGTGAACAGCGACTACGCACTCATCGTCCGTAGGACGACATGTGATTATCCATAAGATTCATCTTATGGTCGAACAGCGACCACGCACTCATCGTCCGGAGGACGACATGTGATTATCCATAAGATTCATCTTATGGTCGAACAGCGACCACGCACTCATCGTCCGGAGGACGACATGTGATTAACCATAAGATTTATCTTGTGGCTCGCGTGCCCATCGTCCGGAGGACGACATGTGATTATCCATAAGATTCATCTTATGGCCGAACAGCGACCACGCACTCATCGTCCGGAGGACGATATATGATTAACCATAAGATTCATCTTATGGATCAACGAACTGATTAACCCCGCCCAAAAAGCGGAACAAAAATAAAAACCATGAGCTACATCCAATCACTGCATCACATTATCATTCGCACGAAACACAGCAAAAAAGTTTTGCCAAACGAACATTCGGAGGAATTATACCGCTACATCACCGGATACATCAAAAACAAAAAATCATTTTTATACAGAATTAATGGCATGCCCGATCACATCCATATTCTGGTTGGAATTCACTCCACCATTTCGCTTGCTGACTTCGTCAAAGAATTAAAGACCTCGGCCAATCCTTGGATAAAAAGCAGCGGCAAATTTCCACAGTTCACTTCTTGGGGAGCTAAGTATGGCGCTTTTACCATTCGCTATCAAGAGAAAGATTCATTGATCGAATATATCAAGAACCAAAGGGAGCACCACAAAACCGAATCTTTTGAAGAAGAATACCGCAGACTTATTGAGGAAAATGGGATTGTGATTGATGAGCAGTACTTTCTGAGGGATTGAAGCCATATTATGTCCTACGGACATCATGCGGTCTGTATCTATGGTCACCATATGCTTGCGCATATGGTTAATCAAATGTTGTCCTACGGACAAAACAGGTGTCCTTCTTAAGCGCTTGCTTCGATTACCTGATTCCGATTTACTTCACGTTGATGCTGCAAAATGGGTTTTGAGATTCATCAATCCGACGGAATTAATGGCTGGTAAGATGTCGCCAATCATCAAGTTTACATGATGGTTTTACAAATAACTATCGCACACAAGCATCGTCCGGAGGACGATATATGATTAACCATAAGATTTATCTGATGGCTCGCGTGCCCATCGTCCGGAGCACGACATGTGATTATCCATAAGATTCATCTTATGGCTGAATAGCGACCACTCACTCATCGTCCGGAGGACGACATGTGATTAACCATAAGATTTATCTTATGGATTGACGACCGGCAACTACACACAGCCATCGTCCGGAGGACGACATGTGATTAACCATAAGATTCATCTTATGGCCGAACATCGACCACGCACTCATCGTCCGGAGGACGATATGTGATTAACCATAAGATTCATCTTATGGGTGAACAGCGACCACGCACTCATCGTCCGGAGGACGATATATGATTAACCATAAGATTCATCTTATGGTCGAACAGCGACCACGCACTCATCGTCCGGAGGACGA
>NZ_LFNG01000048.1 GCF_001045435.1 Chryseobacterium koreense CCUG 49689 | reverse complement strand
AGCTCCGGTAGCTTTTCGGCGGCATTTTGGTCCTCTTATGGGATATCGTTTTTAGAATTTAGATACACAAAGCAGTTTTTTCAAAAGAACTGCTTTTTTTGTGGCGCTTGGTAGCCTTTGGGAGGGGGTTTCTGCGGTTTTTCTTAACAGTATGATATGACGGGGGTAATTGTCGAAAGCACGTTTGCTTCTGCCCAGGATGGAGATATTTCTTTCGAGGCGCTGCAGGAGTTTGGCAAAACCGTCAACTTCGCTCGAAGCACGATTCAGGATTTTGTTCGTTCTTAAATCCTGCCGAGATTTTTTTTGTAGCCATTTCGTGGGTTTTTATTGGGTTAATAAAACAGAGTTAAGGAAGCAGCGAATAGGACAAGCTACGGGAGGTTTAGATCAACATCGCTTTTCTGTAATAGATCTGAATGCGCCTTGTTTGAAGATTTGTCTTTGCTTTCCATTTCGTCTTTGTTTAAAAATTTGTGTTAATACTCGCCACTACGGCAAGCCGTTTCTCGTAATCTGTAATGCCACCAAACATACCTTTAAAAAAATTAAAGAAGTTTTCCCAATTTGGGAATTTTTGCATTATATTTGTTTAAAATTAATTGGGTGAGAGTTATAGCAAAGAAAATATTGCGAGAATTTTGGGAAAAACATTCAGATTGTGAGCAACAACTTAAATCTTGGTTTAAAGAAGTGAGTAAAGCAGAATGGAATAATCCTAATGATATAAAGGCAGCATATCCAAGCGCAAGTATTTTAGAAGATAATAGAATTTGTTTTAATATAAAGGGAAATCATTATCGACTTATGGTGAAAATTAATTATGATTATCAAATGGTTTGGATAAGATTTATTGGAACGCATAATGAATATGACAAAATTGAGGCAAACGAAATTTAAAAAAAATGAAAATTAAACCTATAAAGACAGAGAAAGATTACAATCAAGCATTGGAAAGACTTGAGGAAATTTTTGACGCCAAAAAAGGAACAAAAGAAGGCGATGAATTAGAAATTTTAGGAATTCTGATTGAAAGATATGAGGAAGAACACTTCCCTATTGATTTGCCGGATCCAATTGAGGCCATTAAATTCAGAATGGAACAACTTGACTATTCTCAAAATGATCTTGCGAATGTAATTGGTCTGAAAAGCAGAGCAAGTGAAATTCTGAATAAAAAAAGAAAACTTTCTTTGGAAATGATAAGAAATTTACACGACAGACTAAAAATTCCAACCGAAGTCCTAATACAAGCCTATTAAATGCTCTACAGCTCATAACTAAGCTTCAGCTTCGCCCAGTTCGGCTCCGCATCGGGTGGTTTCGGCTGCAAGAGAGGAGACCTTCAGCTTCGGCGGATGCAAAAGAATTACTAATCAGCGATTCCTTAGAAAAAAATAGAAATAGAGGTAAGGTCCGTTGAGCGGCACTATACTCTTGTTGTGGAGAATTAGATATTGGTAAATGGACACAAATGGATAATTATTTGGGAGAGAATGCTTTAGAATACCATAGGATGTTTGGTTTTTGGGTGGGAAACTTTCTTATTTTTTGGTGTTAGCAGAAATTCCCCTACTCGAAAACGGAGTTGTTTTTAGCCGATAACGAATAAAATTTCACTATTTTTATCTATCAAATTTTAAAAATAAAATCACCTGATTACCAATGCTTTATTTTAACGTTAGTCAGAATTCCACTACTCGAAAACGGAGTTGTTTTTAGCCGCAAACGAATAAAATTTCATTATTTTTATCTATCAAATTTTAAAAATACAAACACCTGATTATCAATGCTTTATTTTAACGTTAGTTAGGATGCTATTAAAAGGATCGTATGCAAATGAAACTTTTGAAATTTTTATTTATCACTTTATTTTTATTTTCGTGTTCTGCACAGAAAAAATTTCAAATTGTTTATGATCAAGAAAAAGGTTTAAATTATATCGCAGATAAGGATGCGAAAAGACTTAAAGTACTTGACAAAAAATATATTCTTGCCTTTCAACCTGATAAGCTAGAATATTTTAAAATTTTAAATGGAGAAAACAATAATTGGGACGCGATCGATATTAACGGTAACAAAATTTTTGAAGTTCCAGCCGAAGATTACAAAATCCCTTCACCCGCTTATTTATCTGAAAACAGAATAAGATTTATTGAAAATAACAAAATTGGGTTTAGAAACAAAAAAGGGAAAACTATTATTCCGCCACAATTTGAATATGCGGAACAATTCTATAGTGGAAAAGCAGTTTTCGGAGAAAAATGCATTAATAAAAAAATAGACGATGAACATTATATCGCAGAATGTCAAAAATATGGGTTGATTAATAAAAGCGGAAAAATAATAAAGTTCGGAGATTTTAGTTATCAGGAAATCATTAAATAAGCACTGCCTACAACAGGCTATTTCTATTAGCGGGTTTGAAGTTACATCATAAAGATTTTCGCTGGTTGTTCTTATTGTTATATTTACAAAGACTTGTAATAAAAAGACCCGCCAACAGAAATACCCAACCGATGTGCAAAAGTTGTAGCGGAGCGGAAACTTTTGCACATCGGAGCGCGGATTACATCCGCAGATATGTCAAAGCGTTTTCGCTCCCGCAAAAACCTTCAACACATCTACGGATTGGAGAAATTCCATTTCCTTTTGTAACTTCGTTCCAACGAAAATGAAACTTCGCCAAGCCGCGCTCCGTTATCGGCTAGTTTTGACAGAACTTTGTAACAAGAACATTTTAGCATAAACAACAGACAGTAAATATTACAATGACACTTGAAGAATTTCAAAATAGGTTTAAACAAAACAAGCGGTTCGACAAGTATTGGTATCACGGACTTTGTATAGCAACAATTGGTTTTTCGCTTTTAATGCTCTACTCTCTTGCAACAAATTCAACAATAAAATTCACTGATAACAAGACATTTCACTACTTCGGTTTTATTTCATTGTTTTCACTTGGCATTTACGGTTTGTTTGTTCTTAGACGACAATACAAGTTAAGCTATTGGTATAACGACTTACCGAAAGAAAAAAATTTAGAATTACTTAACGCAGTTTGTATTGAACTTATGAAATCAACTGTTAATCTAGACGACAACCAAGCCTATTTTGTTTATAGAAAAAGTTGGTGGCGAATGCCATATGAAGTTTTCTTGTTTGCCGACAAAAATATTATTGCAATAAATGTAGAAGGACTTGACCTTAGTGACGGAGGGTTCATTGACTTTGGTGCTTCAAAACGGACACAGAATAAAATACTGTTACTATTCAAAGAGAAAGCAGAAAAATTTAAAAATGACCGAACATGATTAGAATGACAATTCTTCGGACAGACAGTAAACCAGCCGCTAACATATTCTATGACAAAGAACGGGGTTGAAGTTTTCATCGAAGATTTTCTCTATTTGTACTTTTTGTTATATTTACAAAGGCTGGTTATAAAAAGTCCCGCCAACAGAAATACCCAAACGTTATGCCTCATTTTAAAAACGACAATACCGAATGACGACAAAAAGACATCCATTTAAATTTTATGGTTCTGTAGCTTTTGGGACATTATTTCTCTGTGGTTTAGGGACGCTGTTACTTTTTGCAAGTGTTGATATTTTGCAAAAAGAGAATCCTGCGACAAAGGAATATTTTATGCCGGTCTTTAGTCTCGCTCTTTATCTGCTTGCATTTTCATTGCTCTATGCTTACTGGAAAAACTCTCCCAAAATCATTCTTGACAAACAAACAATTAAAATTGGGGATGACTCTTTCAATTTAAAGGACGTAAAGGACATTACCCTGACAGGAAAAATGCCTTTTAAATTCATTATCTCTTTTCCAATGGAAGGAACTGCTATATTGTTCAATGATGGAACAGAAAAAATTCTATTTGACGACATGTATTCAAACAGTTCTGAGATAAAATTATTTCTTGAACGGGTTGTTATCAAAAAACAAGACTTTAATCACGACTCGATAAAAGAAATAAGTAAAGACGCTATTGGATTTGAAAATGAAGAAACTTTCAAGGGGAATCAATTTACAAGTTTGAGAGGAATTTCCCTTTGGGGACTTATCGGCTTTCTTACGTTTTTATTAATTAGTAAATCACCAAGTCCACCACTTGGACTTTTAATTTTCTTTGGTGCATTTGGGACATTTTGGTTCGTTTTACACTCTTGGCTGATGCACTACTTTGGACTGACTAAAGACTACTTAATCGTAAGAAATCATAATTTCTTTTGGAAGGTAAAAATTTATCGTTTGGCAGACATCAGAGAAGTTGTTTATGAAACGCAAAGAAAACAACCTAATTGCATGAGAATAATAACGAATGACTTTAGAAGTAAATTCTATCCCGCAGGGACATTGAGAGATAAAACATGGCTCGACCTCAAGGACAAGTTAGAAGCGAAAGGCGTAACTGTAAGAAATGAATGTATATAATGACAAGAAAAGCGAGACATAACAGCACCTACCCAAAAGGCGGGGTTTCGTGCTCCGCAGACACATTTGTACAAGCCGAAAGTTCAGTTCTCCGAATGAAGTTTAATGGTAAAAATCACGCCCTTCGGGTAGCTGCAAAACGATGTGCAAAAGTTTCCGCTCCGCTACAACTTCTGCACATCGGAGCGCGGATTACATCCGCAGATATGTCAAAGCGTTTTCGCTCTCGCAAAAACCTTCAACACATCTACGGATTGGAGAAATTCCATTTCCTTTTGTAACTTCGTTACAACGAAAATGAAACTTCGCCAATCCGCGCTCCGTTACAAGCAACTTTAAAAAAGACTGCCCTAAATTTAAAATACGTGAATTTTTATTCAAATAAACAAACCTCATTTGTACTTTTAATATTATCTTCTTTGTTAGTTACGGGAGGATTTATCGCGAGAAATAGTATTCTAAATTTTGAAGATAATATGTTCAAAAGTAT
>NZ_LFNG01000047.1 GCF_001045435.1 Chryseobacterium koreense CCUG 49689 | reverse complement strand
TCGTTTAGCCTCACACTCTTTATTGGCAAACTTTGTCAAATCAAATATGATTTCAATCGGATTGCCTTGTGCAAAAAGTATAGTTGGACGCTTATTATCGTCGTTGGAATAGGTGCAAAAAAGCGTAGAACCTTTCGGGGCGTTTTTTACAAGTGCTTCAAACTGTTTTTCAAATTCTTCTGGTGTCATAAATCGTTTTTTTTAAAGTGTATTGTTTAGAATAATTAACTGTCTTTTGTGTTCTCTGAGTTCTTTCAGTCGGTCGTGGAGCTGATCGTAATCGGCTTTATCTTCAACCGTTTCCATTGCTTCCTTCGTGGTGCGGATCATCATATCCAGTACCGCTTCTGTGTATGGGAATTTTTCATTATCCATCGGTTTCTTCCGGGATTGGTTGATTTAATAATTCCAGCTCTTTTACAAAGATTCCATTCTGTTCTTCCGAACTTTCAATCTGGTTGATCATGAGCTGTGCCGCCTGTTGCAGATTGCAGTTTCGCAGATTGGTGAAATGTTCACCATCAAATGCCAGGAAAAGGCACGGAACTTTAGCATCACTCATTTTTTGAAGGATGTCCTTCACTTCTTGTTTTAACTCTTCTGTCATAATTTTTAATTGAGGTTAAATTGATATTTAGGTTTTGTTCTCTCTTTTGGTTTTACGGTTCGGATCAGCGAAGCCGGGTAATAGTTTTCCAGCTCCATCGCGAAGTCATACAGAAACTTGTAATACGTTTTGGCAGAATCCTGGATCTGGTTCATCATGTACCCGCCGTATTCATTGACCATCCTGTTTTCCACAAGGATTTGCCACTGTTTGTTGTAGTAGGCAAAAAGGCTTTCATTTGAAATCAGGTCGCGGTCCTTATGATAGAACTTCAGCGCCATGGCTTCACACCAGGTGACAAAAAACTGATGGATCAGATTATCGTAACCCCAGTCATTGTAACCCAGCGCTTTTTTTACCAGCATGCGATTTGGGTTGTTTGGGTTGGTGATTGTTTTCATTGTTGTGAATTGTTTTTTTTACTTAATAATATCAGATCCGTGTAGAATCATTGCTTTTTCCTGATCGATAACGAACTGGCCGCCGGTGGTTCTGCCGCCTACTGTGGCAACCAAACCCTGAACTCTTACAATTCTGTCCGCCATTCTCTTGATCATCTTCGCTGTGGCGGTATAAGGTTCGCCGCGTTCCTCATGAGCTAAGAAAATAAATAGCTTATCCGGGTTTTCTTTTACCAGTTCCTGCAGACCGCCGTTTTTCAGTTCATCACTGTAAAAAGTCACATTATCGATGAATACCAGTTTCGGTGCGTAGCGCTTTTTAAGCGATTCCCGAAGCTCCGCGAGTGGCAGATAACCGTAGGCTTTGAACTTCTTGTTTTTTGGGTCAAAATGCGCCCTTTGGATCACTTCCTGGAACGTTAATCCTAAACCCTCCTCCGCGGAGATATACAGTACCGGTTCAAGTGTGCTAAGGAATTGAGCCAGCAACATAGCGAACCACGTTTTTCCCTGCTTCTCTTCGCCGTAGATGATCCAAACCTTTCCGGTTCTTTCCGGCTTCCCGAAGATTTCCAGCCAGATACCCACGAGTTCCAGGATCTTCATTTTCCGGCTCAGAATGTTACTTACTGTGTAGGTCCTCATTTACGCCGAAATTTTAATGAGCGTTTCCAAATGACGCAGTGTAGCTTCTTTTTTTAAACATTGTTTTACCAAAGTTTCTACCGGTTGGGTTCCGGTGTGGTTGGCGGTGGCAACCTGCGTAAGCAATTCACTGTAAAATGCCTCTTTATCAAGTACTCCATTGGGCGTAAGCTGAATGAATTCGTCTGAAAATCGGCTGAAAATTTCAGCGAAACCAACTTTCTTGTTATTGATCCCTTTCTGGATCTTGTTTCTCAAACCATCGGCACCCATCATCAGCCATCCGCAGTTACCGTCGCATGAATTCCATAGCTCTTTCAGTTCCAGAAATGCGGTATATTCCAGGTCGCCGACTTCATCCAGGATAAAAACAGGGCTTTCGAGCTGATTGATGTAATACTTCAAATTCTCTTTTACGTCGATATACTTTCCTTTGTTATCGATTCCCAGTGTTTTGGCGAAATGTCTCACAAATAACTGTTTGCTTTTCGCCTGAGAACAGTCGATATAAAATGCGTTTCGCATCGTTTTCACGATATTTTTGGCGCTGAAAGTCTTGCCGATACCGCAAGCATCCACAAGGACCATGGAGCGGGCATACTGCTGACAGAAATGGATACTGCTTTCGATCTCTGTATATACTTTTGTTCGCACTACCTTCCAGCTGCTTTTCTTATTATTCACGCCCAGTTCTCTGCCGATCTGCAGCCATTGGCTTGGTGAGATAAGTCCGTCGATTTCGCCTTTATTCAGTCTGCTGAAAACAGCTCCATTAATTCCGTAGATCTTTGCAAACTGGCCGTCCGTTCCGCCGAAATTTGGGCGGCGTTCGAGTAATGCCGTTCTAACCTGCTGTTTGTACTCTAATGATAATTCCATGTTGTGTAATTTTATTGTTATTTAAAGAATGAGTTTTGCCAGCTTACGGATGGCACCATGGCCATTTTTTCAGCTTCATCGGTATCGATGATTTCAGCGTCTGTGGTTTGTGGCTGGAAACGGTTGTGCTCCATGCCCGGGATAAAGAATCCGTTTTTTGGTTCCGGTTTCGGCTGCTGGAAAATGTTGACCTTCATCAGTGCTTTTTCGTGGTGACGGATAAAACCTTCCACGGTGGAAACATAGCTGCTCTGGATCTCGCGGGCTTCATCATCAGCTGCTGTCCGTTCAATGACCGCTCTGTTGTATTTCGGCATTTCCTGCACTTCGCAAATGAATCTGCCTTCATAGAATGCGAGTGCTTTCATCACGTTTCCGGCGTTATCATCAAGCCAGTAAATATCAACTTCTTTCCCTTCAATTGATTTCATGACGTTAATCAGCGGTTCACCCAGACAGATCTGTCCGTTTTGCGCAATAGCGCGGGCTTTACCCTGTAATTTGATATATCCAGTGTTGCATGATGATTTCTGGTGATATCCCAGGAACGGAAGGATCGCTTTCCAGTTGGTTGGCTTCAGTTCCGGGTGTTGCATATCTCTAAAGTACTCCCAGCGTGTTTTTGTTGGATCTTCCATGTGTGAAGAATTATTGAGCTCATAAATATCCTCAATAGCACCTTGCACAATTTGATCATAAGGAATTTGAGGTACTTTTTCATTTCCTTCCTGATTTGATTCTGATTTCGCATGCGGTCGAGCCAACCAACCTGGACGTTTTTTCTCAATATTATACCTGAGGATTCCATTATCGCGCTCAATACGTTTTCCTCGCGCATTATTTGCTTCAATTCTCACATTCTGGAACATATATCCTTCCTGAAGGAAAGTCTTTGTAAAACTGCTGTTTAATGAACTTTCGGCTTCAAGGCCGTCTGGAAGGTTGAAACCCCATTCAGTATAATTACGTACCATTTGCCGGTAAAACTCAATGATTATCCCATCCTTTGTCTTTCCGTGTACAAATGTGGTAATGCAACCAGATGCTACATCCAGCCCGTTGTAAAACCAAACCCGGTTTCCGTCAAGATCTTTGAATGGTGGTTGGCGGTCATCGATAGAAATAAGTGATCCTGCGAATTTTGGTCGCTCCAGTTGATGAGGCGGTTTAAATTGCCCCATATACTTTTGGCGGTCGCCGGATCTCTGCTTGTAAGTTGCTGCTTTGTTTTCCCAGGAAGACAGATAAAGGCGTACTGTGCTTTCAGATAGTTTTGGGAATCCTTTTGGATCGTAGATTTCGCCGGTATCTTCGTTATAGACCTGTGCATATCCGCTTAAAAATGCTTCGTAAGCTCTGTAAATCTCGGTTGCGGTTGGTTTATGCGAAATATTGGCAAATAATCCGTTAAGGATCGCTTCCGTAACATCATCCACAATTCTGGCATTCTGTTTCCTTTTTCCTTCGATATCTTTAATGATCGCTGCGAAATTGTAAGGCCATTCATTAAACGGCGTTGAAAAGTCGTTTAAAGCTTCTTTAAAACGGGTTGGATGCGTCGGCAGATTGTGCTGAATATCGAATCTTTTTAAAAGGATCGCATTGAATGAATTGCTTTCTTCACACAGGAAGGTGTTAAGGCCTTTCAGCGACATTCCTAATTTCACACGCTCGATCTGGTGTTTATCACGAAGCTTCAGAATACTGATCAGTACACTTGCATTCGTAATATATCGCTGCTGTTCATCCGGGTTAAGATAAGATCCGTCCGGGCGCTTGAAGTTGGTATAAAAATCAACTGCCACAGAATCGGTTTTGTAGAAATACAGCAGATTGTGTTCTACTTTGCGCGGATCACCCAGTTTCTGCTGGATGTGATTGGGAAGTGAATCGAAATCGATGATCAGCTTCCTGCTCTTACCACCGCCGCGCTGCAACGCCTTAACACCGAACTGATTGTTTCGGTTTCGGCTGATTTCAACCGACAGGCACGCCTGGTTCTTCCAGAATTCCGGAATAAGCTCTTCCGGAAATACCGCGACAGTATTTGTATGGTTCCAGAAATGTGGCATAGCTACACAGATAATTCGTTATTAAAAGACTTTGTGCTGGTCCAGGTGATCAGACCACGTAAGATAGAATGCTGTGTTCTTACTTCCACTTTACTCCCATTTAATGGGTAAAATGTGTGTCTTGTGAATGAGTAAATGAATTTCATATCGGGTTATTTTTAAAGTGTTGTAAAGCCTGTTTTGTTGGGTTACACAGCTCGTGGTATTTCTTGGCGATCGTGTCGGCGGTTAAGCTGTGTTTCTCTTTCCTGATGCATTGCCTAACGAATTGCGTGGAGACTCCAAACTCCACAGAAATCGCATTGATGATTTCCGTATTGTAGGATTGTCTTTTTTTTGTAGGTTTGTCTGTTTTCATTTTTGTTTCAATTATGAAGCAAAGAAAGGAATATATTTCCATTTAAAAAAATAAAAATGGAAAATATTTCCACTTTTTAAATAAAAATACACATGTCATGACCATCGGAAACAGAATTAAGGAAGCCAGAGAGCTGGTGAAACTTAGCCAGAAAGAAGTCGCCAACAGGCTTGAAATGGATCCTTCACAATTTTCTAAAATAGAAAAGGGTAAGGTCATGCCTACACTATTGCAAATTGTGGAAATAAGCAAGATTTTGAAAAGATCCCTGGATTGGCTGGTCACCGGTGAGGCTCCAGAAGCGGAGGAACAGCCAATTGATTATAAAAACTTATATGAATTAGCCAAACAAAATAATGTACTGCTAAGCCAGGTGATCGATCTAAAGGACCAATTAGAAAAACTGAAGTCAGAAAATATCAGTTTACAAAATAAAAGATCAGAGGCGCAAAATGCTTATTCTTTGGTTGCTGAACCTATACCTGAACTAAAGAAAAGACCTAAGTAATATATCTTTTTTATTCTGATGGTCTTTATTAATTAGTATAATATATTGATAATCAGTATATATACAGATTAATAATAACTAAAATACAATGCAAATAAGCGTAACCAAACCCGCTTTTTATTCTGTTTTAATGGGTTATTTGCAGTAATAACGTTTGTTTCTGATTGCTTTTTTACTGTTAATTGTTAATCCAAGTGTTAATCCAAGTGTTAATCCACTGGAATTTACTTCCTTTTTTTTGAAGCTTATTTTCTGCGGATCACTTGCCGTTTTTTTTAGCTATCTGGAAAAAAAATAGTCTCAAAACAGCAGTTTTAAGACTTTAAATGGTAATATTAGTACCTTTGGCGGGAATATTATAGCAGATAGATTTAAACGGTAATTAAATGATGTTTAAAACGGTAATAAAATGGTAGCAAACAGTCATATTTTTACATTTCGTTTCATCCAACATGCAAAGCAAAAATACCCCGAAAGTGCTTTAAATATTGGCTTTTTTGGCTTTTTTGTTTACTGTTATATTATTACAAATAGTTTAAAGGGGTGTAAATTCACCTTGTTTATTTTTTACATATTGAATTTTTCCTCTTTTTCTGACCGTTCTGCTTGTTTGTTGAAGAATTTTATCTTTTTGATAATTAACTATTAG
>NZ_LFNG01000046.1 GCF_001045435.1 Chryseobacterium koreense CCUG 49689 | reverse complement strand
AACAGTAATTTTTATCTAAATTTGAACCTACATTAACACATGAAAAAAGCAGTTCACTGAATGAAAAAAGGGGTGGTCAGTTTACTCCGAAATTAGGTGGTCAGTTTAAACCGAACTTAGGTGGTCAGTTTAAATTGAAACTGGGTGGTCAATATCACCGAAGTTTCCATGATAGGTAGCACATATACCCATGAATCATTGCCAGAAAAGATCACTTCCCAAGAAACCTCCTACGATAGCCAAGGAAATTCATTATCCCTAATTTCTGAAAAGACATTCAATCAAGATAACAATAACGTAATGAAGGAAAAGAAGACAACTGTGGACGGAATTGTTGCCGAAACAGAATACCTGTATGCGGCAGAAAAAGGGAATACAAAATTGATTGGAAAGGGCATGCATTCTGTTCCATTAGAGGTCATACGCACACAAAACGGCATTGAAACAGGCAGGATAGAAACAAAATACGACCACTCTGAAAATTATTTTCCATCATCTGTGAAAACAATTGGTATAAGCGGAGTTGTGATAAGTGAGTTGAAGAACGATATTTATGATGCCATGGGCAATGTTCTGCAGACAACATCCAAAGAAGGCTCTCCTACGGCATTTATCTATGGCTACAGTGGCACATTATTAATTGCGAAAATTGAGGGGGCTACCTATGAGCAGGTGATGTCTGCTTTTGGACTATCCGATTCCGCGGATTCTTATAAATCTTTAGACATACATATAAAATCCAATCAGGATATTGACGATGCTTCCGAGGAGCTTCTTAGACAAAAACAGGATGAGTTTCGCTTGAAATCGGCGTTCAAAGACTATATGGTCACTACTTACACCTACGATCCTCTGATAGGAATAAAAAGTGTCACCTCACCGAGCGGAAGTAAAGAGTATTATTATTACGATGCCGCAAATCGTTTGATCAGGGTGGAAGATATTAACCACAATATCATCAGGGAGAACAGATACAATCCGCATTACGACTTTATATATTAACATGCCCCTCCATAATATGAAAAAATTAATTTTATATATCTTAGTCCTATTTGGTTTTTGGGTTAAAACGGAAGCCCAGGTATTCAGTTCTTACGAGAGTTATACCTATACCCGTGTGTTTTTAGATTCGGTTACGGTTTCTTCAAACCTCAATGCTGCTCAATCGGTGCAAACCGTGCAATACAATGATGGTTTGGGAAGACCCAGACAAACCGTTTCCATCAAGGGCATCAATGCGAACCAGGACATTGTAACGTCTTTTTTTTATGACTCCGCAGGGAAACAGACAAAGCAATATTTGCCCGTACCCGTATCCACCGGCAACGGACTTCTGCACGCTGTTTCAGAAGCCGACATCAACTCTTATTATAATATGCCGAATGCCTATGCAGAAGTTGCTGATGACGAATCACCATTGGGTAGAATAACAAAATCTGCAAACCCTGGTTCCGACTGGAGTATGGCTTCCGGTCGAGCGAAGGAATTTTTCTACGAATTTAATGAGGCAAATACCATTAAAAAGTATAGTGCCACACTTAATACCGTTACTTTTGAGAATAACCTCTCAGATGATGGCTATTTTGCAGCAAACACACTGTATAAAAACTCCGTGAAAGATGAAGACGGCAATATCTCTTCCGTCTATAAAAACAGCTTGGGACAAACCATCATGACCCGCGTAAAAAACGGAACCGATTTTCTTGATACTTATTACGTTTATAACCAATACAATCAGCAGGTCTATATTATACCCCCGCTGAATCCGGGAGAAAATGCATTGAATGTAAAAGATGAAGTGCTTTATCAGTATCAATATGATGCGTATGGAAGACAAACCGAGAAAAAGATACCGGGAAAAGGTAGAGAGTACTATGTGTACGATAAAGAAAATCGCCTCATTATGTCCACTAACGAACAATTGAAATCGGAAGGGAAATGGACTTTTATAAAATATGATCGTTTGGGCAGAGTAATTTATACCGGGTTGTGCTCTGGCGGAGAAAGATCGTCAGAGCAAAGCAGCGCGGAAAGTTCCTCCATAATTTACGAAACGAGAAAGACCACGGCCGTTTTTAACACATCCGCATTACCGATATACTATTCTAAAAATGCCTACCCCACCACAGTAACAGATGTTCTTTCTGTAAACTATTATGACGAGTATCCTCCGGCCGTTCCGGTTACGAGGCCTGCGAGCATCTACTCACAACCTACCCTGTCTTCCGATATCACGGGTTCCAATCACAGCACCAAATCGATGCTTACCGCATCGTTCGTGAAGAACCTCGAAGAAAACAGGTGGAACAAGACGCTTTTCTGGTATGACACCAAAGAACGGCTCGTCGGCAATCACAAGACCAACCACCTGAACGGATTTACAAAGACCGAGATGCAGGTTGATTTTCCAGGAAACATTACGGAATCGATAGTTGAACACAAAAGGTCCTCTACGAACCAGCAGGTTGTGGTAAAGCAACGCTATGTTTACTCACCACAAAATCTGCTTCTGAGACACTATCATCAGGTGGATAATGGACAGGAAGAACTGCTCGAAGAGTTTACCTATGACGATTTAGGCAGAGCAGTCAATAAAAAGCTGGGAAACAATCTGCAGTCGGTAGATTACAGTTACAATATCCGCGGTTGGCTCACTTCCGTAAACAATCCCGACAATCTGGGAAGCGACCTGTTTGCTTACAAAGTAAACTTCAACCAGAGAGAGGGTGAAGAAACGCCCAATAACGATTTTTCCCATCTCAAGGTAAAACCGAAATACAACGGTAGTATTGCAGAAATTACCTGGGCAAGCACAGACAAGAAAGGAAGATATGGCTATGTCTATGACGGAGCGGGACGGCTTCTTGCGGGACTATATCAGGATCCCCAAAATCCTTTTCTGAAAGAACATTCGGAGATAGCGACTTATGACAGAAGAGGGAACGTGTCGACGCTGAAACGCAGTTCAGCTTTTATGGGCACCGCTGCCAACCTTATCGATGACCTGCAATACAATTATACCGCAAACCGCCTCGACAGCATTACAGACCTTTCAGAAGACGCCAACGGATATGAAGGAGGAGGGAACACAATCTCTTATGATGACAACGGCAATATGACCGATATGCGCGATAAGGGAATCTATGAAATAGGCTACAACATGCTTAATCTTGCCAACAGCATAGAAATCTCAGAAGGCAGCAGCACTGTTTCCGTTACTTCGATGTACGGAGCAGACGGGGTAAAGCTGAGAAAGAAGATCACGGCTGCGGTTACGGGAATAAAAGGAGCATCGGTAGTAACCTCTACCGCAGATTATTTAGACGGTTTCTACCACCTGGAAACGGTAAGAAAGGGAGGCGGCGCAGAGATACCGGGCGAGCTGGAAACGGAGGTGGCTTTGGAACGGGAAGCATTTCTGCCGGACGCAGTGAGTCTTGCCATACCGGGAGACGGCGGCGGAACGAGCAATGCAGAGCTGCTGTACTTCCCTACTTCTGCCGGATTTTATGATTTTGCAAAAAAACAATATATTTACCAATACAAGGACCATTTGGGAAATGTAAGGGTAAGCTATACCCGGAATGAAGATGACGAGATAGAGATTCTGGACAGCAATGATTACTACGCATTTGGAATGAACCACTTAAACCCGGAAAACGAATCATTCTTTGGTATAGGTTCTTTTAAGAACCACAAGTACAACGGCAAAGAACTGCAGGAAACAGGAATGTACGACTACGGGTGGAGAATGTATATGCCGGATATCGCAAGATGGAACGGCATAGACCAGCTGGCAGAGAAGTTTGCGAGTGCGAGTACCTATGCCTATGTGATGAACAATCCCGTTTCGTTTTATGACCCCGACGGAAGGGATATAAATTTTACCGATTGGATGAATAAGCTCTTTAGAAATGCATCGAAAAATGCAATAACTACGTTTTCAAATTTTGATTCATTTGGAAATTGGGGTGAGCGTTCTCATACTTTTTACGATGTGATAGGACCGGCAACTTCTTTTTACAACTTTCTTGCAGGAGGCGGAATAGGAGATTTTAAATACTTTTCCGGAGGAACATATTCCTATAGTAATTATAATTACTCTGATAAAGCATATTACGGAGGAATTGAATTAGGGAAGCTGAATGTAATTAGGATTAAAGGGTTTACTGATAAAATTAGTGATTTCTTTAAAGACCATTTTGTTTTTCAGGTGGAAGGGAAAGGAACACTAGGAGTACAGGCAGGTATAGGAAGGGTTGAGGGAGGCATTATGACAGGAGATATAGGAAACTTTGGATGGAGTAACCGTAAAGGATTTTATGCAAATGCAGGTGATGGAAAAGGGCATAACTTTATTGGAGTAGTAGGAGGTGTTAAAGGCCTGGGATATAGTGCTAAATTAGATTATGTAACAAATGATATAATTCCTACGGAAGGTTCTGATTTATTAGAATATTATCCTAATAACGGAGTTTTAAATACAGAATTTGGTGTGGGTAGCAATTATAAAGGTGAAAATTTGGTTATCCCCAATAGACCCTCTATAAGAGTTGGTAGAAATACAGATGCTAACGAGGCTTGCAGGTACTGTTTAAATGCATCTTACGGAGCTAAACTTTTACTAGGTTTAGATGTGAGTATCAAAATTGGATTTACAAATTAAAGATGGAAAAATATCGAGCAATAATCAAAAGAGGAAAATATTCCTACTATTATAAAGGAGATGAGTTAGTATTTACTCTTAAATTGAAATCCAAATCTCTTAGTTTCGGTTTTTCGGTTGAATGCTTTATTTATGATATTAATGATAATGAAATTCTTGCTTTTATGCAAAATAATTTCATAATAGGCATAAAATTAAAATTGTTAACACAATCATTGCCTCATATCATATCAATAGAGAGAAAGAATATTGATTCGTATAATATGAAAGTTATGGGAAAAGAAATCTATCTTAAAATAACATATATGTCTTATTTAATGAAAAGCTTTGGAGAGTTTTTTATTGATGGGAGAAGTTATGGAAAAGTTGTAAGAGTTAAGAAAAATATGATGAGAGCAGAATTTGAATTCAATTTTGAAGAAGATAGTGAAATAAATTATTATTGTATGATTTTGTTTACAATGCATACTGTAGATTATAGTAATGTGGGTTATTAAACTATTATGGAAAAATATTGGGCTAAAATAGAATGGATATACTAATTTAGCGTCGAGTAAAAGTTAAGCATAGGGGTATATGGTTGCTTTGTTCGACAGCTCATAAATAGCGGTCTTTCCTCTATAATTTTTCATCTGCATAAAAAATCTTTCGGTACTACCGCCCTCCTACCGAAACAGTTTCATTTTGTTTTCCAAACTTTGTTCAGCAAAGAAAACTACACCGATGAAACCAAGAACTACCCGCATCTGCATCTACCCCAAAGACATCCAGCTCATCACCGGCAAAAGTGAACGCTACAGCCGCGATCTGATCCTGAAAATCAAATCATCCCTCAACAAAGCCGAACACCAGTTCCTCACCGTACAGGAATTCTGCACATTCATGGGGATCCCCTACGAATCCATCCGCGAACTCATCGTCAATTAGTCCTGTTTCGACCAGATGGTATCCTTTGGTCCTTCCTACTCCCCAATCCGCTTCCACTCCCGGAAACCGCAACCCAATCTCTGGTGGCTGAGCCGCTCAATGCCACCTATATGGGGCGGGTAACAATATCTGAATTTGCAGTCGGCAAATCGATAAGGGACGGACGCTCCCACCCACCTCCCGGTCAGTCCCCACTCATCCCCCACCATAAAGCATGAGAATGCATTAAAATAGAGATCGGCAAAT
>NZ_LFNG01000045.1 GCF_001045435.1 Chryseobacterium koreense CCUG 49689 | reverse complement strand
CGAAAAGCTACCGGAGCTGGAGTTTACCCTGAGGCTCTCGAAGGGTTCAACGGGCTTTCATTTGGCTCCGCCGAACCTCCGGTTTCTAGTCTTGCAGACAAAACGAAAGCTTAGTTATTAGCAGAAGTTTTTTTAATTTTGAATTACGCTTTGTGATGGCTTAATTTCTTTTTGACCAGAACTTTTAATCAATTTTACGTTTGGTTCTACATACATCGTTTTAATATTTTTATTATTTGAAATATTAAGTTCTTTTATAGCAGTTCCATAAAAATATAGCTGAAAAATTTTAGGATTATTTGTGATATTTACACTCGTTAATTTTTTACATCCATCAAGATCTAAACTTTCAAGATTTATATATTCACTTGCGTCAAAACTTGTGAAATTGTTATCACCCAAATATAGTAGTTGAATTTGATTATTTAATTTTATATCATTTAAATTTGACATTCCTCCGTATAAAGTTTTAAGATTTTTTATTTTTGATAAATCAACTTCTTTCGGATTTTGATTTTGACTAATTCCCAAAACTTCCAATTTTTCTAATTTGTTTAGTGGAGAAAAATCGCTAATATAGTTTCGATTGAGAATTAGTTCTTTTAAATTTTTAAAATCTTCGATACCTGATATATTTGTAATATTCTTTTGTGTTAAATTTAGTTTGGTAACATTAAGTAATTCATTTTCTTCGAAATATCCATTTTTATTTAAGTCAACTTTATTATCATAAAGAGCATCTGTGAAATTTTGATCCAGATATATTTTTTTGTGAGGTTGACAACTATATAATAGAAAATTAATAGTTAATAAAACTAAAAATAGTTTTGATTTCATTTTGAAAAGTGTGTTTGTATAAAATTTCTGCTAACTCCCAAATATACGCAATCTGTTGACACAAAAAATCCCCGAACGAAAATCGGGGGAAATATTTTTCTTTCTTCCAATTATTAGTCCACTCCGTATTCGAGTTTGATGGTGATGCTCGCTTCCTTGTCTTTTGAGGAGGTGTTGAAAGTTCCGCCATAAGAATATTCTTCCGTGGAATTCGGCGCGGTGATTTGGGTAACTCCCATCGTCGCCTTTTTCAGTTTCCCCAATGAACTTCCGGAGTTTTCAGCGATTTTCTCGGCGCGTTGTCTGGCGTCTTTCGTGGCGTCTGCAATCATTTGGTGTTTCACATCTGCCAATTTGGAGTAGAAATAATTCGGAGGCGATGAGGTGAACTCAATTCCCAAATTGATGATTTCCGTGATGTTTCTGGAGAGGTTTTCAATCTTGGCGACATCTTTACTGTCTATAGAAACGGTTTGCGAAAGTTGATAGCCCGCAAATGTCTGGCTGCTTCTCCCGTTAGCATCTGTGTTGTAATTGAATTGCTTCTGGATATCTACCGCAGAAAATATGATCTCATTCTTTGGGATTCCCTTTGAAACCAGATAGTTCTCGATTACTTTCCTGTCGTTTGCAAGTTGGTCATAAGCAGATTTCAGCTCGAAACTGTTGCGCGAGAAATTTCCGCTCCAGGCAATCACATCTGAGGTAAATTTTTTCACGCCTAATCCGGTAACGGAAATGGTGTTTTCAGATTTATTCCTGTTTTTAATAGCGTTTCCTAGAAAAGCGAGACCAATAACGAATCCAAGTGCCGCGATCGCAATCGCAATGATGTTTTTGTTCATAAAGTGAGGTGGTGTTTATTGAATAACTTTTTGTTAATGAATATATTATATCAAAACCTATTCCAATTTTTATGAATTCATTAACGTTTAATTAAGTTTTTGTTAACTTTTCGTTTTTCTGGTTTTCACATATTCTTTATAAGCCAACATCATCTCCGTGGAGATTTTGGAAATATTGAAATGGTTCCGGTATTTTTTTGCCAGCTGATAAGTTTGGTCGGCATAGATGAGGAACCGGTCAATTTCATCTTCATCCCAACCTTGGGAAGTGTAAAAACTTAAATCAAGTTCCAACTTAATCCTGGCGAAAAACTGCTGAGTTTCGGCGTAATTAGCTGTAGTCAACGGATTTGCCTTTTTTTTGACCAAGCCAAAAATAGCCTTTGCGATTCCCAAAATATTTGCGTGTCCCGCACTGTAATCCTGTCCTTGGAATGCAGATGGCGTCGTCAGTTTCGGACCAACTTCACTTGGCGGAGTCATCATGTATGCATTTAATGACGAATTGAGCGCAACCACCTTTTTAGGCGGATCAAGTGTTTTGGAATCTTTCTTCAAATTCCCGGTGGGTTGAAAAGCAATCTCCACTTCCGGAATCAGGTACGGAACTCTTTTCAAGTGGACATCGAGCGGTTTCGAAAAATTTTCATTGGAAATCCTCACGTCAAAACGGTCATAACCGCTTTTCACAAAACGGAGTTCGTCCGATGGTTTTGCGGCAATCATAAAGTTGCCGTCTTTATCAGAAAGTACTTTCTCATCGGTTCTGGTGTTAATGATGATCGTTTCAAAGATTTCGTTCCCCAATTCCGACTTCACCTTCCCGAAAATATAGCTCTGGGAAAAACCTGAAATCGAACAAGCGAGAAAGAAAATCAAAAGTAGTTTTGTTTTCATGGATTAAACTTTTGTTAAAAGTAAATCCTTTTTTGATTTGGGCGAAGAAGTTTAACCGCTGTTAACGGGTTTTATGAGAATATTGGGAAATTCTATTTTACTATCTTGGAATAAAAATTGCGTATCTTTGCATCCTTACAAAATCCGGGGCAGACTGGTTTCGACAGCAAGACCAATGGATAAGTAAGCATGCAGAGAACCGTGGCGCGATCTCTTTAATCCCTTGCTACAAAATTTTAACTGGCAACCAAGAGTTCGCTCTCGCTGCTTAATCTGAATCATAGTAGGATTAGCGTTTTTCCCGAAGCACAGTAAGGAAACGAGATATCCCGCAGAAGTTCTGTTTCGCGACGTCTGATCACGGGGTATAGCAATGCGGAAATAAGTCCCGAGAGTCTTCGATTCGGGAACGAAAACCTCAGAAGATAAGCGCAAAGTTGGCTGTCCGCTGTCTGCTTTGCGACGAAAACCAAGAACGGAATAAGCATGTAGAAATCTTATGTGTTGCTTGTTTGGACGAGGGTTCGAATCCCTCCTGCTCCACTATGATTATAAAGCGTTGAAAGTTAACGCTTTATAATTTTAAAAATTTACGTGAGTAAAAAAGAGTAAAATTTTTCACTTCCCCAAGCGTTCACAAATTTTATTGTGAAATGAAAAATTTTGAGGTGCGAATATATTCGCCCGAAAACCTGAAAGAAAGGTGGTACGTTTATGTTTACAACACTGCTACCCAGAAGATTGTACAAAAATTCTACAAAGGCATCAACGCCTTTACGGATTACCAGGATCGGATGATCCGCTGCGAGGTCCTGAAAGAATCCGTGGAAAAGGAACTGAAGACTGGATGGATTCCGAAGTCCGAAAAAAAACAGCTACCGCAACCTGAAGATTTGGGTATGAAAATTTTGGATGCTTTCGAATTTGCGTTCGAAATATTTAAAACCAAACTCGCAAAAAAGACGTTCCAAGATTATACATCCGTCCATAAATTTCTAAAGGTCGAAATTAACGCCTTAGGATGGCAAATTTATGACGTAAAGGAGTTCGAGCCATACCACATCAAAATATTGCTCGATGCTACCCAAAAACGTCAAAAATGGTCAAATAAGAGGTATAACAAAGCATCCAACGTTTTGCGTTCGATCTTTAACGTCCTTAGAAAGGAGTTTATAGTGAAAAGCAACCCCGCCCAAGGACTAGACTACCTTCCGGAAGAAGAAAGCGAAACAATCGACCTCATCACTCCCGAAGAGCAGACCAAAATCATAAATCATTTTAAGATCGTTTGCCCGAATTTCAATATTTTTCTAAAAATAATTTACCAATGCGGAATAAGGCCGGGGGAAATCCGTGAGATAAAATGTAAGATGGTCGACTTTGAAAAAAATGTGTTTGTACTTCCAAACTCCATCACAAAGGGACGTGCGAGACGTGTTCCAATTTCGACGGATTTGAAAGCCGATTTGATGAGGTTGGATTTTTCGCAGCCCGAAAATTTTCTTTTCGGAATTGCTTCGCCATACTGCAGGAGAAAGGATAAAATTTTCGTGGTCTCACCTCATCAATTATCTGTGAACGTTGCCGGGAATCTTTGGCGTGAAAACGTCCACGATATTTTGAACATCTATAAAAAAATGTATTGGTTTAAACATAAGGGAGCAAACGACAAAGAGAATAGCGGAATGGACATTAAGACCGTCCAAAGCGTTTTCGGTCACTCATCCGAAAAGATCACGGAAATCTACGCAACAAAGCACGAAGAAAAGCAATTTGAGATCGCAAGGGCTTTGATGCCGCAATTCAATTAAATAATAAAAGCCCTGAATTAACAGGGCTTCGTTGTTGCATAATAAGTCGTCAAACAATAACTATACAACTATTGTAAATTCATTTTTAGGTGCAAAATATTCACGACCGTTGTCTAATCTGATTATCCAAGTAACCCATGGCTTAAATTCCTTTGACGGTACTTCTTTGACGAAATCACCTATTAATCCGGTTGGTATATGTTTTAATCTCATTATACAACTGATAAAAATTCTTTTCCTAACTTATGGAAACCTTCTACAATTTTTGTCTTTTGCGCAGGTCTTGGATTACGATAACCCGAAACATAATGCCCTAATTGACGTTCATTTATTCCGGTTACTCGAGATAAGGCGGCACGAGTTAATATTTTGTCAAATCTATGCAATAATGCTTGAGCTGTAAACTCAAATTCTAACTCAAATTTACCTTGTAATTCTTTCGGAACATCTTTTTTATCCAATGCTTCCAAATGAAACTCCAAAGCGGAAATATAATTTTCTTTTGCTTCTTCGAAAGTTTTTCCGGTAGCAACACATCCCGGAACCGATTCAGATACCGCTCCAAAATTTACATCCCAATCTATAAATACTTTAATTTTTTCCATTTTAATTTCTTTTTTTTTGCGAGGTGGTTATTTCCACCCCGCTTGTTTAAAAATACTGTTTAGTAACATTTGAGAAAGTGTGTCGCTTGGTTTTCCGTTTACCGTTACAGTTCCATCTTTCTCATTGTGTTTGAACTGTCGGTGACTTCCTTTTTGTCTGTCAAGATACCAACCGTCTGCTTCGAGCATTTTGATGGTTTCTTTAACTTTTAATCTTTTCATTGTTGCTATTTGTTATTGTTTGACAGGTCAAAGATAGTAAAAATACTAACATAAACAAATTATTTTATAACATTTTTTAATTTTTTTCAAAAAAAAACTCCCAGCGATTGGGAGTTGAAAAAATGAAGAATTGAATTATGAAAAAACAGCTTTATATTTTCCGTATGCTTTTGCAAGGCTGGTATTGTAGGGTTCACGTCCATACTTACGAGCAAGCTCTAAGAATCCTGCACCGTTGTAAATTTTTGCAACGGTAAACCAGTCTCCTATTTTGATGGCATTTTTTAATTTGTCATCCGTATCAATGAATTTGCAAATCTGCCAAACCTGGTTCTCTAAAGATTTTTTTGCATGATCCCACATTGCGCCAACTGATGCAAATCCTAATCGTTTATAATGGAATCCCATTATTTGACCTAATCCGATTGATGTCGATTCCATCGCCGCGTTTGGGTTTTTGGCAAAAGCATCATTGAAAGCAATCCATTCCTTTGATTGCACATCTACTTTGTTTGGAAAAAACGGTCAAATTGACCACCTGATTTCGGAGCAAAGTGACCAGTGAATTTCGGTTTAAATTGACCACCGAGATTCGGAGCAAATTGACCACCTGATTTTCTTTCCATTTTCATTCATTTTAGCTTGTCTTTTTTCATGATGTTAAGCTCATAAATTCGCTGTA
>NZ_LFNG01000044.1 GCF_001045435.1 Chryseobacterium koreense CCUG 49689 | reverse complement strand
CAGAAAAAAGCACCGCTAAAAGCAGTGCCTTTGAAAACTATATTTCGTCGGCCAACCTATCCCTCTCGGGTTGCTCCCCAGCAGAGCCCGATTCCGTTTCGGTTGGCAGATGCAAATTTCAATTGAAAAAACTATATTTACAAACTGTCAAAAAAGTAGACCACTTACCGAATGAATTAAGCAGATTCTTCGAAAGTGAAGCTGCTGAAAATCTTATTGTAAGAATATCCAGCTCATTTAATAATAGTACATTAAACAGAATTGATGAGTTTTTAGAAGGTCTTGTAGATCCTAAAAATCATATATCGTTAGGTAATGCAAATGAAGGTAAAGTTACGCTGTACCAATATATCTACGATAGAATGAGCACCAGCTGGAATTTTACAAAAGGACTTATACAATTATCCAATTGGGTTGTGAATACAAAATTTAAACCAACTGATACGAAAGGTGCTTTTGTACAAACTCTATATTTACTTTGGCAATTTAGCAAATATAATCCGTACAACGAAAATGGAACGCTCAAACAAAATATTTTCTATATTGAATCTTTAGAACCGATTTCCAGTAAACCGGCTTCTAATGACCAATTTTTTGTAGAAGATAATGCTCCTGCTGTTCCTCCTTCCACAATTTTCAAATACAGTTATGAAACGGCATACCAATTTAAAAAAGAAACTAACTCTGTTCAAACTACATTTGAATATCCGATTCGATATCCTGATGCTGCGCCATTAACGATGCCATATGAATCGGAAAAAAAACTAGGTATTTATTTCGATAACTTTTCTTTTAAATTTAATGGTAATAAAATTGTGGCCATTCACGAAGACCTCCCCCAAATTACCTTCAGATGTTATTGATACATATGTAAATGCTTATACAGAAGCATTGTTTGGAACATATCATATTTACCAACCCGTTACACTCATCAATAGTAATGTAGAGACAAAAGCTCCAATTCCTATGATGTATGGAACGCAAACAGAAGTAGGAAACGGAAATCTTACCATCAACTCTCTTATTCCTATTTTTGTTTTGAAAATGATAGATGATATTGGAGACCAAAGCGATGCGGAAACCGTTGTTGGTTATTTGGTAGATGGTATTCTTACCTTTTCAGGAATTGGAAACCTTACCAAATTACGACATTTGAAGTGGGCGGCTTTAGGAGCATCAGAAGAAGCAGTTGGTCTGCTTACCAAACAAGGATTGAGAGTAGTCTTGGGAGGTGTGGAATTTACTTCTGGAGCATTGGGCTTTTTTGCCAATTTTGTGGAGTGTAATGCCAATGACGAGTTTTGCAAGAATGTAAAGAATTTTATTATGCTGTTACAGCTAGCCACACTTTCTGTAACAGCAGTAGATACTGTGGCTTCTTTGGCTTTGAAGACTTCTGCGAAAAGAATAGTTGAAAATGTAGGTGGTGCAACAGAAACCGAAATTATACAGAATGTAAAAAATAGGTTAAAAACTCTGCATCCAAATGAAAGCGATGCTTTGTTGCAAGAAGTATCGTCTACCATTTACAGAACATCTATTGTATTAAACTCGGGTTTACCAGTTTTTACAATTATTGCAGTCGTAAAAAAGCTAATCAATATCAGAAAATTTGTATTAAGGGCAGAATATACGGAAGAAGTGATGAAAAACTTTATCAATTATTGTAAAAACGAACTTAAAATTACAGATGATATTCTAACAGAAGATTTGCTTGTAATAGCAAATAGAAATGCCAAACCTATTTCTGCTATAGACTTGCCAAAACAGGCAAATTACTACATAAACGAGGTTTTAAAACGAGGTTTTCCTGCAGGGATTTCCAGCAAAGCTAATTATAAATCATTCTGTAACGGCTCTAAAAATTACGTTATAGAAACATTGGGTGATTTGGATGATGAATTTATCTATTTTGAAGATAAGTTTGAATTTTTTGTGAAAGGTAGTTCTGTAAGGGCACCAAGAACTACTGGAGACCCCAATATAAACAATGTAGAGTTGCCGGAATGGAGAGCTGGTGATATAGAAACTGACATTATGCTGGATGAAAATAATTACAGGCTTTTTATACAGAAAATGGATAATTATGTGGAAAGTTTGAAGAAAAGCAGAAAAATAGAGAAGGATCAATATTATAAATTAAAAGAACATCTTAACCCTAATGGAGATTTTATTACCTATCAATTTTTTGAATTGCTTCCTTCAGGTAGTACAGATTTTACTACGGGATATAGGAATACCTGCAAACAATACACTTCTTTTCCTGCTGATAAAATAGATTTTGCCATAGTTAAGAAAAATAAAATTATTAGTGTCTCTACAGGCAATTATGCGAGAGAAGTGCGAGGAGGAAAAATTGTAGGAAAATATGATATGAAACCTAAATTACCATATATAGAATAAATAATAAAAAATTATGAGTACAGAAAAAAAATATTATAATGAATTTTTTAAAGAGATTACCGAACAACAAGTTGGTCATTTAAATAATTATTATATAAATCACGTAATAAACGGAAAATTAAAAAAAGTAGAAGATATTAGTCCCAATTTTTTTATGGGGGAATATTATTTGGATTCCAACGAAAACCTTCAGGAAAAGATACAGGAATTATGTATCAATCAAAACCAAAGGTGGATATTTTATACACAGGAAGCCTCAGCATTTGGTTTTACATTATGGAACTCGGTAGATATAGATAAAATTGGAAATTTATTATTTAAAGGTAAGCACGTATTAGATAATCTAAACCGAAGAATTTTTGGTTGTTCAATTGATAATGTAACAGGTATAAGAGAACGTTCATCTAAAACCTATTACAATGATAATGGTGACACTCCATTATTAAGATTTTCTTATAAAGCAGATGGCAGTATCTCATATATGAGTGATGTACAGGATACCTGGGGCTTAGATGGAGGCTGGCCAATGGATGTAGCAGAACTGATAGCTGTAGATCAAAATGTTGGAGCATTTCCTTGGGATGAGCATCCTTATTTTCATTCCGCAGAACCGTATTTACCTACGAGTGCTGTGATCTAATAAAATTATGAGTACAGAAAAAAAATATTATAATGAATTTTTTAAAGTTATTACAGAACAACAGGCCAACCAATTAGGAAAGGTATATGTAAATCATATAATTGAAGGAAAATTAGGTAATGTATCAGATTTGTTGATGAAGTTGTATATAATTGATAATCAATTTGATTATAACTCTTTTTTCAAAAGAAAAGAAGTTCTTTAATATACTGTTTGGTTAGTAACCCCTGAAATAATAAAAACTAGTCGCCTTAAAATACCAAATATCAAAACAAGTGTTTCAGATATGTTGATGGATAAAACACTCATTAGTTAAAATATGTGGACAAAAAAAATAGTGTTCCATTGAGATTTGTAATGATTCTTTTCAATCCTACTAAAATTAGGATTTTCTTTTCTGATTGCTTTTAAAATTCGCAGTAAACATCGGTTAATGATAAATAATTAATAAAATTAACAAAAAATATATGTGTAGTATACAAAATATTTTCTAATTTTATAAAAAACTAAAACCAGATGAAAACCTCAAATTATATATAGTTCCCCCCGAAAATCGAACAGTAAGTTTAATTGGAAAAAACCTATTAAATTTACAATATGTCACAGAGAAGAAAATTCAATTCACAATTTAAGTTCAAGGTTGTCGTAGAAGCCTTGTCGGAGCGTCTTCCGTTTCACGAACTTGCAAAAAAGTATGAACTTCATCCTAACCAAATTACCACCTGGAAGAAAGAATTCTTAAAGAATGGAGCCGATATTTTCGGTAAAGAAAAGGCTTTGGAAGAAAAAAAAGAGGATGTCGACAAGCTCTACAAAGTCATCGGGCAGCAGAAAATGGAGATTGATTTTTTAAAAAAAGCCTTGTCATGAAACAGAGTGTATCGGAAAGAAAGACACACATCGACAAGGTGGAAAAAATCAGCGTTAAGACCCAATGCGGCCTTCTGCAAATCTCTCGCAGCAGCCATTACTACCGAAGGGTTCCGGAAAGCGAATTAAATCTGAAACTGATGCGGATTATTGACGCGGAATTCATGAGGCATCCCTGGAAAGGCGTTCCCAGAATGTTGCAGTGGCTGCGTAAGGACTGCGGTATTTTGGTCAACAAAAAGCGTGTGGAGAGGCTTTACCGTGTGATGGGCATCAGTGCCACCGCTCCAGGTCCCAACACCAGCAAAAAGGGGAAAGGAAAAAAGCATAAAGTATATCCCTACCTGTTGCGCAACTTGCCCATTACCGCTCCGAATCAGGTTTGGGCGATGGATATTACCTATGTCCCGGTTCGGGGAGGTTACCTGTACCTGTGCGCCGTGATCGACCTTTACAGCAGATTCGTACTGTCTTGGAGTTTGAGTAACACGATGACTTCGGAATGGTGCAGGGACACGCTGGACGAGGCCATAGAAAAGTATGGAAAACCCGAAATCATCAATACCGACCAAGGTGCGCAGTTCACCTCGGAGCTGTTTACCACCTATGTGGAAAAATTGAAAACGGTGCGCCTGAGCATGGACGGAAAAGGACGCGCGCTGGACAATATCTTCATAGAAAGACTTTGGCGCAGTGTTAAATACGAAAACATCTATCTTTACGCCTACAGTGATGGGCGGGAATGCTACCGGGGACTGGCAAAATACTTCAGTTACTACAACCATAATCGACGGCATCAAAGCCTGGAATATAGATTCCCGGCAGAAGTTTATCTCAAAGAAAAGAAAGCAGCAGCATGATGAAAGTTACAGCAGTTTTACACATTCCCACACTACACGGAAAAATCTTTCAAGGGATTTTTCCTATGTGGAAATTTGCAAAACTGCTACCCTCAAAACAAACAAAGTCAAACTTAACTTTTACGATTTACTGTCCAAACTTTGGGGGGAACTATATAATAAAGCCTTAAAACATATGAAAAAATTAATTACATTATTTTTATTTATACTCTTTAGCTCTGCAAAAGCTCAAATGAAGTATGATACGATTATGTTTAACAATATCACTCTTAATAACGCAAGACTAATTACAAAGTTCAACCATATAAAAAAACTTATTGATGTCACTAAAACAAGAGCAAAAGTATTTACTTATAATGACATCCATATACCCTTTCTTTATTTGACGAAGGAAGATTTTATATACACAGTATATTCCCAAAATCTTGGATTCAGTTATGCAGAGCTAAGACCTGACGATATTTTAATTGAATTTGTAAAACCGAGCAAAAATTTAATTTTAAGAATAGAAACAAAAAACACATCGATTATTATGACTAAAAAAAATGCTCTTTCACTTTTAAAGAGGTTTTATAAGAATTCATTTAAGTCTTTCCAAAACGACAAAAAAGAATTTAAATTAATAGTCAAAAAGGGAAATCAATATGCTTTATGCTGTCTGATATTTGATAATTGTAGATTTGTTGAAATGTATTTGACTGAAATAAGTCAAGGTATCTGAAAAATCACGTAACATATAAAGGAAAGTGTAATCTTCCCATTACTAGTAACACTCAAAAGTAGAGTTTTTTGTTAATATTTCTGTCGGTGTTGTTGAAAAACTTTGTTGGAATGTGGGAAAATCCGCTGGATTGGCGAGGCTGATTTTTCCATATTTCAACAAAAAGTCCCTTGGCGTGAGATATTGCAGTGCGCTGTGAGGTCTCTCGTTGTTGTATTTCCACATCCAAATTTCTGCGTAATTCCTCATCTGGACAAGGTTTTCAAATAGGTATACATCCAGAAAGTCCGTCCTGAACGTCCTGTTGAACCTCTCGATCAGGGAGTTTTGAGTTGGTTTCCCCGGCTGGATGAAGTAGAGGTCAATTTCGTGAAACTTGCACCAGTTCTTTAATTTTTCGGCAATAAATTCCGGACCGTTGTCTGCACGGATTTTTTCTGGTTTACCTCTCCATTCGACCAGCTCTTCCAAGCTCGAAATCACTTTTGCCGAAGGCAGGCTCGTGTCGATGCTTAACTGCAGAATCTCCCTGTTGAAGTCGTCCATGACATTTAGGCTTCTTACCTTTTTGCCGTTTTCCAGCGTATCGTGCATGAAATCCATGCTCCACGTTACATTGTGGAAACTTCGGTGATATTGACCACCCAGTTTCAATTTAAACTGACCACCTAAGTTCGGTTTAAACTGACCACCTAATTTCGGAGTAAACTGACCACCCCTTTTTTCATTCAGTGAACTGCTTTTTTCATGTGTTAATGTAGGTTCAAATTTAGATAAAAATTACTG
>NZ_LFNG01000043.1 GCF_001045435.1 Chryseobacterium koreense CCUG 49689 | reverse complement strand
CAACATGAAGCGGATTAATTTCAGAGGGATGGCCCAGGCTAACAAACACGTTTTAATGGCTGCCCTGACTTACAACCTGAAGAAATACCTGAAGTTCACCACCCGAAAAGTCCACCGCAAGGCCCAAATCATGAACGTTCCAAAAGGGAAGTTCTGGTTTTGGAAAAACTTCTTTCCCACGACTCCCATATCCTTCATTTAAGCCCACGCGAAATTCCGGAAACTTTCACCAGCAAAAATAAAAACCTCCTTTAAATCTGGTTTCTGAGCGAAGCAGAAGAATAAAAGAGGTTGTTTTTTAGTGTTTTTGCACGCTGCTGTTCATAAAATCAGAGTTGTGCAACGGTTACCGCTGTTACCAGCTGCCCTTCTTTTCTGTCGTGTTTGTTCATTGTCATTTCGTGTCTGACTTGGTGCCTTGGCTTGGTGGCTCTTTTGCAAAACATGGCTTTAGAGATGGGCTTGTGCGGTTTTGCAAATGTGCCACCAAATGCGTTGGCCTTTAAATTTGTATTTTATACTTCTCTATCAAAAATTCATCAACCTCTTCTTTGGTCGCACCGTTTGATAAAAAATATCTGTCTTTTTCAGTTAGTTCACATACTCCAAAATTCTTGACATAATTTTTTGCATACGATAAATAACCAGAAGAGTAGGGTTTACTCGTATGCTGCATATAGTAATCAAAAACCTTTGACTCCAAAATTCTCTTTAGAATTTTTAGTTCTTCAACTGATTCATTAAATATGGCATAACCACAATAAATCATCATATCTTTTTGGTCAGTAAATACAAAATGAGGGTCTTTTGCCATATATGGAAAAAGCAATTTATATCCTTTGTCTGTTAAAGCCTGAGTTCTTCCAAACGCATACCAAGCTTCATAATCACCGTTTCCTTTATCTCGTTTTTGAAGATCATCTTTATGAAAGGAAAGATACTTGTAGGCTTTTGGGAAGTTTGATTTTAATTGCTCCTCTTTCATCAATGATAGAGGCGTTATACCGTTTGTATATGGATAAATCAGCTTTTCTTTAACGGATTCTATCTCGTGTTCATATTTGAGAATGTTAGGCTTAATTATGTCTCTGCAAATACCTTTCTCAATCTCAAACTTTTTTCCGTTACGAATTAATGTATAATAGTTTTCATTTTCAGCAATCGGTTTGAAAATATAAATATCATTGCTAAGCGTGGCAATCCCGTTTTTTATCTTGTATTTAGAACCTAAACTTTCCCCAGCATTCTCGATTCGTTTTATGTTTTCAACGATTTGTTTGTTGTTAATTATCCAACCTCTCAGAAAGTCCAAATCTTTAAAAGGAATTTTATTGAACTTTTCTAATCCGTTTTTTTGTAGGGTTTTGCTTGTTTCTTTTTTAAAGAGTAAGTATTCTGACTTTTCTTTGGATAAAAAACAGATGCAAGTGTAAGCTGATTTACTTTCAAATAATTTCTCGTCACCAAAATCAATAATACTCAACTCATATTTGTTCGTCTGCAAGTAATTTCGCAATTCTCTAGCGTTTACACTTTTAAAGAATGAGTTTACGGTTATATAGCCAAGAATACCGTTTTTATTAAGATTTTCTATACCAATCTCAAAGAAAGGTATATACAAATCGGGGTTTCCCGATTTTGTTACCGACCAATTACTCAGTAATTTTTTAGTCTCTAAATCAATGTTTTTTGCTCTTACATAAGGAGGATTCCCGACAATTAAATCAAATCCTTCATTAGACTTGATTGCACTGCAATTAGATTCCCAATCAAACGAAAGTGCATTTCCGCAAAACAAATTGAATTTAAACTCCTTTTCATCTTCGCCTAGTGAAATGGCTAAAAGTGAAAGAAGGATTTTTGTTCTCTTTATACTAGTCTGGCAGATATCTAAACCAAATATATTTTCTTCAAATATTTTGCTAAAGGGTCTTTGTGTTTCATTCTTCTGTTTGTTTGCGACAGTGAAAAGAAAAGCTCCGCAACCACAAGAAATGTCTGCCGATTTAATTTCAGCAAGTGGCTTTTTTACTTTAGATAGACTGTTTTCTACAATAAAGGATTTTATATAATTTGGCGTGTAAACCGCTCCATTGACAACTTTATCCTTTGATGGAATTGCCAGTTCAAATGATTCGATTAGTTCATCAAATGAGAATTTATATGTTGCAAAAACGATATGATGGTAAAGTGGAGATTCCTTATTAAGTATTAAATCCTTAATGAGCTTGTTGTTTTTAACTTTCAGTGAATTAGAATTGATGAAAATAGACACAAGAATCTTATTCAATGTGTTTTCATCATCACTGAATTGATTAATAATATTTTTTAAATCCTTGTTCATTTGTCAATTGTTATTTAGAATTTCAATTCTGTCAATATTTCTACTTCTTTCATTGAAGAATGCTCTTTCATCATCATTTAATCCATAGAGTTGGTAACATACATCATCCAATAAATCCCATTGTCTTTGAAGTAAAGCACTAATACCTCTTTTTTGGTTGGGTGATGAAGATTTATACCTTACTTGCAATCCTTCGATTCTTCTCGATATTTCAAAAAGCTGAGTTTTTAAATCTTCCCTTTCTCTGAAGTTTTCTCCTGGAAAGGGAACTGGTTCAAGAAATTGTTTATTAAACTTGAAATATCCATTTGACTGTGGGTTTGCAATCGACCTTGCCAAAACAGAATAAACTGTAGAGTTAATAATTGAAGCTAAAGCGTAGAGGTTTACTTCATTTATTTCAGGTAATTCTACATAGTTTACATTTGCGTTATCACAATAATGCCTTTCCGAAAAAGTTATTGCAGCAAAAGTGTCTAATGCTGTCATTGGGATATAAACTTTAGGAAAGTTTCTTGCAATATTGTTAGCTCTCGTGTAAACGTGCCATCTTTCCTCGGGGTAGGTTTCTACATTCTGTTTGATTCTCTCTTCATTTCGGTTTAAATATTCTCCTGCCAAAGGGTATTGGTCGTAAAATTCACTAAACGGGATTTCGTAGGCTATCCCATCTTCAACTCTGTAAGGGAAAATGCAATATGTTTCAGGAATATCGTCTCTGTAAGGATAAAAATTTTCATTTGGCAATAAGGCACAGCAAGCATCCAATTCAATTTGAAAATTGTTTTCTAAATGTGACTTTCCGGTAATAATTCCATTCTCAACTTGAATCGGTCTGATATGGTAGGCTTCATTCCACAAAGCTTGAATTCCAACTCTCACATTTGCGTAATCACCGAGAGTACCAATATTTGCAAGCAGGTTTGTTTTTATGGCTATTAATTCACTATCGTCAAAACTCCAAGGGTTTTCGGTTATTGCGGTTGATGGCAGGAAAATATAATTTTCAGGAGACACATCAGGTGTATTTAATTCTCTTAATTCAGAAGGAAGTGCTTCAATATTGTCTTTGAACAGTTTAAAGCTAAAATTCTCTGGGGCAGATTTGTCTAGAACTAGTAAAGAAACGTAGGTTATTCTACCTTTAAATATTGAAGTTGTTTCAAAATCAACTACCGAGGATAAGAGGCGAGAACTAGAAATTATATTTCTAATTTTTTTCCCATAATCCGTTTTGAAAAATCGTTTTTGAACAATAAAACCTAATCTACCTTGTTCGTTAAGTAAATCAATTGACTTTTCTATAAATGGAATTGCGAGGTCAACCTTTCCATTTTTTGAAGATGAAAATTTGTCCTTTATGTATGCGTGCATAAAGGGCAAATCCGCATTGTAATTTTTAACCTCAACATAGGGTGGATTTCCAATTATGTAGTCAAAGCCTCCTTTTTGTTCAAATATTTCATTGAACTCACTATTCCAGTCAAAGACATTCGTTTTTAATAGTTCTTCTTCGTTATCGGCAAGTGCAGGGAAAATTTCTAAAATATCAGATTCAACTAGGGAATTACCGCAACGAATATTATTACCAATTCCATTTAAAATTTTGCTTCCAAAGAGTCCAATTTCGTTGTATGATTCAGGGTGCTCAGATGAGTCTATGACTTTCAATGATAATGACATTTTAGCTACCTCTACAGCCTCTGCATCTATATCAACTCCGAATATACAGTTATCTAGTATTGCCTTTTTACCTTTTAAGTTTAGGAAAAAATTCGTGTCATTTTGAATAAAAAACTGTGTAAAATCTGGATTTGGAGAGGAAATATACAACTCCTTGAAAATGTCTTCTAAATAGTCATAAGCTTCAATGGCAAAAACGCCACTTCCACAAGCAATATCCAAAACTCTATTGGATAGTAAATTTTCAATTCCCTCAGCTAAAAGTTTTCTCTTTGGAATTGTTCTTTTTACTATTTCCTGAACAATGTACTGTGGCGTACTTACTGCACCTCTTGTTTTTAGATATTCGCTCTTGATTTCATCTCTTACTTCTTCATTTTCAATAAGTATCTTTTTAGATAGGAAAATCTCATAGATGTCACTTAATAGTTTGGTAGGAATTACATCAAATCGGTAAGGGGAAGGGTAATATAAATGTTGTAATAAATTATCAAATACAACATTTGATATTGTCAGGTTGTGAATTGAATTTATGCGTTCAAACAATGGACCATCATAATGCTCATAAAATTCAAAATAAGAAGAGTTTTTGAAAGAATCCCAAAATCCATTTTCTCTATAACTCAATAGTAATCCATCTTCCTCGACTTTTCTTGCTTCACAGACCCTTATAAATAAGATTCTGTTTATAATGACTTGAACAATATAACTAAGATTCGCAGAGTTGTTTTGAATGTATGCAGCATTATTTCTCAAAATATCTCCAGCGAGAAGTAAACGAAAATCAGATAGTTGTTGGGCAAATTTTAGATCAGGAGAAATTTTTTCTAAATACCTATTATCTCTGAGAGTGGCAGAATAAATTTCATTAAGTTTTCCTTTGTATATATTTTCTTTAAGTAAATGCTCATCAAGAATTTCAAAATTCTCTACGTAATCATTTATTGTAAAATACAATCTTCCAATATTCGGAGCTTGTCCTTGTTCAGGTGTGTAAGTACAATCATAAATTGCAAGCTGTTCAAAATTTGAAATAAATGCACAAGGTGCTAAAATAGACCAGCCATATGATTTTATTTGAAATGCAGCATCAGCATCTGACTCAATATTTACGGTAATGTCCTTAGCATCAAGAAACGTTAATTTCTGTTTTGCTACTTTGAAAGTATAATCGGGTCTTGTGTTTCGTGATCCAATTTCAATTAATCTTTCTTTTTCGGCTTTGGATAAAACTTTTTCTTGTAAAATTTGAGATGTATCTCGAACATCCCATCCAAAAATGGTCAATAAATCATTCAGCCAAGTTCTAATGGTCTCTTCCGAAGTAAGATCGAGTCTCCCTTGTTCTTTGAACTGATTGTATTGAGCAATGAGTTCTTTAAGCCTTTGTTTTCTTATTTCAGAACTCATTATTTTTTCTTTTTACTTTGATATTTAATTTTCTCTTCTGCCACTTGCATTGCTTGCAATGCCAAGTCCTCGTCTTGAACTTCGTAATATAGTTTGTCTGAAAGCCAAGCTATGATTACTTCATTCTTTTGGTCTTTGTAAAAGTCTGCAAGTGCTTTAACTTGTTCACGTGTTGGCATTCTTTCATCTCGTTCTATTTTGCTCAAAATAGTCGGGTCAAGCGAAAGTTTGGCTCCAACTTCACGCAAAAGCAGTCCTTTCGTTTCTCTTAGTTCTCTTAATGTAGTTCCTATCGTTTTCAAAGTGCCTTATTTTGACTTGACAAATATTGGCAAATGTAATAAAGTTTTTTATAACTGTCAACAATGAATATTCACTTTTCTAACAGTCGGGTGGTGGGTGGGCTTGGGTAAGTCTGGGCAAAATAAAATGTGCTGCAATTTGTGTCGGCTTGTGCGTTAGGTTGCAGCTCTTTTTATTTTGCGAAGGGTTGGCAATTTTCCTGTCTTACTATTTAGGTTTTATTGTTTGTCGTGTCGTCTTTTAGGGTTGCTGGTAACGAGCCGAGTATTGCCGAAGGCGGGGCTAAATTGCACTTTCCGTAATACTTAAACAAAACTAAAATTAACAAACAAAATAGACTACGGATAACTTCAACCCCGCTTTTGGCAATACAATGTGCCTGTTGCACAACCAAATATACATATTCCTTTCCAATCATAAGAATTTGCAAGAATATCAATAATACACTGTAAATCAATTGTATAACTAAATTTATTTCCTTAAATTAGCCTATGCAGGGAAAGAAAAAATACACACCCAAGATCTTCTATCAGCTCAGTCTGGATGCACTGGTGCCCGAGGATAACTTTTACAGGAA
>NZ_LFNG01000042.1 GCF_001045435.1 Chryseobacterium koreense CCUG 49689 | reverse complement strand
AATGAGAAAAATTGGCTTACACAACACCGCAAATTATTTACATGCAATGCTCTAAAAGATTTTTATTCACCATGAACACACCTGTGAACCTCTTAATAGTATGGGCTTGAATTCTGTAATATTCCACCACACTCCAAAATGTCTTCACTTCCCAGCAAATCAATCAGCGGTCTTCCAAAAAAAAGAAATAATCCCCAGAAAATCCTACCCCAAAACCACCGCCGTTTTCCCCGTCATCAAATACCCATCCCCATCAAAAAAACGGATCAACGCAAATTTTAACCAACCGTCACCAACCATTTCAAATCGTTCATCCTCAGGAATAAAAAACTCAGAACAGGGTAGTGAGACCTCCAAAACCACATCCATAAATTTCAACGAATACTCCACTTCATCAGGATCAACAAACCTAAGCGTGACTTCCGCCTTCGTGCTTCCCTCCGGCAGACGGTCAAAAAACAGCCTACGTTCCGCAAAAGAATACCGGAATCTTTTACCATCAGAAGGGTTCCATAAAAAACTTTTAAGAACCGTGCCGCTTTCCGGGTGCTGCAACCCATTTTGTATGGTTCTTTCACCTTTGGCAGATTCCTGGTCCAGCTTCATGATTTCGTGCAGCATCTTCGCCATTCGCCCATGAAGAATAGGGTCGTGGAGCTCCTTCGCAAAAGGCTGCAGCGCCCGCCGCAGTTTCCCGCCAAATTTGGAACACCGCCCGAATTCGGAGGCGTTTTGCCGCACGTTGGCATATTTTGCCTCCTTCCGGATTTTCTCACCGTCAAAACCGCCCGGCTTTCTCACGATGATTTTGCCGCCCATTTTATAAAAAGAAAGCCCATCCAGCTTTCCTGTAAATTTAAGAATACCTTGAAGTTCTGCCATATCAAATAGGTTTAAATATCATCCAAAGATAGTACATTATAAGATACAGCATGAATACAGCATGGTTATAGTATGGATATAGTATGCTAAATGGTCTAAATCGAGCAGTGCTCCTAAGGCAAAACCCGTATCAGCCGCATGGATCAATGAAGAGTAGGGAAATCAGCTAAAGATGGTGACGGACCCTGAAAACAGACCTGAAAATAGCCGACCGATCGAAAGGGAATTACCCAAAACAGTTCATCCTGACTAATGGGTGAGAAACTGGCTGCAGGATATTTTTAAACCGGATTAAACGATAGGGATTTTCGGGGCCAAGTCAAAACCGACAGAGGGAAGCGCACAATGAAAAATCAATAAGAAAGGGCTGAAACGAAAAACGCAACACCTTATGATGAAGAGTGTTGCATTTTATTTTGGTGCCCGAAACAGGACTCGAACCTGCAAGCCGTGAAGCACCCGCACCTGAAACGAGCGTGTCTACCAATTTCACCATTCGGGCTTGATTGCGGCAAAGTTAGCGATTTTCAAAAAAAATAACGTTTTTTTTCAGAGGAAATTTAAGGCACCTTCCATAAAAAGTTTTGCGCATTCCGGATCTCCGCCAACAAAAAACACCCCGTATAGAGGTGTTTTACTTTTAAAATCGAATTCCGAATTATTTGGTGGCGTTGCTTTTCACATGAACCAGTTCCACGTCGAAAACGAGCCAGGCATTTGGCGGAATTACTCCACCTGCTCCTCGGGATCCGTAACCCAATTCAGAAGGAATCAGAAGGGTAGCGGTTTCACCTTCCTTCAGTAGCATGATGCCTTCGTCCCAACCCTTGATGACCTGTCCAACTCCGATTGGGATTTCGATCGGTTGATTTCTTTTGAAAGAAGAATCGAATTCGGTTCCGTCAACCAATCTTCCTGCGTAATGAACAGAAACTGTTTCGCCCGGATTCGGTTTCACGCCATCAGTGGTTTTGGTGATTTTGTAGTACAATCCGGATGGGGTAGATTGCATTCCTGCTTTCAGTTCATCAACCAGTTTTTGTTGGTTCGCGGCAAATTCCTCTTCTTTTTTAATTCGCTCGGCTTCTATTTTTTCCAGAATCACCTTGTTGTTTTCCTGAATTTTTGCTTTTCCTTCGGTAAAGGTTTTCGCAGCGTCATAGTTCTTATAGGCGTCACCTTTGCTGAAAACCGATACTTTTTCTAAAACGATATCTGTTTTTGGTTTGTCCTGTGGTCCTTTTTCCACATTGGCAATTTCGTCAATCACGTTTTGGCCCTTTACCACTTCTCCGAAAATGGTGTGTTTTCCGTCCAGCCATGGGGTCGCTACTTCCGTGATGAAGAATTGGGAACCGTTGGTATTGGGTCCGGAATTCGCCATGGAAAGGATTCCTTTTCCGGTATGTTGCAGGTCATTTCTCTCGTCGTCAAATTTATAGCCCGGATCACCCATTCCGGTTCCTTGTGGGTCGCCTCCCTGGATCATGAAATCCTTGATCACCCGGTGGAAGATGGTTCCGTCATAATAGGGAACTCCTTTTGCTTTCGCGCTGTTATCGATTTTACCTTCTGCCAAACCAATGAAATTAGCCACCGTCACCGGAGCTTTTTGGTCTTCAAATTTCACGATCATATTTCCTTTTGAAGTTTGGAAATTGGCATAAAGTCCGTCTTTCAGGCCTTCGTAAGTTTCTTTGTCTACGTTCATTTTTTTATAAATTGGGGTACAATGGGTTAAAGTGATTGCCGCTAAAGCAATTAAAAAACTCTTTTTTATCATAAATTTCTATTATTAAAGGACTTTTACTTTGATGATTAAAGGCATGTCGTTCGGGATTTTGTCATTGTCGCCATACGTTCCAAACGCCAGTACAGACGGAACCAGAATGGTGGCTTCTTGATTTTTTTCCAAATGTCTCAAAACATCCTCAACCGCTTTCAACTCTTCAAACTTCCCAAACTGCACATGAAGGTTCCTCTTCGGCGCCTCATAAAGCTTCACCTGGTCGAAATCATAAATATAATACTCGTAGGAAATGCTTTCACCATCCGCTTTCTTCGTGATGGAGCCCAGATTTTCAATATTGACCCAATAATTCATACTCATCGGGTAGAATTTTTCACTTTGCCCGTTGATCCAGTCCTGGATTTGAAGTCTTTCGGTCTGGTTCAGGTTTTTCGCCCTGTTTTTTGAAGTGCTCAGATCCGTTTCACTCAGAAAACCTCCCACAGGCGGATGCGCGGCATTGGGCTGCTTGCAGGCAATAAAAGTCAGAACCGATAATGCGATTAATTTTTTCATAAAAAACTTCTGCGAAAATACACAATTAAGATCATATCGGAAAACGAAAAATCCGGCAAAATAGTTTACCGGATTTTCTGCTTTTATGGAAAGGATTAAACCGTTTCCATCACGTTTTTTTCAACCAAAACCCTCCATCCAAAAGGATCTTCCGCCTGGTTGGTCTGAATGTCTACCAAATCTTTTTGCAAGGTCAGCGCGAAACTTTCTTCATTGGAAAGCCTTGGCAATTCCAGTTTTTCACCATTGTATCCAACTGATTGGAAAACGCTGGTTACCACGGCGGTTCCAACACCCCAAACTTCTTTTAAAGTTCCGTTTCTCTGAGCGTCAATGAAAGTTTTCACTGCAATAGGTTCTACCTTAACTTCGATTCCTCTTCTCTTAGCCAATTGCAAGAAGCTGTCTCTGGTCACACCGTCCAGGATTTTTTCTGAAGTCGGCGGAGTATAGATCGTGTCATTAATTCTCACGAAAACGTTCATGGTTCCACTTTCTTCGAAATATTCGTGGGTGGAATCGTCTGTCCAGATGATTTGTTCGTAACCTTCCTCGTTGGCCAATTGCGTAGGATAGAAGGATGCGGCGTAATTTCCTGCAGCTTTGGCGAAACCAACGCCACCATTTGCGGATCTGGAGTAATAATCAGAGATTTTCACCGAAACCGGTGCGGTGTAATAGCTCTTTGCCGGAGTTGCCACGATGGCGAAAAGGTATTTGTTGGCGATTCTCGCTTTCAGCGCCTCTTCAGTTGCAAAAATCAATGGACGAATGTAGAGCGACATTCCTTCTCCTTCCGGAATCCAAGCACGGTCAAGATCAACCAGCGCCTTCAATCCACCGATGAACATTTCCTCGGTCACTGCAGGCATGGCGAGTCTTTCAGCAGATTTGTTGATTCTGGCAAAATTCTTTTCAGGTCTGAACAAGAAAACTTGTCCGTCTTTATCTTTATAGGCCTTCATTCCTTCGAAGCAAGCCTGCCCGTAATTCACTCCCATCATTGCCGGAGAGAACGGAAGCGGACCATAAGGAACTACTTTCACTTCACCCCATTTCCCGTTTTCGTATTCGCAGATGACCATGTGGTCGATAAAGGTATTTCCAAACGCGAAGTTATTGGGATCAAAACTTGAAATTCTGGGATTGGTAGATTTTTGAATTATCATTTTTAAAATTTTTGTTGGTATTCTACAAATTTAATATAATTTTTTTAATATAAAAATTTTAAGCTAAATTTGAAAAAAATTGTCATGAAAAGAGAAGTTAAATTAACGTCAGACGGCAGTAAAACACTATATATCAATGATTTGAATGAGAATTACCATTCTCATCATGGTGCAATGCAGGAGGCGCAACATGTATTTATAAATAATGGATTAAAATTAAAATATGATTATGAAATTAATATTTTAGAACTTGGTTTTGGAACAGGTCTTAATGTTTTGGTAACAATTGATGAATTTTTGAAAAATGATAAAAATCATGTTATTCATTATTTTACCATCGAGAAATATCCCGTAAATGAACGCGAAGTTAAGGAATTGGGGTATGATTCCTTTTTTGATGAACCCAATATGAAGAAATACTACAGGGAACTCCATGAGTGTGAATGGAATGTGACGCAGGAAGTCTTGCCCAACTTCTTTTTCACCAAATTTAACCGCGATTTTTATGAGCTGAAAAACCTGGCGCTACCGCCAATTGACCTTGTTTACTACGACTGCTTCGGTGCGCGAGTTCAGCCGGATCTCTGGGAAAAACCCCTTTTTGAAATGGTGGCAGATAAAATGAAAGAAGGTGCACTGTTAACCACCTATTCGTCCAAAGGCAGCGTTCGTAGGATTTTGCAGGAGCTTCATTTTAAAGTAGAAAAAAAAGAGGGTCCACCGGGAAAAAGAGAAATGATCAATGCGGTAAAAAATGAATAAGGAATAATGAAGAATCAATAATTGTTGGTGAATGCTGAAAAAGTGAATGGTGAATTCTTGAGACCTGAAATCTACCTGTCGGCAGACAGGCCTGAAATCTACCTGTCGGCAGACAGGCTTGAAATCTAACTGTCGGCAGACAGGCCTGAAACTTGAAACCCTCTCGGTAATGAACTTGATTTTTTCCTTACATTTGATTTCTAAATTTCTATGATGATCGACAAAATAAATGTCAGAGTTTATGCCGCCGCTATACGTGACGGGAAAGTTCTCGCGCTACACGAGGAATATGCGGGCGAACATTTGATGAAGCTGCCCGGCGGCGGACTGGAATTGGGCGAAGGCGCGCTTGACTGCCTTCACCGCGAGTTTGCCGAAGAATTGAACTGCAAAATCCGGATCATCGAGCATCTCTATACCCAGGAAGATTTCCTGGTTTCTCGATTTCGAGAAAACGAGCAGCTGCTCACCATTTACTATTTGGTAGAAATCATCGACAAAGAGGAGTTCCTTCTGATGGATCCCTGCATTGAAAGAATAGAGTGGGTGCCGATTCAGCAAGTCGAAAATCCGTTTCCGCTTCCTGTGGATAAGATTGTTTTTGAAAAACTGAAAGAAAAGTTCTTATAAAACCTCATTCAATATTTTAGCGAGACGCAATCCTCCATAAAGCAGTTGCCGTTCCAGTAAAGGCTGAAACTTGTAGTTGTAGTCATAAGCATACGAAGTGCCTGCCGCGGTTTGGGAATAAATCCGGTTGGCCATTTTGTGGCTGTCAAAGAACCAGTCTTCCAGGGTTCCCGATTGGATCTGCCTGTTTTCTTCTTTCGACCGCACATCCAAAACCTGCGCGTATTCGGAATAACTGTATTTCTGAGAATCGACCAGTTTGCTGTCCCAAAGCGAATGAAGGTTGGTGTTTTCACCAAAAAACTTCAGCTTGATCTTATTTCCGCCCAAATCTTCGGCCCTCCCCACGTGGAGCGGCTGAGCCAAATCTCCCACCAGGTGGATCAGGAACCGCAAAGCAATCTCCTTGTCTTTTTTAGGGGTTTTGGGGTCTTTGATCTGTACCGAAAGCGTTTTAATTTGGGTGTATAGATTCGGTCCTGCCTGTGCAATGAGCGAATCGGTGAAAACTTTTTGGTTCGTCTGAGGAGTGATGTTTACATAGTGCCACTTTTCTGTGGGTTTCCAAACTCCGGTGGTATCGGATTTCACCAAATCCGGCCAATTTGCCCAATAAGCCAATTTTTGCTTGCCAATAATTTTTTTGAGTTGTCTTTTTGCGTGTCCGGAAAGATGATTTTCTGCAATCTCCGCAACTACCCGGTGTCCCGTGGTTCCCCAGGAATAACCAAAATTAAAACTCAATAACGCAAAAAGTAAAATGAGATTTAGAAGTATTTTTTTCATAACAAAATTAGCAGTGCGAAAATTAGGAAATAATCTTCGCTATTCCATACGAAATTCAAAATTTAAGTAAAAAATAATATTAGAATCAATTGCCACGAAATCGAAGATTCGACGGAGTCAATGCACGAATGAAATCTTTCAAAAAA
>NZ_LFNG01000041.1 GCF_001045435.1 Chryseobacterium koreense CCUG 49689 | reverse complement strand
GGAGGAGCGGTATCTGTGTAGAAAAATAGTTCGAAGAAAGTTTGCATTCCTTTAGGAATGATATCTCAAAAAAAAAAAAACTTTCGTTTTTTAGCAAAATCGTGTTTTATGGTTTCATTTTAATGCATTTAACCAGAAGTCGGTTCAAATTTGGTCTTGATTTAAAACTGATTTCAAGTCCAATATTTGGGTTGGAAAAAATGCAGTCCGCATTTTTTGAATTTTGCCCAAAAGTAGCAGATATTTCTTTTCAAAAATTGGATTGAAATCAAGATTTTGCATTTTTCTTACAACGGGAATAGGTTTCCGGCGTAATCTGCAAATAGGAAGCAATCACTTTGTCGGTCAATCTGGGTTCCAACGCGGGATTTTCTGCGAGGAAAATCTCCACTTTTTCCTGCGGCGAAAATGAGGTCAAAAATTCAATTCTTTTGATCTGGAAATTCTGGAAATCTTCCAGTATTTTGGTGTAGATGCTTTTGGCCTGTTCAGATTCGGCCATTAATTTCTGGAAATTCCCAAAGGTGATGCTGTAGGTTTCCGTGTTTTCCAATGCCTGAATATTGGCCGGACTCGCAATTTTTTCGGAAAAACTTACCAGAATGGTGCAGAATTCGTTTTCTTTCACGATCAGCCGGGTAAACTCGGAACCATTGGAATTGATGTGGAAAGTCCTCAAAATCCCTTGGTGGATGAAATAGAGTTTATGGCAAATTTCTCCGGCATGGAGCACGATTTCATTTTTCTTAAAATTTTCTTTTTGAAAATATTTTTCCAGAAGTTGGTTTTGTTCCTTTAACCAATCGAGTTTTTTTTCGGCAAAATCTTCCAGGGATTCAAAGTGGTTCATTCGTCAGAAATTGGTGAATAAAGTTAAAGAAAAATCCCGAAAAAAATCGGGATTTTCAAGATAGGATCTGTTTTAGTTTTAAAGCGAGCATTTGAATCTTTCGAAAGCAGCGATATCAAGCATTTCCCGGTCATCCGGATGAGAAATTCCGATGAGTGCCTTAGCTCTTTCACGCAGACTTTTTCCATACAGGTTCACCGTTCCGTATTCGGTGCAAACATAGTGGATGTGGCCTCTGGTGGTCACCACTCCCGCTCCCTGTTTCAGATAGGGAACGATTCTCGGAATGCCCTTATTGGTTCTGGAAGAGATTGCCATAATGGGTTTGCCGCCTTCTGAAAGCGCCGCACCACGCATGAAATCCATTTGTCCGCCAATTCCGGAAAACTGGTAGGTGCCGATGGAATCCGCACAAACCTGTCCCGTCAAATCAATTTCGATGGCGGAATTGATGGCGTGCATTTTTTTGTTTTTCATAATGTTGATCGGGAAGTTCACGTGTTGCACATCCATGAATGCAATCGAAGGGTTGTTGTCCACAAAATCATACAATTTCTTGGTTCCGAAACAGAAACTGGTGATCGTTCTGTTCAGGTGGGTTCCTTTATATTTGTTATTCACCACGTCATTCAGGATCAGGTCCACGATTCCGTCGCTCAGCATTTCGGTATGGACTCCTAAGTTTTTGTGATTGCCCAAACATTTCAGTACCGCATCAGGAATGGTTCCGATTCCCATTTGCAGTGTAGCTTCGTCATCTACGATTTCTGCCACGTTTTTTCCGATCCGCATTTCAATGTCGGTTACTTTTGCGCCGTAATCCAGGGTCATCAATTCTTCATCATGCCACACCATTTTGTCGATCCGGCTGTAGTGGATCATCCCGTCACCGTGAACGCGCGGCATTTTTGGATTCACAATCGCGATGATTTTCTTTGCCGTATCCACCGCTGCTCTCGCTACATCCACTGAAGTTCCCAAAGTACAGTATCCGTGATTATCTGGTGGTGAAACGGTCACCATCGCCACATCCAGCGGAAGCATTCCGTTTTTAAATAAGGTGGGGATCTCACTTAAAAATATCGGCACAAAATCTCCGCGCTCAGAATTCACCGCCTCTCTAACCGGCGTGGAAGTGAACAGCGACTTAATGAAAAAACTGTCTTTATATTCTGGTTTTGCAATGGCTACATTTCCTTGTTGGGTAATGGAAACCAGTTCTACATTTCGCAGTTCTGGAGCCCTTTTCGCCAATTCATCATAAAAAAGATTGGGTGTACAGGCACTTCCATGTCCAAAAATTCGGTCACCGCTTTTGACCACTGAAACGGCTTCTTCGGCACTTACATAATTGATCATTCTTAATTTTTTTTGTGAGTTAAGATTTATTTCTAATTCTTCTCAAAAATACATTTTTTCGGCACAATTTGAAAGATGAATTTTGTCAATAAAAAAGGGATTTGAAAGAAAATACGAAATGCTGGATTTGAAATTTCGGTGATGAATAGATCATTTACAATTCGATTATATTTACTCCCGAATGTAATTTAATATTTCAACAATATTTCCGCTATGAAATTTAACCTTCCAATTTCGTACTTCGTATTTCCGCTCATTCCTGGCTTCTGTCATTCAAGTGATTTTCCGGGGATTCCAGCCAGGACAGGTAATAGGAGTCGTCTTCCACCTTCATGGCTTCCTCCGTAATTTGGAATGGGCGGAATGGATCCACCATCACCGCATATTCATCGGTGAATTTTTTGCCGATACTTCTTTCCATCGCACCCGGATGGGGACCGTGCACAATTCCTCTCGGGTGAAGGGTGAAATCCATTAAATCGATATGGTTTCTGCTCATGAAGTCGCCTTCGGTGTAGAACAAAACCTCGTCAGAATCAATGTTGGAATGGTTATAGGGTGCCGGAATCGCAAGCGGATGATAATCATACATTCTTGCCACAAAAGAGCAGACCACAAAGTTGTGCCCTTCAAAATTCTGGTGAATGGGCGGCGGAAGGTGCACCCGTCCCGTGATAGGTTCGTAGTTTTTGATGTTGAATTTGTAGGGGTAAAAGAATCCGTCCCAACCTACCACGTCAAAAGGATGCGTGGCATAAACAAAATCCCAAATCTGGTCTTCTTTTTTCACCTTCATCAGGAAATCTCCAGTTTCATCTTTGGGTTCCACAAAACTGGGCGCCACCATATCCCTTTCGCAGAAAGGGGAATGTTCCAAGAGCTGCCCAAATTCGTTGCGGTATCTTTTCGGGGTATAAATGGGAGAATGGGATTCCAGCACGAGGAAAACGTTATTTTCCTGATCCAGTTCCATCTGATAAATCGTTCCGCGAGGAATAATCAAATAATCCCCTTTAGAAAATTCCAGATTTCCCAAGAAGGTTTTCAGGGTTCCGCTGCCTTCGTGCACAAAAAGAAGTTCGTCGCAGTCGCCGTTTTTATAAAAATATTCGGTTGATTTTCTCGGTTTTGAAATGCCCATTTTCAGGTCGCCATTCACCATCAGGATTTTTCTGCTGTCAATGTAGTCGTCTTCCGGAGTCACGTTCATGCCTTTGAACATCCTTGGTTTCACATTTTTTTGAATGGCAATTTTCGGGGTCACATCTCGCGGTTCGCTCACCGATTTGATCTGTGTTGGTCGGTGGATGTGGTAGAGAAGTGAGGAAATTCCGTGAAAACCTTCAGTCCCAAAAAGCTGTTCGTAATAGAACTTGCCTTCTTCGGATTTAAAAATGGTGTGTCTTTTCGGCGGGATTTTCCCCAATTTGTGGTATGTCATTTTTGCTTTTTTCTTAAAGGTAAATTTACAATTTTTATAACGAAAGCAAAATCCCTGCGACAGAATGAATTAAAAAAGTGCTTTTTTTCCGGATTTTATTAGTGCAGATACTTTAAAATTCAATGCTGAAAACCCCACCGTAAACTCGAAAACAGGAATACGCTTTGTCCCTAAGACGAAACTTGATGAACCATAATATTGATTTGAGGGTACGGAACAAAACGATGATGAGATTATCCGGAAATCCCCATCACCGGTTCATAGAACCCTTCCTCCATCACGCCGAATTGCTGGGCGAGAAGTTGGAGCCCGTTCAGGTTGTTGATGAGGTTTTCACTGCTGGTGTTTAAGGGAATCGCACCGATTTCGGTATGGATTAAGGTCATTCCGTTTTCGGAATCAAAATCGGTTTTAGCGAAAGGAAGTTTTCGGAAATAATTCAGTGCGAAACCAACGGTATCTGCCATGAATTCAGGAAAAATCAAAACACCTCCCGCCACCATATTTTTGATGAATTCGCGAACCTCTTCTTTCGGAGTTTCCACGGTTACCAATGCGATATTGGGCTGAAACCGGGCTGCTTCGTCCACATCTGAGGTCTGAAACAAAACGAAATCCTGGTCGTTTTTCAGGATTTGGTTTGCCGAGAAATAATCCACTTTTTTTCCATTAAAATCAAGGACTTCCAATAAAAATCTTGAAATTTCAGGTAAAGAGCTGTAAACCAGAACCCGGGTTTTGTTTTGCGAGTAATCGATCATTTCTGCAAGTGCCGTCTTCATAAAATATTATTTTGTTTCCGGAACACTGACCTTTGATTGAATGAGCTGTCTGAACGCATTGTTGATGTTGTCCCATTTTTTCTGGTCTCCCTCCATGATGAGTGATGCGTCGGTTTTTCGGCCGGAATTTTTTCCTTTTTTCACGTTGATGCTTACAGAAATATGGTCGTAGATTTTTTTCAGATCTTCGCGAATCTTCAGGAAATTATTTTCAGTAAGGGCGGTTTCGATCATTTTGATTTCATCATCCGTCACCTTGAATTCTTTTTTTATGTTTTTTCCCTGGCCTTCAAATGAGTAGAGGGCATCATTCCCCTTGATCAGGAAATTCTCGTAAATTGGCGCAATGCCGCCACTTCTGGAGTAGCTGTAATCAAAATCGGAATATATTTTTTGGGAATTACACGAAACAAGTGAAGCAAAAACCAATGCCGAAACCAATAGTGCAAATAACTTTTTCATCTGTAATTATTTTAATTAATTAAGTTGTTTTTTCTGCTGATTTTTGTGCCTTAAGTTCCTGTTCATAAACGTGCAACACGTTGAAATCCTCGGTTTGCTCTATGGCGACCATGATTTTGTGGAGAATGGTTTGCGCATCGTCATGATCATAATCGATCTCCAGGGGTTTTTTAAATTCCATGGTTGGACACACACCGGTGACTTTTACCCTTAAACCTTTCTTGTCAAAAGCTCTTCTAAAGCCGTTTATTTTAATGGGAACCACGATCGGTCTTTGATTTTTCACCAATTTGGCGGTTCCTTTTCTTCCCTGTGCAAATGCGGCGGTAGTTCCCTGCGGAAAAGTAATCACCCAACCGTTGTCTAGGGCTTTCATGATGTTTTCCACCTCGTTCAGGTCCACCATTCTGTTCACGTTTTTTCCTTCAGCACGCCAAGTCCGCTTCACGGTCACTGCTCCCGCCAATTTGAAGATTTTGGTCATGAGTCCTTTGTTCATGGTCTCTTCCGCGGCAACATAATAGAAATCTACTTTCGGATTGAGCAGGTACACCGGATTTTTGATGGTGTTCAAGTAGCCGTTGTTCACTGCGCAAAAAGCGTGATACATTGCTGCCACATCTGCGAAATAAGTTTGGTGGTTGGACACGAAAAGCACGTTGGAATCGGGCAGATCCACCAGATATTCGGTTCCGCTGATTTTCAGTTTGTTGAAGCCGTTGAACCTTCGGTAGGAAATGATTCCCAAAATGAAAATGATGGCTCTTTTCAGGAAGTAAAGATGCCCAAAAGCGTCTGTGAAAATGTTTTTCTTCGCCATTATCTATGATAACATAATCTGCGAAATTACAAATTTTTCAGCAATGTGCTGAACTCGCTCAAAATCATGGAGGTGGCTCCCCAGATCAAATAATTGTTGAAATTGATGACCGGAACTTTCACGCCTCTCGAGCTTGGAAGTACCAGCATTTCAGGTTTTTCGATCAAATTCAAAAGTGAAGAAACCGGCAGTTCGATCAATTCCACAGCCTCGGTTTCCTGCAAAATAAATTGTGGATTTTTTTTGGTGTAGGAAATGAAAGGCCTAACGTAAAAATTGCTGGGCGGAATGTAAATAGGCGACAATTCGCGGATAATCCTTACGTAATGTTCCTCAATTCCCATCTCTTCAGAGGTTTCCCTTTTTGCAGTCGCGGCGAAATCAACGTCGTGTTCTTCTTTTTTTCCTCCTGGAAGCGAGATTTGTCCGCTGTGCCGGTCGTTTTCATTGGTGCTTCGCACGATCAGCGGAAACCACCATTGATTGTCTTTTAAATAAAGCAAAATATTCACTGCGGCAAATTTCGGACGCTTTGTCAAAATGTCCTCGTAACTGTAAAGCGGACGATAGGGTGGCGAATAAACCGCGTGTGCATTTTCGCCCTCCAATTTTGCCTGCTGTATATTTTTCAATAAATCCCTTCCGAAAAATTCCATAGTACAAATTTAAGGAAATCGCTGCTGAAAGTGTTGTAAAGGAAAGTTAAAGTTTGGATTGATGTGCAAAGACCTTGGTTATAGTCAGTAGTAGCTTTTTTCGTTTCGGTACATATCAATTTAGTTTTGTCCTCCGGACAAAGGTGCGAGTCTCAGTTCAACACATAGGCTAAAGCCTATGGTTATTCATATGTCGTCCTCCGGACGCTATTCTTAGTTTAGCACAATGATAGGTCCGGAGGACAAAATGTGATTAACCGTAAGATTTATCTTACGGCATAGAATGTGTCGAGAATCCCGCTCGGAGAGCGGAACAAGATTGCTTATCCTGCGGAGAAGGCGCGTGTCTCAGTTCAATACATAGACTAATGCCTATGGTTATTCATATATCGTCTTCCGGACGGAATTCATTTTATAGCACAATGATGTGTCCGGAGGACAAAAAGTGATTAACCGCAAGAACATCCTTTATCAGATCACGTCCGGCACTGATATGTCCGGAGGACAAAATGTGATTAACCGCAAGATTTATCTTGCGGCATAGAATGTGTCGAGAATCCCGCTCGGAGAGCGGAACAAGATTCCTTATCCTGGGGACAAAGGCGCGTGTCTCAGTGCAATACATAGACTAATGCCTATGGTTATTCATACATCGACCTTCGGACAGTATAATGATAGGTCCGGAGGACAAAATGTGATTAACCGTAAGATTTATCTTACGGCATAGAATGTGTCGAGAATTCCGCTCGGAGAGCGGAACAAGATTGCTTATCCTGGGGACAAAGGTGTGTGTCTCTGTTCATAAACACAGACTAATGCCCATGGTCATTCATATATCGACCTTAGGACGGTATTCATTGTATAGCACAATGAAATGTCCGGAGGACAAAAGGTGATTAACCGCAAGTTTAATTGATGCATCCAGTTTGCAACCCCTGATTTGTCCGGAGGACAAAATGTGATTAACGGCAAGATTTATCTTGCGGCCAAGAATGTGGTGAGAATCCCGCTCGGAGAGCGGAACAAAATTCCTAATCCTCCGGACAAAAGTGCGAGTCTCAGTTTAACACATAGACAAAAGCCCATGGTCATTCATATATCGACCTTAGGACGGTATTCATTGTATAGCACAATGATGTGTCCGGAGGACAAAATGTGATTAACCGCAAGATTTATCTTGCGGCAAAGAATGTGTCGAGAATCCCGCTCGGAGAGCGGAACAAGATTCCTTATCCTGCAGACAAATGTGTGTGTCTCCGTTCATAAACATAGACTAATGCCTATGGTTATTCATATATCGACCTTAGGACGGTATTCATTGTATAGCACAATGATATGTCCGGAGGACATAATGTGATTAACCGCAAGATTTATCTTGCGGCATAGAATGTGTCGAGAATCCCGCTCGGAGAGCGGAACAAGATTGCTTATGGTCTGGACAAAGGTGTGTATCTCAGTTCATAAACATAGACTAATTCCTATGGTTATCCATATATCGACCTTCGGACGGTATTCATTGTATAGCACAATGATATGTCCGGAGGACAAAATGTGATTAACCGCAAGTTTTGAGAGCACGTCAAAATCCATCAGGCAGATGTGTCCGGAGGACAAAATGTGATTAACCGCAAGATTTATCTTACGGCATAGAATGTGTCGAGAATCCCGCTCGGAGAGCGGAACAAAATTCCTAATCCTCCGGACAAAAGTGCGAGTCTCAGTTTAACACATAGACTAAAGCCCATGGTCATTCATATATCGACCTTCGGACGGTATTCATTGTATAGCACAATGATATGTCCGGAGGACAAAATGTGATTAACCGCAAGTTTTGAGAGCACGTCAAAATCCATCAGGCAGATGTGTCCGGAGGACAAAATGTGATTAACCGCAAGATTTATCTTGCGGCCAAGAATGTGGTGAGAATCCCGCTCGGAGAGCGGAACAAAATTCCTAATCCTCCGGACAAAGGTGCGGGTTTCAGTTTAACACATAGACAAAAGCCCATGGTCATTCATATATCGACCTT
>NZ_LFNG01000040.1 GCF_001045435.1 Chryseobacterium koreense CCUG 49689 | reverse complement strand
CTTTAAATATTGGCTTTTTTGGCTTTTTTGTTTACTGTTATATTATTACAAATAGTTTAAAGGGGTGTAAATTCACCTTGTTTATTTTTTACATATTGAATTTTTCCTCTTTTTCTGACCGTTCTGCTTGTTTGTTGAAGAATTTTATCTTTTTGATAATTAACTATTAGAGTGGTAGATTCTATTTCTTTTATCAAAGACTGCACATTGAAAAATGGCGGAATCATTTTTTTTCTTAGGTCATCCATCTTTCGTTTGTCTTTATTCTCTACTGCTATATAATATTCTTTCAGAACTTCTTCCCTGTAACTGCTATTTGTAGGAATCATCGTAAGAACCGCAGCATCAATAGCATGATGCGTATGTTTATCTCTGCTTTTTATTTCATCCTGCTCCTGAAAGCCAAATATTTTTCTGAATTCTGCGGTTATACTACCTTTTTGTACAGCCACTTTTTTAAAATAAAGTTTTAGATATTCTCGTGCATATTTACTTACCATTTGTGTATCTACCAACTGTCTTCTTGCCCAGCTGTCTTTTATTTCTTCTGCTTCAAAACGATTTAGTTTATCATTCCAATATTCGAAGTGAAGCTTAAAATAATGCTTATCCTGAATTCTTTTATTTTTCGAATTTTCATCTTCTGCGCCTTTTGCTCGTCTTCTGGTCTCATACTGAATTTTATAATAGTCTCTCAATTTTCTCCAATTATCAAGTCTAGGCGAAATACTGGTTCCATTAGGAGTATCTTTAGAAAAGTTTTCACAATAAAAAGGAGTCCGGGCAGCTTTTATGTCTCTATTATATTTTGCAAATGCAACAGTTTGATTTGCCATCGTATTATCTGGTAAAATACTTCTCGGAATAGTATGCTCTACATCAATTTCATTTGAGAATAACTGCGATATAGAAATCATCTTTCCAGTGTACATACATTGTCCTTTTTGCTCCGTCCACAATTCATATCGTTTTACATCTTCTTTTTCTCTGAGGATGTCTAACCTATTTTTATTTTGAATTTTATTCCTGCTTTCATCTTCAGTTTCTTCAAAAATCTGTTCTGTCCAAAGCTCAAATAAAGGAATATTATCTTCTACATTAAGTGTTCTGCTTTCTTCTTCATTGTATTGTTCTAAAAATTTTCGAATTTTTTCACGATTATCTCTGCGTTCCTTTTGATACCTTTCTATCGCGGCTCTTACATTATTATCGTTGAGTTCTCTTGCGAGTTCAACAGTTACTTCTGTTTCCTGGTCGATTTCTCCATTTATAATTAATTCATTTAAAAGCTTCCTCACAATACTCATCGATTTGTTGAACATTGGATTTTTGATGCTGTCGATATACGGGATCGGAAGGATTTCCCTTTCTGTATCTTTATATTTAGGCAAATATTTTTCTCCGGTTTTAAAATTTACATGTAGGTTTTTGTTGTACAAATTCTCTCTGTTGGAATGATGATATAGCTCGCCATTAAGATTAATATTTTTTTCTTTTAATAATGAATTAAAAATTTCTGTAAGCGTTTCAGTTTTTCTGTAAGCTCTTTTCTGATCATAGAAATAATCCTGATATTCCAAAGCAACTTTTTGAATGATGTCATCCTGATTCTTTGTTTCATTCCAAGTTTTATCTCCAAAATGATTTCGGCAGGCATTTTTTACATCTTCTACATCCTTTTCAGTAATCGTATATGAAAAATCTTTATAAGCGAAAGATCCATCTTCATTACCGTCGATAGTTGCTCTAGTTTGACCTTTATGCTTATCAATCAAGTTATTTGATATTGATGCAATCATTAGTTTCTCTTGGTAGCGTTTATTACTTTCTTTCAATACATCCAAAATTATTTGTTTAAATGATTTCCAGTCAGCACCAATCAAATAAGGAATTTTTGCAAGTACAACAGCTTCATTGTATAAATATCCTTCCTTCAAAAAAGGTATAATTTTACAAATTGCTTTTAGGCTGACATCAGAATAGCCTTGTAAAAATTTTCTCTTTAATTCTACTAATGGCGAAACAGAGATATCTTCTCCTTTTCTTTTTCGGATGACATTTTCGATGACTAATTTCTCTTGACCAAACTTCTCTAAATGCTGTTCGTCAAAATCAAAAACGATGTGCCAAATATCATAAATAGAATATCCTCCTTTAATCTTTGGCGCATTACCTATATTAAACTTTTCAATATCCAGCAATGCTTGTTGTGCGGAATCTCCAAATAAGTAAATTAGACTTTTGCATATAGGCATTCCGGCTACAGAAGTTTCGTATTGATTATTTTTAGGATTAATGGGATAATTATACTTGTAAACAGAAACACTATGCTTGTCCAAAAATTTTTTAATTTCCTGAAACTTAAAATTTCCATCTTGTTTTAAAAATAAATCAATAAATAATTTATTTCTTAAATCTGAATTTAAACTTTGCTTTTCACCATTAGTATCAAAATATTTTATGGTATTGATGAACTGCAATGCTCTGAAAATCTCAAAAGCGGGATGTGAAATAGGACAACGAAGTTTTGAAGGTTCTAATGTGCATTTTCCAATATTTCCTTTCTGACTTTTTAATGGTCTTTGCCAAATAATTGCTTTCCAAAGATTTTTTACAAATTTATCCGCATATTCGCCTTTGTCATTTAGATCAGTAGAATATCCTTGCGATTCACAAATAAGTTCTAATTCCTTTCTATACTCTTCTCTATACGGATATTGATTTCTTGCTCGTTCACCTTTATCTAAAAAACCTTTTACTAAAGCTTCCGCTACAGTGCGGTTTCCATCTAATGCACTTTGGAAACCACTTTCTCCACGTCGCTGAATTTGCTTTTCAGTTTCCTGATCTCTTTCGCCAATATCTTTATAACCTCTCCTCTGAACTAAATGGTACAACGCCCTTCCAAATTCGTGCTTACTTAAATTACTATCAAGAGATTTAACACGCAACTCGTATGGGTTTTTATATTTTTCACCATTTTGATAAGTGAAATCACAGGCAAGCCATTTTAAAAATTGCTCACTCTCAGGAAATTTCCTTTGTTTTCCCTTTTTATAATGACACCACTCATTCATTTCGGTTTCAGTTAAAGGAACATAACCATTTAAGAGAACCTTCAGTAACTCCCATTTTCTGTATTTTCTTGCCCTGATTAAATTTCTTTTGGATCGAGCCTCTCTGCGATCTTTTGTAGGCGAAGTATATCCACCAGACTGCCCTTTTGACATGCCTGTTTCAAATGTGACTACTCCTTTTTTATTTTTATCGATAAACCATCCTAATGACGAACTTCCTATATCTAATCCAATTTTTTTCATAAATTATTTGTTTATTAAAATATTTTTATACATTTGTATACGAAAGACAATTCACAACAAGGCTATAAGCCGTAGAAAAGTTTTCTAGGTAACTGCTTCTGGTAGTTGCCATTTTTTTTTGACTTTTTATTTATAAACCCTTATGAAAGACGAACCAGTCGAATTAGTTCCCAAATCCAATCCCAACACTGTTTTTTTCATAGCTGTTTTTATTAGCTTTCTAAATTAGTAAAAAGATTTCAACCAATATTACGGGAAACCATAATAGAAAATTTTTTACTATAAGGAAAGCCGTTGTGAAAACATTCAAGGCGGGGCAACTCGCCTTTTTATTTGTCAAAAAATCAAATCTATTCGTGCACAAAAAAAGCCCAACCCTCAGGTTAAGCTCTTTTTATATTAATTTTTTACATCTTATTTTTAATCAGCGCCTCAAGCCGCCCCATCATCTCATCTTTTTCTTTCAGCATCCTTTCGTACAAAGCGATTTTTTCGTCGTGAATTTTCATCAACTGATCTACAGGATTAATATTCTGGATTTCTATTTTATTATTAAACATGGCATTATCAGAAAAGGTACAAGAAATTAAATTCACCGCCTGCTCCTCATCAAAATTTTGAAAAGCCTCTACAGGAATCTTAAGTGCCCCGGAAATCTTTTGGAGTAATAACACATCAATTTCATCTCTCTGTTCCAGTAAAGAAATTTTCTTCTGATTCCAGTCTTCACCCAAATCGAACGCCAGTGCTTCCTGCTTAATACCCAGCATTTCTCTGAAGCGTTTTACATTCCGTCACTGATGTACTTTCTTTTCCATAGTCCTGTTATTTTACTTAAAACGTAAAGTTAGCAAATAATCTGCTAATGGCCACGGTCACAGCATAAATAATCCTCTCCGGTAGTCAGGACAACAATACGATCCTACACCAAAATGATAATTCCCCGAATTTAACGCACCGACCGCTAGCCAAATTAAATGTTTGCGGAGAATTAGACAGAGACCCGCAACCAATGAAATTAGGACGTGCTCTACATAAGCACTTCATCCGTCTGATCAAACCTATCGATTCACCCACTCACATTGCACCCTTCTTGCCTATAAGTCCAATATAACTCCAATATAGATCCATTATAACTCTAATAAACTATTGGAGTTATAATGGATTTATAGTGCTTGAAGAATATGGAAAATCAATCCGGAGCATAACATTACCGCAACTCAGAAGAAAAAAGCCAAAAAAGTAAGATGGGAAATGGTGCAGATGACGGCCGAAAGAAACTCCCTGCTTTTTTATCAGAGACCTTAAAGTAAGCAAGTTACATCAAATATTGGACATTACCAACCCTAATTGCTTCGTCATGTAAGGAGGTCGCAAAAATAAAAAACCCTTTCAGTTTCTGAAAGGGTTTGGCTATAAAAATGAAAAAGTAATCTTAGACTTTTAAATCCCCATTCACTTCTCTTACTGCTTTGGCAGCGGTTGCAAATTTTTCTTTTTCGGCATCTGTCAATGTAATATCTACAATTTTTTCAACACCGTTTGCGCCGATAATTGCAGGTACACCCAGACAGATATCGGACTGACCGTATTCTCCATCTAAAAGCAGTGAGCAAGGAATCATTTTCTTTTGATCGCAAAGGATTGATTGCACCATTACAGATACGGCGGCACCGGGTGCATACCATGCAGAAGTTCCTAATAGTTTTGTTAATGTAGCCCCACCCACTTTAGTTTCTTCGGTTACAAAAGCAATTTGCTCATCATTCAAAAACTCTGTTACCGGAACGCCATTTCTTGTGGCTTTACTTACCAAAGGCAACATACCGGTGTCGCTGTGTGCTGCGATCACCATTCCGTCAACATCAGAGATCGGACATTCCAAAGCTTCCGCCAATCTATATTTAAAACGTGCGGAATCCAGCGCCCCACCCATTCCTATAATTTTATTTTTTGGAAGTCCCGAAGTTTTATGAACCAGGTAAGCCATGGTATCCATTGGATTAGAAACCACGATGATGATGACCTCCGGTGAATGTTTCACCAAGTTTGCGGCAACTTCTTTTACGATTCCGGCATTGATCCCGATGAGTTCTTCTCTGGTCATCCCCGGTTTTCTAGGAATTCCGGAAGTGATCACCGCCACTTTAGAACCTGCAGTTTTGCTGTAATCACCTGTTGTTCCGGTGATTTTGGTATCAAAACCATTTAAAGATGCGGTTTGCATCAAGTCCATTGCCTTCCCTTCCGCAAAGCCTTCCTTGATATCTACCAAAACAACTTCGGAAGCGAAATTTTTCATCGCGATGTACTCGGCGCAACTCGCGCCAACTGCTCCTGCACCAACTACGGTAACTTTCATAATATATTTTTTATTGTTATTAAAGGTATCATGAAACCTTTTGGCTTCATCATTAATTACACTCCTTCATTTAATTAAAATGAGTATCACAAATTTACAAAATCTTCAAACGCTGAACAAAGGTGAGTCGATATATTTGTACATAAAAAAAGGGCTGCACAAGGGCAGCCCAGTTCTATTTATAAATTTCATTTACTTTTTAATGATTAGCTTAATCATTTTTTCAATCGTTGAAGTTTTCACTTTCAACAAATAAACTCCATCTGTCAGATTCGGATTATTGTAGTTGAAAGTAACGGTATTACCATTCCAACTGGCCAATCTTGACAAATCATCCAACATTTTTCCTGAATAATTATAAAGCTGAGCAGAAATAGTTTTTCCTTGATCCGTATCGAATTTCAGGTTGATCTCCCCTCTTGTAGGATTTGGATATAAGGTAACTTTAGCTTCCTGCACTGTGGAATTTACTTTTTCAGGTGTTGTGGCAATAGGTTTTGCATAGTTTACACATGGACAAGCCAAATAACCGTTATTGGTAGTACCATTGTCGAAATTCTCATTGATACTTGACACCACACTATTTATTGCTGATGGCGTCATTTGAGTTGAAGTACCTCCAAGAATTTGATTGGCAAGTGTCAAGACTTGATTTACTGTGTATCCAGCTAAAGGTCCTTGAAGCACTATCATATCTCCTAATGCGGTATCTGTGTTAGGTGCCCAATTAGGATTGGCCGCATCAAATCGAACATTCAGCGTCAATGCAACTGTTTGGCTCGCAAGCGTATTTTTCGGACATGGTGGGTTAACGGCTAAACCTGTTCCCAGAATAGCGGCTGTTCCTCCATTTTTGATGTAGGTTCGGATCGCATCTGGTGAAGTCAGTCTAACTTTTCTGCTTCCATCACCAATGGTCAGATAGTCTGGGCTGGTAAATACAGAAGCAAAATTTTTGTTCAAGTACATACCGTTATTTCCACCATTTGCTGGTGCGCCCCAACCTCCTTGGGTAATGGTCTTACCTTGGCAAGATTTCAGCTTCACAGTGACAGCAACCGTTTTATCACAACCCACTGAATCTGTTACTATTGCAGTGTAACTTCCTACACCTAAATTAACAGGGTTACCTGTAGCTACTTGGACTCCATTTTGGAACCATACCACGGTGTATGGTGATGTTCCTCCAGTGATAGTCAAAGTCACCAGGGATGTTCCTCCGTAGCAAAGTACATCTGGAGCATCAACGGTAACAGCTATTGGCAATGCCGTATTAACTACGAAAGATTGCTGAGCTGTTTGACATCCATTTGCATCTTTCACATAATAAGTGTGGGTTCCACCTGCAACATTATTTTGAACATAAACACCATTGACAGTCGCAATTAAATTTCCATCCATATATATACTGTATGGTGCGGTTCCGCCAGATGGGGTAAATGTTACACTTGTTGTTGAGGCCGAACAACTAATGATACCTGGATTTGCTGTAATGCTAAGTTGTTCTGGATTGCTTAAGCTCACCGCGTTGCTGGTAGCAGGACAGTTGTTGCCATCCTTAACCTTCACGGTATAGGATCCTGTCGCGTGGGTAACGTAGGTGCTGCCGCTCGCGTTGGCGATCAACGTGTTGTTAACGTACCA
>NZ_LFNG01000039.1 GCF_001045435.1 Chryseobacterium koreense CCUG 49689 | reverse complement strand
TAATGCAATTGCAGGCCATGATTTTTGTTTATCACGCAAAGTTTTTTTTTACTGCTCCTATTTTTAAGGGGCAAAGTTTTGTCCGCCACGGCGGACTGATTAAGAGTGCTTTTCTTCCGCCTTCGGCGGATGCTTTGATTGCTTGATTTTATGGTAGTAGGTATTAATTTCACGTTATTTTTTAATTTCGAGTCCTGAGTAAAGACGGCGAAGGCTTGTCCGGTGAAGATTATTTCGGTGAAAGAAGTGTAGGGGACTTGATCAAGTGTAATTCTGGAAAGATGGATCTCTAATACTATTGCAGACGATGTTTTTTCTGATCACGCAAAGTTTTTTTTTACTGCTCCTATTTTTAAGGGGCAAAGTTTTGTCCGCCACGGCGGACTGATTAAGAGCGCTTTTTTTCCGCCTTCGGCGGATGCTTTGATTGCTTTTAAGGTAGTAAGCATTAATTTTACGTTATTTTTTAATTTCGAGTTCCGAGTAAAGACGGCGAAGGCTTGTCCGGTGAAGATTATTTCGGTGAAAGAAGTGTAGACTTAATCAGGACCATTTTTGGAAAAAAGACTGTCTAATGCAATTGCAGGCCATGATTTTTGTTTATCACGCAAAGTTTTTTTTTACTGCTCCTATTTTTAAGGGGCAAAGTTTTGTCCGCCACGGCGGACTGATTAAGAGCGCTTTTTTTCCGCTTTCGGCGGATGCTTTGATTGCTTGATTTTATGGTAGTAGGTATTAATTTTACGTTGTCTTTTAATTTCGAGTTCCGAGTAAAGACGGCGAAGGCTTGTCCGGTGAAGATAATTTCGGTGAAAGAAGTTTGAAAGATCTGATGAATCCACAGAAATTCCATGGGAGTTTTATCTGTGTAGAACAAATTAGCCTACACAAATCGGCCTCCGTAGGAATGCTATCTTTTTCGTAAATTGTAGCCATAAATGCAGTGATTTTCTATTCATGCATTCTTGGCTATTAATCTCATCCAAATGACAAAATCCGAAATCAGAAAAGAATACCTACAAAAGCGGGAATCCTTATCTCAGGATGAAGTGATTGATTTTTCAAAAAAAATCTTTCAAAATTTCATTGCCCGATTTAAACCTGTTGAGAATCAGAAAGTTCATGTTTTTTTATCTATTCCTGAAAAAGGCGAGGTGGACACCAAGCTTTTCCTGAATTATTTCTTCAAAAACCATATCCGGGTGTTTGTCCCTAAAATTGAACAGAAGAAAATGATTTCTGTTGAAATTACGGAGGAAACTCCGCTCATCAGAAGTTCATGGGGGATTGACGAGCCGGCAAGCAATCAGGATTCCGGTGAAAAAGACTTTGATTTCGTGCTCACCCCATTGTTGTATTGTGACCGCCATGGAAATCGGGTAGGCTATGGAAAAGGCTATTACGATGGTTTTTTTTCCACCATCAGTAAAGATGCCCTAAGAATTGGGGTCGGTTTTTTTGATCCGGAAGAAGAAATCGAAGATCTGATCGAAAGGGATGTGCCGCTCAACTATTTGGTGACCCCTACCGAAGTACTGTCTTTCCGTGGTTTCACATCGAAATCCACAAAGTAGAAGGTGAATTCTTTTTTAAATTTCACAGGAGAAAGCTTCAGGGTGTATTGCACATTTTTTCGGAAATTCCCGATCAGTCTATCCCGGTTGTCATAATAATCCACGTCGAATTTTGCAAAATCCAGGGTGTCATTCCCTATGATTTCCTTCGTGACCTCGATATTGCCCACTTTGGCGGTTTTCACCTTGAAACTGTCCAGCTGTTTCAGGATCGGTTTTAATTTGTCCGAATCTTTTTCCGCAAAATAGCTCCTCATCTGGGCATAAATCACGGAATCAATTTCTGTATCCCGGTTTCCCGCAGTATAAAGCGTGGATAAATCCAGCAATTCCTGGATTTTCTGCTTGGTGATGAACGAAATCGCTTGTGCGCTGTCCATTTTGGTAACCGGATAAGTTTTTTTGTTATTGTTGTTTCTCACTTTTTGAAGGTCAGACAATTCGTTGGATTCTTTGTTGCAGGCTGCCATAAAGATTAGCAGAGAAAACAGAATCAGCACTAAATTATTTCTTCTCATCGGTTGCGATTTTAAATTTGATCATGTTGATTTTTCCTGCCTTGTCATCCTTGGTTTCAATGACTTGCAGGTTTTCCAGCGATGTTGATGGCAAAGTGACCAGGTTGATGTACCTTTGCTTATCCATAGTTTCCACCCCATAAGTCTCATTGTCGTAAACCTGATAAATCAAGGCATTGTCGCTGATCAGGTAATTGAGCCTTTCCCGTTTCTTCTTTAGATCCGTAATGGATTTCGAATAATAAAACAGCATAATCGCATAATCATTCGGTTTCAGTTCTATGTTTTCGGCTTCCGGAGCGGTTTCCAGATTTCTGTAAATAGTGTCTGTACGGTAGTAAGGCGACGAAACCACCATCGTCAGTTTTTTAGATTTCGTGGTATATACAAATGGTTCGTTGGGTTTTGCCACATAAAGGATGGGCGACTCGTTGTCTTTCAAAATCTGGACCTGCAGTTCCGCGTTGATTTTTGAGTTTCGGTCTGCATCGATAAAGCTGTAATAGAATTTCTTGCTGAAAAGTTCATCTTTAAAACCCAAAAGTCCAACGGAAATAGCCAAAATCGCAGAAATACCCAGCCAAAGATACTTTTTCAATAGGGTAAAAGTGGATTTTTGCTCTGTGGTATCATAAGTGGAAAACTCAGCGGTATTTTCTTTAATAATTTGATTATCAGTATTTGAAATTTGTAAATCAATTTTTTCGGGAAGGTTTTCAGGGGTGTTCAGTGGTACTGCTGCACTGCTTTCGGAATTTTTCTCCGGCACTTCCTTCGAAGCGGAGTTTTCAACCGTCCGTTCCGGTGTTTTGAGCTGATCATCGTTCAGATCTTCATAATCTGCCAGAATTTCATCCGCGAAGAGATGATTTTTCTTAAAGTCGTACCAGGACATATAACCCGCATAAGCACTGAGAATATTCAGCATATCTATCCGCGGCAACTTGGTGATGGGTGTAGTTTTGAAATAGGTGTAAAAAGATTTTTCAGAGATGTTTCCTTTTGCTCTTTTCCTCAGATCTTCCTGAAAGTAAATGATGTCGATCCCTTTCCACTTCGAAATATCTTCGTCGGAAGGGGTATGGTTTTCTAAATACTGAGTTTGGACCTCTTTTTTTAGCTGTTCGAAGTGTAATAAATCTAAATCGCTCAATGGGCAGGTTTATATAATCAGTTGATTATCAATTATGTTTTTTTGTAAAACAATTTTACAAATATATTACAATTAATTTTCGGAAACAAATTTATTTGCTGCTATACCTTTGTCCCGTTCAAATGATTGAACAGAACAATCGAAATTGAAAACAAACAAAACAATTAAATTTAATTTTATTATGAAAAAGTCATTCTTCGTAGCTGCTATCGCTGCTGTAGCTCTTGTAGCTTGTAACAAATCTGAGTCTGTAGAAAACGCTTCAACAACTGATTCTGCAGCTGCTGCTGTAGTTGATTCTGCTGCAACTGTAGTTGATTCTGCTGCTGCTGTAGTTGATTCTGCTGCTACTGCTACTGCTGGTGCTGCAACTGACGCTGCTGCTGCTACTACAGAAGCTGTTAAAGGTGCTGCAACTGACGCTAAAGAAGCTGCTAAAGATGCTAAAGAAGCTACTAAATAATTAGTAACAGCTTTTAAAAACAACCGTTTCTCCCAGAGAAGCGGTTTTTTTATGCCCTTTTCTGCCGCAATATTTCGTAGCAGCTGATCGCCACCGCATTGCTTAAATTTAGGGAATCAATGGTTCCGGCCATCGGAATCAGCGTATTGGCTCCCTTCCCAATCCAGAAATCGCTCAATCCGGAATGTTCCGTTCCGAAGAGCAGGGCAGATTTCTGTCTGAAATCCCTTGTCTGAAGATCTTCTGCGCTTTCATCCATCAAAGTGGTGAAAATAGGGTAGTTGTTTTGAAGCAAAAATTCATAGAGCTCCTCATTGTCACTTTGGAAAACATTCATTCCGAACAGGCATCCAACACTCGAGCGGATCACATTGGGATTAAAGAAATCCACTTTGGGGTCGGTGATGATCACCGCGTCGATTCCAAAGGCTTCACAGCTCCGTAAAATAGCACCGAGATTTCCGGGCTTTTCCACACTTTCCACTACAATGACCGACGAATCTGCCTTCGGTTTAAAATCTTTCAGTGAGTTGGTTTTGGCTTTAAATATTCCGATGATGCCTTCGGATGTTCCGCGGTAGGAGATTTTTTCATATAGATTTTCCGAAACCAGACTGATTTTTCCTTTCGGGAAATCTTCGTTGAAAATACTCTCACAAATGAAAAATTCCTGCACTTCAAAGCCGAAATGCAATGCCCGCTCATTTTCCTGCTTTCCTTCCACCGTGAAAACGCCGGACTTTTTCCGGAAACGGTTATCGGAAATTAATCGCACAAGGTATTTGATCTTGTCGTTTTGCGGACTCTCTATCATCATGATTCGGATGCTGTATTTTCGTTTTCTTCGTCAAACAAACTGATTTCTGACTGGTCATTGGCACGTTCCAAAAGGGATTCGGGGAGGTGCTTTTTGGTGGATGCACCCAATTGCTTGATTCGTTGCACACTTCCAACCAAATTTCCTCTTCCGGTGGATAGCTTTTTCATTGCATTTTCGTAGTCACTTTTTGCATCATCCATTTTTCTGCCAATTTTAAGCAGATCAGCGACAAAGCCCTCAAACTTATCGAACAGCGCTCCTGCCTGTCTTGCGATTTCTTCGGCATTTCGGTTTTGGTCTGCCCTTTTCCAGACGTCGGAGATCAGTTTCAGATAGGCGATTAAATTCGTGGGGCTCAAAAGAATGATATGCTTTTTGTAGGCATAGTTCCACAGATTCGGATCGTATTGCACCGCTGTCAGAAACGCGGGTTCCACGGGAATAAACATGATCGTGAAATCCAGTGCTTCTTTAAGATTGTCGTACCTTTTCTGGGCAAGCGTGTCTATGTGCTTTTTCACCGCAGCAATATGAAGCTGTAGATTTGCTTTTCGGTCCTCTTCATTTTCGGCGGAAACCATTCGTTCATAAGCATTGAGCGAAACTTTGGAATCGATAATCACCAGCTGGTTTCCGGGGAGTTGCAGCACAAAATCCGGCCTTTGATTTTCGCCATGCTCGTTCTTAATGTTGTATTGCGTGAAATATTCGCGGTCTTTCGTCAATCCGGAATCTTCCAGAATTCTTTCCAAAATCATTTCGCCCCAATCGCCCTGTGTTTTAGTTTGACCTTTCAACGCAGTTGCCAAATTGTTGGCTTCCTGGCTGATTTTGTTGGTTTGGTCCATCATCATTTTAATGACGGTATTCAGCGAACTGCGTTCGCGAGTCTCCTGCTCATAGACTTCGTTGACCCTTTTCTTAAAACTTTCCAGGTTTTCTCCTAATGGTTTCAGGAGTAAATCCAGATTTTCTTTATTGGTTTCGGTGAACTTCCTGGTTTTTTCGTCCAGGATTTCGTTCGCCAGGTTTTTAAACTCATTTTTCGCGGCTTCCTGGAGTTTGATGATTTCCTCTTTTTGTTCCTCGAATCTTTTTTGGAGGCTTTCGTTTTGGGCGCTCAGTTCAGATTTGATGGCGATCAGATTTTGTTTCTCCGCACTGAGGGCGTCTATTTTTTCGGTCTGTATTTGGAGGTCCCTTTGCTGCTCGTTGATTTTTTGAGTCTGGGAATCATTGACCGCGTTGATTTGCGCGATATCCTTTTCCAGTGCAGATTTCAGCTCATAAAGTTCTTTAGTGAGATTTTTTTCCTGTTCGAAATGCTCATTCAGTTCGCTGATTTTCTGATTAGAATTTTGCAGGTCGGAACTGGTGCGTATGTAGTTATTGTTGAGTTCTTCAAAATCCTTTCTTGGCACATTTCCGGATTTTAGCATAAAATAGAGAACCACGGCGCCGAGAATTGCGCCGAAAATGAATCCAATGAAGAGTGTGGTGATTTCCATTTTTCAAAAATACGAAAAGAAAATAGGGGAAGCGCAATTAGATGGACCAACTAGATATTTTTGGTACTGCTTAGGATTTCGATGTTTTTTTTCACATCGCTGCTTTCATATTTTTTCAGTGCTTTGGAAAGTGCGGGCGTAAGTAGCTTCGGATTCAGTATTTGGGTGGCAACTTGGGCAGTGGCATAATCGACAACAGCGGTTACAGAGTCCTGCAAAAATTTTGGAGTGTTGGAGGATATCACGGCGGTCGTCCAAGAAGTTTGCCGCGCTTTGGAAATGCAGAAATCTAAAACTGCATTATCTTTTCCATCAGCTACCTGGTCAATGAGGTGAACCGGATAGATGATGCGGTTTAAAGAATCCTGCACGTTTTGATTGATGGAAGCGATCACCTCATTAATTCGGTTGAAATCATTTTTCAAAGGATTGATGCTGCGGTACGGCATGATGGAGGCCGCGGCAATTCCCAAATCCAAGTTGATGTGTGCATTCATTCCCAAAAAAATATGTTGAAGGATGAGCAGGTTCTGGTTTTTAGCTGCTTCGAAGGCAATGCGCCAAGCGTGGGAGCATCTTTTTCCATTGCGATAGCTGTTCCAGGCTTCCAGGTAGCGTTTTGCAAATGCAATATCCAGTATGGTCATTCTGGAATTGTCCTCAAATTTTTTGGTCTGGATGCCTTTTAAAACCTGGGCGGTCATGATCCGATAGGTAGAGGCAAAATAACCAACGGGACTTTCGTTTTGACGGCTCCAGGAAATAATTTCATCGATTTGTGTCAGGACTTCCTCGATGGTTTGAATGGTTTTCATGTGCAATGTTTTTAGTTTTTAAAATTAAAAATTTCCAAGGAAATAGGATATGATGGGGTCGTGCATCGGATGATCCTTTTAGCCGGGAATCTTCAAAAATGCTTTGGCCAGCTCAATCATTTCGGGGTCACCGGTATATTTTCCTTTTTCGTCAGACAGTTTCACGGTGGGCGTCCAGTCGCCATGGCTCGATTTCGCGGCAATGAGCTTCATCACAATGTTCATCGGTTTCAGACCGACATCATTGGTCAGGTTCGTTCCGATTCCGAAAGAAATTCCGATCCGATCTTTGCAGGCGTTGGTGATTTCTTCCACTTTTTCCAGATTCAGGCTATCTGAAAAGATGATGTATTTGAACAGGGGGTTGATTCCATTTTCTTCGTAATGTCTTATGGTTTTGTTGGCAAACTCGATCGGATCTCCGCTGTCGTGCCGCACTCCGTCGAATAGTTTTGCGAATTTTTTGTCGAACTGCTGGAAGAAGACATCCGTGGTGTAGGTGTCCGAAAGTGCCACTCCCAGATCGCCGCGGTACACATCTACCCAATGTTCCAGCGAAAGCGCGTTCGCCATTTTGAATCCATATTCCGCGGCATGGAACATGAACCATTCGTGGGCGTGGGTTCCGATCGGCTTCACGCCGTATTTCATGGCAAAGTGCACATTGGAGCTGCCGATAAGCGTGGAGTTTTCGGTCTTCACCAGTGCATCCACCACCAGATCCTGAACAGCATAGGAATGTCTGCGGCGCGTCCCGAATTCCGCGAAAGTCACCCCAAGCCGGTTGAGCTGTTCGGCTTTTTCCATGGTCCGCTGGATGACCACTTCATTGGTATCTCTTTCCAGGTGTTTCATCTCGTAATGAAGCTCGGAAATCAATGCCAGGAGCGGAACTTCCCACAGGATGGTGCGGTACCATTCGCCTTCCACCGTGACTTCCAGGTCTGTGCCGGATTGGGAGATATGGACTTCTGCGGGATCGTAGTGATAACCGGCAAGAAAATCCAGATAAGGTAGATCCAGGTACGGACAGGTTTCTTTCAGGTATTGCTTTTCAGATTTCGTCAGCTTGAGTTCTGCCATGGCGTTGACCAATTTCCGCAATTCCGCTGCAAAGCCTTCCGGGAAATGGTGTTCGCCGCGGTTGATGAACCGGTATCTGACCTTCTCGTTGGGAAATTGTTTGATCACTGCGTTCTGCATGGTGATCTTATAAAAATCGTTGTCGAGTATTGATTTTAGGCGGACTTCATACATGAAAAATGGTTTTAAGCAAATTTAGAAAATTCAAAATAAAGAATGGGGTAAAAAGAATGATGGCAGGGTAATCCCGAAATGATGCTCATTTGGACTGGAGTCACGTGCCGCTATGCGAGCGGAAGTACTGTGCGGCCTAAGTTCCATAAGATGAATCTTATGGATAATCACATGTCGTCCTCCGGACGATGCCTATGTGTAGTTGCCGCTCGTCAATCCATCAGATGAATCTTATGGTTAATCATATATCGTCCTCCGGACGATGAGTGCGTGGTCG
>NZ_LFNG01000038.1 GCF_001045435.1 Chryseobacterium koreense CCUG 49689 | reverse complement strand
GAATTATTTTGAGAAAGAATTTTCGCCCTTGTATTCCAAAGTGGGCAATCCGAGCCATCCGATTCGGTTTATGGTGGGTTGTTTGCTACTGAAACATTTGTATAATTTGGGCGATGAGACGTTGGAAAAAGCCTGGATCATGAATCCTTATATGCAGCATTTTTGTGGCAAGGTTTTCTTTGAACACGAATTTCCTTGTGACCCGAGTAATTTTGTTCATTTCCAGCTGCGCAAAGTCTCCTGACTTTGAGCAATTTACAATAACATATCAATTAGAAAAAATTATCTTTGAGGAAACAGAAGTATGAAAGAAGGTTATGTAATCAGGAATCAGGAAAAATCCGCTCGAAAGAATGGCGGAAAAATCCGCTCAGAACATCATTGACGGCATTGAGAAATCAAAGGAAATCCCATTCGAACAAGTACTTTTTGGGATTGGCATTAAGCACGCTGGCGAAACCGTTGCCAAGAAACTGGTGAAGAATTTTGCCACGATCGACGACCTGAAAAATGCGGCGGCCGAAGAACTGACGCAGGTGGAAGACATCGGTGCCAAGATTGCGGTGAGCATTGAAGAATTCTTCCGGAATCCCGAAAATCTGCTGATGATTGAACGCCTGAAATCCTATGGTGTACAGCTGGAAAAAGGAGATGCTGCCGGAGAAATATTACGCAATGTGCTGGACGGCATAACCTTTCTGTTTACCGGGAAACTTTCCCTTTTTACCCGGGATGCTGCGGAAGAAATGGTGGAAAAACACGGCGGCAAAAACATCTCCGCAGTATCCAAAAACCTGAATTATCTGGTAGTGGGCGAAAAAGCCGGAAGCAAACTGAAAAAAGCGCAGGACATCGGCACGATTACGATTCTGGACGAGCAACAGTTTCTGGATTTGATTGGCAAGAAGATGGTTTAGTGGTTTAGTTATGATATGTTTCGTTCAAATTGGCTCAAAGTCAGGAGACTTTGCGCAGCGGGGATCAAAGTCAGGAGACTTTGCGCAGCGGGGAACTCCTCAAACGTCTAATTTGATAAAACAAAAAAATAGAAGAAGTATGGTAAAAATGAAGTATTAAAAGAAGAAAATTATTTTATTAATCCTATCATTCTGGATTTCAATAAAGTGGATAGATTTTAATAAAAAAAACCAGGAAACTTTTGTTGTTTTTGAGTTTTCTTTTGTAACTTTGCAACCGAAATTTGTAAAAATGGATGTAAAATTTTTAGAAAAAGTAGCTGATTTGTTTGTCGAAAATGGTGCAAAAACATTGACAATGGATGATATTGCGAAAGAATTCGGGATGTCTAAGAAAACGCTTTATCAAAAATACACCAACAAAGAAGCGCTTTTAAGCGATGTTCTTCAGTTCAAATTAAAAGAAGTCATCGAAAAACTCAACGAACTGGATATTAAAATTGAAAATGCCATCGAAAGGATGTTTTGTCGCGATGAGCAGATAGAAAAGGCAGTGCAAACCAATAAATCACTGTTTATTCGCCAGCTAATTAAGTATTATCCGACGATCTTTAATCAACATATGATGCATTTCTCTGAAAGATTTACAGAAGTAATCATTCATAATATAAAAAGAGGTAGAGAACAAGGGTATTATCGGGACGATTTTGATGAGAAATTATACGGTAAGATGTTTTTTCAACTTATCATGTCCTACGATAGTTCACCTTTTTTCAATACTGAAGAAATTGACAGAACCCACTTTAATAATGAAGCGATGAAATTTTTCATGTATGCCATCACCACCGAAAAAGGCAAAAATTACCTGAAAAATGTGGTCTGCAAATCTGAAACGATTTAAGCTATAATAAAATTCATAACAAATAATAACTCAATATACAATGACCAACTGGAGAAACATGGCGCTCGGTGCGCTGCTCTTTGCCTTCTCGATTACCGAGTTGCAAGCGCAGGAAACCGTTACCCTGAAACAAGCCATCGAGTATGCGCTACAAAATAAGGCAGAAGCGCAGAATGCCAAACTGGATGTCCGCAATGCAGATTATCAAATCATGGAAGCAAAAGCAGGTGCTCTTCCGAAGATTAATGGTGTAGCCAACCTAACTTATAACCCAATTTTGCAGTCTACTGCTCTAGATGTAGGCGCATTCAGCGGGGGACCTAGTAATATACAGCTGATTACAATGGGCCAAAAGTGGAATGCCGGAGCAGGAGTTCAACTTTCTCAGGCTTTATTTAATCAGCAAGTATTTGTTGGACTTAAAGCTGCCAAATCAACCAAAGAATTTTATCAGCTTAATGCACAGCTCACTGAAGAACAAATCATCGAAAGGGTTTCTAATGCGTATTTTCAGGTATTTACTATTCAGCAAAAGAAGGAAACTTTAGAAAGCAGCTATTCAAGTACCGAAAAAGCGAGAAATATTATTAAAAGTTTATTTGATAACGGACTTGCAAAAAAAATTGATCTCGACAGAACCAATGTTAATCTTACCAACATCAATACGATTCTTAAGCAGCAGCAAAACGCCATCAATCAAGCAGAAAACGCATTGAAATTCTATATGGGAATGCCGATTGAGAACAAAATAGAGCTGGTAAAAGCAGATATGGAAATTACTCCACATTTATTGGACGAAACAGTGGGAACCGATGAGAGATCTGAAATTAAAATTTTGAACAAGCAAAGAGAACTTCTGCAGTACAATAAAAAAGCGGTAGAAGCTGCGTATTATCCGACAGTAAATCTGAATGCCAATTACAGCTGGCAAGGATTGGGTAATAAGTTTCCTTTGACCAATGGTGAAAAAAATGGCGTTTATTGGGCAGATTATTCTGCGATTACTTTGGGCGTTAATATTCCTATTTTTAATGGATTTGCTACAAAAGCCCGTGTAGAAATGGCGCAAATAGAACTGGATAAACTGGACGTAAGCATCAAAGACACTAAACTGGGCTTGGATTTATCCTATCAAAATGCAAAATCGCAAATCGAGAACAGTCTTTTGGCCTTAGAAAATCAAAAAGCCAACGTTAGTCTTGCTGAAACAGTAACATCTAATACCAAACATAATTATCAGTACGGTTTGGCAACGCTGACAGAATTGTTGGAAGCGGAAAATGCTTTGGTGGAAGCCAAGAACAATTACAGCAATGCTATTTTGGAATACAAAATCGCGGAAATTCAATATTATAAAGCAAAAGGAGAACTTAAAACTTATTTAAAATAAACTATCATGAAGAAATCTTTAATATATATCATCGTTGCAGCACTACTTATCGGTTGGGGAGCATACACCATTGTGGGAAACAAAGCCAAACAAGAAAAAGAAGTTGCTGAGGTAGCGAAACAGGTAGATAAAATCAACGTGAATGTAGTGACCGCAAGCCGGGAAAACATCAATACCGATTATACTGCGAACGGAACCTTCATTCCGAAACAGGAAACCAACCAGTCTGCGGATATTTCCGGACGTGTGGTTAGTGTTTATGTAAAAGAAGGTTCGCGCGTAGGAGCCGGACAAGTGTTGGCAAGTATAAAAAGAGATGCAATCGAAGTAGATGTTACCCAAGCTCAAAATAATTTGCAAAATGCCATTATCGACAACCAACGTTACGAAAACGCTTACAAAACAGGTGGTGTTACCAAGCAACAATTAGATAATTCCAGACTCCAGCTGAAAAATGCACAAGCTGCTGTGAGATCGCAAAGCGTAAGAATGAACGATACCAAAGTAAGAGCAGGTATCAGCGGAACGATCAATAAAAAAATGGTAGAGCCGGGCGCCGTAGTTTCACCGGGAACACCTTTGTTTGAAATCGTTAATATCAACAGTTTGAAACTTTCTGTTTTGGTGGATGAAAGCCAAGTGGGAAGAATCCAGATCGGGCAGCAAGTGGATATTAATGTTAATGTTTTGCCGGACGAAACTTTTACCGGAAGAATTTCGTTTATCGCACCAAAAAGTGATGCTTCGCTCAACTTCCCTGTAGAAATAGAAGTTGCTAATAATGGGAAATTAAAAGCGGGAATGTATGCCACCGCTTTATTCAAAACCAATTATGGAGCTGAAAATCAAAATATGCTCGTGGTACCAGCAGAAGCTTTCGTAAATGGAGTAAGTTCAGGTCAGATATTCATCGTTCAAAATGGTACTGCGAAACTGGTGAAAGTACAAACAGGAAAAGTTTATGGCGATAAAGTACAAATTATCAGTGGTTTAAATGGTGGTGAACAAGTAATTACCAGCGGACAAATCAACTTAGAAAACGGATCAAAAATTAATATCGTAAAATAAAACAATGAAATTAGCAGAAATATCAATCAAAAGACCATCGCTAATTATCGTTTTGTTTACGATACTTACTTTAGGTGGTTTGTTGAGCTATTCCATGATGGGATACGAGCTCATCCCAAAATTTGAAACCAACATGGTGACGATTTCCACGGTTTATCCCGGAGCTTCGCCTAGTGAGGTTGAAACTTCGGTCACCAGAAAAATCGAAGATGCAGTGGGTGCTTTAGAAAACGTAAAAAAAGTAGAATCATCATCGTACGAAAGTCTTTCAGTTGTGATGGTGCAACTGAATTCCGGAGCCGATGTAAATTATGCGCTGAATGATGCTCAACGTAAAGTAAATGCAATACTTTCTGAGCTTCCGGATGATGCGGATGCGCCTTCTCTAAATAAATTCTCATTAGATGATCTTCCGATCATTACCATGAGTGTTTCGAGTGATAAGCTGAACAGCAAAGAACTTTATGATTTGCTTGATAAGAAAATTGAACCGATTTTTTCCCGTGTAAATGGGGTAGCGCAGGTTGATCTTATCGGCGGTCAGGAAAGAGAAATTCAAGTGAGTATTGATGATAAAAAACTGGAAGGTTATGGCATCAGTATCGGAGAAGTACAGCAAGCGATTCTTTCATCAAACTTAGATTTCCCAACCGGAAGTTTAAAATCCAGAACTTCAAGATCGACTATTAGATTATCCGGAAAATACAAATCTGTTGAAGAATTAAGCAACCTTGTTATTTCTTCTAAAAATGGAGCACAAGTTCGTTTGTCTGATATTGCAACGGTATTCGATACACAGAAAGATGTTGAAAAAATTGCGAGGTACAATCAGAATCCAACAATTCTATTACAAGTAAAGAAGCAATCTGATGCAAATGCAGTAGCAGTTTCCGAAAGTATTCAGAAAACAATGGCCGAGGTAACCGATAATTATAAACTTCAAGGAATAAAATTGAACCTTGTAAACGATACTACGGATTTCACGTTAGATTCAGCGAATCATGTAATTTTCGATTTGGTGTTGGCGATTGTGTTGGTAGCGATTGTGATGTTGCTATTCCTACACAATATTCGAAATGCATTTATTGTAATGGTGTCCATTCCAATCTCGTTGATCGCGACTTTCATTGGAATGTATTTAATGGGATATACGCTGAACTTGATGAGCTTACTTGGGCTTTCCTTGGTAGTAGGTATTCTTGTGGATGATGCGATTGTGGTTTTAGAAAACGTGTATCGTCACATGGAAATGGGCAAAAGCCGTATTCGTGCAGCGTACGATGGGGCATCCGAAATTGGCTTTACAGTAACTGCAATTACTTTGGTTATTGTAGTGGTATTTTTACCTATCGCAATGAGTTCCGGTTTGGTATCAAATATTTTAGCTCAGTTCTGTGTCACCGTCGTTATTGCCACATTATTTTCTTTGTTATCGTCATTTACCATTATTCCATGGTTGTCATCAAGATTTGGAAAAGTAGTACATCTTACAGGTAAAAATCCATTTGAGAAATTTATTCTTTGGTTTGAAACTAAATTAGATCAATTTACCCATTGGATTACAGAAATTCTAGAATGGTGTTTGAAAACAGGTTTTAGAAGAATCATGACGGTAATTGTAACCTTTGTTGTTTTGATTTCATCAATGCTATTGGTAGTTTTCGGATTTATCGGAGGCGAATTCTTCCCGAAAATGGACCGTGGACAGTTCCTCGTGCAAATGGAATTGCCTAAAGATGCTACCATCGAAAAAACAAATCAGGTTACCCTTCAGGTTGAAAAATATCTGAGAGACAACCCGAATGTGGTGAATTTAATTACCACCGTTGGTCAGCAATCTACCGGTTTTGGTGGAGCACAGGCAACGGCTTACCAATCCGAAGTTCAGGTGATTTTGACAGATAAATCCGAGCGTTCTGAAAGTACCGAAATTATGGCGGCGAAGATCAAAAGGGATTTGGAAGAAAAATTCACCGGAGTGGAATTTAAAACTGCACCAATTGGCTTGATGGGAGCTGCTAATGCCCCAATCGAGATGGTAGTAACCGCACCAGATAACGAAACAGCAAATAAAGAAGCTGCGAGAATCCTCGAGTTGCTGAAAAAAGTTCCTGGATCGGTAGATGCCGAATTATCTACTGATACCGGAAGTCCGGAGGTAAAAGTGAATATTGACCGTGATAAAATGGCTGCGTTAGGTTTGAATCTTTCAAGTGTGGGACAAACGATGCAAACTGCATTTAATGGAAATACCGATGGAAAATTCCGCGCAGGGGAGTATGAATATGATATTAATATTCGTTTTGCAGATAACAACAGAAAATCGATTGATGATGTTAGAAACTTAATGTTCACTAATAATAAAGGCGAACAAATCCGACTCAGCCAGTTTGCGAATGTAGAAATGAGTTCAGGACCTAGTTTGTTGCAACGTAGAGATAAATCGCCTTCCGTGAAAGTTCTTTCCAAAGTAGTAGGTCGGCCAGTAGGTGATGTCGCGAATGAATGGTCTGCGATGTTTATGGATAACGAAAAAACAAAGCCTGCAGGCGTAAACTACATCTGGAGCGGTGATATGGAAAACCAAACAGAAGGTTTCGGTACTTTAGGAATCGCTCTATTGGCGGCTATTGTCTTAGTTTATCTGGTTATGGTTTCGCTGTATGACAGTTTTGTTTATCCTTTCGTAGTATTGTTTTCAATTCCATTAGCATTGATCGGAGTAATGGTAATTCTTGCCCTTACAGGAAATTCACTGAATATTTTTACCATGCTCGGAATGATTATGTTGATTGGTTTGGTTGCGAAAAACGCGATTATGATTGTCGATTTCGCCAACATGAGAAAAGCCGCTGGAGCAAGTACTCATGACGCACTTATCCAAGCGAATCATGCTCGTCTTCGTCCAATTTTGATGACCACCATTGCGATGATCTTTGGGATGCTTCCGATTGCATTGGCAAAAGGAGCAGGAGCCGAATTGAACAACGGATTAGCGTGGGTAGTAATCGGTGGTTTGATATCTTCATTGTTCCTTACATTGATTATCGTTCCGGTAGTGTATTCCCTGTTCGATTCATTACTTAGAAGAATGGGTAAACATGAAAAAATCGATTATGAAGAGGAAATGAAAGCTGACTATGAACACCAGGAATTAAGTGACGACGGGTTTACCCCGAAACATATCGTATAATTTATAGTTTTTTTATTGTTAAGAGAAAGCCGTTTCATTCATTTGAAGCGGCTTTCTTTATTTTATTTGTTGATGATTATGATTAAATTTTTTTAAAAAAAATACAGCGATAGATTAAGAATCTTCATATTTAGTCTCTCCTTAAACCACCTATAATTTACTAATTATTAGTATTTTGGGTTTAGAATAGCTTGTTTTTTATTGCAAGAATTTGTATCTTAGAGCTTTAAAACCTTGCAAATATGTTGGGAAAAAATCCAGAAAAGAAGCCAGAATTATTCCGCCCAATGTTGGTGGATTTTATTGACCACGAGCATGAACTTGTTCTACTTTCAGAAAAAATAGATTGGAATTATTTTGAGAAAGAATTTTCGCCCTTGTATTCCAAAGTGGGCAATCCGAGCCATCCGATTCGGTTTATGGTGGGTTGTTTGCTACTGAAACATTTGTATAATTTGGGCGATGAGACGTTGGAAAAAGCCTGGATCATGAATCCTTATATGCAGCATTTTTGTGGCAGGGTTTTCTTTGAACACGAATTTCCTTGTGACCCGAGTAATTTTGTTCATTTCCGAAAAAGAATTGGCGAAAAAGGCATCGAAAAAATCTTTGCCTACAGCGTAAGAATGCACGATGCCAAGACGAACACCTCAAATTTTGTTTTGTCCGATACTACCGTTCAGGAGAATAATACCTCTTTTCCTACCGATGCAAAATTGTGCAAAAAAGTGATCGATTATTGCAACAAAATAGCCGGAAATGAAGGCATAAAACAAAGACAACGCTACACAAAAGTCAGCAAACAAATGGTGCGCAACACCTACAACGGAAAACATCCCAAGCGGGCAAAAGCGGCAAGGAAATCTCAAAGACAGCTCAAAACCATCGCCATGAGACTGATTCGTGAATTGCAACGGAATTTTAATGCAGAACAGCAAGAATTTTATAAAGATTTAATGACATTGTACACCAAGGTTGTCACACAAAAAAGAAACGATGCCGATAAAATTTACAGCATTCACAAGCCTTTTACCCGATGTATTGCCAAAGGAAAAGCGCATAGCCAGTATGAAATGCGAAGCATTCGTGAATACCATTAAAAAACAATAATAAAGCAATGAACAATTTGGGAATAAGGTAGGTTTGATAACCACCGCCAACAAAGGCAAGAAAATCATTCTCGGGATTAAAGCATTTTTGCAAACTCCTTACGATGGTCACACCATAGAACCACTTTTGGAACAGATGGAAACCGGTGGTCAAAAGCTCCCAAAAGAACTCCTTTACGATAGAGGTGGCAGAGGAAAATCAGAAATAAAGGGCGTGAAAATCTCCATCCCAAGCATTCCAAGAAAAAAAGACAATGCTTATCAAAAGCAGACAAAGCGCAAAAAATTTAGAACCAGAGCGGCAATAGAACCTATCATCGGACATTTAAAAACCGATTTTAGGCTGGCAAAAAATTACTTCATGGGAGAAACGGGACCACAAATCAATGCATTACTAGCTGCAACCGCTTGGAACATGAAGAAAATGATGGAACTACTGAAACAGAAAATTATTTTCTTATTTTATAAGATACAAATTATGCTGTTTTCTAATCCTGTTTTTAAAAATAAATTAAAAAGTGGGTTTTGTTAAGGAACGACTAATTGAAATGGGAGCTAGAGCATTGAAAGAACCTTCTGAGGAAAAAGTAGTACAATCTTTTATTGAAGAATATTACAAAGATGCTTCTTTTTCTTTACCACCATTTGAAGTGTTGGTAACGGTTCCTACAAAAACTTTTCTTGAAAAAATCCTTTTACTTCATGAAGAGTTTTCAAAACCAAAAGACCGAATCAGAAGTGAAAGAATGAGCCGACATTTATTCGATTTATTCCAACTGTATCACACTGAATATGGCAAAAGTGCTTTGGAAGATGACGAACTTTTTGAAAAAATTGTCAATTTTAGAGAGAAGATGAACCGTTCCAAGTGGATTGATTATGAAAGTCACAAAAAGGGATTCATCAATATTATTCCACCTCATGAAGTAATCAATGATTGGGAGAATGATTATAAGATTATGCAAGGAAGTATGATTGTTGGCGAAAGCCCCAGTTTTTCCATTTTGATTGAAACGATGAAGCAAATTATGGACAAGCTGAATAACTAATAACAGTTAGAATTGAATAGATTCATAATTTGACGCTATCACACGATTATAAAACGAAATTTTCACTTTATAATATCCTCAATGATTTTATCCAATTTAGCATCAGGAAGTGAATTCAGATACGACATTGTCGAATTAATATCTTTGTGACCTAATGCTTCCCGAATAATTTCAATTGAAACATTTTCAAACTTGAGTGCAGTCGCAAAGGAATGTCTTGCGCAATAAAAGGTGATGTTTTTATTGATTTTAAGACTGTTCATAATATCCTTCAAATATTTATTGACATAGATCGTCAAATATTTTTGAGATTTGTTTTTCAAGTAAGTTTTTGTAGGATTATTGTTTTTTACGATGGATAATAGAAATTTAGACTCGGCTTCTGATTTATATTTCTTAAGAATTTTTTCTGTGATGTTATTTAATTTGAATTTTACTGCAACTCCTGTTTTTTCCCTGTAGTAAGAAATATTCTTATCGATTATTGCATTCTTTTCGAGTTGCATCATATCGATGAAATTAATTCCCCTTGAGTAATAACTGAACAGAAACATGTCTTTAGCAAATTCTTCGTACTGATCCTTTGGTTCATATTTTTTTAGTAGGTCGATTTCGCTCACGCTCAAGAATTCTTTTTTGCTGTTACTCTTGATTTGGGAAATTTTATAGTCCTTGAAAGGGTATTGTCTTTCCTTGATTACTTTAGCCTTGATTGCCTGATTAAAAACGCTTCTAATCGCCCTCATTCGGATTCCGATAGTTGCAGGTGAATTTCCTTTTTCAATACAATGTGCCTCATATTTTTTGAGGGTTAGATATTTAATCTCGTTAAAACCGATGTCTTTTTTGTCAAAAAATTTTTGAAGAGAGTTTAATGCATCTTGGTCAACTTGCGCAGACCCAATTTTATCAGATTTTTTTAGGTTTTCAATAACGATTTCTTGAAACTTGGTGTAGGACATTGTTTTCAGGTCTCCCTTATAATTCTTAATCTCATAAATTACATCCTGCAGGGTATAGGGAATATTATCATCTTCAAGATCTTCTATGATCTTTGAAGCAATTCCTTTGTATTTATCAATAAACTTATTAAGTTTTTCGTAATCAGGGTGGCTTTTTTTCACACGTTCCGTTTCTGAGCTCCATTGTTGGTCGGTACATGAATGTCGAAGCGACAAACTTGTGTTTTTTCTGTCTTTGATAAACGACATGATGATACTTTTTTCACCATTTGATTTGGCGTTATTCTTTAAAGTAAACTGAAAGGTGGTCATTATTTATACTTTTTTTGACGAACATTTGACGAACATTTGCTCTACAAATATAAAGAAAAGTAAATTAGAATAAGGAACATTATTTTGTAAAGCATTGGTAATCAGTTAAAAATAAAGTATAATAAAACAATGTAAAGTATAATAAAAAATAAATTAAATGACTCATAATCAGTAAGTCCTTGGTTCGAGCCCAAGCTGGGCCACTCCCTCTAAATCAGACACTTACAGCAATGTTGGTGTCTTTTTATTTTTGGTCGAGTACAACATTAGTACAACAATATTGCCGATTCAAAGTTAGTTATTTGTTTTCATATGAATATAAATAATCCTGTTTTTGTGGGAAAACATATCGTTATGACAAAACTATTTATGGACATCGATTCCAATTTGAGAAGAACTGTTTTTCTTTCAGAATTTTTGCTTGAGAATGTAAAAAAGAAAATTAGTGGCCCTTTTTTTACATTTTCTCCTGTAGTTTTTATCTTATTGGTGATTTTTTACGCGTTGAAAGATTTTTCGATAGTAGAAGATATCTTAAAAGTGTTGATGTTAATATTTTACTTGTTTATAATGGTTTTGGCTGCTTTCAAAACAACATATTCAAAAATTAATGAGTTAGATTATAGGCAGTCAAGTATCGCGAACAAAATATTCATGAGCGTTGGAGGAAAATCACATATTATTGAGGAAGTAACGAAGTTTGATGTACTAAAGTTTGCGAGATTTGCTTTTAGTAAAAGTAAATCAGTAGAAAAAGTTGACAATATCTATCAACATGACAAAAGGAAAGGCTCGCGCAAGCTTAAAAAGTTACATAATTTTCATTCTTTGGAAGCAAAAAAATATTTTGACGTTTGCGTCTATACCGAAGAAAAATTTATCGATTTAATTTTCAAGAATAATGTAGTGATTGAGCATAAGGACAAAATTTTACTTTATGAAGCTCGTAGATTAAAGGAGATAGTGTTTTTTCTTGAGGAATTAAGTATAATAACGCGTATTCCACAAACTAAATTAATACTTCTTTTTCTACATAAGGGTAAAGAAATAAAGTACAAGAGTGTGACGACAACAAGGAATCGCATGAAGTAATTTTATAAGAAAATGCTATAAGAAAGTTTACTACGTTTATTGGTGAAATGGGCCTATGTCTCACTGATAGTAAAGTGAAATACAGAAGTATTAATTTTACAGAAAGTAAAAATAAGTCAAAAAAGTAAACAAAAGTTGCAAGAAATTGTTGACCTCGCGGATAGCGAGGTCACTTTTTTTCCAGTTCTCGGTTAGGCAATAGATATTTTTGTCCCATAATTCCAAAACTTTCAAAAATGTCACAATTACCTGTTGAGCTGCAGAAGCAATTGAATGAACTGAAGAAGCTTCTCAAAGACAATTTCATTAATGACAAAGAAGTGCTTTCAAGCTCGGAAGCGATCGCGTATCTTGGAATCAGTTATAGCCTCCTCAGCAAATTGACTTCCTCACGGTCCATTCCTTTCTATAAACCAACGAATGGCTTGCTATTCTTTCTCAAATCTGACCTAGTTGACTGGGTGAAAGACAACAAAGTGTATAATCAGGAAGACGCGGAAATTTTCTTGAAGAACAATAAGAAAAAGTAAATTTTCAATGTCATAGAACCAAATACATGCAGAATGGAGCCAATTGAAAGACAGGAAGAAAACCCTCTTCACAAAAATATCACTATACCCAATAGCATAGTCGATTTCTTAATTGATCCTAAAGTCAGTTCAGAGCTAAATATCTTCGGATACCGGGTGCTCTATTGTATCTTTTCCACTTTATATCAAAGGCAAATCTTCAGAACTCTAATATCTGTGGCAAAAAAGAAGCTTGAATACGAACTTTATTGGGCAAAACTACGTGGATTTGCGTCAGTTGATAGGCAAGTCAATCATTACGATATCGAAAATTTTATTATAAAAGACTATCAGAAAAAGCAACAGGAACTTCACAAATCTATAGAAATGCAGCCACGACATATGATTTGTCTTGGAACAAAGCACTTAAGTTGTAATAATTCGATTTGCGTAAGTAACTTCAACGTATTTGTTGAACAACTTGCTATACTTTCTGAGTTAGACGTTGAAACCCGACTAGGCAAAAGAAAGTTTCTTGCCAGCTTCTATTACGATTCTCGAAAGCATTTGTTTACCCTTTATTTTTCGAATGATGTCCTCTTTTCGTTATTAGACACAACTCCTGGGTTTGACTGGAAAAAACGGTCAAATTGACCACCTGATTTCGGAGCAAAGTGACCAGTGAATTTCGGTTTAAATTGACCACCGAGATTCGGAGCAAATTGACCACCTGATTTTCTTTCCATTTTCATTCATTTTAGCTTGTCTTTTTTCATGATGTTAAGCTCATAAATTCGCTGTAA
>NZ_LFNG01000037.1 GCF_001045435.1 Chryseobacterium koreense CCUG 49689 | reverse complement strand
TTCACGGTATAGGATCCTGTCGTATGGGTAACGTAGGTGTTGCCGCTCGCGTTGGCGATCAATGTGTTGTCGACATACCACTCGTAGGTGTAGCTTCCGTTTCCTCCGCTGGCTGTGGCGCTAAGCGTCACGTCACCGTCGTGGCATAGAATTGGGCCGCCGGCCAAAGTTACCGCAACCTGGGTAGGGTTGGTCAGGCTCACAACATTCGATGATGCCGAAGAACATTGTTGAGTTGTATCAGTAACTATTACGGAATAGCTACCCGGACCTGTTGCCTGGATAACATTGCCGCCTCCCGGATTGGTGAATGGAGAACCATCTTTTGTCCAAGCATAGCTATAATTTCCTGAACCTCCAGTTACCGTCGCAGTAATTGTAGCAGTTCCGTCATGACATAAAATAGGACCACCAGAAAGCGTTACCGTTGGAGGAGATTTTATGGTACCTGTTACGGGAACTCTGGTACTTTCGCAATTACCTACATTTGAAAAACAAGATGCATAATAGGTAACGTTCGTATTGGTATTGACAGAAATAGAATTTCCATCTGCAGAAACTCCATCAGCTTGTCCCAATGGCTGTCCGCCAGAGGCAGAACTGTACCATCTTACACCACTTCCGTTTATACAAGTTGCAGACATTGTCACGATTCCCGGTCCACATCTTTCACCATTCACAACGCTAGGTGCAGCAGGTTTAACGTTAAAATTACCTGCAGCAAAATCTTGAAGTGAAGCTGTAATTGAAGCTGAGTTTCTTGTTTCTAACAAAAAGCTGCCTATACAAGTGCCGATTCCCAATGTGCCAAGATCTACATAACCTTCAAAAAATGAACCTGTAGCGTATACATTTGGAGGTGGGATACCAACACTGGGAACATTATCACCTTGATAAGTCCATCCCGGGTAAGCTGGCGTATTTTGATAGGTACTGTTTACAAAGCCATTTGAAGTAGTTGTAATCAAATTTAAAGTACCATCTGAACCACCAGATCCAACCCATTCATAAATTCTTAAAGTTGAAACACCTCCACCATTGGTAAAATTTGAGAGTACGAGTATGTCTCCTATTTGGTGTTGGCCGGTAAATTTAAAATTAGAATTTGGAGCTACCTCATCACGAAAAAACCAAAAACCTATCTGTGCATTTCCATTGATAGCGGTTCTGTCTCCAGAAAAATAAAGTTTGTTTCCTATTAATACAGCCGCTGCATTACTAATATCGCCTTTGCTGTTGGTTTGCCCATTCTCCCAAGCCCAAGTGCTTATTAAATTGGGGTCACTTGATCCTTGAGTAAAAGAATCGTCATTAGTTTTATTCGCATCACGAATGTGAATTGAGTAGGTATTGGACTGCAGGGCGGCAGCCCAATCATTAGTTTGTCCATCTATCGTTATCAGTTGCGCTTGTATTTTCTGCGAAAACAAAAGCGTAAACAAGAACGAGATGATCATTAACAAAAATGAAAATTTACATTTCATATTGAATAGATTTTGTAGTTATTGTAAGAAATGTGCAGAACCACTGAATGGCTCATTGCTTCAGCTGAGAATATAGGCCGTAGTGAAAGTACTAGGCTTGGGGCAGAGTAAATTTACTGATGCCTTTATTCTAAAATGTGACTTGCGATTTAAATCTCCTGATTTGGCGATTAGAAAATAGAATAAGAAAAATGAGTGTTGCTTTTTTTCATCTGTGTGTGTGTTTTTTGGTTATTGCATGCAAAGGTACATTTTAATATCTGTTAAAAGTAACCGTGAAAACACCCATTTTTAGAAAATATTTTTCCACAAAACCACCATAAAATTATAAAAAAAACGACCTAGAAGGCGTCTGGTAGAAAAAAGATAATACACCCCACTTAGTAGAGCAAAGAAATAACTACAAAAAGGATCGGAAAAATTTGTCGCAGCTGGTATCAAATTGCCGAACAAGATCTGGTGTGAAATGCATTTCTGGCTATCCCCAAAAAGCACCGCAACTTTTGCCGTGAAAAGAAGTTCTAAAAAACAGCTGTTGTCTTCAATCATCACCTCACGGTTCAGCGCAGCAATTCTCAGCAGCAATACCACTCAAAATCTCATTCCAAAAAGTTATTTTTTAAATGATTACAGATGCAGGCGGATCAGCCAGCCCCGAATGTGGATAAAAAATTACTTCTCCTCATCAAAATAAAGCCGGTAATACTTCCCTTTCTCATCCTGTCCCGTTTCAATTTTTTTGCGGTCGCCGTGCACATAAATATGGAAGTTTTTGTCAAGCTTGATCACACTTTTGAAACCGCGACTTTGCTTCTTCACCGCAGATTCATTAATGGCGAAATCCTCCGAAATTGAAACCTGCATCTCGTTTTCGTAATCAGATTTGAAGTTGCTGAAACTCTCAATCACGTTTTTGTCTTCCAGAACTTCATTGGCAAACTCATCAAAATCAAACTTTTCCTTTTCTTTAAAAAAATTGATGGATTTATTCAAAAAATCCGCTTGGTCAGCCTTTGAAACCTCGAATTCTTGCGGAAGTTGGTGGGTGATGAAATCTTTGTAAACGGCAAGCGTTTCCTGGGTATGGAAATACTCATCGTCGCGCTGTTTTACTTTCAAGAAATCCTCAAACCAATAGTACATGTCGCCATTCTTATTATTATCGATCACAGAAACAGCGAATCCTGTTTCCTTAAAACTATTATAAATGATGCAGCCTTTGTCGAGCTTTGAAAGTCCGATTCCATAATCCTTTTCAATCTCGAAAGACTCATTCTGCGGAAAAATCTTCAAGAATGGGGTTTTATTCTCGGTCTTAAAAATCCCAATGGAATCTATTTTGTTTCCGTCAGCATTTTCTTCTCCTTCAAAATAAGCGACGAACAGTTCACCGCTTTGAACTCGCGGGTTTTCAGTGATTTCATAGAGATGTTTAGCAATATTTTCAGCTTCCCAAACAAATTTTCCCTTATCCTCAAATATCTCAGCAACTGACGAATAAACCGGATTATTCACCAAATAAGAATCACTATAAAAACGGAACTGTTCCTCGGATTTGAATGCCTTTAGAAAAAATCTTCTAGCAATTCCTTCATTTCATCATCCAGCATCAATTCTTCCTGCGCAAGGATCAAGGATTCCTGATTGATTTTGTTTCCAACTCTGTGTACGATAATTTTGCTGAGCATGTCAATACTTTTTGTGGATGCAAAGATAATTTTAAACCATGAGGTCACAATACGAATTGTGAACTGCAAGACCGGAATTCATGAAATATCCCAAAAAAACCATTGCAGATCCAAAGCGGATTTGCAGAAAAAAAACCGGGGATTATTCCTCGGTTTTCTTTGATTTGGTCGCTTTTGGTTTGGATTCGGCCGCTTCAGCTGCCGCTTTTGGAGTTTTCTCCGCTTTCGCCTCCACCGGTTTTTCCGCTTTTGGCTTCGGTGCTGCTTTCGGCTTGGCTTCCTTCACAGGTTTTTCCATCGTTGCTACCGTTGTCGCTGATTTACCCGCCTTTCTTGGTCTCCTTTTGCCATAAGTTCCGGCGGTAATTTTTCCCCTCCTTGATTTTTGATCTCCTTTTCCCATAATTAATAGAATTTTGTTAATTGATTTAAACAAAGTTAATTAAAAAACATTCAATCAAAACGCTAAAAATTCATAAAATTAGGGCGTGCCCCTCTCCTGCCCCAAACCCACGGCTCGGGTCGGGCTTTCCATGGCTCCACTTCGTTCCGGTGCTCCGCTCCGCTGCGCACTGCTCCCTTCGGTCGCACCATTCCAATCCCTCACGCAAAGCGAGAAACCTTTCCAAAGCCTCGCCTAAATCGAAAAAACTTCCCGCTTCCACCCAAAAATCCTATCTTTGCAAACGGTATTTTTGACTTCAATTATCCACCTTAAATCTACCTGTCGGCAGACGGGCTTTAAACAAAACTTATGTTCAGAACGCACACCAACGGAGAATTATCCCTAAAAAACATCAACGAGAATGTCACCCTTTCGGGTTGGGTTCAAACCATCCGAGACAAAGGTTTTATGGTTTGGATTGATTTGCGCGACCGTTACGGAATCACGCAGTTGGTTTTTGACGAAGACCGAACCCCAAAAGAAATTTTGGAAAACGCCAAAAAGCTTGGGCGCGAATTCGTGATCCAAGTGAATGGAAAAGTGATCGAGCGTGCTTCCAAAAACCCAAAAATCCCGACCGGTGAAATCGAGATTCTGGTTGAAGATCTGAAGATCCTGAACGCATCCGAACTTCCGCCATTTACCATCGAAGATGAAACCGACGGCGGCGAAGAACTCCGTATGAAATACAGATATCTGGATATCCGCAGAAATCCGGTAAAAGACAAACTGATCTTCCGCCACAAAATGGCGCAGAAAGTGCGAAATTACCTTTCAGACCAAAACTTCATCGAAGTGGAAACTCCCGTTCTCATCAAATCAACTCCGGAAGGCGCAAGAGATTTCGTGGTTCCGAGCAGAATGAATCCGGGACAGTTTTATGCATTGCCACAATCTCCGCAAACTTTCAAACAATTGCTGATGATTGGCGGAATGGACCGTTATTTCCAAATCGTGAAATGTTTCAGAGATGAAGATTTAAGAGCTGACAGACAGCCGGAATTCACCCAGATCGATTGCGAAATGGCGTTTGTGGAACAGGAAGATGTCCTGGAAATTTTTGAAGGAATGACCGCAACTTTATTGAAAGATATCACCGGAAAAGATTTCGGAAAATTCCCGAGAATGACTTTCGCAGATGCCATGAAAAAATACGGAAATGACAAACCGGACATCCGTTTCGGAATGGAGTTTTGCGAATTGAACGATCTGGTGAAAGGCAAAGACTTCAAAATTTTCGATGATGCGGAATTGGTAGTCGGAATCAATGTGGAAGGTTGCCCAGATTATACCAGAAAACAAATCGACGCACTGATTGATTGGGTAAAACGCCCGCAAATAGGCGCTTCCGGAATGGTCTGGATAAAATATCAACATGACGGCGTCATCACTTCATCCGTAAATAAATTTTACTCGGAAGAAGATTTGAAGAGGATTGCAGAAAAATTCGGCGCAAAACCGGGCGACTTAATTTTTGTAATGAGCGGCGACGCGCATAAAGTGAGAACCCAGCTTTCCGCTTTAAGGATGGAACTTGGAAACCAGCTCGGATTGAGAAAAGGGGACGAGTTTGCTCCGCTTTGGATTGTGGATTTCCCACTTTTGGAATGGGACGAAGAAACCGGCCGTTATCACGCGATGCACCATCCGTTTACTTCTCCGAAACCGGAAGATGTCCATTTATTGGAAACCGACCCCGGAAAAGCCAGAGCGAATGCTTACGATTTAATCCTGAACGGAAACGAAATCGGGGGCGGTTCTGTGAGAATTTTCGATAAAGATTTGCAGGCCAAAATGTTTAATTTATTAGGATTCACCAAAGAAGACGCAGAGGCGCAGTTCGGGTTTTTGATGAACGCTTTCCAATACGGAGCTCCGCCACACGCCGGTTTGGCCTTAGGTTTCGACCGTTTGGTTGCGATTCTTAACGGAAATGAAGTGATCCGCGATTATATCGCATTCCCGAAAAATAATTCCGGAAGAGACGTGATGATTGATGCGCCAAGTCCGATTGCGGATGAACAGTTGGATGAACTAGAGTTGAAATTGGATTTAAAAGCATAAATTAGAAGCGGAGATTTTTTCTTCGCTTTTTTTTACTACTCATATTGGTATTCTTATTAAACATTAAAAAAATTAATTACTTTTCAGTGATAAACCATCTCCTTCTTTAGCCATGAATGAAAAAACAATAATTGAGTTTCTTTTTAACGAAAATACAGAAAGGGCAAGTCAAAAATTCCTCTTCAAGTACATATGGAAAAAGAATTTTACTGAATTAAAAAAATCAATAATTTATGCAGTTATTTTTTTAACTGTGGGCTTTCTTCCCTTAAAAGGGTTTGATAAAAATGCAGTACCTTATATTTTTAAATATATTGGATTTCTCTATATTGGGTATATCTTCCTCCTGATTTATCTATATAAATATTCTAAAAAGAAAACCGACAAAATAATTGAAGAAACCATTAAAGATTTTAAAAACAGTAATGATCAAACTGTTCGCATCATTTTAAAAGAAAATTCTTTTGAAATTACAAATGTATTTAATGTTTTTGGTTCAATTTGGGAAAAAACAAGCTATAAATTTGTTGGTGATTATCTTATCGTCCAAATGTTGGAAGACAGATTAAGTTTTATTTTTACAAAGCGAGAATTCAACAATTCTGATTATGATATTTTAATAAAATATCTTCAAAAATATTCTAAACAAAAAAAATAATTCCGGAAGAGACGTGATGATCGATGCGCCAAGTCCGATTGCGGATGAACAGTTGAATGAACTTTTCTTAAAAGTAGAAACTAAATAATAAAAAGCGGAAAATTAATTTTCCGCTTTTTTTGGGTAATTTAGAAACTAAATTTTCAGGATAATGATAAATGATTTTTCCCTTTAATATTGGGAATGATCGGAAATGAGAACGGTGTTGGCATTATTATTCATCCGCTATTTCGCTCTCAGTTTTTCCTTAATCGCCTCGATATTTTTCTTGGCGGAATCTTCAAGGATTAAAGTTGCGCTCATCAAAATTCTTTCAGGCATCAACTTTTCGAAATGCTCCGTCCCTTCCCAGGAAACTTTTTTAATTAAAGCGAGCGCGTCAGAACTTCTTGAAGACAATTTCCCAAGGAAATCAAAAATTTCTTCATCCATTTGCTCAATCGTATGCGAAACCGAATGAAAGACGTCGCGTCTCACGCACCATTCCGAACTTCTGAAATCCGCATCGATGGACATGGCCTCATAAGCCGACTTCCCGACTCTCCTTTCCACATAAGGTCCGATTACAAATGGCCCAATTCCTAAGTTAAGCTCGGTCAACGCAATTGACGCGTCCCGTGTAGCGAAACAATAATCTGCGGCACAAGCGATTCCCACTCCGCCGCCGGTGGTTTTTCCCTGAACCCGCACGACGACAAGTTTTCCGCAACTCCGCATCGCATCCAACACTTTGGCAAATCCGCCAAAAAACTTCTTCGAAGTTTCCAAATCCTGGATTTCCAGCAGTTCGTCGAAACTTGCTCCGGCGCAGAAAGCTTTGTCACCAGCTGATTTCAGGAGGATTGCTTTTACTTCTGGTTTTGCGCCTTCATCCAAAATGGTTTGTGCGAGTTTTTCTAAAATATGTCCCGGCAACGAATTGCTTTTCGGGGTCCCAAAAGTGATTTCTGAGATTTGGTTTTTAATTTCTGAGGTTACGAATCCGTTGTTCATTATGCTTTGTTTAATGCGATTAAATATTTATCGATGTATAATTGTTTTTCTTTGCTTTTGTACTGCTGAATATATCTCGGATGTTCCAAAACCGTCATTTTGCCGAACAGTTTTTCGCGGTCGTTGATTTTGTTTAAAAAAGCGGCATTTTTCACGCCGAGCACAAAAACTTCAGCAGTGTCCAGTCCAAGACTGATATGTTTTTTCAAAGATTCTACCATAAAATCCTCCACATTGCTGAAAAGATCATTGTCATCATAATAATTGGCATTCAGATAGATGCCGTTTTTGGTATGTTTGGTTATGGCCAACGGGAAAGGTGAGTTGATATAAAATTCGCTGTAAAATTGTTCTGCACCGCCGAAAGCTTCAATCATATCATATATGAAAACGGAGGAAACCTCATGCGTTCGCGCTGATTCCATCTTTATTCCACAGGCGCTTTCAAGCCGTTTGGTATCCGTGAACGGAACCCCCGTAACTCCTGCTCCGTGGCGGCTTGGATTGATTCCGATAATGAATTTTCTGCACCGATGATCCTGGTAGAATTTTTCATAAAATCGCTGCATCACAACCAGGGTTTCCGGATTTTCGAGAAATGGGTTCATGACCTGAAAATCTTTTGGAAGTTTTCCTGTAAACTTTAAATTCCTGTTGAATGCTACCACTTTTTCACCGAAGGTTTTTTTCATGTACTATTTTTCTAAATTATTCTGTGTAGATCTGTGAAATTCGTGCGCTAAATTACACACAGATTTCACGGATTTGCACAGATTTTTTATCGATATCCGTTTATTACTCTAACAATGTTACCTGGAATATCATCGGTATTAAAATTTACTAACAATCCCAAATGAAATGGGATACTGACTTTCTGTTTTTAAACCCTGACTTTCAAGTTCGATAACCAAGGCCCTTTCATATACACTTTCCAATAATCCTGAGCCGAGCG
>NZ_LFNG01000036.1 GCF_001045435.1 Chryseobacterium koreense CCUG 49689 | reverse complement strand
GCTTTGTGTATCTAAATTCTAAAAACAATATCCCCATAAGAGGACCAAAATGCCGCCGAAAAGCTACCGGAGCTGGAGTTTACCCTGAGGCTCTCGAAGGGTTCAACGGGCTTTCATTTGGCTCCGCCGAACCTCCGGTTTCTTGTCTTGCAGACAAAACGAAAGCTTAGTTATTAGCGGTTCGGGCTTTCTGTTTATTGCTGTGATTTTGTGCGATTAACCAATTCATTCTTAGTCAAGTATATCTCTTACGAAAACTTTTGTGCTGTCTAAGTTAGTCCATATTGTTTGAATACTTCTACTGTTGTTTGTTGAATATTCATAAACCATTATCGTGTCGCCTAAAGTTGTTGGATTAAACCATTCCAATGTTTCACCATACGGAATTTTTCCGTCCCACTTTGAAGTCGAGAGTTTCTCTGCCGTGAATTCGTGTCTTGATAAAATTCGGTTTAATTCACTTGGACAAGCTTCAAAGTACAACCAAATAGCATAGTCAATTTTAGGAACAACTTGGTCTTGGTAATTCAAAATCTTAATGCAGTTCGTTTTTCTTTTGTCAAACAGTGCGTCATAAATTTCATCTCCTGTTCTTGGTCTGAAAGTTTCTGTTACTTTGTTATAGCTCTTGCTTACAAATTTGAAACCTGTCCAACCTGTCAAACCGATAAATGTAAAAAATAACAAAAATGATGTCAGTTTAAGGTTCTTGTTCTTTTTCGTTAAACCCAAAATGAGTGTTGCGAGAAAAAGCAAAAATGCAAGTCCTGAAATTACTGCCAATGTTATTAATTCCTTCATCCTTTGTTCGGTGTCGTTGTATGTTGGTGTGTCGTTATAGCCTGACCGCTAACGGAGCGCGGATTGGCGAAGTTTCATTTTCGTTGCAACGAAGTTACAAAAGGAAATGGAATTTCGCCAATCCGTAGATGTGTTGAAGGTTTTTGCGGGAGCGAAAACGCTTTAACATATCTGCGGATGTAATCCGCGCTCCGATGTGCAAAAGTTGTAGCGGAGCGGAAACTTTTGCACATCGGTTTGCGGCTTTGCGAAGAAGCGGATTTCGGAGCACTAAACTGTCAATACACCACAAAATTTGATGCGAGGTAGAATGCTCAATTAACCACTGAACCCGCTTTTTTGCAAAACCGCTGTTACAAGCTGCCCTTCTGTCTGTCGTGGTGTTGTGCGTTGGGGCAGACATGCTCTTTTGCAAGCTTTGGTCTGTGCGTTGGCTTGTGCGGCTTGCAAATGTGCATGGCTGCGAAGGGTTGGCTGATATGTGCATTGTCTTTGTCATATCGCTACTCTTTTGTCATACAAATAAGTCTGGAAACCGATAAACGTGTTTCTGATTGTTGCAATGTCGCCAAGTTCTTTTTTAGCGTCTGCAATGGCGTGATATTTCAAAACAAGCAAGTCACCAATTTTCGTGTCGTCCAGTTCGTCAACGCCTTGTTTTACATACTGGCTCAAAACGAAGTTTAAAAACTCCTGCTGTTTTGGGTCGTAGTTGTCCAAATGAATTTTTGCACTATCTGCTCTGTCTGTTCGTTCTAAAATGTCGGAATGGAAAGCGATATAAGCCAAAACATCATATAGGTCGCTGTTTTCAGCGTTCAGTATTTTTTGAAACTCTGTCAACTGTTGCTTGGCAAAACCTTTTTCTGAAAGTTCTTCCAGTAGTTTCTTTCTTGTGTCGGGTTTGCTCCAAATGGTTCTTAATTCATCTTCACTTTTGAAAAGTTCGGGCAATGCACCGAAAAGTGAACGCAAAAATTCTTCTGCTGAAATTGGTCTGCCGTCTGGACTCCAAAATGAAGTGCTAACCATGTGTTGAAACTGACGAACTTTTCCGTCTGCCAATTTCACTTTTACCATTCTTCTTGGTGGATTGTCGCAACGGCACATTACATAACCACAAACTTCACAAGCAGGCTCAGGTTCTCTAACACAAATACATGGTCTGTATCCGCAAACATCACAAGGTTGTGGCTGTGGTCTTGGTTCTGGTGTTTCAGGTTCTTCGGGTTCTCCGTCCCATTCAGGGTCGCTGAAATGATGATGTGCTTTTACAAAGTCGTAAATCGTGAAATAATCTTTGCCGTCAAACAAACGTGTTCCCCGGCCAATGATTTGTTTAAACTCAATCATAGAGTTTACAGGGCGAAGCAAAACAATGTTTCTTACTTCGGGAGCATCAACACCAGTGCTTAACTTCTGTGAAGTGGTCAGAATGGTTGGAATGCTTTTCTCGTTGTCTTGAAAGTCTCTTAAATGTTGTTCGCCTAATTTTCCGTCATGTGCTGTTACACGGTGGCAATAGTTCGGATTTTTAGATTCTGCATATTGATTGATTAAGTCACGAATTGCCAAAGCATGTAATTGAGTAGCACAGAAAACCAAGGTCTTTTCACTTTGATTTATCAGGCTCATAAAAATCTTTACCCGATATTCTTCACGTTCTTTTATCTCAATAATGCGGTTCATTTCCGCTTCGGTATAGCGTTTGCCTTCTTCAATTTCACCTTCTAAAACGGTGTCGTCCGAAGTGAACAAATACTCGTCAATGGTGGTGTCAATTTGTTTGACTTTGAAAGGCGTTAAGAAACCGTCATTGATTCCTTCTTTCAGCGAATACACATAAACAGGTTCGCCAAAATAATTGTAAGTGTCTGCGTTTATGGTTCGTTTTGGTGTTGCTGTCAAACCTAACTGAACGGCTGGACTGAAATATTCCATAATGGCACGCCAACTGCTTTCGTCATTGGCACCGCCACGGTGGCACTCGTCTATAATGATGAAATCAAAAAAGTCTTGTGGATATTCTCCAAAGTAGGGCGTATCATTAGGCCCACTCATAAAAGTTTGGAAAATGGTAAAAAACACACTTCCGTTTTTCGGAACTCTGCCTTTTTTCTTGATGTCGCTTGGATTGATACGAACCAAAGCATCTTCTTCAAACACCGAAAAAGCATTGAAAGCCTGGTCAGCCAAAATATTTCTGTCTGCTAAAAATAAAATTCTTGGGCTTCGTTGTCCGTCTTTGTTGATGTTCCATTTTGCCTGAAACAGTTTCCATGCAATTTGAAAAGCAATTGCCGTTTTTCCTGTTCCTGTGGCAAGGGTTAATAAAATGCGTTGTTGGTCGTTAGCAACGGCTTCTAATACTTTGGTAATGGCGTTTTCCTGATAGTAGCGTGGTTGCCATGTTCCGCCACGGTCTTCAAACGGAACTGAAAGTAATTTGTCTCGCCAAACGGCTGAAAGTGGTTGGAGTTTGTTTTGTTCTCCAAAAGTCATTTCCCACAATTCGTCTGGAGTAGGATAGGAAGTTACATCACCTTCCTGTCCTTGGTGCATGTCTATGCGGTAAATCTGTAAACCGTTGGTGCTGTATGTAAACCGAACCTGCAATTTTCCAGCATAGTCTTTGGCTTGCCCAACGCCTTCGGTATAATATTTATCTCTGGCTTTGGCTTCAATTACTGCAAGATTTCTGTTTTTGTATTGCAATACATAATCTGCCTTGTCGGGCTTGCTACGCTGACCATGCCCGATTAAACGACCTTTGTTGATGGGAAACTCCATGCGAATGCGACTGCCTTCAACAACGCCCCAACCTGCTGTTTTTAATGCAGGGTCAATATATTCTGCTCTTGTTTCGGTTTCGTTCATGCAATCATTTTCTTATAATGTTCTTCGTAACCTGCAACTTTAAAAAGTTCTGCAAAAGCATCTATAAAGTCTTGGTAGTTGAACTCTTTAAAATCAAAAATATTCTGTCCTAAGGAGTGTGATTCCCTATTGATGTATCTATAAAATGCCTGAAAGCGGATTTCCTGCATAGTAGGTTGATTGAAGAAATTATTCAGGTCTTTGTTCTCTATGAAGTTGAAGAAATACTCAATGATATTTCTCATGCAATTGGCTATTAATGCAGGATGTTGATTTTGGTCTTTAATCACATACCAATAAGCCTGATAGTCATTCTTAATTGATTCATAAGTAAGTTTTTCAAAGTAGCTGCCTTCATCATTTTTAATTAGCCTGAAAAGCTTTTGAGTCTCCTTTCTTTCATCATGCTTGGTTTCGGTTATTTCATAGAAAAAGTATAGGCTGTGTGTTAATACATAGACTTGCTCATACTTGTAATTCCAAGTTGTAACACCATTCTTCTTTTCTTTTTTACCGAAAAACTCATTCTTAATCAATCTACCAACATTGAAAACATAAACATGTGAAAGACTGGAAATCGGGTCGTCAATTACAATGATTTTCTTCTTTGCTGCTTCTGTTGCATCTTTCTTTCCCCTGCATAGTTCCAAGAAATACAAAAAGCTGATAATCATTTTTTCGCCTTCACTCAAGGAAAGGAAAACTCTATTGTCATTTTGCTCACGAACTATTTTGTAAAGATTATCAGCGTGTTGTTTGATTTTGAAGTCGTGAATCCCAAGGTCTAAAAGACCGTTGTTAATGTTGGCAATTGCTTCTTCAATATTTACGGTCTGCTTTTGCTGTTCAACAATTATTTCTCTTTGCTTCTGAATGTCTGAATCCAGTTTTTCAATTGCCTGTTTTAATCCAGAAACGCTTTTTTGTGATTGCGATTTATCGGAAATGTATGAACTTATAGTTTGGTCATATTCCCAACGCATAATATTCCAAAAGTCAGTTTTCAAGTCGTTTAAGGCTGTTTCCTTTTGGTCAATTTTTTTGTTGTGTTCTTTTACCTGCTTATTGATGTTGTCAATTACTCCATTTATTTCAGTCAATGCAGTAACAGAACTTTTCAAAGTGATTTGAACACTTGGAGTTTTTATTTTATCATCAATCAGCTTTAAGTTCTCTGTTACAACTTTGGTAAATGCGTTGTATTTGATTTCAAAGTCCTTTTTATGATTTTCAAACTTCGGATTACTTTCAAAAGTTGATTTATCGGGAATTAACTGAATGGCTTCTGCGTATTGTTTGCGAAATTCCTTAATAGATGTTAAGTCTGCTTCATACGATTCGTCAAAATATTCCTTGATGCTTTGAAGCAATTGACTTGAAATTGTTTGTTCCTGACAGAAAGGACAGGTTTCATTTTCATTTTCAATTTGTGTTGGCAAGTATTTTAAACCATCTTTTACCCAATCCGAATTTTCAAGTTTATTGATTAAACCTGAAACCGTGCTGTTTTCATTACCAACAATCTGTTTCTTAAATATTGGCTCTGTTTCGATTTCAGAGACATTAAAAGCTATTGGGTCGAGTATATTATACTTTTGGGCATTCTCACCGGATAGAGCCTGAACTTCTTCCTTTATATTGTCGGTTGTTTTTGTAGGCTTACTATCGGGCTTCTTCAACCCTTCAATGTAGCTCAATAACTTATTGCCATCGTTTCTATAGCCTTCAAGACAAAATTCCAAAACTCTGTCGCCACCTGTATAGTTCTTTTTAATTTCCCAAACTTTATCTTTTGCTTTCTCGTGTTTTGCAGATATAGCTTCGGTTTCTTTTTTTAAGTCTGCATTTTTCTGATTTTTTTCGGCATCAAGTCTTTTGATTTCCTTTTCTGCATTTAAAATCTTTGTTTCTGCTTCCTTGTTCTCTTTTGACAAAGTGAAAATGCCCTTTAAGCTTTCAGGCTGATAAAAGTTGTCTTGAATGAATGATTGATTATAAACTAAAATTTCTTCATCAGGATTTAGACCTTCAATTGAACATCCTTTAAAATTCGTGTCTGATTGTTTGTATAGAAAATCTGAAAAAGTGCTTTTACCAGTTCCATTTAAGCCATACACAAGATTTATCTTCATGTCTGTTTCGAAAACAGCAGGTTTCTTATAACTGGCAACACCATTCAATGTAACTTTGGTAATCATTATTCCGCTTCTATTAATTTGATTTCAAAAGCTTTGTTTAAAATTCCAGATTTAAGCTCATCTAATGCTAAAGATTTAGTTTGATAATTTGATTTCAACTTTTCGCTATTGTATTTTAATTCGTCAAAATATTGAACTAACTCTTTTTGCTTTTCGAGATGGGGAAATCTTATTGGTAAGACTTTTAGTTTCTCTTTATTAAGAGTCCGTCCTTTGACTTTTATGTCCCCTTCGCTATAAGAAATCCAATCAAATGCTGAGAAATAATAGTATAGGTATTTTTTGTCAATCTTATTGCTTAAATCTAATAAAGCGGCAATTGCTTCATTAGTGTATAAATCAACACCAGCAAAAGAGACTCTGCCTAAAGTAAGTTTAAAACTTAAAAGCAAGGTGCCTTTCGGTATAAGATTCATTTCCTTGGCTGCAATGTCCGAAACATACTCAAAACTATCTGAAATTGTTTCTCCATGGACCATGTCGGCAATCGACAGCCATATATTATTAGTTATTTTTTTCTCATCCCACATTTTACTACTCTTTCTTGCAGGAGTTTTGCCTAGTTGTATTTTACAAAGATTTCCCAGAACACTTACATTCCAATCGGTATCATAGTTGTCAAAAACTCTCTGAAGACCATTGATGTATAGTAAATCAGAATTGATGATGTTTTTAGATATTCGATTTTTGGCTGACTCTAATTTTTCAAAAGAGATATCAATAATTTCCGTAACTCTTTTTTGTTCTTCAATTGAAGGCTTTATCAAAGGGCAAGCAAGAATATCGTCTTTGCGTAAGTTGGTTTGATTTTCACCGTTGTTGAAAGCCAAAAAGTGTTCGTGGCGGTTGAGTTGGTAATACAAATACTTGGTGTCAAATTGCTTGCTTCTTATGCAGCAAATACGCTGGTTCAATGAATAGGTATCGTCTTTGTCAATAATGAAACACTTGGCTAATGCTTTGCCATTGGGCACATCACTCATTACCATTACAATGTCGCCTTTGTATAAAGGAAACATTTGTTCGTTTGTACGTTTATAAGATTTGCCTTCAGATGAAATAAATTTAGAATTGACTACAATGTATTTTCCCTTTTCGTCAATGCTTTTTTCATGGGCTTTCCCATTGAAAAACTCACACGATTTTCCTAAAGTGGTTAATTCAACTTGGCTCATGAAAACATCTCTTTTATTCCGTTCAAAATTTCGCTTGTTTCTTCGTCCAATGCTTCCATCTCTGCCAATATCTCATCCATAGAACGGAATGTTTGCTCTACTTTTCCGTTCGGGTTTTTCACACTCAAATCGTAATTGCTAGTATTGATGCTTGAAATATCAACTGTCCAAGAGTTGTCAGAATCAGCCAATGTTTTTTGCAGTAGCTTAAATTTCTTCAAGTCATCATCATTCAACGGAGAAGTTTTGCCTAAACTTCTGCCCGGCACACATTGGTAATACCAAATCTTTTTGGTCGGTTCGCCTTTGGTAAAAAATAACACCACCGTTTTTACTCCTGCACCTAAGAATGTTCCTGCGGGCATATCCAAAATGGTGTGCAGATTGCAACTCTCCAATAAATGCTTTCGCAACGAAACCGAAGCATTGTCGGTATTGCTCAAAAAAGTGTTTTTGATAACAATACCTGCTCGTCCGCCAGCTTTCAAACTTTTAATAAAATGCTGTAAGAATAAAGAAGCCGTTTCACTGGTTTTGATGTCGAAATTTTGTTGCACTTCTTTTCGTTCCTTTCCGCCAAATGGTGGATTGGCAAGAATTACGTTGTAACGGTCTTTCTCCTGAATGTCTCGGATGTTTTCAGTCAGCGTATTGGTGTGAATGATGTTTGGGGCTTCAATGCCGTGCAAAATCATGTTCATTACACCAATGATGTAAGCCAAATTCTTTTTCTCTTTTCCATAAAGTGTGTTTTCCTGTAAGGCTTTCAGGTTGGCGGTGTTCTTCTCCATGCGGTCATACATATATGCGTATGCTTCGCATAAGAAGCCTGCACTTCCGCAAGCTGCATCATAAATCTTTTCGCCAACTTGTGGATTCAACACTTCAATAATGGCACGAATCAAAGGTCGTGGGGTGTAATACTGTCCGCCATTGCGACCAGCATTGCCCATGTTTTTGATTTTGGTTTCATACAAGTGGCTTAGTTCGTGCTTGTCTTTAGAACTGCCGAAAGGCAGTTCATCAGTCATTTCAATAATCTCACGAAGATTATATCCACTTTTAATTTTGTTGTTCAACTCGCTAAAAATCTCACCGATTTTATATTCAATGGATTTCGGGTTGTCAATAGATTTTGCTTTGAAACCTGCTAAATAGGGGAATAGCTTATAATCTACAAACTGAACCAAGTCAGGTCCAGTCATGGCTTTGTGGTGGTCAAGTTTTCCGTCTGCCGTTTTAGGCATTGCCCAATTTGGCCAACGGAATTGCTCGTCCAAAATGTATTTATATTCTTTACCTTCCAAAGCGGCTTCGTCCGCTTTTTCACTTTCTAATTGGTCAAGGTAACGCAAGAACAAAACCCAAGAAGTTTGCTCAATGTAGTCCAGTTCGCTGTCTGCACCTGCGTCCTTGTAAAGTATGTCGTCTATGTTTTTAAAAGTCTGTTCAAACATGTTGTCTTTTTATCTCAATTTATAGTTTTCAAAGTTAATATTCTCATTGGTGCGTAGGCAGAAAATGGCTCTTTTGGTTTTGCTGAAGGGTCGGCTTGTGGGCAGGGCAAAACCAAATGTGCCATTTGTGCGGTTGGTGTTTTTTTCTGTTTGTTCATTGTTGCACTGTCGGTCTGTTAGGGTTGCTTGTAACGGAAAAAGTATTTGCGAAGGGCGGGCTAAATTTAAGTGAAAGTTCAATTTCGACCGAATGAAGCAAATTGCTTTTTCAGATTACCAAATTACAAAAATAAGTAATATGAAAAGCAAGTTGCGACTAAATGCATCGGGTTTTTCTATTATGAATTCAACCCCGCCTTTTGCAAATACTATGTGCTTGTTGCACAACCAAATATACATATTCCTTTCCAATCATAAGAATTTGCAAGAATATCAATAATAC
>NZ_LFNG01000035.1 GCF_001045435.1 Chryseobacterium koreense CCUG 49689 | reverse complement strand
ATGATTTCATGGCGATTCTATTCTTGCTGATTGTAACCAGCAATCTGCGCAATCTGTGAAATCTGCGGGAATTCTTTCAATTTTTGTCCTGAAGCTGTTCTTGCAGATTCCGCTAATTTTGCAGAAAAATTGAGATAGGAGTTTATCTGCCACGAATTCACTAATGAAATCAAGATGTATGATCAAGTCGAAAATTCGTGGATTGACTTCGTCGAATCTTCGATTTCGTGGCAGTTTTTTTTTGTGGATTCTGCAGCAGAAATCAGCAAGCTCTTTTTTGATGTGATTACTGACTTGAATTTTTCGTGCATTCGTGGCTTTTATTTTAAATTTGCACCAATGCGCTACTTCATCGAATTTTCATACCACGGAAAAAACTATTTCGGCTACCAGATTCAGCCGCGGGAAATCACCGTGCAGGAAGAACTGGAAAAAGCTTTATCCCTCATTCTTCGCGAAGAAATCAAAACGACGGGAGCGGGAAGAACAGACACCGGAGTTCACGCAAAAAAAATGTTTGCCCACTTCGATACGGAACAAATTTTAGAGGTAAACCTTCCGCACAAACTCAACAGTTTCTTGCCTCCCGATATTTCGGTCAAAAGAATCTTTAAGGTAAAAGATGATTTCCACGCAAGATTCGACGCCACTTTCCGAACCTATGAATATTACATTTCTTTAGAAAAAAATCCATTTACCCAAGATTCTGCGTGGCAAATCTGGAGAAGGGATTTAGACATCGACAAAATGAACGAGGCGTGCAAAATCCTTTTTGAATACGATGATTTCACCAGTTTTGCCAAACTTCACACCGACAACAAGACCAACCTCTGCAAAATCTACAAAGCAGAATGGACACAAAACGGTTCCGAACTGAAATTCACTATTTCTGCCGACCGTTTTTTAAGGAACATGGTTCGCGCAATCGTCGGAACTATGGTCGAAATCGGAAACGGAAAAATCCAACCTGAAGATTTGCGCACCATCATCGACTCCCAAAACCGCAACGCAGCAGGAACTTCCGCACCGCCACAAGGTTTGTTTTTAGTGTATGTCGGTTACAATTTCCCGTAAAACGCGATTAATCGCGTGTCACGGTTTTGAGTGGGAGAGTCGGAGAGTGGGTGAGTCAATGGTGAATTCGCTGCGCTGTGAATTTCTTCGAGTGAATTTCTTCTTTAGCTATGATCTTTGAAATTTGAAACCTGAAACTTGATACCACTGAAACAATTGCAACCACATAATAATCTGCGTCATCTGTGAAATCGGTGAGAAATTATCATTGGCTAAAAACGATAAACTTAGTTTTCAACTCTAAACCGCCGAAAGCCGAAAGCCGATTGCTTAAAGCCGATTAATCCTTCCCAAAATACTGCTTCACAGAAACACCAAACTTCTTCTTGAATTCCTTATGGAACATTTCGTTGTTGGTGAAGCCCGTTTTTTCTGAAAGTTCTGTGATGCTCTTCAATTTATTTTCAGGTATTTTGAGGAGCTGCAGGAAATAGTCGATTCGGAGGTCGCTCAAATATTCGTTGAAGTTCTTTTCTTTGTCGGCTTTGATGATGGCGGAAATATACTTTTCGTTGGTTCCGAAATCCCTTGCAAGCGAACTGAGCTTAATGTTTTTGTAGGTAAAGCGCTTTTCTTCTTCGAATGTGGCGAGTTTTTTCTGGATGAGGAGCACTGTTTCTTTCCGGATCGGGGCATATTTGCTAAAGTCGGTGGGTTCAGAACTTTCAGGTTCGGTTAGTGGAAGTGTAGTTGGGGTAATTTCTGTCGGCTCAGCTGTAAACGGCGCATCGTTGTGTAGGGAAAGGGCAATGGTTTCAGGAGTTTCAGTCGTGGAAAAACCTTGATCTTCCGAATGTGGTGATATTTTTTTTCGCAGTTTTTTACTCCGGTTTCGGTAAAACAACAGTCCCGCAACAATTAGTATTGTTCCAATCCAAATCGGTGCAAACTTTTGCCATTTCTTATAGTTTTCCAATTCCTTTTTGGCGGCGAGCAGCTCGGTTTCACCCATTTTCTTTTCTAAGCGTGTGCGGATTTTTTCCCTGCTTTCGTTTTCCTTTTTGGTGATGATCAGGAGTTTGTCGATATAGTGCAGTTGCAGGTCTTTGTCTGCTTTGTTTTTGTAGATGTCGATCATCGCCTCAAAGCCGGGGCGGAATTCGGGGAAGAGTTTGCCCGTTTCATCATAGTCCTTTTCGATCAGCTGCAGGTAGGGAATGGCTTTGTCGTATTGGTTCAAGTGGTAGTAGCTCATGCCGATATAGAATTTTTCGGTGAGATGTTTCCATTTGTCGTCGTAAAGTTTCAGGGCTTCGTTGAGTTTCTCGATCGCTTTGGGATAATTGTTTTGGAAGTAGAAGTTGGTTCCTTCGGAAGAGACAAAATACGGGAAGTAGCCCAAAAACTCCCGGTTTTTGCTCACATAAGCTTTTCCCTCGTCGATAAGATTCTGACTTTCAGAAAAATGTTTCAAGCGATTTTCAGTTCCAATTAATCCAAGTAATGAGTAGAGGTAATATAGTCGATAGTCAGTATTGCCTATTCTCTTTTGATTGTTTCTGAAAAACTCTGTGGTTTCAATAAATAAAGTATTGGATTCCGAATAAGCTCCCAGAAAAGTTTTGATTTCCGCAATCGAATATTTTGCTGTATTGATTAAATAAAGATTCTTGGTTTCTTCAAAAATTTTTAAAGCGTCAAGGGTATATTCTAAGGATTTCTCATAATTTTCATTTCCCTGATAAACCAAAGCTTGTGACAGAAGCGCCTCACCTGTCTTATTCCTGTCATTCAGTTTTATAGAGGAAACAATTAAACTGTCACCGTATTTTAGTTGTATTTCTTCTCTGGAATTAAAGGTTGCAAATAAATATCCTTTATGAATATTATCGGCATTCCCTTCTTTTTTTGCTTTCCTAATAAACATTTCTACATAAACCATCGACTGTTCGGGTTGATTTTCCAGAGACTTTATCTTCTTTTCCAATGCCGGATAATCAGAATATTCGCTTAAATATTCGCCGGGCTGCGCAAATGACAGGAACGGCAATTGTGTAAAAAGGAAAATCAGGAGAAAAAAACTGCGGAATTCCGTCACTTTGGATGCTTTTGAAACCCAAATGTAGCTAAAAAATCTTATCTCTCGGAAATTTTTTATATGCTGATTATGAGTGGTTTGCTGATGGGGTTTTCCTTTTTTGACAATGGTTTTTCTGATTTTGACAATTTTCATCATTAAAATTTCCGTCGGTTCTTTTGGTGGGTATCGGTTCGGCATATAGATTTGTCGGTAAGGAATCACGGAAGATTTTCGGAAAGAACAGGAGCTCGCTATTTCAGATTTTGTGAAGAAAGGAGTAAAATAAATCTCACAGATGAAAACGAAAAACTTTTAAGACGCAATTGCATGTGATTAGAATTTTTTAAACCCATTAAAATTTTAAAGCATGAAAAAAATAGTATGGTTCGCTGCCGCAATCTTATTGTTTGCATTGACGAGCTGCCGATAACAGGAGAATTTGCCCTATTTTCAGAAAGAAGATATGGATACAGCCAAAGACCTCATGATGAACAGGAATAATTCCGAAGATTCGGATTCTGTTCTTGTAGGGTTGCCTCAAGAAAATGACCCTAATGTAAAACCACCAATTAAGTAATTGACCAGAATATTCAGTAGCTACGAATAGGAGGAGTTTGCGGGAACTCCTAAAACATCCCGCAATAGCCGGAAGAAGCGGAGCCGGCGGCTTAAAACAAACGGTTTCGCAAAACTTAAATCTTTAACCAAAGACAGCGGTCGCAAATACGTGCCTCTCCCGACCGTTGCTCTTTAAAACCAAAAATCTGGAGGGGACAAAAATTATAAGGATTTTAAAAAGAAAAATTATGAAAAGAATTATCATGCTCTTTTGCTTATTGGCACTTGTATCCTGTCAGCAAATTGGCAAAACAATTTTCGGTTTTAAAGACCCGAAATTAGAGAACCCCCAAAACATCAAGATGTATTTGGATCAGAATAAAATGCAGCATGGCGACAACTATCTTTGCAAAGACAAGAAAGCATTTTCAGACATCATAAAAGTCTTCTATAAGAGAATTCCCGAAGCTATATTGTTTGACAAAAACGGTAACGAACTCATTTATAAAGAAGATTCCGAATCATGTAATGCCGGATTATTTCGGGTTATTCCAAATCTGGATGCCAATACTAAACTAAAAACAGGCACTCATAATATACAGCAACTTATTACCGACTTTACTATTCCATTAGAATCGGAGTCAATGCAGGTAATGAATGATTCAGATTATTATCTTATGATCAATTGGGCAATTTTTGTAGGAAATAGAAATGTTGACCATGTTTCGGCTTGGCAGGAGCTGGCTGAAAACAACAGAAAAGTGAAAATTAAGGTAGTAAAGCTGAATATGGATTTCCAAGACGGATGGGGACTGACAGAGAAAGAGATTCAATTTAAATAAGTTCAGGATTGAAAATAACCTGTAACAGAATTACACCCATATTAATCGTTAAATTTTAAACCCCTATAATATGAAAAAACAACATGCAATTTTGCCTGCAATGTTTCTTTCGCTCTTTCTGTTTTCGCAAGAGGCAAGGATTTCGGCAGATATTCGTGGCAGAGACTGCCACGGAGGTTTGGGATTGTGCGATGTTTCTGGGGAGCCGCCAAGTGTGAACAAAGATGCGGTTACGGTGAGAAAAATTTCCGGTCAGTCCATCGCTTTTGTGTTTGACAACAGAACACTTTCCACAAGCTCGCAAAGAAACATTGCAGGAAAAGAATTTGACAAAATTTCACCCACCGAAAAATTGCAATTCTCTCAGGAAAAGGATATCATCCTCGAGGATTCTTTGCTCGATCAATTGCAGATTGACAGAAAGTACGGGAGAATAAAGGAGGGGAATTATCCGCTGCTTTTCGAAAAAGAGGAAGCGGTGGTGATCTTCACCCTTTCAGAGAAGTAATGCGCTTCGTGATTTCTAAACCCGGGCATTGCCGGTGAAGCGACTAATGGCAATGCCCATTTTAAAATTTGAGTATTATGAAAAATTTACTACAAACTACAATGATCTTCCTTTTCTTCTTTTTAGGAGTCATCTTTGCTTTTGCAGAAGAACTTAAAGATGATCCCAATATAGTGGTGGAAGAAATGTATGCGGAACTCGAAACAGTTTCTAAAAGCTATTCCGAAAAAATCACTTTCTATAACAAGAAGTTGCAAGAAATTGATATTGCCCTAATTCAGGAAAAAAACACGGAAAGAAAACTCAATCTGCTCCTTGAAAAGGATATGCTGAAAACAAACATCAGCAATAATCTTTCAGATATGTCGAATGAGATTTCTAAAATCAGATACATAAAAGGATTACAAATTATCCGAATCTTATATGAAAAGGTTCTAGGGCTGGATCATCATTTTTCATCCGTTAGAACTTTTTCGGAAATTTCAAAAATCTCAAACCCTACCCAATATCCTGAATTTGAAAAAGTGCAGGATCTCATCAAGTCAAAAAAAGATAAGAAGTTTGGTTTCGATCTCACAAGTATTTTGGGAACAAACTCAATTGCCTCGGTAATCAATACATTTACAAGCATGTTGGTTTCCAACCTTACCAAAGAAGAGAAAGAATCTGAGCTAAAAAAAGTGGACTGCATTATCGACTTCACACTCCGGATGCAGAATGACTTGAACACGATTTATTTTGAAACCGCCTTTCTGCAAAAATCAAATGACGGAATCAAAAAAGATATCGAAACGCTCTTTCGCGATTACACCAAACCAATAGGTTACGCAAAATCACTTAAAGAATGTCGCGAAAACGACGACTGGAGCGAGGTGAAAGATAAACTCGAAAACTATGTGCTGACCATTGCTAAATCCGAAAACCTTCAAAAAAGAAAGATGCAGATCGAGGTGGAGTTTCCTATTGACCGACTCATCCAGTTTATCGGCGGATACAATAACTTTATCAATTCGGGTGAACAGTTTTACCAGAAATTTAGCATTATCCTAAACAGCTACCAAAACCAAACACAATGCGAAAGTAAGTTACCGATCGAATACGGCAAACTGAAATCCGACATTAATATTGCCATTGATAAGTTCAATGTCGCCTACAAACCCGTAGAAGTAAACGGCAGCAAAATGAAGGAAATACTTTATGGCATCAATGAGTTTCAGTAGCAATACGATAATGAAAAAGATCTTTACTTTTTTTAAAACCTTTCCCACAGCAATCTTGCTCTTTCTCGCAGGATTGATTTCCTCTTGGATGGTTTATCTCTCCTGGAGTAAATTCCTCAATCCAACAATGGCTGCTTATGGCGCCGTTGCGGTTCTAACCTTTGCTTTGTCGGCGTTGATGTTTCGGTGGAGGTATTGAGGGGGTGTGTTGGTAAGTCGGAGTGTGGGTGAGCCAGAGCGAAGATGAGTGATGGGCGATGAGTGATAAGTGATGAAATTCAATAGTGAATTTCTTCGAGTGAATTTCTTTCCTCAGTTATGATCTCGAAACTTCAAATCTACCTGTCGGCAGACAGGCCTGAAACTTGAGAATTGCAACCAACACAAACAAATACACGTTCTATCCAACTCCAACTTTTTACGTATTTTTGCACCGTTTACAAGAATAAATGAAGAAGCAAAGCACTTGGGATATTATCAGACGGCTTTTCGTGATTGGCATGAAGTTCCGCGCGTGGTTTATTTTCACGCTCGTTATTTCAGTCCTGCTTTCCGTAATTTCCACATACAGACCTTATCTCACCATGCAGATCGTGGATACAGACATCATCCGGCTAAAGGACAAGGCGCTGATGATGAAGCACATCTATATTTTGGTGGCGCTGGTTTTTGGGGAAACCATTCTGAACTTTTTCCTGGTCTATTTTTCCAATTTTATTTCGCAAAATGTCATTCGCGATATTCGTGAACGGCTTTACCATAAACTGATCTATTTCCGCACTTCCTTTTTCGACAAAACTGCGGTGGGGCAGCTCGTAACCAGGGCAGTAGGTGATGTGGAGACCATCGCCACCGTTTACACGGATGGATTCTTGATGGTTTTTGGCGATATTTTACGTATCGTTTTCGTGCTGTTCATGATGTTTCAAGTGGATGTGCACCTGAGTTACATATCATTAGCGATTCTTCCGCTGATGGTGCTCATTACAAGATTTTTCCAAAAACGGTTGAAAAAAGCATTTAGCGATGAAAGAACCTGGACCGCCAATCAGAATTCCTTCGTTCAGGAACGTTTATCGGGAATGACCCTGATCCAGGTCTTCAACCGTCAACAAGCGGAATTCAAAAAATTCGACCAAATCAATATCACTTTAAAGGGTGCGTTGCTGAGAACGGTGTTTATTTTTTCATTGTTTTTCCCGGTGGTGGAACTGATTTCTTCTTTATTCATAGGATTCATTTTGCTTTATGGCGGATTCATCACCATCAAAGCCGGTGCGGTGATTGCCTTCATTCAATATATTTCAATGTTGATCCGCCCATTAAGACAAATTGCAGATCGCTTCAATAATATTCAAAGGGGAATTGTGGGGGCAGAAAGGGTTTTGGGAGTGATGGACGAAGATTTTAACCTTCCGAATCACGGAAAAATTGTCAAAGACCACTTCGATGGAAAAATTGAATTTAGGAATGTTCACTTTTCTTATGATGAAAAGCAGGAAGTTTTAAAAGGCATCAGTTTTAAAGTCAATCCCGGAGAAACGGTGGCAATCGTCGGTGCCACCGGTGCGGGAAAAACTACAATAATCAGTTTGATGACCAGGCTTTATGACATCAATTCCGGGAAAATCCTTTTGGATGACGTGGATTTGAAGGATTATGAACTTCATAATCTAAGAAGTCATGTGGGAGTGGTTTTGCAGGATGTGTTCCTGTTCCACGGAAGTATTTTCGAAAACCTTTCTTTCGGTGATGAAACCATTACCTTAGATAAAATCCGCGCGGTGGCAAAAGATATCGAGGTGGACGACTTCATCATGTCGCTTCCGGAAGGTTACGATTATGTGGTGCGTGAACGCGGTTCCTCTATTTCTTTGGGACAAAGACAGCTGCTTTCATTTTTAAGGGCATATCTTACCGATCCGAAAATTCTGATTCTGGATGAAGCGACTTCCTCCATTGACCACGAAAGCGAGAAACTCATCCAACGCGCCACGGAAAAAATCACCAAAAACCGAACTTCCATCATCATCGCACACCGACTTTCAACCATTGAAAAAGCAGATAAGATCATTGTCATGGATCACGGCAAAATTGTGGAAGAAGGAAAACACATGGAACTTCTGGATAGGAACGGTTACTACGCCACACTCTACAAAGCCCAGCTGAAAAGGGAAGTGGAGGAGAGCGAGTGAAAACCTACCGGCATAAACAGCATTGAATAAAAAAAACTTCGAACGCAGGTCCGAAGTTTTCATAAGTAGTCTATTTTCCACCTAATGTGGCTATAATTTTTTCCGACTAATTTCCTACAATAGTCTTCACCGTCACAAATTCTTTCAGCGCAAGTAGGGAAAGTTCTACTCCGTAACCCGAAGATTTCGCTCCACCGAAAGGCAAACGGGGATCCGAACTGGAGGACTTGTTGATGCTCACGGTTCCCGATTCCAGATTTTCAATAAAATACTGTTGTCTCTTTTCGTCCGTTGTCCAGACTGAATTGGAAAGTCCGAACTTCACATCGTTCGCAAGTTTCAGGGCTTCGTGGTCGTCTTTCGCAAGCATCACCATTCCCAGTGGCCCGAAAACTTCTTCTTCCAGAATTGGATTTCCTTCTTTCACCTTGATCAATCCAGGTATGAATTCGTTTGGCGAGATCCTTTCAAGCGGCAAAATAATTTCTGCTCCGGCTTTTAGTGCCATCTGATATTGTTTTTCCAAATCATCTGCCAAATCCGGCCGAGCCATTCCTGCAATTAAGGTTTCTTTGTCCAAAGGATTCCCGGGAACATACTTTTTATATTCCTCGATGAATATAGGCAGAAATTCCTGCTCCACACTTTTTTGAATGATGAAACGTTTTCCCGCGTTGCACGCTTGTCCGCAATTTTGGAGTCGTGCTTTTGTACCGCTCTCCGCTGCATTCCTGAAATCGGCATCGTCCAAAACGATAAACGCATCGCTTCCGCCAAGTTCTAAAAGCGATTTTTTGATATTTTTTCCGGCGGTTGCGGCAACTTCAGCACCTGCTTTCTCACTTCCGGTCAAACTCACGCCACGAACAATAGGATTTTCCAAAATCTTTTGCACTTCTGCGTGCCCAATTTCCAGATTTTGAAAGACCCCTTTCGGAAAACCGGCCTCCAAAAATAGTTGCTCAATTCTGTTGCCACTACCGAAGCAGATCGACGCATGCTTCAAAACCACTGTGTTTCCAGCTAAAATAGCCGGAACAGCAAACCTTAAAACTTGCCAAAATGGAAAATTCCACGGCATCACGCCCAGAATCACCCCTTTCGGAATATAGTGGATCTCGGAAATCCGGAATTCGGTTTTCACTTTTTCAGGCTGCAGTACGTTTTCCGCTGCGGCATAATACCTGCACATGAGCGCACATTTTTGGATTTCTGCAATCGACTGGGCAATCGGCTTGTTCATCTCCTTCGTGATGATTGTGCCTAATGTTTCTGAATGATCGTCTAAAATAGCAGCTAATTTGGTAAGAAGAATCTGTTTCTCTGAAAAAGATGTTTTTCGCCAGCTCTCAAAGGAATTTTGAGCGGCATTCAACTTGGTCTGTAAGTTCATTATTTGAAAATTTTAGTTCACCTTATATATAAGGTAGTAAAAAGTAGCACCACAAAGATAGCAAAAACGAGCCAAAAGCATTTCCATGTTCATTCAAACCATCTACCGAAGGCATTTTTCAATAAAATCAAAGAATGATTTGTTGATGAGATTATTTTCTTTAATTTTGAAAAAATAATTAAAACAGAGTAAAATGAATACACCGGCTGAACTAAAGTACACCAAAGACCACGAATGGGTAAAAATTGAGGGGAATATCGCCACCATCGGCATCACAGATTTTGCGCAGAGCGAATTAGGAGACATTGTCTTCGTGGATGTGGATTCCGTAGATGACGACTTATCTGCTGGAGACGTCTTCGGGAGTGTGGAAGCGGTGAAGACCGTTTCAGATCTTTTTCTTCCGATTTCTGGTCAAGTAACAGAGTTCAACTCAGAATTGGAGGACCAGCCAGAACTACTAAACACCGATCCTTACGGCGCCGGCTGGATCATCAAACTCCAGATCGCTGATGGTGCAGATACTTCAGAACTCCTTTCTGCAGAAGAATACCAAGCATCAATTGGATAAGATATCCCGAATATTAAGTAAGATTTTGCCCATTTATTGGGCATTTCTTACTTATATGCTCCTCAAGCCAGGAGTGGAAAACTTGGAGTATCCATTCATGTTTAATGGGGTTGACAAAATCCTCCACCTTTGCATCTTCGCACTTTTGGGTTGCCTTTTCATGGCCACATTCCCAAAAATTAGATTCCACTGGTTCATACCAATCATGTTCGGTTACGGACTGCTCACAGAAATCCTCCAGGATCAAATGGGATTAGGCAGATCATTTGAAGTATTGGACTTGGTTGCCGACACCATTGGAGTCACCATTGGATATTTCCTGTTCAAAAGATTAATGAAGATCAACTTTTGATTTTTTTGGGCGGTCCCCTCGCCCGCGCTTACCGATTCACCCCTATTTTTTTCCAGCAGCTCGGGTCGGGCTATCCGTTACAACTCCTCGTCCAGCGGCCAAATTGCCAACGCTACTGCGGGGTTTCCACTACTATCCCTACCGCAAATACACGCTTTTCACATAATGTGGATAACTTTAAATAGATTTTTTTCCACTAAAAACCAGCCTTTTGCAATCCGATTTCTCCACATTGACGATTAACGCCCAGAATTCGTTTGGAGAATAAGACCCAATTAGCCTACTTTTGCACTCACCTTTTTAAAAGAGGGTAAGCGAAGTAGATCAATAGAATAAAGCGAAACGAATTAAAAGTAAAGAAATTTATTTTTATTTTTTTTTAAAAAAATTCTTGCAGTTTTCCAAAAAGTTTATATCTTTGCAGTCCCTAATCGAGAGAACATGGGGAGCGCAGAAGAGATATGACATACGAGGGCAGACGGATTTAATGGTTTAAGAAATTTTTCAAGCTGAAACAAAGACAGTTAGAC
>NZ_LFNG01000034.1 GCF_001045435.1 Chryseobacterium koreense CCUG 49689 | reverse complement strand
CCGTTGCTGCCCCCGGCGAAATACACTACCGCCATCTGCACCGCGAGGTGGTCCGGCGTCACCATCTTCAGCCAGTAACGGTCCATTGCCGAACCGGCCCCCTTGCCGAAGAACGAATCATTCTCGAATTCCTTGGTGCGCGAGTTGTTGAAGAATTTCAGCGTCTTGGAAGGCACCCCGATGATTCGGGTCATAAAGCCCTGCCCCACCGAAACATACCTTCCCGGCGTCTTCTTGCTCGATCCCGCAGTACCGGCGTCAGAAGTGGCCGCAGTGCCGGTGGCAGATACCACGTTGTAGCTCGCATACGAGTTCCCGCTGTAATTGGACCCCTGCTGATCGTAGGTCGTATTGTTATGGTTGTCCCAGAACCGGAAAGTGGAGCTCAGGTTGCCGGCTTCACCGCCGTTGCCCGTGTAGAACGTCAAAAGGTCCAGGTTCGACGGGTAGGGGTTCCCGATCAGGTTATATCCGCGACTCGCCACTCCGGGACCGATCACCGACGGAGCGGAATTGGTCGCATTGAAGGAAACGGCGCCATTCGCCGGAGGGCCGGCAAAGACCGCGTAGAAAGGCCCGACGCCCGTCAGCGGCTCTTTCACCGCCAAGGCCCTTCCCGCAATGTATGCGCCGGAGGATTCCCCGAAATAGTTGCTGCTCTCTAAATGGTACTGCACGCTCGGTGAGCTTACCGGGTTGCCGGAACCGTCCCGGTAGATGTTGGTCTTCAGGTTGGCTCCCACCGCCGGCGAGATCAGGAAGTTGTACTGCTTCCTGTCTGAAGACACCTTGATGTTTCTTTTCACGGTGATGCTGCCCGAGTTCGCTGCGTTGTCATTCACCTGGATCAAGCTTCCGTCAGACTCTACGGTGAAGTTATCCTGACTGCTCAGATTAATCACCTCATATTGCGAAGTGACAAAGTCATGAGCCTTAATATTTAATTTGTAATTCGCATTCAAAGTCACCGTGCACGCTTCGAAGCTTCCATGAACAGCTGTATCATAATCCGCCGCTATGATTGCTCTGGATTTTGGTGTCGGGATCCCTTTTGTCCAGGAAGTTCCATTCCAGGTAGTGTCCACCTCTTTGAATTGCACGGAATTGGATGCCCTGTAACAGGTAACGCCATTTTCCCTCACCTGGCAATAGAACTGATAATCATTCAATCCGGTTCCAGACAAAACTGACATTTCGGAAGTATTTGCACCCGAGAATTGGGCATTGTCCGTGACGGGAGTCCATGCGTTGGTTCCCGGAGCAAGCATGTACCATTGGTAAGCAAGCCCATATCCACCCGGAATCCCTTCCGTTGCAGCCACCGAGAATTTCGCTTTGCAGGATTGCGCCGGTAGTGGCTGAGCAGTAATCTGTGGCGGATTCCCAGCAGGAAGAGCCGGTGCCACACCTCCCGGTAGGCAGGCGTTGGCGGATACCGGTATAATGGTCCAAGAAGAAGGTGTGTAAGTGGGATGATTGCCCAGTTTACCCACCGCCCTTTTCATATAATAACCCACATAATTTGGTGCTTGCACCTCATCATAAACCACCGTGCCGGCAGCGTTGGTCAACTGGAATTTGTCATCGTCGTTAAACCCTGACATGATCTCACCATTGCCAGTTGATGCAGGTGATGAACAGTTATTGGCTCCGGCAACACGAATGATTTTGAGTTCACCCGGCAAAATATTTCCCGAAAGCCCATTGGTGTATTTTGACAATGCTCCAGTAGAAGTTCCTGATCGGTAAATCTCATAATTGGCAAGGTTTTTCGCTGAAGCAGTTCCATTATATATGGAGATATAGCCTCCGCTTCCACCGTTTTCATCGTAAACCTCATAAAGAATCAGGTCAGTAGGCAATGTTCCGGAAATGGCTTCACATCCAGAGAATTCTTTCGTGATTACCGTGAAAGGCTGGGTAAAAACACATCCGGTGGCAAGGCGAATGACCAGATTGTCGTTTTCAGCACCGGCAGGAATGGTCACTTCCATCCGGGTCGGTGAAATGAGATTGGCACTGAGGGCCACGCCATTGTACTTCACGGTTGCGCCGGTAAGGTTATCCGTAGGTGTTGAACTGATGGTCACTACGGTGTTCGCAGGTCCGGAGGTCGGCAATACCGTGAGCGCCGGAATTGCCGCACAGGTGCCGGTACCCTGGATTGTGAAGGTATATGGATTTTCGTTCCCGGTAATGTCATTATTGCTGATGCTCACGGTTGCCTTCAAAACTCCGGCTGTGGTGGGATTAAATTTGATTTTAAATCCTGAGGTTCCCACAGGAGCGACAGAAGTTGCCGGCTGCAAAGTCACTGTAAAATCAGAAGGATTATCGCCAGTCAATATGACGGCAGGAGTTCCGGTCAGCAGCAGCGTGGAAAGTCCCAGGTTCTCGACGGTAAAATCCTTTTCGGCCGTACTATTTCCTAATGGAGTGCTGGCAAAAAGCGTATTATTTAAAGACATCACAGTTGTAGAGCCTGATGGAATATTGATGTTTGCCCCTTTGATGTTGATCTCCGGACCGGCAGCACGAGTGATATTGATCGTATAATCCTCCACTTCACCGTATTTATATCCGGTTTGACATGGGGTTAATATAATATCGCTATCATAATAAAAATACTGTGTAGCAATCCTCATTCTGGTAAGTCCCACTGCCGCGCCGCTTGGCACTGTAATCGCCAGAGGAGAGTATGCGGTAGCTTCATCAAATCCATCATAGGCATCACCCAAATCATAAACTTCATTACTATCAAATATGCCGTTTCGGTTCCAGTCTATCCATGCCTTGGTATAGTTTTGCAATCCCAAAGTATTTACCTTTACACTGAGGTCATATACCTCCCCGATAATGACATCGGTGGAAATCGCTGTGAAATCCGTGTACGCAGGATTTCCTGAGGATGTATTGTCAATCGTATTAAATTTAACGTTGGTAATACCTGTTTCATCATCGGTCGCAACATTGGCTGTGGAAGAGCAATAGGACAACCCTGTAGTTTTACATACTTGCACTCCCGAACTCCACTGATTACTGTTCACCTCCCTTACAAATATTTTGTAGCAGTATTGGACGCCTTCGGTCAGCCCGGTCACCGTGAACGTATTTCCCGTGCCTTTATATACCACCTGATTATTTCCTGCAAAAGCGATCACTGGACTGTAAGCAGACCCATCGCCTGACGGAACAAGGGTCACAGAACCCTGACTTGCCACCACCATATATTCGTAGCAACCGACCGATGCAGGGACCACGTTCCACGTAACCACCGAGGACGTGGGCGCCACTGATGCAGCAGGATTACCAACTTCCGGAACTTTGACGGCATAGGTTTGCCACCAACTCTGCGTGGTCGTTGACGCAATTCCTGACGCCCAACCTGTAGCGGATTCCCCATTATAAGCCACTACTTTGAAAGTATATTGCTGACCTGTCGTTAATCCGGTAATGGTTGCGGAAGTTGCGTTTCCTTTGTAAACTGCTTTTCCTAAAGATCCATAAACAGTAGCAGCGCTAAAATTGGAATTGGCGGAATAATCATTGGCATTCCCTGCTAAAGTTGCCGTCATTGCAGGAACTGTAGTTCCATCCAAAGCATAAACAATATATCCTGTTGGAGGGGTACCAGTAGATGCCGTCCAACTTAAAGTCAGCTGGGTATTGCCTATACAAGCCTTCAAAGTCGCAGCGTTATTCGGGGAGGGATTCAGCATACCGGTTCCGGTCACATTAAAGGTATAAGGACTGGTGGTGGTATTATTCGGTATGTTCACTGTAGCGGTTTTGGCACCCACTGCAGTAGGACTGAATGTCGCTGTAAAACTAGTGGTAGCGTTTGGAGCCAAAGTGGTGCTTCCGGGTTGGGTGATCGCAAACTGACCCGGATCGGTACCGGAAAGCGAAAGTGATCCTAAGGTTAAATCCAAAGTTCCCGTATTTTTAATGGTAAATGTGGTCGCTGTACTGGAGGTACCGACCAGCTGGTTTGCGAAGTCGTAATTACCGGAAGGGGTAACGGAGATTTGAGGCTTAGGGGTTGATGGAGTACAAGTGACAGTTACATTGTCGATAAAAGCTCTTTTTGCTGTAGTCTCAATGGTTAATGTAGAATTCGGTGGAACTTCATTAAAAACCAGAGTTTTTGTTTCAAAAGCACCACTCATTGTTGCGGTATAAGTTATGGTTTGCGAAGGTTTTCCGGAAACAGTTACTTTGATATCCCCCTCTACTGTAGTCCAACCTTTTACATCAAACTTTACCGTCATATCACTAACTTCTGAACCAAATGGCTTAGATGTTATGCTACCTGATAAAGAGCCAGTTCCTAATTTCACAGCACCACCTGCCTCATAAGCACTTGCAACAGTTGTAAAATTAGTATTTCCTGACCATGATGTTGATTGTCCAGTTGTTGTTGTATTGTCACCTTTTGTTAAGCTTGAAAAATCCTCACTCAAACACGGCCCCGTGTACACCTCCCATTGGGCAAACAAAGTAACATTCCCAAGATTATTCATGGTGAAAGTCGCACCGTTGGCATATCCTGTTCCGGTTCCGTTGGCGGCGGTATTCCATTCCTTCAAAACATATCCGGATTTGGTGTAGCCATTATTCGTCAGGTTCGCGGAGGTCTGATAAGGAATGGTTTGGTTCGCCATCGTCCCGATTGCGGCGGCGTCATTTTTATCAAAGATTACTTGGTAATTATTGGGAGTCCATTTTGCATAAAGATTCACATTGGCTGTTCCCATGGTGTAAGATTGGCCATCGGTGTAAGCTACAGTTCCACCAGCAGTAGTCGCCCAACCTGCAAAAGTATATCCGGTTCGGGTGTAGCCATTGGCATTCAAATTGGCGGTCGCACCGGTCGCTAAAGTCTGTGTTGAAGTTGTTCCTCCATCTGCACCATTCCCGTTAAAAGTAATGGTATTGTTATTGGCCGTCCATTGTGCATAGAGCGTGGCATCTGCGGTGAAATTGTAATTTTCGTTATTGGCATAAGCCGTTCCGCTTCCGTTTGCAGCGGTATTCCAGCCGGCGAAAGTATATCCGGTACGGGTAAAGGTATTCGTAGAAAGTGCTGTTGCAGTGCACGCCGATTGAGAAGTCATTGTTCCCGTACCACCGTTGCCGTTGAATGTCACCGTTTTTGTAGTAGAAACCCATTGGGCATACAAAACCGTATTGGCATTAATGCTGAAAGTAGCACCTGGTGCATAAGAAGTACCCGAACCGTTCGCAGCGGTGTTCCATCCGCTGAAGTTTGCGCAGCTTTTGGTAAGGTTGCCGGTATTCCCTAAAACGGTGACGGTAGCGCCCGCCGCATAAGGATTGTTGGGATCTGTAGGGGCAGTACCACCGGTATTTCCGTTGCCGTTGTAGGTTAAGGTGTAGGAGCTTGGAGGTGTTGTCTCGTATGTAATTATAATAGAACTAAAATACGCCACATTTAATCCTCTTTTGATGGCAAAAAATCTAAAGTCATCAGATGCATTTGTCGTCCAAGTTTGATCTCCGTCACCAGTTCCAAATTGTGTTCCACTAACATTATAATCTCCTGCGGTGCTATTTACTAATCGTAAATTACCACCGTAAACAACCGATGTCCTTGCTGTACCTAAAGTAACAACTTGAACACTCACAATTCTTCCAGGAATTGCAGTTGTATTATAAATTAGCCCATTGCTAGCTTGTGCTTGAATAAAAGAGCCTGCCGTATTTCCTGTATTAGGCATATCTTTAGGATTTGTAGTAATTGCTTTTCCACCGAATCCAACGGCATTTTGAGTCCATGTTCTTTCTGGTCTATCATTCGTACCAGTTCCTCCGTAATTATTCGAACCTAAATTAGTACTCCCACCAGCAGAAGGTACATTGACAGTAATAGTTGCAGTCTGCCCCCACCCTTTCGCAAATCCGAATAGGAGCATAATGGTTAAGAGGAGCCGGAAAGTATAGATTTTTTTCATCACCGTTAAATATTTAGGCAGCAAATCTACATTTTCTTTCCATCCGTTTTAAAAACGATTGCTTATTTTATAATCATTTAATGAAAATTTAATATTTATTTAACTAAAAACCCTTTGTTCATGTCAAATTCAATAAACAATACCCGTTTACCATGCTATTTTCATATTATGTTAAATTGGTGATTTTTTACGAAAAACATACCATTTCAATATTTTTCAGCTTGGAAAGGGATTACGTTCAGGTTCAAGAAAGCATATCAAAAAAAAGATGACCTCATAAAAAAAGGGATCAAAGTTTTTCAAAAAAAATAGTTTCCTAAAAAAGTTAATCCCAGTAAGTTATTATTTACAAGCTTTATTGCAAAATTTAGTCGTGAAATGTGGAATGCCGCCAAAAGGATCACTTTGTGAATTTGTAGATAAACATGACAAAACCACTGATAATGAGATTTTTAATCCACATTCAGTCTTTAAAACCCCTTTAAAAATAGTTGATAAAACAGGTCCCTATTATTTGCATTTTTGATGGGGTCTGCCCAACTTTACCTCACAATCAAGTCAAAGTTGCAGAGGCACAAACCGGCAACCGAAAGGTGAAAAGTTTCAACTCTATTTAGGCAAGGTTCCAAAACCGGAGCAAAAAATTTCAGACCGGAAGTGATTTTCGAAAGAAGACCATGGAAAAACTGAAACGAAACGAAGGAAGAACAACCGAAGCCCGAAAAAATGCACAGACTAAAAGTATCCCAACTTTCTGACCGATTATAGGAGATGGAGACCGCACGGTGAAATCCCGAAAAAGAATGAAGAAAGCGAAGATTTAAAAGTTCTTTTACAGAGATCAGAAACAAAAGTCCCCCGAACATTTCGGTGAAAAGAAAGAAACCGCAAAGTGGAAATCTGAAATCGGAACCATAAGGGAAAAGAAACAAAAAATCGCGTTGGAGCTGAAAGGATCAGCTGATTTGACAAAGAAGAAGAATGAAACCGCGAGGAGCAATTTTTCAACTTTAATTTCAAAATCGGTTCCGGAAGCGAAAACAGAAGTAAAAACTTTAACTGATGATTCAGCCACAGAATTTGCAAAAATTCGAACGCAGGATCATCAGTTTTTTTTTGTCCAAAAACTTACATTGCTTTCGTATTTTTCAAAATTAAATCCCGTATTTTTCAAAGCTTACTATCATATTTTTCAAATTTTATATCCGTATTTTTCAAAATTTGTTGTCATATTTTTCAAATTTTAATGGCGTCATATTCAAAATAAGCAGTATCTTTGGCAGTGAAAAACATTGATAATGAGTGTACAAAGGACCATTAAAAAAGAAATTGATTTTCTTTGCGGAAAATATCCAGTTATTGCGGTTACAGGTCCGCGACAATCGGGAAAGACTACTTTTCTGAAAGAAGAATTTTCCAGTTACACCTACGTTAATCTGGAGAATCCCGATATCAGAAACTTTGCAGAATCCGATACCAAATCATTTCTCGAGCAGTACGACAGGTTTGTGATTTTCGATGAAGTGCAGCGAACGCCATTTTTGTTTTCATACATCCAGGCAAAAGTGGACGAAGACAAAGTGATGGGTCAGTTTATTCTATCAGGTTCCCAGAACTTTCACCTGATGCAGAATATCACGCAAAGTCTTGCGGGAAGAGTCGCGATTTTCAAACTGTTTCCTTTTGATTTTTCAGAAATGAAGTCAGGCGGTTTTTTAGATGAAGATTACAGCGTGAACCTTCAACGGGGATTTTATCCCGCGATTTTCGACAGAAATATTCCTCCCAAAACATTTTACTCTAATTACCTTCGAACTTATGTTGAAAGGGATTTGTCGGAAATTATCAATATTCGTGATCTTCGGGCATTCCGAAATTTCATTTCACTTTGTGCGGCAAGATCGGGACAGTTGCTCAATCTGAACTCTTTGGCAAATGAATGCGGAATTTCTCAACCCACCGCAAAATCATGGATCTCAGTCTTAGAAACGAGTTATATTATTTTTCTGTTGCAGCCGTATCATAAGAATTACAATAAAAGAATTACAAAAAGTCCGAAACTTTATTTTTATGACACAGGTTTGCTGAGTTTTCTCCTTAAACTTACAAAACCTGAAGATTTACAGCTTCATCCGCACAAAGGCGAACTTTTCGAAAATTTCATCATTGCAGAAATGGTCAAGGTGAATTACCACCGCAACTTAATGCAGGATTTTTGGTTTTGGCGTGATGTTCAGGGACGGGAAGTCGATCTGCTTTTTCAGGACAATCAATTACTGAATATTATGGAAATCAAAGCTTCACAAACCATTATGAGCGATATGTTCAAAGGGTTGAATTTCTTTTCGGAACTCGCCAAAGACAGCATCAAAGACAAATACCTGGTCAACTCGGGCACGGTAAACCAGAAACGATCGGCGGCCACGGTCATTGGTTGGGAAAAGATTGAGGAAATCTAATACCTTTTGACAAAACCGTTTGTTTGCCCTAATTTTGTGAAATGCAACCGCACCGCAAAATCATCCACATCGATATGGACGCTTTCTACGCCTCCGTGGAGCAGCACGACCATCCCGAACTGCGCGGGAAACCGGTCTGCGTAGGCGGCGGAAAATACGGCGTGGTGGCGGCAGCAAGTTATGAGGCCCGAAAATATGGAATCCGCTCTGCAATGCCCGGAAGAACGGCCCTGGAAAAATGTCCGCATCTGATCGTGGTAAAACCAAGATTTCAGCGGTACAAGGAAATCTCGCAACAAATCCGAAACATTTTCTACGAATATACCGATTTGGTAGAACCACTTTCTTTGGACGAAGCCTATCTGGACGTGACCGAAAACAAAAAAGGTATGGAATCTGCCAATGAAATCGCCAGAGAAATCCGCAAGCGAATTTTCGACGAAACAGGTCTTACCGCTTCCGCCGGAATTTCGGTGAACAAGTTTTTGGCAAAAGTCGCCTCCGATTACCACAAACCCAATGGGCAGAAAACCATCCACCCTACCCGGATTCTGGAATTCATGGAAGTGCTGCCCATTGAAAAATTCTACGGAATCGGGAAAGTGACCGCCAATAAAATGCACGAACTGCATATTTTCAACGGGAAAGATTTAAAAGAGAAAACCCAGGAACAGCTCACCGGGTGGTTCGGAAAAGCGGGAATCTATTATTACAACGTGGTGCGCGGAATCCACACCAGCGAAGTAAAACCTCATCGAATCCAGAAAAGTGTGGCCGTGGAGGAAACTTATTGGGAAAACCTACTGGATGAGGAATCTGTTTTCAAGCAACTGCGCGCCATCAGCGAAGATCTGGAAGGCCGCCTCAACCGGAAGGAAATCAAGGGAAAATCATTAACGCTAAAAATCCGCTACAAAGACTTCTCTGTTTTCACCCGCAGCAAAACCCAAGAAGTCTATTATGAAAACGCCCAGGATTTCTACGAAACTGCCCAAAAACTTTGGGAACTCCGCCCATTCGACAAACCGGTCCGATTGTTGGGGTTGTCACTTTCGAACCTCAACACAGGTGAAACCAAACAGGTTTCGGTGCAGCTCCGGATACCGTTTGAAGATTTTTATTGACTGAAAAAACAGTCTTACCGATGAATAACGGACGGGTTGTATTCATCTATAGTTCATGAAATCATTTGTGGAGAAAATCGCGCCCTCATTTCTTAACATACATCAATTTGCACCCCAAACATTGCCCCTATTTTTGCGCCATTAATTTTAATAAAAAATCAGCAATGAAAAAATTATCAGTTTTGGCACTTGCAGCCGCAATGTTTGCAGTATCTTGTAAGGAATCGAAAACAGACACCGCAACCACTACCGAAGTACAAGAAGTGGCCACTCAACAAGGGGAAAACTTTGTAGTGAACTCCGAAAGCAGCACCATCAAATGGACAGGATACCACAAAGGTGGACTTAACCCAAGATTCGGGATCGCACTGACCACCGGTGAACTGAGCGCAGAAAACGGAAACCTGATCGCAGGAACACTTACTTCTGAAGTGCAGTCCATCAAAACAGACCTTGCTTCTGTGGATCCAAAAACCACTGAAGGAAAAACAGCTGCCGATCTGGATGCCCACTTAAAAAGTGCAGACTTCTTTGACGCAGAAAAATACCCTGTAGTGAAATTCGATATCACCAAAGTTGAAGATTTGGCAGCAGACGCTCCGAAAAGCAACGTGGAAGGTGCCAACAAATTGGTGAGCGGAAACCTGACCATTAAAGATAAAACCGTAAACGTGAGTTTCCCTGCAAAAGTGGAAGTAACCGATACCCAAATCAGCCTGGTTTCCAAATTCACCATCAACAGACAGGATTGGGGATTGGCTTACGGAACTGAAGGAGACCCGAAAGACTGGATGATTTCCAAAGATGTGGATATGGACATGAACATCGTGGCCAAGAAATAATTTGATCCACCATTTCAAATAGAAATCACCTTAAAAATAGATTTTGAGGTGATTTTTTTTGATCCATTTTTGAAAATCAGATGGAGACCGACATCAGTATTAATCAGCTATTTTCATCTTACTAAAACTTCGTATTTCGCAATCCTTACCTTAAAATCCAAAACCAAGTCTTTTGCGAAAGGTTCATTTTTTGCATTCCCAATTGCATGAATGCAACTTTACTTCAAAGTTTCCACTGGTATTCTGAAGGAAACGGGACGCTTTATCGGCACATCAAAGACTCATCAGATTGGCTCAAAGAACTAGGAATCACCGCAGTTTGGTTTCCGCCCGCATACAAAGGTGCAGGTGGCGGTTACTCAGTCGGTTATGATCCGTATGACCTTTTCGATTTGGGAGAGTTTGACCAAAAAGGAACCATTCCCACCAAATATGGAACGAAGGAGCAGTATCTCGAGGTCGTTCAAACCTTAAAGGAAAAAGGGATCGGGATTGTGGTGGACATCGTGATGAATCACAAAGCGGGAGGCGACGAAAAAGAAAAGTTCCAAGTCAAAAAAGCCGATGAACACAATAGGAACAATATGGTTTCGGATGTTTTTGAAATAGAGAGTTATACTAAATTTACTTTTCCGGGCCGTGGAAAACAATATTCAGATTTCGAATGGAACTTCACCTGCTTTTCAGCGGTAGATTTTGCCGAAGGTCAGGAAAAAGGCATCTACAAAATCATCAATGATTACGGCGACGACTGGGAGGAACTGATTACCGACGAAAAAGGAAACTACACCTATCTGATGCACAACGATATTGAACACCGAAATCCGTTTGTTCGCGAAGAACTGAATTACTGGGGGAAATGGTACCACGAGCAAGTGGGCTTTAATGGCGTTCGATTGGATGCCGTGAAACACCAGTCTCCGGAATTTTACAAGGAGTGGCTTCAGCTTTTGCGTTCCAACACCGGCGAAAATATTTTTGCTGTCGGCGAATACTGGGCTCCGGGACAGCTCCATCTGCTTCAAAAATACATCGAAGAAACGGCCGGAAGCATGTCGCTTTTCGATTCGTCACTTCAGCAGAATTTTCATTTGGCCTCCAAAGCCGGCGCAGCATATGACTTGAGGAAAATCTTTGACCAGACCCTCACTTTGGCGGATCCAGAACATTCCGTAACCGTGGTTGCCAATCACGACACACAGCCTTTGCAACAGTTGGAATCCGTGGTGGAACCTTGGTTCAAACCGATTGCCTATGCCCTGATTTTGTTGAGAGAAAATGGTTATCCCTGCATTTTTTATCCTGATTTGTATGGTGCCAGTTATCGGGACCAAGGAAATGACGGCAATGATTACGAAATCGTCCTCGAAAAAGTGGATGGAATCGAGCAATTATTGAAAGCCCGAAAAGAAAACGCTTACGGCATGCAGCGGGATTATTTCGAAGACGCCAACTGTCTCGGCTGGATCCGCGAAGGAGACGGCATCCACAAAGGTTGCGCGGTGGTCATCAGCAACAAAGACCAATATGAAAAACCGATGGAAATGGGGCGTCCCTATTCCGGGCAGATTTTCCACGACCTCCTCGGAAGGTTTGAAGAAAAAGTTACCATAGATGAAAACGGATGGGGAAACTTCCCGGTTCCGGCGGGGAATGTGAGTGTTTGGGTTCCGGAGTGAAAAATTACTTTCCGAAGGTCGATATATGAATGACCATGGGCTTTTGTCTATGTGTTAAACTGA
>NZ_LFNG01000033.1 GCF_001045435.1 Chryseobacterium koreense CCUG 49689 | reverse complement strand
CTACAACTTCTGCACATCGGAGCGCGGATTACATCCGCAGATATGTCAAAGCGTTTTCGCTCTCGCAAAAACCTTCAACACATCTACGGATTGGAGAAATTCCATTTCCTTTTGTAACTTCGTTACAACGAAAATGAAACTTCGCCAATCCGCGCTCCGTTATCGGTAATTTTTCCGCAACACAACTTCTACAAAAAAAACACTAACTTTATTGAAATTTTTTAACATATCTATTTAATGAAAAGAGGAAATATTAGTAACGACCAATTTAGTTATAGAGAAGATTCTACATTACGATTTTCAAACAACAATTATATCATTGTAGTCAAAGACGAAGACTTTCCAGACAGAAATGTTATACCAATTATATATTATGATAATGGAAATGTAATAGATATAGATGAATATGATATGGAGAAGGTAATAACTTTAACCAATAATTATTACCCAGATAAAATATTATCAAATTATAATAACGTTAATCAAATTTTAAAAATATCTTATGGAAGTATAATATCAAATGATAGATATACGGAAGGTTCCAATTTCCCAAAATGTAAGACATTTGCCTCTAATATTCATCCAACTGATAAAAATGACATTATTGAAGTATTTAATGGCATAATTGATGAATCTACTTCAAGAATAAAATTATCAGACTCTTATTTGGATTCACTAATACTAGATATCTATGTTGAAGACAACTCTCCTATTTTTGTTGAAACAGACTCTAAAATAATTGGTCCTTTTAAAGTTTTAAATAAGGATAGTGAAGGTTATTTTATTGTAGAAAAGCATCTTTGGAAGCCTTTTGGAGAATATAAATTAACAAATGATTCTTATATTGAATTCACTGCTAATGAGATTACTCGTAAAATCCATCTTCCTTCATTCAATAAATTAGAAATTTTACAGATTATTGATTTTAAAGATGATACTGAAATAATTAAAGAGTTTAAATATGTATTATCTGAAAATTCAGAAGCATTTGATAAGCAAAAAATAGAAAGTTTATTAAATATTTTGTCTCAAACCTCCAGAATCAAATCAATTGAAAAATATTTATCTGAAAATAAAAGAATAGCGGAAATCTTAAAAAATACTGAAAATATTATTATTTCAAACAAAGAACTCGCAATTTTAATTCCAGAAATAAACAATATAAAAAGTGAAATCGAAAGATTACAAAACGATGAATTTGAACTGAAAAATAATCTTGAAAAATCTTTAACAAGAAAGGATGAAATCCAACAAGACATACTACAAAAACAGGAAAAATTAGATTTATTAAATTCTGAATTAGAGAATCTTAGTAAAACAAAAGAAGAAGAATTACTCAAAATTAAATCGGGATTAGAGAATGAAATATTGACTTTACAAGATGAAAAGAAGAATCTAGAGAACAACATAAAGAATGAAACAGAAAGCAAATCAAAAGAATTAGTTTTGATAAAAGAAAATCTTGAGGAACTAAAAAAAGCAGAAGAAGATTTAAAATATTCCGTAGACAAGTTAAAAGTTGAGAACCAAGAAACTCAAAGAGATTCTCTTAAAGGTTTGATTGATTTGTTTAAAAACAAAAAATACTTCGACTTTTTTAGTGGAAGGGATTTATCCGAATATGATAAAAAAGAAGAAAGAGAATTTATTGATTTTTCTGTTGTTGACACTTATTCTGACTATATTCAATTTAGAACAGAACTAATTTCAATTTTGAACAAAAGCGGAAGAAATTTTGATACTCACTTTATTGATAATCTGTTAATTTCAATTCATCAAAACACATTGACAGTTTTAGCTGGACTTCCAGGAACCGGCAAGACTAGTTTAGCTAGATTGCTTACAAAAATATTATCCCCAAAAGAAAGAATTTCGGAGGTTTCTGTTAGTCGTGGTTGGTCTTCTCAAAAAGACTTAATTGGTTTTCAAAACCCATTAACCAATAAATTTCATTCTGCACCTACAGGTATTTATGAATTACTTTCTCAATTAGATTATGAATCTAAAAATAAAAAGTATTTACAATCACCTATGGCATACATAATTTTAGACGAGGCTAATTTAAGTCCTATTGAACATTATTGGTCAACTTTTTATAATTTAACTGACTCAACTGCAAGTGAAACTAACCTTTTATCAATATCTTTAGGAAATAATTTAAATTTCGAGTTTGCAAATAATCTTCGATTCATTGCAACAATAAATTATGATCAAACAACTGAAAATTTATCCCCTAGAGTTATTGATAGAGCTAATATAATTCAATTAAAATCTTCAAGTATAGATTATAAAAATGATATAAATATGATTTCTACAGAAGATATCAAAAAGCTCAATATTTCTTATGAAAAGTGTATTGAATTTTTTAATCTTTTGGATTTCCAAAGTTTTAATCAAAGTATTGAATTGTCAGTAGAGATAGAGTCTATATTTAAAGATATTAAAGAGAAATTTAATTCACTTAGGATACCTATAAGCCCAAGAGTTGAAATTTCAATCAAAAAATATTGCTTAGTAGCTAGAAATTACATGAAAAAAGAAATTTCACGTCCATTAGATTATTGTGTTGCTCAAAGACTTTTACCTATGATAAATTTACAAGGTGATTTAGCAAAGAAGAATCTAGAGGAATTATTAAATATCTTTGAAAAAAATGACCTAAAAAAATCTTACGAAGTTCTTAAAAAAATTATTGAGACAGGAAATGAGGATAGCATATTTGAAGGAAATTATAATTACTTCTTAACCTTGACTTATGCTTAAAATATTTCAGATAATTAAAGATAAAAAAGTAGAAATATTCCCTTCAAATAACATTTATACGGTTTTTGAATTGGGAAAATATGAGTTATTTTATACATCTGAAAATATAACATCCAATACGGTATTTATTGAAGATATTCCTGTTGATTCAAACAAATTATCTCAAAGTGGTAACCAGATACAACTATTAGAGTTTAGGTATTTTGAAAATTACTTCGGTTATGCAAGTTTAAATTTAAACAATGAAATTTTTCTTTTCAATATCAAAATAGAAAAACTCAAATTATCTGAAATCGAAGATATTTTCATGTATTTATGGAAGAAAGAAGATAAACTTTTTAATATTTTTTTCTCTAAAAGCACGTATGAATTAGATTTTAAGAGAAAAGGATTTGAATTAGGTCAAACATCTAAGTTAATCTCTTTCATAGAAACATTTGTATCAACTTTTGAACAACTATATTTCTCTTTTGAAAATTTACCTCATACAGTTTTAAGAAAGCATCATCAAAAAACAAAATATGATTCTCATAAAGTAACTGCTGATACAGTGGATTGGATGTTAAGTAATTTGGACGAAATATATTTTGATAATTCTTTTAAGGGACATTATAATTCAATAAAAATTAACAATAAATATGGTTTAATTGAAAATATTAAAACATCTGAAAACCTAAACTCTTTCAATAATTATGAAAATCAAATTATTTTAGGGGCATTTATGCTTCTTTTAAAGAAATTAAAAGAATTGAAATTTCAAATAAGTGCAAGTATAAATATCCAACCGAACAAAGATGAATTATATGCTGATTTTAAAGATTTAAAAAGAATTCCATTCATAAAGTTATTTGAAGATTCTACTTCATTAGAACGGAAAGTAATTAAAATTTTCAATAGATACCAAAAACTTTTCAAGGATGTACAACCCAAAATTGAAAAACCTGTTTTAACCACAGTTTTCGCTCAAAAATTACACTATAAAAAAGCTTTTAGTTTAATAAAAAACTTGAATGATTATAAGTTTGATTTATTTGGAGAATTTAAATTATTGAACATAAGTAAATTAAGTAAACTTTATGAAGTTTACAATTTGTACGTAATACTTGAATCAATAAAACAAAAGCTAAGGTTAGATTTTTTTAATATTAGTGCATTTTCAGATAGAAATGATGAAATAATAGAAAAAATAACTTTTGATAATACTAACTATAGCATAAGACTTTTATATGAACAAAAATTCTACGATTTTTCAAAAACAAAACAAGAAACAGAACTTAGAAGAATAGATATAAAAAAAGGGAATTATTATAATCCTGACTATATCATAGAAATTTTCGATAAAATTAAACAAAAAAAGAAATATTATATTCTTGATGCAAAGTATTCTAAACTTCATACTGTTAGAAGTAATCATCTTCCTGATGTAATTGAAAAATACATTATCAATACAGGAATAAACGAAAGCCCTAATACAAAAGTAAATTCTTTAAACTTAATTTTCCCTAATGAATTTGGTCAGAAAATTATTGAAAGTGATTATTTCGAACCAACTATTGAACTTACAGCATCTAAGCCAAATTTTGAAAATGAATTAAAATTATTTATAAATAGAATTTTAGAACAAAATATATCAGAAAATTTAATTATAAAATAAAACTACCGATAACATCGGTTTTGCAAAAGAGCGGGATAAAGTCTAAATTGAAAGTTTCTGCATTTTAATCCGCACAACCATTTTTATTTTGCTCTTTTTTGTATTTTAGCAAAAGTAAAAAATGGTTTTGCTACGCTTGTGCCAAGTTGAAAGTTCCGTCTTTCTAATCCGCTCCTTCGCAAAGCCGTTTCCCGTTATCGGTAATGGCAATTGACCGCTCCGAAACAACATCAACGGACAGACAGAAAAACGAAAAATCCCCCATCGCTTCACAAAATTAAAAGAGGTGCAACCAACCGCACAAAAACAACGCTATTGCACCACATTTAATTTTGCCCCAACACACCCAAGCCCACCCACCACCCCAAATTGAATAACTTTCTTGCTAAAGATTTTGGTAAACAAAAAACTTTGGCTAAATTTGACAATTATTGTCAATAGAAAGTATGTCAACAGAAACAACAATAGGCGAAAAACTTAGACAGCTACGAGAAAGCAAAGAGCTTCCATTACGGAAAGTGTCTGCATTGCTCGATATTGATGTAGCTATTTTAAGCAAAATGGAACGTGGTGAACGCAAACTAACAAAAGACATCGTTCTCAAACTTGCAGACATCTACGGACACAACCAAGACGAACTGTTAGTACTGTTCCTTAGTGACAAAATAATGTATGAAATTCAAGATGAAGATTTAGGAGTAAAAGCTTTGAAAGTCGCCGAACAAAGAGTAAAATATTTAAAAGCGAACAAGAACAAATGACGATAAAACAACTCATAGAAAAATATCAGTCGGACAGAAGCTATTATCTGACCAACAAGTATAACGAAACATTGCTTCGCAGTGATTTCTTAGACCCTTTTTTCGAGTTGTTGGGTTGGGATATTAAAAACAATGCAGGAAAGCCAACCAACGAAAGAGAAGTCATTTTAGAAGAAGCCTTGAAAGCAAATGCTTCTGAAAACTCAAAGAAACCTGACTACACTTTTCGCTTGTTTTCTGAAAGAAAATTCTTTTTGGAAGCCAAGAAACCTTATGTCAAAATTGAAGCAGACAATGAAACAGCAAAGCAAGTAAGACGTTATGGATTTACTGCAAAGTTGAAAATTTCGGTTCTTTCCAACTTTGAGTATCTCATTATTTACGACACATCTGTAAAAGTTGAAAAAGATGATACTTTTCAAAAAGCACTTGTAAAGAAATATCATTATACCGAATACGAAGAAAAGTTTGATGAAATCAAACGATTATTAAGCAAAGAAGCCGTTTATTCGGGTGCTTTTGATAACGAATGGAAAGCAATTGAAACCAAAATCAATCAATATTCCATAGACAATCTTTTCCTGAAACAAATCAATGAATGGAGAAAAGCGTTAGGTTCTGAAATTCACAAACACGAACCGAAAATTGACGAGCAACAATTAAATGACATCGTTCAAAGTTACTTGAACCGTGTATTGTTTTTGCGTGTTTGTGAGGACAGAAATTTAGAAGAATATCAAACGCTTTTGAAGTTTGCTAATACAAACGATTTTAAAGCATTAATCAAGAAGTTTCAGGAAGCCGATAAACGCTATAATTCGGGGTTGTTTGACCAATTACTGAAAGACAAAATCGTTGAAAATGTTAGTTCTGTATTTTGGACTATTATCAAACAGCTTTATTATCCTGAAAGCCCTTATTCTTTCAGTGTTTTTTCGTCTGATGTTTTAGGAAGTATTTATGAAATTTTCCTTTCCGAAAAATTAGTCATCCAAAACGGAACGGTTGAATTAGTAAAGAAACCTGAAAACATTGACAGAGATATTGTTACAACGCCAACATTTATCATCAATGATATTTTGCGGAATACGGTTTTAGCGAAATGCAAAGACAAAACCGACAAAGAAATTCTGCAATTAAAGTTTGCTGATATTGCTTGTGGTTCGGGTGCTTTTTTGTTGGAGTTATTTCAACTTTTGAATGATATTTTGATTGACTATTATTTAAAAAATGACAAATCAAAACTCATTCAAACTAACATCAACACTTACAAACTTCCTTTTGAAACCAAAAGAAACATTTTGTTGAATTGTGTTTTCGGAGTTGATAAAGATTATAACGCAGTTGAAGCATCAAAATTTGGTTTATTGTTGAAGTTGTTGGAAAGTGAAGATGTAAATTCGACCAACAAAACCAAACCTGTTTTACCTGACCTTTCAGAAAATATATTTTTCGGGAATACTTTGCTAAATCCAAGCCAAGTTGAAAAGAAAAACCAAACAGAAATCAATCCGTTTGATTTTTCAAAACTTAGTTTTGATGTAATTGTCGGCAATCCGCCTTATTTAAAGTCGGAGGATATGAAAAATATTACACCGCTTGAATTACCGCTTTACAAAACAAATTACACATCGGCTTACAAACAGTTTGATAAATACTTTTTGTTCCTTGAACAAGGATTAAATTTATTGACCGATGACGGAATTTTAGGCTATATCGTTCCAAGCAAGTTTACCAAAGTTGGTGCAGGTAAAAAATTACGTGAACTACTTACAGAAAAAGAGTATTTACATTCAATCGTTTCGTTTGGTGCAAATCAAGTTTTTGCAGACAAAACAACTTACACTTGTTTGCTAATCCTGAATAAGAAGCCTCAAAAGACTTTCCAATATGCAGAAGTAAAGAGTTTGAACAGTTGGAAAGTTCGTGAACCCGAAGCCGTAAAATTTGCATCTAAAAAAACAGAAGAATTAGACAGTGAAGTTTGGGTTTTAGTTTCGCCTGAATTAACTAACGCATACAATAAAATCGTTTCGCAAAGTGCGAAATTGGTTGATTTGATTGGTAATGACAATATTTTCAACGGTATTCAAACAAGTGCAAATGATGTTTACATTTTCACACCAACTAAAGAGGACAAAAAGCATTATTTCTTTTCTAAAAAAGGTATTGAATACAAAATTGAAAAAGAAATTACCAAACCGTATTTTCAAACTTCATCAGGCGAAGACAATTTAAACACTTACCGAACTTTCAAACCTAACGCAAGAGTAATTTATCCTTATACGCCAACAAAAACAGGTGTTGATGTCATTCCGCTTGCAACCATTCAAAAGAAATTTCCTTTGGCTTATGATTATTTTCAAAAGCATAAAACGATTTTGAATAATCCAAAGCGAGATATTAAACCAACTCCGCAAACACAAGAAGAATGGCATAGATACGGCAGACATCAAAGTTTGGATAGTTGCGGACTGTCACAGAAAATTATTGTTGGCGTTCTTTCAGTTGGCGATAAATATGCGATTGACATTCACGGAACGTTGATTTCTTCAGGCGGAACAGCAGGTTATTGTGTAGTTGCCATTCCCGAAACTTCGGAATATTCTATTTACTACATTCAAGCCATTCTCAATTCCAAATATTTGGAATGGTTCAGTGCGTTGTATGGCGAAGTTTTCAGAGGTGGTTACATTGCAAGAGGCACAAAGGTTTTGAAAAACTTGCCAATCCGAAAAATTGATTTTACCAACACAAAAGAAAAAACACTTCACGATAAAATTGTTTCGGCTCAAAAAGAGTTAATCAGCATTTACGACCAAATAGATGCAAACACAGGAAACAAAAGAGCTTTAACGCCACTTCAAGCACAGTTTGCAAGAGAAAAAGCAAACTTGGAAAAACTATTAGCCAAATTGTACGATTTGGGCGATGATGATTTGTTAATCCCTCTAATCAAAGAATTGTATGAAGCTAATTGAGAACGCATCAGCCGAAAAACTTCGTGGCGGTTTTTATACGCCTGAACCGATTGCTTCATTCATTTTGAAATGGGGCATAAACGGAAGTTCTGACTATGATGTTTTAGAACCGAGTTGTGGGGACGGTGTTTTTTTAGAGCAATTGAAAGAAAATAATCACAAATTCAAATCGGTAACGGCTATTGAGTTTGACGAGATAGAAGCCGAAAAATCGGACAAAATCAAACTCAAAAATAAAAACGTAATCAACACCGATTTTCATTTGTATTGTAATGAAACTACGGAGCGATTTGATTTAGTTGTCGGTAATCCGCCTTATATCCGTTATCAATATTTTGACAAAGAACAACAAGCGGAAGCGGATAAAATATTCAAAAAGGCAAACTTGAAATATTCAAAGCTAACTAATGCTTGGGTTTCGTTTGTCGTTGGTTCAAGTCTGTTGCTGAAAGAAAAAGGGAAAATTGGTTTTGTAATTCCTGCCGAATTACTGCAGGTTTCTTATGCTCAACAACTACGTGAATTTTTAGCACATTTCTACAATAAAATAAACATCATTTCATTTGAAAAGTTAGTGTTTCCCGATATTCAGCAAGAAGTTGTTTTGTTGCTTTGTGAAAGAAACAGAAGCGGTTCACATTTAATTGAACATTTGGAATTGCGAGATGCTTCTGACCTTGCAACATTAGATGTAAAGCGATTAAAAAGCCCAAGCAAAAAAATAGATTTCAAATCCAACAAATGGACTTACTATTTTTTGGAACAGGAAGAAATTGACTTTCTTGAAAACATTGCAGAGAAAAGAAAAATTCCGACTATCGGAAATTATGCCAATGTAGAGGTAGGCATAACAACAGGAGCAAATAATTATTTTACTGTTCCTTATTCAACTGTTGCGTTTTACCAATTAGAAGAATTTGCAAAGCCAATGGTTGGCAGAAGCGTTCAGGTGAACAGCATTGTTTTCACAAAGAAAGATTGGTTCAAAAATCAACAGACCGAAGCCAAAGCAAATTTGTTGGTTTTTCCACCAAAAGAAAAACTAAACGGACACGCAGGAGTGCAAGACTATATACAATATGGCGAGAGTATCGGCATAAACAAAGGTTATAAAACAGGTATTCGTGATGATTGGTTTGTTATTCCGTCAATAAAACTTTCTGATGCGTTGTTTATCCGCAGAAACAATTTGTTTCCACGATTGATTTTAAACGAAGCCAACGCCTATACAACCGACACAATGCACAGAGTTTTTGTAAAGGAAACAACGAACAAAAATGCGTTTATTGCCAGTTTCTACAATTCGCTTTCATTGGCGTTTTCCGAAATTGTTGGTCGCAGTTATGGTGGTGGCGTTTTAGAACTAATGCCAAGCGAAGCAGAACAGATACTTCTTCCCTATCAATCTCAAAATGATGAATTGCTTGAAGTGATTGACAAAATGATGAGAGAGAAAAAAAGCATTGATGAAATTCTAAAAATCACAAACAAACAAATCCTGAAAGACGGTTACGGCTTTACGGATAAAGAAATAAAATTAGCTGACAGCATTTGGAAAAAATTGTCGGCAAGGAGATTAAATAGAGGGAAGTAAAAAAATGAATAGAATTGATTACATAAACAAAATCAACACCAACGCTGCAAGATTTGTTCTTGAAGTCGAGGGCTTTAATGCTATTGGTAATTATCATATCAACATTCACGCAGAAAGTTTTTTAGTCCCTGTTTTAAATGAGGTTTTTGGCTTACAACTTGAAAACCTTAATTCAACACAACAGAAAAACTTCCCTGCAATTGATTTAGCCGACTTCAAAAATAGAGTTGCTTTTCAAATAACATCAACAAGTTCATTCGAAAAAATCAAATCCACACTTGAAACATTTGCAAGACACGAATTGCACAAACAATTTGATGTACTGTACATTTATATTCTTACGGAAAAGAAACCACAATACAATGACACAAAATTAAATGGCATTATTCCAGATAATTTTACTTTTGCTACAAATGAACACGTTATAGACAAAGATGTCGTTCTGCAAAAAATAAATGCTATTAGTGCAACACCAAAATTACAAGCAATAGCAAAATTATATGAACACGAATTTTCTGAAATCCAAATAGAGCAACGCAAGAAAAAATTTGAGAATGGGTATCTCAAAAACGAACCAGAGAATATTTCACCCAATATGGTTAAAATAACTTTTGGGAGCATAATTTATAAGGCAGATTTAAACATAGATGAAGAAGGAATAACCGAAAGAGTGAATGAATTTCTTGTTATAAAAGGAAGACGTACAATTAAGAAACTTAAACCAACCAAATTAGTAAAAAATGCCCTGCGTGAACACAAAGCAATGGCTTCTGATTGGATATTGTACGAAAATTGTCTTTATACATTTCGTGATTTAACTTCTAATCGTGAACCTTTCCGAAATATAATTGACAAAGGCACTATAACATCTCTTGAGTGTTCGGAGTTCTATGAACAAAGCGAAGCGACAAATAGAGTATTCAAGAATCTATTAAGAAATACGTTAATGCAACTTTGTTTCTTAAAAGATATTGAATGGTTTGATAAACGAGGAACGTTTCGTTTCGCAAGCAAAAACCCTCCAAGTGCAAAACAAATCCGCTGGAAAGGGAAAAATGAAGCTACAAAGACTGTCATTTTTCCTATGATAAATAAAAAGGAGGGACACTTGATTTGTTTTCGTCATTTGGCGTTTAAATGTTCATTCATAAACTTTGATACAGATTGGTATTTAATCATAAATCCAACTTGGAGTTTTACAAATCCGGGGGGTTATAGAGAAAGTCGTTTTGAATCAGCTTATATGTCAGGAATAAAACGTTTAGAAAACAACAATTCTGTTTACAATTATTTTCGCTTCTTTTCATATTATCTTTCATACACGGATTTATTCACTCCTGAATTTCCCTTTATGAAAATACACAAACTTGAACCGATAAGTTTGTCCCCAAGTTTAGATGAACAAAAATGGATACCTGCAAAAGTTGTAGAAAAGAATACCGAAGCATTGCCAACTGAATTAGAAGCCGATACCGAATTAACGGATTCAACAATATTTGAATAATGAAATTAAGATACATAGAAGAACCATCTTTGCAATTTGGCACAAGTCATCATATTTGTCCTAAAAGTGGTATTTACACCTACAATCCTTTTGATATTACACAGGTTCGCCCTGAAAAAATAACTATTGGAATTGTTGGAAAGGGCGAAAGTGTTGACAAAGTATTAGAATGGTTAGAAAGTTGTAAATCACATATTAACGGAAAACAAAGTAAAACACCGCACCCTAATTTATTTATGAACTTTTGCGGTTTCAACAAAAATGTTGGCTTCAAATGTGAAATAGCCTATGACGATACTTATTTACGCAAACTAAATAATTCTGATATTGAAAAGATAATCAAAGAAAAAAACTCACTTGAAGAAACAATTACAGAGGTAACAAATTTATATCTTAGTGAAATTAAGTTTCTTTCTAAAAACAAGAAACCAGACGTTATCCTTTGTGCTTTACCTGAAAATCTTATGAAGCACATTATGGAATCTAAGCCAAAAACTAACGATGAAGAAGGCGAAGAAACTGTAGAAAAAGATTTTGATGATGAAGATGTATCTAAAAAGGAACAAAACTTTAGAAGAAATTTGAAAGCAAAAGCAATGCAGTATAACATTCCTATTCAAATCATTCGGGATAGAATTTCAAAGCCAACCGCAGAAATGCAAGACCCTGCAACAATTGCTTGGAATTTCTTTACAGCATTGTATTACAAAGCATCAGGTACACCTTGGGCGTTAATCAGAAAAGATTCTGCAGAAACTACTTGCTATGCAGGAATTAGTTTTTTCAAAAGTCGTGATAAAAAATCGACTCAAACAAGCATTGCTCAAATATTTAACGAATTAGGAAAAGGTGTGATTCTAAGAGGAGAAGAAATAACATTAAAAAAGAATGACCGAACACCGCATTTAGACGACCAACAAGCGTACAACTTATTGACACAATCACTCAAAGAATATTATGATGCGGTAAAAATATTTCCTAAGCGTTTAGTTTTACACAAAACATCAAATTTCAATGAAGATGAGGTTTACGGATTTATCCAAGCTGCAAAAGAATTACATATTAACCAAATTGACTTAGTTTCAATACAAACTTCTGACATTCGACTGTATCGAAGCGGTAATTACCCACCGATGCGAGGTACACAATTTACAATGTCCGACAAACATCATTTGCTTTATACAAGAGGTTCTGTTCCGTATTACGAAACATATCCGGGTAGATACATTCCAAGAGCGATTGAAATTAAACTTGCAACTTATGATGAATCGCCAAACGTGATTTGTGATGAAATTTTAGCACTAACAAAGATGAATTGGAACAACACTCAATTTGACAGACAAATGCCAATTACCATTGAATGTGCAAGGAATGTTGGCGAAATTTTGAAATACTTGACACCTGACGATAATATGCAGTTGAAATATAGTTTTTATATGTAATTACCCAACACTTTTGGTGGCACATTTGCAATTCGCACAAGCCAACCGCACAAAGCCAAAATTGCAAAAGAGCCACCAAGCCCACGCTCAACAAAGCGACCGAAAAGAGCCACTACCGATAACAAGGGTAGCTGTTGCACAACCCTAATTTTCCAATAATAGTTTTCAAAACTCAACCAAAACCACCTCTTTTTAAGCGATTTAAAGGAGGTTTTTATTTTTGCTGGTGAAAGTTTCCGGAATTTCGCGTGTGCTTAAATGAAGGATATGGGAGTCGTGGGAAAGAAGTTTTTCCAAAACCAGAACTTCCCTTTTGGAACGTTCATGATTTGGGCCTTGCGGTGGACTTTTCGGGTGGTGAACTTCAGGTATTTCTTCAGGTTGTAAGTCAGGGCAGCCATTAAAACGTGTTTGTTAGCCTGGGCCATCCCTCTGGAATTAATCCGCTTCATGTTGTGATGATTGATCAGCGTGCCCAGAACCGGTTCCACGGTGGAGCTGCGGCGCTTGGTGAGCATGCGCGTGTAGTTCCTGTCGCGGTTTAGTTTCTCGTGCATGGCATCGTAGAGCGGTTTGTGGATGCTGTCGTCGAGTTTCTTGAACTTCGTGACCTTGCCGCAGCATTCCGCTCTCAGCGGGCAGTCTTTGCAGTCACGCTCGCTGCTGCGGTAAATGTTCTTCGCGTAGCCTTTGCTGTCGGTTTTGGTGCCTTTAAAGATCAGCAGGGCCTGGTTTCCGCCGGGTTTTCGGCATTCGTAACGGTTTTCTTCTTTGTTAAAAATAAAACCTTCGCGCTCGGGCTTGTACTGCCCGAAGTTGGGGATGTAGGCGTTGATGCCTTTTTCTTTGCAGTACTTTAAAGCCTCGCCACTGCTGTAACCTGCATCGGCCAGAACCTCTTCTATCTGCATTCTGCTTTGGCTGAAGTTCTCTAAAGTCTGATTCATTATTTCAGAAAAAATCATGCTGTCTTTGCTTCCGGCGGTACTGGCGCAGGCGCCGGTAATGACGTGGTGTGCATCATCCACCGCCAACTGTCCGGCATAGTTCAGCTGGCGGGCTTTGCCGGGTTTTAC
>NZ_LFNG01000032.1 GCF_001045435.1 Chryseobacterium koreense CCUG 49689 | reverse complement strand
TCAGAGCTACAAACTTCTCACTCCTACGGAGTGGTGATTTCCAACCATATCAGAGCTATCTCTTGTTGCCCAACTTAAAAAAATTGATTGCTCTTCTTGCAAATTACCGGTTCTAAAAGCAGATCTGGCAAAAGGAAAGTTTTTTAAGATAGCATTCCTATGGAATGCGCCCCCCCTGCAGTCAGTCTTTCTACACAGATAGCGCTCCTCTGGAGCATCGGGTGTCGTTTCTGGGAAAGGAGGGATTTGTATTTATTAATCCTTCTCATATAGCGGAAACCTCTGTGAATTCGCGGTGATTTTAATTCGTTTGAGCGGCGTTTTTAACATATTTTATCTTAGTAATCCAAATATCGATTAATTTTGCACCATGGATTTGCAACTCTATAAAGATCAAGCATTGCTTAAGCAAAAGGAACACCGGAAATTTCTTGATGGGCTGAAGAAAAAACAACCCAAAAACCTTGACTATATCGTCCAGGAAACCCATGAAGAGGTTTTCGAAAAAATGGACTGCCTGAAATGTGCGAACTGCTGCAAGACCACCGGACCGCTTTTCACGGAAAAAGACATCGAAAGGATTTCCAAACACCTCAGAATGAAGCAGGCGGATTTTGAGGAGAAATTTCTGCAGGTGGATGAAGACCGGGACAAGGTTTTGAAGAACCTTCCGTGCCACTTCCTCGGCGATGACAATACCTGTAGCATTTACGAAGTGCGTCCGAAAGCCTGTCGGGAATTTCCGCATACCGACCGGAAAAAAATTTACCAGATCAACCATCTCACCTTGAAAAATACCATTATTTGTCCTGCTGCTTTTGAATTTGTGGAAAAACTTCAAAATAATTTGGGCAAGCTGTAACAAGAACCGCTGACAATTTTCAGCAAAATTTCCCGGAGGGCAAATTTATTCTGTTAATTTACTTGGTTACTTAAATGGAGTGATGTACTTTTCTGAAACCCCGCAATTCTTCTTCGCTTTTGCATTGACAAAAAAATAAAAAGCACTGATTTCCAGTGCTTTTTATCTTTCATTTTACTTTTTTCCCATTATCCCGGGACAGGAATATCAACAAAAAAGTCGGAAATTACCCGACCTTTTATTATACCACTCCTTGAGCCAGCATTGCCTCCGCTACTTTCACGAATCCCGCAATATTTGCGCCTTTCACATAATTCACGTAGCCATCTTCTTCGGTTCCATAGTCTTTACAAGCTTTGTGGATTCCGATCATGATCTCTTTCAATCTGGCATCTACTTCTTCCGAGCTCCAGTTCAAACGGATTGAATTCTGGGTCATTTCCAGACCCGATGTCGCTACACCTCCTGCATTAGAGGCTTTACCCGGAGAGAAGAGGACTTTATTGCTAAGGAAATAATTGATGGCATCCAGGTTACACGGCATGTTTGCGGCTTCTGTCAAGCAGATGATGCCATTTGCAACCAGGTTTTTCGCATCGTTCAGGTCCAGTTCATTTTGGGTTGCAGCAGGAATTGCCACATCACATTTCACTTCCCATGGACGTTTTCCTGCGTGGAATTCTGCTTCCGGGAATCTGGTTTTATAATCTTCAGCACGGTTATTTCCGCTTGCTCTCAATTGAAGTAAATAGTCGATTTTTTCACCTTTGATTCCGTCTTTATCGTAAATGTAACCGTCTGGTCCGGAAATCGTTACGACTTTTGCGCCAAGTTCTGTGGCTTTTTTCACCACTCCCCAAGCTACGTTTCCGAAACCTGAAACACAGACTGTTTTGCCCACGAAATCGTGTCCGATCGTTTTCAGCATTTGTTCTGCGAAATAAACGACTCCATAACCGGTTGCTTCTGGACGAATCAGTGAGCCTCCATAAGCCAAACCTTTTCCGGTGAGCACTCCGGTGAACTCATTTCTGATTTTTTTGTACTGTCCGAATAAATATCCGATTTCCCTTGCGCCCACTCCGATATCTCCGGCGGGAACGTCTGTTTCCGGGCCAATATGTTTGCAAAGCTCCGTCATAAATGCCTGACAGAACCTCATGATCTCCATGTCGGATTTTCCTTGCGGATCAAAATCGGAACCTCCTTTTCCGCCTCCCATTGGAAGTGTAGTCAAGGAATTTTTAAACGTTTGCTCAAATGCCAGGAACTTCAACACTGAAAGATTCACGGTAGGGTGGAATCGGATTCCCCCTTTGTAGGGTCCAATCGCCGAGTTCATTTGGATTCTGAAACCACGGTTTACCTGGATTTCGCCACTGTCATCTACCCACGGCACACGGAAAATGATGGTTCTTTCCGGTTCAGCCATTCTTTCCAGAAGTTTCATTCCGGTGTATTCCTTCCGGGTTGCGATAAATGGAATTACCGTTACCGCGACTTCCTTCACTGCCTGAAGAAATTCGGGTTCATTTGGGTTTTTTGCCTCAATTTTGGCGATAAATTCTTGAATTTTTTGCTCTATGTTGTAATGTTCCATGGAAGATGAGAATTATTAGTAACAAATTTAGATTTTTTTATGAATTGTACAAGATTTTTTTATCAATTTGCGTAAAATTCAACAATTTTAGCAATTATGTTTATTAATGTGATAATAATGTGGTTTAAAATATGGAATTTTAAACGTTAACCAAATATCAATGAATAATTAAAAATAGCTTAAGAAAGCAAGGAGAGATATTGTCTCCCCGAAAGTGCTTTGACCAATCCCAAAAGTTCAAGTTGGAGTAAATCGGGAAGAATTTTGTAGGTGGGGATTTCTAAATTTTCAGCAAGTTCATCCAGTGAAAGTGGATTTTCTGTGTTCAGTGAATTGAGGATTGTTTGTTGATGATCAGGCAATTTGATTTTGATTTCGGCGCTTGGGAACAGTTCGCCTGTTTTGGCCTGTTTCTTTTTGAAGCCAATTTGTTCCACCAAAGAAGCGATGGTGGAAATGGCGGCGGCTTTATTTTGAAAAATCAGCTGATTGCATCCTTGGCTGTATTTATCGGTAATTTTTCCGGGTAATGCAAAAACATCCCGGTTGTAGTTGGCGGCAAAAGTCGCCGTGCTGATTGAACCGCCTCCGAATGCGGTTTCCACCACGATGGTTGCGCGTGAAAGTCCTGCAATGATTCGGTTTCTCTGGATGAAATTTTCGCGATCCGGTTTTTGGGTGGAATTGAATTCGGTGAAAAGGACGCCTCCTTCGGCAAGAATCTTTTCCGAAAGTTTCCTGTTTTTCTGTGGATAAAGGGTGTGGAAACCATGTGCTAAAATGGCAACGGTGGGAATTTTGAAATGCAGGGACTTTTCATGAACTTCGGTATCCACGCCTAAAGCAAGTCCACTGACGGTCTGTATTTTTTCCTGCTGTACCGCCTCCAGGAAATCATGGATAAAATGCTTCCCGTAAGAAGAGCTGTTTCTTGTTCCGACGATACTGACCGCATTTAATTCGGTTTTAAAATCGCCTTTCTGATAAAGAATTGCCGGTGCGTCATCACATTCGTGAAGGAGTTTCGGCAAATCGCCGAGGTGCCTGATGTTGATTTTGATATGATTTTTTTCGCAGAAATTCAGCTCTTTTTCCGCAAATTTCAAATGTTCGGGATTTCCGATTTCTTTGGAGATTTTTTTGCCGATGCCAACAATGTTGTTTAAGCCGGATTTAGAGAGTTCCCAAACCTCTTTTGCTGAGCCCACTTCAGCGACCAATTTCCGGAAAATGATGTCGCCGATTAATGGGCAATGGCGAAGAGCCAGGGAATAGAGCTTTTCTTCGGAGGACATGGTGGTTATTTTTCTCAAATATATTGAAAAAAATCCTAATTGGTGAGACGTTACTTAATGATTTTCAGGGGAATCGTTTCTTCGCAGTTCATCCAGGCGGTCCCAGATGTTTTCTTTTTTCCGGTAGGGTAATTCCTCGAAATCTTCGGGATGCGCTTCCTTATAATCCTGCCACAGTTTATCGTCTTTTTCGCTGTAATAATTAGGAAACTCCCAGATGAATTTTTTCTTTTTGTCACCGATATTTCTAAAAATGAAAGCCATTAGAATACCAATGACTCCGCCCGAAAGATGGGATTGCCACGAGATCCTGCTTGGTGCGGCCAATGTGGAGAACAGTTCTTCGGGCATCATTCCCCAAATCAGTCCGCCATAATACAGTGCGACCAACATGGAAATGGTGAGCAGTTTCATATTCCAGCGGAAAACGCCGCTGAAAAAAATGAAAAAAGCCAGCACATAGACGATTCCGCTTGCGCCGATGATGCACACGTAATTGAAATTTCCGGTAAGGATATCGATGGGCGGCAAGAGCCAAACCAGAAATCCGGAAAGGAACCAACCGAGGAAGAATACTTTCTTGGCAATGATGGGGTAAAACTGGAAGAGCAGAAAAATGAGCACGAACATGGGGACTGAATTCCCGAAAATGTGCTCCAGATTCCCATGAAGAAACGGAGAGAAAATAACTCCTTTCAATCCTGCCGGAACCAGCGGAATGATGGCACCGCTGCAACCTTCCAGCAAACCAATATGCTGGAAGAGGTAACCCAGCCACATCAGGGAAACCATGATTGCTGCGTAAATCACCGCTTTGTAGTTTAGAGAATCGTGTTTAAACATTGAATTTTATTTGACAAATGCACTGCCATATCAATAATTAAGTAAATATGGCGAATTCTTTTTGCAAAACCGATAAAAATTAAGACAAAAAGTACTAAAAATGCAATTTTGGGGCTTTATCAATTTTGTCATTTGTCTTAAATTTGCACCCAATGAAAAAGTTCCTGCTTCCAGTTTTCGTTTTAATGTCGGTTTTATTGTTTTCACAAAACAGAAGAAATCTTCAAAGACAGATTGATTCCATTGCACAAAATAAATGGGATTCCGCGTCTATTAACCTGGACAGTATTGCGAACCCGAAGTTGATCCAACTGAATGTTCCGTTCAAAGATACCCTAGTCATCAGAGATAAGTTGGTGGTTTCAAATGTGGGCAGTGATTTCCCGGTGACGCCTTATCGGGTGATGCAACTGCCCAATCCGGTGAAGTGGTTTTATTTCGGGCAAAACAATTTGGTTTTCAACCAGTCGTCTTTTTCCAACTGGAATTCCGGAGGGAATAATAATATCGGGATTATAGGGAAAATCAACTATAACCTGATGTATAAGAATGGGAGGCATTTTTTGGATAACACGGTGAAAATGGGTTATGGTTTTGTTTCCGGAACCGGACAGGCCGCCAGGAAAACAGAAGATTACATCAATTTGGTTTCCAATTACGGCTATGAGTACCGGAAGAACTATTATTTTTCTGCAGGTTTTCAGCTTCTGTCACAGTTTGCAACGGGTTTTAATTATTCCGTAACGCCGGATCCTACATATGAAGACCGAATCTCCAAGTTTTTTGCGCCGGCTTACTTGACGATCGGTTTAGGGGTTTCCTATAATCCGAATGAAAATTTCCAAGTCATTTTCAGACCGGTCAACGGGAAGTTTACCTTCGTGATAGATCCTTATTTGCAGAAAGCGGGACGATATGGTTTGGAGCATGACGGACAAAGTGTGAAGTCAGACATCGGTTCATTGCTGAATGTGCTTTACCGCATCAAGATTTACGAAAACATGACCTTTACCAATCAGGCCAATTTTTTCAGCAGTTATGTTTCCCATCCGGATAGAGTGGTTTTCAGCTATAATGGTACTTTGGACATGCGCGTGAACAAATTCATATCTGCCGTGGTGAGTTTGGATCTACTTTATGACCATGACCAAATCGAAAAAATGCAGATGAAGCAGACTTTGGGAGTTGGTTTTTCTTATAATATCGGTCTTGAAAACAGAGATCGGGACAAGAAAATGATCAAGCAGCTTATCGTGAAATAATTGATTTAATGTCAATTTCTTTTTAAATGAGATAAAGCGATCATCATTTTATGCAAGTAGAATAAACTGATGGTCCATTCAGTCAGAATTTGTAAACTTTTCTTAACAAATTTTAACACTCACGCAGAACCGCCTTGAATAGGGTGGTTTTGTTGCTTTTATGAAAAACAGCAGCTATTTTGTGAACAATATGGTCTTGACTTTGTTTGCACTCCTTTAATCACAAAAATAATTTATTATGAAAAAATCGATGATACTTGCCGGAATAATTTCGGCATTCACGATGTGGTCTTGTTCTACAGACACCGCCACAGGCAATGATACGGCTATGGTCAACGTGAAACTTACCGATGCGCCCGCTCTTTATGATGCCGTAAATATCGATATTCAAAAAGTGGAATTTACGACCAACAATGGAACTACGACCTTTAACGCGGTGAATCCGGGGGTTTATAACCTGTTGAATTTCAGAAACGGAATGGATGTTTTGCTTTCTCAAGCCATCTTACCGGTTGGAAATGTTTCGCAAATGAGATTAATCTTAGGAAACAATAATTCGGTAGTCGTCAACGGGGTTACTTATCCTTTAGATACTCCTTCAGCACAACAAAGCGGATTGAAACTCAATTGGAATCAAACGCTTTCTCCCAATGGAGCTTATAATGTTTGGATCGATTTTGATGCAGGCAGATCCATCGTAAAAACCGGAAACGGAAGTTACAAGCTGAAACCGGTGCTTCGCGCTTTCAGTGAAGCTACAGACGGACAAATCAAAGGTTATGTGCAACCACAGGCTGCAAATGCAATGGTGCACGTGATTAAAGCGGCAGATACCATTGCAACTGCACTTCCAAATGCTGACGGATTTTTCATGTTCCGTGGATTGCCTGCGAATACTTACAATGTTTCGTTTGATGCAGCTGCCAATACAGGATATATTGACCAAAACAAAGCAGATGTAAATGTGGTCTTTGGACAGATCACCGATTTGGGAATCACCACTTTACATCAGTAATAAAATAGACTTTTTCAAAAAACTCTTCCGCTTGGGAGGGGTTTTTTTTTTGGATTTACACATTCCAGAACTCCCGATCCAGACTGCGGTATTGAATGGCTTCGGAAATATGGGCTGCATTGAGGTTTTCTGAGGACTCTAAATCGGCGATGGTTCTCGCCACTTTCAGGATTCGGTCATAAGCTCTTGCGGAAAGGTTGAGTTTTTCCATCGCGTTTTTGATGAGTGTTTTTGAATCTTCGCCGAGTTCGCAATGTTTCTCGATGTCTTTCGGGCCCATTTGTGCATTATAATGAATTTCAGACTCGGCATATCTTTGTTGCTGCGTTTCTCTTGCCTTCAGCACGCGGTTTCTGATTTCGTCGCTGGTTTCGCCTTTCCTTTTGTCGGCAAGCTGTTCGAATTCCACTTTCTGAACTTCGATGTGGATATCGATCCGGTCCAGAAGTGGCCCCGAAAGTTTGTTCATGTAACGCTGCATCTCCATTTGAGAAGAGGTGTTGTTCGGATCATCCGGAAAGTAACCGCTCGGACTTGGATTCATACTGGCGACCAGCATGAAGCTTGCGGGATAGTTCACGGTAAACTTCGCTCTGGAAATCGTGACTTCGCGATCTTCCAAAGGTTGCCGCATCACTTCCAGGACCGTCCGTTTAAATTCTGGCATTTCGTCCAGGAACAAAACGCCGTTGTGCGCCAAAGAGATTTCGCCCGGTTGCGGATAGCTTCCACCGCCAACAAGCGCCACATCCGAAATCGTGTGATGAGGACTGCGAAACGGGCGCACCGTCATCAGCGAGGTTTCGGCTCCGATTTTTCCCGCTACAGAATGAATCTTGGTGGTCTCCAAAGCTTCCTTTAGCGTCAATGGCGGCAAAATACTTGGAACTCTTTTTGCCAACATGGTTTTGCCACTTCCCGGAGGTCCGATTAGAATGATATTGTGTCCTCCGGCTGCAGCGACTTCCATGGCCCGTTTAGCAGTTTCCTGACCTTTGACTTCGGAAAAATCGAAAGGGAAAAAATTAATTTTATCCTGGAATTCTTTTCGGGTGTCAATCTTGGTTTGCGGTAATGGGATTCCCTCGTTGAAGAAATCAATGACCTCTTTGATGTTTTCCACGCCATAAACTTCGAGTTGGTCCACGATTGCAGCTTCGCGCACATTTTGTTTCGGAAGGATAATTCCTTTAAAGCCTTCTTCTCTGGCTTTTATGGCGATGGGCAAAACGCCTTTAATCGGCATCAAACCGCCATCCAAAGAGAGTTCACCCATGATGAGGTAATCGCCGATATTTTCCCCTTTGATATAGTCTGAAGACACCAGAATTCCCAAGGCGATGCTCAAATCATAAGCAGTGCCTTCTTTTCGAATGTCTGCCGGAGCCAGATTGATGGTGATTTTCTTTCCGGGAATTTTGTAACCGACATTTTTTAATGCCGCAGAAATCCTGTAGCTGCTTTCCTTGATCGCGCTATCGGGAAGTCCCACCACATGGTATCCCACACCGGAAGTATCCACATTCACCTCGATGGTGATGGTTTGTGCGGAAACTCCATGAATGGCACTTGCGTAAATTTTGGTCAGCATGGTGTGTGTTTTGAGTTAAAATTAATAAAAATTTTTTGGGAATTGGGTGTTTTTGTTTTAAATAAGGCAAATACGGGAAAAACACGGTAACATTTGGCGCTGATTTGTGGAAAAAAATTCATGAAGAAATCTGGGAGTGCTGCGGAAGATTTTTCTGCGAGGACCAGGGATTTATCCAAGCCGTTACTCTTTCCATTTTTGGGAAAAGAAAAAGGTTCTTATTTTTTGGATCGGCAATAAAAGGCTCAAACACATTTGGAAAAACATTTTGACTGTAAGAAAGATGGTCAGTGGATTCGCTATGATGAGATCTGATGAAGGTTTCTTTGCCAATCTGGAAAAGATAGGTGTAGAATTGTACGGTGAATGGAATAAAATCTATCCTGATAGAAAGCGTGCAAAAGATTATTTGATCAACCATAATAATGCCCATCGGAGAAAACGGAAGCAGGTCATTGATTTAAAAAAAAGGCCAACCACCGACGAAAAATGTAATTATCTATAAAAGAGAGGCTTTTCTTTTGACCCAATGAGACCGATTTTCCGGAAACATGGAGACTTCGCATTCGATGATGCAGATATGGCTTTAATTATCAAAAAGTTACAAACGAAAAAAGTCGCTAGAAAGCGACTTTGTTAATTGGTGGGCAGTATTGGGTTCGAACCAACGACCTCTGCGATGTCAACGCAACGCTCTAAACCAACTGAGCTAACTGCCCCGAGAAGCTGCAAAAATACAAAAAATATTTTCTCAAGAAAGACTGGTATGAAAAGAAAAAACCACCGTATTTACACGATGGTTTTTGAGGTTCTTCTGATGTGCTGAAGATCTATTTCATTTCGCCGATCACATTCACCGCTTCCTGGAGATACAAATCTTTTTGAAGATTTTTCGTCCAGTTTTGGGTTTTTTTGGTAAACGCCTCGTCGTTTTTTTCGCGCAATGCTTCGTCTGGATTCAGGCTGAATTTCAGTCCGTTATTGAATTTATCCAAAGCTCTGAATTTTTCGATCTGGGATTTTCTGGTTTTCATCACCTCATCAAATTTTGCCTGATTCAGGGAGATGGTTTCTTCTTTATCCAGTTTTTCTTTCCATTGTGCCGATTCCTGCACCAGTTGGTAAGTTTTGTTGTTTTGAAGCCTTGCTTCGATATTTTTTTGCAAAGCCTGCACAGAGAAGTAGTTCACCGGCTGGTAAGCAACGGCAGGAATTTTATCCCATGCCAAAGCGTAATCATCGTATCTTTCGCCCACTTCCGCATAGGTGAAGAAATCCTTCATTTGGATATCTGACTGAATTCCTTTTCTCTGGGTGGATTCACCGGTGATTCTATAGAATTTTTGAATGGTCAGTTTTAAGGAACCGAAATCGTCGCTGGTATTTAAAAACCTGTTCAAATCCACAAAAGACTGCACCGTTCCTTTTCCGAAAGACTGCGGTGAACCGATGATCACGCCTCTTCCGTAATCCTGCATGGCTCCCGCCAAAATTTCGGAAGCGGATGCCGAAAGTTCGTTCTGCATGATTACCACCGGACCCGTCCAAATTGGTGTGCTGGTTTTGTTTTTCAATGTCTGGATTTTTCCATTCCCGTCTTTCACCTGAACATAAGGACCTGCATTCATGAACAATCCCATGATGTCGCCCACTTCGGTCAAACTTCCGCCCCCATTATTTCTAAGGTCCAGAATGATACCCTGAACGCCTTGTGGTTTCAGTTTCAGGATTTCATTTTTGATGTCGTCGGAAGCATTTCTGCCTTTCGGATCCTCGAAATCTGCATTAAAGCTTGGCAGGTTGATGAATCCGTATTTTTTTCCATCCGGAGCATTGATGACGATGCTTCTGGCAAAGGTGTCTTCAATCGCCACTTCCTCTCGAATCATGGTGACTTCTTTGATGGATTTGTCTTTTTTCTCCACGGTGAGCGTGACCTTTGTTCCTTTCTCACCCCGAATCAATCGAACCGCTTCGTCGGACAACATTCCCACCACATTCACGGCGTCTTCATTGGGTTTTGATTTTACTTTCAGGATTTTATCCCCTTCGGAAAGCTGTTTTGATTTCCATGCAGGCGCACCGATGGTCAAAGGTCCCAGATAGAGGTAGCCTCTTTTTTCCTGGATGATGGCACCGATTCCGATGACTTTCCCTTTAAAATTAAGGTCGAAATCCTCCTTGTTTTTCGGGGAATAATAATTGGTGTGCGGATCGAAAACCTCGGTGTAGGCGTTCATGTAAACGGTGAACCAATCCATCTTGTTTCTTTTCTTGAACCTTCGGAACGTGTCTGTAACCAGGTCTTTCACCTCGTTTGTCGCTTTGATTCTTTTTTGTTCCGGGGTTAAGATTTCCAGTTTGATGGTGTCTTTCAAATTAAATTTCTGCACGGAATCTTTTTTCTCTTTTTGGGATTCCTCCTTCGCTTTGAGCGATTCCATTTCCTGCAGGATATTGTATTTGATGTACTTTTTCCATTCGTTTCTCAGTTCAGCCGCGTTGGTTGCATTTTTTCTTAATTTCGGTTCCAGCGTCAGCGTTTCATCTTCATCCAGATTGATGGGTTTGCTCAAAATATCCTGGGTAATTTTGTCTATTTCATCCACCCTTTGGTAAAGTCGGTCTATGGTCAGTTTGTAAAAAGTCAAGTCGCCCTGGTTCAAATAATCGTCCAGTTTGGTCTTGTGTTTCGCAAATTCATCCATATCGGACTGCATGAAGTACCTTTTGGAGGCATCCACCATTTCGAAATAATGCTTGTACACATCCAAGGAATAGGCATCATTGATCACTTTGGGTGAGTAATGAAGATAGGAGAGTGTGTTTTTCACGCTGACCATGATGGTTGACATTTTTTCATCGTCATTTCTAGGCGAATTGAAGCAAAACACCAGACTGGTGAGCGGAATCAGAAGCAGTAATGTATTGAGTCTAAATTTTTTGAACATATATGGTTTCTAATAAATAATGGGTTGGGTTTTTCGCTGTTTCGTTACAGGATTTTACAAAGTATCAAAATTAATACCTTATTTATATTCGAACACTATTTTTTTAAGTATTTTTGTGGGAAAGCTCACTTTTTTGATGGAAACCCGATCAAAAGGTGATTTCCAAGGATTTTAAAACTTTTTTAAATTTAATAAAAATATATGCAAAGACCTTTGATTTTGGTAACCAATGATGATGGAATTACCGCTCCCGGAATTAGGAATTTGGTGGAATTTATGAACGAGATCGGTGAAGTGGTGGTGGTAGCACCCAATTCGCCACAGTCCGGACAGGGTCATGCCATCACCATTAATCAGACTTTGACTTTTGAAGAAATCAATCTGGAGGGTCCCCAAAAGGACTTTTCGCTGAGCGGAACTCCGGTGGACTGCGTGAAGTTTGCTTTAGACAAAATCCTTCCACGTCGCCCTGATTTGGTGGTTTCCGGAATTAACCATGGTGCGAACTCTTCGATCAACGTGATTTATTCCGGCACGATGAGTGCGGCGGTGGAGGCAGGTGTTGAGGGACTACAGGCAATCGGTTTCTCGCTGCTTGATTTTTCCTGGGACGCGGATTTTCTTCAGGCGAAAGAACAGATCCAGCGAATCGTGAAAAAAGTGCTGGAAAACCCTTTGCCAAAAGGAGTTGTCTTGAATGTGAATATTCCGAAACTCAACAAAGAGGAGATCAAAGGAATCAAGGTCTGCAAGCAGGCCGACGCCAAATGGGAAGAAAATTTCGACGAGCGAATCAATCCGCACGGAAAAAAATATTATTGGCTGACCGGCTATTTCAACAATATGGACAAGAGTGAAGATGCCGATGAAACCGCACTTTCCGAAGGATATATTTCTGTGGTTCCCGTGAAATTTGATTTGACGGCTTATGAATATATGCACGATCTAAAAGGACTTCTGGAATAAAAAGCTTTTCACTTAAGAGTGCAATTTCTGGATTCCTTCAGGAAAATTTAATTAAAAATGCGGTGCATCCTGTTTCAGACCTATGAGGCAGGATGCGCTGTTTTGGGTGGTTTTCTTTCGGTAGGTCACAATCTTTACCTGATTTTCCTGATCTGCAGTTGTGTGTAAGCTCCCCCGAAAACAGTACGGTTTAAAAGTATAAAAATTATTAACTTTAAATCGTAATTAAGACAATGAAAAAGAGCACATTCAGTCCTGCAAAGATTGCAGGTGTTTTAAAGGAGTTTGCCGGCGGCCGCAGTGCCGAGGAACTGGCAAGGGAAAATGGCATCAGCACGGCCACTTTATACAAGTGGCGTCAAAAGTACAACGGGATGGAAGCCAGTGAACTCAAGCGGGTGAAAGAGCTGGAAGAAGAGAATGCCCGGCTCAAGCGGATGTACGCAAACCTCGCGATGGAACTCGACGTTGCAAAATACATTATCGAAAAAAAGCTCTAAAGCCTTGTCGGAAACGGGAGATTGTCATGGAGATCCATGAGCTCCGTCCGAAGGATTCCGGCAAGGCTTTACGCGTGCTTAAATTAAGCAGAAGCAGTTTTCATTACCGCTCACTGAAAGATGATTCTACGGTGATGATGAAGCTTGAACAGCTTACACAGAGCCATCCGAGAGAAGGTTTCTGGAAGTACTATTACCGCCTGCGCAACCGGGGTGAAAAAATCAATCATAAGCGGCTACACCGAATTTATAAGGAAATGAAGCTTCCCTTGCGTCGAAAGGTAAAGAAGCGCCTTCCTGCCAGAGTAAAAACGCCGTTGGAAGTGCCGGAAATATTCACTCATACCTGGAGCATCGACTTTATGAGCGATGTGCTCTCAAACGGAAGAAAGTTCCGCAGTTTTAATGTGATTGATGATTATAACCGGGAAATTCTGCACATTGAGGCAGATTACAGTTTGAAAAGTTCGCGGGTGATCTGGATATTGAACCATCTGGTGAACCGCTACGGCAAGCCCGAGAAAATACGCATGGATAATGGACCGGAGTTTATAGCAAATATCGCTGAAGTCTGGAGTCTGGTAAACGAGATAAGCTTTGCTTACATTCAGCCGGGCAAGCCCACACAGAATGCCTACATCGAACGCTTCAACAAGACCTACAGAGATCAAATCCTGGATGCCTATATTTTTGAAAATCTGGAGGAAGTAAGAAGTGTTACAGAGGAATGGGTAAAGGATTACAACTACGAACGACCGCATGATTCATTGGGTGGCTTATCACCTGTGATGTGGAAAAATGGACAGCAAGCCCAGGCTAAGGCAAGCACTTTTCCTGCCCGCTTTTCCACATCCGACAACAACAGCAGTAAAATATCAAGAAAAAATTCTACTTTTGAAGTGTACTGAAAATGGGGAGTTTACAATAATATATTAGCCATTTATTATTTTTATATTTTTTTATTTGAGCTTTATCATAATAATCAAATAAAGAAATACTATCTACTTTTCTAGTCCCTTCATATAAATAAATTTTACTGAATCTTTTTTTTCCGTTATATGATTTTTCTATATGATAATTCTTATCACAAGAGTAACGGTACATGGCTGCTTTTTTCAGACAGATTAAAATTAGAGTATTAACTTTAACGTCAAGAAAAAGCAATGAAAAAATCAAGATTTACGGAAGCACAGATTTTAAAGGTGCTCCAGAGCCAGCAGGAAGGCAAGAAAGTAGCGGAGATATGCCGCGAGTACGGTATCTCGGA
>NZ_LFNG01000031.1 GCF_001045435.1 Chryseobacterium koreense CCUG 49689 | reverse complement strand
TTGAATTACATCAATGGTTCTGGTCACGGTAGTGATGGAACCTTCGGCTGTATTTTAAGAGAAGAAGGCATTTATCCTTGTTCGGTTTACTTTTTCGATTCGGGTATTTGGTTTGAAATGGATATGAATTTGGAAACCTATTACAACACGATGATTGATTGCAAAGCAGTATATTATTGGCAGTATTTTTACATCAAAACCGAAGAAATTGTAAAAAAATTAGGCAATTTCAAACCTGTTTTTATAGAATATGATGGGAAATATTTAGAAGGACCGCATCCGTTCGCAGATAAATTCCGTGATGAAACGTTTACTTATTCAGCCGAAGGTGTTTTACACCAAATGAAAAACATCATCAAACGTTTCCCAAAACTATTTCCCGATTTTGATTTGACGTATTTCAAAGAAAAATGTGATGCGTGGGAAAAAGCTTTAAAACAATAAAACGATGCTGGAAAAATTTGAACAATTCCTCAATATGCTTTATGGTGGTGATGAATAGGTGATGTTTGGGAGGATTGTCCGGGATTGATAACTTTAATTTATGAATTCTGATATTCTGTCTGCAGCATGACGGACCCTGAAACTATTTCAGAAATCCATTGTCAAAAATAGGATCATAATTCCATGAAAAAATAACGGGAACCTCCTTTTTTTCAGCCTCAAAAAGAAGAACCGCTTATTCCCCCGGTGTAGGGTGCGCTTTCATCGCAGATGAAAGCTTGGGGTGGTTAACGGGGATATCATTTTCGAACAAAATTCGCTATCACCGGTTCCGGTGATGATTCCGCAAAAATGATCTTGGTATAAAACTTTTCCCTGCCTCATTGCCCTATTTTTTATGGTTAATGGTGCGGGTTTGCGCCAAACATCATTAGCGCCACATTCCCGTCTCCAAACCTGTGGCAATAGCTCCGGCTACTTTTTCTTCAGTCCCGCAATCTCACTTTTCAACTCCAAAAACAGCTCCCGCACATTCTTCTGTTCAAACTCGTCGGGTTCGTATTCCTTTGTGTTGATGCTGCAGGCAAACTCCCAGATTTCCTTGATTTCGGTTAATGGGATTTTTAGGGGCTCATAAAAATTGTTGTCCGATTTCACGCAGATGAAATTGCCCTCATGAAACTGAAACCTCTTGTAAACAATTCCCTCATTGATGGTGATGAAGATATAGGTTTTATCCGTTTTAAGGTCCGCAATGTTTTCCACATATTCACCCACGATGAAGGTTCCGTCTTTGTAGGGCGGCATAGAATCGCCACCTGCCGGAAACGCCCGGAATTTCCCGTTGCGTAAAAATGGCAGCGAAATCGTCTGCAGACTTTCGATGTATTCGGGATCGTTGTAGCCGTTCAAATATCCCATCGACGCCTTTTCGGGGATGATTTCAATCTTGTTTTCGCCTTTGCCATCCACCACCACCGGAAGCAGGATTCTGTTTTCGGCAATTTGAAGCATATCGTCAACCGGATATTTTCTGATATCTACCCCCACCAGTAAATCGATGCTGAGGTTAAAGTATTTCGAAATCCGCAGCAGCAGCTCAATGGGCGGTTCCGAAGTCCCGTCCTCGTATTTCACGTACCTGCTTCTGGTAATAATCAAATCGTCCGCAAGCTTCTGCTGGGACAAATCTCTCCTGGTTCTTAAAACCCTGATGTTATCTGAAAAAACTGACATTGTTACAAATTAGGACAACAAATTTAAGTAAAATGTTACAAATCTGCAATAGCTTTGTGGCAAGAAAATAGAACAAGAAAGAATGAGAATATACAGGTGAAAGATGAAGTCTGAATGGTGTTTGAAGAAGGCATGCCGATTAAAAGTTGCACTTCTGCAGAGTACGGTTCGTGGGTTTACCCTTTTTCTACACAGATACAGCTTCCACAGGATTTTGGTTGTTTTTTGACACTCAAATTCAATTAAAGAAATGGACCGTGAAGCGATTCACTCATTCACCGCTAAACCACTCAATCACTCATGAAACGCACCATCGCACATATGGACCTCGACACCTTTTTCGTTTCCTGCGAAAGGCTGAAACATTCCGAACTCATCGGGAAACCCATCATCATTGGGGGCGGCGATCGCGGCGTGGTGGCGTCGTGTTCGTATGAGGCGCGGTTTTTCGGGGTGCGCTCCGCAATGCCCATGAAGATGGCTTTAAGGCTTTGTCCCGATGCGAAAGTCATCCGCGGCGATATGGAACTGTATTCCAAAATGTCTAAGGAGGTCACCGAAATCATCACCGAGAAAGTTCCGGTTTTGGAAAAAGCGAGCGTGGACGAATTCTACCTAGACCTTTCCGGAATGGACAAATTTTTCGGGTGTTACCAGTGGACGACGGAAATCGCCGAATCGGTGACGAAAAATACGGGATTGCCGATTTCCTTCGCATTGTCCACCAATAAAACGGTTTCCAAAATCGGGACCGGCGAAGCAAAACCCGTGGGAAGACTGGAAATCAAAGAAGATTTGGTGAAACCGTTTCTCAATCCGCTTTCGATCAGGAAAATTCCCATGGTGGGAAATGTAACTTTCCAGTTGCTCTCAAGGATTGGAATCCGGAAAATCCAGACTTTATCGGAAATGCCGGTGGATGTGCTGCAGCAACTCATCGGGAAAAACGGAGCCGAACTCTGGAAAAAGGCCAACGGAATCGATGAAACTCCCGTGGTGCAATATTCCGAAAGAAAATCCATTTCTACCGAAACCACTTTTTCACAGGACAGCATCGATGTGGAAAATATGAAAAGTATTTTATCTAAAATGGTCGAAGAGCTCTGCTTCCAACTTCGCAGGGAACAGTGGCTGACTTCCGTGGTGACGGTAAAAATCCGATACGCCAATTTCGATACCGAAACCAAACAGGTGAAAATTCCCTACACCGCCGTAGATCACACGATTTCAAGCTATGTTCGGGAACTTTTCAAAAAGCTCTATACCCGAAGAATGCGGCTTCGGTTGATCGGGATCCGTTTTTCGGGACTCGTCCACGGAAATCACCAAATGAACCTTTTCGAGGACACCGAGGAACTCATCAACCTTTACCAGGCGATGGACAGGATGAAGATCCGTTTTGGAAAAAATGCGGTGGGAAGAGCGTCGGGAATAAGTGGTTGAGTGAATCGCTTCGCTGTCCGTTTCTTCTTCTGCATTTTAAACATCAAAGCAGGAATGGCTTCCACGCCAGTCGATGAAGGGTTGGCGAAAACCTGAACCTGAAAAATTCACACCTTAAACAATAGAAAACAATAGAACTTTTACCATCACTGCATCCATTGCAGCCTTTAAACCCAAAAAAATGAACTGCTCACACTCCTTCCACAGTCTCCGCTACGGCACCATCTCCATAGACGATTTGGTGCAGCAAGCGGTGGATTTGCGGGTGAATGTTTTGGCTTTGACCGACATCAACACCATTACCGGGATTTACGATTTCTATAAACTCTGCAAAATCCATCAAATCAAGCCCATCGTGGGTGTGGATATTCGGGTGGAAAACGAACCCTATTATACCGCTTTGGCTAAAAACCCTGAAGGAATCGCGGAAATCAACCGTTTGCTCACGAAGTTTAACTGTGAAAATATTCCGCTTCCGAAACAGCATCCGGAATTTGAACATGTGTTGGTGATTTATCCTTTAGAAAAAGCTCCGGAAATTTTGAACGAAAACGAATTCATCGGAATCCGGCCGGAAGAAACAGCGGTTTTAATCCAGAAAAAATGGAAACCGCTTTTGCGTAAAATGATGGTTTTTCAGCCGGTCACTTTTAAGACCAAAAAGCAATACAACCTGCACCGGATTTTAAGGGCGATTGACAACAATACGCTGATTTCAAAACTGGAGGATAAAGACGTCTGCCAAAAATCGGAGGTGATGAAGCCGGTTTTTGAAATTTTAAAGCCATTTAAAAATTATCCGCAAATCATTGAAAATACGGAGAGAATCATTGAAAGTTGCCATTTCGAGTTCGATTTTTCTACCCCGAAAAACAAAAAACATTTCACCGGAACGAAGGAAGAGGACGAAAAACTCCTGCGCAAACTCGCGTATGAGGGTTTAAAGAAAAGGTATCCCGGCGAAAATGAAGCCGCCAGAAAACGGGTGGAAAAAGAACTGAAGGTGATCCATGAACTGGATTTTTGCGGATACTTTCTGATTACCTGGGATATCGTGCAATACAGCAACAGCCGTGGTTTCATGCACGTCGGAAGAGGAAGCGGCGCCAATTCCATCGTGAGTTACTGTTTGGGAATCACGGATATTTGTCCGCTCGAACTCGACCTTTATTTTGAACGGTTTTTAAACTTAAACCGAAAATCTCCGCCCGATTTCGACATCGACTGGAGTTGGCGGAACCGTGACGATATTTTGCGCTACATCTTCAATAAATACGGAAAAGACCACGTGGCGTTTTGCGGAACCAATGTGGAATTCAAATACCGCTCGATTTTCCGCGAAGTGGGGAAAGCGTTTGGTCTGCCGAAAGAGGAACTGGACGATCTGGCGAAAAACCCGATGGCACTGCACGACGATAACTCCGTGGTGAAACTGGTGCAGAAATACGGAATGTTGCTCGAAAAATTCCCGAACCAGCGAAGCATGCACTCCTGCGGAATCCTGATTTCCGAGGAACCCATTACCAATTACACCGCTCTGGAAATGCCGCCGAAAGGTTTCCCGATCATCCAGTTCGACATGAATGTGGCGGAAGATATCGGCTTTGAAAAATTCGACATCCTTTCACAGCGCGGTTTGGGAACGATCAACGACACGGTGAAACTCGTGGAGAAAAACCGTGGAATCACCGTCGATATCCGGGACACGTCGATTTCTAAGGATGAGGAAAACTGCAACCGGTATTTGGCGAGAGGAAAAACATTGGGCTGCTTCTACATCGAAAGTCCGGCGATGCGCGGTTTGCTCCGCCGTTTGAAATGCGACAATTACAAGACTTTGGTGGCGGCTTCGTCTATCATCCGTCCCGGAGTGGCGCAAAGCGGAATGATGCGCGAATATATTTTCCGGCACAATCATCCCGACCGGTTCGAGTATTTCCACCCGGTTTTTGAGGAACAGCTCGGCGAAACTTACGGCATCATGGTCTATCAGGAAGATGTGATCAAAATCGCGCTGCATTACGGCGGCGTTTCTGCGGACGACGGCGATATTCTGAGGCGGGCGATGAGTGGGAAAAGCCGTTCCATCAAGAAGCTTCAGGAAGTCAAAGACCATTTTTTCGAATCCTGTGCAAAGCAGGGGCACCCGGAAAAACTCTCGGCGGAAGTGTACCGGCAGATTGAAAGTTTTGCGGGATATTCTTTCTGCAAAGCACATTCCGCGAGTTATGCCGTGGAAAGTTACCAGAGTTTGTACCTGAAAGTCTATTATCCCATTGAGTTCATGGTTTCGGCAATCAATAATGGAGGCGGATTTTACCGGACCGAAGTCTATGTGCACGAATGCAGGATGGGTGGCGGAAAAATCCACAATCCGTGCGTGAACCGGAGTCTGTTTGAAACCACCGTTTATGGCGACGATGTTTTTCTGGGTTTCATGCATCTTGAGAAACTGGAAAGCCGGATTGCGCAGTTTATTCCCGAAGAAAGGGAGAGAAACGGCGACTTCACCTCACTGGAAGATTTCATCAGGCGGGTTCCGATTGGGATTGAAACCCTGCAGACGCTGATTTTCGTGGGAGCATTTCGTTTTACCGGGAAACAGAAGAACGAATTGCTGATCGAGGCGAGAATGTTGATGGTCAACTTTAAACCGGAATACCGGAACCCATCATTTTTTGAGGAACCGCCGAAGAAATATGCGCTTCCCCAATTCCAGAGAAATCATTTTGAAGACGCTTTCGACGAGATTGAAATTTTGGGATTTTCTGTGACCTGCAGTCCGTTTGATTTGCTTCAAACCCAATACCGCGGTTCGGTGATGGCGAAAGATTTAGCCCAAAACCATAAAAAGCAGGTAAAAATGTTGGCGTACCTGATTTCGCGGAAGCATGTTCCGACCAAAAAGGGCACCATGTATTTCGGAACCTGGATCGATGCGGAAGGCGAGTATTTCGACACGGCGCATTTTCCGGACAACTTGAAGCAGTATCCGTTTCAGGGCGGCGGCTGTTATCTTTTATTGGGAACGGTGGAGGTGGATTTCCATTTCCCGACCATCACCATCCTGAAAATGGCGAAAATGCCATTCATTCCCGATCCGCGCTATTCCGAAGACCGGGAGAAAAAGTTTGAGATCCACCGGAAAATCAACGAAGACGTGAGCATGACGTGGCGCAAACCCTATCCGCAGGAACACGAGATTGGTTTGCCGAGAAGGAGGATGGGGTAGTGGAAGAATGAAGGCACAAAAAAGCCCCGAAGATAGTCGAGGCGCTAAATGTTTTCACAACTGATGCGTTGAAAGTAACCGATGATGAAAAGTTGTGTCCAGTCACGAAGTTAATAAATTTTGAACGCAATCACAGCCGTGATAGTGAGCGCGACAGGAGTCGAGCCGTTTGTCCCCTCAAGAAATTATCAAATCCTGAAAGCAAGTCAAAACTGTTAAGACTGCACAAGCAAACTGGATCCGATGGTGTCCAAGAAATCGGGGATTTCGTGAAAAATCAGTCCCTATTCTTGATCAGCACAAAACCTGAGAGCACTCTTCCATCAGAGACGGAAATATGGTACCAGTAGCTTCCCGTAGCAAGCTTTCTACCAAGGAACTGCCCGTTCCAAGAGAACTTTCCACTGACGGTCCTGTCCAGAACCAAAGTTCCATATCGATCCAGGACTTTTACTTTGGACCCCGGATAATTTTCCAGACCCTCAATATTCCACTGGTCATTGATGCCGTCATCATTGGGAGTAAAAGCATTATTGATTTTGAAAATAGTGAAATCCCTTTGGGTCATGGCACATATTTCACTGCCTAAGCGAACGTACGCGGTGTGGGTTCCGATGGGGACATTGTAGAAAATATTGGACAAAGACCAGTTGACTCCATCAATCGAGTATTCCAGCGTTCCCGGACCTGTCGCAATGATCTGCACCGTATTATTCTCTATCCTGATTTCGGTGATGACAGGTTCCACCACCTTACTTACAGCAATCGACTTGGAGGTGCTGCACAGCACAATATTCGTAACCGTGATGTGGTAACTTCCGTTTTGATTGGCTTTGATCGTTTGCTGGTTACCCACAGGATTTCCGTTGAAGGTCCACTGATAGGTGCTGCCCGCCGGTTGGGTTCCCGCATCAAGGGTCACAAATGCATCCGGACAATAGGTGGCAATTGCGGGCACGTTCACCACAGGGGACTGGTTGACATGGATCTTAAGTTTCGGATAGGCAAAACATCCGGCCGAAGAACTGATTTCAACGTGGATGGTGTTCAGACCTGTATGCAGCGTGTAATTTTGAAAGTCCGTGATCTGAATATTGTTTTGATCATAGAATTTATAGAGATACTGGGAAGGATTGGTCACCAAATTCGCTTCGTATTCACTGAGGTTCACCTTCTTGGTGCCGTTTTCTTCGGAACACAGACTTGGCGCGGTGTAATCCTGCGCCGGAATATTGGTCACGACCAATGAAATGAGCACCGGAAATCTCGTCACACTTTCGCATCCGTTGTTTTGCTGTGTTGCAAAATAAGTAACACCATGCTGCAGCGGGGTAGTCATTGGCAATGGCGTTCCACCGGAATTACTGCTGTACCATCTTATTTGGGTACCATTGAGTTCAATATCCGATAATTTCGCATTCTTGCTGATGCAGAAAGTCTGGTTGGAATTTCCCGTAGGAGCAGGAGTGGCGATGATGGTAACGCTCACTGGAGCCCTTTCACTTTCGCAGGAGTTGATGGTTTGGGTCGCATAATAGGTATTCCCATCTACCAATGTGGTGGTGGGTGGAATAGGACTGCCTCCTAAAGGTGCAGCATACCATTTTACAGCCGCTCCATTGATGACGATGTTGCCAATGGTCGCATTTTGTTGAATACAGAAATTTTGGGCTGGACTCACCGTAGGTTTTGGGGTCGGATTAATGAAAGTGTTGACCAAAACGGGATTGCTTTCAGAAATACATCCCAAGTTATTTTTAATTCGGATATGATAGGTTCCGGGCGTCAGAAGTGGGAAGACTTGTGAAACTTGCCAGGTTGCACCATTATCGATACTGTATGCGGCACTGCTTTCATTGATGGTAATCTGAGCCGCAGAATGGGCGCAATCAATCTGTTGAACGCTTGCGGTAGGTTTTTGCGGCGTATCCGGCGGAACAGTGATATGGACCGAAACAGATCCCGATTCGCAGCCGGCAAGATTTTTCACCCTCAAATAGTGGGTTCCTGGAGGAAGCGGATCAGAAACTGGATTTAGGGTATAGGTAACTCCATTGTCAAAACTGTACATGAATTCGGGAGAAGTGATGGTCACTGTTCCAAATGGATTCACACATGAAGTAGGCTGTGCAGCGTTGTAGGTTGGTGCCGCGGGAGTTCCTGCCGGTGGATTAATCGTGGCCGCTGTAGCCGCGGATACACATCCGGTTGCGGAAAGTTTTATGCGGATGAGGTAGGTTCCTGACGGCAAATTCTGCGAAGCATTGGAACTCCAGGTAACGCCATCATCGAAACTGTAAAGCCCTGCTGCGGAAACCACGGAAATAGTTCCCGAATTGGTGTTGCATCCGATCGGCTGGCTTACTGAAACCTGCGGAGCATCTGGCGTCACCGGCTGTGGATCAATAGTGACCATAGAGGCCAAAGAAATACATCCGTTACTATCCTTCACCATCAGGTTATAGGTTCCCGGTCCCAGATTGGATTTCGTGTTGGAAGCACCATAGGTAATGCCATTATTGAAACTGTATTCAGCAGCAGGTGTAGTGATCTGGATTTCACCCAAGGCATTTTGGCAGTTGGGTTGAATGAGGGTCGAGGCAGGCGCGGGTAATGGCGCTGGTAAAGTCACAGTCACTGGTTTACCAAGAGAAATACAGCCCGCTGCCGTTTTGATTTTGATTTTATAGGTGCCGGGCTCAAGTCCTGATTTGCTGTTGGAGGTTACAAAAGTGAGTCCGTCATCGTAGCTGTAATAAGATGCTGCAGTATTTACGGTAATGGTCCCCGTGGAAACGCTGCAAGTGGGTTGGGTGACAGAAGCATCCGGAGCGGCGGTATTGATTGCCGAATCCAGTGTGACCGCCACGGAAACCGATTCGCAGGCAGAGGAGTTGGTCTTAATCTTTAACAGATAGGTTCCTGATCCAATATTTTTCTTGACGGGATTGGTGGTCCAGCTCGCTCCATCATTAAAAGAGTAACTTGCCGCAGAAGTAGTAATGGTAATGCTTCCGTCTGTTGCATCACAAGCGGTTGGCTGAATCACCGTGAAGTTCGGAGCGGCAGGAATTGAAGGTGCGGAACTGATATAGACATAAGCATTTTGAGAAATACATCCGAAGGAGTTCTTAATTTGGATATTGTAACTTCCGGGGTTCACATTGTTCTTTACCGGATTTGTCCCCCAAGTTGCTCCGTTGTCGAAGCTGTATAAATCGGCAACCGTATTGACATAAATGCTTCCTTTTGGATTGGTACAGTTAGGTTGAATAGTGGTGACGGTCGGTGCATTAAGGTAAAACTTGCTGATGGTTACATAGGTCGATTGTGAAATGCATCCCGCAGAATTTTTAATCAGGACATTGTAATAGCCTGGAGTGGGATTAAGCAAAACCGGACTTGTTCCCCAGGTGGCACCGTTGTCAAAAGAATAGAAAGCCGACTGAGAAACCACGGTAATACTTCCAGTGTTGGTGCAGCTGGGCTGAACGGTTTTTACGAATGGTCTCGCCAAATAGAAAGGAGTCATCGATACCGACATTCCATAAGGATTGGAAGTACAGTTTTGTGCGTTTTTGATGACGATATAGTAAGATCCTGATGTAAGTCCTGTTTTTTCATTCACGGTTGACCAGGTTACCCCGCCGTCAAAACTGTATTGCGATGCCTGAGTCATGATTTTGATGCTGCCTTTTACCAAACACGTTGGCTGAATGATCAATACATCTGGTTTCGGCAAATAATATTTTTCCAGCGATAAAGAATTGCCGTAAGGGGATGATTTACAGCCTTGGGCGTTTTGAATCATCACATTATAATATCCATCCGCTAGTCCGGTGAAGTTGGGTGAGGCGCTCCAGGTTTGGCCGCCATTGACGCTGTACTGTGCAGCAGGCGTGGTGATCGAAATGGTTCCTCCAACTCCGCAGGTTGGTTGGGTATAGGTGAAACTTGGATTGGGCAACAGGAACTCCTTGATCTGTACCGAAGTACTGGTGGAAGTACAGGTTCCATTTTTGATCATCACATAATAATATCCTGGTGAAACGTTGGTCTTCACAGGATTGGTGGTCCAGGTACTTCCACCGTCAAAACTGTAGAAAGGTGCTGAAGTATTTACGGTAATGGTCCCTAAAGTTCCACAGGTTGGTTGAACCACCGTTAATGAAGGATTTGCCAGTTGGGTGCTGCTTAAATAAACCTGTATCGGCGCAGATTTGCATCCTGCGCTATTTTTAACAACTAATGAATAATAACCAGTGGCAAGATTGTTGAAAACAGGATTGGTACCCCATGTGTAGCCATCAATGCTGTAAAAATCTGCTATGGTGGTAAAAGTAATGTTTCCAACGTTTCCACAGCTTGGGCTTGTTGCGTTAAAAACCGGGTCAGGAAGTGTGGCAGAGTTCAGATAAACATAATTGGTCTCGGAAACACAATTCTGGTTATTTTTAATCATTACCGAATAACTGGTTCCCGTTAAGTTATTGAAAACATTCGTAGTCACCCAGGTTGAACCCCCGTTGATGCTGTAAAAACTTGCAGGCGTGTTGATGGTGATGGTGGCGCCTGTTGTACAGGTGGGCTGCGTGTAACTAACATCCGGTTTTGGAAGTTTTGTTTCGTTCAGGGAAATGTAAACAGGGTAGGATTTGCAGCCCAGGCTGTTTTTAACCAAAATCTGATAACTTCCGGGTGGGAGCGACTTGGTGTTGGTGGTAACCCAAGTCAGACCATTATCAAAACTGTAAAAATCTGAAACCGAATGGATGGTAATAGAGCCAAAGTTTCCGCAGGTAGGTTGCACAACGGAATAAAAAGGTGATGGGAGCTGAGGCTCATAAAGCGACACATTATTGACCAAAGAAACACATCCGGCCTGATTTTTCACCTTAATTTTATAATTACCCGATGGTAGATCCGCAGTGTTGCTCGTGGTCCACGTAGCACCGTTATCGAAACTGTACCACGCCGCCTCGGTTTTAATGTAGATGGTGCCGTTTTGTCCGCATGTTGGTTGAATGACTTCATAATCGGGATAAGTGTTCTGAAAGTTTTGCGGATAGATATTGATAAAGTAGGAAGTACAGCCAATCGTGTTTTTGATGCCAATTGAAAAAGTACCGGTGCTGATGTTATTCAGCACGTTGTTGGTCACCCAGGTTTGTCCACCATTAAAAGTATAGAAATCAGCGGGAGTATTAATAGTAATGCTTCCCAAAACACCGCAAGCAGGGTTTACCAGGGTATAATCCGGGTTTCCAAGCGTTTTGCTATCAATTATCACATTTTGCGGATTAGAAATGCATCCTGCGGAATCCTTTGTGCGGAGCGTGTAGGTTCCCGGAGACAGCTTGTCTATGGTAGAGGTGGTCAGCCAGGTTACGCCGTTGTCAAAACTGTAAAATGCCGCAGCCGAGGTAATGGTAATGCTGCCAGTGTCTCCACAATATTTGGGTTGCACCGCGGTATAATAGGGATAGGGAAGGAGTGACTGGATGATTTGCACCTCTTGGGGATAAGAAGTGCATCCTTTCACCGTCTTGATGACCACGCTGTAAATGCCAGGTGAAAGTCCGCTTTTTATAGGATTTGTACCCCAGGTGGCGCCATTGTCAAAACTGTACTGTGATGCAGGCGAAGTTACTTTGATGGTCCCTGAAGACACAAAACAGGAAGGCTGGGTCACCTCCAAAGTCGGGGTTACCGCAGTAGTGCTTGGTTCAATGGTGACACTCGCCGTGCTGGAACAACCAAAACTGTCCGTTACCGTTACGGAATAGGTGCCATTATCTGTGATCGTTATTTTTGGAGTGGTTTCTCCAGTACTCCATAAATAAGATGCGCCCGAAGATGCGGTCAATTCAGTGCTCCCGGAGCAAACATTCAGAATTCCCGAGATATTTGCGGTTGGATTTCGAACTTCTAATGTTACAGGAATAATTTTGAAACAGGAAGGATTTTGCGAGATCCGGATATAGACGGTCGTGGAAGGAGTGCTGTAGGAAGTGAAATTCAGAATGGGGTTAGAATTATTAAAGGCATCATTATAGTTCTTAAAATAAGAAAAACTTAAACCAGAAGTGGAACTCACGACCAGCGGGTCAAATTGGGTAAGGTTAAAGTCTTCTTTCCCGTCTTTATTGAGATCGCATTTTGAAATTTTGGCGGTATTGACCAGAAAATTACAAGAAGAATTACAGTTTAAAAAACTGATGTCCCATCCTTCATTGGCATCATTGTCACTCGCAGAAGCAAAAAATGAATTATTCCCCGGATTACTGCAACCCGGATTTGTTCCCGAAACATCAAAATCCATCGTGACTCCCACATTGTAATTGGCACTGGAAATATTTGGAAAATGAGCTGGAAGCAGCGAAAAACAAAAACGCTTGGTGACCAGATCTAATGACGACGGCGTGGTGCTGGTATAAACTACACTTCCATTGGCATCATATAGTTTTAAAGTCACCTTTTTTACAGAAGCACTTATTCCTCCTGAATTGGGTAAGGTAAAATCACCGCACACATTAAGGGGCAGCGTGGGACAAACCGCATACAACGGATCCAGGTTAATGGTCCCGATAAAGTTCTCATTGGAATGAAGCAGACAAATATCATCCACATAGGCATAACCGAAATGTCCCCCCAAACCGCATCTTGAAGCCATAAACTCCACCGTAAACTCCTCATTATTCGGAATCGAGGAAATATCCAGAATCCCGGATTGCCAATTCGCCGTGTACAGCGTCACATAGCCATTTCCGCCTTCGGGAACTTTCGTGAAAATACAGTTTTGCTCGTCGCCAACCAGACAAAACTCACTGACTACAACATTATTTTTATTGATGATTCTGGCCTTGAAAAACGGCTGGTTGTCCCTGTGGGAAGTGTCATAAACCGTTTGCAAAACTGCTTTATAATTAAATTTCAGGAGGTTCTCATTATTGGTCTTGAAACGTTTTCCCTGTACAATGGAGCCATAAGTTCCCGAACGTTTGTAATTAATCTTCAAACTATACTGGTCGAAACCTTTGATGTCGCCCATGTATTCGTCAAAAAGATTGGCCGGAACCGAGGTCGCCATCACGGAAGTATTCGTGGGGCTGTATGTCGGTATGTAGGTGTCTGCACTGTTGGAAATGGACCTGCATTGCGTAGGACCCGGTGGATCGCCAATATTGTAAAGAAAGTTCTTGATATAGTTTTGTCCGCCTACATTTTCCGTCTGCTCAAAACCGCCGTTGGTACACATTTCCACCGCCGTTTGGGTGGCTTTCAACATTCCTTTTTTTTCTTCGGTGGTCTTTCTGCTTCTTTCAGCCAGCACTGCGGCGAGTTCTTTGGAATTGGTAACCATCCTTCCATCAGAATTTTCCACCATCCCCGCTACAAGAGACTCCTGTGAAACAGCTTTTTGTTTTTGGGCAAATATTTGACAGTTAATCAAAAGGAGTAGGACAAAATAGATTTTTTGCATGCAGATAGGGATCTTTAAAAGTTCCTTAAAGATTTCTTAAATAATCTTAAAAAAAACTTAACAAATATAAACATTCGGATTAAAAAGCTAAAATTAATATCCCTTAAAAACAAAAAATTTAATACACCTTCTGATATTTTTTTTATTAAAGAAAAGCTTTTGCACTCTTCATTATTCTCAGATATAAAGATCGTATTTATTTTCGTTTCAGCTATTGGGGAAGATTACATGACGAGAAAGGAAAGAAATGGTTTACTTAGTTTTTACGCCCGTTATCTTATAATTAGACAAAATTAAATTATTGGAATTGAATTATTTTACGTAAAACCGTAATTCATCGACATTTTTCTTGAGATTGCAGATAAAACTTAAATATCCTGATATTTTCCAACCAAAAAACAGACTTACTATCGTGTTATGAAGTGTTCTCTCCAAGAATTATCCGTTTGCATCCATTTTACAAAAATCTATTTTTTTTACATCAGGAGTATAATGCCGCTCAACGGGTCTTACCTCTATTGCTATTTTTCTCCAAGGAATTGCTGATTGTTATTTCATTTGCCACCTCCATACCCTTCATTTAAGCCCACCGGAAATCCCGGAAACTTTCACCGGCAAAAATAAAAACCTCCTTTAAATCGCTTAAAAAGAGGTGGTTTTGGTTGAGTTTTGAAAACTATTATTGGAAAATTAGGGTTGTGCAACAGCTACCCGTGTTAC
>NZ_LFNG01000030.1 GCF_001045435.1 Chryseobacterium koreense CCUG 49689 | reverse complement strand
TCCGTTCCGAAAGTAAAATTCAGCGGCTGCCATTCTCCCGGACAATACGCGGAATCCGTCCTCACCCAAACCGTGGTATTGGCGGTGTAGCTCCAAGTGGCGGGATTTGGGATAAAGTTGTTGTTTCCTGCAGCGGCATCTGTAGCATTTAAATAATATCGAACCGTGAATAAGGACGCGTTGGTAATGATTTGCGGCGTGATCAAATTCAGATTCACCGGAATAATTCCATCGAAATTATCGTCGCAATTAACACCGTTAAAAGCGGCCAGATTCCAAACCGGTTTCGGGGATTCGGTGACTGTGATGGTTTTCGTGAATACACATCCCGAAGCATTGGTGAATGCGATGGTATAAACGCCTCCGGTTAAGGTTGCGGTGTTTGTCGTGGAAATCACGGTGGTTCCCTTTTTCCATAACCATGCGGTGTAGATAGTTTCCGCATTCAGCGTGATGGAGCTTCCCTGGCAAATGGTGTATGCATTAAGCAAGGCAGTCGGGGTGGATTGTTTGAAGACGACATCCAGTTTCCCGATCACATCACAGAACCCGGCTTTCTTAAATCTATAATAGAAAGTGGTATTTCCCGTGATGGTTTGTGCGGCCGGGATATTCGGTGTGTTTGCCTGCGCATTAGCCAACGTGGAGAAATACCTCACCGTAGCTGCGGCATCCGCGGTAAAGAGATTTCTATAGTTTCCGAGGTTGATGTTTTCGGTATTGTTCAGGTCATTATCACAAACCGTCACTGAATCGGCGTTTGTGATGAGAGGCAGATCCGTTCCGAAAGTAAAATTCAGCGGCTGCCATTCTCCCGGACAATACGCGGAATCCGTCCTCACCCAAACCGTGGTATTGGCGGTGTAGCTCCAAGTGGCGGGATTTGGGATAAAGTTGTTGTTTCCTGCAGCGGCATCTGTAGCATTTAAATAATATCGAACCGTGAACAAGGACGCGTTGGTAATGATTTGCGGCGTGATCAAATTCAGATTCACCGGAATAATTCCATCGAAATTATCGTCGCAATTAGCACCGTTAAAAGCGGCCAGATTCCAAACCGGTTTTGGGGATTCGGTGACGGTCACTGTCTGTTGATGGGTACATCCTTCCGAATTAGTAAAGGTCACGGTATAGGTTCCGACACCAGCAGTAATGGTTTGCGTAGTGGCACCGGTACTCCATAGAATTCCAGTATATCCCGGTCCTATATTTAGAACGGTTGTTCCTCCCTGACATACTGTAACAGTGGGCGGAAGCATTGGCGAAGGTGTGCCCGATTTGAATGAAATATTCAGCACGCCGATCTCGTCACAGAATCCTGCCTTGGAAAACCGGTAGTAAAAAGTAGTATTTCCGGTAATGGTTTGTGCAGCAGAAATTACCGCGGAATTGTTTTGAGCATCTGCTAGACTAGCGAAGAATTTTACGGTGACTGAAGTATCTGGGGTGAATCCAGTGATATAGTTATTGAGGTTAATATTTTCGGTATTATCCAAACCAACGTCGCACACGCCTTCATTCACAGGATTGGTAATACTTACTTTTGGTCCGATATTTAACGTGACCTGCATGACCACCGGTCCACAAACACTCGGTGAAACTACTCGAATCCAAACCGAATTATTCGTGGCGGAAAAGCTGTGGACTCCAGTGATGTTATTGGTTCCGCCAGCATTTGCAAAAGCGAGCGAGGTATAATACAAAACGGTGAATGCAGTAGCATTTTGCACGATAACTGGCGTAATTGTGCTTAAGTCCACTTTGTACACTCCATCGATAATTCCATCAATGTCTTCATCGCAATGGATTTTGGTGTACAATGTAGGGGTCACCACCGGTGGTGCAGTAATCTTCAGTTCGATTTTGGCACTGGTCGCACAGCCGAATGCATTGGTCAGTTTCACATACACAAATCCGGGTGCAGAAGTGTAATTTGCCCATTGTGCAGTCGGAATCGGGTTGGTTAACGCCGCGTCTGTGAAATAAGCTTTTGTTGCGGAAGTATCCGGAGTTACTGCGGCCGACGTCAAGTTGAAAACTGCAGTTCCGGTGGCTGAACATGCGTTGAGAACCTGGTCGTAATGCTCGATTTGGTTCAGGTGAATGGTTGCTTGCGCTGTTTCTGTATCCGGAATAGAACCGTTTCCTTTAAAGGAATATTTGAAAGTGTCTGTTCCGGTTGCGTTCACATTTGCAACGTAGGTAATTACTCCAGTCGTGGTATTTACGGTGGCGGTTCCCTTCGTAGGAGGCGTTTCAATCTTTACCGAAGCCGGAATTAAAGCTTGGGTACTTAATGCAAACGCAGGGTTGATCGTCGTGGTGTCGCAAATGTCATATTCATAATCAGTATAGGTGGTACAATTGTAGAATTTGAAATCTGCGGTTTGTATTTCCGGACAAGAACCTTCTTGAATTTTCACCGCATATATTCCCGCCTGTGTTGGGCTGTAATTAAAGGTGTTGTTTATTCCTGGAGCGGGGCTATAGGTGCCGTCAGGATTTTTGATGAGCCAAAGGTAAGAGCTGAAGCCTTCAGTTACCGAAAGTGTTACTCCTGGTAGGCAATTCCCATCGGTTTTGATAATGGCCGGAATAAAAGAAAACCCTGCGAAATAACCGCCATAACCAACTGCATCATTACCTGCTGAGATCCCTGCAGTGACTGCACGGCTTGAAAAAATAGCAACATTACCAGATATGCCTGGAAACGAGTACGTCACCCAATTGTTATTTCCGGATACATTATACGGGCCATTTGAAGCAGTAATGGGGAGTGAAACGCCATTTCGCTTAATATCAATGATGGCTCCTTTTTCAGTGATGACATTCAATTTTGTGGGAACATTTAGAAGTCCACCTGGATTACCGTTTGAAACAAAGTAATTCTCGTCGATTTTCCCAATTTCATCAATCTTTTTCGGGAGATAGCAACTTAATGGCGGAATATAGTTAAATCCGCCGGTAGCAACTTCAGAAGATCCTCCGTCGCCCGCCAACAGCTGATACACATAGGCGTTTTTGCTGGTGCGGACATACATATTATAATGAGTCCCACCTTGTTGGATGTACGCTGTGTTGTCCGTTAAATAAAATTGACCGGCATTCAAGTTGGCAACAGCTATGGGATTTCCGTTGACGAAAACCTGTGTTCCATCTTCATGTGCCACCACCATTGCCTTTTCCATATTGTTGTAAACATTTCCGTTCCCTTTCATGAGTATAAAGTCGGTTCCCAAACGATCTACAGGCACGCCCTGATCCATCAAAATGTCAGAAGAGGAGCTGTAGTTTCCGGCATATTGCCCGTTAAAATTTCCGTTGGCGATAACCACCGGTTTGGATGCTATAATTTTGGCTCCCACAAATCCCTGGAAATTTTGGCTGTATGATCCAAAGCCGTCGATAATATAGGATTGCCCCTTGTTTAATGTAAAAGTGATTTGGGTTCTCGGCACATTATCCGAAAAAACAACGTTGGGCTGAAAACCTGTCACCGTAACAGAAGTATTGTCCTCCGTTGCCATTACGCTCGTCATGAAATTTAGGATGCTGTTGCTGACCGTTATAGGAGCCATTACTGCCCTGAATTCTGTGCCTTTTCCTGCAGTCCCTTTTGACGTTTGGATTTCGCCGTGATTGTTGACGGAAAATCTCAAACTCGCGAAAAATGGCTTGTCGCCGTTTAAATAATAGCCCATCGCCACCGGTTTGAAGAGACTCGCCTGACTGGTAGTAATGATTTGACTTCTTTGTGTATTAGAAATGATGTGTCTTCCAGGGTTGTTTTTACTGATCATATAACTTGCTATGACCGCATTATTGAAGTAAACATCCACCTTGAATGGAGTAGTTTCACTGGTCGACATGTAAATGGATTGGTTTTGCGAGCTATTACCCACTCGATCCACCATCGGCGCAAACCAGTGCTCGCGGTCAAGCTGTGCGTTGGAGAAAAAGTAAAACAGCGAAAATAAAAGGAGTAGTAGTTTTTTCATTCTGATGGAAATATTCTTCACAAATGTAATATTTTATTGATAAATCATAAAGAATATTAACAATTTATTGACAGGTAGCGATTTTTTGTCCAAGCTACGACTGGATCATGATTTGCCATTTTTTGCGCTGCTGGTACTGGTTTTCTTTCAGCATTGGAAAGTCTGGATGACCTTAAAACCCAATTTTGGAAAAATTTAAAGAAATTTTAACATTCAAAATTCGGTTACAATTTTTGAAAGCCATAATTTCGTCATGTTATTTAATCAGATCTATTACTGGTCTTAAAATTTAGAATCATGGTACAGTTTGTCATAGAAATCGCTGTAAAAATCATTGATTTCGTTTGCAGTCTCTTTTAGTTAGAATATTAATTCAATATATTTGTAGGGTATAATCAATTCGGTTTGGTTATGCCTTTTTTATGGACTATGAAAAAAATACTTGCAAAACTCATCCTGAAAATTATCGGATGGAAAGTAGTTCTACAGGGCGATGTAGATAATCTGAACCGGTGTATCCTGGTTGTCGCGCCGCATACTCACAACAGCGAATACCTTTTGGGGAACCTCGCTTATTGGTCACTGGGTAAACCCTTGAAAGTCATCATTAAAGATGCCCATACCAAAGCTTGGTATGGCGGAATTGTGAAGGCAATCGGCGGAATCGGGATTGACCGCTCCCAGAAAAATGACCTCGTGAATTTCGTTGCAAAGCAATTCGAAAAAGAAGATTTTAGCCTGGTCATCACGCCGGAAGGTACCAGAAGCTGGGTTCCCAAATGGAGAAAGGGATTCTACCACATGGCTTTAGCCGCCAAAGTGCCCATTGTGCTTGCAGCCGGAGATTTCAAACGAAAAACCATCAATCTCGGCTACATCATTCCTTATGAAAAAATCGCATCCGAATCTTATGAGGAATTGATGAAGGAAATCCAAGATTATTACGTGAAATTCGATGTTCACCCGAAAATTCCTGAAAACTGGAATCCTTCGATTTATTGATCATTAAGATTTAATAATTAACAATTTATAATGAAACGCGTTTCGCTTATTTCGCACACGGATTGAAGTGACCAGCGAACCAACCCGATCGCGTAAGGAAAAGTGGCAGCTTGTCCACAAATTATATAAAACCAATGGATTTTAACAATAAAGAACAGATCTTAAATCATCTCAACAATTGGGGTCAGGAAAATATGGCGAAATTTCTCGACATTATTTTCACTGATGTTACCGAAGATTCCCTCACCGCAACCATGCCCGTAACTTCAAAAGTCCACCAACCTTATGGAATTCTCCACGGCGGAGCAAGCTGCGTTTTGGCGGAAACACTGGGTTCGTGCCTTTCGGTTTTGCATGTGGACACTGAAAAAGTAGTGCCGGTGGGAACCAACATTAATTCCAATCATCTTCGGAGTAAAAGGGAAGGAACTTTGACCGGAACCGCCCGCTTTATCCGGAAAGGCAATACCATGCACGTTTCCGAAATTGAAATCCGTGACGAAAAAGGAAACCTGATCAACCATACCACGATGACCAACAATATCATTCCAAGAATGAAATAGGGTAGTTAGAGGATTTGAGATTGAGACATAATGTCTGCATTTCTTCAACTTTGAAAAAAGCCAGAATGTAATTACTCCGCAGGAATGCTATCTTAAAAATTACAAGTATAAAGTCAAATGATTTATTACCGGTTGCCATTTTCAGATTCGATTTTTACCGTGAATGAAAATTCCGGTCAGCAATCGGTTTCCTTCGTTTCTTTTGATGAAGGGGAAACCATTGATTTCTATGGGAAACCGGAGGAAATTTCAATGAAAGATTTCAGGGATCAACCCGTTTTTTCAGATTTTCTGAAAACAGAACTTTTGCATTTTGAGGAAGAAACTTACTCTGATTATCAAAAGAAATTGGATCAGGTCATCCGGTTCATCCAAGAAAATCATCTTCCGAAACTGGTGATTTCAAGAAGGAAAGTGCTGAGTTTTGAACCTGAAGAAATAAACCTTTCCGAAACCTTCCTTAATCTGTGCAAATCCTATCCAAACGCTTTCGTGTATTTTTTTGTTAAGGACGGAAAATGCTGGATGGGCGCATTCTCTGAGCTTTTAGGTAAATTCCATCCATCCACTTCCGAATTCGAAACCATGAGTTTGGCGGGTACGCTCCCCAATGAAGAAAGCTGGTCCGCCAAAGAAATCGAAGAACAAAAACCGGTCACCGATTTCATTAGAAATACGTTAGAGAAATATTCCGAAAATGTGGAACAATCAGCAACTTATGACCATTTTTCCGGAAACATCAAGCATCTGCGGACAGATTTTAAAGCGAAAATAAAGCCCGAAAATCTTGACGAAATCATCTCCGAACTTCATCCAACTCCTGCTGTTTGCGGGATTCCGAAGGATTTCTGCAAAACGGCGATTGAAACTTTCGAGCAGCATCCGAGGAATTTCTATGCAGGATATATCAAGGTGGAGACTTCGGAAAGCGTTCAATATTTCGTAAATTTGCGCTGCGCCGAGTTTTTTTCAAATGCAGCCCTCATTTATGTGGGTGGCGGAATCACCGCAGAAAGCTCCACAGAAAAAGAATGGCGCGAAACCGAACTGAAATCGGAAGCAATCCTAAAAAATCTGAGTTTAGTAAAGCCAGGGGAGTGATTGCCGTTTCAAATTTTGGGGCCAATTCGGTTTCTGAATTTGGATCACGTTCTGAAAACCTTTTTTAGTTCTTAATTATGCTTTCTTAATCGAAGAAAATGAAGATTCACCATATCGCCATAATTTGTTCCAATTACGAACTGTCGAAGAAATTTTACACCGAAATTTTAGGCCTAAAAGTTCTTCACGAAGTGTACCGGAAGGAAAGAGATTCCTGGAAACTGGATTTGGGAATTGGGGAACAGTATGTGGTTGAACTTTTTTCATTTCCCAATCCTCCGAAAAGACCATCCAGACCTGAAAGTTGCGGTTTGAGACATTTGGCTTTTTCCGTGGAAAATGTCGAAGAAAAGAGAAGCGAATTCATGCGAAAAGGTTTGCACTGTGAAGAAATCCGAACAGATGAATTCACCGGGAAGAAATTTTTCTTTACCAATGATCCGGATGATTTGCCATTGGAATTTTATGAACAATAGCTTTAAGGACAGGTCGTGAACGCTACAAAATAACATAATCAAAACAAAAATACATGAAAATCGGAATCCTCGGCGGCGGTCAGCTCGGAAGAATGCTTATTCAGAATGCACTGAAATATGATGACGAATGGTTCACGATAGATCCGGCGGAAGATGCACCATGTTCCGGAATCTCCAATTTCACGCAAGGAAATTTCAATAATTATGAAAATGTGTTCGATTTCGGAAAAGGAAAGGATGTTTTGTCCATAGAGATTGAACATGTGAATGTGGATGCGCTTTTCGAGCTGCAGGAAAGTGGCATCAAGGTGATCCCAAATCCGGAAATTATTGAAACCATCCAACAAAAAATATTGCAGAAGAAATTTTACGAAAAACATCAGATTCCGAGTCCGGATTTTCAAATCATTCAAAACAAGTCGGAGTGCAGTTTTCCTTTGCCTTTCGTTCAGAAAATGAATACAGGCGGTTATGACGGAAAAGGTGTGCAAATCATCAACAACGAACAGGATTTAGAAAATTTGTGGAATGTACCGTCTGTTTTGGAAAGTTTGGTGGATATCGACAAAGAACTTTCCATCATCGTGGCAAAAAATGAAAACGGAGAAACCAAAACCTTTCCGGTCACTGAAATGGTGGCAGATCCGAAACTGAATCTGCTGGATTTCAATATTTGTCCCGCACATATTTCGGAGGACGTTCAAGATCAAATCAACAAAATTGCTGATCAGTTCATCAAAGCAGCCGATTCTCCCGGACTTTTCGCCATAGAGTTATTTTTGGACAAAGCCGGCAAAGTTTGGGTCAACGAAACTGCGCCGCGACTCCACAATTCAGGACACCAAACCCAGGACGGAAACGCCAATTCTCAATTCGAACAATTTTACCGGGTGCTGAAAAATCTTCCGCTTGCAGATACCGAAGCAACGGGTTTCTCCGGAATGTTGAATCTGGTGGGCGAAGAAAATTTTCGCGGCAAGGTGAAGTATGAAGGTTTGGAAGAAGTCTTAAAACTCCCTAAAACCTATGTCCACCTTTACGGAAAAACCGAGACCAAACCTGGACGCAAAATGGGACACATCAATGTTTTGGCGGATTCCCGGGAAGCGCTTTTGGAGAAGCTCATCCACATCAAATCTTTGGTGAAGGTGGTTTCCTGAGTTTTATTGCTCATCAGTTCCGCTATTTTTTCATTTGAAAATTTGTAGTAACTTTAACCAACAAATATTTTTGCCATGAGTAACGTTGCCACAATTTTCGCCCGAAAAGGAGGTTTCAATCACCTCACGATTGAGCCCGAACAAACTGTTTTAGAAGCACTTCAAATGATGGCCGATAAAAATGTAGGCTCCATCGTGGTGCAGGATTCCACGGGTTACCTCGGGATTTTTACCGAGAGAAATTATTCCCGAAACGTCATCCTGAAAAACCGTCATTCCCATGACACAAAAGTGAAAGACGTGATGACCACCGATTTACCGCAACTCAAAATGCTGGATTCCCTTGAGTTCTGCATGAAGACCATGGCGGATTGCAATGTGCAGTACCTTCCGGTTTCCGATGAAGGTAAAATGCTCGGTGTGATTTCCATCAAAGATCTGATTCGAGAGCAAGTCCATCAGCAGAAGGATTTGGTGAAGTATTTACAGAATTATATTCAAGGCTAGATGAAGTTGCAGTGTTTGAGGGTTGGAGGGAATTAGAGCCCAAAGTGAAGGTGTCCTGAAAATTCAAATCTGGTTTTTACAAAAAATAAATCGATGAGGATCATGATCCTGTACTTCCGCTAAACAAAACGCAAAGTTGATGTTTGCGATATTTAAGAGTAAGGGAGCAAAGAATCCGCTGAAGGCTGATCAAGCGTACGCTACATCAATCCGCCGCGGCGGAAAAAATCTTTGCTCCCTTAAAAATGGGAGGTGTCCATAAAAAATCTTTGCGTAATAGAAAGAAACTCGACTTAGAGAAGGTCTATAATTCCTAATGACCGTAAATCAGATTTCGGGAGGAATACCGCAGTATTCTAGGAATAGGAATGAATAGGTGCAATAAACCCAGAAAAAAGGGCCACTTTTCGAGCAAAAAAAAATGATTTTGACGAATGATAAAACGCTCAATATTCTCCTTCCAAAGAATCAACTCACCAATGTTCACCCCTTCTTAAACATTTCTTTTTTATAGTTCGTGATAAAAACGCCCAAAATAATCAGCACCGTAGAAGCCAGAAATTCTGCGGAAATTTTTTCATGGAGAATCAGCCAGCCCAGAAAAATAGCGATGATAGTATTTACATAAGAAAGCAACGAAATTTGAGTGGGAGACACTTTCTTTAATGCATAATGGAATGCATAATAGGCGGCAACAGAACCGAAAATCCCCAGATAAACAATCGCTGCAATACTTTTTAAAGACCAGCTGGAAACTGCAATCTCTTTAGAAAATAAGAAGCCGAAGATGATCTGGACCACTGCGGCAACCAAGAACTGGTAAAATAAATTCAGGGAGATATTTTGATTTTGAAGGTGCAGCTTTTTGGTGAAGATGGAACCCAAAGACCACCCGACAACGCCGATGAAAATAGCGACCAATCCCCACAGATAATCAGGATTTGCCAAATCATGAAGCCCGTCTTTGAAGATCAAAATGATGCCGCCGAATCCTAAAATAATTCCCAAAAGCGAACGGAAAGTAAATTTTTCGAGACCGATAAAAATACTTCCGATAAAAATCAGGATCGGTGATGAAGCCGTAATCAGCGATGCCAAACTGCTGCTGATATGTTCCTCGGCGACGGTGGTCATGCCATTGGCAACAATGAGCATCAATATTGAAAAAAGAATCTGGATTTTGAAATTTTTCCAGCCGATCCATATTAATTCTTTATGGTAAAGTAGAATCACGATCAATAAAACCGCTGCCACCAACTGACGAATTCCAGCAACAAACCAAGGCGGAACGCTCTCCACCGCGATCCGTATTCCCAGGAATGTGGTTCCCCAAACCACGGCAACGGTGAGTATGGCGAAAGTGAGCTTCAAATCTTTAAACATTTTAGAAATCTAATTTTTGTCGGTTTGAAAGGGTTTTGATTCCAATCGCCGAAATGATGCAAAGCAAAATCAGGACAATCCACAAGATATGGTACCCAAAATGATCTGCCACAAAAGCGCCTCCTGCAGGAGCAATAATTCCCGAAAGCGACCAGGTGAACGTGTAGGCAGAAGCATAACTTGCGCGGCTTTCCTCACCGGCTCTCAATACCACAAAAGTGTTGATGAAAGGCAATGCAAGCATTTCGCTCAAAGTAATGAAAATAATGGCAACCACCGCAGAAACGACTACGGAGACCAGCGGAAAAAGAAACAACGCAAATCCAATCGCGGCCAGAAAAATTCCCGCATAGATGTAGATAATTTCCTTTTTCCTGGTTTGCAGATGCTGCACCAAAACCATTTCAAAGACTGCGATGATGATTCCGTTTAATCCCAAAATACTTCCTGCCAAAGATTCGTCAATATGCTGAATGTCTTTCCAGAACACGGGGACCAGTTTGAAAACGACCAGAAAACAGGAAATATAGATCAGTATCAAAAACAAAAATTTCATGTAAACAGTGTCTTTCCATGGTGATTTTGCTTTTTGGGCGAGTTTTTCCATGACGCCCTTTTTATGAAAATTGATGGTCGGCAGCAGGAACAGAATCAAAATTCCCACCGTGATATTGGTAACACCTTCCACCAAAAATAAAAGATGATAATCGATTGCCGCCAAAATTCCGCCCAGCGCAGTGCCCAATCCCATCCCGAGATTAACCGCAAAACGGTTCAGCGAGTAGGATTTGGTAATCATTTCGGGTTTTGAATAATAAGCGATCGCCGTGAAGTTTGCCGGACGAAATGCTTCGCTTACCAATCCAATGAGGACGGCAAATACGCAGAGCAAATGGAAATTGGTGATCTGTCCAAAGAAAATAAACAAAATCCCGGTGCTGAGACTCATTAAAATCTGTACCGCCCGGAATCCTATTTTCTTCATCATCAATGCGCTGGACAATGATCCCAAAACGGCGCCCACTCCAAAAAGCGTAATCACCAAACCTGCATCAGCAAGGCTTCTTCCAAAAATTTTGGTCACATAAACGCTCATGAAAACCGCCGCCATGGTTCCCATCCTGTTAATCATCATCACCAAAGAAAGCATCCAGCTTTCCCTGCTCAATCCGCTGAAAGCCGTATGGTAAGTTTTAAGGATTTTGTGAAACATAGGTGGAGTGGTGGAGGTTCAGAAAATATTTGCAAATGTAGATTTTATGGGAAGATTGGACAATGGTGACTAGGAATATTTTCGACAGTTTCGGTGGATTTCCGGAAATCAAATGCAATACCCCAAAATTTCATTAACTTTAAACCTTGAAATTTTTGAACAAAACCTTCGCAAGATGGGCTTTAAACTAGTACTATGGTCGGAATAATTATGGGCAGTCAAAGTGATTTGGCAATCATGCAACAGGCTGCAGATTTTTTGAAATCTTTGGAAATTCCTTATGAACTGACGGTCGTTTCCGCACACCGCACTCCGGAAAGGATGTTCGATTATGCGAAATCCGCAAAAAACCGTGGTTTGAAAGTCATCATTGCAGGAGCGGGAGGAGCGGCGCATCTTCCGGGAATGGTGGCGAGCTGCACCACTATGCCGGTGATTGGAGTTCCGATCCTGTCATCGAATTCTATTGACGGATGGGATTCTGTGTTGTCGATTCTGCAGATGCCGTCGGGAATTCCGGTAGCAACTGTAGCTTTGAACGGTGCTGCCAATGCCGGGATTTTAGCGGCGAAGATGATTGGAGTTTCTGATGAATCGGTTTCGCAAAAGCTGGAAGTGTATCAGAATTCTTTAAAAGACAAAGTCTTGGGAACCGTGGATGAAATCAAGAACTATCATCCCAACCATTATGACTAAAAAAATCGCAATCTTGAGAAAAGGTTGCGATTTTTTAGAGGTTTAAACCCTTAATTGGCCGGCAGGATTTTTCCGCTCACTTCGCCGAAACCTACACGGATTCCGTCTTTTTCAGCGAACCCACGCATAATCACGGTATCGTTGTCTTCAATAAATTTTCTTTCAGTTCCGTTGCTGAGTTGCAATGGGTTCTGTCCGCGCCAGGTGAGTTCGAGCATCGATCCGAATGAGTTTGGATCCTGCCCGGAAATGGTTCCCGATGCGTACAGGTCACCCACTTCCACATTGCAGCCGTTCACGGTATGGTGCGCCAGTTGCTGGTTCATGTTCCAATACATGTACTTGAAATTGGATTGGCAGATGAGGTTTTCTTCACCGTTTTCCGGTTGAATGGAAACCTCCAGATTGATGTCGAAATTTTTATCACCTTCAAACTGAAGATAGTTTAAAACTTCCGGCTCCTGCTTTGGCGATGCGGTGCGGAAAGGATTCAGCGCCTCCAAAGTCACCACCCAAGGTGAAACCGAGCTGCCAAAGTTTTTACCTAAAAACGGGCCGAGTGGAACATATTCCCAACTTTGGATATCTCTCGCAGACCAGTCATTGAACAATACCATTCCGAAAATGGCATCTTCGGCATCGGCTGTGGAAATGCTTTCGCCCATTTCCGTATTTTTATTCACAATGAATGCCATTTCCAGTTCGAAATCCAGCTGTTTGGAGGGACCAAAGATCGGTGAATCAGCTCCCGGAGGTTTCATCTGACCTTTCGGGCGAATAATATCAGTTCCGGAAATCACGATGGATGAAGCCCTTCCGTGATAGCCCACCGGAAGATGCCGCCAGTTGGGCAACAGCGCGTTTTCAGGATCGCGGAACATTTTCCCTACATTGGTCGCATGTTCGATGCTGCTGTAGAAATCGGTATAATTCGGAACGTGAACCGGCATCATCATTTTGACTTGGTCCAGTTCAAAGAAACAATCGGCGATGGATTTTTCGTCGTTGGCCAGTTTGGAATCTTCACCTAAAATCTGCTGCAGCTTCAGCCGCACGGCATTGGTCACCGGTTTACCCAGTTCGATGAATTCGTTCAGGGTATATGCTTCAAACACGTTTTCGTCCAAACCATTAATTTCATCGAAAAAGCCGTAATCATACAAGGTCGCTAAATCAACAATGAGATCGCCGATTCTGGTGCAGCACGCGATATACTCTTTATTAAAAACCGCTACACCAAACGGAATATTATGGATTGAAAAATCGGAGTTTTCGGGATAATCTACAAATGATTTCATAAAATTGGTTCCGGGTTCCACCATGTTCAGCATGCAAACCGGAGATTTTGATTATTAAAAAAATTATTTTTTGTTAAAGGCACTTTCCTCGATCCATCGTTCCTTGGAATTGATATCAATCAGATAGCGTATTTTTTTCTGCTGGGTCAGCAGCAAAGTTTTGGTAATCGGAATCGGAATTTTTTCACCTTCCAGCCGATCGGCTCTCAGGGAAATAATATTGTTTTTCGAACGGATCACATCGCCCGAAAATACGTTTGAACTGATTTCACCATTGGATTTGTCATCAAACATTTCAACAAAGGTGGATTTATTTCCTTTAATGATGATGAAGTTCCTTTCGGTGTGATCCGGGAAATCTTTGATCAGCACAAATTTCGAATCATCGATATCTACATTTTGAAGGTTCTTATTGATGCCGCGTTTTTCTTCAAGCCGGTCCAGAATGGCGTTCAAAGTTCCATATTGAGCCTTTATTCCGATAAAGGCTACCAATAGAATTAATGCAAAAATTTCCCTTTTTATCACTATTTTTCTTCTTTCTACAAATTGGTCTGTTTTCCTCGTACCTTCTTCTTCAAACTTCACACTTCTTACTTCTTATTTCGTACCACGCACTTCGCACTTCGCACTTCGTATTTCGTACTTCGTACTTCGTATTTCGTACTTCTAAAGGTTTCCTCTTCTTTCCTGTTCCCTTTCAAGCGCCTCGAAAAGTGCCTTGAAATTTCCGGCCCCAAAACTTTGTGCGCCGTGTCTTTCAATGATTTCATAGAAAAGGGTTGGTCGGTCTTCCACCGGTTTGGTGAATATTTGAAGCAGATAGCCTTCCTCATCATGGTCTATTAAAATCCCAAGATCTTGAAGTTTCTTCAAATCCTCATCAATGTGGCCCACTCTTTCCGGAACCATTTCGTAATAGGCTTCAGGTGGAGCCGACAAAAACTCAACACCACGCGACTTCAGTTCAGTAACCGTTTTGATGATATCTTTGGTGGCAACCGCGATATGTTGCACGCCTTCTTCCTCATAGAAATCCAAATATTCTTCCACCTGGGATTTTTTCTTTCCTTCGGCAGGTTCGTTGATCGGGAATTTGGCGTACCCGTTTCCGTTGCTCATCACTTTGGACATCAATGCAGAATATTCGGTATTGATCTGTTTGTCATCAAAACTCAAAATATTCACAAATCCCATTACATCTTCATACCACTTGACCACAGGAAGCATTCTGTCCCAACCCACATTTCCTACGCAATGGTCCACATATAAAAGTCCAACATCAGAAGGATTGTAGTCGCTTTCCCATTTTTCGTAACCCGGCATAAATGGACCGCTGTAATTTTTTCTCTCAATGAACATGTGAACAGTTTCACCGTAGGTATAAATTCCGGACATCCGCACTTCTCCGAATTCATCGGTGATGGTTTTCGGTTCCAAATAGGGTTTTCCTCCACGTTTCACCGTTTCCTCGAAAGCGGAATAGGCGTCATCAACCCAAAGCGCAAGAATTTTCACCCCATCGCCATGTTTTTTCTGGTGTTCACAAATCGGGGAATCCGATTTTAACCCTGAAGTTAAAACCAGACGGATTTTTCCCTGTTGCACCACATAAGACGCACGATCCCGAACTCCGGTTTCCGGACCTGCATAAGCAACCGACTGGAAACCAAATGCAGTCTTGTAAAAATGAGCGGCTTGCTTTGCATTTCCAACATAAAATTCGATATAGTCTGTTCCGTTAATCGGTAGGAAATTCTCTGCCTGAGCGATTTTTTCAGCAAAAGTAAGTGTTGACATTTTTCTTTTTTTGGATTAAAATTTTCTTTTGCCAAGATACAAATTTTTGGGAAATTTGGTTTTTGGTTTAAAGCCGGCTCAGGTCAAACGCATTAAAATCACCATGAATTCATGGAGGATTATGGTTTTTGACCGGGGTTTCTATTTCTAAAAACAACATGAAATACTCCGGAGGAGCATTATCTGTGTAGAAAGACTGACTGCAGAAAGTTTGCATTCCATAGGAATGCTATCTTAAAAAAAGCTTTTCTTTTGCCAGATCTGCTCTTAGAAATGAAAATTTACACCAACAACATTCAACTGTTTTTAGTCGGGTGAAAAGAGATAGCTCTGATATGGTTGGAAATCACCACTCCGTAGGAGTGAGAAGTTTGTAGCTCTGAT
>NZ_LFNG01000029.1 GCF_001045435.1 Chryseobacterium koreense CCUG 49689 | reverse complement strand
CCTCAACCTCAAAAAACCAACACCACCTCACTTGAAGCACCCTGAATCATTATTTGCATAATCGGAATAAACAACCTATTTTTAACGTGCGAGTTTTTAAAGTGCCCTTATTCCTACGGTTCTCCTTTTTCCGGGAGCTTCGTTGTGCTGCTAGGCATTTTTTTATAGCGATTTTGAGTGGCATTGGGCTGCACAAAACCTTACCCGTTCACAAAGTGAGGAGCGTTGGTGTTCTTTATATCCTGATGGGTATCGGGAAAATTATAGGTGAGAACATTTAGGTTCTTCTGGTTTTATGGGGGAAAGGTGGTAAATGTCGTTCTCATAAAATGTGTTGTGGGGTTATGGAACGATGATTTCGGGTGCTGAGAAGATCCCTGAAAAAGCAAGGAGCGGTTTCACACTTTCAATCCAAAGGGGTCCTAAACCCTCCAATAGATCAAATGCTCTATTGTTCCCATTGAAAGTTACGTGAGAACCGCCCACATGCCGTATGCAAAAGTAGAAAACTTTTTGACATGGAGCGATTTCACGATTCTCTCGCCGGTAGCTTAGGACTTCTTGGAACGAGAAAACATCGTTAATAATGGTGTAAACCAATATTATCAAATCGCTATGACAAATATAATAATATTTTTTAAATGTGGCAATATAACCACAGAATATTTTAAAGTATGGACAATAAATTTACAGAAGAATTCGAAATTTTAGGCGATTTAATCCGTAGAAAAAGAAAAAAAACGGGATTGACACAGCAAGCGTTGGCGGACAAAATACCAAAACTTGATCGCGCAAAGATTAGCGATATTGAAAACGGTAAAGAAGATTTTCATTTTTCAACATTACTTAAAATTTGTGAAGCACTAGATACAACGCTCGAAAAAATAATAAATAATGAAAAGGAAGATTAATTACGAGTAGTCTTTTACGGAAAACCCTAAGGTGATAAGGAATAGGGTGTGTATATTTACAAAAACATGTTATAGATATTCCCCCGCCAACAGAAATACTCAACCGTTAGGCCATATCTTATATGATTCCGAAACCGAGGTGAACATAATTTATCTTAACTCCAAATCGTTGTCCTAGGCAAAATATCTTGAAAGCCAATTAACTATTTTAGCAAAGTTGTTCAACTCTGACCACATTTAATAAATTATGACGCCATTTAATTCCGACAAAATAATAATGCACCAAATAAATGATGATCAATTAAGTTCATTTATAGTGGGTTTTGATTTAGACGAAAACGCTGAAAAAGTATACAGGTTGAAACCTTTTATAGAGAAGTTAACTGATGTCATTCACGAATTTGCTTTTGGTTTTCATGAAGGGACGGAAACGCTAAATACGGAATTGGTATCGAAAGTTGCAGAAGCAGCAAAATCGATCTACAAAATCGATGGCTTTCAAAAAGTTAAAGATATTTACGATAATGATGGAACATTATCAGATGATGTGACTGAAAAATATTTGCGACGAGGGGAATTTGGTGAATTAATATTGCATTTGCTTTTACGAGACTTCTATAAAACAACTCCTTTATTATCCAAGATATACTTTAAAGATTCACTTGGCCATACTGTTCATGGTTTCGATGCTGTCCATATTCAGGAAGACACTAAAACGCTTTGGCTTGGTGAGTCAAAACTATATCATAGTGGAAAAAGCGGCGTAAAGGCTTTAGTCGAAGATATAGCTGAACATTTTAAAAGCGATTATCTTAACTCGGAGTTCATGTTGATTTCAAAAAAGATCAAACACTTTAATAATATTCCCGAAAAAGATTATTGGAATAATTTGATGTCAAAAAGCTCTACTCTTTCTGATCAACTTGCATCTATTAATATTCCATTACTTTGCACATACGAATGCGAGTTGTTTTCCAAATATTCAGACGAAAAGTGTGAAGAATTTATTCAAGAATATACCTTAGAAATTAATGCGCTAAAGGATTACTTCGATTCGATAAATGTACATCCTCTCAAATCGCATCTGAACGTAATTCTAATCTTATTTCCAGTACAAAATAAAAAAGCTTTAGTTAAAGGACTTCACCATCGCCTCTCACTTTTGCAAGCTCTATCTTAATGAACTATGGAAGAACTAATTACAAGGATTACTTCAGCCCAAAGGTTTAATGTTGAAGAATCATTTGAAATATATAAGGCAATATCACAATACATTGTGAGCGACGATACGATTGCACAAAAGCTTGTTACAAATGTATTGGATAACAGAAACAAATTTGATCCGGCGTTAGATTTAATTCTCTCAGATCTTGTTGAAGCCGTGGGATTTTATCCATACATTAATAAAGAAAATCTTGTTTTAGAATCTACGAATTCGTTGATTAGGCTTGAATATCATCACTCCGGCAACCTTAATAAATTTCTTCATGAAGATCAGAAGTACTTATTAGGATTATTAAATACAGATAAAAATGTTGTTGTAAGCGCTCCAACTAGTTTTGGTAAAAGCCTGCTAATAGAGGAAATCGTTGCTTCCCACAAATTCAAAAATATTATTGTAATTCAGCCTACTCTCGCTCTTTTGGATGAAACCCGAAGAAAACTATTAAAATATCGTGATACTTATAAAATAATCGTTAGAACCTCACAGGAATCCTCAAATGAAAAAGGTAACATCTACCTTTTCACCGCCGAAAGGGTTAATGAATATAAAGATTTTCAACCCGTAGAATTCCTTATCATCGATGAGTTTTATAAACTTAGCGCTAAGCGTGATGACGAAAGAGCAGATTCGCTCAACAATGCATTTCGTCACATCATTAAAACTTTTGGAAGTAAGTTTTATTTACTAGGACCAAACATAGACGGTATATCAGAAGGTTTTACTGATAAATACAATGCGGTGTTTTATAAAAGCCGGACGACTTTAGTTGACACCAAAACAATAAATGTCTATAATGACCATAAAGAATACTTTGATAAACCGTTGAAATACAAAGAATATAAAGAAAACGTTCTATTTGATTTACTTCTAAGCAAACATGAAGAACAATCCATAATTTACTGTTCCTCACCATCTCGAGTACGCTATCTGTCGGCAAAATTCTGCAAATTTCTTATTGAAAAAAGTGAATCTTCCAATGAAGAGGAGCTTGATTTAATCGAATGGATAAAATTAAACATTTCACCTGAGTGGAGCTTAATTAATTTACTGCAAAACAAAGTGGGAATTCATGATGGCGCATTACAAAAACATATCACAACTTCGATAATAGATTATTTTAACACTTGTAAGCTTCATTATTTATTTTGCACCTCCACTATAATTGAGGGTGTAAATACGAGTGCAAAAAATATTGTATATTTTGATGCAACGAAAGGGGATCGCATACCAATCGACTATTTTGACTATTCAAACATAAAAGGTCGAGCGGGACGATTAATGATTCACTATTCTGGTACAATTTATAATTTCAATACAATTCCTCCTGTGGAGTTTACTATTGTAGATATTCCGTTTTATGAACAGAATCCAGTATCAAATGAAGTTCTAATTCATTTGGAAACTGAAGAAGTTAAAGAGGAGAATTTAGATCAATTTCAGCGAATTAATGAGATTCCAGGTCCTGAAAAAACTATTATCAAACAAAATGGCGTTCAAGTATTCGGACAAAAAAACATAATCGAAGCTCTTCGCAACGATTTACCGAGAAAATATCACCTAATTTCCTGGACTGGCTATCCAACAGGAGATCAACTTCATTATGTTTTAGAATTAGCGTGGAACAATCTTTTAAAACCTACCGAAACAGTCCGGCCAATGACCCTAAAGGCTCTTGTTACTGTTACTCAAATATATGGCTATAACCAAAATATCAGCAACCTCATAAACAATAGCTACTCTTATTTCAGAGGCCTTAAGCAGTATGAGAATCAGACGGATGCTGAAGTTATGGATGATGCAATCCGCCACGCCTTCCAGATCTTGAAGCACTGGCTTGAATACAAAGTTCCGAAATGGCTATCAGTAGTCAATTCTTTACAAGAGTTTGTCTGTAGTGAACTCGGCTTAAAAGCTGGGAATTACGGATATTTTTCTAATCTTATAGAAAACGATTTCTTAAGAGATAATCTGAGTATTTTGGCTGAATTTGGAATTCCGGGTTCGGCAATTAGAAAGTTAGAAAAATTGGTTCCCGCAGATTTACCTCAAGACAATGTTTTAGATTTTATTAAAGAAAATAACATTCAAAATAATAATGTTTTTATTTCTTACGAGCGGAAAAAACTAATTGAAAATTAAAACATAAAACTACAACTATGAAAGAACCAGACAGAATAAATCACATGCCAATTGATAATCTTAAATACTTTTTGAACTCTAAAATTTTGATGAATTATGGATTTGAAAATATTTTAATTTTTGTAAATCCTCAAAAAATTAATTTCAAGGAAATTGATAATTTGTCAAATTTTGAACAAAAGAAATATTCAGTAAATTTAGAAAGGATTATAGATGATGAAAAATTCACAGAATCAAAAGGTTTAGAAGGTTTCGTTGAAATTCAAGTAAAATTAGAAGATATTAATACAGTTAAAAAAATTTAAAATGGATCAATTTGCTTTGTCATATGAATATTTAATTAGAAGAGTTTATCAATGTGGACGTTATGGAGTCGCTGGTGCAAATGCAGATGAATACAGAAGACTTGAGCGAACCCATAATTATTTAAAAAATAACAAATCTAAAGTCAAATCTGAAGATATTTTCAAATATGGCTTTGAATGTGGTCAAATAACTGCATATATAAGAGGTGCAATTGAAAAATTTAGAAATGATTTTTTTCAAAATTTATCCAATGAAGAAAAGATAAAAATAGACGAAATTTTAGTCACACTAATTGATGGTAAATTAGATGTTATTCAAAAATCAATTACAGATGCTGAAAAAATAATGCTCGACCATAACCTTAAACCATAAAAAACTTCTGCTAATAACTAAGCTTTCGTTTTGCGCAACGGGCAAGAAATTAAAGGCTGATATAGTTCCCCCCAAAGTTTGGACAGTAAATCGTAAAAGTTAAGTTTGATTTTGTTTGTTTTGAGGGTAGCAGTTTTGCATATTTTCACGTAATAATCTTTCAAATGTAGAGGGGGGCTGGCTAATACCGTGTTCACGGCAAATCTCGTTCACCGTTTTTCCCTGGCTCTGTTCAGATAATATCTTTACAATCTGAACCTCTGTAAATTTGCTTTGTTTCATTCTTCCCAAATTCAAAGACTATATTTATATTCGTTTCGGTTTTTTGGGAAGAAAGCCGCCAAGAAATGGACCATGCCCATTCAAAACTGGGGTATTGTTTTAAACCAATTTATGCTTATTTTTGAAGAAAGGCTCAGATTATAAATCCAAGCCCTAACTTTTTAACTTACACACTTTGCGGGATAGTGTCTGAAAATCAAAAAAACCGTCCCAATTTGCTTATCGGGACGGCTACTTTCTTTTATTTATCTGCTACAAAGTTAAAAACTTTTCGTAATGGGACTGATTGATATAATTTAAAATCTTTTACGATATTTATAAATGTTACCTCTATTTCCGTCATTTTCACTTTTTAGGATTAAACTATCTTCTGAAACAGATATTACTTTGAATTTTAATATAATCTTATCATTTTCATATATTAACAGTTGTTTATCTGATTCATCCATTTCGTACTTATATGATAATCCTGAATCAAAATATTCTATTTCGTTTTTTGTAATTGTAAAATCTACATTTTCATTTTCATTAGTTGACCAAGAACCAATTATTTGATTTTTAAAAAGAGTTCCTTTAAAATTACAACTTAATAGTATAAAAAATGTAATATATACTATTGCTTTCAAGAAATGTATTTTCATCTTGGTTTTTTTTGAGGAATTTCTATGTGAATAGCAGGGTCATAAGTTGGTGTCCAAGGAGATAAAACTCTACTAACGCTTGGATTAGATTGGGCTGTAGAAGAAAAATTTTTCCCATTTTTTATTCCTCCATTTACAGGAGAAACATCTACAACATTCATTTGTTTTGGATCTACGCAGTGTTTTGAGACTTTACTCGGTCCAATTTCTTTCGCTGTCTCCACCATTGCTTTTCTGTCAGGATATTTATCTAGAACCTTATCTCCTGCAGATCCATACATTTTCTTTTGAGCAGCCATTCCTCTCGACTCAACCATTTCAGACATAACTCTTACCTGATCTTCTACACTTCTTGCTGTGCTATTTATTTGGATAGAAGATTCACCCGCTTTATTCATTGTATCCACTAAAACAGAAGTTGTATAATCAGATACGGCTGATTTATCTGCTCCTTGTCCATACTTAATATTTACTTCATTTGAAGGTAAGTTATTATTATCCCAAACTTCTTTAGCATAGCCTTTTTCAGTATTACCCTTGTATTCACCATTAATTATGATTCGATCATAATTATCATTGGTTTTAACTACAGTTAGTTGTTTGGTTTCAGTATTTATGTAAATATCATCCTCCCAATTTCCATCAGGATCAATTTTCATAATAGGGTTGTTACTAACATAACCAAAAGGTGTTCTGTCATATCCCTTTTCACTATAATTATCAATCACGCCCCACCTTCCGATGTCCGGCATATAGAACCTCGCGCCGTAGTCGTACATCCCGGTCTCCTGGAGCTCCTTCCCGTTGTACTTGTAGTTCTTATAAGTCGTTGACGGACTAAATTTGCCTGATTTAGAGGACGATAAAAAACTTAATCCAAATGGATAATAATCATTCGTGTCTTCAATCTTTATTTTACCCTCACTACTGTCATAACTATAGCTGACCCTAACATTCCCTAAATGGTCTCTGTACTGGTAAATATACTTTAAATTATCGAAATCGTAAAATCCTTCCGCAGTAGGGAAAAAACTTGGAGTGGCCGTTGCCTTCGGTGGAGGGTTTCCGGGTCCAACAAGCGGCTTTTCATCCAATTCAAAGACTTCCTGCTGTCCAGCCGTAACTGCTTCTATGGTGGCAGTATCATCTTGTGTTAATGCCGTAGCAATTTGCTGTGTATACCTACTGGTATAAACAAATCCATCCAAATAATCCGTGTTGAGTGTTTCCCCATTAATCTCAAACGTCTTGTTCACTTTCACCCCATCGGCTCTATATATAAAATTGGTTGGCTTATTATTCTGTACAATATTTTGCGGTAGATTCAAATGATTATAAACGATAGCTTGCGTGATTTTTTTATCAGGAAAAGTTAACATATTACCATTTGCATCGTAGGTAATGGGTTGCCCTGTCCCAGAATATCCTGACGGATTGTTGGTAACGGCATCCGCAATGCTCATCGCTTTGTTTCCAGTATAGGTATAGCTTAGATCATCAATTAATGTCCCTATCGTGGCACTTGCTAAAGTTTTTGCATATCGCTTTAAAGTCAGGATATTTCCGTTGGCATCATAACTTAGTTCTTCATTATTGAAGTAAGTATCGGTGGTACCGGTTGTTGCGATGGTTTTAAAATCTGCCTTTACAAGTCTGTTCAATTTATCATAAGAATAATCATATCGACTGGATGTGCTATTGTCAAAAGCCCACCAGTCAATCTGCGAAATATTACCGTTGTATCTCTTTAACGAAGGGTTAATAGGGTCTTCATAATAGATTTTATAAGAAAAAAGCTTTGTCTTGTCAATATTGTCGTTTAACAAGTTAATGCCTGTCATCCAACCGCGGATATTATAGCGGTAATCTATCGTTTGCAAAGTACCTCCCACTTTCTTTTCTATAAGTTGACCAATATCGTTGTAGGTATTTTCCGCAAGAACTTCCTGCGGGGTCATTCCTATCACTTCATGGTAGTGCTTCTTTAGAAGTTTTTGGTCTGTATACTCAAACTTTTCTTCTACTACAACCGGTATTTCACCGCTAAGTCTCTTGTTGTAGGTCTTGGTTTTCATTGCCAAACCCGTAAAATCCAACCTTGTATGCACGATGGTGCTTCCCCCTAAAAAATTAGTGCTGTGACTTCCTATTACCCGTCCTTTTTCATCATAAAAGCTATAGTTTTTTGTCCATCGGTCATCATTGATGTTTTTAACATAAGAGGCAGTAGGCAATGATTTTACAGAGATATTTTTTGCGTTGCTGGTCTCCAATAGAATGTCTTGTCCAAAAATTTTATCATCTGTAGGGAATGGCGTTTCTGAAGGATAGCTATCATAATAATTAACGGAGAGAAGGGAGGTAATTGATGTGGGATAGGCGTTATTGCCATAACTTATTGTGATCCCACTTTTTGTAAGTGTTCCTGCAATTTCATTATTGCTCCCTTCGGCATCGACCCGCCCTTGTTCTGTGATCCTTCCTAATCTATTATTACCAGTATAATCTTCTGTGTAGGTGTAAATTCCTGTATAGGCAACTCGTGAAAACTGATCATATTTAGTAAACAGCCACTGCTTTTTCTCTCTCATATTAGCATCTTGTGTCATCACTAATCGATCCTGCTTATCATAAACCATATACTCCCAATCTTTCCCCGGCAATTTCTTCTCTACGAGTCTACCATTGCCATCGTAGATATACTGATAACACAAGTCAGCCAAAGTATTGGGGGACACATTCCCAGCATTTACCGCTAAGGGGGGGATAACATAGGCGAGCTGATTGTAGTTATTATATACATAATAGGTATCCGCATAAACGTTGGTATCAGAGGGCACAACATTAGGTCCGTTCGAACTTACGAACTTTCTAATTAAGAGGGTTTGTCCTTTTCCATTTTTGTACTCTAAACTATTATTCCCATCTTCGTCTACAGTCCTGGTTCTATACAACGTACCCGCAGGATATTTGGTAGCGCTTAAGGTTATACCTGCAACAAGCGTTTGATAATCAAATGTTGCAATATATTGCTTTACCTCGTTGTAATTGGTTTCATAAAAAATTTCAGTTTTTTTGTCATTGCTTCGCCAAGTTGCTCCTGGCCCATACTGGGCTTCAAGTCTATCTAACGGTGAGTTTTCTAAAACCTTTTCTGAGTACGCATTTGCACCCAAATTTATTCCAGAATAATAGGTATTCGCAGTACTTTCATCAATAATTGACTCATGATATCCACCATTCTTGCTTTCGACAGGTACCGGTAGTATATCCAGTAACTGTCTTCCAAAACCATCATATTTCACAGGGGTTACCAGATCTTTTCCATTGACAGTCCCTTTTACAATGATACTCTGTTTGGGTCTTCCCAAACCGTCAAAATAAGTCACAGTTTCCGTGGCGGGTTTCACCATATCGGTGGAATCTAAAGGCTGTGAATTATACGTTTTAGAATACACATAATTTTCAGTAGAGGTGCGTTGTGCATTTAAACCAACACCAACAACCAGTCCCAGTAATAAAAGTATTTGTTTTTTCATCTTTTTAGTATTTATGGTTGTTTGTAATGGTATTGGTATTCTTTTAATAGATTGCCGTTCACATCTTTAACCTCTTTTAGACGGTTCGATGTATCGTAAGTGTAAATTTCCCTGATTCCACTTGGTGGCGTAATACTTCTAACACCAATTAAAGGATCATAAGTATAGGTGGTAATTTGGTAGTTAGGCAACGCAATCCTAAATGCATCTAAAGCATCAATCAATAACTGCTCCTTGGGATTAGCAACATCTGCATCATCTGCATCTTCATCAGATGCAGATATAATAGTATTAATTAAATTTAATGGTATTATACCATTTCTTAAGGGGGTATCATCAGGATAGGTAGCACCTTCAATCTTAGCGATAGGTTGGGTCATATGGTAACCCCAAACAATACATACAGGTATTCCTTCTTTAGTAGTATACTGCAATAAATTGCCTTTCAAATCATATTTATCATAGCTTACCTGTTTTTCCATCGCGTTGGTCTTCAAATTTTCGCTTTGTACCTCATAGGGCAAAGCAAGTCCAGATGTTTTGGCATCTGCTTGTGTTTGCGAGGTGGGATAGAGCGTCTCAGTATTGCTTATTGGTTTACTAGCATCAATCTCATACATCTTGGTTTGCAAAGGTATTCCAACCATATTCTTGCCTATCAAATAGGTATTCCCCTTTTCGTGAGCATATTGGTACTCTGTGGTTTGGGTGCTTAAATCGGGAAAGGTTGTTTTTTGACTAGTCATCTGATAATGCGAAGGATTGTTGAAAAAATACTCCGTCGTCGTTTGTACGGGGGTGCCATTTAAATACTCTGTCGTTTTTTGAGATTTTAAATAATGCCAATAAGAAATATTCTTATACTGCATAATATCTAGATTACTAAATATTGGTAAATTTACTGGAGTCCCCGCTGGCAAACCATAACATTTGTTAAGTGGATAATTTAGAGTTTCATATTCTGTACAAGTATGTGTAAGGCCTGTCATGCAATTTATAGCATAATTCTTTCTAACAGAGTAGGAATACATATTCTTAGTAAAATTGTCATTAGTAACATAATTTGAATAAATCTCTTTAATGGGTATTTTATTACTATCAAAAATTAATGAAGATTCTTCATTACCGTTATCCCATCCTACATTGTTCCATGGACTGCGTTGGACTTTATGATTCCCAAAAATTAATTCACCTTCCTTATCTCTATTTAATTTGAATTTTTTATGCTCACCGCCTTTTTCAAAATAATCTCCTCCATGACTAATTGTTACATCAGAATAATAACAATTTGAACTTCCACTATTAAACAAGGAGATAATACTGCTTGAGCTTATAGTAAGAAAAATATTCTCTTTAAATTTACATGGGACATCGCAGTAAGTCCATTCAATACTTTCATCATAATAGAGGGGCACCACACCTGCATCGCCGGAAGATACTGTATAATTTGCATCATTGGTGTAATAAAATCTTTTATAACTTGATGATACACCCTCCCTAGAAAAATCTTCAGAGGATTTTACCCTAACCCCTCCAGTTGGCATATTTTCGTTTGATACCACTGCATTTCCAGGCTTATAAAAAATTGTACAACTGCCCAAAGTGCAAGGTCGATAAGTTACTAATTCTATAGTATATTTTTTTCCTGCATATGCATCAATATAATATACTCCCTCATCTTCGAAAAATGCATTGGATTGTGCAGGTGTATACATTTGAAAATTAGTTGACCATATCCAAAGTGGTTGTAGTACCCCATCCTCATCATACACATTTAACTGACTTTGATTATTTCCTAAATTCTCTCTACAATCAGTATTAAATAAACTATGCCCAACTATTTTCACATATTGTCTATATGCAATATTTATATCTTTTAGATCTCGGTCACGTCGTTTATCATCAGTGGTGGTTACTTGTAATCTATGTTCAGTAGTTTGGGGGTACGTAATTTTTGTACCAAAATAATCATTCCCTTCATACTCGATCTTTGTAAAACCTTTGGTAGGATAAGTTATTTTATTTAGCATTCCTATTTGTGCAAAATTAGCATCAGGGTCCTTATTGGAACCAGGTATATTAAGATTTTCTAAGTCCGAAATCCCGAAATTATTTGGTAATAAATTCGTATTTTCAATATGTCCATTATAATATCCCCAATGATCTTGAGCTAAATTAAGTCTATTAGGAAACATTTCTTTATTAGCGTACTCAAATTCATAATTTTTATTTGGATCTTCAAAAAGAACTCTATTTAAAAAAGTACGGTTTTTGGTTGTTACGGTGTACTCAAATGTCGCCTTTTCAATCAAGTTACCATGCATATTTCTTTTCGATATTGATGCTATCTGAAAAAAATTATCTACATCTTGGTCAGGTTTATACAAAAAATTTATTTCACCATCTAAAATTTTATTACTATAAATTTTACTTATTATTTTTCCTTTAATCCTCATGTTTTGCTGTATAGTGTCGCTTACTATAGGATTTGCATTAAGTATTCCTTCACATCCTGTTTGAGGTGCAGGATATATAATTTTTACAGTCTGTGACTGTGTAGCATTATAATTTGGATTAACATCTTGATATTCAAAAAAGACTTGATTACCAGTATTGCTTATAATACTACTGAGGTACCAAGCTGTTGGTTGAAATTCACCAGGTGCCGACCAACCACCCCCTCGCATTCTAAAAGATGTTTTTTCTTCCGCATTAAAATGGTATTTCGTGCCATCTTTTGTCGTGATTGAAAATCCTTTACTATAATTTTCTCTTTCTATTACTAATTTATCTTGCGACAACAAAATTGGGACATTATTTTGATCAAATATAAATTTACCTGAATAACCATTAAAATTGAAAGAATAGATGTCCGCTTCCGTATCAGCTAAAATGTCCCCTGCATTATAATAAAAAGCATTAATAATTGAATTTGTAATATAACCTGGACTAAAATTTTCTGGTACAGGTACTGTTAATTGTAAATCATCATCAAGATCTCTAATTGTTTTTGTTATAACACCTCCAAAATTGAGATTCCAACCTATACCAACATTTCCTGAGATATCGTCCACCTTTATTCCATTTGAACCATAAAATAAATAGATTGGCACAGTTATATCCCCTGCCTTATATTCCATGATTGGTATTTGCATATTTAGCGCACCAGTAAATAATCCTACAGGGACATTTCCATAATTTCCTAGTGCATATGCTGTCGGAGAAGGCGGAATAATATTAGGAAAAGTAGAAGTGGGTTCTTGTTCTGGTGCATTTAGATTCTGTGCTTTAGAATTTACAAACAAGAGTAAAATTATAATCAGTAGTATTTTTCTCATCTTTTCACAATTTTAGTATTTGCACTTTTCTTATTGGTCTTTGCTGTCACAAGGTAGATACCCTGTGGAAGGGTAGCAGTAGTAATTTTTGTGACCTTTTGATGTGTTTTTTTCATTTGTATTTGTTTTCCTGACATATCGTATAAAGTAATTTCAGCTTCTTGCCCCTCTTCCAATTCAAAACCAATCTCTACATAACAATAATCATCAACCGGATTGGGGTATATTTTAATATCGCGTTTTTCTATAAGCTCATCAATCTGCGCATCACCAAGTTTTACAATTTTCCAATTTTCCTTCCCCAATTCCTCTGCAGAGGTTCCAGCCAAAAGAAAAGTACCATCATTTTGTAGCTTTGCACTCACCAATCGTTCCTGTTGTTTTTTAGATTTTCCTTCTACATATTTTCGCCATTGTTCCTTTCCTGTTTTATCGATATATAACATCCAGAATTTTTCATCATCGCTATTCTTTCGCTCCTCTACTTGGGTATACCCCCCTATTAAAAACCCCTTCGTTTCTGATACATGATCCCTGTTTGATTTGTTGATGACATCTACACTCATTAAAATATCCCTATTGCCAAAACTATAGTTCAGTTGATCTTGTTCAAGCCCATCCTTATCTAAGGTGATTAGCCATAAATCAGTTCCTTCCTTTTGTGGCGTTTTCTTATTGCCCGATGACGAAGATCGGCTTTCCCCTGCTACAACATATCCCGTATCTGTAAGGGCTAAAGTTCTTAAATGGTCATCCTCTGTGCCGCCCCACGTTTTTTCCCATTCTACTTTTCCATTTCTGTCCAATTTTACCAACCAATAGTCGCCATCTCCGTAATTTGTAGATTGTTTGGTGTAAAATTTTATAATGCCTTGATCTCCTGGGGTAGTTTCGTCTGAGGTAGCGATTTGTACCTCTTCAGATTTGATATCTGGTTTCTGCTTTCCAGTAAATATTCCACTTTGGGTATAGAGTCCTAATAAACAACCCCCATCTTTTGTGGCAATTACTTTTTCAATGGCATCATAGCGATCACCTCCTAAAACCAACTGATAAAGCAGTTTTCCCTTATCATTTAGTTTTGTTACCAACACATCCCCATCTCCAATACCGTTTTTATTCAAATTGGTGTTCCCAACAACGACAAATCCTAAATCCGATGTTTGTGTAATACTTTTTGCCTCTTCCTTATATTTCGTTCCTATGGTTTGTTGCCATTCTTCCTCTCCATTTTCATCAATCTTGATCACCCAAATATCCGAGCTTCCCTTAGATCTTTGCTTTTTGTCTAATGCTTGGTTAGAAAAGGAAGTGCCTGCCAATAAAAAACCTCCTTCGATAGTGGCGAAGGTAGCATTGAGATAATCTTGCCGATTTCCCGAAAAGTATTTCTCCCATACCTTATTTCCTTGCTGATTGAGTTTAATGAGGTGGTAATCATAGCCCTTATTGGCATCTAAACCACCAACTCCCGATAACCCGCCAGATTGTATAGAACTTCCCGAAAGTAGATACTGATTGTCTACCGTAATAGAAACCCCAGATAAAAAATCCTGGGTAGTGGTGGGTAGATCCTTCTGCCATAATACCTCCTGACCTTTGTAATAAAGCACGATGCAGAGAAAGAAAATACCAGTGTAAAGTTTTTTCATATTAGCAATTTTAGTTATTCCTAAATTAACATTTTTTAAGAACACATTAAGAATTTTTAATATTTTAACTATGCGCCACATAATATATTACTGCAACTATTGTAAAATAGGAGATTTCAAGAGATCACACTGATAATGTGATCTCTATTCTTAAATAATGTATCATGGTTTTAAGTTTAGATGTCTATCTCTGTCAAGTTTATCATTCAAAAAAAGTGTTAATTTTTTAAAGAAGCATAAACCCACGCAATAGTATAGAATACCCACATAATATGGTAAGTGGTCTACTTTTTTGACAATTTGTAAATATAGTTTTTTCAATTGAAATTTGCATCTGCCAACCGAAACGGAATCGGGCTCTGCTGGACAAATGAGCATAAAGCACAGCTTTATGGGAAGTTTGCGAGCGTAGCTCAAACCCGAGAGGGATAGGTTGGCCGACGAAATATAGTTTTCAAAGGCACTGCTTTTAGCGGTGCTTTTTTCTGAACTATATTTCAGAAGTCTATGCCTTAAAAAACCCTTATGCGGCTTCATATTCCGATGGGGTTTTAAAGTCCAGTGCTTCGTGTGGCCGTTCATGGTT
>NZ_LFNG01000028.1 GCF_001045435.1 Chryseobacterium koreense CCUG 49689 | reverse complement strand
AAATTCCGGAAACTTTCACCAGCAAAAATAAAAACCTCCTTTAAATCGCTTAAAAAGAGGTGGTTTTGGTTGAGTTTTGAAAACTATTATTGGAAAATTAGGGTTGTGCAACAGCTACCTGTGTTGAACTAAACCTCCGGTAGCTTTCCCATTCGCCGTTTTATTAACTTTGTTTTTATTAACCTTTTAAAAACCTATAAAATGGCTACAAAAAAAAATCTCCGGAGGATTTAAGGCCGAACAAAATCCTGAATCGTGCCTCGAGCGAAGTTAACGGTTTTGCCGAACTCCTGCAACGCTTCGAAAGAAATATTTCCATCCTGGGCAGAAGCAAACGTACCTTAGATAATTACTCCCGTCAGCTAGCCTGTCCAGAGCGCAGCGAAGGATCTAACAAGCTTCATTTGGCTACGCCGAACCTCCGGTTTCTTGTCTTTCAGATAAAACGAAAGCTTAGTTATTAGCAGAAGTGTTTCTTTAAATTAATGTTGCTGTTTGCAATTTATCTTTTTCAATATCCAATCTTTCAGAAAACCAATCTATAACAATGTTTTTGAACTCGCTTTTATTTATGGTTTTTGGACTTCTTCTTGATTTGAAGTAATTTTCTTTTGTTATTTCTTTAGCAAGTTCTCCAAAAGTTGATAATCTAAATTCTCTTGCAGTTTCAAAAGTGATCTTGTATAAAAAGAATAAAATAATTCCAGAAATAACAAGATATGTAAGATTAAAAAATGTTGAAATGATGGCACAAAATGATAGAACAAATAAAATTGCAATTATAGATTGTTTCGGTTCTAAAATTTGTAGTTTAATTCCTAGTTCTTTTTGGATTTGTTTTACAGTTTTTATTCTATTTTTTCTTGGAATAAGAATTTTTAGATCTGTCTTTGTATCAATTTTTTGTGGAGAAATATTCAGTTTTTCAAAAATACTTTTAAGTTTATAGAATGCTTGTTGATATGTACAATCATCAACATTTTCGTAATTGAATTTTTCCACAATTTTATCTGCTAATTCTTGAATATTTGTTATTGTGTTTAATTCGTCTTGAGATAAATCTATTTCATAATTTTTCTTAAATTCAGAAAGCGAATCCTCTAAATCTTCAATTTCGTAATTTTCAAGTTTATTTCCTTTCATAGACATAGTTTTGACAACATCCTAACTAACGTTAATTCTTAATATTGATAATCAACTTATTACAAAATCGATATCCTCATTAGTAAGCCCAAATTTAGTGATTTGTTTTTGAATTCCTTTGGCTTCAACAATTCTTCTTTCTTCGCCCCAAAATACCTACAGTGACGGCGGAAAATAAATAATGGATTTAAAACATTGAATTTTTCAAACCAACTCTTGCTCGTTAGCGGCTAAAAACAACTCCGTTTTCGAGTAGGGGAATTGCAGGTAACGTTTTTGGGCATTTCTGTTGGCGGGGAAATCGAAGCGAAAAGTTTCGTTTTTGGCGGTGAAAGAAGCACTAATTTTGAATTTAGCACTTCAGCTCCGCTTTTATTTGTTTTTTGTCATAGAATATTTTAGCTGCAGGGTTTCAATCTATGTCTTGTATTTTTAATTTAGCAGTTTCCAAAATTAACCTTGTTAATTCGTATAATTTTTCGTCTTCTTGTGGAATACCATTGTAATAAAACTTCTTTATTGAGTCTCCCTTTTTGAAATTTATTTCAATTGATGGTGCATCAATCCAAGTTGTTTTTGCGGTGTCTTTTTCAGAAATATCAGCAAATAAACCTAAAATTTCTGAATATTTTTCATTGGTTATTTTTCTGCTGTCGAGATATTCATTGTGTCGGAAAATTTTCACTTTAACATTTTTCGTGCTGTTTCTATATGTTGGTATTAGTGTAATATTTGTTTTGCTTCCAATAACAATTGCATTAGAGGTTTCGAATTCTAAATATTCATTTTTTTGCGTAGAACAAGAATAGAAAATTAAAAAAGATATGATTATTAAAATTGCTTTCATTACTTGCAGGATATGCTGCTTCAACCTCCTAACTAACGTTAAAGCAAAGCTTTGGTAATCAGGTAGTTTTATTTTTAATATTTGATAGATAAAAATAGTGAAATTTTATTCCTTAGCGGCTAAAAACAACTCCGTTTTCGAGTAGGGGAATTGCAGCCAATGCCCAAATATACAAAAGTTTCCCACCGGAAAAACAAACACCCTACTGTTTTCTAAAGCACGCTCTCCCAAATGACTATTCACTCGGATCCACACAAATGTCCCTTTCTTCCCAGCAGGAGTAAAATACCGCTCAACGGATCTTACCTCTATTTCTAATTTCTTTCTACGGAATCGGTGATTGCTAATTCAGTTGCCGCCTCCATACCCTTCGGTTAATCGCACCCAAAATCCCGAAAACTTTCACCTGCAAAAATAAAAACCTCCCTTAAATCGCTTTAAAGGAGGCTACTTTTTTTTGTTTTTTCTTGAATTGATTTGAAAATGGAGGTTGCGCAACGGCTACCCTGTTAGCCGTAGTTCCTTTATATTTTAATCAATTTTTTCTCAAAATCTGATAAATATTTTAAACGTATTAAAACATTAGTTGATGTAAAGGAGGGTTTTCCAAAATCAATGTAAACTTCTCCATTTGAAGACTTAATATTCAGTTGATTTGGAATTGTAATTTCATCAGCTTTGTTAAAAACCTGTTTGTATAATTCAATTTCGTTTGTCAATATTAGAATACTTCGGTATATTTTTTTTGAAAATAATGTATAAAATCCTACAATTATAAATGCATCTTCCATAAAATATAAATCGGCTTTTCTATAATGAAAACCCAGATTTTTCCTGCCACTTGTAAAAGTTGAACATTTGACGTTGAATTTTTTTAAACATATTTTGCTTTGAAATTTTGCTAATTTTTCTAATTCTTTTCTAACAATTCTATGAGAGTATGATCGATCTAGATAAATGATGAAACAAAAAATAGAAAAAACAAAAATGAAAAGATAACTCATTGTCCTGTTGGTTGTAAAATTACGGCTAATACCCAAATATACGAAAGTTTCCCAGCCGAGAAACAAACATCCCATTGTGTTCTAAAGAATTCTTTGCCAAATGATTAATAATTTGCCGCCGCCGAACCAGGAGACTCTCCACCTTTCTGACAAAATGAATGCGTAGTTATCATCTAAAGGTTTTTTAGATTTTGATGATCAATTTTGGTTTCAATATCGCCGAATAAAGTAAAATCAGAAATCCGAAAATTATGTAAAAGCTTCTTATGGGTAATTTAGTCAAGTAATAAGCAAATTCACCCAGTTTATTTTTTTTTATTCCATTCATCTCCATCAATATCAGTTCCACACCAAGAAGCTCGTTCTTCAATTTGTTTATATTTCACCACATAAAATGAATTATCCTCAGACCGAAAACCATAAGATTCTTGCTTTGTTTTTAGCATTAGGTTAAGAAGTTTTACAAAATCATTGTAATTATTGTCATCATTCAATTGAAATCTAATTCCAACTTTAGCATATGGTTTTTCTTGCAATTCTTTAATGAGATTGTAAAATTTACTTTCATCCTTTTGTGTAAAATTCGCGGGCAGATTTATAATTTTGTATTTCCAGCCCCTTTCAGTTGAAGGAAATTTATACTCTTCCGGTATTTCATATGTTGCAGATTCTTTTGCAGGCAGACCAATATCTATCACCGAAACATTTATTTCTTTATAAGTTAGAATTGCATAAAACAAAAAAATAATTGGAATAAAAATAGCACTTAAGATTCCTGAGACATAATATATTTTTTTTTTGTTTTTCATATGCTCAATTTTTGCAAACATTTTGACTAACGCTTCTCATTTATTTTGATAGTCAACTTGTTATAAAATTAAAATTCTCATTAGTCAATCCAAATTTAGTGATTTGTTTTTGAATTCCTTTGGCTTCAACAATACTTCTTTCCTCGTCCAGAAATAATTACAGTGACGGCGGAAAATAAATAATGGATTTAAAATATTGAATTTTTCAAACCAACTCTTGCTCGTTAGCGGCTAAAAACAACTCCGTTTTCGAGTAGGGGAACTGCAGATAACGTTTTTGGGTATATCAGTTGGCGGAGAAATCGAAGCGAAAAGTTTCGTTTTTGGCGGTGAAAGAAGCATTAATTTTGAATTTAGCACTTCAGCTCCGCCTTTTATTTGTTTTTTGACATAGAATATGTTGCACGTAGTTTATTATTCTGTTTCTATCAGAACAAATTTTCCTGAATTTATCATTACGTGTAAATCGACTCTATAAATAAAATCAAATCTTGAATCACTGATTGTTTTGAAAGTATAGAATGGATGTTGTCTATTCAGCATTTTTTGTAACTCGGTTAAATCAGTTTCGTCTATTATTTCCTTCTCAATTATTAAACTGCAATCTTTATTTTTTTCAATTTTACGAGTTACAAATGAGTAATTTTCATAAAAAGTAATAGAATCATTCAAAATTTGAAACTCAAACTTAGGATACAATTCAAATTGTTTGTCAAACTCTACTTTATATTTTCCGTTTGGTAAAATACAATTCTGAGAGAAAATATTGTTAGCGAAAAACAATGAACAAAAGAGAATCAAAATTATTTTGATTGATTTATAAGATAATATTTTTGAATAATTTGTTTTCAAAGTAGTTTTTAAAGTGTGTGGTTAAAATTACGTACAACACGCAAAAATACAAAAGTTTCCCAGCCAAAAACTAACAACCTCTTTATTCTAAAGCATTCTCTCCTAAAGGATTATTCATTCATAGCCGCCGAACCAGGAGGTTTCCTGTCTTTCAGAAAAAACGACCCGATGCGGAGCCGAATTGGGCGATGCTAAAGCTTAGTTATGATGCGAGGTTCTTTTATTCTAGTTTTTTAACTCCTCCTTCACGAATGTTTAGTTCTCTACTCACATTTGGAAAATTTTCTATTACAATATCTTTAGGTTTCCCTTCTGTATCAATAAATTTCCAATTTTTTCCTTTATCGGTTGAAATCGCTACTGTAGAGTTTCTTCGCACAATTTTTCCATCTGGGGTTTCAATTGTCATATCATAATAAAAAGAAGTTTGTAATTCGTTCCCGTTGTTAACAAATTTTTTAGGTTTTGAGTATTTTATATCCGTGATTTTATATCCATTTTTTTGCATTTCACCCGTCATCAATTTCAATGCTTCAATTACTTTTTCCTTTCCTCCAAATTTTTTAATTACGGCAGGATAATTGAAGTTGCAGAATTCTTCATAGTTTCCCGAAAATAAAAAATTATTTGCAGCTTTAAATTGATTTTCAATGTTCTCCTTTTCTTCTTTATAATTATTGTTTTCACAAGAAAAGAAAATTACAAAACTTAGTAGAAATAATATTTTTTTCATATTTAACTGAATGTTTTTATAGAATGTCTCATAACGTTTCGGTTTTTCTGCAGGCGGGATAAAAATACGAAAACTTTCTACTTGCTAAACACTTAATTAATCGCTGAAATCTTCGTTTGAAAAATTCGTAGCCGCTTGTAGAAATACGGTCTTACCTGCAGTTATTTTATTTCTAAGTCTATAATATTTTCTGGTTTTTTGGTTGGGTCTTTAAGGTAAACTTTGTTTAAATCAATATTTTCTAACCAATTTGAAATATGAGTTCGTGACTTTTGTGAAGTGTCCTTAGCAATTTCAAAGCTTAAGCTTTTTATAGTATTTTCGGAACCAATAGATTTGCCCCAAAATTTATTATTGTCGTAACTTAATAATAAACTACTCAAATCATTTCCGTCAGTATCGTAAACATTAGGTTTTGTATAAGTTTTTTCAAAAGTCCATTTTGTAATATATCCAATACCGTTTTTATCGATATTTAATTCGTTGTAATCTAAGTTCGATAACACTAAATTAACTTCACCAGAATAATTTTTAGGGACAATAATTTTTAAAGTAGGTGAATATAATTTGTAAATAGTAATAGATAATACAATTATTGTAATTAATGAAAGCCTAAATAGAAAATCTTGTTTTTTAAACAGGAACTTAGCTATGAATGTTAGTATAGTAATACATAACGAAATTAAAATTGAGATAATTATCGAATAAAATAAACTAGAAAAGAAAAATCCTCCAGGTATTAGAGTTAATTGATAAATAAAAATTATCAACAGAAAAAATGATATAACAAGCAGTGTTTTTTTTATAGTTTTCATTCAATAATCCTAACTAACGTTAAATTCAAGCATTGGCAATCAGGTAGTTTTATTTTTAAAATTTGATAGATAAAAATAGTGAAATTTTATTCGTTAGCGGCTGAAAACAACTTTGTTTTCGAGTACGGGAATTGCACATAACACCCAAAAATACAAAAGTTTCCCCGCCAAAAACTAACAACCTCTTTATTCTAAAGCATTCTCTCCTAAAGGATTATTCATTCATAGCCACCGAACCATGAGGTTTCTTGTCTTTCAGACAAAAACCATCTGATGCGGAGCCGAAGCTCAGTTATTGGGCGATGTTTTTTTCTTTCTCTCTTCGGATTCTGTTAATTCTCTTGACTTCACCTGACTTTTCTTTTAATTCATTCTCAATATCATAATCATCTTGAAGTCCCAGCCAAAATTTTGCTGAATTTCCAAAATAGGCACTTAATCTAACAGCTGTATCTGCCGAAATTCTTCTATTTCCTTTAATGATTTCCGAAACTCTGGTTTGGGGAATATCCAAATCCTTTGAAAGTCTATATTGCGAAATTTCAAGTGGAACTAAAAATTCCTCTAATAATATTTCTCCAGGCGTTATATTTCTCAACTTTTCCATGTCTTCTAAATTTAATGGTAATCTAAAATTTCAACTTCAGAAGCATTTCCGTTATCCCATTTGAAAACAATCCTCCATTGACTATTAATTCTGATGCTATAAAACTCCTTTAAATCGCCTTTCAGTTTTTCAAGGCGATTTGCCGGAGGAATCTTTAAATCATTAATATCCATCGAGTTATTAATCATTCTCAATTTTCGTCTTGCAACTTCCTGAATTTCTGGAGGAAGTTTTTTGGAAACAATACCGTTCCAAATTTTTTCGGTTTCTTTATTTCCAAAAGATACAACCATACCTTTAACGTTACTAACGTCAAAGGTAAGTAAAAATTTTGGTTATTGATATTGGCGTCGAATTTTTATAAAATGACGCCCAAAAGAGCGCGGATTCGTGAAGTTCCCTCTAAAAGCTTGCTTTCCAGAAGGGGATTTTGCCAAGCCGCGTTCCGAGATGCAAAAGTATTGGCGAAGGGCGGGCTAAATTTAACCGAAAGGTTCAATTTCGACCAACCGAAGCGAATGCTTTTCCAAGAAACTAAATTGCGAAAAAATGTGAAGTGGAAAAAGCAGGCGCGCCTGAATACTTCGGAAAGTTCTACTTGCTGTCAATCCCCGCATTTTGCCAATACAACCTTGTATGCAGGTTTTTTCAAAGTCTTGCTTGAGTTGCCAAATAAAAACTTATCAAAATCACACAGTAGTACATAAACAGATTTGTAATTAGGAAAAGAATTTCTTTTATTTTTGTTTCTTTTCTATTTATTGATTTTACACTTCCGTAAGTTAAAAAAGCCAATGATAGTAGGATTGTGATAAAGGATAAAATAAAAACATATTTTACGACATCTTCATAAAAACCCCAATTAAAATTGTAATTACTCAAATAGTAATTTTGAATTCCAAAAGCGATAATGAAAACATATAAAAACAACTGATATTTATAAACTTTTTCAAGTCTCATCTCATTTTTGTTTTGTAAATTATTGAATCATAATTAATTGCCACTTGGATTGAATCAAAATAGTTTCTGTACTCAAAATTAGAACTAAATTCATTAACGTATTTTTTTACAGTTTCCAAATCGGTGTTTTTTAGTGAATCTTTATCAAGTAATAATTCGAAATTTTCCAGTTTAGAAATTTTGTCATTTTTTAAATCTCTAAAATACCACAACGTATCATTTACGTCTCCAATTTCCATTTTTAAGTTATATTTTATGTTTAAATCATAAAGTAAGTTTGAAGTTTTTTGAGAACTTTCATACCTAGGAAATCTCTTAATCCAACTGAACGGATTTAAATAGAAAAACATAGGCAAAAACACGAGGATTATGAAAATTATTGTTACTAATTTCTTCATTTTCAATTTGATAACGATTGTTGTAAAATCCTAACTAACGTTAAATTCAAGCATTGGCAATCAGGTAGTTTTATTTTTAAAATTTGATAGATAAAAATAGTGAAATTTTATTCGTTAGCGGCTAAAAACAACTTTGTTTTCGAGTACGGGAATTGCACATAACACCCAAAAATACAAAAGTTTCCCCGCCAAAAATAAACAACCTCTTTATTCTAAAGCATTCTCTGCTAAAGGATTATTCATTCATACCCGCCGAACCAGGAGGTTTCCTGTCTTTCAGAAAAAACCACCAGATGCGAAGCCAAACTGGGCGAAGATTAGGTATTATGCGAAGGCAAATTTTATTGTAGTTTGAAGTTTCTTCCCTCAATTCCTTTAATAGAATCGTTTTCAACAATATAATTTTCGGTTTTCGATCGTAGAATGATTCTATTTTTTTGAAATTCAATTTTTCCAGCTAAAACATTTGTTTTGTTAGTTCTTGGGTCGGTTTTCGTAATAAGGAAATTTTGTTTTTTCTTGTTGATAAATACTGAATAATTGATATCTTGAAATTTGAAATTTCCACTGACATAATTTTCGGCCAAATGTTTCTGGTTCGCTTTAGTCAAGATTAATAGCAAAATCATAGGCGCCAAAAAAATGTTTGCCAAAAACGCAATTTTAAATCTTGGTCTTTTCGCAAAATGTAGAATTGCGAAAATTATTAAGTTGATAAGAACAACAAAGATGATAAGATATGTGATTGAAAAAAATTCAGGATTTGAATAAAATTTTCCTATAAAATAATAGCGGATTAAGATCCAAAGTAATAATATATCAATTACTATTATCCCAATTACTTTTTCTGCATTTTTCATTTAGCGGTCTGTTTGGTTGCTTCTGCAAAACGATCGGGCATTTCTCTTGGTGGGGATTATGATTATTTGTTTTTGTAAATATAACAAAATAAACAACGATCGAAATTCTTTAGAGGTAAACTTCGACCCCGCTAATAGAAATACCTTCTTGCCTGCAGGCATTAAAATTTATTTCCATCTTCTAAATCACCAGCAATTTTCTCTCTTCCATTTTATACCGAGTTTATCTAGTATTTCCGTTTCGAATTATATAAGTTATATACATTATCGCAATGTTTATTTTTGGAATTTACTTTGTGTGAAATACTTGTTTTGCTTGCAGCTAGCACCCAAAAATACAAAAGTTTCCCCGCCAAAAATAAATAAACTCTTTATTCTAAAGTATTCTCTCCTAAAGGATTATTCATTCATAGCCGCCGAACCAGGAGGTTTCCTGTCTTTCAGACAAAACGACCCGATGCGGAGACGAAGCTCAGTTATTAGCGGTTCGGCTTTTTATGCCCCCAAGTTGCTTTTTTCAATTCAAACCAATCTGTTGGGTCGCCTTCATAGTCAAAAGTTTCTTGAAAGTCAAACCCCAACTTAGTCAACACCTTTTTTGAATTTACATTTCTGGGGTCACTTATTGCAAAAATTTTGTCCGTATTCAAATGTTTAAATCCATAGTCTAAAATCGCGGCTGATGATTCGGTCGCAAAACCTTTTCCCCAATGCTTTCTCTTAAACCTGTAGCCAAGTTCGTAAAAGTTTTGGTGGTTGTTTAAAGGCTGGTCGAAATATTTTAACCCAGACCAACCAACACATTCATTGGTCAATTTGTCCACTACAGCCCACCGAGCAATTCCATTTTCTTCGTATTGCACTTTTAGCATTGCAATGACTTTTCTTATTTCGTCAATAGATTTCACAGGATTGTTTTCAATAAACAAATGAACTTCCGGATCTGAGTCCATTTCAAATAAGTCCCTTTCGTCTGTATATTCTAATTCTCTTAATATTAAGCGTGCTGTTTCTACAATTATTTTCATTTTGTCCTGGCTTTCTTGGGTTCGGTGCAAGTCTGTAAGCTGATCGCCGACAACCAAATATACGATAGTTTCCCAGCCGAAAAACAAACATCCAATTTTTTCTAAAGCATGCTCTGCTAAAGGATTGTACAGAGCAGCAGAGCAATACATCAGTTAAGCGGTATCAAATTTTCTAATAAAACATTTTGCAGTTAAAAAATAACATCGTAATATTGCGATACATAATTCGGAACAATGGGACTTACCAAATCAGATATTTTTACAGACGAACAAAATAAATTGGCTTCTTTATTCAAAGTTTTAGGACATCCGGCAAGGATTGCTATCTTACAGCACATCATCAACCAGAAAGCCTGTATCTGCAACGATTTGGTAGAAGAATTAGGATTGGCACAGGCAACCATTTCGCAGCATCTGAAGGAATTAAAAAATTCCGGTATCATCAAGGGTGCTATTAACGGTAAATCCGTTTGCTACTGTATAGATGAAAAGGTTTGGGAAAAAGTACAGAATGAATTTGATATATTTTTCAATCAAAATGTAAAAGTAAACCAATGCTGTTAAAGGCATTTTTTTATCACTTTTATTATCGTCATATTGCAATGTATCATTCCAAAACAGCCGCATTATAAAAACAGAAAGGAGAACAATAACATTACTATATCGTAAAATCAAAGCTTTATGAAACTATCAAAAATCAAAGAAATCTTGCCAGCATTGGATAATGTTGAATTCCAATTAGAGAACGGCACATTTGTACCGGAACACTTCCACGTTACAGAAGTAGGCGTAATCACAAAACATTTTATTGATTGTGGCGGAATAATCAGAAATGAAAAAACAGTCAATTTCCAACTATGGAATGCCAACGATTTGGAACACCGGTTGAAGCCAACCAAGCTATTAAACATCATCAAACTATCCCAAGAAAAATTGGGGATTGAAGATGCTGAGATCGAAGTAGAATATCAAAGCGACACCATTGGCAAATACGATTTGGATTTTAACGGAAACCATTTTGTACTAAAAAACAAACAAACCGCCTGCCTTGCCAGTGATGCCTGCGGTATTCCTGCGGAAAAGCAAAAAGTAAAATTATCAGAATTAAACAGTGCGTGTTGCACACCAAATTCGGGATGTTGCTAAACTTTACAAGCATGAAAATACAATTGATTACCGAAGACAATTTTTCAGACGTTGTAGAAATCTACAAACAGGGATTAGCGACCAATATAGCCACTTTTCAAAACGATTTACCTCAATGGGAAGATTGGGACAAAGGGCATCTTTCCTTTTGCAGAATTAGTATTTATGAAGATAATAAAATGCTTGGTTGGACGGCCCTAACACCAGTTTCAAGCAGATGTGTTTATGCAGGTGTTGCAGAGGTAAGTGTGTATGTTTCACAAGAGGAAAGAGGAAAAGGTATTGGTAAAATACTTTTGGCGGAATTGATTAAGCAAAGCGAAGCAAACGGAATATGGACATTACAATCCGGTATATTTTCTGAGAACATTAGCAGTATAAAACTACACGAAAAATGCGGTTTTAGAATGGTAGGCTACAGAGAAAAAATAGGAAAGAAAGACGGTATTTGGAAAGACAATGTTCTAATGGAACATAGAAGCAAAAATATTGGAATAGATTAAAAAGCATTAAACTAAAAACTCAATGATGTACATCGTATTATTAAAAACAATAGAACAATTAAAATCGCTAAATATCAGTGAAGAACGTAAAGCAACATTACAACCATTGATAGAGTTTGTACAGCAAAAAACAAAAAATAGGCAGGAAATAAACATCAACTTTATTTGCACCCACAATTCACGCAGAAGCCATTTGTCACAGATTTGGGCACAGGTGGCAAGTGTGTACTACAACATCCCGAATGTACACTGCTATTCGGGCGGAACAGAAGAAACGGCATTGTTCCCGAAAGTCGCGGAAACATTGACAGAACAGGGATTTAATATCTTCACAATTGCAGACGCCAAAAATCCTATATATGCCATAAAATACAGCGATAATGCCTTGCCTATCATCGGCTTTTCAAAAATATACGACAGCCCTTTCAATCCCGTCTCAGCATTCGCAGCCATCATGACCTGTGCGCAGGCAGACCGGGGATGTCCTTTTATTGCGGGAGCAGAAAAACGAATACCTATCCCGTTTGAAGATCCTAAAATTTCTGACAACACGCCGGAGCAATCGCAGGTGTATGCAGAAAGGAGTTTGCAGATTGCAGCCGAAATGTTTTATGTCTTTTCAAAAATCAGCCAATAACCAATGCAACCAAAACTAAAATTCTTAGACAGATACCTCACCTTATGGATATTCCTGGCAATGGCAACAGGTATAGGGTTGGGACATTTTTTTCCAGGTATTTCAAAAATTACCAATGCCTTAACCGCAGGTACTACAAATATTCCATTGGCGATAGGATTGATATTGATGATGTACCCGCCATTGGCAAAAGTGGATTACACATTACTGCCAAAAGCATTTAAGGATAAAAAAGTAATCGGTGTTTCCTTATTGCTCAATTGGGTAATCGGCACAGCATTGATGTTCGGATTAGCTGTTTTGTTTTTACGGAACGAACCCGATTATATGACCGGCTTAATACTGATCGGCTTGGCAAGATGCATCGCAATGGTAATCGTTTGGAGCGATTTAGCTAAAGCAAACAGAGAATACACAGCTATGTTAGTGGCATTAAACAGCATCTTTCAGATGATAAGTTACAGCTTTTTGGTTTGGTTGTTCATCAACGTACTGCCAAGCAAATTGGGGTTAGCCAATTTCAATGTAAGCGTATCCATGAAAGACGTAACCGAAAGCGTATTGATCTACTTAGGCATTCCTTTCTTCGCAGGGTTTTTAAGCCGTTACGCTCTTATCAAATCAAAAGGTATAAATTGGTACAACACGAAATTCGTACCCAAAATTTCGCCTATTACCTTATATGCCTTACTCTTTACCATCGTATTAATGTTCAGCTTGAAAGGCGATAAAATAGTAGAGTTACCAATGGATGTCTTAAAAGTAGGAATACCCTTAATCATCTATTTTGTAATCATGTTTTTCATGAGCTTCTTCATCAATAAATCCTTAAAAATCCCTTACGACAAAAACGCGTCAGTAGCATTTACCGCAACGGGAAACAACTTTGAATTAGCCATCGCAGTAGCCATATCCATATTTGGCATCCATTCACCACAAGCGTTTGTGGGCGTCATAGGACCGTTGGTAGAAGTTCCGGTACTTATCCTGTTAGTAAGAGCAAGTTTATGGCTAAAGAAAAAATACTACGCCTGAAAAAACAGCAGGTGCTTTTTCAGATTTCTAAATTAAGGAAAAAAGCAGAAGGAAAGCATACTATGCTCGTCTTAAACAACATAAAATGTAAAATGGTGCACAGAATCTTTACGGTCATTCAACGGAAATCAAACTTTGTGAACTTGCATAAATTTGCCGCTTAATTTTATCGTTTTTTACTTGGTTTTTGTCATAGAATAGGTAAGCTGATGTTTTTGTTACTACCATTTCCAACTCAATTCTCTTTTGAATTTTATATTATTAGATTCTATTAAGTGCTTAATATCTGAATATAATTCTTCAATATTTTGTATTTTCAGTTTTGGAATTACAATAGCAGTTCCATTATCTAATTTTAAAAAAATATAATCTCTTGTTTCAATAATTTCTTCAAGGGATTTAATTGAAATGCTAGAATTACCGTTAGATTCTATTTCTTCAATATGTTGATTAGCAATAATTAATTCAATTTTTTTATTAAAACGTTTGTTAAAAACTTCGTTTACATGTTTTTCATAATGTTTTTTGTGCCTCCTTTTATCCCAAATAGGATAGAAAAGTATCAATATTATAGTAACCCCCAGAAAATAATGAGATAGAGGACTGTTTTTAATATACGAGAAAATAGTGCAACCAATAAAGGTGATAGCAATAATCAAAAATGATTTAACTCTTTGTTCTTGAATATTTTTACTTTTTGAAGCAAAATATAATTGATGATTTAAAAAGTCATTTTCATCAAGGGAAAACTCATATTTCATTATTATATTTGTATAAAATCCTGTCTAACGTTTTTAATTCACACTGATAATCAGCTTGTTATAAAGTTAATATTCTCATTAGTCAAACCAAATTTAGTGATTTGTTTTTAGATTCTTTTTGGGGCAGCCATTTTTCTTTCCTAGTCCAGAAATTAGTACTGTCACAGCGGATAAGAAATCATGGATTTAAAATATTGAATTTTTGAAACCAAATACATCAAATACCCTCCTACCCCGTTCTGAAGCAGCTATTTTGGGTCATTGAGAAACAGAACCATCCCCCAAAGTTTAATTGACCACGTACTTTTCAATAATATATTTTGTGACGGGCTTCAAGGTCTTGCCGGTACGCGGACTCAGTCCATAATGGGTGAAAAATTCTACCTTTTTATCCGATTTATCATACCACACCCTGCCTATCGCATTGTTAACCGTGAGGGTATCCGGAGCATTTATTTTTCTGAATAACCTCACCATATCTTCATTTGCAGCGACGAGTTGTTTCCCATTTGTTTGCTCATCACAAAATGCGGTTTCGTAATAGTCGTTTTGCCAGTACATGCATTCCTGCCTCCTCTTTTCAATCTCCTGATGGCAACATCAATGCAACTGCAATCCATAAAATGGATCACGTCAGCATCGAAAATCCGGATATCTTGAACAATGCGGACGGAGATACAGGAGGAGAGGATGCAACCATCCCCAAAAAGTAATAAACGAGAGGCTTTTGTAGCCTCTTTTTTTTATCTTTGAAAGAAAATATTATGAAATTAACAAAAAATTACTATTTGATAGTACTTTTTATAATTTTATCTTGCTCTGAAAAAGAGAATACAAACCATACCAATCCCAACTACGAAAAAGCATGGCACTTTTTTGAGAACGGCAACGAAACAGAGGCTTTCAAGTATTTTGCGATAGCTAAAAACGATTTTCTACAGAATAATGACAGTATTGGCGTCGGGAAATCATTGATGAATGGCTCGATTATCTTATTAAATGCAGGAGATTATTTCGGAAGTGAGGAGTCCAATATTCAGGCATTGAAATATTTAAAAAACGCTGATGATCATGAATATGTGTTTTCTGTGTACAATTCAATTGCCATTTCCAGAAAAAAACTCAAAGACTACAAATCGGCTTTAGCATGGTATGAAAAAGCGCTCGAAGCTTCCAGGGATTCTTTAGAAAAAACTAAAATTCGGAACAATATTGCCGTTGCGCTTTCCAAATCGAAAGAATATGATAAAGCGATCGCTGTTTTGGAAGATTTAGCTCATCAACCGGAATACCATCAAGATCTCAATACACAATCGAAAATCCGTGACAACCTCGCTTTTACAAAATTTCTACAAAATCCCAACCACAACGCAGAACCGGAACTAAAACAGGCTTTAAGCATCCGGGAAAATGAAAATGATCTTTGGGGACAAAATGCAAGTCACGCCCATTTATCGGATTATTTTTATGAGAAAGATAAGCTGAAATCCCTTTTTCATGCTCAAAAAATGCTCGAAATCGCCTCAGATCTCCGCAGTCCCGATGATCAGCTGGAAGCACTTCAGAAATTGGCCTTATTGGAATCCTCCGACCGCGCAAAAAAATACTTTCTCCAATACCAAAAGCTCAACGACAGTGTTCAGACAGCAAGGGCAATAGCAAAAAACCAGTTTGCATTGATTCGCTACGGAACGGAAAAAGAAAAAGCAGAAAATGCAAGAAAGCAAAATCATATCTTGAAACAAAATATCGCAATCGGGGTATTGGCAATCAGTCTCCTCGGCGGTTTTATTGTATATAAAAAAAGAAAGAAAGGATTGCAGCAGGAAAAAGAGATCGAAGTAAAGAATACCCAGCTGAAATACTCCCGAAAAGTGCATGACATCATAGCCAACGGATTGTACCACACCATGGTCGAAATCCAGAATAATGCGGAGTTTAATAAAGAAAATATCCTGAACCGGATCGAAAAAATGTATGAAGATTCCAGAGATATTGCCCGGGATGATTTGATGGAAGTAGCCGAAAAAGAGTTTGCAGCTCGTTTGTCGGAGATGATCTACTCCTATCAGTCTTCCGACCAAAAAGTATTTGTGGTAGAAAATGACCAGGAGAAATGGCACGGGATTTCGCCGGCCGTGCAATCCGAAATTTATTACGTTTTGCGGGAAGCCATGGTGAATATGGTAAAGCACAGCCGCGCATCTCTCACATCTGTTAAAATAGAAAGATCCGGAAATAATTTATCCGTAAAATATACCGATAATGGCATTGGCATTGAAGACCGGGAAAAAATTTCCGCTTCCGGAATCCGAAATATGGAAAACCGTATTGAAGCAATCCGTGGAAAGGTTATTTTTGGCAAAAATCCGAAAGGAGGATTGACTATCAACATTTCAGTTCCAATTCATTAGATTATGTTTAAAAAAGTTATCATTGCCGAAGATCACGAGATCAGAAATTTAGGCGTCGTAAATACCCTGAAAGAATTGCAGATCCCGCAGTACGTATTTGTGAATTACTGTGACGATGGCCTGAAGAAAATTCAAAATGCGCTGGATGAAGGCAATCCTTACCAACTGTTGATTACAGATCTCGGATTCGACAGGGATCACCGGGAACAGCATATCACTTCCGGGCAGGAGCTCATCGATAAGGTCAGAATCATACAGCCCGATCTTAAAATCATCGTTTTTTCGGTTGAAAAAAAGCCGAAAACCATCGATGAACTTTTTAAGAAGCACGGAATCAACGGATATGTAAGCAAGGGCAGAAATGATGCAAAAGAGTTGAAAAGCACCATACAAAAAGTATATTCGGGAGACCTGGTCATTCCTCAGGAAATTATGAACTCCATCCGGAACAACCCCCATGAAATTTCCGAATATGACTTGGCGCTGCTCGGACTTCTGTCAAAAGGATGGAAACAGCATGAAATATCGCAACATTTTCAGACCAATGGACTCAATCCGAACAGCAGAAGCGCGATAGAAAAACGGCTGAACGAATTGCGCGAGACGCTGAATGCGAAAAACAATATCGAAATGGTAGTGATCTGCAAAGACATCGGAATCCTTTAAAAATCTGCAACTTAAAACACATGCAACCTCTCATTTGATGGGAGGTTTTTCATTTCCGGTAAAATATTTCCCCGTTTTATGGTTTTCCGTAAGGCAGAGTCTGAATATCACAGTACTTTTGATGTCCCAAACAATTAAGTTGTCATGTAATGACATCCGGGGCAAAACCTTTTGTACCAAAATGGAACCAGAAAAAAGATGCATCCCATGTTGTTACAAATTAGGAAGAAAACGTATTAGAAGCTTATTCAAAGCGGGGGTGGAAATGTAGTCGTCTGCAGAGGAAGCTCGTCCGCAAGAAAGTCCAGTTGATCTGGAAATTTTTCAAAACCGAAAAGAGCGCCGGCCAAAAAATAAAACACAAATTCATCATATGGCCTAAATATCATTTCCGATAATGGATTGTATTACGGCGTTTCATCCGCAAACCGAAAAAAGCCCGAGTAATGTTACAAAGGCTATTCGGTTTTGCCGGGTGAAAATTTCGGATGAAAACTGTGCTTTTCACCGAATATTTAAAGCATGCTCTCTTTGCTGTAGGTGAAGTTCAGGAAGTTTTCTAATTGCAAGATGTAGGTCATAACTTCCTTTTTCACAAGTACCAAATGTATATCAATTTTGCATGGTTTAACATTTAGTCAAAATATCAATTTGATTCTTTTTTGTTTTTTAAGAGACTTACCATTAACCCCAGAGCTGCGACAACATCCACAATATTCCATAGTTCCCTTCCCAAAGAAATCTTCAGCAAAGGCTGAAATAATAGAGCCAATACACCGTAAACCCACCTCTCAGTTTGCTTATTTTCCTGGTGAGCTTTGTAAGCTAAGATTCCAAATCCAATTGTAATCCTCCCATTATGGTTTCTTCTTTTCTAAGTTTTAGCAGTTTTTCAATAATAGAACTATCCTCCATTGTCGATAACCATTGGATCAATTCAATTTTTTATTTGGCGTTTGCGTGTTGATAATATTTACTACTTGAATTCACGCTTATGAATTTAATAGGTGATTGTCGTTTTACAAAAATCGCCACCCGTTTCGGTTATCTGCGAAGCCGGGGATTTCCAGCACAAAAGTTCCATAAAACAACCAAAAAAACACCCATTCCCTGCACTTCCGGCAGGCGGGAAAGCCGTTCAGCCCCGCTTTTGGAAACACCTTCATTTAAGCCCACCCGAAATCCCGGAAACTTTCACCAGCAAAAATAAAAACCTCCTTTAAATCGCTTAAAAAGAGGTGGTTTTGGTTGAGTTTTGAAAACTATTATTGGAAAATTAGGGTTGTGCAACAGCTACC
>NZ_LFNG01000027.1 GCF_001045435.1 Chryseobacterium koreense CCUG 49689 | reverse complement strand
TACAGCGAATTTATGAGCTTAACATCATGAAAAAAGACAAGCTAAAATGAATGAAAATGGAAAGAAAATCAGGTGGTCAATTTGCTCCGAATCTCGGTGGTCAATTTAAACCGAAATTCACTGGTCACTTTGCTCCGAAATCAGGTGGTCAATTTGACCGTTTTTTCCACTTAATGCACCACTCCAAAAGTTACCACCCTGAACAGAAGAAAAAACACCCTGGGTTATTGCATGAGCGCCGGCTCTTGCTATCATAGTTCCCGTTTTTCCTAATGCTTCCGCAATTTTTCCACCAACTCTAAAAACATCTCCAATACCATTTGCCATTCCTGCAGACATTACAGACATTATCACCGATTGGAACATGCTCCCAAAATTTACCGGTCTGTTTAGGTAATAATCGGTAGCAACGGAGGTAAGTATGGCTATTCCTACGGCTATTAAAACATCATCTATTCCGAAAAATTCTCCACTAGGGTCATTATATAATAAAGGATTATTAATAACATAAGCATATTTATTGTAAACCTGCGTGTTGTGTGGGTCCTGTATGTTTTCATCTGCATTTAAGAATCTTCTTAGCAAAGGGTCATACAATCTGCCATTCATGTGTATGATGCCGACCTCCGTATAATGCTCATGAGAGGTATAACCTCTGTCTAATAATGATAGATCATTGAACTGTTTAACGTCCTGGTCGATTCCGATTATTTTAAAGAGTGTTAAATTTCCCCAGGCATCGAAATGCCTTTGCTCTAAAACATTACCTGCTTCATCCGTTATTGCCAAAACGCTTCCCAAGTAATCTTTATGTAAAAATTTATAGGAAGCGGTGGCTTCTTGGTAATTTTTAAAATAAATGATATTGCTATCATAAGGTGATCCTCCAATATAGATAACATGTTTTTCTTTTCCTGTGGCATGATCTAATACGATTTCATAGCCTCCGTCTTCGCTATAAAATTTAGTGTATTTTCCATTATTTCCTTTACCAAAATTCCCTCCATAGGTAACCTTTTGTCGCATAGAATTTAATCCGTATTCAAAAGCAACGTCGCCATTTACTCCATCTATAAATACAGGGTCATTGTTTTCATTATAAGTGATTTTCTGGAGAAGGTCGCTTGCAATATTTTGTTGCCCAGCTGGGTTTAATGTGAAACCTGTGGGTTGATAAATTTTTGTTGCATTATCAAATTTGATAATTCCTAACTGATCGTTTTCTTTAATTCTTCCTTGTGAATCATATACATTATTCGAGACCTGTCCAGTCCTAGGATTCGTCCAGTTCAGCAATCTGTTATTTTCGTCATAATCGAAGGTTTCTAAAATATTCAGACTTCCACCTGTGGTTCTGCTATTCAGCTCATTTTTAATAGCATTGAAAGCATAGGATAATTGCAGAACCGTATTAGTATTGGCGGTATTTTTATGTAATACGTCAGTAAGGAAATTATTTGTATTATAAGTGTTTTCTATACTTGTTCCTCCAAATTTGGCTTTCAGAACACTTCCTTTGGCATTGGTTTCTGTTAATTCCCACAATGTTTTACCCGAAGCCTTATCTTTTAGCTGGTATATATCGCCATTCCAGCTTCCGTAAACATTTTCTATTACAGTTTTGGTGTAAATTCCGGAAGAATACAAACCCTTTTCATAAGAAACGACCCTTCCCGTGTCATCATAGGTTATTCCTTTTTTAAGAAAATATTTACCATTACTTTCCTCCCCGGAAGATAGAACCCTACCCTGACTGTCATAATTTACATAAGAACTATAGGAATTCCCATTACTTGTTCCATATTTCTTAGTTATTAAACCTTTTGTAGAATATTCAAAAATTACATTTTTATTGGTCGATACATTATCATTGGAATTTTCATTTTGCTGGTAAAGCTGTCCTTTAGAATTGTATTTATAATATTTATGTCCTTTGGGACTAATTACATGAGTTAACTGTCCATAACCATTATATTTATATTGGTAAGCGTGGGCTTCATCTTTAGAATTAGAAGGATCGTAAAAGAAGTTTTTTCTTCCCCAATGATCATAGCCTATCTTTACAATATTGGCTCCGTATTTAGATTCAATATTTTCACCTACTGCATTGTATTTGAAATTAATAGTTCCTCCTTTATCTGTAGTTGATGATATATTACCAATGGGATCATAAACCTGTGTTTTAAAGCGATTATTTGCATTAGTTTCAGTAGCTGTTGCAGTTCTCCCGTTATATACCGTTTCAATAATTTTTCCTGTAAACGATGTTACTTTTATCGGGCGGGAATAATCATCATATTCTGTTTTGCTCCATTGGGTTGCAGATGTGCCTTCAAAATAAGGTTCACTTTCTTTGAATTTTCTTCCTAAAACGTCATACAGAACTTCTTGAGAAACAAAAGTACCATCTGATATCCCTTTTACCGATGATTTGTAAATTTGCCCTAACTTATTGGTATATGTGATTTTTTGATCATTATTAGGGGAGTACTCAGTTACTTTACTATCGCCATTGCTTAATTTTTCGTAGGTATAGGATGTTGTACCTCCAAGATTAGTTTTGGAAGTTAGTAGTTTTCCCCAGTCATCATAGGTATTGGTAAGTGTATTATTAAACGAATCGGTTTGTGTAAAAATTTGTCCCCAGTTATTATAAGTAATATGGGTTTCAAGACCTAGGTTATCCGTTTTTTTAATAACAAATCTTCCCTTATCATCATATTGCAATTTGGTAGTGGCAGCTGCAACCGCATCATTATTACTCGGGTTTTCAATTTCTTTCTGAATAATGTTTCCAAAATCGTCATAAAGATATGTTTCGTCAATATATTCTGAATTATTCCTGTCGAAAGTCCGTTTTTTTGTTAATAAATTACCCGTGTAGGTGTATTCTTCTTTTGCTCCTTTTGTGTCACCATAAGCCTGTATTGTTTCTTTTTTCCATAATGGTTTTCCGACACTATAGTTTGTTCCTGTGGTTATCGCAGCATTGTATGCTACTTCCGCAGTAGTAATGGCAAATCCATCATTTATAACGGTTATAGATTTTGTAGGAAGATAAAGATTATCGTAATTTACAACAGTATGTACTGTTTTTATATCTTTCTGAAAATCTTTTGAGGTTGTAATATGAGGATTGATTGCTGTTACAATTTTTGATTTATCTACATCATTATAGCTCGTAACTACTGTTCCATTAAGTAATTTATCAATTTTATATTCATATTGTTTAAACGATAATAACTGTCCATTATTTAAAGAAATATCAGCTGGAAAAATACTATTTTCATCTGCTGTTTTAATAGACCAATCTTTAAAAGGTAATCCTTCATTGAGAGGATTTATTTCTGAACCACTCCAAATTTTGGTATTTTCATATCCTGAAGCATACCATGTTGACCGTGCAGTTTGGCGGAAACCTACCATGCCTCTGCCAAACAAATGACCTATGAAGTCTCTATAACGAAACTCTTGATTTCGTAATCCTTGAGTAAGTTTCGAAACCACTTCATAATGCACATTTTCTGTTACGTTCGCGAAAGGATATTGAACAGGATTTGTACCATAATAGGATGTATAAATATTCCCCGCAGAGGTTAATGCAGCATATTCAATATCTGTTTTTACTCCTCCCTGAGTAATGGATTTTATTTTTGAAATTTGATTGAGCTTGCTTCCTAGATCCCAGGTGATTAACTTTGTTTTATGAATAATCGCAAAATTAGTATTGAATTGCCTAATTCTAAAATCCCCAAAAAGAGGAATATAATGCTCTCCATACATTGAATAGTTAATATCTTCACCATCCCAGTCAAGTTCTTTAGGGGCTAAACTATATACATTTGAAAAGATTGGTTTTCCTGTAGCATCAACTCCCTCGTTTCTCAAATAATTAAAACCATAGCTGGAATCAGGGTTATTCCAGCATGTAGCACAATCTCGATACCAAACTTGTGACTCGAAAATTACAAAATCACTCTTACCATCTTTATTTAAGTCAGAAGTTGAATAAGTTCTTGCGATATTTCTGTTTTTTCTTGGTGGTCCTTGCCAAAACGGTTGATACAAGAAAAAATTAGAATAATATTCTTTTCTAAAACCGTTTCCTGTTGATATATACATTCGCCAATCGGAAGAATCATTTGCAATTGGTGCTAAAATATCTGTTTTTCCGTCGCCGTTGAAATCTCCAAAATAAAGAATTTCACCGAAGGACTCTTTCTGTGTTTGTGAAATAACTTCAAAACTCCCGATTTCATCAAGTTCCGAAAAAAAGATAGTATTATTACCTATTGATACTAATTCAGTTTTTCCATTACCATTTGTATCAGCAACACCTATAGGGTCAAAATATTGGTTAATTACTCTATATGAATTATCAGCCGTATTCACATATATCCCAATTTTTGAGTGTTGCTGATAATATGTAACTCCATGAAATCCATACTTATCAAAGCAGTTACAAACTGTTTCAGAATTGATTAACAAATATATTTCCGATAAACCATCTCCATTAAAATCCCCTTCTTGAACTATTTCCTTAAAACCCAGATATGACGGAGCACAAAAACCATCTTCATCATCGGGGACACATCCTCCATCAAAATAGTAGTCAGTTTCTGATAAATCGAAAGAAATTGAACTATATTTTTCTAAAATTTCATTAGCATTAAGATAATAAAAGTTCAAAGTGGCTGTCTCTGCCTTATAGGTTACAATACTTTGTCTATTTAATAAAGTATTATTTTGTTTAGTTGTTGTTATGGTGATAATGTGTCCTTCATAATCAACATTAATAAATTTATTATTTCCATTAAGCCGCGATAACATTAGTTTTTTATGATTTATAAAGTCTAGTTGTCCGTCTCCATCAAAATCTCCCGACTTTACATACATCCCATAAATGTCATCATATCTGCTATCTTGCCTGAATGTATTTGATGCTGTTACATCAATGATATTTTCAAAAACTACGGCATTGGCTTCTTGATTAATAGAATTTTTTTCTCTTATGTAATCTACAACATGATAATTTGAACCTTGTTTTTTATAAGCAATTTCATATTTTTTAAATAAGCTATCACTTGCATTAACTATAATTTCGGTAAGTATTCTTTGCTGGATAAATTGTATACCATTTACATAGCTACCTTCAAATAAATCCCTATCGGTGTAAGTAAGTTGTATATCATTAAAATGTGCTTTCGACAGCGTCTCGTTACCTCCCCACTGGATAGAGGAAATAACCGCCACATTGTTAGACTGGGTATAATTATAGGTGATATAGTTACCCTGCGCATCCCTCCATTTCACGATGTTGTATTCCATCGGGGTCCTCGCGTTGCCCGACCCGCCATTGACTCCGCCATACCACGCCTGCGAGCCGTCCTCGAAGGTCACCTCCCAATATTCCGGCCCTTTCCATTGCTGGCCCGCAATGGAGCCCACACTCCTGACTTTAACATTCGAGAACTTCTCCGTCACATACTCAGCTCCGTCCTTCCCGTATTCGCCAGACTTCAGGACCAGCCGCTGCCCGTTGAAGCTGTAGTAGTCCGAGTAGTCCAGCTGGATGCCTCGGACCTCGCCGTCCCTCTCGATATTCCGCCCCACCCTCGAAATGGCGGTAATCCCCGATATGTTCCAGCCGTATCCCGCGATGCCGTTACCCGAGCCGCTGGTATAGACCAGATTGATCTGCGGCCCCACGCTCCTCACACCGGGCGGCAGCGCGATGGGGAGTGTGAACTGCAGCTGTCCGCCGCCGTTCACCTCGATGTTTCCCTGGGTGTCGTGGAAGCTGGTTCCCTGCGGCGATGTGGTGCCGCTCGGGTTCCCAGACCCTGCCGTCGACGGTGTGGTCGGGCCGCCGCCTCCGTTCTCGGTGGCCGCACCGATCTTTGCCACAAACGGGTCGGATAAAGACGAGGTGGCGTGGAATCCCGGCGCAAGAACCACAACGTTGGGATCCTGCACCGTGCGGCTCGCGCCTTCCTGCTGGTTAAGGATAGTCTGGGAAAAGAGGGATCCCGAGATAAGGATATACAGAAGGGAATAGATCTTTGTCATTAGCTAAAAATAGAGTGTGAAAATTTTGCTCAAGTGATTTCTTTGCTTTCTGCCCATTGCTTGGGACTGTTGTCGCCTTGTCCCTACAGTTTGGTGATGTTCCTGGAAATCGTCCTTCCGTCCCTCAGCCGGAACGTAACGACGTAAACACCCATATAGTAGCCAGACATATCGATCCCGACCTCCCTATTGGTGCCGGGTAGGTTTTTCTGCTGGAACTTCCAGTGCACCGTGTTCTGCTCGTAGAGGCTCACCTCGGCGATCAGGTGATCCACCTTCTCCGTCCAGGCCACCGTGAGAACATCCCGCACCGGCACGGGGTAGATATGGATCTCTCCCGAAAACTCGTCCTCGGTCACGTTGGCCTTGCCAGCACCCTCATTCGTTTCGGGAGCGGGTTTGCTCCCACCGACGTTGCAGTTGGCACAGTAATACCCCCTGAAAACCTGGTTGCCGGCATCGTCATACTGGAAGATGATGGATCCCGTGGGCTGCGGCACCGCGGTGGTGCCGAACTGCGCATCCAGGCACAGCGAAAAAAACAGTAGCGGGATAAGTGGAAGGGATCTGTTCATGGCTTAGGCTTTTCTTTTTTGTTTACGCTTTGCTCCAGCTGCTCCAGCTTTTCCTGCTGCGCCTTGATTGTCTTTTCCTGCGCGATGATATAGAGGGTCAGTTCTTCGACCTTCTGCAGCAGACTGATCTGGAATTCGCCGATGTTCACGCCGTCCCGCTCCATCTCCTTCGCGGAGGCGATATTCGGCAGATGCTTCTTCTCCCTGATATGCCGCTCCACCTCCTCGAGCTTCGGCAGCGTGTAACCCTCATCGAAGACGAAGTCCGCCGTCGGGGTTGTGGTTACCTTTACTTCCTTGGCCTCGAATTTTCCAAGGAGCGCCATATTGCCATCATCGGACAGCTTGAGGCGCGGTGCAACGATGCTGCCGTCTGCCGAATAGCTCCAGAATTGCAGCGAATTGCCATATCCTCCAGTCATGTTATAGATCTTCCAATTACTGATCAGGGTACCAGTTTTTGATGGATTGACCAGGCTGACGCTCCCTCCCCCGGCGCTTGACATTGAACTAAGCAGACCGCCTCCGTCAGCCACCACCTCTCCATCTGCCGCAATCCCCGAAGCTGACACCGTAAGCCTCTGCCTTTTTTCTCCAGTATTGGAAACAAGGTTGAAGTTGACCTCGTTTTCCAGCAGCCTGATGTAGGACCCACCCCTTGAATTATTAATTCTGGTGAACGCCGTCTCGTTTAGATAATTGCTGATGTTGTTACCGATTCCCACCCCAGTATAGGTCACCGCTGGCTCGGACGCCCACAACACCAGATTGGCGGGCTGGTCGGACCCGTTTCCCGCAGAACTCAATAAAATCCTGCTGTTCTCATGGCCCCCAAAAACGGTAAGCTTTTCCTGCGGGGCCTCGGTCCCGATCCCGACATTGTTATTTCGCAACACTTGCAACGCAGTCGAGCCGTCTGTGGCAAGCCTTATGCCCCCATTCCATTTGATAAGCAGACCGTCGTTGCCAAGGACAGGGTAGTGCCCTATCGAATAATATTCGGGTGCGGAATTTCCGTACAGTTTATCGAAAGCTATATTTTGCGCTCGGAATAATGTGGTGAAAATTACGGATGCAAATAATAATGTTCTTTTCATTGTCTATTTTTTTGATGAGGAAAAATTAACATTTATTTATGATATAAACATGTTTTTCATAAAAAAAGACTAAAGCCTCCTATTTAGGGACATTCAGACGCCACGAAATTAATTTCGCATGCCCATGAGCAGGAAAATTCCCTCCCGAACAAACCTGACCCGACCCTTTTTTCGGCACGGGAAAAGAAATCCCCCCTATTTCAGAGCGGTGAAACTTCGGGCATCGGTGTCGGAGGTAGCCGTCCCGATAAGTAAATTGGGACGGTTTTTTTGATTTTCAATTGTTTTTAGATTTTTGGAGGTTTATTTTTGGGTTTTCTAATACTTTGGTACCAAGACAGGACCTCTATGCGATCCTTTTCTTGATATTGTGGGCTAAAGCGTGTAATCCGAACTCGATTTCAACTTTGGGAAGAGTCCTTAAGGTAAATCGTGTGAACTTTCGGTTGTGTTTTAATTGTGCAAACGTAGGTTCTACATCTGCGGTTCTCTTTTTTCGAAGCTTTTCACCCTCTTGGCTCAGAAGTTTTTCTCGTACTTTCTCCTTGTAGTATTCTAATTGAGGGTTTCGCTGTACGGTTCGATTCCCACTTCCCTTAAAACAACTTCCCCTTAGAGGGCAACCCTCACAGTGTTTGGCTTGATAATAGTGGTTTTCTTGCGCATATCCTGATTTTGTGCGTGTTCGCTTCACTCCTTTAAAATCCATTCGTTGTCCCATAGGGCAGACGTAGAAGTCTTTCTCTGGATTATAGTAAAGTTGATCCCGATCGAACACTTTAATTCCTTTGTTTCGACCCGCTAGCTTCTGCTCTCGATCAAAAGTGGGGAACTTTACGTAGCCTTCTATCCCTTTTGATTCCAAAAGCTCGTAATTCTCTTGGCTACCGTAGCCCGCATCAGCAATCAATTCTTCGGGTAAACTTCCATAGAGTTCCTGATGGGATTCTAAGTGGGGCTTTAGGGTATGCAGGTCATTGGCATCCTGATGGAGGGTGTAGTTGATAATAATCTGCTCCTCGGTACTGATCTGTGCATTGTAGCCTGGCTTAAGCTGACCGTTCTGCATATGATCATCTTTCATGCGCATAAAAGTAGCATCGGTATCGGTCTTACTGAAGGAGTTTCTCTCTTGAAGGATTTGCTCCTGCTCTTGATATTTCTTAAGATTCTCTGGAAAATTCTTTTCGATATACCTTCCCTTGGCCTTCTTCTTTGGTTCTACCTGAGAGGATTTGTTTTTTAAAATCTTGTTGATCTTCTTGGCTGTCTGCTCAATCTTCTTGGGATCTACCGCTTTAAAGTCGGGGGGCTCTGGATCTTTGTCTTCCTCATCAGCAATACTCTGTGCATAATCCCACATCTCCTCCAGCTGCTGCTGCATCTTCTCTTTACGCGTCTTGACGGCATTGCCCCAAACAAAAGTATAGCGACCTGCTACCGATTCAATCTTCGTTCCATCCGTATACACACGCTTTAAAGTAACCAAACCCTCCTCCGCCAGAAGCAAGACCACTTGCTTAAAAACATTCTTGAAGATACCCACTAAGCGCTCACTTCTAAAACGGGCGATCGTGTTATGATCGACCTGTGCACGACCCGAAAGCCACATGAAGTTGACGTTCTCCTTCAGCGCTTTTTCAATCTTGCGACTAGAGTAAATATTATCCATATAAGCATAGACCATTACTTTGAGGAGCATCTTGGGATGATACCCCGGTTTACCTTCCGCATGGTAGGTGCTAATTAGTTCACGCAAATCGATTTGTTCTAAAACCCGGTCCACGATTCTAACCGGATGATCTTTTGGAATAAGCTCGTCAATAGATGGTGGAAAAAGCCAGGCTTGATTCTGATTGTAGTCTTTAAAAGTAGGTCGCATCTTGTTGATTATCAACCATAAAGATAGTGAAAATAACCTAATTACACAAGAAAAAATTAGATAATTAAACGAAAAAAGCTGCCTCTGGTATTGAGACAGCCTCGCTTTGGGACTGGCCGGGCGGCTTAGCGGCCAAACCGCTCTATCGACTGGCAGGTTGGAGGGGCAGTCGCGGATGATTTCTTTGGCGGATTCTTCAGGGATGGCCGTGTAGCTGCAGAACTCCTGGCAGGCAGTACATGGGTTCGTTGAGATGATACATAAAAAAGCTTAATTAAAAATATTGTAGTGGCACCTTAGGTCCTCCATTTATTTTGAATAAAGCGCTCAGTTTGATCATTATTTCTGGTACAGCGGAACTATCCCGCAAAGTGTGTAAGTTGAAAAGTTATTCTGAAAAATTTGGGGCCCCTAAAAGCCCGGAAATTTTCGGAAACCTAACGAAGTGGTTCGGCGTAGCCAAATAACTTTTTGCTATTTTTAAACCTTTATACACTTATATTCACGAAGAAGAATTATTAAATGGTAAGGTACTTAGTTGCTTTTTTTGATAGCTTACATATAGGGTTCCTCCCTATATAATTTTTCATCTGCATAAAAAATCTTTCGGTACTACCGCCCTCCTACCGAAAAGGTTTCATTTTGTTTACCAACCTTTGTTCAGCAAAGAAAACTACACCGATGAAACCAAGAACTACCCGCATCTGCATCTATCCCAAAGACATCCAGCTCATCACCGGCAAAAGTGAACGCTACAGCCGCGACCTGATCCTGAAAATCAAGACCTCCCTCAACAAACCCGAACACCAGTTCCTCACCGTACAGGAATTCTGCACCTACATGGGGATCCCCTACGAGTCCGTTAGAGAAGTCATCCGCGACTGAAACACCCTCCAGGCTAACTCTCGCCAGGCTAAACCATCTGCCTTCAGGCAGACAGGCTAAACCACTCTCCGCCACCCAAAAATCCTCATCGCTGTGGAACCTTATTTAAACCCATTCCAAATTTTGGGAAAATTTAACAAAATTATCAACCACTTGAATTTCGACTCTTAAAAAATGTTAACTTGGTGCGGAATTAAAAACCACACCTCCCATGAAGAAGCTTTTGCTCTACGCGATGTCCGCAGCCCTCGGAACGCCCCTCTGCGCACAGGAATCAAAGACCGTCTGGCAGAAAGACCTCCAGTCCTCCACCCAGGACTTCCTCACCCAGGTATCCATCACCCCCGACGGCCAGTACCTGGTATCGGGGAGCTCCATCAACCCCCGGAGCTTCGCCGTGGGGGAAGGCGCGCAGAACAACGGCTACGACTACAGGCTCCTGAAACTCGACCAGCAAGGCAACAAGGTCTGGGAAAAATACTTCGCAGGAAACCGACACGACTACCTCGCCGCAACCGCCGCAACGCGGGAGGGCGGGTCCATAATTGCGGGTACCTCCTACTCCGGTCAATCCGGAGACAAGAAGGAAAAGTCCATTGGCGGATCGGATATTTGGCTGATCAAGATTAATGAGGCCGGGGATGAGGAATGGCAGAGAACCTTAGGAACCAAAAGGAACGAGGAGGCCAAATCGGTGGCGCAGACCGCCGACCTGGGCTATTTCGCAGTGGGAGATATTCATTCCTCCAAGGAAGGTTTCGGCGGAAAAGACGCCTTTGTGGCGCGACTAGATAAAACTGGGAAAGTGAAAGCACAGATCATTCTGGGAGGAACCGGACAGGAAGAAGTGGAAACAATGATTTCCACCAACGATGGGGGTGTTTTGCTGGGCATTTACTCAAGAGCGGGAAAATCGCTCACCAATTCGGCATCCTCTTCAGCCCCCGTTCCGGAAGGGGAAGCTCCCATGATCCGTATCGCGAAAAAGAGCGAAAATTTCGGAGAGGGGGACTACTGGGTGGTGAAGCTCGATAAAGACGGACTTCTTCAATGGGACAAAAGTTTCGGCGGAAAAGACGACGACAGGATCAGGACACTTTCACTGACCGATTCGGGCTACCTTATCGGAGGGGAAAGCCGCTCGCAGCCATCGGGAAACAAAAGAACCACGCTGGAAGAAGGAACCGACCTCTGGTTGATCGCAGTAGATGAAAGCGGAAACGAAGAATGGCAGAAATCGTACAGTTTCGGGAACAGAGACGTACTGATGAGCCAGAATGCGGTAAATGATATAAAAGGACATCACACGAAAGGGTTCTTGATCGGCGGCTACACCCAAAGTGAAGGGCGTGTCGAAAAAAATGACGAAACCTTCTGGATGCTCTACCTGGACAGGGGCGGAAGGGAGGTCTGGCGGAAGTATGTGGAAGGGAAGTCCAAAATGAAAGAGGAGCGGCTGGTCAGCGCAAAGCTCGGACGGGACGGCTCGTTCATTTTGGGGGGGACAAGCACAGAAGAGTTGGGACAGGAGAACTGGAAAATTGTAAAGCTCGGAGACAAGGATTTAGATGACTTGATTGAAAGGAACGAATTATTGATCTACCCGAATCCCGTGGAGGATTACTGCTACGTGGAGATCGGTTTTGAATTTGCCGGAGAAGCGGAGATCGCCCTGAACGACATGGGCGGAAGGCGCCTTCAAACCCTGAAGAGCAAAAATGGAATAACCAAAATCAACACCGCAGGTTTACCGCAGGGGGTGTACATCGTCAGCGCTACCACCGAAAAAAAATCTGTGAACAGTAAAATTATTAAAAAATAAAGTGATGAGAAGAAAAACAAAAATGGTAATCATATTTTTGTCCTTTTTTTTCCAAACCCTTGGGCAGGCTCAAGTTAACAGCTACTTCAATAGCACCCCACCAAGCCCTAATTCCGCGGCATTTGAAAAATACGGGATGGTACCCGTAAACCTAAGCTCAGGAGTGATAACCCCCTCCGTTCCTTTATTTACAATCCCCATGGGTTCAAATAGCTTTGAGGTGAAGATATATTACTCATCGCAGGGATTGCGGGTAGATGAGATGCCCACTAGCTTAGGCATGGGTTGGAGTTTGAACTTAGGGTCCATTACAAGGACCATAAGGGATTTTCCGGATGAGGATAATTCAGCTCGAATGTACAACATTAATCTACCAATTATGGGCAGTGACAACTTTCACATTGGCAACACCCTAAATGGTGATCGAGTTGATTCCGAGAGGGATCTATTTACTTTAAATGTGGATGGATATCAAACTAAATTTATGCTTGATGAAAATTTGGAGGTCACTAAATTGACCGTCGATGATTTGAAAATTGAAATAATAAATCCACTAAGAGACTCATTAGTTAGCTCGCATAAATTAAGAGTAATTACACCGAATGGAACAAAGTATTTTTTTGGAGGGAATGGAGGTGTTGAAACCAGCAACTCCAGGCCTAATCAGATAGGCGGTTTTCCTTCAAGGGTAAGGCATATTAACGCTTGGTTCCTGTCGCAAGTCATTTATCCTGATGGAAGAAGGTTTAGAATCTTTTATCAGAGGAACAGAATTTGGTACACTGATGGTTATAGCCAAACCGCTGAAATAGGATACAGAGCCATATCCGGTACAGAAACCGGAACACCCATGGTTTATCCCGCCGAATCCCGCAATTTTAATACGATAGCATATGTCGCAACCCCTTTGCGTATAGCGGGAGATGATTTTGAAATAAATTTCCAAATCGGTGAATTTGAAAATATTATCGAAAGCGAGGATTTCCCCAAACTTCAATCCGTTACCGTAAAGAGTGCGGTTACCGTACAGAATATTGCATTTGCTTATGATGAGTATCCATCTAATAACATAGGCGCGCATTCGCATTCTGTGCCCATCTCACGTCCCTTTTTAAAATCAATTACTTTTCATGATGATTCTCCGGAAAACTCATCCTCGTATTCATTTGAATACTATAATCCGGATAAGCTTCCTAACAGGTTCTCCTTTGCGCAAGATATATTAGGATATTACAACGGGAAAAACAACACCAAATTTATCTATAATTCATTGTTAGATTACAACAATTTGCCCGAATATCCGTCGGTAAGCCCGACAGAAACTGACTTTATTAATTTAACCCATAAAGTTACCGGTGACAGAAAACCCAATAAGGCATTTGCCAAAAACGGCACTTTAAGTAAAATAATATACCCGACTAAAGGTTATACAGAATTTACCTATGAAGGAAATCTTACTACCAACAAAGAAAAAATCTATCCTCCTTATACAGAAGGTGTTATTGAACGTGAAGCCACTAGTTCGGGAGGTGCAGTTTCAGTTAAACGAACTATATCAGTTCCTTTTGACCAAAAACTTTATATACATACAGCAATATATACAAAAGGGGATTTTACTTGTGGAGAAACAATTGAAGGTACATCACTCCTTTTTTCAATAAGAAATCTCAGCAATGGCAGTCAAGTTTCATTTAATCATATTACAGATTTAGGTTTAACAGTACAAAAAGATGTTCTCTATTTTCCATTGGGAGATTCTGACTTCTTCATTGAAGATGCTCAAGAAAGAATATATGCATATCTTGAGGCAGGTAAACAATATGAAATTGAAATGTTTACAAAACGATGTGCAAATAGCAAAGTGAGTTTTTTATATTATAGTACTCCGCCTGTTGATGGAGATTATGTAGAAGCAGGGGGATTACGAATAGACACAATAAAGAGCTTTGACCATACCGACAGCTTAGTATCAACAAAAAAATATGAATATGAAGATGGTGATTTTACAATTGTCAATTCGGATAATGATGTAGTTAAGCCCATTTCTACTTTCAATCAGAAAATCAACATGATTGGCCTGTTGGATTTCAATAACAATGTGGTTAACGCATACAGTACAGTTTCCTATTTTTTAAGTTCAAGCCCACGCTGGTCATTAAGAAATAATTTCGGAGAATTCTACACCTATTTTAAAGTGATTGAAAAAGAGCTGTCCGAATCAGGAACAGAAAAGGGATCTATAGCCCATTATTTTGAAAAAAATCAGTCTAAACTTCCAGTCAGTATTCAGTTTATTCCCACATCATTTTCAAATACTTCGAATTACCATTACAAGACCAATGAGAAAAAGACAGAATTTTACGATTCAAATGGAATCATTCAAAAGAGAATCACCTACCAGCACAAAAAAGATTCGGTACGATTTAATACCCAATATAGCAGCTATACCGCTAACAGAACTCTTGATCTTAAATGCGCGGATATAGAGAACATCTATGATATACGCCCTTGTCCACTCACGTTTTTCGGTTTTCACGATACAGATCCAGCTAACTGGTCAATCATGAAATCTTACGACCAACCGGAATGGGAGTATCTGTCAAAAATTGAAACCACCGACTACGTAGGTGGGGTCCCCTTAAGTACGGTGACAGAGTATTTCTACAACAATCCATTGCACTACCAACCCACAAGCCAGAAGACCACCTTCCCCAACAGCAGTGTCCTGGAAAACCACTACCAGTATGCCCATGAGAAAGGGAATCAATATTTGCAGGAAAAGAATATGATAGGCATTCCATTGGAAACAGAAACCACCAAAACAGCCAATGGAGCCACCAAGACCATTTCCAAAACAGAAACGGTTTATCCTACCAATGACATAGAGGCAAATTTAAAAAGTACGGGCCTACCTTTACCCTATTCTATTTTACAAAAGGATTTAAAAGACGGAACCATGATTCCGAAAGTTGAATATAAATATGATATCAGCGGAAACATTATTCAATACACCTTAAATCCAGACGAAAACGGAGATGGAACTTCCGTTGCGATTATTTGGGGTTACAAAAGAACCCAACCTATCGCTAAAATCGAAGGAGCAACAATGCCCAATCAGATTTTGGCTAAAATTACGGATATTCCCCAGAATTTAATCGACTCCATTGTTTCAGCATCAGATGATGACGCTGATTACGGAACGGAGGCTTCGGAGAATGCGCTTTTAGCGGCATTGGACGATTTCCGCACCGATGCGCAGCTGTCGGGTTTTCAGATCACCACATATACCTACGACCCCCTGATAGGTGTACGCAGCATCACCCCTCCGTCGGGAATCAGGGAGTATTATAACTATGATGCCGCAAACCGTCTGAAAGAGGTAAAAGACATCAACGGGAATATGCTGAAAGAATACCAGTACCACTACAAACCATAAAGGCCAAAGAGATGAGAAAGCATATTTTATTTATACTTGTATTTATTTCCGCGGTTTGGGGTAAGGCGCAGCTCACGAGTACGGAAAACTATGTTTCCGCCACGACCTGCCTTGATGCCGACTGCGTAAAAAAGGCCTGGTCCGTACAGTATTTTGACGGATTGGGAAGGGTTAAACAGGTGGTGAACGTGAAGGCATCCCCCGGCCAGAAAGACGTCGTGACCCACATCGAGTACGACGAATACGGCAGGCAGGTCCGAGACTACCTCCCGGTACCGCAGTCCGCCAGCACAGGCGGGGCGATCTATTCCGACCCGCTGTCCAACCTGGCAGCCACACCCTATGGAAACGAGAGAATCTACTCCGAAAAAATACTCGAGAACTCTCCATTGGACAGAATCCAGCAGCAGATACAGCCGGGAAACGATTGGCAAAACCGCCGAGTGAAATTTGACTACCTGGCCAATACCGGCGCAGATGTCCTAAAATTTACCACCACGACAGGAATACAAAACAACGCGTTCTATATAAGCGAACTCAAAGTATCGGGACATTATCCTGCGGGACAGCTCTATAAGAATAAACTAACGGATGAAGACGGCAGTGTCTCCTATGAATTTAAAAACGGGGAGGGGCAAACCTTGTTGGTCAGAAAAGTATTGGGGAACGGAAGCAATAACCAAACTGGAAACATCGCTCCGGGACCGGGCACCCTGTATGCGGACACCTATTACATCTATGACCAATACAACCACTTGGTTTATGTGATTCCGCCATCGGCATCCAGTGAGTTTAACAGCACACCCAATCAAACAATTGCCAGTCCGGATGCAGACGATACCCTGAACAACCTCTGCTACCAGTACAGGTATGACGGCAGAAGCCGTTTGGTAGAAAAGAAGCTGCCCGGAAAAGGCTGGGAACACATGGTCTATGACAGAGCCGACCGCCTGGTCCTAACGCAGGATGCCAACCTAAGGCTGGCCGAAAAGTGGCTCTTCACCAAATACGACAAGTTCGGAAGGGTGGTCTATACGGGTATCACTTCGGGAGATGACCGTGCAACGATGCAGGAAGAAATCAGCGACCAGGTGGTCGTCGAGCATAGGGGCAGAGGCTTCACGCAAAATGGATTGACCATCCTATACTCCAAGGACCACTATCCCGGCTTGGAAACCGTGCTCTCCGTGAAATATTATGACAGCTACCCTTCGGGGACCCCCTATCCCGCACAGAACGAAATATTTGGCGAACCGGTCCTCACCGAGAGCTATGACAGCCTGAGCCGCTCAGCGAAATCCCTTCCCCTGGCATCATTCGTCAAGAATATCGGCGAAGACAAATGGACTAAAACCTATACCTTTTACGACACCAGGGCAAGACCGGTCGGCACGCACAGCCAGAACCATTTCGGGGGGAGCACGGTGGTTTATTCGGAGTTGGATTTTTCGGGAGTTCCCGTAAAGGCAGAAACATGGCACAAGCGCATCAATACGGAAATCCCCGTTCATATTGTTGAGGACTTTGAATACGACCACGCAAACCGCCTGGAGAAACACTACCACGAAGTGGTCGGAAAAACGCCACAAATACTACTCACCGAAAGCACCTATAACGAAATCGGACAGCTTGCCGCCAAAAAAGTAGGCGGCAATATAGAAGAGGTCAAATACAGTTACAACATCAGAGGCTGGATGACGGGAATCAATCTGAGCAACACATCGGAAATAGACAACAGCAGATTGTTTTCTTACAAGATAAGATACAACACCCCGCTCAATACTGCCTTAAAAAAATACAACGGCAATATTGCCGAGGTAGATTGGGCGTATCAAAGCGAAAGCACGCAACGCTACGAATATTCCTACGATGAGCTCGGCCGCCTGACGAAGGCCAACTACAAAACCATATGGCAAACCACCACCACAGACTCCAAGCTCTACAACGAGCAGCTGACGTATGACCTGAACGGAAACATTCTCACACTGAAACGCAACGCAAGACCATTTTTGGGGGGACAGCCTGCAGTTCTGGCGGACGACCTCGCCTATGAATATGAAGGAAACCGGGTCACCAACATTACCGATGCTTCGGGAAACAGCAGCGGCTATCCGGGAGGGGGCGGCTCTATCACCTATGACGACAACGGAAACATGATCGCCATGCCCGATAAGGGAATCAGCAATATCGCCTACAACCATCTCAACCTGCCGCAGCAGGTCGACCAGAATACCCATGTGACGAAATACCTGTACAGGGCAGACGGGGTGAAGCTGCACAAGAAATTTACCCTAAGGGCGCAGGTTATAGATACCGATTATTTAGACGGCTTTGTTTACACCATACCTTACACAGACGAAATAGATGCCGTCTTGCGGGAGAATCCCGATGCGGCGCTCGCAGGGCAGGCAGACGCCCTTGAGCTGGCGCAGCGGGTGATCGGCGGGGGCGGCACACCTCCCGCCCAGCCAACGGCAACCCCGAGCTTTTTCCCCACGGCGGAAGGTTTTTACGATTACGAAAATTATAGGTACATTTACCAGTACAAAGACCATCTCGGGAATGTGAGACTGAGTTACGTCTCTAATGAGGGCAGCGCAGAAGCTCTTAGCAGTAACGATTATTATCCTTTCGGGTTAAACTTCATAAACCTTTCACCGAGATTTGGCGGTAGTGTTTACAATCCGGTGGTGACGTATGAAGCGTACAAGTACAACGGTAAGGAGCTTCAAGAGACAGGAATGTATGACTACGGAGCGAGATTTTATATGCCGGATATTGGAAGATGGGGTGTGATAGACCCATTAACAGAGAAATATAGAAGATGGTCTCCTTATAATTACGCTGTAAATAATCCGATTAGATTTATTGACCCTGACGGAAGATTCATAATTGACCCTAAAGCTACAAAAGAACAACGTGCAATTATTCAAAGAGCAATTAATTTTGCCAAATCATTAATTCAGGATAAGAAAATCCTTAATAGTATGATGAAATGGGGACAAATGAGTCGACGTAGTATTTTAAATGATTTAACAGACGGAAAGGGCCCTGTCTTATATCTTAAAGATTTAAGTAATATTCCAGCATTTGCAAGCTATAAAGGAAATAACAAAGGTTCAGGCGAATTTAATTTGAATTCAGGAACAATAGATAATGCGAATAATCTTTCGGGAGAAGATCAGTCTAATTTAATTTTTTTGATTGCTGTTTCGATTCTGCACGAGGATGTTCATAGAGGAGATGATGTTGATGGAGTTGATAATCCTGAAGAGGAAGGAGAAAAGTTTGAAGAAGAAGCATTTGGAGAAAGCGTCCAAAATTATAATTCAGGAGATAATAGAACAGAATTTAACAAGCGTTTTCAAAAAATATTGTCTGCTAAATTTTTTAAGCAGAATATGGAAATGATAAAAGCAATGAATAAGCTTGAAGAAAAGAAAGCCAAAGATAACGTCGATGCTAAAAAGAAATTAGATGAAAGTATTAAAAAATTGAAAAAATGAGATTTTATATTTTGATTTTTCTGTTATTGTTGAGTTGTTTTAACAAAACAGATTCTACCAAAGAAGACATATCAAGCCTTATTGAAATTTCCTTAAATGCTTGCAATGATGCTAAACAATATTTTCACTTTGAAATAAAGGAGCGTCGAAATGTTAGTATTGTTTTTAAGAGAATAAAAAACCCTCTAATACGACAAATCAAATGCTCTGATGTTTTAGTAAATGAGAATTCAAATGAAAAAGGCAATTTAATAGAGGTTTTAGATTATAAAAGAAGTGCTAATAATTTTTTTTTAATGTATAAAATTGTTAACGAAGGTGCTGTCGTTGAAGTTAATTTAAATTTTAAAAATGGAAAATGGCAATTGTTAAATTGTAGTATTGTAGAAGTTTAGCCCCATGCTGGCGCGAGCGTCTCACTCGTGCCTGTAGATAAATAGCAAACCTACGAGCCACTAATATCAATAAACAATTTAGAGTAGAACGACACGCATTACATGATACTAGAAGAAAGTTAATAAGAACACATGTTGGGTGGTAAGAAACACCAGTTTTTTCAGAAATGCAAAAGAAATAAGAAAATATGTAAATATTTTTATAGATAATAATGGCTTATTTCTTTTTATTGATTTGGATGAAGACTCGATGAGCCTGGGGGTACATGGCTGCTTTTTTCAGACAGATTAAAATTAGAGTATTAACTTTAACGTCAAGAAAAAGCAATGAAAAAATCAAGATTTACGGAAGCACAGATTTTAAAGGTGCTCCAGAGCCAGCAGGAAGGCAAGAAAGTAGCGGAGATATGCCGCGAGTACGGTATCTCGG
>NZ_LFNG01000026.1 GCF_001045435.1 Chryseobacterium koreense CCUG 49689 | reverse complement strand
CCTTTTAAAAGGGAAATGTACTTCTTGACGGTGTTGCGAGATAGGGAAAGATAGTTGCTGATAAACAGCTTGCTCTTGCCCGAATGGTGCATTTTGATTGCTTTTCTGATCTTGTTCATGTCTGTTAAGTGGTTTGCCATTATCCGCTGCTTTTTTACAGCGAATTTATGGGCTTAACATCATGAAAAAAGACAAGCTAAAATGAATGAAAATGGAAAGAAAATCAGGTGGTCAATTTAAACCGAATCTCGGTGGTCAATTTAAACCGAAATTCACTGGTCACTTTGCTCCGAAATCAGGTGGTCAATTTGACCGTTTTTTCCAATTATGTTTCTTATCTAATGACACTGTCCCGCAAAGTGTGTAAGTTAAAAAGTTAGGGCTTGGATTTTATAATCTGAGCCTTTCTTCAAAAATAAGCATAAATTGGTTTAAAACAATACCCCAGTTTTGAATGGGCATGGTCCATTTCTTAGTGGCTTCTCTGAGAGCAAGATAAACGGATTTTAACACTGCGTCATCCGTTGGGAATGACATCTTATTTTTGGTGTATTTCCTTATTTTTCCATTCAGGTTTTCAATTAAGTTAGTGGTGTAGATGATTTTACGGATTTCCAGCGGGAAGTCGAAAAAGACGGTCAATTCCTCCCAATTTTCTCTCCAGGATTTGATCGCATAGGAATATTTGGATTCCCATTTTTGGGCAAAATCTTCCAGAGCTGCTTCTGCAGCCTGTTTAGTGGGTGCGGCATAAATATGCTTCATATCCGCTGTAAAGGCTTTCCTATCCTTCCATACTACATATTTACAGGCGTTCCTAATCTGGTGGACTACGCAGATTTGTGTTTGTGATTCAGGGAAAACGGATCGGATGGTTTGGGTAAATCCATTCAGGTTATCGGTAGCGGTAATCAGGATGTCCTCCACGCCACGGGCTTTTAGGTCTGTTAACACGCTCATCCAGAAGCTTGAACTTTCGTTCTTTCCAAGCCACATGCCTAAAACCTCCTTTCTCCCTTCACGGTTCAGGCCCACTGCAAGATAGATTGTTTTGTTGATGACTTTGGAATTTTCCCGAACTTTAAAAACGATACCATCCATCCACACAATCAGATAAAGATCATCCAGGGGACGGTTTTGCCAGCTCACCATTTCACTGGCAACCGCACTGGTGATGCGGGATATAGTGGAAGTAGAGACCTCAAAAATCGTACATCTCGCGAATCTGTTCTTCAATATCACTCACGCTCATTGACTACGTCGAATCTTCGATTTCCTTTAGCATAAAAAGAGATGATCACGTTTTCAAGGCCCTCGATGATATTGTGTCTTTTGGGAACCAATGCGGGTTCAAAGCTCCCTTTGCGGTCTCTGGGAACCTTGATTTCAGATTCGCCAAACGAGGATCTTATTTTCTTGGTTCCGTGGCCGTTGCGGTAGTTTCCATCCTTGGTCTTTTCATGCTTTTCAGTGTCCAGGTGGGCATCAAGTTCGGCGTTCAGCATGTGCTCCACGGCACTCTTGTGCATTTGTTTGAAGAAGGAGGTTAAGTCTTCTCCGCTCTTAAAAGATTTGTAAAATTCTTTGTTGTTTAATAATTCTTCTTTGTCAATGATAACTGTATAAAGGTTTAAAAATAGTAAAAAGTTATTTGGCTACGCCGAACCACGTCGTTAGGTTTCCGAAAAATTATTAGGCTTTTAAGGGCCCAAAATTTTTCAGAATAACTTTTCAACTTACACAGTTTGTGGGACGCTACCTAAATTTTCCCAGAATAACTTTTCAACTTACATAGTTAGGAGGACGCTACCTTTATTTTTTTCTTAAATAATTACCAGATTAAACCTGGTTCAAAACGTTTTCTATAAACCAGTTTGGAAAGTTTTGCTCATCGATATTTATAGTTAATGCTTCATTATTCTTTTCGGCAATCATCAGCATTTCATCAGAGTTATCGAATAGATAAGCACGATCAACTAATTTTAAAGCAGGATAAAGGTTTTTCAGCGTGTTGGTATATCGCGAAAGGATTTTATGATTATCAACATCGTGACCTCCTTTTAATACCCTGTTTTTCACTCTAGACACATTCAGCCGTGGTTCATCAAGACAGATAAAGTATAAATAGACTTTATAGCCTAATTTTTTGGCTTCAGTGATTTCATCGAGTTTTGAAGGATGGCTCATTACAGTTTCAAACGAAAACGAAATCTCGTTTTTAAGAAGATGTTCCCGAATAAATGATGTGATAAGTGCAGCTTCATAGCTGTGTGTATAACGGGATTTATCGACAATGATATTTTCTTTTATTTCTATGTCTATTTTATGTCCTGTTTCCTGTGATTTTTGGAGAAGTGTCGCTGCATTTGTACTTTGAAAGAATTGCTCAAGGTCATTTTGTGTCAGAGCAAGACCATAGGTCAGTAAATCAAGAAATCCCTTTTCAAGGATTTCTTTTTCTATAACATCAGAATTGATAAATATTCCGGGATTAAAATTTTGTCGAAAAGTTTCAAACAAAGTGGATTTTCCGGAACCATTAGGACCAGCGAAAATCCTCATTCTATTTATTTTAGGCATATTCTGCTTCCTTTAGTCAGTCCACTCTTGTCAATAATAGCTTTCCTTAATGAAGCGGTCTTAATCATACTGCCATCAAATACCTGATAAATTCCACCATCTTTAATGATCTCAAAAGGAATTTCTAACGCAATCGAAGACCTTTTTGCGTTATGGGACGCACTTTTAGCAATGCTTATAAGCACCCTTCTGCTGGCAGCTCTGTGTTCTGCTATCATTCTGCCTCTGATTTTACTTATTCTACTCATGATCTAATTTCTTATGCTAAAATACAAAAATTATTGATAACAACCTTTTGTGCATTTAGAACCTTGTTTGGCAACAATAAGCGAAAGCGCCTTTGTCCAGCCTAAAAGATGTGCTTATAAGTGGAATAAAGATGATAAAAAACTTTGTTTGCCCTTGCGTTTTTTTTCACGAAAGGACAGATAAAGGCAATTCTTAAAGTCATCCTTCATATTTTTAAGATAAACCAAGGCGCTTTCGCTTATTGATGATTTACAAAGGTTTAAAAAAGCAAAACATTATGAATTTCCTTTACATGCACAACTGGTTCATAACAGTTAATTTAAAAATGAGGTTGTGCAATAGTTATCTGGTACACGGCTGCTTTTTCAGACAGATCAAAATTAGGGTATTATCTTTAACGTCAGGAAAAAGCATCAGTAAAACAATGAGGTATATGAAGGTTTTTTGATTTTTCATAATGATGGCACGGTTGATTTTTTTATGATAAAAATCTGTAAGCTGCCAGAGTGAAGGCGGCAAACAAGAAAAATAGCTGCTTGGTGTTATTTATAAAAAGAAAAACAAAACTATATTGTGGGTCATCGGGTTTCCACAGCTGCGCGTTCAGCTCCCGCACAAGAAAAACCACCCCGTCATTCCGGCAAGCCGGAACGCCACCCCTCCGGTGGAGGGGAATATGCGTTTATTCTTTTTTGGTGGGGGGAATGGAAGACTTTTCGTCATTTTTCCGGTGATCTAATTATCCAATTTTCAACCGAAATAGATCTGAAAAGTTTCCGATCTTCATTCATTAACCCGCCCTGGTAAAAAAGCGGGAATATTCCCCTCCTCGGAGGGGTGGCGCTATGCCTGAGGCATAGGGGTGGGGTGGTTCATTGGGTCACTGTCTTTGCGGTCTCGCACAAGAAAAAACCACCCCGTCATTCCGGCAAGCCGGAACGCCACCCCTCCGGTGGAGGGGAATATGCGTTTCTTCTTTTTTAGTATGGGAAATAAAAGACTTTTAGTCATTTTCCGGTGATCTAATCATCCCATTTTCAACCGAAATAGATCTGAAAAAGTTTCCGATCTTCATTGATTAACGCGCCCTGCTAAAAAAGCGGGAATATTCGCCTCCGCGGAGGGGTGCCACTATGCCTTTGGCATAGCGGTGGGGTGGTTCATTGGGACGCTGTCTTTGCGCTCTCGCAGAAGAAGCCCTCACTCAAGATGATTCAGCTACCAGAGCAGCGGTTACCGCGGGTCAGGAGGAAGCACTACAGTTGGACGAAAAGATACTCATTGTTCCCGGAAACCCTCCACCGAAGGCAACGGCCACTCCAAGTTTTTTCCCTACTGCGGAAGGATTTTACGATTTCGATAATTTAAAGTATATTTACCAGTACAAAGACCATTTAGGAAATGTTAGGGTTAGCTATAGTTATGACAGTAGTGAGGGTAAAATAAAGATTGAAGACACGAATGATTATTATCCATTTGGATTAAGTTTTTTATCGTCCTCTAAATCAGGTAAATTTAGTCCGTCAACGACGTATAAGAACTACAAGTACAACGGAAAGGAACTCCAGGAGACGGGAATGTATGATTATGGTGCGAGGATGTATATGCCCGATATCGGGAGATGGGGGGTTGTTGATCCGTTAGCAGAAAAATATCCTGATCTCTCTCCGTATGTATATGTAGCAAATAATCCAATGAAATATACAGACCCCACAGGAATGTGGATTGATATCAAAGACGGAGATAATACATATCGTTACAATAACGGAAAACTTTATACACAAAATGCAGAAACCCAGAAATGGGATGTAGAAGCAACGAATGTATCTGCTGATAGTTATGCAGGACTGATATTATCATCCTTAACCTCAGTGACAGGTGGAAATAAAGATTCTTTTGGCAGTAAATTCATTGGTTTATTTGCAAATGATGATGTCAATACAACAATAAAAGAAAATGATTTAACAGGAGACCAAGCAAATGTAAATGGGACAAAACCCGATGGTTCAATTATTTATACTTATTTTAAGCAAAATGTTAGTCTTGATACTACTTCCAGAACTCAGAAATCACCTTTTTATGTTACATTATTCCACGAATTAGGACATAGTTTTGCCGACCAAGTTTTTGATAAAAATCTATTAGATAAAACTTGGGTTCCCAAAACTGAAGAAAACGGCTTACCTTCCAATATAAGAAATGGCGAAGTATATGCTTCCACAATTGAAAATTTATTAAGGGCTGAACGAAGCCTTCCTTTAAGAACGACTTATTCACCAGGATTAAATAGCACTCAATTAATCCAGAAGGTTTCTACAATACCTTTAATTAAAAATGTGATTTATAAGTTAAATCCGGCTACCCAAAGTATATTTAATTCAATTATCCAAAGCAAAAAGAAATAAATATGAAAATACTCATTTGCCTTTTATCATTAATGTTTTTTAGTTGTGCAACTAATCGAAATATCATTCTATATGATAAAATAGATGTTATAAAAAAAGAGTATAATAAGAATCATCAAAATGATATTGTTGTTTTAATAAGTAAAGACTTTAACCCAACAAAAATAATTATTCGTAAACTAAAATTTGAACTGAAAAACGATAATATTATTTATGTATTCTCTTGGGCTAATACAATGCCTACTACTCGTGCAATTAAGTTTCGAGCATTACTATATGATATTAATACCCAAAAAAAATATTATATAAGTAATTCATTCGAAAACTATAAAAACATTGTTATAGAGTTTAGTTCAGACGATTTTAAAGGTATGGAAAATATTTTGAGTTTCTATCTAAAAAAAGAATCTGATAATTTAAAGAATTTTACCACTAAGGATTATCCTCCTGAGATGACACAAGATTATTACATATTCGATACTGAAAATAATAAAGTTTTGATATTAAATTCTATCGTTTTTGATAAAGATGGAAACCCTCATTAATAAAATAACCATGAGAAAATTACTTGGAATAATAGTGTTATTACGGTACACGGCTGCTTTTTTAGACAGATCAAAATTAGGGTATTACCTTTAACGTCAGGAAAAAGCATCAAAAAAACAACGAGGCATTTGAAGATTATTTTATTTTTCATAATGATGGCACAGTTGATTTTTTTATGATAGAAATCTGCAATCTGCCAGAGTGAAGGTATCAAACAAGAAAAATAGCTGCTTGGAGTTATTTATAAAAAGAAAGACAAACACTATACTGTGGTACATCGGGTTTCCACAGTTGCGCTCAGCTCCCGCATAGGAAAAACCACCCCGTCATTCCGGCAGGCCGGAACGCCACCCCTCCGAGGAGGGGAATAGGTGTTTCTTCTTTTTTAGTAGGGGAAATAAAAGACTTTTCGTCATTTTTCCGGTGAACTAATAATCCGATTTTCAACCGAAATAGATCTGAAAAAGTTCCCGATCTTCATTCATTAACCCGCCCTCGTAAAAAAGCGGGAATATGCGTTTCTTCTTTTGTAGAGTGGAAATAAACATGAAATCCCGCCACGCTAGGTGGAATGGCTCTTTTCGGCGGAATTTCGCAGGCGTTGGTGCGGCGCTTCATGGCATCAACTTCTTCGTGGGATCCTGCAGGGCGAGATGATTGCGGGACTGAACCACTTGGCTGCTGAATAACTGTAATTCGGGAGGTGTACTGCGGTACTTTTCACGTTAACCAGCTCCACATCGCCCATTTTTGAGCAGCTGACCTGCATGTTTGTGGCAACAGGTTTGCCCGCATCCGGTGATTCTTTTGCAGTAATATTCAGTTCCGGATAGGGCCGCCATTATATTCAATGCATTGTGAACCAGTGTGATAATTGGTTTTAAAACCCGGTCAACCCGCGCTCCATTTTTATTTATTTTTTAATGGTGCAACAGTTTAAATAAAGTGTTACATTTAGGGATTTAACATAATTGACGGGTTTCTTTATGAGAAAAAATTTATTTTTTGTCTTTTTCTTGTTATTTCATTTTGTAGGAAAGGCGTCTTTGACTGATGATGTCAATTTGAATGAGGAAATATCATCCCTGAATGACAGCTATAAATATGAAAAGTCAATCACCATCTTAGAAGAGGTCCTTACCAACAAGAAATCCGGCAGGTACGACCGATACAATGCCTATCTTCAAAAATCGCTTACCTATAAGAGGATCTACAATTACCCGGAAGTTTTGGAGAATTTAGACCACGCATTAAAACAGGCGGTGGATTCAGATTTTTATGAAGAGGCAGAAGTGCGTGTGCTGGCGGAACGGATGTTTGTGGAGTTTGATTCCGGGAGATTTGAGGAAGCCAGAAAGCTGCACGCGATCTTGAGCGCCAAGAATATTAATCACCTTAATCCGGAAGCCCATGGTTTTTATCTGGGGGTGTCTGCTGTGTTGCATGTAATTGATAAAAATTACGGGAAAGCGGAATCCATTTTGAACGAGGCTGTAGCGCTGCTGACTAAGCATGACCCGAAACATTTGCCCATGATTTATGCCAAAATAATAGGTTTAGCCGAACATTTGAAGGATCGCGAAATGGCAATGAATGCCTTTGAACAGGGAATGTTATATGCGGACCAATACCGACTGGATATTTACAAAATGGCCCTTTATAACACCATGGCTCAATTTTTTGTCGGTTTGGAAGATTATAGGAATGCTTACTTTTATCACAGCAAAGGTTCAGAAATATCTGGCAGGTACAATGCCGCATTACAGAGCGGAAAGCTTGCGGTTTTAGAAAAAAGGATGCTGGAGAAGAGGAAAAATATGCAGCTCGACTATGAAAAGAAGAAGTCGTATTTGCTTGCGTTTTCATCAGTCCTGTTATTGGTCCTGTTTTCGGTTACCTTTAAACTGTACCAGTCTAAGAAGGAAAAAAACAGGTTGATTGCCCAGGAAAATGACAGGATCCGGGCAGAACTGAAACGGCTTGTACTTGCTCAAAAGAAAGAGGCCCCACTTCGTTTGTCGGATTACGAGTTGACTCCGCGGCAGCTCGATATCATCAACCTGGTGAAACAGGGCAAAACCAACAAAGAAATTGGTCAGGAACTTTTCATTTCTGAGAACACGGTGAAGTATCATTTGAAAACGATTTATACTATTTTGGGTATCGCCAACCGGTGGGATTTAAAATAAGTTTGCGGATTCGTTTTTCTACCCCAATCCCTTTAATTTACTCTGCTATAAAGTCTTACAGCACTACCTGATGGGGTAGTTGAGGAACTACCCGTTGACTATACTTTCCAAATCACGTTAGTTATCAGGAAAATAAGCATTTTTGCGGACCTTGGACTTTTTGTTGCCATGATGAGATCGAGTGATGACATTGAACAAATTCTATATCTTATGCTGAGAAAAAAAATTACCTTCTTTTTTATTTTGATGATGACCTTGTTTCCTGCTCTCTCCGTGCACTCGCAGGTAGGTACAGTGGTAAGTGTCGCAAGCAAATATTTAACGCTCTTAAAATCCAACCAGAATGATGTGATTTTTGCGCACGAACAGATCAATAACCGTCTTGATCAGCACAGCAAAATTGCGATCATTCCGTTTATCAGTCATATTTCTTATGCAAAACCGAGCGTTCCTACCAAAGAGGAAGCCGAGCAGCAGTTCGAGAGTCAGCAGATGATCGGCAAGATGCTGCAGGAGCAGTTTTGGGATGTATTTGATAACTATAAGTCGGATGTATTTCTTCAGGATATCAGGGTGACCAACAAAGTGCTGGAAGATGTGGGCTTCTTTGCCCATCCGGATGATTTTCCGCCTTCCTATCTTGCGCAGCTGTTACAGGTGGACGCGGTGGTGCTCTGTACTTTTGATATTCATGTGGATAATACCAAAACGGGATGGCAGAATTTAAGTAAGGCATTAGGGGAACTGGCCATGACCTCCATCAAGGGAAGTGTTCCCGGTTTGCAGGCTCTGCAGTTCATTAAAAATCCCGATGTCATTATCAATCTTGTGACCAAGCCCGGAGTGTTTTTCACCAAATTAAAAAACGGTGATATTTCTGATCTTGCCCAGATTGCCGGTGGATTTTTGCCTGAGGGACCTTGGCAAAAGGTGGCGGAGGTGGCCGGAAAAAACTCCAAAACCATTGTGAAAATCGCAAAGGGCGATACGCAGAATCTGATCAGTGACCTGGTGAAGGATAACGCTTCTCTTATCGGTGCTGAACTAAAGCTTGATCCACAGATGGTGAGTTTGATCAAGAATAATTCAACATCGATCCAGAAGGTGATGCAGGGCAATACCAAAGGCTTGATGTTTAATTTGATCAATGACAACGTCAACACCATCACTCAAAAATACATTGGCGAACAAAATGCTTTGATTACCAGTGCTATCAATAATAATTCAACGGTATTGGCAAAATTGGCGACAGGGAATACCGATGGATTAATGAAGGATTTTTTAGATAAAAACCTCAGTACGGCGGTTAACCTGATTCCCGGTGAAAATGTCTCTACCTATACCCAGCTTTTGGTTGAAAATAAAGACATGGTAGGAAAAGTCATCAAAGGCGATTTTTCCGGACTGACCACCCATTTTTTAACGCAGAGTACCGCACTCCTTGGCGAAGCAATTCCCAGCGCAGATGCACAAAAATACCTCAGTCTTCTTGCAGAAAAGGATAAAGTAGCCGCCCTTTTAAACGGCGATACCAATGCCATCTTCGCTACCCTTACCGAGCGGGGGCAGGAGCTTTTTGGAGATCAAATTCAAAATGTTGATCTTCAAAAATTTGCAAATTTGGTGGGCAATAACAAAGAAATCGTCTCCAATATTATGGCGGGCGATACCAATAAACTGCTTGGTTCTTTCCTGAAAGCAGATCCTGCGATTTTGGGTGCACAGCTCAATAACGACCAGATCAACAATGTGCTGAATGTAATATCCACCAAAGGTCAAGCGCTGGAAGGGATTCTGGGCGGCTCACCAAGCGGAATGATGGAAAGCTGGCTTTCAGATATCGGCTTAAACAGTTTGCAGGATGAGGGTTTCATTAAAGATTTCAGCTCGAATATTCTGAAAGATCAGGATCTGATCAAGACCATCATCAAAGGCGATAAAAATGAACTGGCGAAGTCTTTGGGATCCAAAGCGAACAGCAAGCAGATTGACCTGATCTTGAAAAACAAATCCAAGTTTAATGGGCTTCTCGGTTTAGATGAGGAGGAAGATTTCAGCATTCTGAACAAAACGCCGCAAGATATTGAAGTAATGGCTTTCCAGCTCATGGAAAACAAAGGGACACTGGATGGTATCATGAAGGGCGCTTCCGGAGAAATATTTAAAAGTTTGAATACTTCCGGGACCGGTGATTCAGAATTGGTTCTTCCTAAAAAATTCGCAACCGCAATTTCCGAGGGCCTTACCAGAGATCAAAAACAAATTACCACCGTGATGGCCAATGCCAAAATCAACAATATGTTGCTGAATGACATGATCGATTTGCAATTCTTCGAATTTGCAGATGATGCCTTATTGGAAGATTATGAAAACGTGAGTTTAAGAAAAAAGACGGTTTCGCAAACCACCGCTTCGCTATTAAATCCAACCCTGGATCCCAAAGACAGCACGCGGCTAAGCATCAATATTTTTGATAAAAATTCTGATGATCTGCTTTGGCAATACATCAATGAAAACTCGAAAGCCAGATTATATGACATGAAAAACACGTTGCAGTCGGTGGTAAAAAGAATCAACAAACGATTCCCCTACTTTGCTAAATATAAATAATTAAAATAATATAATATGAGAAAAATCTTTATTTTAGGCGCATTAGCTGCCGCTGTAATGATCTCTGCGCAAACCGTGACTTTAACCAAAGCAACAAAAAACAAGTATAATGCTTTGATTGAAGAGGGCATTAAAAAAGGGTTAACCAAAAGTGAAGCAACGGAGCAAGCTTTAGAGGATGGCGATTTCAAAAGCATGTACCTCGCGGATTTGAAGAAATCCAACAAAAAAATGTCTAAAGAAGGGATCATTATTTCCAAAAATTTCATCCAGATTACCAATCATAAAAAAGTTGCGATTTTGCCTTTCTCTACCAAGATTGTGAGCGATAAGAAGAAGCAGAGTAAAAAAGAAAACATTAAAATTGCAGAAAATGCGATGGATGTGATTCAGGAAAAAATGTACAGGCATTTTGCAAAAAACCAGTTCGATTATTTTGTGGAATTTCAGGATGTGGACCGTACCAATCAAATCCTTAGAAGTTCCGGACTTTGGAATAATCTTTCCAGAACACCCACCGAAGAAATTGCAAAAGCTTTAGGCGTAGATGCTGTAATTCGTGGCGATTACGAACAGGGAAAGGAAGAGCGGAATGTCGCTGAAAAAGTGGCGGGAACCTACGCACAAATTGCTACTTTCGGACTTGCAGGGGGTAAAAAAAACGAGGGGACCCTTAACCTTTCCATTGCCGATGCGGCTACGGGTGAAGTACTGTGGAGAAGAGAATCCAACGACGTGTCTTCATCCGACAAAACGGAAAAAATCATAGACTATATCATGAAGAGTATTACCAAATCCTTCCCTTATCACAATAATTTAATCGAGTAAAAAAATAAGACAATATTTTGAATCTTAAATGACAAGCCACAATTCGTTGTGGTTTTTTTTTATGGCCCATCCCGAACTTTCCGGTGGCTGAGGCTCTCGAAGGTACCGGTGTATCCTCCTGCGGGAGCTGCAGTGGTCATTGAGAGGCGCGAGGAATGAGCGACGAAGCCATCTTTTGAAGGGCGGTTCTGCGCTTGGTGGGGTTTGACTTCTCACTTAAAAACCTCCATCACTTCGTCCACCATCACCTTCCCGAAATAGTCGGTTAAATCGACGCGCTCCAGAATGCTGCGCAGCTCCGCTTCCTCATGCTTGCGCCCGATCAGCAGGTCTTCTAGTTCTTCAATGGGTTTCGGCGCAAAAAAGTCGCCGAAAATTTTGGATTTTTCAATGGTTCCTTTCACCACATCCAGGTGAACTTCGATGAATCCGGCCGGCAACTTGATCGCTTTCTGGAAGTTGTAGTTGGGCGAGAACCCGAAATTCCATTCCCAGGTCTCGTATTTTTCCGCCGCCAGTTTTTCGATTTCCGCAATGTCGTGGTCGGTAAGGGTGTAGCGTTCGGAACCCGGATTGTTTTGGTAGATTTCTTCGGTAAGGTAATTTTTCAGATCTTCCGTAGTGGTGGTTTTTGGCAGGTAGTGGATCAGGTTGGTCACCCGTGCACGGTTGGATTTCGTGGCTTTATCGATGAATTTTAAAGGGTTGGTGATCAGTGCTTCCGCCAAAACTTCCATTTCAGAATTCAAAAGGATGGTTCCGTGCTGTATCATTTTGCCTTTTCTGGCGAGTTTTGCGTTCCCGCTGAATTTTTTGTCTTCCACGAGCAGGTCGTTTCTGCCTTTCAAAACCGCCGGAACACCGAGCCGGTTGAGCACGGTGAGCACGGGTTGGGTGAATTGTTTGAAATCCCCGAAATCATCATCGCCCAGTAGTTTGTGGAAAGAGAAGTTGAGGTTTCCCAAATCGTGGTACACGGTTCCGCCTCCCGACATTCTGCGCACCACTTTGATGCCTTTCTCCTTCACATAATCCAGATTGATTTCTGCGAGGGTATTCTGGAATTTCCCCACAATGATGGACGGTGCGTTCACGTAAAGTAAAAAGATCTCTTCGGTAGGGAATCTGGTGAGCAGATATTCTTCGGAGGCGATATTGAAATAGGCGTTGTTTGAGGGAGAATCTATAATCAGCATGTGCTTTTTTCTGCAAATTTAGGGAAAAATGGCCGGATGGGGGATCTGGAACTTGGGTACTTCATGTCGTAACCCGATCAAGAATCAAGCTAAAAGTAAATCCTCTGCCCTTATTCCTTATTCCCATTTACCATGTATATATTTCGATAAGGGAGAGAACCAGGTACGCGAAATGCGAGTTGTATTGGAGTAAGTGGGTCGTGTTTTCAGATGGTATGCCCCCTGTCTGCTGGAACTTCCGGAAACGTGGTTCCAGGATTACAGAGTGGTCGGAAATTAGAATTCATCGCCGTTTGGATGCTTTGAATTGTTTTTGGATTTGTTTAATGATATGCATAAAAACATGATAAATGTGTTCGGATATCTTATTTTTGTTAACGGTTTGTTATTGTATTCGTAAAATTCTTATTTTTACAAAAAATTATATGGACGGTCTTGCTCAAATTTCTGAAAAATTTGCATTTCTGGGAACTGATTTCTTATGCGAGTTCCGGAAGCATGCCGTGCAAAAATCAGTCGATGCCAAGACTGAGCTCATGAGGTTTGGTCAGCATATAAAATATATTCCGATTGTGGCAAGGGGACTGGTGAAGGTTTACGGACTCGCAGATGAGAAGGAATTTCTTTATTATTACGTTGGTCCGGGACAAAGCTGCATCATGACTTTTTCAAGTGTTTTTGATGATCAGCTCAGCAAAGTTTATGCGGTTTCTGAGGAGTCTGCGGAAATTATTTTATTGCCCGTTTTATCGGTTCAAAAATGGCTGAATAAATATCCCCAATTCAACTTTTTCTTTTACCGGCAATATGAGTTACGGTACGGAGCACTGATTGAGATGCTGAACCAGGCCATTTTTCACAGGCTCGATAAAAGGATTCTGGAATACCTGAGCAACAAAATGACCCTCTTGGGCAAAGATGAACTGAAGATTTCTCACAAGGAAATTGCAAACGATGTGGGTACCGCCCGGGAAGTGGTGAGCAGAATCCTGAAAAAATTTGAAAACGAAGGCATCCTCACCCAGACTTTTTCCGTCATAAAATTCAATAGGTTGTGACATTAGTCACCAGATATCAGCTTTTAAGATGCTATTTTTGATTCACCGTTAAGCGTAAATCACCGGTTTTTTTAGTGGAGAAAGCGGCGCAGTATCATTTTTTTCCATTATTGATGGGGGTTTCATAAAATTCACGACTTATGATTTTCAAAAGCAGCATCTTGTTTTTTTCTGTTTGCTTCAGCCATTTTTTAATGGCGCAGAACAATGATTTACTCAAGGAGATCGATACCGCAAAAGCTGCTGAAGTGTATCAGCCAAGTTTTAAAGCACTGCAAATTGTGACCGGTCAGTCGACCAAAATGCCTGCTAAAAAAGATTTTCTTATTGATATTGCGCACCGATTCGGAGATGTGAGCGAGGGGTTCAAAAGTTTTTTCGGGTTAGATCATGCCACTACCAAATTGGGTGTGGTTTATGGTTTGACGGATGGAATCGCAGTCAGTGCTTCGCGGCATACCTATCAGAAAACGTTTGAGTTGGGGGTGAAGTACAGGATTTTGAAGCAGCAGGGGAACTCGCCGTTTGAGATTGTGGGATACCATGTGAGCGATATTAATTCAGAACTCAGCACTGACCAGTATCCGGACCTTCGTTTTAATGACCGGCTTGCCTATTTCTCCCAATTGCTCATTTCCAGGAGGTTCTCCGAGAATTTCAGCCTGCAGCTTTCGCCAAGTTTTGTGCATAAAAACCTCATTGATCCGGCGATTGAGGATAAAAATCTTTTTTCCACAGGAATTGGAGGCAGGTACAAAATTTCCAGGAGGGTTTCCCTGAACGCGGAATATTTCCTGAACTTCGACGATAAAACATTCTATAAAAATCCGCTGTCGGTAGGGATGGATATCGATACCGGCGGTCATATATTTCAACTCGTTTTTACCAATTCACAGCCCAATACAGAAACGGGATACCTGACAAATGCCACCGGCGACTGGGCCCAAGGACATTTCTTTTTTGGGTTTAACCTCTATAGAGTCTTCTAAAAAACTGCATCGAAAATGGAAAATGCCGTAAAAATAATATTCGTGATCATCCTTTTTTCAGTGACCAGCTGTGATACCAGGACTTTCGATGAAATTTCCCCGAAGGTCGTCATCCCCGCAGAAGTCACCTATAACCAGAATGTGAAACCGCTCATTGATAATAACTGTGTGACATGCCATTCCGCGGTGGGTGCTGCAAATTTTTACCCGCTCACTGATTACAGTCTGGTGAAAAATGCCATTGACCATATTTTGGATCGGGTTCAAAGACCTGCTGGAGATCCCGGAAAAATGCCTCAGGGAGGAAGCTTGTCCACGACCAACATCGATATCCTGAAAAAGTGGAAAGCAGACGGCCTGCATGAACAGTAGCAAAAATAAATTAACTTAAAAAGCAGCAAAATGAAACATAAAATCTTCACGGTCTTCTGCATTATTTTAGCAGAAATTGCTTTTTCACAGAAATATATGACTAAGTCCGGAACGGTGCATTTTGAGGCGAATGTTCCTCTTTTCGAAGACGTGGATGCCAAACATGGAACCACTGTTGCGGTAATGAATTCCGACAGCGGTGATATTGCTGTGATTTCTACGGTTAAAGATTTTCGGTTTAAAGTGGCGCTGATGGAAGAGCACTTCAACGAAAATTACGCCGAATCCGCAAAATATCCGAAGACCACCTTCACAGGAAAGATTGCAAATTTCAATAAAGAAGATCTTTCGGCAACACCAAAAAACTATACCATCAGCGGAGTGCACAATTTTCACGGGGTTGACCGGAATGTCTCCTCAGTTGCTTCTATTTTCATGAAAGACGGAAGAATCTTTATTTCAGGAAATTTTATCGCGAGACCGGCGGATTACCAAGTGAAAATCCCAAAAATGGTCATGAAGAAAATCGCTGAGAAAGTAAATGTAGATTATCATTTTGAACTCGCTAAACAGTAATGAAGACCATTGTAGTATTTTTTTGCCTGGTTTTTTTTAATACCCTCATCGGCGCTCAGCAGAAGAGCGTTTTTGATATTGCCAGAAACGGAACCGTTGAAGAAATGAACGCGCTCTATCAAAAGGACCCGAAGATCATAGATGCGGTGGATCCGATGTCTTTTTCTCCATTAATATTGGCGTGTTACCGGGGGAATTCCGAAGTCGCCCGATTTTTAGTGGATAAAGGGGCAAACGTGAATTATCTCAGTGATGAAGGAACCGCACTGGCCGCATTATGCATCAATTACAACGATAATCTGCTGGAGCTGCTGCTGAAGCACGGTGCTGATCCCAACATTCCCGATCCCAGCGGAACCACCCCGTTGATCTGGGCGGTCAAGCGGGGAAATGAAGCATTGACAAAATCCCTGCTGCAATCCAAAGCAGATAAAAACCATAAAGACGAGTTGGGAATGACCGCGTTTGAATATGCCATCAAATCACAAAAAGAAAATATCATCAACCTATTTAAAATTTATTAATATGAAAATGAAAACTTTATTTTTTGGAGCGGTCTTGGCGGTAGCAATCCCGCTAAAGGCCCAGTTTACTTCCGGAACCGTTTCGTTGGGAACCACCGGAATGACCGTGAAGATTGAGACAGATCCTACTTTCCTTACGCTCACCCTAACTGGCGCGAGCGGCAGCTTTATGGGGATTGGTGCCGGAACAGAAGGAATGGCACTCGGTGCAGATGGATTCATCTACAACTCATCAGCGAGTAGAGATTACACCTTTCAGGGAGTTGGGGTTCCACCGGTGCCCGATGCTTCCCAGGATTGGACGATCATTTCAGATGTGGTGGTCAGTTCAGTGAGAACCGTGGTTGCCCGCAGAACGCTTGCCGGTGGTCCGGGAGATGTGCCGGTTCCTAATGCAGCAGGAATTTTGGATATTTTTTATGCAAAAGGGAGCACCTTAACTCTTGCGCAGCACACCAGCAACAATCGGGGTTATGCCACACTGGTAATGAATCCTATTTTGGCAGTGGGAGAATCCGGAACTATGGAAAAAGCGTTCAGTATCTTTCCGGTACCTGCTAAGGAGGTGATTAATTTTAAGAATGTTGAACAAATCAAATCGGTTACCATTTTGGATCAGTCCGGAAAAGTGGTGATTTCAGATGCCGCTGTTCTTAATGGTCAGCTCAGTATTGCTCACCTTCAGCCGGGGATTTACTTTGTGGAAGTGAAAGACAAGTCAGGAAATACTTCTTACCAGAAAATGATCAAGAACTAGATCATCTCTTGAAAATATAACAAATCACACCCGGGAAAAATCCTGGGTGTTTTTCTTAATGGGTAGCTCCAGTGCTTTGAATAAATATACCCCTGTGAAAATCAAAACATTTGGCAATATCTTAAAACATCGATAAGGGAATAAAGTCTTTGGGGGAATTCTTCAACCTGCTTATCTCGCTTCTAAACAGCGGCCAATCATTTTGAAAAATCCGATAGTGAATTTTCAAAAAACACAAGTGAAAAATTAGGCATAAAATTGAAAATTAAGAACAGGGCTTTACGGAGAATTTGCATTTGGCCATCCTCATCGAAAATAAAATCTCTTACCTCGTATCCCGCAATTCCTATGAATAGTTCTTCACCAGACCTTTTACCACACGAATGACATTCGGCATTGCTTTGTTTGCGGCCTCCAAAACTTCGTCGTGGGAAACGGTGAAAGCGATGTCGGGTCCGCCAACATCGGTGATGATGGAGATTCCGAAGCAATCCATTCCCTGGTGTTTTGCCACGATGACTTCCGGAACGGTGCTCATTCCCACCGCGTCTCCTCCGATGGCGCGGATCATCCCGTATTCTGCGGGAGTTTCAAAAGTGGGTCCCTGCAAGGCGACATAGACGCCTTTATGAACGGGAATGTTGTTTTCTTTGGCGAAATTCTCGGCGACTTCCAGCATTTTTTTGTGGTAAGGTTCGCTCATATCTACAAATCTTGGTCCGAAATCATCCATGTTTTTGCCCCGAAGCGGATGTTCCGGCATCATATTGATATGGTCTGAAATCAGCATGATATCGGCAACGCGGAAATTTGGGTTCACGCCGCCGGAAGCATTGGAAACGATCAGATTTTTGATGCCCAAAAGGTGAAATACGCGGAATGGAAAAACCACCGTGGACATATCGTGACCTTCATAGTAGTGAAATCTTCCGCTCATCATCAAAACTTTTTTGCCTTCCAGGATTCCGTAGATCAGTTTTCCGCCGTGTCCCACCACCGTGGTCTGCGGAAAATTAGGAATATCGGTATAGTCCAGAATATGGAGGGGTTCTACTTCTTCTTTAAGTTTTCCGAGTCCGGAACCTAAAACGATGGCGAAATCCGGGGTCTCTTTGATGATGTTTTTGATGAAACCGGCGGTTTCTTTAATGCTTTCTAACATAATCCAAAACGATTTGGTTGAATTCTTCCTTTTTATCGATGTTTACATTGATCGGCCAATAGTAAACAAGATCACGAAGGTAGTCAAAAGTTTTCAGTCGGACATAGTCTTTTTCGGTGGTCAAAATCAGTTTGTATTCCCCCAGTTTTTTGTATTCCTTCAAAATATGCTGGATATCCTGATCGCTAAAATTGTGGTGGTCTTTGAACTTCAAATGTTTCACCCGCTGAGAAAATCTGGAAAGATGATCCAGCAGCGGTTTCGGATTGGCAATTCCCGTAATCAGCAAGATGTCATAATACCCGAGGTTATTGTCGGGCAAAGATTTGTCATGGGAATAGACCTGCTCGTCATATCCGATGCTGGAGAAGAAAACCTTTTGGTAATGTTGCGGTTTAATCCTCGAGATATAGTACTGCTTTTTTTCGTCGGTCAGCTGATCCGGACATTTAGAAACCATGATGATTTGCGCCCTTTTTTTTCCGGAACGGCTTTCCCTTAAATCTCCGGCGGGAAGCAAGAAATCCTTGAAATAGGGATCGTTGTAATCCGTCATCAAAATATTGAAACCGGGATTGATTGCGCGGTGTTGATAAGCGTCATCCAAGATCAGCACATCCAGGTCCATATCGGCGATGATTTTTTTTGCACCGGGAACTCTTTCTTCGGAAACCCCTATTACGAAACGGTTTCTGAATCTTTCAAACAGCTGCATCGCTTCGTCGCCCACGGTTTTGTAGTTGCTGTCGTAATTGGTGATTCCGTAACCTTTTGTCACCCTTCCGTAACCTCTGGAAAGCACACCGGTTCTGAAATGTTTGGATAGAAGTTCGGCGAGGTACATCACCATCGGTGATTTTCCGCTTCCGCCTACTGAAAGATTCCCGACATTGATGATCGGGGTCTTAAATTTTGTGGAACTAAAAATTCCCCAGCTATAAAAGGTGTTTCGGAGTCCCGTCACCAAATGATAACCAAGAGAAAAAGGGTAGAGGTACCATCTTTTCATCAGAAATGTCCGTTTTGTTAGGTCCCATTCAACCTTGTGGTTTGATGGGGTGCAAAAATAAGCATTTTTGGATGGAAATTAAAACGTGATTTTCCGGTTTTTGATAAAATTAAAGGCAAGCAGAATGTCGATTCACAACATTTTACCTAAATTTGCTTCATATAGCAAATATCTATGAACAAGAAAAATGTAGCCGTGGTAATGGGCGGTTATTCCGATGAATACAAAGTCTCGCTGAAAAGCGGGCAACTGATTTATGATTCACTCGACCGGGATTTGTACCATGTCTATAAAGTGGTGATTCTGAAAGATGAATGGTATTTTCTGGACGACCGGGGTGAGAAATCGCCCATTAACAAAGCCGATTTCTCTGTCAATCTCAGCAGTGGTTTTGATGTGAAATTTGACGTGTGCTTCAACATCATCCACGGGAAACCGGGTGAGAATGGCGAACTTCAGGCATATTGGGACACGATCGGTCAAAAATATACCGGCTGTAATTTTTATCAAAGTGCGTTGACTTTCAATAAAAAAGACACCCTCGCCGTTTTGGCGAAATATGGGATTCCTTCCGCAAAAAGCATTTATTTGAGAAAGGGGGAACCCATTGACGAAGATCAAATCGTGAAGGAATTAGGCTTGCCACTTTTTGTGAAACCCAATCAGAGCGGTTCCTCATTGGGAATTTCAAAAGTGAAGGAGAAAGCTGAACTGAATAAAGCATTGGATTTCGCATTTGCGGAAGACGACCAGATCCTGATCGAAAGCTTCCTGGACGGAATGGAAGTTTCTGTGGGAGTGGTTGATTTTAATGGCGAAACCATCGTTCTGGGAATTACCGAAATCGTTCCCCACAAAGAATTCTTTGATTATGAAGCTAAATATGAAGGCGCTTCCGAAGAAATCACTCCCGCAAGAATTGACGATGAAACCCGGATCAGGGTGGAAGAAATCGCCAAAAGGGCTTATGATTCTTTGGGAATGAGCGGCTTTTCAAGAAGTGAATTCATCATTATGGATGGTGTTCCCTTTATGCTGGAAATGAACACCAATCCGGGATTTTCACCGGCGTCCATCCTTCCGCAGCAAGCGAAAATCTATGGGATTTCCATCAAGGATTTGTGTGGAAATGAAGTGGAGAAAGCCCTTCGAAAATAATTAATAGTATTTGATTTCAGGAACATGACTTGAAATCTACCTGTCGGCAGACAGGCTTAAAACCTTCCTGTCGGCAGACAGGCCTGAAACAGAATTTATGAGAGTCGCAGTTTTTCCCGGATCATTTGATCCAATCACTTTAGGGCATTTCGATATCGTGGAGCGGGCATATCCGCTTTTCGACAAAATCATCATTGCCATCGGACAAAATTCCCAGAAAAAATACATGTTTTCTCTGGAGCAAAGGATGGAGTTTATCCGAAAAACCTTCAAGGATTTTCCGAATATCGAAGTGGACCATTTCGAGGGATTGACCATCGATTATTGCCATAGCAAGAATGTGAACTTCATTCTTCGGGGATTAAGGAATCCTGCGGATTTTGAATTTGAGAAAGCGATCGCCCAAACCAACCGAGAGCTCACGCGCGAAAACAAAATTGAAACGATATTTCTTCTGACTTCTTCCGGAAAATCATTCATCAGCAGTAGTATTGTGAGGGAAATCATCAGTTTCAAAGGAAATTATGAACTTTTAGTACCAGACGCGGTTCGCGTTTAATAATTTGGATATTCATCAAAACTTCAACCTTATCATAGAAATTCTCGGGACGATTTCGTTTGCGATGTCTGGCGCATTTGCCGCCATGCAAAAACGTTTTGACCCGTTTGGGGTTTTGATTATTTCATTTGTCACTGCAGTGGGCGGGGGAACGGTAAGAGATTTACTGCTGGATGTTCCGGTTTTTTGGATGCGCGATATGGTGATGTGTTCGGTGATTTTCATCACCTGCATTGTCGCCATGGTTTTCAAGTCGCTGGAAAGCAGATTCCGGGTAACGTTATTCCTGTTCGACAGTTTCGGTTTGGGATTATTTACCATCGTGGGAATCCAAAAAGGCATGAATGCCGATCTGCATCCGATTATCTGCATTACTTTGGGAACAATTACCGGCTGTTTCGGGGGGATTATCCGGGATATTTTGCTGAACAGGATTCCGTTGATTTTCAGGAAAGAAATTTATGCCACCGCCAGTATCGTTGGCGGAACAATATTTCTGCTTTTGGTTTATCATACCCGTCTTTCTTACACTTTTGTGCAGATTTCAACTATTTTGCTGATTGTGCTGATCAGAACTTTAGCCGTGAAATATCATTGGCAGATGCCTAAGTTTTATGGGGTTGACAACAACTCGGAAGCGTAAACACAACAGGTTTTATTTGGGAAAAACCATTTTCCTTCAATGCTCCCACGGTATAGATTGATCAAGGTCTAAAAGAATCTTCCTCTCTGCCGCATATTCGGATTGTGCATGTGCTTCTGCATGGACGGCATTTTCAGTTGGTCTCTCAGCATTTTGATCTGGTCGGTCATCATTCCTGCGGTGTCCAATCTTTTGGCTTCTTCCAAAAGTTTTTGGGCTTCCTGTTTTCTTCCTTTCTGCAAAGCTCCCGCCGCGATGTTCAAAGTGGCCATGGCTCGGTCATGCTTCATATTGAGTCCGTAATCCAGCGCTTTTCTCATTAAAGGTTCCACTTGTTGCGGATGTTCCTGCGCCAGTGTCAAACCTTGCAGATAATGGAAATATCCATATTGCGATTTATGGAGTTGCGATTCAAAATTAGTGATTTTTGAAAGCCAATGGGACGTTTTTGGGATATTCTGTTTCCTTAAAAACCAGAATGCCAAAAGGATATACTCATTCTTAAAAAATACCAAGATCGGAATGGCGGAGAGGATCACCACCACGATTCCCCAACCGATATTTCTATTATTCATCAGGTAAATTCCCGCAGCAATCATCAGCGCCGCGATCACGAATTTTATGTATTTGTTCATTGTTGAAAATTAGTGGTGCAAAAGTAAGGAAATTGTGGATGGGTGCAAAATGGTTGCGAATGATACCAATGGTGTAATAGAATTGATCGCATGAAATTGCTTTATTTCGAATTTAATTAGCGCCGTGAGGTATTCAAAAATTACCGTTGATTTTGTCTTTTACTTCGCTTTTTTGTAGGTCTGAAAACAAAAATCAAAATTATTCTTTTCGTCTTTCTCGTGGCAGGTTTCAGCGGTTTTCATCCAGATCTTTTCATCAATTTTCGGAAAAAAGGTATCGGCATCGATCGTGGTCTTTATTTCGGTGACTTCCAGTTGGTCGGCGATGTCCATGGTTTGCTCGAAAATATTTCCGCCCCCAATGATGAAGATGTCTTCGTCAATTTTTTGGGCGAATTTCAGGGCTTCCTTCAAACTCCCAACAATCAGGATGCCTTCCTCGAACCAGTCTTTTTTTCTGGAGACCACAATGTTGGTTCTATTGGGCAGTGGTTTTCCGATGCTTTCATAGGTTTTTCTGCCCATGATGATGGGGTGATTGGAGGTGATTTCCTTAAAATGCTTCAAATCTTTTGGGAGATGCCACGGCAACTGATTGTCGATTCCGATTTCACGATTCAGCCCCATTGCAACCACTAATGTTATCATTTTTAAGAAATTTTTACAAATTTAGTACATAATTTGTATATTTGGATACCGAATTATAAACATTAAAAATATAAACTATGAGAAACAGAGGTTGTATGAGCGCCGGAACAATTGGAATTGCGCTTCTCGTTATTGCCGCTATATTATTTTTTTGGGGTAAAAATGGTTACAACAATTTCGTGACTAAAGATCAAAATGTGAACACGAAATGGTCTAATGTGGAAACCGTTTACCAAAAACGCGCCAACCTGATTCCCAACCTCGAAAGAACCGTGAAAGCCTATTCCCAGTTCGAGCAGGAAACATTAACCAAAGTGATTGAAGCCAGATCAAAAGCGACCTCCATCACCGTGGATCCCACCAATATGACTGAAGCCGATTTGGCAAAATTCCAGGCTGCACAAGGGGAATTAAGTGGTGCGCTGAGCAGATTAATGGCAGTGGTGGAACAGTACCCGAACCTGAAAGCCGATCAGCAGTATATCAATTTCCAAAGAGAATATACCGCGATTGAAAACAGCATCAGAAGCGAAACAGTTTACTACAACGAGGCGGCGCAGGATTACAATACTACAATCAAAACTTTCCCGAACAATATTCTGGCCAATTTCACCAACTTTAAAGAAAAACCTTATTTCAAAGCAGATGCAGGTGCACAGAAAGCACCCGAAGTTTTCACCAATTAATGAACACTTTCCTCACAGATACTGAAATGGCTTCCCTGGTGGAAGCCATTAAAACAGCGGAAGATTGCTCCACCGGAGAAATCCGCATCCATATTGATTCCAATACCGAAGGAGACAATGCGGAAAGGGCTTTTGCGGTTTTCAAGAGCTTGTGCAAAGATCAAACTGCTGAAAAAAACGCAGTGCTTTTCCATGTGAATTTTGAAAGGCAGTACCTCACCATCATCGGTGACGAGGGGATCCACAAGAAAGTCCACCAATACTTCTGGGACCACATGCACGATAAAGTTACCGCCGAATTCTCAAAAAAGAAATATTTCGAAGGCCTGAAAAATGCGATTCTGGAAACCGGCGAAGAGCTCAAAAAACACTTCCCGATTACGGGTGAAAATCCAAACGAATTGCCGAATGAGATCACGTTTTCTTAAAACAAAAAAGAGCTTGGAATACAGACTTGCGACCGTTTACTAACTGAAAAATTTCCCCCGAAATTGAAACCAATCCTTACCAACAAATACGTTTTCGCCCTGTTTTTTCTTGGCTTGAACTTCCTGGTTTTCGCCCAGAAAATCCCTGCGAAACCTGCAGTGCTCTATCCGGTTTACGATGAGGTGGGACTTTTGACGCCAACCGAAAAAGACGCACTCAACCAGAAACTTATCAAGTTTTCGGATTCCACTTCCACTGAAATCGAGGTGATCATCATTCCCACCACCGGCGGCGAAGACGTGAATTACCTCGCCACCATGTATGGCCAGAAGTGGGGGATCGGGCAAAAAGGAGTGGACAATGGAATTGTTTTCCTGATCGCGACCGAAGACCACACCATGTCCATCCAGCAAGGAAGAGCGGTGGAACAATACCTTACTGCGTCGGTTGCCGGACAAATCCTGGACTATATTGTGACGCCCAATTTCAAGCAGGGACTTTGGTATGAAGGAATCAACCGTGGAACTTCCGCGTTGATGGAAGCTGTGCAGGGGAAATTTAAGCCGATTGTAAAAGACACGTCTTCTGATGAGGGTTTAAGTCCATTCCAGATCCTGCTCATCTGCTTTTTCGTATTTCTGCTTTTGAGCGTCTTTTTCGGAAATCGTGGAGGGGGCGGTGGAAATAATAATGATGACGATGAAATGCTTTCCCGACGCGGAAGAAGAACTTATCCCGGTGGATTTTTCCCTTTCCCGGGAAGTTTTGGCGGTGGCGGTTTTGGTAGCGGATCCGGTGGCGGATTTGGCGGTTTCGGCGGCGGCGGAAGTTTCGGCGGCGGCGGCGCTTCCGGAGGATGGTGATTTGCGCAGCGGGTTGCTTTGGTGGCTTGTTTTTGGGTTTATTCGGCTTTGTGGAAGCTGAGGTTTCTTGCCATTCAGGCAAAAAAATGGGGTGCAGCCGCTTAGCTATTGCCAATAAGAATTTTTTCTAATCATAATGAAATCTGCATTTGGCAATCAGGATTTCATTTTCTTGATATTGATAAATTAATCGGTGTTCATCGTCAATTCGGTGCGACCAAAATCCGGAATATTTATGTTTCAAAGGTTCTGGCTTTCCAATTCCCTCAAACGGATTTCTTGAAATATCTTTTAGTAAATCATTGATTCGCTTCAGTTTCTTTTTATCCGTTTTTTGCCGAAGGTCACCCCAAACATCATTTCGCGGGATTTTTTCCTGATGAAAAGATCATGTTTGCCAGTTGCTTGTTTCAGCATCAGCATTAATAATCAGGATCAAGTACAAAACTTGGGGGATTAGGCAAAAAGTTTCGATAATCTGAACAGGAAAAACGACCTGTCCTTCACTCCCCTGAGCTGCATTCTGAAGTTTTTGATTTTGGCGTTGAACGATTCCGCAGAAGCGTTTGTACTCCTGTGGTTGAAGTAGTTCAGGATGTCGT
>NZ_LFNG01000025.1 GCF_001045435.1 Chryseobacterium koreense CCUG 49689 | reverse complement strand
CTGTTTTAGAACTTTTAAGAAGTTATTATAAAGAATACAAACCAAAAGAATACCTCTTCGAAGGTCAATATGGCCATGCTTATTCGGTGAGAAGCGTTCAGCAAGTTTTTAAAAATGCCATGAAAAAAGCAAATATCAATAAAAACATTGGCATACATGGTTTACGCCACAGCTATGCTACACACCTTATAGAAAGCGGCGCAGATATTAGATTTCTGCAAGAACTCCTGGGGCACAACTCTATTAAAACCACCCAAATTTACACCCACATTACAGACGTCTCAAAATCTAAAATCAAAAGCCCACCAGACTCTTTGTGAAAATTTTCTAACGCTGATACCGCCCCGGATGATAAAACCGTGACCATCACTTCGCCCACAAAGCCTCAAATATTTTTAATCATTTTCCACAAATCCAAAAAACTTCATCAGACCCTCCGCAAAAGCTTCCACACATCAAACCAGAATACCGAAACAGCCGCTACAGAAAGCGCAGCGAGGAGCTCTTTCAGGCCGATGCTTCCCAATCTGAAAAAGTGGGAAACGGGCGTGAAATAAAGCATCACCATCAGGAGTCCCAAAGTGATCAGCGTGATGTAGATCAGCAGGTTGTTTTTGTTGCGCAGCGTCTCAAAAGTGGTGTAGTAAAACGACCGGTTACAGAAACTCAGCAATATATTTGAAAAAATCAAGGTCGTGAAAACCATCGAACGGGTCAGCTCTTCGCTTCCACCGCTTCGGGCCGTCATCTGGTAGATGAACAAAACTCCCGCAGTAATCACCAATCCCTGAATGATACTGACCAGAAGCTCCTTAAAGTTGAGGAAAGTTTCGGTCATCGGCCGCGGTTTCCGGAACATCGTGTTGCTTTCCATCGGCTCGTTTTCATAAACGATGGAACAGGTGGGACCCATCACCATTTCAAGGAAAATCACGTGAACCGGCGTGAAGATCTGCGGATACACCCAACCCAAAAACAGCGGCAGCGAAACCGTGAGGATGATCGGAATGTGGATGGAAATGATATATTGGATCGCTTTTTTGATGTTGGTATAAATCCTTCGTCCGGAAGCAATAGCCGTCACCAGATTATCCAGATCGTCATTCGTTAAAACCACGGAGGCGGCTGCTTTCGCAATCTCGGTTCCTTTTTTCCCCATCGCCACACCAATGTGCGACGCTTTCAGAGCGGGGCCGTCATTCACGCCATCTCCCAACATGGCCACCACTTCCCCATTTTTCTTCAAGGCATTGATGACGGCGAGTTTTGCCTCGGGAAACATTCGGGTGAACAGGGATTCCTTTTCGGCGGCTTTTTGCAGTTCGCGGTCATCCATCTGGGTGATCTCCGCACCGGTTACCGCATGGGTGGAATTCTGGATTCCTGCTTTTTCGGCAATGGTTTTTGTGGTTTCCGCATTGTCGCCGGTGATGACTTTCACTTTGATGCCGGCTTGATAAATATGTTCGAAGACTTCCTGGATCCCCTTTTTCGGAGGGTCGTAAAAAACCACGAAGCCAAGGAATTCAAACTGAAAATCCTGCTGTTTTTCCGGGAAATCATTTCCCTCGAAATGGCTTTTGCCCACTCCCAAAACCCGAAATCCCTGTTTTCCAAACGAAGTAATTTTGGTCTTTAAAGCTGCTTTTTGCGGGCCGGAAAGGTTGGAAACATTCAAAATCGCTTCCGGTGCTCCTTTGGCGGCAATAATTCGTTCACCCTGCTCATTCTCGAAAAGATGGGTCATCATCGGCGGAATTCCCTCCAACGAATATTCGTGGAACATCTTGAACCGGGTTCTAAGGTCTTCGCTTTGGGAATTTCTATAAACCTCGTGAAGGGTTTTCTCCATCGGGTCAAAAGGTACCGGCTCACTCGACCACATGGCATAGCTGATCAGCTCTGAAATTTCGGGAGCGCCAAATTCTTTTTCGGAATAGGTCTTGTCGGTTCCGAAATCATAAACCGAATTCAGCTTCATGGAGTTTTCGGTAATGGTTCCTGTTTTATCGGTGCAAATCACGGTGGTACTTCCCAAGGTTTCCACGATTGCACTTTTCTTGATGATGATTCCCTCCCGCATCAGTTTCCAAGCTCCCAAAGCCATGAAAGTGGTAAAGGCAACCGGAATTTCTTCGGGCAGAATAGACATTGCAAGAGTCAATCCGTTTAAAAGGCTGTCCACAAAATCACGGGTCCGGTAATAATTGAAAACGCACACCATCACAAAAACCACTATTCCGATGATGGCCATGTTTTTCACAAACTTTTCGATCTGAATCTGCAGCGGTGATTTTTCGTCTTTAATATTCTGGAGGGAATCCCCTATTTTTCCCAATTTGGTATCTTTCCCGATATTCTCCACCTGAAAAACCGCCAATCCCGAAACCGTCAAAGTTCCGCTGTAAACCAGATTATCCTCGGAATCCTTCGACTTAAAAACAGAAAAGCTTTCACCGGTCAGCGAGGCTTCGTTGACCGAGAAATCGTTGCTGTGCAGGATTTTGCCATCGGCATTGATCATCTTCCCTTCCTCGGTAATGGCCAAATCCCCGACCACAATTTCGTGGGTGGGAATCTTCATGAGGGTAGAATTCCGGATGACCTTGCTTAAGGGCTCATTGAGCTTTTCAAGTTCTTCGAGCGCCATTTTGCTTCGCCTGTCCTGGTAAAGAGAAATCCCGGAAACTGCAACAATGGCGATAAACATGAAAACGGCTTCACTGTAATTCCCAACGACCAAATAAATAATGGTGATGATCACCAGCAAAACGAGCATCGGCTCTTTTAAAATATCCAAAAGAAGCGAAAACCAAGTCGATTTCTCGGATTCCTTCATTTTATTTTCGCCAAATTTCGCTCTTGATTCCAAAACCTGCTCGTCAGTGAGTCCGGTAAGATTTTCGGGAATATTAAAATCCATTGTGAAGAAACAATTTAAGGAATAAAGTTAGAGAAAATAATCTGAAAATCCCTCTTCCACGTGATGATAATTAAAAGAAAAAAGCAGCATAATCATGGATTTTCAACTAAAATCAGATTCCTCATGCCGGCCGATACGTTGAGAAAACGCCCGCCAATTTCTAAAATACTATTAATCCAAACCGTCATGCGCAGTGGAAAACACGGCATACACAATGTAAAATTGAGAAAGTTCCTGAAAATTCGGCTACTAATGCCGCTTATGTTTAAAGACGAAAAACACGATGACTGCGGAAATCGCCATCAGCAGAAACCCAAGGAAAAACGGCGCGCCCGGAAATTTGAAAGGCGCATCATCATGGGTAAAGTAATAGAAAGTATTGGTCATCAAAGGTGGACCTACAATGGCAGTGAGGCTAATCAAACTCGCCAGCGCGCCCTGCAGTTCGCCCTGTTCATTCTTCGGAACTTCAGAGGAGATTACGGACTGCAATGCGGGACCTGCAATCCCACCCAAACCATAAGGAACCAGGAATGCGAACATCATCCAGCTTTGGCTTGCAAACGCGAACAATACCATTCCGATGGAATACAAAGTCAATCCATAAAAAATACTCCGCTCGTCACCGATTTTCGGCTGAATGATCCTTATCAAATAACCTTGAACCAATGCCGCCATAAAACCGGAAACTCCGAGTGAAATCCCGACCATCCGCTCCGTCCAGTCAAATTTGTACATGGTAAAGAAAGTCCAGTTGGTCTGTACGGCGTGACCGGCAATATACACGAAAACCAACGCGGCAATCAGTCCTAATATCTGCGGATACCTTTTCAGCCGAAGTAAAGCACCTACCGGGTTCGCACGTTTCCAATCGAATTTTCTGCGGTGTTCACGGTCTAAGCTTTCCGGCAAAATAAACAATCCATAAAGAAAATTAATCAGACATAAAGCCGACGCAGCAAAGAATGGAACTCTGGCGCCGTAATGACCCAAAACCCCACCGATCACCGGACCAATGATGAAACCCAAACCGAATGCGGCACCGATCATCCCGAAATTTTTCGCCCGATCCTCATCCGTGGAAACATCCGCAATATAGGCACTTGCCGTAGTAATGCTCGCTCCGGTAACTCCTGAAAAAATCCTTCCTACGAACAACCAGAAAATCGTGGGGGCAATAGCCTGAATGAAAAAATTGATGGAAAAACCCAATAACGAAAACAGGATAATGGGTCTTCTGCCATATCGGTCACTCAATCCGCCTAAAACAGAAGCAAAGAGAAACTGCATCCCTGCATACACGAAACTCAGCCAACCCCCGTATTGAGAAGCCACACTCAGATCCGGATTGTGGATCAGCTCCCGAATCAGTGCAGGAACCACCGGAATCACAATTCCCCACCCCGTAATATCGACGAGCAAAGTGATGAAGATGAAACCGATCGCGGCTGACTTTTGATTTTTTTTCATTTCGCTTGCAAAGATAGTTTTTTCAGAAAGTTAATGTGGGAAAAATAGAACCTAAAAAAGTCCCTCAAATAAGGGACTTTTCAATATAAAATAAAAAATTACACTTTTTTCTTTTTGTCGGTGCTTTCCCGGTCGGTAGTAGTTCTTCCGTGAACATGCACGTGCTCTTCTTTCCCTTTTTCCTTCAGGCAGTCATAAGCAATCGCCGATGAAATGAAAATGGAGGAATAAGTACCGAAACCGATACCGATCAACAAGGCGAACATAAACCCTCTCAAGTTATCACCACCGAAAATGAAGATCGCCAGAATAACCAAAATCGTGGTGAACGACGTGTTGAACGTTCTACCCAGCGTACTGGAAATGGAGTCATCAAAAAGTCCGGCCAGGGTGAGTGCCTTTTTCTCACGGAGGTATTCCCTGATCCTGTCGAAGACAATTACCGTGTCATTGATGGAATAACCGAGCACCGTAAGAATCGCCGCAATGAAGTCCTGGTTGATCTCCATGTTAAACGGCATGTATTTATGCAGCAAAGAGTAGGTTCCCAAAATAATCACCGCATCGTGGAAAAGTCCCGCAACCGCGCCGAGTGAGAACTGCCATTTGTTGAATCGGAACAAGATGTAGATGAAAATCCCGCCCAATGCTGCAATCACCGCCAAAGTTCCGTGGGATTTGATGTCGTCTGCAACGGTTGGTCCCACTTTAGCGGAAGAAATAATTCCTGCGTGGTCTTTATCTGCCTGCTTAAATTCTTGCAAAGTCATATTGGCAGGGAGGTATTCCTTTAATCCCTGGAACAGTTTCTCTTCAATGGTTTGGTCGGCTTTCAATGATTCGTCATCAATCAGATAATCGGTTGAGATTTTCAGCTGATTTCCTGTACCGAAAGTTTTGGCCTCTACCGCGGAGTTTTTACCGTCTTCTGTCGCAAAGAGTTTGATCAGTCCGTTTTCTACTTTATCCGCGTCAACAGGCTTATCAAATTTCACCACATAGTTTCTACCACCGGTGAAGTCGATACCGAATTTGAATCCGTTAACCGCAATGGAAATCAAACTTGCCACAGTAAGGAACAAAGAGATCATGTAAGCATATTTTCTCTTACCGATGAAGTCGATCCAAGTATATCTGAAAAGGTTCTTTGTTGGCGGAGTCCAAACTGAAAGTTGTTTTCCTTTATTCAATCTTTGGAAAATCATTACCCTAGACAACAATACCGAAGTAAAGAAGGTCATCAGGATACCGATGATCAAAGTCACCGCGAAACCTTTAATCGGTCCGGTTCCAAAAACATAAAGCACAATCGCCGTCAAAATCGTAGTGGAGTGACCATCGATAATCGCGGAAAGCGCATGTTTGAAACCGTCTTTATAGGCCTCTAAAATATGTTTTCCGGCAAAGAGTTCTTCTTTGGTACGCTCATAGATAATTACGTTCGTATCTACCGCCATCGCCATGGAGAGCACGATACCCGCAATTCCCGGAAGCGTGAGTGTGGCATCCACCGAGTCCATAATCCCGAAGATATAGAAAAGGTTGATGACCATGGCAATCACCGCATAAACACCGGCGCCGCCATAATAGAAAATAATATAGGAAAGCAGAACTATAAACGCGATAATGAAGGACAGCATACCTGCATCAATCGATGCTTTTCCTAATGAAGGTCCCACCACGTCCATCTGCACCACTTTTGCACTTGCAGGGAGTTTACCGGCTCCCAAAACATCGACCAGATCCTGCGCTTCCTGTTGGGAGAAGTTTCCTGAAATCTGGGTTCTACCGTTTGGAATTTCATTCACCACGTTTGGAGCGGTGTAAACCACGTTATCCAAAGTCACCGCAACAGGTTTGTTCACATTCTTACCGGTCAAGGTTTTCCATTCTTTCGCTCCTTTAGAGTCCATCTGCATATCTACCACTACCCTTCCGAGTTCGTCGTAATTTACCCTTGCAGATTCCACAGCACCGTCAACCGGTGCTTTTTGGTTGATGTTTCCACGGATGGCATACAAAACCAGATTGTTCTGATCGTTGGCATCCGGTTTATATCCCCACATAAACTGGGTGTATTTCACATTCGCCGGACGTAATTTTTTTGCGATAGGCGAATTCAATATTTTGTTTACTACAGCAGTATCGGAAAGCTTGATATTTCCAACCCCGTTGGATCTCAAGGTATTCAATTGCATCAGGTTGATGAAGTTGGTTCCTTTGGCCACGCCTATGGAATCCCCTTTTGCAGCGATCACGGCATTGAGTTGCTCGAAGTACGGCAAAATTTCCTGCGGTTGCTGTACTTCCCAGAACTGCAGTTTTGCAGAGGTGGAAAGCATTTTCTTCACACGGTCCACATCTTTAATTCCCGGCATTTCCACGGAGATCCTACCGGTACCCGGAACACGCTGCACGTTGGGCTGGGTAACCCCCATTTTGTCGATACGGGTTCTGATCACCTCATACGCTGAGCCTTCAGATGCAGAAATTTTTCTTCTGACGATATTTTTAACCTCCTCATCGGTAGAGTTAAATTTGATTTCACCCAGATTGGTGTTCCCAAAAACCTCAGGATCTGCAAGTTTCAGGTTGGCTCCTTTAGCTTTGTTGACTTCATCAAAAACAATAAAGAAATTCTCGATATAGCTTTTGGTTGAATTTTTCTGCACTTTGTCGGTTTGATCCAAAGCTTCCAGCACGATCGGATTGGTAGAATAATTGGTCAAATCGTTGATCAAATCTCTTTGGTTGATTTCCAAAAGCGCATTAATACCGCCTTTCAAGTCCAGACCGAGCTTCATTTCCCGCTCTTTCGCTCTGGAATAGTAAAGCTTAGTGAAACCAAGATTCAGGGTATCCTTGGAGAGACGTTCCATCTCTTTCTGGTATTTTACCGGATCAGTTCCAGCGACTTGAGTGGCTTGATTTTCAATTTTACTTGCGTACCAAGTTGGTAATAATTCGTTAAGACAGATCAGTCCCAAAACAACCGCAACCAGCGTAATAAGTCCTTTTCCTTGCATTGTTAATAGTTTACAACATTTTAATTATAGTCGGCAAATATAATGATTTTCAATAGAATTAAGAATTTTTAACAAAGAAATTCTAACGAAAATTTTGAACAAAAAAAACTTCCGAAGTGATCAGAAGTTCAAGTGGTTAACCGGTGAGATGCACTAAATCGTCATCGAAAAAATCCGCGTTTCAGGTTTGTTCCTGATCAATCTTAAGTCAAAAGCCATCGCCACGTTTCGGGTGAAAGCACGGCCTTTTTCTGTTATTTTAATGGAATGATCAGAAATTTCCACCAATCCGTCTTCCCGCATTTCCTGAAGGTGGCGCATCACATTTTCTATTTCGGGGAATGCATCGTCAACATTCCACGAAGTTTCCAGTCGGCACATGATATTCAGGATATGTTGTCTGATGGTTAAATCTTCTTTATTCAAAATATGTCCTTTCACCACCGGAAGGATCCCGTCATTCACCAGTTTCTCATATTCCTCCACCGATTTTTCATTCTGCGCAAAAGCATACCACGAATCAGAAATCGCGCTCATTCCCAAGCCGATCATCAATTGGGTTTTGCTGGAAGAATAACCCATGAAGTTTCGGTGGATCTTTCCGTTCAGAAGCGACTGGTAAAGATCGTCGTGCTCCAAAGAAAAGTGGTCCATTCCCACTTCCAGATATCCGAGTTCCTCCAAAAGCAGTTTCCCGTTTTCGTACAAAACCCGTTTTTCCTCGCCACTCGGCAAATCGTTTTCATCAAAACCCCGCTGTCCGTTTCCTTTGATCCACGGAACGTGCGCATAAGAATAAAACGCAATTCTGTCCGGTTTCAGCTCCATCGTTTTCCGGATCGTGTGCTCCACTTTTTCCCAATTGTGGAAAGGAAGCCCAAAAATCAAATCGTGGGAAACACTGGTGTAGCCGATTTCTCTGGCCCATTCCGTTACATTTTTCACATTTTCAAAAGGCTGGATCCTATTGATCGCTTTCTGAACCTGCAGATCATAGTCCTGCACCCCGAAACTCACCCTTCTGAAGCCCAGGTCATACAAAACCTGCAAATGCATTTTCGAAGTATTGTTCGGATGTCCTTCAAAAGAAAACTCGTGGTCTTCCGCGATTTCTGCCTTTTCGAAAAGTTTTTCAAGCAGCATTTTCAGGTTCCATGGCGAAAAGAAAGTTGGCGTTCCACCACCCAGATGGAGTTCCTTGATCTTCGGTTTTTTGCCGTCGAACAGTTCCAGGTAAAGGTCCCATTCCTTCAAGACGGTTTCCAGATAAGGGGTTTCCACGTCGTGGCGTTTCGTGATTCTTTTGTGGCAGGCGCAGAACGTGCACAGCTGCTCACAAAACGGAAGGTGCATATAAATGGAAATCCCTTCGGAATCATTCGTTTCATGGAAAGACCGGATCACGGATTCCTTCCATTGTTCTGCCGAAAAAGTCGCCTGATCCCAAAAAGGAACGGTTGGATAGGAAGTATAGCGCGGTCCGGGTATATTATATTTGTTGATGAGTGAAGTATTCATGCTGCAAAAATAGGAAATTTATTTCCGGTGTTTGCGTGACAAATGTCAAGTGGATCTGTTTTCTTGATGGCACGGATGATGGCGCGGATAGAACTTTGCCAAAGTTCCAAAACTTTGGCAAAGTTGAGAGCTGACCCCAAGCTTCACCTTAAAACTCATAATCATTATCTCGCTGATGCATTGATCTAAAATGTGCAATACCATCAAACAATTCCAGCACATTTTCTTTTTCAATAGCGCTTGGTTTTCCCGAAACCAACGCTTTATAAGATGAAAAATCATAGTCATTCATCGACCTACCAAGATCCAAAACATTCCGATGCACGTAAATAATGCTTTTAATTAAATATTCCTCCGTTTCAATTCTTTTTCTCTTAAACGGTCTTTCAAATAATGGTCCGTGGCGGTGGTGATATTTATTGAATGCCTGTGTATAGCTGCTTATCAATTTTCCGATTTGTTTACTTGGAATAGATTTTTCTGCATGCAATCCTGTTTCCACTTTGCCAAAGTTTTGAACTTTGGCAAAGTTATTACCGTCAATATTATCCTTAATCCTTAGAATAAAATGAAAATGATTCGGCATCAAACAGTAAGCATATACCTCAGCAACCTGCATGACGTATGCTTTCACTTTTTGAAGAAAAAATATACGGTTGTCATCATTTTCGAAAACTTTGCATCCATTGATTCCTCTATTAAAAATGTGGTAGTGGTACCCCGGTTCTAAATTCTCAAGCCTTATTTCCATGTTTTTTGTTTTTAAATTTCATCAACTTTGCCAAAGTTCTGAACTTTGGCAAAGTTCCAAGCCAAATCACCTCCCCTCCTCTCTTTCCCTGTTCGCCTGGATGCACTTCTTGATATACCGCTGCGGCGGCATGCCATAGATCTTGCTGAACTGCCTCGAAAAATTGGAGCGCGAACCTATCCCGCACTTGCTTGCCAAGCCATCATTACTGTACTTCAAGAATTCCGGGTTTTCAGAAAGCTGCCTTGCAATATACCGGATCCGAAGTTCATTGAGGTAGGTCCGGAAATTCACACCCTTGCTGATATTGATATAGGCTGAGAGATACTGCGTGTTGGTCCATAACCGGTCAGCCACCGTCTTTTCCGTCAGATCCGCCTCCAGGTAGTATTCCATGTCTTCAAAATGCTGCAACTTTTCCCGCATCTTGTCATAGACTTCCTGGGGCAGCGTAAATTTTCCCGCTCTCCGCTGCGTGCCTGAACCCGATGTTCCATCGGAAAACCCGGACGGCGCCACCATCACCCGAAATCTTTTTTCCGTCTCCTTTTGCAGATAATAATACCGCAAAAAGAAGAGTGCCAACATCGTCATGCCCAATACCGACCACACGGTGATCATTCTTTTGCTCTCGGTCAGCCTCTGCTTTTCATACTTAAATCCTTCCGCATCAAGTACCGAGGAAAGGTAGATCACATCCGCCGAAATTTGGTTCTCCAGTTTTCGGTGGACATCGGAATAATACAGCGCCTCGTTCATAAGCTTACGGTGTCGGGCATCCTGCACCAGGATCTTGTAGTTTTCGCAGAGTTCGGGAAACATGAAGTGTTGGCGCAGGTAAACCGAATCCACTTTTTTAAAAAGGGGCATGGCTTTTTCGCGCTGCCCCAGTTGCAGCCGGTTTTTGCCCAGATAAAAATAAATTACCGAAGCCCAGGCAAAATCCCTGTTCCTTTCAATTTCAGGCAGGGCTTTGTCGAGTTCTTCGATGCTGTGTTCATAATTGCCTTTCCTGAATTCCGAGATGCCCCGGAACTGGTGGAAGTAGCTTCTTAACAATTTAAAATCCCGATGCTCTGGCACTCCTTTTTCCCCAATGCTGATCAGGCTGTCGGCCTTTTCATCTTGGTTCAGATGTTGGTGGCAAATCACCATTTGCCGGATACTGTTATAGTAGCCCTTCCTCATATTATGCAGGAGATTGGGATGAGGATTTTTCTGCATTTCCGCCAGAAAATACGCCGCACCAGTTTCAAAATGACGGATGGCATTGCAGTGATCCCCCAAATAACTTTTCACCACCCCAAGATGGTACCCGATCTTGTGAATCAAATAGTGGTCTTTTGTCTTTTCTGCATAACCCATTGCTATCAGGTATTCCTGCAGTGCGTTACGGTACCTTTTAAAATTAAAATAATACACAATTCCCTTCCCCAGATGGGCGGTCGCAATCAGGTCCTCTTGGCAGCTCAGGTGTGCAGCCGTTATGGCACTGTCCGCGTACCGAAGTTTAAGGTTTTCAGACGGGGTATAATGGAGCGCATCGTGGTAGGCCTTGGTCAGTTCGGCCGCATTTTTTTCCTTTTTTGCAAGCGCAATCAGCACCCTGATCTTGGGCAGCGCGGCCGAATCGTTAATCGGAAGATGAACAAAGGTCCTGATGATCCGCTCATAAGGCTCCCGACTGCCCTTTTGCGCAACCAAGAGTCCCGCAAAAAACAGCAAAGGCAATATCAACAGTCTGAGCGGCTGCATGATCCATCATTTTATCAATTATTGTTCCTCTCAAAATTAACACTTTTTCACACACGAAATGCTGAAATGAAACCCCCTGCGGAAAACCGCCTCCTTAATCTTCCGTATCCGCCTTGGATAAAGCAACGCTTCCCCATATCTTGTTGTGCTGATTTATAAATCAGCCCACCTGCTTCTTCTACAAGTACCCTTTTTTTCCTGACAGCAAAGCGCAAAACATAGCAGATTCCGCAAAATAAATTTCAATTCCCGGGAGCGTTCAGACTCCCTTTAAGTTTTGTAACGATTTATAAATCAGCACAACATTCTTTTTTTTCTTTCAAATCACCCTCCTAATTTCGCTTCAGAATCGAGGAACAAATGCGCTATGCTCCATGAAAAATAACTTGCCTTGAAAACCCAAAAAAAGATCAACAATGAAAACCCTTACAAAAACAATCCCCCTTGCGGCGAGTCTCTTTTTCATCCTCCTGTTCGTTTATGCGGCAGCAAGCAAAATGCTGGACTTTGAAAACTTTCAGGTGCAGTTGGCGCAATCGCCATTGCTCAGTGCTTATGCAGGATTGATTTCTTACGCGGTCATCATTTTGGAAATAGTGGTCGCCGGTCTGCTGTGTTTCCAGGTTACGCGCCTCATCGGCCTGTATGCTTCATTTGCATTGATGGTCGCTTTCACGGTGTACATCTACCTCATCCTCCACTTCAGTGATTTTGTGCCGTGCTCCTGCGGCGGAATTCTGGAAAAAATGAGCTGGCAACAGCATCTGGTTTTTAATATAATTAGTGTTCTTTTAGCTTTCATCGGAATTAGTTTCATCAGGAAAGACCGGGCGCACCGCTGGACCCACACTGCAGCACGGTTGGCATTTGCAGCCGCACTGTCTGCGGGGAGCATGGTCGCCCTTTTTCTTTCTTCGGAATACATCATAAAAAAAGAAAATAATTTTACGAGGCGATTTCCGCATAACCCAGTTATAAAAGAAATTTCTTATGATCTGAAAGTGAATTCCTATTATTTTGCAGGCTGCAGCAATCACAAAATATATCTTGGAAATCACACGGCTCCTTTTCAATTTTTTACAATCGATGATTCCTTGAAAACGCTTAAGACAATTAAAATACAGCCGGACAAAGAGCCAAATTATAGAAATACCCAGGTAAAGATCAGTGGGGACCGCTTGTTCTTTTTTGATGGTACAGTTCCAGTAATTTACGCGGGTGACCCAAATGATTTCACTGGAACAGTGAAAACCAAAAGCTATAAAAACGCGTACTTCGACCAACTTGCAATAATTGATTCCAGCAACTACTATTTCACTGCCCTTAGCAGCGCAACACGTGATAAGATTCTGGGATATCTTAAGATGAACGCAAAGCCCTTCATCAAACTTAGAAACGATATCTTGACGAAAAAGAATGATGGCATTTTCGAAACCGATGGTAGATTGATTATTGATGAGGAAAACAATGACGTATTTTATGTTCATTACTATTCAAACAAAATAATAAAACTAGACCTTAATATTAAAGGACAGAACCAGATAAAGACAATCGATCCGGTTGCTTTTCCGGACATCCACACCATTAAATTAAGGAATGGTGTCCGCAAAATTCAAGGACCGCCACCAACAATCAACCGAAGCGTCGCCGCATATAGCGGCTTGATTTTTAACGAATCACCTCGCATGGGAAAATTTGAACAAAAGTTGATGTGGAAGGAAAATTTCATTGTTGATGTTTACAAAACATATCCTGCAGGGTACTGGGGTAGTTTCTACATATCGAAAGAAAAAGGAAAATTCCCCCAAATGTTGGTTACGGATCAATACCTCTTCGTATTGACCGACACAAAAATTATCAGGTATCGATTGGGAAAATCGTTAAGGGATAGTTTTTCAAAAGGGAGGCGCCGAAAACCCGACATAGAGTAGGCATTTAATTTTAAAACTTTAAAAAATGAAAAAGTCTAAAAAATTCATTTTGCCAGCAGCTTTGGTATTAGTTGCTGTAGGTAGTGCATTTGCCTCGAACCAATCAAAAAAAGGCGATGCACCACTCGCTGACGGTTATGTTAAACGTCCAAACGAACTTGTACAATGTCAAAACACAGGCATTAAATGCAGTACATCTGGCGGCCCAATCTGCACCGCCGATGTAGGGATGGGAACAGAAACCTTGTGGAATTTGGTTGGCACCAGCTGTCCGACCGAATTACATTTTCAGTAATATAAAAAGGGATGCTATAAAGCATCCTTTTATTCTAGTTTGTCAATCCATTCTTTATTCACACCCTTCAGATGAAATGCAAACCAGTCCGAGATCCTGGAATAAAGATCAAATCGTGAAAGCGGATCCACAATGGAATGTCCTTCATCCTCGTAAAAAATTGCAACCACCTTTTTTTGACTTCTCTTTAAAGCAAGAAAAAACTCCATGGTCTGCTCCCAGTCGATATTCACATCATTTTTCCCCGCCCATAGTAGTACGGGTGCATTTACTTTTTCAGCATTTTGGATGGGACTATTCTCCAGGTAAATCGCTTTATCTTCAAAAAAAGATTTCCCGATGCGATACTGGCCATCCTCAAATTGCCAGTAAAATGGACTATTAAAGTTCAGATTATATGAAAAATAAGATTTTACGAGGTCGCTATTTCCGGCACCTGAGGCAAAGGCCGCAAATCTGTTTGAATGTGTCGCAATAAAATTTGTTTCGTACCCGCCATGGGAATGACCAATCAACCCTACTTTTTCGAAATCAATACTTGTAATTATTGAAATGGCTTGAAACCCCTTTTCCACGCAATCTAATGCAGAAAAGCCAGTCCCCTTATCACTAAAAATAATGTCGGGAAGAAAAACGAAATACTCGTTTTCAATATAGTGTCGCAAATTAAAACCATCCGTCATACCATAATATCCATCTCTAAGATAGACATTGCGAAACTTGCTTTGTCTTTCATAGATGTTAACAATCATGGGATACTTCTTAGCCGGATCAAAATTCATCGGATATATTAATAGTCCGCTTATCGGAATCCCCTCAGAATTTGTGTAGTTAAATATTTGTTTCCTTACCTTATTGATATAGTGGTCATTGCTGTTACTGTAATATACAGGGAGTGCCCTTGACCCGTTTCCTGCAAATAAAGCAGGTGGACTACCGAGATTTTCCGAAACATATGTAATCACCTTATTTTTGACATTATAGTGTATTGAAGTGATTTTGTCACTAGTCTGAGGAACTATCAAAGTAAAGGCCTTATTTTCCAACAATCCGACTGCTGACGCTCCTGTTTTTGAATTCGAAATATTTACCACCAGCGGTTGATCAGCATCAATATAACTTTTATAAACGCCATATTTCGGCAATATCTTTAACGTATAATTATTCAAAATCGAACTTTCAAATCCTTCAATAGTTGGAATATGGCTCGCCCGCTTTTTGGATAAGTCATAGATGACAATACCTCCCTGCTGTTCAAAGTACAGAAACCTATTATCTGTTGAAAAATAAACATGATCTGATTCAGGTATTGAAATATGTTCTTCCGAACAAGTTGTTAAACTGTACAGCACCCAGCTGCCCTCAATTTTACTGATGAGCAAAGATCCATCTTTATTCAAATATACGCTTGAGCCAGCTTTTCCCAGATACGCAGCGTCATCATTAACCAAATCATATCGGTGCACTTCCAACGGTACATCAAAGGTTGAATAGTCCTGCAAATGATATGGATTAAAAGCCAAATAGAATTGACTATTTCCCGTGAATGCAATTTCAGGAAATTCCTCATTATCCAGGAACTTCGCACGATTTTTCATCGGATCCCACAAAACATAATGTTGCTGCGTATCTTTATAAAACTTAGTTTCCAGACTATTGTCATTACCGTACCAAATATCGATTTTCTTGTCGACGTCTTGCCCTTTAGACAATGCCAATTGAACATAAACTTGATCACCTACATTTGTGAAATTAGCAGCCATGACTTGAAAAATATTCCCGGGCAAAGCATTTTTTAACAGGTAATTGTTTCTCGATTGCCTATCGACCATAACGAGGTCAAGATTACTGCCCCGTATTTCTCCCACGGCGATGATAATATTTCTATCGTTTGCATTCATGACTTTTTTGACATCCCTCATGCCAGAATAGAAAGCCCGCATTTCGTTATCCACAAATTGAAATAACACAGAATTTCCATTTGTTTTGCCAATGGCATAAACCTGTTCGTCCGCAAGTACTTCGATGCGGTCAATATCCGGATAGCTTTTTATGATAACACCATTTTCATCTAGTACCACTAGGTAGTTGCCTGCAGGACCTTTATTAATGGTGAGAATTTTTCTCCCCTCAGACAGGTGTTCCACTTGCAGCACGTTCTTAAACCTTACGGGATTTCGATCTTTAAAGCGTAGCACTTCCAGCTCGCTTTTTTTCGCAATAAACAACGTATTACTTTTTGTGAAAAATGACCTTTTAACCCCATCGGTACAATAAAATTCCTTTCCCCGTACAGCGTTGTTCAGCACTACGAGAGTGTCCCTCGAATCTTGATATGCTTTTCTAAAACTGACATATTTTCCGTTTGGAGACACCTCGTTATGCACGATATCATATCGTAAGTTCTGAAACGCTGATTCGTTGAACTGCGAACGCACCCATGTGTTGGAACAAAATAAAATAATAGTGACAAATATTTTTGCGCTCATTATTAATAATTGGGGTTTTGCGGATTCAAGTTTGCATTAAGCAATATTTCCGATAGCGGGATAGGCCACCTCCTGTGAAAATCTTTCCAATTGGGTTTGCTCTGCTTCAAAAGGTCGAGTTGCCCAATCCTTTTAAGCTCGAAAAACCGCTGCCCCTGCTCGGCGAAGAATTCCCTCCTTTTTTCAGCCAATAGTTCGTTTAGAAAAACCTCTTTCGGTATATTTCCATCCAGCAATACAATTCCCGCCCGCTGACGTATTTTATTGACATACGGAACTGCCTCAGATACCCTGTTCAGATTTGCCAATGATTCCGCCAACATAAAATAGACGTTCTCCAGCCTGTAAACCACGGAATACTCATCATTATTGGTGGTAAAGTTCTTATACTTATCATTCCTGTAAAATACGAAGCCGTTATTTTCAACCTTCGATATCCAATATTTGAGGCGCAAATCCGTACCCGTAAAACTAGCGACCAGCTGCGGACTAACCACATAATTTAGTGGAGGAACAGACGAAAAGTAATAAATTCCGCTTTCTGGCGTGGGAGCTCCCGCATATAGGGTTTTGAGCTGGAACAAAATGTGTTTGCCCCCTTTTTTGAATACTTTGTTGATATCTAACTCAAAACTGTAATTGGCATCGGAAATGATCGTCTGGCAAATTTGCTCCACTTTAGACCAGTCCTTTTTCAATTGATAAATATTGCCGAGCAGCAGCTGAGCCGTTTTCTTGTTGACATAGATCCGCGATAGGTTCCTGTAAGTATCTGGAAGATGAGTGACGGCTTGAGTAAGGTCCGCTTCCAGCAATTGCAGCATCTCGGATTCGCTAGTCTTGTGCACAAACTGATTATAGGTATAATCTGTCGTGGTAGTATAGGGGATCTCTCCAAAAATCTGCATCAACTGAAGATAAATCATGGAGCGTATCACCAGCGCCTCCCCCAAAATCTGTTTTTTGTCACTTTCCGCTATGGCGGAGCTTTGCATTCCCTCAATTAGGGCATTCGCCATATAGATTTCATTATAGCCATTTGCCCACACGGTTTTGACAACGGAATTATCTGCCAACAACTGATTCAGATAGATGTCGGATACCGGCGATCCATACGGCGGTGCGTGCAGCTCCAGGTCGTCCGCATAGGATCCCAGTAATGCTCCGGCACCTGATGAGCCGCCAGAAAACAGCGAATTGGTCTGAAGTTCCGCATACACATGGTCTAGCGCCGCATAGGCGGTGTTTTTGTCCTGAAAGACTTGTGCCGCACCAATCTGATTGATAGGGTCATCCACATCAATCAGCTGTTTACAGGAATTGGTTGCCAGTATAGTCAAAGAGACTACCAAGCATATTTTAATAGATGATTTCATGTTAATAAATATGAATTAAAATTTAAATTGAAAACCCAGAGCGTAAGTTTTAAGGGGAGGAACAAATCCTGTCGTTATAAATTCTGGATCTTGCCCAAAATAACTGGTAACCGTTAGAATATTTTGCCCCTGTACATAAACCACCGCATCCCTCATCCACGAAAAAGAAGGTCGAAACCTATAATTAAGCTGAATATTTTTTAGCCTGATGTACGAGGCATCGCCCACCGCAGCGGTACTGTTTCGAAAATTACTGGTAAGCGTATTAACCTCCGGTTGTGTTCCGGGAGAATACGGCATAATAATTCCGGCGGGATTTTCAGGCGACCAGACATTAAGCAGCTCCACCGGTTGATTGTTCATGTTTCCCGGCGTAGTCATAGTTCGAAAGAAATTCCAGTTCGTCTGCTGCACGAATTGAAAAAGGAATGATAAATTGAGATTTTTATACCTTACTTCATTTTGCCAGCCCCCAAAATATTTTACCCCGATATTTCTGATCGCCTGCGCATCGGTCGGAGATGATATTTTACCGTCACCATTGTAATCAGTAAAGATGTATTTACCGTCGCGGTCTATACCTTCATAATTAAAAAGCTTAACGATGGAAGTCGGCATTCCTACCAAATACTTATTTGCATACGCCGAGCCCTCCAGATCTGGAAATGATATTAATTTGTTCTCTGGGAAGCTGATATTAAATGACGTCTGCCAACGCCAATTTTCATTCCTTAAAGGGGTCGATGACGCTTCAAATTCCCATCCTCGGTTTTCAACCACCGCATCCAAATTGGCCAAAATCGAGGCAAATCCCGTCGTGGCGCTTAGCGGCATACCCACCAATTGTCCCGAAGAACGGTTAAGGTAAAAAGCAGCCGAAAAATTGACATAATCTTTGAAAAGCCCCATTTCCATGGCGGCTTCAAACTTTTTCGTTTTTTCCCAGCTGAAATTTGGATTAAAAAGTGAGATAGGATATAGACCTGTTGTGTTATTATATGCAATATCGGCAATGCTGTAATTATTCAAATACTGGTAGTCTCCTATAAAGTCGCTCCCGGTGATCCCATAGCTTCCTCTGAGTTTCCCGAAGCTCAGCCATTTAATGTTTTTCAAGAAAGCTTCATTAGAAAAAAGCCAAGCAGCACCAATCGCACCAAAATTGGCAAACCTGTTGTTCATTCCGAAACGACTTGAACCATCGCGCCGTGCCGTTAGATTCACGATATACTTTTTAGAAAAATTGTAATTGATCCTCGCGAATAGAGAAGCGTATTTGTATTGGTTATCAACTTCCGGTGAAATGATCTTGAAGTTGGCTGCTGCAAGATTTTCCAGCAAGGCATTGCTTGCAAACCCTACACCGGTCATAGCCGAAATTTTTGTGGTGGCCTGCTGAAATGAGGCTCCGGCCAATGCGATCAATTCATGAACTCCAAATTGCTTCAACCAAGAAATCTGGGGCTCCGCAATATAAGTGAAGATCGAATTGGTGCTTTTTGACGAGGAAGAATCATTTGAAGTTGAACCAAATGCGGGGTTATACATCGTATTGGGCTTGATATTAATTTCGTCTAGATGCTGATAGTTGAAGCCGCCGTTTAATTTCAATTTGAAATCTCTTAGAAAATTGTAGCTCAGATTTATACCCTGATTAAACTGGAATATATGGTTAGTATAGGTGGAGTTCAGAGCTGCAACGGGGTTAGAGAATGTATTGTTCTCCCAGTTAATGTTACCGGCTGAATCATACAATGCGGGAGCATTGGGACTCAGCAAGAGTGCTCGGTTGTTAAAGTCCGCACTTACCACATTATTTGACTGCTGTGAGAAGGAATTCGAAAGGTTAAGTTCGAATTTTTTGTCAACTGATAAAAAATTATAATTGGTATCCAGATTATTGGTTTTGTAATGGAAATCACCGGGAAAAACCGTGCCTTGGTCTTTGTGTGAAGCACTTAACCTGAATGAATGCTGATGGTCACCACCCAGGATAGAGAACTGTGTATCGCTGTGTTCGGCCCAATGCCCGATCAGCTCCTTCTGCCAGTCTGTATTGCGGTTCTTATCCCAAGTTCCATTCACATCATATGCGCTTGCCGGGATATTTGTGATGTTGGCATTTGCATAGGCCTTTAAACGCATATTGACATACTGCGTATTATCCATCATCTTCATATAGCGTGTGACCGCGCTCAGTCCATACTGCTGGCCTATGGTGACGGTAAGGTCAGATTTTTTTCCTTTCTTTGTGGTGATCAGGATCACACCGTTCGCCCCTCGGCTCCCATAAATGGCGGTCGCATCGGCATCTTTGAGGATTTCTATGCTTTCAATATCATTCGGGTTCAGGGAATTTAGAGGACTGATATTTTGAAGTGGCAATATGGATGCCGAAAAGGCTGAGCTGAGGGTGTTCCCTAGCGCAATCCCATCCACAATATATAAGGGTTGGTTTCCATCAATCGCACTGTTTAATAAATTTCTAAGGCTGTTCCGCCCCCTAATCTGCACGTCAAACCCTCCTCCCGGAGTTCCACTGTTCTGCGTAATGCTCACCCCCGCCATTCTTCCCTGCACCGCCGAAAGCACATTGTTCACCGGCTGGTTCTCAATGTCCTTCGCGGTCACTTTGGCGATGCTTCCGGTACTCTCCCGCTCCTTTACTTTGTAATACCCCGCATTCAGCACTACCTCTTCAATCGACTTCACCTTCTCGGTGAGCGCAACCGTGAAGATGGACTTTCCATCCGTAGCTATTCTTCTTTCAGCGTACTCCGGATGGCTGAATACGAGGATCGGATTTTTTCCGGTAATCCGGAGCGAAAAGGCTCCGGTGGCGGTCGTGGTGGCAAGCACGCTGCTGCCTTCCTGGCTTACGGTCACCCCGCTGAGGGGCTGCTCGCCGTCATTCACAATCCCCGTGACGGTGCGGGTCTGCGCGTGCACCGTACAGTACACCGCCGAGAGCAGGAAGGCAAAAGTGATTCCTGCTGGTCTGCAAAACTTTTTTTTCATAGTTTTGTTTTGGTTTTGGTTAAACATTAATTAATTCCGTGCTCTTTCCCGCGGCTGCAAACTTTAGGGAAAGGGCTTTTTTTTATTAGAAGACAGAAAAAAGAGCATAGATCATAGACCAAATGCGGAATACTCTTCTCTCTTTATTCTATTTTCTATTCTCTTTTCTCTATTTTCTATTCTCTATTTTCTTCTAGCTTCGGCTTCACTCAGCCACCAAAATGGATCGGATTGCCTTAGGGGAAAGCGGTGTAGAAACACTTTTACAGTGGGGTCACTTTCCCGCTAAAGAACAATCCTTTTACTGTTGGATGCTGGTTACTGGGTGACTGTTATCTTTCGATGTTTTATCTTGTTTTTCAGTTGTCAGTTTATGGTTTCCAGGCTGATCAATTTTCAGATCTGTTTTCATGAACTCCTCATGAACTATCCATGCTTTATCCATGGAGCATCCGTGAAGCATCTATGGAGCATCCCTGTTTTCTGTCAGACAATGCTTTTTACCCATGGCACTTTTGGCTTTTCCCTTTCTCTGGCTTCGGCTTGGGTCAGCCACCGCAACCATTGCTTATTGCTCATTACTCTTTACACATGATATCTCTCGGATCGCCTTAGGGGAAAGCGTGTAGAAACAATTTTACAGTGGGGTCACTTTCCCGCTAAGAACAGATCCTTATTCTGAACACGTTTTGCTCACTACTAGTCACTCATTAATTATTAATTATTAATTATTACTTATCACCCATCACTCATTCCTCATTCCACATCATCCAAATTCTCATAAAACCTTTCCGCACAAAGATCCAGCAGCTCCTCCGTTTCCCTTACCTCCTTCCTGAGCTCCACCACCCACACCACCAGTAAAACAATCAGTAGCGTAGCAACAACATTATAAATTTTCAGTGTTTTCATGGTTTCCTTTTTACTTGTTTAACTGCTCAAATTTATTCTCGATTTCCTCACCTCCTGCTTTAACTCAACCACTCAATCATGCAATCACACTGCACGCACATTCACCGTTTTTAGCTCCCGGATCACCCCGCGGGAAAGCTATACCAACAACAGCGCCTCCCCGCTTTAGGCAATCCTCCTGAAGAGAAAATTGATATGAATGTTTCGTTCTCTTATGAGGTATCTTGGTAGGTTACAGAATAATCCATAACGGTTTTGATAGATGATGATGAATTAAGAACAAAATCACTTGGTAAGCCCGAAGGCCGCAATGGCTGCGCAACCATTGTAAGTGTCATCGCTATCCTCAACCTCAAAAAACCAACACCACCTCACTTGAAGCACCCTGAATCATTATTTGCATAATCGGAATAAACAACCTATTTTTAACGTGCGAGTTTTTAAAAAGTCCTTATTCCTATGATTCTTCTTTTCCGGGAGCTTCGTTGTGCTGCTAGGCATTTTTATTATAGAGATTCTGTGTGGCATTGGGCTGCACAAAACCTTACCCTCTAACAGCTGTGAGGAGCGTTGGCGTTCTTTATATCCTGATGGGTATCGGGAAATTATACGTGAGAACCTTAAGGTTCTTCTGGTTTTAGGGAGGAAAGGTGGTAAATGTCGTTCTCATAATATCGTGTAGATTTTTAAATTATGAGTCCAAAGAAAAGTGCTATAAATAAAATAGCGGAGGATAACCCCTTACCTTCCACTGCCAAACGGGCACGACCAAGCGCCACAGACACAGCTTCCAGCAAGGGACTATCCCCCGCATTTTGCAAATGTACAAAATCAACGGGGAATAAAATTCCCTTGGGTTCCGTGTCTTAAAATTGGTCGTTTAGTTTGGCGGAACTCAGAGTTACTTATAGAGAATGTATCTATAACCAACTGAAACAAAGATACAAATAAAATCGTAATAAGCAAATTTTACTTAAAATATTTAATAAATTAAGATTTTGATTACAGAAAACAACAGAATCAGGGCTATAATAAAACAATACCGTGAACATTATAAGCTTACGCAGAATGAAATTGCAAAACTCTCTGGATTAACCCAAAGTGCTTATAGCGCAATAGAAATAGCAAAGGGCAACATTGATTTTGATAAGACAAACTGTATTGCTCAAGCATATGGAATCAAACTTTGGGACTTCATTAATCCTAGTACAACAATTCCAGAAATCAAAAATCTACCCAACGCCACTAGAGCAATCGCATTGTTAAATAAGGATAAAATTATTTCAATTGCCAAAACCGATATTAATCTCCCCCAAAGAATCATGACAATTCTAAACTGTAATAAACTTCCTGAACAATTTACTTCTTCTGACATTTGGAAAATGCTGCCAATAGAAGTTAGGGATTCTATAAAAACAACTAGGGTCACGGACGCAATTTCTAGAGAAGCATTTAGGAATATTATCGCCTTTACTGGACAAAAACGTGGCAAAGAGAAGCTATACCAAAAGATTGAGTAATTATATTTCAGGTATTATATAAATCGTTAGCAAATATTTTTATGAAAACTGAAAACCCACAATTGGCAAAAATTTTCACTGACTGTGCAACACAAGCAAAAGAGCAGACGAATATGTGCATGTATCCAGATTGCACTGAATGTGCAATAAATTCGCATATCATGCAAAAAAATGGAATTCTTTCATCTATTGGAAACTTCGGTGATATTGACCACCCAGTTTCAATTTAAACTGACCACCTAAGTTCGGTTTAAACTGACCACCTAATTTCGGAGTAAACTGACCACCCCTTTTTTCATTCAGTGAACTGCTTTTTTCATGTGTTAATGTAGGTTCAAATTTAGATAAAAATTACTGTT
>NZ_LFNG01000024.1 GCF_001045435.1 Chryseobacterium koreense CCUG 49689 | reverse complement strand
AGGTAAGTGATATTTCCCTTCTTGTTTTCCTGCACCTTACCTTTTGTAAGGATTTTTTCTAATGTTTTGTGATACTTATTCATGATTTTTAATATTAGTTCTATATTTGCAAAACCACACCAAACGAAAAAAGCCAACAGCTTCCAGAAGACTTTTAAGTCCTCCAGTAGCCGTTGGCTCTCGTTTTAATTGGTGTGGTAACTTTTTAAAAACTGGAGGATGTTTTATCCTCCACTGGTTTTATCCCAGTTGAAAATGCGGCGGATCATAAGGTGATTTCCAGTCACCGCCCCAAACAATTTTTACACCCAGTTCTTTCGCTGTGGTTTTGATATGTGCAGCAATATCCTTCAACCTTGCAATGGTATCTTTATGATTTACCTGTACTTTGCCCAGAAAGAACGGATACAGGTCCACAGCCTGTCCTAATCCATCTTTGCGCCCATCGGCTTCATCCTGATGATTGGATATGTTTTTAACGCCGTCTGCGTTCGTCACTTTCACGCCTGGTGTGGTTCTTCCCTGAGAAAACAGTTCCTGCTGCCGTTTTGTGCTCCGTAATCCTTCCGTAATGGTAAAATCTACCGGACTATTCACAATTGCGGCTTTCATGACCTTCACAAGATCCGGATGAACTCCCTGAAGGTTTGCCAGGCTGCGCTGGCCTAATTGATATGTCATAGTTTTAATCGGTTTTTAATTAAAAATTTACCGGCTTCCCAGAAAACAATCGTCAACACGATGCACCACATGAATGCCGTTAACTGGCTTCTTTCGATGTCTGTCTTAATGTTTGTTGATGCCGATTTCTCAGACTCCTGATATTTCCGGATTTGGTTTTGTGCCGCCTTCAGTTTGGTTTCAATATCAGATTTTTCTGTGTATAAATTAGAGAATGCCGTTTTAAGGTTTTTGTTCTCGGCCGTCAATTCTGCTGCCGTGTTGAAATTGACTTCCGTATTATCATTTACTGGCACTTCTGTCTTGTTACCCTGCGCATCTGTGAATTTTAGAAACCGGATATCACCGCCATCAGCGCACTTGCCGTTGTTTTTAAGCGTCAGATTCTGCGCAATGGATCCAAATAACTTACTGGAATTATAATCCGTTTTTTGAGTGGTTGAATCCATAATTGAAACCACCGATTTGGTTTCGTTGGAAACCTCGGAAGAAATGGAATTTATTTCCTTTTTCTCGATTTCTGTTTTCGTTTTTTCTTTGGTTTTGTGTTTTTGCGTAGTGCAGGCTGCAAGTGACAGCATTAATAAAATGGTTATCAGTTTTTTCATGTGAAAATTATTTAAATATCTACTCCAATCTCTCGGGCACCGGTGGCGCATAAGCGTAAAGAGCGTTTATGAAAATCTCCACGTCGCCGCCTAATTCATCAACATATTCGGCGTCAATTCGCAACATTCCGGGCTCATAAGGGGATAACGAATATTGCAATTTTGCCTCCGACCGAATCTCCTCACTTACACCTATATGACCCATATTTGTGAACACGCTCACCGAGATGGGTATGTTACCTATCGGCATATCCGCCGACGTGCCAAGAACATTAATCTTCTTCGAAAAAATTGGTAGTTCATGAACACCAAATCTATCACGATATTCATATACACCGCCAGTCGCCGTTTCGCCTTCACGCAAATTGGTGACCAATTCGGTCAGTGGCTTCTTACCTATAAGATTACCAGAACCTATCGTTACCACGCTGTCCTGGTTGGCTGTTTCCGGTGTGTAATGCAGCTTCATCTTCACGGGCTGCATCAAGGTGGTCGCACCTGCTGAAATTTGGGTGGCACCTACTGAAATGGTATTGCTGGTTAAATTAAAACGAAGAATATCACATCCGCGATCCTCGGTAGCCGGGATACCGCGACGCTCAGCTGCATCGTAGGCACCGTAACGGATGGTATAGATGTTTGAATCGTTGAATTTGTGCGTGATCCGTTGGTTTAATGCTCCGAACAATTTCAATGATTCGTGATCAAGCAGCGTGCTGGATGTGGCGGATATTGATTTGAAGCCATCTGCCTTTACCTCTCCGCCAACTGATAGTTTATCGTCACCTGGTTCGTGGTCAAGTCCGTAGTTTCCGGTGGATACGGATCGATTGAGACCATCAGTTGTATCAGTTCCTGTGAAGCGGCCTGCAAAGTTGATATAATCGCCGCTTTTAACAGCTATACTATATTCCGAAGATAAATCCATTAATCCGGATTCATCACCATAAAAGCCCGCACTTAAATTAATCGGAGTGTCTCTAATTTTAAAAGTGCCACAAAACCAGTTGTCTTCATTAAGGAATTGTTTATAACCTATGATTTCCTCATCACCAGTAATATGCACCAAATCACTTTCATCGCCTGAACTAATATCCACGAAGACTGATCCGCTCCACCTGAAACTCTTATTCGTATTCAAATCAACGTAAATTTTACCCTTTTCTCCATCGATGAGGCTATTATCTTCATCAAAAAATTGACCGCTGTTCAGATAACCCTCCAACACATCATCCACATAAGAAGGCAATTGGCTTTCCGGTATTTTTCCGCTATCGTTTAACGTTGCCACGCCATTGTGTGCACCTTTCTGAACCATCGGAATCAGGACACCGGCATGCGCATTTGGATCGTTCAAATGGCTATTAAAAGTCGAATTGGTCACATAGGAGTTGAATGCCTGGTTAAGCCCGCCAATCTGTGACATCGGGATGCTCTCAGATTTGTGCCAAAAGCTCTGCCAGGTAGCCTGAAACTGCTGTTCGGTCGGGTAGTCTCCCGTTTCAAACCAGCTATAAATTATGTTTAAAGGTGTTACTGCCATGATTATTGAAAGTTAGGTTCTATGAAGTTCACGATTCGAGACGGTTGAATATTATTGTGCGCTTGACCTCCACCGACCGCCGACGTATTTTGGGCTGAAATATCGAATGTATTTCCGCCGCCCGAAAATCCACCACCACTTCCAGACCACGGTGAAGTGCGCGTGTACGCATGGCTATGATTCGGAATCTCGCTGATTTGAAGCGTATGGGTTTTAGTACCAATTGTATTTCCTAAATTCGCAAAATCACCGTCGTTGGGATCACGCCCCACGATGGTTTTTCCGCGGAAATCAATACACTCTTTCCAACCGGCCGGAATTTCGCTTGCCGGTCTTCGGAATGGGAAAACGATCCCGCCGTTGATAATCGGAGCGGTTTTTAATTTTAAGATGTCAATTTCAGTGATAAGCGCATTCAGTTGCTGCTGGGTGACGCTGTTGTTTACTTTTGATTGGATATCCTTTAAGGTATCCAGTTTTACAAAATCGTCCCAATTGTAGGTGGTTATAGCATTGCCAAATTTGACCGTTCGTTTTTCGATCAATATTTTATCCGTCTGGTCCTGGAATGTCTTTAGAATTTCTTCTTTATGAATATATACGGTGTCACTAACCAAACCACCCTCGAAGTAATAGAGTTTGCCTTCGATAGCCACTATTCCGGGTTCCACCGTGGAACCAACCAAATTGCATCCGGAAAGGATGGTGAGGCTGCCCGCCAAGTCACCCAGAACCTCGAATATTTGGTACGCCTCCTCGATGAGCGACATCAGGTCGTTTGTAAGCGGCACGCCGCCTGTTTGCAGGAATTTAAAATTATATTTCATTACTTGATAATTATTAGATAGGATTTCGATGGTAGCACATAAAAGTCGATTTCCGCCTTCATTTGCATTTGGTTGATTCCTGCATCAGGTATCTCTACAATGAAATCATAGTCACTTGACAACTCGCTTTCATTTCTAAGATAAATAGGTTTTTCATTTCCAAAAAGCCATTTCATCTTATTGCTCAGATCTGTTGAATAATAACCTGGTTTGGTGGGATCAGTCTCAGCTTCTGTGTAGATAAATACCCCTTCGTACTGTACTGCATTTACTATTTTTATCCGTCGCTCGATTTGGTCGAACACATCATTCAGCCGCTTCTGCATCGAAAACTTTTGAAAATTATGGTTCATCTTGATAAGGTTCTGTTTTCTATTTTTCAGGAATGTGATATAAAGAACATCAAGAGGATCAATGAAGCTGTTAATAAAGCTCATGAAGATTGTTCCGCGCAAAAATGGCGGTGTAGCTAATAAGGCATATTTTTTTAAATTCAAATCAAAAATCTTCATCACACTACTCAGCTTCGTAAATAATATATTCGATTCCACTCCAATCCTCTTCGTTCGTCACATCATCAATAAGCGTGAAGCGGCCTGATTTAGGTATTCTTGAAATTTCAATCGGTTGTAAAAAACCGTAACCCATACCGGGCTCTATCCATTTTGATTCTACCTTAAGGTTCTGTAGATCTTTCACGCCTTCAGTCTCAAGTATTGCTTTTTCCAACTGCTGAACAGAAAGTTCCCCGTCGAATGGCAAAGACTTCAGAAAGGCTTTTACAGAATCTTTCACGGGGAACCCACCTGTCAAAATACTTTGTCCTGTGGGTAAAAGCACCAAAGGATTATAAACAATTTTAAATCTCAGCTTCAAAATATCTGGACGATAGTTCACTATGACAATATGATCGCCTACAGCCTGAATTTCTTCCATATACTCACCAAATGCTATCATTTGATCGTCAGTGAATATGTCATCGCCATTTTCCGGCGCAATCTTCATGCTGATTTTAGAACTTGTTTTGCTCTTTGTAATTGCTGCATATTTCACAATTTTAGATGCCTCTATCTGATCCGGCGTCGCTAAAATTGGTACACCATCCTGGTTGAAATAAGGCGAGAAATGTCCGCTTTGCGGAAGCAGGTCAAAACCGTATTGAAACCTCAAAGCTTGATTTCTATACCATCGCCTTCCGGGAACTTTCTGCTCTGAAATCAGTGCGCTTATTTCATTTTTATGGACATCAAAAATATTTTCGAGCGTCCAGGCGATAATGGCTAACACAGAAAAGAACACGTTTTCAAAAGACAATAAGGAAAACTGCGCATCAAAAGTGGCAGATGGATCCAGACCATACATATTTTGCACCGCCAAATTACTAACAAATGCCGTAGTCATGCTGGTTTTTACTTCTGTAATTGTTCTTGCCATTTTAGTTTACTTTAAATGTTTTCCCTATTTCCATATATCCAATCCCTCCACGTTCTATCGGAATATTAGTCTGCATTCCCATTATTGCGGTAGCCGGTCGGTTACTCATCATGCTTGTAGCTTGCATTTTTACCGTTATTTCCGTTCCGATGGCCACATCTTCACTTAGTGATTTGTCGTTTAAAAGAGACGCTTCTATGACCTCTGAAAAATCTCCCGTCAGCTGCAGTACCATGTCCAAAAATGTCTGACCCTGCTGTACTTTATTCATATTCGGCTTCAATACTGTAGTTTTTAAGATTATACAAATTCAAATGTTTTATGAAAATACCATCTTTTGCCGCCTGCTCTTTAACTGCATGCCTGTAGCGCAGAAGATCTTCATCCAGAAGAGCATTTCGCAACCCTACACCTAAATCCGGACTTAACTTGAAATCACCAGGTTCTGCCATCAGTAGACATGCTAGATTTTGATAAAGAGTTGGTCCTAAAACTAATCCGCTTATTATTTTTCCATTTTGATCGTGCATTACTTGCACATCTAAATCATATAATTCAGCGCTTACCGGCTTCAATTGTATTCCAAAATCTTTACGTTTCATTCCAATTGCCCGTTAAATGTTCCGGTTACAGCGCCGTTTGGCGCTATTAAGCCGCTCGTATATTTTATGGTCGCCTTTTTCAGCCAAACTTCCATCGCATCGATCAGGCGGTTTGCAAACTCTTCGGTGGAAGTTTCTTCACGCGTCAGCATGTCTTCCAGTATTTGTTTTACAGCGGTTTTTGCTGCAGCTTTTTCACTTGCTAAACTCATTTTAAAATGGTTTTAAAATCGTTTTCAAACTGAATAATCTTTGCAATAGTATCGGGCAATGGTGTTCCCGATGGTCCAACAGGCGTGAAGACTTTCAGCGTTTTCAGAATCTCAGTCAACTGACTGAACAGTTGTTTCAAACTAGTTTGTTCATTCTGAACTTTTATTTTTTTGGTCTCGCTGTCGATTTCTACTTCCAGACCATTTTCATTAAAAATTATTTTTTCGGCAACATCACATTTTATTACGGTTAAGTTATCTACAGTTCCGTCGCTGCTCAAAACTAAAACTGATGAACCAACTTTAGGAATGATCAGTAAATTATCTTCTCCGTCCTGTGTTGCTTTCAGTCTCACTCCAGGAACTTCCAAACCGTTTGGAAGTTTCACAGTGCAGGTGTCTTCATCAATTTCCAAAACTTCTGCTGTGATCGGGAAATTTGGATTTGCTCCAACGATTTCCCGAAAATTGGCTTTCAGTTGTTTCAGTTTATCGCCTTTTGTCATACACTCAATTTTATTCCTGCAGTAATGGTTCTTTTTCCGCCCGCTTCGCTGAAATTCGTGGTGACACTTTCCGCGTAATACAGACCATTTTTATACGGATAATCATCATCATCAATCGCTATCGTGTAACCTGGTTCCACGTAGGGAATCAATAAAGTGTCAAACGTTCCATCATAACCTGGCTGCATTCTGTTTTTATATTCATTGTGGGCAATGACCTTAATTGATTTATCGCCCAATCTACCTACTTTCTTTATGATTTTATCACCGCCTGTCGTTCCGGTTGTGTAGCTGTTGATTTTACCGTCAACACCAACACTTTCAATCGTTATTTCTACTTTTCTGTCTTCAGCGGAATCATATTTCAATGAACTTGTTTCAACGTTTTTTTGCATACTGTAATCCGTCTCACCGGTTTTCCTGGTATAGGCAGGATAAATGCAAAGGGTTTTAGTTTTCATATCAAAGAAAATATCAGCGCCTGTTTCCTCCTGGATTTTCGCAAGAACGTCGTAACCTGTTGCCTGGTGAATGGTAAATCTTTCGTAGGGCAAATCATATTTGCAGTCGAGTTTGAAAGATTTATCAATCTGATTAATGACATATTGCGCCACTTCTTTTACAGATGTCAATTTTCCAACTGCAGGCGGTTCTTCGGTTTGATTTTCACCGTCGCCATTATTTCCTGTTTTCGGCTTTTTCTTTTTCATTTTTTTCACTCCAAAGAAATAATCTGGAACACCTTTCCGAAAAAGAAACAAAGCATCTTCACACACAATTTTCAAAGAACTGTCATTTGTTGTGATTTCTTTGATATAACCGATAAATTCAGTAATCAAATTGGCATCATAACCCAATTGTATTTCCACTTCATCACCGCGGCCAATCGCATCCTGCACACGAAGCACTTTGTTCATATCGGCTTCAGGTAGTATGATGGTTGCAGTATCTGCGAGATTTTTGTTTGACCGTTCAATATTGCATTCCGCCAAAATTCCCAGATCCCAAATCCCTTCTTTATTTTTAAAACTTATTGCCCAACTCAGCTGAACAGTCATTTTATTGTTTTCTTTTGTAGATTAATTCATACGGAAAATCACTTACCGCCTTTATTTCGTATGCTTGCACATTTTCACCTTTACTGAATGGAAATGTGAAGGATTCAATCACTATTTTATTGATGTTCAAAATCTGCAACGGTTCACATAGCACGTGCAATGCAGATGGTGTCAACATAAAATCCCGCAATCTCTCCATATCTTCGCGCGGATAGGTTTGTGCTGCTTTGCCCATCATTTTATCACCATAGAATACACCTGTAATCGTAATGTTATAATCATCAGTGGACCATCTTTCCTTAATGCTTCCTATTTGATTTTTACCGGCTTTTGCAATTTTTCTTTTTGTAATGCTGTTACTTCCGTCAATAGTGATCATTGGTTCCCACGGAAGTAACCACCAATCTTTTCCGTCTGCAGAAAATGAAAAAGGGAAAAACTGTTCATCTTCACTTTTTGGCTTATCGTTCATCCACAGATCATCTTCATTCTGTAAAGCATAATCTGGATATCTGATGTAATCATCTTCCGTAGAAATTGGTAGAAACCTTACAGGCGGAAGGACGTGTTTTGCCAGTTCATTTTCGACAGCTGCAAGGCGCGGGACTCTTTCCAGCAATTTGCTTCCCATCAATGAACCCAGTAAAACATTTTCATTTGTTAATCCCATTATCCTGCTGCTGTTGTGGCTGATGCCGTTAAACGTAATATTTCATCAATGATTTCTGCACCTGCTTTTTCAGATGCTGCATCTTTGGAACCTGCGTAATTTTGGATTCCGATCAGTTCCTTTATGTTCAAAGTGATATAATTGTGCTTTGTTCCGCCTGTAGCGATGGATTCTGCCGTGCTTTTGCCTTTCTTACCCAGTTTATCCTTACCGTCTTTTCCGTCGGTTTTTGCGCCTGGAATACCTTTTGGCGGTGCGATGGTGCTAAGAAGATCATCTTTGATATTTGAAACAGATTTTCCTTGCCAGGATAATTGTTCAAATGCGTTTTTGCTACCGCTTTTTAATGCAGCTGACTTTGTATCGAAATCCTGTTTGGCTTTGGTAATTTCTTCTTTACGCCTTTCTGTGTCGTTGGCAATTTGTTCTAAAATGCTGTTGTTTTCTGCTTCATCTCCAATTCCTACAACATTCTTAAACTGATACCAACCGCTCTTAATTTTATCCAGGCCAATCAGAATTCCGTTCACCAAACCATCCCAAACTAACTTTGCTCCTGAAGTAAAGACTTCCCAGTTCAGTTTTGCATTATTCACAACGGTTTTCCAAGCATTACCCCAACCGCTTATGTTTACGATCAGATAAGAAATCAATGCGATTAATACCGCAATTCCCGCAATAATCCATGTGACAGGATTTGCCCAGATTGCAGAATTCAAAGCCCACTGAGCGACAGAAACTGCTATTAAAGCTCCTGCTAAAGTTCCAAGAATCAATACTGCAGGTTGTAAATATGGACCCATCTTTTCGGAAATCCAGGAAATAAACTGCATAAACTTTGTGGCGATCGGCAAAAAGACTTCACCAATTTTTACCATCATTTGTTCAAGTTGCCCTTTCAAACCTTCTAATTGTCCGTAAGGTGTATTAGCAACATCATTTAGCATATTGTGGAATTTTCCGCCCGGACCTGTTGCCAACTGCATTGCTTTTCGAACATCATTCACGGTAAGTTTTCCTTTTTCCATGTCTTCCTGAAGTTTCGACATGGAAACCCCTGTTTTTTCAGAAAGAACCTGTAAAGGATTGAATCCTGCATTAATCAACTGTAACAGTTCCTGACCGGCTAATTTTCCCTTTCCTTTTACCTGGGCAAATGCGAGTGACAAACTTCCAAGTTTCTGAGCATCGCCCATTGAAATATCACCTAATTCCTTCATCACCGGAAGCACATCGCCTTCGTGAATTCCGTTGGCCAACATTTGCGAAGCCATGTCGTAAACTTCATTTCCGAACACGGTATCTGTTGCAAATTTTGTAAGACCATCGTATAAAGCGCCACCAATTTCTTTAGAACCTGTAAGCGTTTGAAGCTTCATTTTCTCTTTTCCGGCTTCCATTGCCTTTTGAGTTGCAGCCCAAAATCCGCCAACGGCAGCACCGGCTAAAGCAATCGGGTTTTTCATCAAATTAGCACCCGGCATAGATTCCATAAAATCATTTCGCCAACCTGCGAATTTTGAACCTAATCCGCTTCCAGAAATTCCCTGGTTTAACCGTTTGATTTTCTGTTCGAGCTTTTCCGCTTCTTTGGTCGCTTTTTCAAACTCACTTTTCAGAACGGTTCCAAATCTCACCTTATTAACTTCTTCCAGTTTAGCCCGTAATTCATTCACGGAAAACTTTAAGAAATTAGAATCTTTGCTTGCTGATTTTGCACCTGTAGAAATTTTGGCAAGTGCTGCCTGTGCTTTGTCGGAAACTTTTGCAAAACCTTCAGTCGCTTTGTCGGTTTTTTCCTTAATACCGGAAACAGCATCAGAAACGCGCTGTGCGATTGCTGATACCTTATCTCTTAAAGAAACAACATATTCAAATGCGTTTGTCATAATTTTTGTATCTTTATGGTATGATTGGAATTATTGCAATATTATTACTCGGTTTGGTTCTCGGTATCTTTGGCCACGTGATCAATGCTTATCAGTATTGGTTGAGAACTAATTTTGCGGTTTTTATGGCAATTTTGATAATTTCTGTTTTCATTATTGCCGTAGCACTGGATTCGTTTTTGAAATTAATGCTGTTTGCCAGTTTCAATTTTTTTGTGACTTCACACGTTAAATACCTAATCCAGAAATCGTCATAGGTTTTCCGCCTTCTTTTTTGCGCACCCAGTTTAGTTCCTCAACTCTCATAGCCCATTCTTCATCGGTAAGCAGGTCAGGATCAATTTTGAAATAATAGCGCAACTGTGCATCTAATATTCGAATGGATTGTTGATCTTCAATTACTTCTGCCTGCCTTAAAGCTTTTCCAGTTCTGCTTCTTTTACTTCGATGATTTCAGCAAGTTTTGAAGATGCAGAAAGAAACAGGGTGTCATCCGTTTTTATTTCTTCATCACCTGCAAGCCAAGCAGATTTCAATAGTATTTCGTTGAATTTTAAAGGGTCTTTTGATGCTACAGATGACGCATAACTTAACGCCTTTCTATCCGGTGTTTTCAGATAGCAAACTTTGTCTTCAACGGTGATTTTAAATACTGAACCGTGCTGTTTTTTCCACGTTTCAATTTGTTCTTTTGCTACTTTCATTGTTGGTGTTGTTTTAAAAAAAGGCGAACTGAATCGCCTTTTTATCATTGTTTATTAATTAATTTTATACTTGGTTCACGATGCGCAAAGCGATGAATGGCAAAGTGACTTCTGCGAATTTGTCGCCCTGGTTGAATTCCTTTGCTCCTTCTGTAAATCTCAAACTTTCAATTCTGTCAGTGATCATATTATCACCTTTGAAAGGATCGCCGTAACTTACCAAAGCATCAACAGACAAACTTTTTATCGTGCCTTTTCCTGCTTTGATCAGGGCTTCATATTCAGATTGAAGCATCTTGATTTCGCCTTCGTAACTTTCGTTTCCGGACTGGATGGCAACGGGCTGTCTTCCTTTTGCCCAAACCGGTTCACGTTCTACTTTTTCGCTGTATTTGATTCCGCGGAAACGCGTTAAATCTCTACCTGCTAAAACCAAAGTGAGGTCTCCCCATTCGTATTCTCTACCGTTAATGTTTACTGCCATTTCTATTGATTTGTAAGTTCAAAACCTAATAATACACTGATCCATCTGTTAGTTCCGAATGGTCGGATACTTACCACAACTTCCATTTTTGAAGTTGTTACAATGTTTTGATTTAGATCAACAAAACACTTCACGCCGGAATCTTTTGGATCTTCAACATTTCGGCTCAAATCACCATCCATATAATTTGCAATTCGACGAACCACAGCACTTTCTATAGTCTTTGCATAAACCGCTTGAATAGTTCCGTCGTTGTTTGCCGGTACTTCATCCAAAAGAAAATCAAGCAATGCAGTATAAGAGTGGCGGAACGCTTCATTAATAGTTCTGCGTCTGGTGAGATAATGGTAATCATCATCCACAGCACAAGCCAAAGGATCATCCATCACGAAATAACCTGCACGGCTTTGGTGAGTAGTGAAAGTGATATAACCTTTATCGTACAACGCTTCTGTATCAAAATTCTCTACAGGTGTATCGTTCACAAAAAGTTTTTGAACGTTCAAAGAACCGTTCCTTACTTTTCCGGGATTCACGCGAACCGGATAAGCAGCCAATCTTCCTGCAAGAACTCCAACCGCAGCACCTTTGGATGCTGTTGCACCAGTTCTGGTTTCTGAATCACCAATTAAGATTCCTACAGAATTGTAGTTATTGGTTTTTAAGTCGGGCAGATTTACTTTATTTCCGTCAAAAGCATAGCCTTCCAGGATTGTGAAAAATGGTGCATACTTCACAGCAGCATAATTTTCAAACAGTGTTTGCGCTTTTCCGGCAGCGATAAGAACGTCATCATCAATTCCCGCGGTTACAACTGGTGCAACAGACGAATCATTGACTGTAAATAAACCTCTGATTTTGCCTTGTGCAGCATTTAAAAGATTTTCGACAGGAGCAATTCCATTTGTTGGCGTAAACCATTCTGAAACCTTTTTGGTTTTTGCAACCCCATAAATCCAAACTTCAGTTCCTTGACCGGCTTCATCAAAAAACTCGGTCAAAGTTTTGAATAATCTGTGATTATCGATGCTGTCAGTCAATTTCAGTTCTGCAACATCTTTCATTGATTTCAGTTGGTAAGCGGTATCTAATTGAAATCCGCCAACCACAGCAACCGCAGATGCAACAAAACCGAAACACCCGGTGTCCAAAGGTGTTACCGCTCCGATTACACCGTTATTAAATGCTATTTTGATAGATGGCTTCATTATTCTTCTAATTTTTCGAGTTCTTCGATTCTTTTCTCCAATGCCTGAACTACACTTTTTCTTGGTTTCTCAAGCGATGTTTCGGAATCCAGATAATCATTTGCAGTTTCCAAGTCCATTTCTGGCGCTTTTGCAATGATGTCTGCAGCAGTTTCTTTTGCTGATTCTTCGGCTGGTCTCACTACGTGAGTAACCGTTTTGTCTTCCAAAGTTTTGCTGTGGTTCTTTGCCATCGATTCTGTGTAAAACTTAGTTCCGTCAGATGTGGCAAAGTATTCCTGCAGAGTTGGTTTTTCTTTGAAAATATTATCCATGATTTTCGGTTTTTTTACCGTTTAATTGTTTGTACTTTTTTAGCTCCTCAATAAGAGCGCGGTTCTCATCGGCCAAAAGATTAAATTTAATTTCAAGCGAATGAAGATCTTGAATGGCCTGTCTGTACAGTTTATTCATAGTGTTAGCCTCTTCTGTAGCGGTCTTCCACCGATTGGCTATATCCTCCATTTGTTCCCGGTAGAACTTCACGGCCTTTTCGACATTGTCCAGCTCATTGCTTTGAACGTCTGCGAGGTTTTTCCGTCTTGCCGCAAACCAGGAAACAACTGAAGTGATGATGCCTACTAAAGCCGTTAGTACTACCTCTATATTCACAACAATGAATTAGATGATCGCGCCGATCATTTCATTTTTCGCAGGCATTGCGATGAAATAATGACGATAGTTAATCAGATTGGTTTGGTTTTTTGGATCGGTGTCAGCTCTTTGGAAATACTGTTTAGTCATTCCTGTTTTTTTCGCCACATTATCCTTATGGAATGCTACAGAAGCAACTTTGTCAGTTTCTCCAGGAATCGCTCCAAATGCAAGTTTAGCACCTGCTGCAGTGTACTTTGGATTTGCCACGTAAGAATAGATCTCAAAACCTGCCAACATTGGCGCTACTTTACCGGTGTTCAGATTAGAAACCAAATCGCCAAATCTATTGCGGTCCAGTAAAAGAATATTCTGATGTGCAGTTGCAAGAACTAAACGCCTTCCTTCTTCTGGAACTTCGTTTTGGTCAAACTTATCTTTCAGCGCTACAATCGCTTCAAAAAGTTTTTCGGCTTTCGCAGATCCGGTATTTGCATCGGTGTAATCAACTGTGATCACAGGCGTTTTTACGGTGTCTCCTGCAGGTGCTTGTGCGTGGATCGCTTTTCTGTACTTCATGCTGTTGATTTGTACTACGTGTCCACGTGTTGCAGAATCAATTCTTTGGTAGGATGCACCAATGACCTGATCATCAGAAAGCGATGTCGCTTTAGTCTGGTATTTGTCCAATTTGATGATTACTTCGGTGTCGGTGAACTCCTGAACCGCAATCGGATAAGTAGTATTGTTCAACAATACTTCCGGCTGAAAGGTTTCAACAGGCAAATGAATAAGATTCGTTTCACTTGTTGCACCGCTTCCAACTTCGATAACTTCTGTATCAAGTTCTGGAATTCCGTCCAACCATGGTGCTACATTTTGTGTAGTTAACAGTTGAATCACTCGTGAACTCCAAACTTCTGGAAAATTTGCTGGCATTTTATTTTTAGTTTAAATGGTTATTAGTTTTTGTTTTTCTTAAAAACCCGCCGCCTACACGAGACGGCAGGAAAAATCTACTATTATGAAAGAAAATTACTTTTGGTTGAATAGCGCTTTGTAACCTTCCGGATTGTTGTCTCTGAACTGCAACTGTGCAGAAAGGTCAAGTTTCTGGAAGTCATCCAATGTTTTCACATCTGCAGGTGCAGAAGGATTGTTAACCTGTGCTCCTAAATTCAATTTTGCAGGCGCATCGGTTACCGTTGATTTGTAAAGCGATGGGAATTCTGCGTGAAGCTTCAAATAGTCTTCTCTTTTGGTCGCATCAATTTTGCCGGCTTTGATATCTGCATCAACTGTATCAGCAGAAAGTTTTGCTTTTTTGTCTTTTTCCAAATCTTCAAATCCTTGGATTTTTGTTTTTGCTGCTTCCAGTTCGGCAGATAATTTTGTGATTCCGCTGTTTACGGCTTCCACATCATGCTCTAAAGTTGTTTGTGGCAATCCTAAAGCGATGACCGCCGCTAATGATAAATTGATTTTTTTCATGTCGTTATGAAGGTTAAAGTTTGATATTTCGGATGCCATCAACAGGATTTCAGAAACTTCTTTTTCTTGCAGTTCCTTCATCACATCATCTGTGGCGGCGTATAATTTCAATGCGTTTGCATTGTTTGGAATCGGTGTAATAGACGCTTCTAATACTTCTGATTTTACAAGATCGTAAACATCATCCGGTGCAATAATAAAATTGCTCATTGAGTATGGATTAAGTCCTAAACTCGCACCTCTCAGAAATCCTTCAGCAACTTTTCTGGCGATTTCTGCAGCATTGGGATCCTTATCATCAAAAACAGCAACAGCAGTTAACAGATGATCTTCAAACTGAATGTTTTCCCATCGTCCAATTACTGCAGCGTTACCGTCTTTATGATGGTCCAGAATCACAGGATTTGCCATAAAGCGTGTAAGGTTCAGCCCAGAGTTTTTCACCCTGAATCCATATTGGTTTACTTGGTTTTCGTCATTAAGAATAAATTTATGTCTTGACATCAGTTTTTGTCGGTTTAAAGCGCAAACTTCCAAAACCGATTTTTTTGGCACAAATAGTTGTACAGCTCCTGTACAAATGTGTACAAGTCCTGAACAACATTGTTTAACTCCTGAACAGTTTTTTTTAATCCGTTCGCTGAAATGGCAATTTTGTCGCGAAACTAATAACCGATGGGACTGAAAAAAACCGAACAAAGGGAATACGCGAAGTTCCTTTTTACTGAAAAAAACCTTACACAAAAGGAGATTGCGGAAAAAGTAGGCATTACCGAAAAAACGCTGAAAACGTGGATTGATTCAAACGACGGTGAGTGGAGAAAACTGAAAAAATCTCTAATGACTACCAAGTCGCAGCAGATCACTATGCTCTATGATCAATTGGCGCGATTAAATGAGGAAATTGAAAACAGGCCAATCGTAAGAAAATCAATGACCATGCCGGTAAAACTGGATAAAGATGGCAACCCGACGACCAAAGCTCCTGAATATGATCCTATAGTTTTTTCAAATGTTCCAACTTCGAAAGAAGCAGACATCATTACCAAAATCACCAATTCTATTCAGAAGCTCGAAGGTGAAACTTCCATCGGTGAAACCGTGCAGATTGCAATGACTTTCTGTGAATACGTCCGTGAATTCGATTTTGAAGGATCGCAGAAGATCAGCGAATACTTTGATATGTTCATCCGTCAACTGTTGAAATAATGGCAAAGCAGACGGACAGAAAACACATTTTGCAATGGCAGCAATTCCGGGACAATATGTCCAGGTCAACACCAGTGGACATCAGTGAAACTGAAATCGCCAAAAAGAAAAGGATTGCATCCCTGGAAGCAAACCCTGAAAAATGGTTTGAATATTACTTTCCAAATTTCTACACCCACAAACCTGCGCCGTTCCACATTGCAGCAACCAAAAGAGTAATTCAGAATTCTGAATGGTTCGAAGTACGTTCGTGGTCCAGGGAAATGGCAAAATCTGCCAGAACGATGATGGAAGTTCTGTATTTATCATTCACCAGAAAAAAGAAAGTATGGTTAATGATCAGTAATTCTCAGGACAATGCAGAACGTTTATTAGCACCGTACAAGAATATTCTTGAAAGCAATAACCGAATTATCAACGATTATGGAATACAGCAGAATCCAGGCAAATGGGAAGCAGGCGAATTTACCTCAAAATATGGATTTAGTTTCCGTGCATTGGGTGAAGGAATGTCGCCGAGGGGAACCAGAAACGATGCAGACAGACCAGACGGAATTTTAGTGGATGACTTTGATACTGACGAAAAATGCCGAAACAAAGACCGTGTAAAGAACGCCACAGATTGGCTTCAGGAAGCCGTATTTCCAACGCGTTCAGTTTCCAATGATTTACTGATCATCGTGAACGGAAACATTATCGCAAAATACTGCACGATTACCATTCTTGGAGAATTAGCCGATAAGTGGGATATCATCAATTTGACCGACAAAGCAGGGAATTCTAACTGGCCGGAAAAGAATACCAAGGAAGCCATCTATAGAATGTTCCACAACAGCAAAGGCAAAAGAAAGGTTTCCAAAAAAGCACAGCAAAAGGAATATTACAATAATCCTGTTGCTGAAGGCGATACCTTCACCGCATTTAATTACGGCAAAGTTCCGCGCCTGAAATCGTGTGAAAAAGTGGTAACCTATATTGATCCTTCACCATCGAACAATAAAGAAAAAGAAAGCAGTTCCAAAGCTGTGGTTATTGTCGGACTGAAAGAAGGTATTTACTACGGTTACAAAGTTTGGTTAGCAAAAGCCACCAACGCCGAAATGGTTAACTGGATTGGGCAAGCTTATACTTACCTGGACAGAAATGGTATTGATACCAAAAAGATGTTTATAGAAAATAACAGTCTTCAGGATCCGCATTTTCAACAGGTAATCAAACCGCTTTTGGAAAAATACCGAAAGGAACACGGCATTAAACTTCCGGTGCGCGAAGACAAACGGAAAAAAGCTGACAAATTTGAGCGGCTTGAAAATATGGCCGATGACAATAATGATGGTAATATCATCTTCAATGAAAAGGAAAAAGAAAATCCATACATGGTAGAAATGGAAGATCAGTGGTTAGGTGTTTCACGAAACTCCAAAGAAATGGACGGTCCAGACGCTTTTGAAGGTGCAAAAACAATGATCGATACAAGAGTAGTAAAAGATGATCTGGGTTATGTTTCGGGAAGAATTGAAAGCCGAAGATATTAAGCAAATTACAAAACTATGTTTTTAGAAATACACGATTTAGGAACCACGATCTACAATTATCAGATTGACCAGATCACAGAAAATAATGAAGACATTACGATTCAGGGAATCGCAGCTGCAGAAGAGGAATTGCGCAGTTATCTTGCAGCACCGGAATGGAGCGATGGCCGCCCAAAATACGACGTCGATGCCATTTTAACCGCAAAAGATAATGACCGTAATCAGTTGCTGGTCAGAATCTGTTCAACGCTTGCAAAATTTTACATCATTGAATTGTGTAATGCCGATATTATTTATGAAATAGCTAAAGAACGCTACGACCGCGCTTTGGACTGGCTAAAGAAATTTGCCAAAGGTGAACTAAAATTAACCCTTGCAATGACGCCAGAAATTGATCCATACGATGACGGAACACAACCTTTCATCTACGGAAGTCGTGAAAAATTCAACCATGAATAACTTATTATGAAAAAGCTTTTGAAAACAATTGTTTTTATCGTGGGCGTTGATGTGCTTGGTTTTCCAGCTTATCACTGCCATCATTTAAAATATGCTGCGAACTCGAAATTCTTTAATGCATTCTCAAAAAACTAAAACCATGTCTAAAAACCTGAGCACCAGAAACCCAAATAACCACCATCAATTAGCTACCAAAACTGGCAATAAGATTTCCAATACCAAACTATATCCGCAGTTGGTTGAAAAAACGGTTACCCAAACCAGACAGGATATCGCCAAAATGAAACAGGCCCAAAACAATTTCAAGAATGCGGATAATCCTGTAGTTTGGCAGTTGTACAATCTTTATGATTACATCCTGGATGATGCACATTTGACTTCACAGATCGAAAACCGAATCAATGACAGTTTGGGTGCAACCTGGAATCTGAAAAAGAAAGGTGGCGACATTGACCAGGAACTGACCGATCTGCATCAGAATTCCGAACTATTTAATGACATCATCAAAGAAATCATCAATACAAGATTTTACGGACATTCGGTGATCGAATTCGACTGGAAGCAGGACGGACAAAATGAAGTTCAGCTGAAAGCAGATCTGTTACCACGGCAAAACATTATTTCAAAAAAAGGAACTTTTCTTTTCGATTACAGTGAAGAAAAAGGAATCCAATACCGCGATCTTCCGCAGTATGGAACCTGGATCCTGGAATTCGGAAAACCCGGTGAAATGGGACTTCTAAACAAAGCAATTCCACACGCATTGTTCAAAAGATTCGCACAAAGTTGTTGGTCTGAATTATGCGAAATTTACGGAATTCCGCCACGAGTTTACAAAACCGATGCTCAGGATCCTGCAGCGGTTGCACGCGGTAAAAGAATGATGCAGGACATGGGTTCTGCGGCTTGGTTCATCATCGATACCACCGAAGAGTTTGAGTGGGCAAAAGGTGTGAGCACAAACGGCGATGTTTATTCAAACCTCATTCATTTGTGCGACGGCCAGAACTCGCTTTTAATGAGTGGTGCAATCATCGGACAGGATACCAAAAACGGCAACTATTCTAAGGAAGAAGCAGGACAAAAAATGCTGCAGAAATTAGTTCTTGCAGATATGGCTTTGGTTGAAATGTATATGAATTCCAAAGTGCTTCCTGCATTGGCAAGAATCGGGGTTATTCCTGCCGATTATGTTTTCGCCTGGGAAGTATCGGAAGATCTGCAAGAATTATGGACCAGAGTTGTACAGGCGTTGCCCTATTATGAAATTGATCCTAATTGGTTAAAAGACAAATTTGGAATCGAAATCACGGGCAAACGCGAAAACGGAAATCCTTTGACTTCAGGCAGTAACTTGAGTATTGCTGAAAATTTTTTCGTTTAAGGACTGACCAAAAAACGCCGGTCAGTCCACAAGTTTATTTTGGCGGGCTTCATTCCAGGTTAAATTCACTTTACAACTGTGGCTGTGATCAGTGCAAAGCTGAACGGATTAATCTTGCTAAGTCTTCAGATTCAATTCCGTTTACAGAAGTTTTAAAAGCAGCTGAAAAAGCATTTAAAGAACTTCATGAAAAAGGAAGTTATAAGGTTGAAGATCTGAAATCGCCCACTTATCAAAAGCTGATCAACGAAACGCAGAAAGTTTTTGATTTTGCGATTAAAGACAATGATATTCCTGCGGAAATGCTTTACAAGCTCCAGAACGATTCATTTATATTTTCGGGTTTAAAAACTCACGCCCAACTGATGGAAGCCGCTTCTTTGTTGCGGGATGAAAACGGAAAAATCAGAAGTTTTGACAGTTTTGCACACGAGTTCAATAAGATCAACGAGAACTATAACCAGAATTATCTGGAGGCAGAATATCAGTTTGCAGTCAGCAGTTCACAGCAAGCCGCAAACTGGGCTAATTTGGATGATTCCGACAGATACTATCTCCAATACCGAACTGCATTTGATGACCGTGTAAGGGAATCACACGCTGCAATGCATAACACCACTTTGCCAAAAGATGATCCGTTTTGGTCTTCGTATTATCCGCCAAATGGATGGCGTTGTAGATGTACTGTTGTAGAAGTCCGCAGAACCAGATACGAAATGTCGGATTCTGAAAAAGCAATGAAATCTGGTGAACTTGCAACCACGCAGATCAATAAGGAAGGTAAAAACAAACTGGAAATCTTCAGATTCAATCCAGGAGCCGAAAACAAAGTTTTCCCGCCTGAACATCCGTATAATAAAGTGAAAGGTGCAGTGGAGGTGAAAAAAGAACTTGAAAATAAAGATTCTAAGTTTAGTGATGTAGTGCAATCTTTGAAAGATAAAAACATCAGTTATTTAGAAGTTAAACAACTGAGCAAGAAACTTACCGATAATGAAATTATTGAAAAAATAGGCGGTGGCGATTTGACTTCCGGATCGTGTTCATCATTGTCATTTGCCTATGCAGGAAATAAACACGGACTTGATGTGAATGATTTTAGAGGTGGTGATAGTCGTTCTTTTTTTGGAAGTGGGCGAAATGTAGAAACTATTTCTAACAAAGTTGGCGGAATAACCGAACGTGATGAAAACGATATTACGGCTGTAAGAAAACTGATTAAAAATATTGAAAAGAACAAAGAGTACATTCTTGTGACCGGGCAACATTCAGCTGTAATCAGAATGTCAAAAGATGATAAATTGGAATTTTTAGAATTACAAAGTCCAACTTCAAACGGGTTCAAACCTTTAAATTCTGATATTTTGAAAAGAAGATTTGGCTGTAAAAAATCGCATACAACTTATGGAATGAAGTATAAAGCACCAAGTACTCTAATTGATATTGATAACTTAAATGTTGATGGTTATTCGGAAATGCTTGGATATATAAATACGGCAACTGACGAACAAAAGAAAGGCAGTAAAGGTAGAACCAGATGATGATTATTTTCGATCAGAGAAATATTCAACCCAATAAGGATTCTCTTTATCAAAGATTTCTTTTTCATCCTGTGTCAATTTCCACGGATAGTCTGCAAAGAGATTGTAAACTTTTTCCAAATCAAAAGAAAACAGATGTTCACCAATATTATTATCAATCGGTGTCAACCAATAAACTTTATCCGTTTCATTATTCTTGTACGGATCTAAATATTCTATTCCGTTGATTTTCATTAAACAAATATACAAATAAAATGGATTTATCACAATGGGTTCAAAATATTCTGAAAGATGTCAAAGTTGATCTGACTGATGAATTTGACAGAAACTTTGAAAGAAAGGGATTTTTTGACCAGAAATGGAAGCAAACCAAAATCCCGAACCGCATCGGCTCTCTGATGATGCGAAGCGGTAATTTGCGGAACTCCATTAATTCAAGAATTGAAGGTGACCGGATTATTTTCACAAGTTCGCTTCCTTATGCATCCATCCATAATGAAGGCGGCGAAATTACGGTGACTGCCAAAATGAAAAAGTTTTTCTGGGCAAAACATATTGAAGCAAAAAACGCAGGCGACATTTTCAATGCTGATTCCTGGAAGGGAATGGCGCTGATGAAATTGGGTGCAAAAATACAGATCGAACAAAGACAGTTCATCGGGGACCACCCGGAAGTGAACAGGATCATTGAAGACGTTTTGCGCGATGCAGGAAAGGAACTGCAGGAAATTATCAGAAACAATGTAAAACAATAATATGGAGACTATTTTAACCAATATTCAGCAGGAGCTGACCAAAGTACCGGCATTGAAATATATTGACGAAAATTGGGGGCAGCTGACATTCTACGGCTCAAACATTCCCGTACAGTGGCCGTGCTGCTTAATCGGTATGCAAAGTGCCCAGTTTTCCGATATCGGAATGGACAGATCGGCAAAACCTGTGAACCGACAGGAAGGCAATTTAACTTTTGAAATCACCATCGCAAAACAGAAACTGACCAACACTAGTTTGAAAGCTCCAAACCTGCAGAAGATTCAGGCGTTTGAAATCTGGGAAATTGTGGAAAAGGTACACGAAACTTTGCAAGGATTCAAACCATTGCCAAACTGTGGCAAAATGGTCAGAACCGGTTTTAATTCTGTTCGCCGCGATGATGGGGTGCAGGAAATAAGGGTGATTTATACTGCAGGAATTCACGACTGCTGATAGTCGCCTAATTCAGAAAGCAGTTTATCTATTGGCGTTGAAAGCACGGTGTTCAGCGTTCCTCTACTGATCGGAAAGCGCGGCCGAATGTATTTTCTAAGGATCACAGAATCCGGGATATCTTCTGTTTTGTATTGCAGATAGATATCCCGGATAATTTTATACCGAAGCAAAGTGTTTAGCTGTAGAGGTTTCTGCATTAGTTTAGCAAAATTATGGAAATAAATTCCATATTACCAAAACTTTATAAAAAAAACCGCTCAAATAAAGCGGTTTAGGTTATTTAGTATGCATTTCTGATTTCCCAGTCATCCAGATTCTTCACGAAACGTAAATTAATATGATTGATCCTGTCGTTAATATATCTTTTATTCGAATCAGTTTCCAATAATTTTTCCCTACTTACACCTGGAGCAAAATGCTTTTCCCACCATGGAAACAAATCCAAATATTTGCCACTAACATATTTTAATGAATACGTTTCATTTCCCTGAATTCCTAAATCCTTATCAGCTCCTCGGAAAAATCTCATAAACTTGACTTCATCACACAATTTGCAATAAGTCAGTTTCATGTCTTTTTCAATTTCTTCATTTGGGATTGCCGTATCGTAATATTTGAAAACAATATATTTTTCATAGTTTACATATTGTTCCGCAAATTTTCTCGGACTGCTGAATCCATTCATAATGTCATCGGCAACTTCCTTTGCCTGTTCCGCAGATGAGAGGTTGTTTAGTTTTATTGCATATTCCGAGATCTGTCCAAATCCGAACCCGGAGATAAACAGAAAAATGAGTAATAGTTTTTTCATTGTTGTAATTTTGATCAAAGTTATAAAAAAAACCGCACACTAAATCAGCGGCGGTTTTCCGGGTTTTTTTTCAAATTCTTTTTTAGCAATTAGATGCCATTCGTTCGCTTCATTCGGCGTTTGATCACTAATGCATATCGCACATTCTGTACTGTAGTGGTGCTTAATGAAAGTGCTTCCGTGGATATGCTCTTCGTTGTAAAAGGTTGCTGTCACTATCCGGTAACCTTTCCTTTCCAAAGCTTCCAAGACCTCTTCTTTGCTATATTCAAAGCCGTTTATTTGCATTTTGAATATTTTATCATTACAATTATTTTTTTTTCATTAATAGTGTTCATATTGCTTTATATTCTTGCTGTGAAATCCAAGTTAATGCACCTCTTTGTGGAAAAGCCTCATCCAATCTATCGATAGCCTCCATTTCCGTAATTGCACGTAAATATCCTTTGTTTCCCAAATTATCTTTCCAAAACCAAAATCTAGCATTTTTATTCGGTATTCGGAAACGACTTTGAGTTTCCATAGACTCTGTAATTATTAGTTCTTTCATTTTACTTCCAGTATTTTTTGTTTAAATAAGATGCCGGGTAAGGGAACGCGGTTCCGTCCGACTTTAGTTTCACGAGTTCCGGGATAAACAGGATGGCTTCCATCTTATCTACGTTCCCCAATTTGTTCCAGGCTTTTTCGGTAACTTCTTTCGGTCCCACTTTGCGCGGGTACTGTTTATAAAAGTTGGCAAAGCTCACGTCGCTCAGTTCTGCGAAGATCCACCCGGATTTAAGGTCGTGCGCACGCATTTTTGCGTGCATATCTTCCACAGATGCGGTGATGTTTGACGCTACTTTCTTAATTTTATCAGCTTCCCATTCGCCTTCAAATTCCACGATTTGTAAAACGCCGTTTAAACCAAATTTAAACGTGATTTTAAGACCGGTTTTTGCATGTTTCGCAATGAATGTTCTCATATCAATTTTTGGTGTAATTCATTTTTA
>NZ_LFNG01000023.1 GCF_001045435.1 Chryseobacterium koreense CCUG 49689 | reverse complement strand
TAAAAATACTGCCAATAATAGACTGCTTTGCAATCAATCATCGTGTTGTAATAGGTTTCCAAATTCATATCCATTTCAAACCAAATACCCGAATCGAAAAAGTAAACCGAACAAGGATAAATGCCTTCTTCTCTTAAAATACAGCCGAAGGTTCCATCACTACCGTGACCCGAACCATTGATGTAGTTCAGTTTAGGCAAAAAAGTTTCCCAAATGGCTTCTGCTTCGGGTTGTGGATTGTTTCTCCAAAAACGTGGGCTATCATTATACCTGTCCCAAAAATCAGAAGGAGATGACAGCGCTGATGAGAAAGTATGCAACTGAAAACCTCCCCAAAGATATTCCTCACCGGGTTGGTCTGTAACCGAATCCCAATCAAGGCATAGTGAACCTAAATCGTTATATTTCCAATCTTCTTCAGGAACTCGTATTTTCCAATCTTCATACACTTCTTCAAAGCATTCTTCGTTATCACGGTATTCCAATAATTCTCTATTATCGGCTACGCTTTCTTCATTTACTGAAATATGTGGGTTTTGTTTTAATTCATTGATGAATTGTTCAAATTTTTCTAACATCGTTTTATTGTTTTTAATAATGTTGTTTTATTTCAACTGCTCCAACACTTCTTCGTAGCGTTGTTTGTGATACGACCAGTCTTTATCAGGAAAGAGCAAAGGCAACGTTTTTACTGCTACACGCATATCATCTAACACCTCATCCAAATTTGGGATTTCTTTTACGATGTCCATATAGAAATATTGCCAGCCTTTGAAACCGTAGTTTTGGAAGAGCAGCTCCATATATTTGTAATAATCCAAATCGAGTCTGGTGTACCAATCTGCTCCTGCGTTACAAAAAGCGATTGGTGGAGGAAAACTTCCTTCTTTCTTTATAAAACAACCTCGCATACTGTCATCTACTCCCATTGGCAAACGGTGAAACCATCCTAATTTTTCGGAATAGTCTTCATCTCCTTTTATGTTAGTCTTGTTTTTAAAGTCATCCGTAGGAAAAAGCAGTGCATCAGTAATGCCGTTGAAAACAAAACCGCCTTTTAAAACCACATCACGCAGCGATAACTTACTATGCCAGTTCAAAACGATTGCAGATAGGTTAAAGATCTCTAAATCAACATCGGAAATAATGTAATTTCCCTCTCTTAGTTTCAACTTATTTCTTTCTAAACTCCTTTGAAGAGGTGGCTCACAATGGTAATAGTTTGTATCACTATATTTTCCCATTTCTATATTCGGATTGTTTTCCAATTCCTTTAAACACTGTAAATAGTGTTCTGTTATCATCGTTTTGTTTTTTTAACTGTTATTGTTTTTCCTGCAATTAGTCTAAGGCAGAACGGCTTACTTTTCTTGTTAACGGCTGGTATCTCCTACGACTATTCCCACTCTTGTCAAGGTATATTCTGTCCAGTCTTCGCCGTGTATTTTATTGTCCCAGAAATAAAGCTGCTTTGCTTCAGTGTCTGATATTTTGTACATATGGGCGGTTCGCTCTGATTCCAATCCTTCTAAATGAATAACGTCGCCTTTCCATTTGAAGGTTCCTTTTTTTACAAAGGGTTCGTCCTCCGTATTAATTGCTTTGATGGTCAAGATGTATTTATTGCCTTTTTTTAATTCTAAAGTTGTTTTAAGCCCTGCGCAATTGGCACATTTGGTAACTCCGCTGTATATGTTCTGCCAATCGAAATCACGCATACCTTTGGGTGGATGGTTTGAATAACCGTTATTGGTTCTGCTTTTTTGTGCGAAAAGGGAAGTACTTGTTAGTAATAACACTGCTAAAATGAGTTGTAACTGTTTCATTGTATTATTGTTTAATCTGAAATTTATTGTTTTGCTTTATTCCTCCTCATCAGCATAGTCAATCAGTCCGGATACAAACGCTGTAAAGGAAGACGACAGAAAATTCAATTCTACTTCGGAGTAGTAGAAATAGATGTGACCATAAGTATCCTCTAAGAGCGACATTGCTAAGTCACCTGTACTGAAACGACCAATACTGATGTGTTTATACGGCAGATAGTCGTGTTGTCCTACTTGTTCTGAATCACCATATTTCAGGGGATAAAAATACAACAGGTTGATGCCATCGTCGGGAAAGCCAAAGTAGATGTCCATACTATTGGTGTGTCCGCCATTGAGTTAATAAGTGTGCTTTGTAGTCTTCGGGCAGGGAAGCTCCGAGATTGGCTTCAAATTCCCGAATGTCTTGTGCCGTTATGGGCGGGTTTTCCTTATAAAATAGTTTCATTTTTTGAGTGTTTTAATTTATTCCAAAATCTGCCAAATCAGCTTCTAAATGCGGAAAAATGACAGGGAAAAAGCGTTTCATCAGTTCATAACTCGGTGATTTTTCTTTCAAGCAATAGGTCAAATTCCAATAATTGAAACATTTGGCTTTATAAGCCAGTTCCAGATACTGCTCAAAGGTTACGTTCATATTGTGTAAAGCTTCGGGGAAACCTCCGAAACCTGTGTAGAGATAGATGTTGTCGATGAGTTTTCCGTCTTCGACTTTCATACAGGCAACGGCATATTCGTTGAAATCTATGGGACGTAAATCTCCGCCTTTCATCCCGATTTTTTCGGCTGCCTGGAACATTCCTGTCGCTTTCAAATCGTCTAAATCAATGATATTTTTGAGTTCGGAAATATTCAGGTTTCCGCTTAATAAAATCTTTACGGCTTCCCAGGTATACCCTTTATCCAGGTAGTTCTCTTTTAGCCAAGAATTTTCTTTGAACTGGATAGAAGTATCTTTCCGCCCTCCGCTTTCTCCTTCGAATATTTCCCATCTTAAGTTCAATTGTGAAGCCTGTTTGTAAAATTCAATGAGGGAATCAGGGAATTGGATATTATTTTGTTGTGTTACTGCAAGAATTTCAGCTGCTGAAATACCTTTACCTAAAACAGGACCTGGAGCCAATAGCGTACAGCCATTATTTTTACTTTGACATATTTCGTCAAAATATAATTGCTCCCAAATAAAATCATATATGTTTTTCATTTTTTTAATCGTTTAAAACCCTTTTAGTTTGTTTTCCAATGTTGCCAATATTTCTTTCTGATTATGATACTCAGCAGAATTGGAGTCTATGGGAAAACGGATGTTGAGGTTATTTTCTTTTGAGTAAACATTCAGTTGAAAAAACGGAAGTCCTTTCTCATCAACCCGGTCGTAATGTTGTTCATCAACAAAAATCGATAAGTCGGATTTGAGTTCAAATTTCTTTGATACGATTTCCTCACACTTATAAATCGTTTCGCTCAACCGGTTGTGCAAACTGCTTATTTTTGTAACAATCAAGCCGTGTTTTGTATCTTCATAACCATAATCATCGGCAGCGTGAACAAATAATAGATTTGCAATTTTAGTTACCGTATCGCAGTCTTCTGTGTAATACGCAACGCTGTACTCTTCATCAAAAACAAATAAATAAATGTTGAATTTGTCGGACGGATAATTGGTATCCCGACACAATTTCAAACTGATGTCGTAATGCGTAAGCTTGGTGTTTGCTTCGGAATTTAATCGTTCCAGTATCGTATCTGAAAGTTCAAAAAAATCTATTTTTTCAGGTCTGTTCATCGTTTTTTAATATTTATTTTATGATAATTTCATTCTCCTATTCCAAACTGTATTTTACTTTTTGCACTCCATTGAGTTGATTTCTTTCCATACGCTCTATTAAAAAGTTGATGTCGTTTAAAAACTGTCGTTGCAAATACTGTTTTGTGGTGTTGAAATCATACTGAATGTTTTCATAAAACTGTGGTTGTCGTGCTATTTGTTTTTTGTTATTTCCAACACATTTTTAATCGGATCAATTGGCATGTATTTGTCGTGTGTTTCAATATTCCAGTAATCCAATAAGGCTAAGTCAATATCTAATTGACGTTCCAACTGGTGTATCAATCTGTTATCATCTCCAACTTCATAAGCATCCAATCCAAGCATTATCAGCGAAAGACCATCTCTATCATCAAAACCATATTTATCTCTTAGATTAATGAAGATGTCAAGAGGTTCGCTCTTATCATAAATAAATTGGATATCCATTTTTATACTTTTGATTGTTTATTTATCTTTTAAATATTCTTTCAAACTCCAGTCGTTAGTTTTCTTTATTATTATTTGTTAGACAATCTCAAACTTTCAAATTTTTCAATAAAGTTTTCCCACGTCCAATCCGGGAAAATCTGTGGCATTTCGGTTTTGAAAGTTTCAGTAATTTCAGAATTTTTTCCGTTCATATATTCCAACAAAACAAGTTGCCAATAATTGAAAACACGTGCTTCGTAAGCCATTTCGGTGTAACCGTGAAAATCCAAATCGAGATTGGAAAGCTCGTTGTCTCCGTGTAAATAATAAACCGATTGGTAAATGGTATCGGGCTTGATGATAAAACCTACATAGGTTTCGGGTGTAGGGAGATCTAAGGGATGAAAGAAACGGATATCTGTATCTTGTGGCAAATCTTCATTGAAATAAATGCCGTTTCCGTTTGCTCCTGCTAATAAATGTTTCATTTCAGCCAACTGAATAAATCCAAAGCTGTTTTCGTCTTTCTTCCAATTGAGCTGAAAACCATCAGCTATTTCATTGTAAAATTCTTTTATACTTGGGTGTATGTTCTCTAAACGATTGAGTTCGGGAAAATCGTCCTTTAAAATGGTGTTGAAGGCGTATTTTGTCTCAACAATTGTTTTTTGTTGGTCTCTTGCATCCAAAAGACTTTCAATCAATGGTTCATCAAAAAATAGGGTCATTTTATTTCGTTTTAATATTCATATCTATCTTTTAGAAATTCTCAAACTTTCAAATTTTTCAATAAAGTTTTCCCACGTCCAATCCGGGAAAATCTGTGGCATTTCGGTTTTGAAAGTTTCAGTAATTTCAGAACTGTTTCCGTTCATATATTCCAATAAAACACGTTGCCAATAATTGAAAACACGTGCTTCGTAAGCCATTTCGGTATAGCCGTGAAAATCCAAATCGAGATTGGAAAGTTCGTTGTCGCCGTGTAAATAATAAACCGATTGGTAAATGGTATCAGGCTTGATGATAAAACCTACATACGTTTCGGGTGTTGGGAAATCCAACGGATGAAAGAAACGGATGTCTGCATCTTGTGGCAAATCTTCATTGAAATAAATTCCGTTGCCTTTTGCTCCTGCTAATAAATGTTTCATTTCAGCCAACTGAATAAATCCAAAGCTGTTTTCGCCTTTCTTCCAACGAAGCTGAAAACCATCGGCTGTTTCATTGTAAAACTCCTTGATATTTGAGTGTATAGCATCTAAACGGTTGAGCTCTGATAGTTCATCTTTTAATGTAGAGTTATAATGATATTTTACTTCTTTGATGGTTTTCAAGTCTTCTTCTGCTTCCAAAAGACTATCAATCAATGGTTCATTAAAAAATATGGTCATTTTATTTCGTTTTTAAGGTTTATTATAATCTGCTAAACTTGTTTTTTCTTCGGGAGCTTGGTATTTTTCTACTGTTATGAGTTTGCCTGGATTTTTTACCTGATTGATTTTTAAATCGTGGGAATGTCGCCATTCTTGCTCCTCACTATCATATCTGATACGATAAACAATCTTTAACCCTTCGTTTGTTTCGGATACATAGAATAGAGTTGAATAATCCATCGGGTCGTCACTTTTTTCAGTGTAGCTGGTATAGCAGGCAAAGAGTGTATCGTTTATCATCCATCTTGGTAAACCTTCTCCTAACTTTGGTTTTTCATATTGTTTGATCTGAAACAGGGTTCTGGGAACGGCATCTTCTACATTATTTCTATACAGCTCCTGATAAATGGGTTCTTCATTCAGCAATTCCTCCTGCGACATTCCTCTTCCGTAAGGATTGGGCATTATAGAATGATAATGACTGTACGCTTTTTCTTGTAACGTTTTGTATTCTCCGTCTGTAACGGTTATATCTGTTTTCGCTTTGTTACAGTTGTATTCGTCAAGTATAAACTGCTCTATAAATTGTTTGATGGTTTCCATATTTTGATGTTTTTATTCTTTGTTATAATCTGCTAAACTTATTTCTTCTTCGGGAGCTTGGTATTTTTCTACTGAAATGAGTTTACCTGCATCTAAAACCTGATTGATTTTTAAAGCGTGGGAATGTCGCCATTCTTGTTCTTTTACTCCAAAGGTTAAATCGTAGATTATTTTTAATCCTTCGGCTGTTTCTGCCACGTAAAACAATTTATTATAGCTTAATGGTTTTCCAGTTTTTTTTGTGTAGCTTGTATAACAGGCAAAGAGTGTATCGTTTATCATCCATCTTGGTAAACCTTCTCCTAACTTTGGTTTTTCATATTGTTTAATCTGGAACAAAGTTCGTGGAGTGGTTTCTTTTACATTTTTTTTATATAGCTCCTGATACATTGGTTCATCATTCAATAATCGCTCCTGCGACATTCCTCTTCCGTAAGGATTGGGCATTATAGAATGATAATGATTGTACGCTTTTTCTTGCAAAGTTTTGTATTCTCCGTCTGTAACGGTTATATCTGTTTTCGCTTTGTTACAGTTGTATTCATCAAGTATAAACTGCTCTATAAATTGTTTGATGGTTTCCATTTTTGATGTTTTTATTCTTTGTTATAATCTGCTAAACTTGTTTCTTCTTCGGGAGCTAGGTATTTTTCTACGGCTATGAGTTTACCTTCGTCAATAACCGTTACCGTATCCATATCGACAGGATGATACCAAACTCCTGTATCGGAATTAAAACTTTTTTCATAGATGATTTTCTGTCCTTCGTTGGTTTCAGCCACATAAAAAATAGAGGAGAAATACAAATCCCTTCCGCCTTTTGAAGGATAACTGACATAACAAGCATACAAATCTTTTCCAGTAACGATACGCTTCAAGGCATCTCCCAAAACGGGATTTACGTACTGCTTGATTTGGAATAAAGTGCGAGGAATGGCTCTTTCTTTGTTGGTTACGGCAAAGGCTTTTTTTTCATCATTTCTAAATTCTCTTCCGGTTCTTCTATCATTAGGAGCATTGTTTGTATGATAAAAATTGTTGTTTCTTTCAGCTTGTATTTGGCAATCTTCGTCACTTACAAGAATGTCGTATTTCATTCTTGTGAATTGATATTCTGCCTGAATGAATTGCTCTATAAATTGTTTTATGTTTTCCATTTTTATTATTTTTTCTTGAAAATTTTACTCCAAAAACTATTATTTTCTGATGTTTCGTTTTGTATTTCAAAATTTGGTTCAGGAATATTAATAGCTGTATTGTCTTTGGTTAAATTTCTGATTCCACTATATAAATGTTCTGCCTCTTTTGGAATTGAAGAAATTTTTGAAAGCGGATAAAACTGATTGTAAGCATCCATTCCGACTGGAAAATTTGTTCTTTTTATCCAAAAAGCATCTGATAATTCTCCTATTGGAGCTGTTTCAATTTTGTTTTCGAAACTTTCTCGAGCTTTTTTTATAAAGTCTTCATCTGTGTTTGATGTAACTTGATTGAAAAAATTCAGTCCTTTTGAAGGAATATGCAATAAAAATATTTGCGTTTTATCGCCTATTTTGTAGATATCGAGTACTTTGAAATAACTGTTTGCATTGATGCAACAATGACCATATTTTTCGTTGTCTTTGTTTATTTCGTAAAGTTTTGCAGCTTTTGATGAAGCAATTAAAAAACGGACATTAAACTTCATTCCTCCTCCTTTCCAACTGACATCTAAAAAATAACCATTTCTAAGTATTTTACCTGTTGTGAATTTTTGAATGACCGATTCTTTTAATTCACAATCTTTGTAATAGAGTGTTGCTCCGGGATAGGTCCAGTTAAATAATTCTTCTGAATCATTAAATAGTTCTCTTTGTTCGTCTGTCATCTGGATTAAATATCTGTTTCATAATGTTCCATCGCGTCTTCGTCATCTTCGGGTTTTAGATAACGTTCGATTGAGATTGGTTTTTTTAATGTTTCAAAAGAAATGTCGGCTAATCCTTGTGGTGTTTCAAATTTCTTTTTGATGAGCATATCATCACCGAATGTGTAATTTTTTACGATTTTCAGTTCTTCGTTTATCGTAGCTACAAACACACATTCTCCATACAGATAAAACATTTCATTCGGATTGCTTCCTGAAACATACACCACATAAACAGCTCCATAATTTGCATCTTGATACTGGCTGATTTTATAGATTAATCTCGGATTGGCTGAAGGGGCATCTTTCCAATTTTCATATAGTTCATCACTCCAAAGTTGTCTTCTTGGCATCATCCCAAATTTATTATGCAATTCGGGCACACAAAAGCTGTTCATAATTTCAAGCTTTTGGTTGTAATCTTCTAAATTTGGCTTTACCAAAGCATCACTTGCTGTGGCTTCTGCTTGCAGAAAGTTTTGTATGAAGGTTTTTATGGTTTCCATATCTTAATTTTGTTTCTATCTTTTCAATTAAATATCCATTTCGTAATGCTCCATCGAATCATCATCGTCTTCGGGTTTTAGATAACGTTCGATAGAGATTGGGGTTTGTAAGGTTTCAAAAGAAATGTCGGCTAATCCTTGTGGTGTTTCAAATTTCTTTTTGATGAGCATATCATCACCGAATGTGTAGTTTTTTACGATTTTCAGTGCTCCGTTTATCGTAGCTACAAACACACATTCTCCGTACAGAGAAAACATTCCGCTGGGATTTTTACCAGATACATAAGCCACATAAACATCTCCATAATTTTTCTCCTCGTAATGACTGATTTTATATACATCTCTGGGATTTCTTGGCTTTGCTTTTGCCCATCTTTCGTAAAATTCATCACTATCTGGTTCAGTTAAAGGTATCATGCCAAACTTATTGTGTAGTTCGGGTACACAAAAGCTGTTCATAATTTCGAGCTTTTGGTTGTAGTCTTCTAAATTTGGTTTTACGGATGCTTCGCTTGCTATCACTTCTGCTTGTAGAAAGTTTTGTATAAAGGTTTTTATGGTTTCCATAATTTTTAAATTGTTTTGATTATTTAAGTTTTTACTTCTCGTAATATTCATATTCCGTGAACAATACATTTTGTATTTTTTGTTTGTCGGTATCGGTGTAATTATACAGTAAGGTCGGGTTTCCATATTGGTCATATTCTTTCGGTACTATCACCTGAATTATGATCCTCTTGTTATTGCCTTCGTTAACTGTTCTTTTGTGTATTTTTTCGGCTTTCCCAATGTATTTAAACTCGTCTGTTATTCGGATAGTATCTTTACTCGCGTAAGTGGTTTTGATTACCCTGAAATTTTTGTCTAATGTGCTGGTTGTAATAAGTTCAAATTTTCCAGACTTTCCGATGGGAACAATCTTAAAATTGTAATCGTCTGACCAGACGTATTTGTAATTATTTTCTTCGATGTCATCAGTTCCAAAAGAATGTTTTTGCTGAAAGGTTCTGTTTTTACCTTTTCCGGAAAAAATGGTTACAAACTCCGTTTTGTAATCACTCAAATTGGAAACTTCAACTGCTTTTAGTGTATTACCCAAACTATCAAAAGTGGTGGTTCTTTTTCCTATGTAATTTGTGGTATCTGTTGGGATTTTATCAAATTTAACCTCACATATATAAGTGGTTACTTTTTTTACCGCACCGTTATATCCGAATTCTAATTTTTGAGAATAAGCTACTTTATTGTTCACTCCGTTGCAGGAAAGAAATAGTTGAAAGAATAAAATAATAACTGCTGTTTTTTTCATTTGTTGATTTGTTCTTTTTGTCGGTATTCTTTCACTTCTCGTCATATTCATATTTCGTGAACACTATGCTATCCAATTTTGTTTTATCGGGATCTACGTATAGATAAGTGACTGTTGGATTGCCGTGTTGGTCGTATTCCTTGGTCACCATCACCTGGTAAATTATCCTGTTGCTTTCACCTTCGTTCACTGTTCTTTTGTGTATTTTTTCCTGCTTTCCCCGGTATTCAAATTCGTCGATTATTCGGATGGTATCGCCTCTTTTGTATTGGGTTTTGAGTACTCTAAAATCGCTATCCAATGTTGTTGTTGAAGTAATGTCTGATTTTGCAGGTTTTCCCATTGGTACAACCATAAAATTGTAATCGTCCGACCAAATATATTGGTAACTGTCTTCCTTTATATCCAATCCTGTAATTGCTTTTTCTTTAACGGTTCTGTTTTTACCTGTCCCGGAATAAATGCTTGAAGTTTCGGTTGTGTAATCACTCAATTTATATAAACTATTACTTTCCAGAATATTTCCCAAACTGTCAAAAACTGTGGTCATTTTCACTTTATAACTAGTGGTATCTGTTGGTATTTGACCATAACGTTTTATCTCACATATATAAGTGGTTACTTTTTTTACAGGACCGCTATATCCGGATTCTAATTTTTGAGAGTATGCGACTTTATTGTTCAGTCCGTTGCAGGAGATGAATAGTTGAAAAAGTAAAATCAAAACTGCCGTTTTCTTCATTTGTTGAATGGCTTTTTTATTTATAAAAATTATAGAATTTCAATTGATCTGTCAGCACTTCGTAGATTTCTGTCCAGCCGTGTTTATGAGCCAAATCAATAGCCGTCTGCCACGCTTCCAGATTGGGTTGCTCAAAATTGACTCCGCTCCAATAGCCTGCTGTTACCAAAGAGTTCCAAGCCAAAAGCGGATTGTTCAGTTCTTCGTCTAAGATTTTTGCAGCTTTGATGTGCTCGTCACCATTGTAAGCATTTTTGTCTTTTCTAAGAGTTTCTGCTGCAATAAAAAGCGGATGTTTTTTTATTTTATCTGAATATTCCCATTTCAAATCTGGATTGGTGTCAAAAAAGTCTATGATTCCGTCTAATGTACTGGCTGATTTGGTAGAATGAGGAAAAACACTGAAGGCATATTCAACAGGATCAAAACCGTGCGGTTGAATAAAACATTGAAAATTATAGTCTTCAAACTTCGTGACTGTTTTAGAATCTACTTTCGAATACGCTCTTTGTGCCATTGCATTATAAGCTCGTGTATTCCAAATTCCAAAATCTTTTACTTCAAAATCGGGAAGAAAAGTTTTATTGTCTTCCATTTTTTGTATCAGTTCAGAAAAAGCAAGTTGTTCAGGAGAATGGTTATAATGATTCCAAAATTCCAAATAAACCTTGCTGTAATTTTCAGAAGGATTTTCGAGCAAGGCCACTTTTTCAGGATTGTGGAGGTATTCTTTTAAAAAGTCAAGAGAATTTAAATCATCCGTATATTTTCTGAATGCCGACGAAAGTTCACCTAACAAATTCCAATCATCTAAAATGTATCGAATGAATTTTGGATTTCTCAACATCTCCAACTGTCCAAAAGGAATAAAGCCTGATAAATCAGGAGCAACTGTCCTAAACCCAATTTTATCACCCAAAACCACATTGGATTTTTTTAGATTTTTTTGAGGATTTAACTGAATGCCATACGTTTCATACGTTTGAAATGCAAACGGAGCAACCGACCAAAAACCAGAGCGAAACAGGGTCATACAGCGTTCTATCTCATCCTCGTGTTCAAATACTGCCCTGAATATAAGTTTTACAGAACCTCGTTCTTTATATAGTTCTTTCAGCTCTTGGTGGATCGTGTTTATTTTCATTTTTTCTAAATACGTTTAGAATTTAAAAAAGAAATATACCACAGCTGCCCATTCTTTTTTGATTCCTTTGGCATAACCAATGGTGCTTCGACTGGAGTTTTCTACGGTTCCGTCATCCTTAATGTAGCCCAAAGTACTTCGGCTGCTGTTTTCCACCGTTCCGTCCTGCCTTACATAACCTACGGTGGAGCGACTGCTGTTTTCGATCGTTCCGTCGGATTTGATATAACCGATCGTGGAGCGGCTCTTATTTTCAATGGTGCCGTCACTTTTGATGTAACCAAGGGTAGAACCGCTGCTGTTTTCAATGGTTCCGTCATTTTTTATTTTACCAATGGAAGAACGACTACCGGATTCAATCGTTTGTGCCTGCACAAAGGTGATGCTTATCAAGCTGATGAGGAGAAGGGTTAATTTTTTCATGTCTAAAAGTGCTGTTATGTCGTTATGATTGTTTTATTGACTTTTCAAAATATAATAAATAATCACTCCATCCCCACTATAAAAACAGGGTTAGATTACAAAAATAAAGAACAAGAATAGAAAATTGTTGTAAAAATGTAAACTGGCTAAATAAAAAGCCAGACATTTTCTTTTTGGGTATCTACATTCTTAAAAAAGGAAGATGGCGAACTTTTGGTGAATCCTTTAAAGTCTTTGTGGAAATGGGATTGGTCGTAAAAAAGATTATCGAGCGTGACTTCTCTTAAGTTTTTAACCTCCTTTACTTGCTTAATAACGTTTCTGAAACGATGTATTTTGCGATATTCGGTGGGCGACTTCCCGATATGTTTCAGAAATAGTTTGTTGATATATTGACGGGAAAATTGAAGTTTTTGGGCGATCTCGTCGATCTTCAAATCGCTGGTCTCTATTTCAAATAAAAGTTTTTCCATCAAAGAAAAATCCTTTACCTGTAATTTAGACAGCCAGTAACTTTCTATGGCTTCAATCTGCGCCTCTCGCTCATTCAGATCAAATATCTCAAACATTTTTTCATTGAAATCAGGAAAGATGGTGAAGTTCATCAATCTTTTGTGAACCAAAGTAAAATTAGACTCGGAAATGAAATGATGTATTCCAAGAGGCTTAAAGTAGAATGTAATTTCATCAATTGCCTTTTCATACACTACTTCGATCGGTTCCGTGTATCTTAGGAAAATATCTGTGTTCATTTTTTGAACCGCAGAAGTAGATATCATTATTTTCCCGTTGTCATAATGGGCCTCCGCATTTCGGGAAACCGACACAATGCTGTAATTATTTGGAAAGGTTTTGTATCGAATGGTGTTCAAATGCTCATCTTCATCTAAAAAGTAGTACCCTTCCAGATATTTTTGCAGGATCTTGTTTCGGGTTCTGTAAAATATCATTTGCATAAACTATTTTGGTATCAATTACGGATTTCTGCGCAAGACCGCCAAATTTCAGATTTTTTTTTGAAATACTCATCACAGAATTAAAAAAAAACAAAACCCGATCCTTAAAAAAAACAAGCCCCCTGCTGCCGGACGATTCTTTTCGTGTGGCCACAACATTTTAACCCTGATTAAAAATCACACCTTCCAAAACCCCTTTCTCAGGCTAAAAGCAAATCATCGATTTCTTAGTATTGGGGAATGATCTCATCCTTTCCTGTACCAGTGGAAAAGTACCGAACCGAAAAACGGCATCAGCAAAACCATAAATAACCCAAGAAGTTTTCCCGAACTGCTATAGGGACTTTTTATGATTTCAACGCTGCTAAAAATGATGAAAGCGACAAAGAGGATCAAGAATGCCTCGTAATAAACCATGGTGCTCATTGTGGTTTTGTCTTCCCGAAAAGGGTTTAAAGAAAGCAGTGGGACCGGGAAGCAGTTTTTTATCCGGCTGTTTTGGTGTGGCGGTTTTTGAAGAATCCGCCAGTTGGTATTTTAGCAGCAAATTCTTTGCCTTTCTGGTGATTTTTTGGAAGAAATTTCTAATCATTTCGAGGTTTTTCTGTTTTAAAATGAATACCAATACTTGCGTCAAATATTTGAATTGGAAAAAACACTGCCGTTTGATTTTTAACATTAAGATTATTAAATAGTTAAGTTAAAAATAATCCCTGATTGGTCAGGATTTAAGTTCTTCGCGCGCAGTGCGATATTTTTGGATTTATTGGCCTCTATTATGGATTCCGAAGCAGGTTAATTTAGTTAATGGTGCTACAGCATTGTTTTAAAGCGCATCATCCTGTTGCGATTTCTTATCTGGCGATTCAAACACGGTTCAATCCGCCCCCATATCCACAAGACCACAAAAACAGATTTTAGCTGTTGATGTATATTTCACACCAAATTCCACCCAAATTCCCTTAATTTTAAATATATTTGACCTACTAAAAAATTGATTGCCTTTCCATTAAGTCACCCTAAATTCTGCCGCCATGGAAAACGTTCGTCCACATTCGCTGTTTACTGAGCAAGACATCTACCTTTTTCGGGAAGGGAAACACTACAAACTTTACGACAAATTCGGTTCGCACACCATTGAAGTTGATGGCGTGCATGGCGCCTATTTCGCAGTTTGGGCACCAAATGCAAAGCAGGTTTCGGTGATTGGGAATTTCAACAAATGGCATTCGGAAATGCACCACCTTTACCCGAGATGGGATGGTTCCGGAATTTGGGAAGGATTCATTCCCGGTTTAAGTTGGGGCACCGTTTACAAATACGCCATCAGAACCGATCATGGCACACTCCTGGAAAAAGGCGACCCTTTCGCGCTGAGCTGGGAACAAAACATCCAGGCAGGATCGCTGGTTTCCACGACCTGGTTTGAATGGAGAGACCAAAAATGGATGGCGGAACGCTGGAAAAAGAATTCGCTGAAAGCGCCGATGTCGGTTTACGAAATGCACCTCGGTTCCTGGATGCGCGGAACTGACGATCCCGATCGGTTTTTCAACTACCGTGAAATTGCAGAGCGACTCGTTCCCTATCTCAAAGAAATGGGCTTCACCCATGTAGAGTTCATGCCGGTGATGGAATATCCGTATGACCCAAGCTGGGGTTACCAAGTGACCGGATTTTTTGCCGCGACTTCCCGTTTCGGTTCACCACAGGATTTGATGTTTTTGATTGACGAACTCCACAAAAATGGAATTGGCGTCATCTTAGACTGGGTTCCCTCCCACTTTCCCGGCGACGCGAACGGCCTTCATTTCTTCGACGGCACTTCCCTGTATGAACACGAAGACCCGAAAAAAGGTTTTCATCCCGACTGGAAATCTTACATCTTCAATTACGGAAGACCGGAAGTGAAATCATTTTTAATTTCCAACGCCATGTTTTGGCTCGAAAGATATCATGCAGACGGACTGCGGGTAGATGCAGTCACTTCCATGCTTCACCTGGACTATTCCAGAAACGAAGGAGAATGGGAACCCAATATCTTTGGCGGAAATGTGAATCTGGAAGCGAAAGATTTCCTGCAGGAATTCAATAAAGCGGTTTATAAGGAATTTCCGGACATCATGACCATTGCCGAAGAAAGTTCGGATTTCCCGATGCTCACCAAACCCGTTCACGACGGGGGAATCGGTTTCGGAATGAAATGGATGATGGGTTGGATGCACGATACCCTGAATTATTTCAAGGAAGACCCCATCAACCGAAAATTCCACCACAACAAGCTCACTTTCGGCTCGATGTATGTGTACAACGAAAACTACATGATGCCTTTGTCCCACGATGAAGTGGTCCACGGAAAATCCAGTCTGATCTATAAAATGCCAGGTGACGAATGGCAGAAGTTTGCCAATCTCAGAGCACTTTACACCTATATGTTCACCCATCCCGGAGCAAAGCTGCTGTTTATGGGTAATGAATTCGCGCAAACCAACGAGTGGAATTTCAGCCAAAGCCTGGATTGGCACCTTTTGCAATATCCTGTTCACAAAGGAATCCAGGATTTTGTTCGGGATCTGAACCATCTTTACAGTGCGGAAACTGCACTTTATGAAAACAACTTTAGTCCCGAAGGATTGGAGTGGGTGGAAGCCAATGACGGCAATAATTCCATCTACATTTATTTGCGGAAAGGCAAACATGAAGATGATGTGCTGATGGTGGTTTTGAATTTGACGCCAAGAGTTTTCGACTACAAAATCGGGGTCAATGAAGGCACCAACTGGGAAGTTATCCTGAATTCCGATGATGAAAAATATGCAGGAAGCGGAGTGAAAGCCGAAATTGTGGATGAAGAGGATGACGAGTGGATGTACCGACCAAATGCGATTGTATTGAAACTTCCTCCATTGGCAGGGGTAATCTTAAGACAGAAGAAACTGGCGCACAAACGGGTTTCTAAATCCAAAAACGTTTCTGCAAAACAGAAGTCGGTGGATAAATGGGCTGCAGAAAAAGCAGAAGGTACTCCGAAAAAAGTAGCCGCCAAAAAAACGGTGGCGAAAAGGATTCAGAAGGTTTCCAAGGCATTGGCAAAACCCATAGAAGATATTCCGCCACTGACGCTGGAGAGCTGGAAAAATGTAGATGGCAGACTGAAGAAAATGGTTTCTCAATAGAAGGCTGCCGAAAAACCGAAAACATCCTGAATCAGAAAAACCACAGGTGAAGCCTAATAAGAAATGAAAAAGATATCCGGCAATTTGAAATAGTTAACCCGAACCCCTAAACAAAAGCATGAAAATCTTCAACTTATCCCTGGAATGTTATCCGGTTGCAAAAGTGGGCGGACTTGCCGATGTGGTGGGAGCTTTGCCGAAATACCTCAACAAAATTGAAGGGGTGGAAGCATGCGTCATCATGCCGTGGTACAACAAACCATTTGTGCACGACAACGAGTTTGAGGTGGTTTTCAATGGTTGGATTCACCAGAGTTTCCACATGTTTGAAGTCACCGTGATGAAGGAAAGGTCGAAAGTTCTCGGTTTTGATCTGTATCTGGTGAAAATCGCAGGACTTTTGGACCGCAACAATCCCTATGGATATTGGGATGAAAGCCAGCAATTCCTCGCGTTCCAGCATGCAGTTCTTCATTGGCTCACTGCGATGAAGATTCGTCCAGACGTGCTTCACTGCCATGATTACCACACCGGATTGGTTCCGTTCATGATTGAAAATTGTCCGGAGTTTGATTTCCTAAAAGGGGTGAAAACCATCGGAACTATTCATAATGGGGAATATCAGGGACAGATGAATTGGGAAATGGCAGATTATTTTCCCTGGTTCCGGGGCGACAAAGCCGGTTTGCTGGATTGGAATGGCTGGATCAATCCATTGGCGGCAATGTTGAAATGCTGCCATGCTTTCAATGCGGTTTCCGAAGGTTATCTGGACGAACTTTTCCACAGTTTAAGGGGGTTGGAAACCCTGGTTCAGCAGGAACATGCAAAAGCTTACGGAATCATCAACGGAATCGATACCGAAGTCTGGAACCCAAAAACGGACGCTTTTCTGGACTTTAATTATAGCCGGGAAAACGCCCTCGAAGGAAAATGGCGCAACAAAAATGAACTCTGCAAAGCGTATGGACTGAATCCCGATTTGCCTTTGGTCAGCTTCATCGGGAGGTTTGCCATTGAAAAAGGAGCAGATTTGCTTCCCGACATCGTGTGGCAAAGCATCCAGCAAACTTATGGAGGCTTGAACATCATGGTGCTCGGTTCTGGTGATAAACAGATAGAACATGAACTGAAGGAACTGCAATACAGTTATTCCAATTTCGTGCTGGATCTGGGTTACAAGGAGTTTCTTTCCCACAAAATCTATGCTTCTTCAGATTTCCTCCTGATGCCGTCTCGGGTAGAACCATGCGGACTGAACCAAATGTATGCGATGCGTTATGGAACAGTGCCGGTCGTTCGATTCACCGGTGGATTGAGAGACACGGTGGAAGATATCTCAACCGGTGGAAGCGGAATTAATTTCGGTGCCGCCACTGCCAATGATGCTGTTCACGGGATTCATCGGGCATTGCATATTTTTCATGACAAAAAAATGATGGATTCGCTGGTGCATTCCAATATGGATTACAATTTTTCTTGGGAGAAATCGGCGGAGAAATATTTGGAACTCTACAGAAAATAGGTTTTTAACCACAGTTCAATCGACCAACTTTGCCGCCTTCCTTTATCAAAAAACAGCACCCAATTGCGCTGTAAAATCACGATCACCATTTTCTGAAAGTCACCAACCCTAAAATGCATTAAAGTTTTGAATAAGGAATTCCGCCTTACACTTTTTAGCTTAGATTAACCGACAGCTTTACTTTATGGTATTATTATTGTAATTTTCAGCCAAAGAATAAACTATGCTGCACCTGATTTTCAAAAAGAAAAAGCTCATTTTTTTATGGATTTGCCTTTCTGTTTTATTTTCATTCGTTCAGTGCGAAAAGGGACAGCCTCCGATGGCCAATTTAGCGTTAAAGAAAAAAGCGGATTCCATTGCGAGCGCCAAAACCGACTCGATCCGCTTGGATTCACTTCAAAAGGCGAAGATCACTTACACCCCATTCATTTTCCCCGCTAAAAAGAAGGATGCCGCGATGGCAAAATTCAACAAGGAATTCTCTGAAGAAGAGCGTTATACGATTTTAGCGTTAAACCGTTTGGATTTCAAAAACAAGTGGAGAGCAGACACTTTGGCAATTCCAGATAAAATGGATACCACCTTAATGGCTTATACCCCCTTTCCTGCTCATTTGGAAAAATTGAAACCCGTGAAAAAAATAGTGATATTTTCTTATCCCATTCAGGCTTACTCGCTCTATGAAAACGGAAACCTCATCAAATGGGGTCCAACGAGCATGGGCAAAGAATCCGCACAAACCCACCGTGGACTTATGTTTGCGAACTGGAAGAAGGAACTGGCCATCTCCACCGTTGACAGCGATTGGAAATTGCCTTATAATGTGAATGTTCACAATTCGCTTGGCATCGGATGGCATCAATACGATTTGCCGGGATTCCCTGCCTCCCACTCCTGTTTAAGGTTGCTGCTGGCGGATGCAAAATATCTTTACGATTGGGTGGATACCTGGATCCTGAATAAAGGCGGAGGAACCGTGAAAGCCAACGGAACGCCGGTCATCGTTTTTGGAGATTATGCATGGGGCGGAAGAAAACCCTGGAAAAAATTAATTGATGATGCCCATTCCAACGATATTTCGGTGGAAGAACTGGACCGGGTGATTGAACCACATCTTGGCAAAATCCTGGATGCCCAAAACAAAAGAGAACAAGTCTTGGGCGAACCTTCAAATGTTCAATATTAAGGTTGATCCGCAATTTCATTAACCTTTAATATAGAATCCTCCGCAAATTGGCGCAACTTCTTCATCTCTGATTTGGCTTTGCTCTGACCAAATATGGACAAGAGATAAGTCAGTAAAATCCCGAATAACATCAGGAATGACATCGAAAACGCCCAGGGAAAGTCAGTGCTTTTAATTTGCTTTTCCACATACCAAATGGTGATAAAGACCATCCACAAAATCCCGAACATAAAATAGAGGAACATAAAGAAAGTCCACACTGCGGAACTCGGTCCGAAAACCCCACGAACAATAGTGCTGTTTTCTATCCCATCCGATTCTGTCCTCAATGCGAGATTGGGTTTCCAATAATCGTTATGCGCGGTCTTTACTTTGATTATGGCGACTTCGCTATTGATATTCCCTGAAAACTCATCCGAGTGTTCGGCCAGAAATTCCCTCAGACCTTGGGCATATTCTTCACGACTGAATGGGCCCGAAATCTTAAATACGGGTCTGGAACGGATTTGATCTAAAACAGTCTGTTCAATTTTCATGAGAGCATGCTATGGTGATATAAAATTACTTTAAAAACGGCAATTATTCAAATATTTATATTGCGAATTCCCCATCCAATACATCGCTTCATCTGAAAAGCCACAATTTTCAATGTGAATTTTTACACATAAAATATTCTTTTTGATTTTTTTTTGTAATTTTGGAAAACCAACAAAATTATATTAATTATGAAAAAATTCTATCTCAAGGCAGGAGTTGCCACCGCGCTCCTTCTATCTGCGATGGTTTATTCGCAGCAAAACCGGATCACGGAAGCTCAAGTGAAGCCGATCCAGGAAAAGCTTCGGACTCTTGGCGCGAAGAATCCGGCAGCAGCCATTCCACTTGACCAGCTTACCAAAGAAGAGTACGCGTTGCTTGCCAACTACCGAATTCAGCAACAGGAGGACAAGACCAATCCTTATGGAATTACCGAACAGGAATTAAAAAACAGGATTCCGAAAAGTAAAGTTCAGCACATTCTGGACCGGATCAATGCTTTGCCGCCTTCAGTATTGCCGTTTCCTGATGACAAGTTCACTTATGACGAACTGCGGCTGCTGAGAATCTATGAACTTCAGAATATGAAGAAGGATGGAACTTCGGAATTACTTTTTAACAAATCATTTGTAAAGAATGCCCGTACCACCAACCAATTTGGTACCCTTCCACTTGTACCACCACTTGCCATCACCAATATTTCGACCATCACCAACACCATTTATTGTGACGATATTGCCGGAGATGGAAAACTATATGGAATAGATAACACAGCGAGGACTTTGGTAAGAATTACCCCGGCCGGAACTGTGGTAACGATCGGAAACTTGGGAGCAGCTGTTCCCACCGCAGATACCACTACGGGATTATCTTGGAATGCCGCAACTGGCAAAATGTATCTGATGGCTGCAAATTCCCTATATACCGTTGACTTAAGCACAGGACTTGCAACGGCTGCCGCATCGATAACCGGATTGTCAACCGGAGCACTTCCAATTTGGCTGGAAATTGATAACGCCGGAAATGCCTTTCTGGCGGATATCGCAAATGATGAATTGTATAAAGTTAATTTGACAACAGGCGCTGCAACGTTGGTTGGACCACTGGGAGTCAACCTGAATTTTGCTCAGGAAGCAGATTTCAACAGAGATACCAATGAACTGTATATGGCGGCATATGTAGGCGCAGGTGTGGGAGGAATCTACAAAGTAAACACCACCACCGGTGCAGCCACTTTGGTTGGAGACACCACTGCACTCAATGCGGAATTCACCATGTACTCGATTGCTGACGCCGTGGAACCACCTCCATTAGATAAAGCCTTTGTATTAAAAGTCTATCCCGCACCGGCAGAATTCGGAACCATTCCGCTCACTCCGCCCCATACCATAACCAGTATTGCACCTTTGGGCAAGAAGATTTATGCCGATGATTTAGCAGGAGACGGCAATTTGTACGGATTAGATAACGATACCAAGATGTTGGTGAAAATATATGCAGACGGTTCGGTGAAAAACGTGGGATCTTTGGTAAATGTACCAACCGCCGATACGGTGACCGGACTTTCATGGAACCGCACAAACAACACCATGTATGCGGCAAGCACCACCGGTACCACCGGAAAACTTTACACCGTAAATCTCACCACCGGAGTTGCCACCGCAGTGGGAACAATGACCAACATGCAGACTCCAATTTGGCTGGAAATTGATAACAATGGAGTGGCATATAGCGCAGACATCACCACCGACAAACTTTATTCGGTGAACTTGACAAATGGTGCAGCGACCGAAATTGGTCCTTTGGGAATTGACATCATGTATGCACAGGATGCGGACTTTAATACAGACAACAACAAACTGTATATGGCAGGATGTCTTAACTCAGCCAATGATGACAGCGGCATTTATGAAGTGAACCTCACCACCGGTGCAGCCACATTGGTAGGGGCCACTACGCCGAACGAACTTGCGATGTTCACCATTACCAACAGCATCCCACTTCCGCCGCCTATTCCGCCGGTGACCTGTGGAGATAATTTTACAGATTCAGGAGGTCCTACCGGGAACTATTCAAACAGTGAGGATATCACCACCGTAATTCAACCGCAAAACCCGGGTGAAAAAGTGAAAATAACCTTTACTCAAGTTGAAATCGAAAGCTCAACAGGATCAGGAACCGTTGGTGGTTGCTGGGATTATATGAGCATCTACGACGGTCCGTCTATTAGTTCTCCGGTTCTTGCTGCAGTGAAATGTGGAAGAACAGGATTCCCTCCTTCTGTGCCTTCAAGCTTACTTTCAGTGGGTGATTCATTTACTTCTACCGACGCTTCCGGTAAACTGACGATTAGATTCCGTTCAGACGGCAGCTTAAATTATGCCGGATGGCAAGCAAATGTAACCTGTGCAGTAATGGCAGTAGATGAAACCACAGCTGGTAATTTCAGCTTCTATCCAAATCCAACAACCGGAATTTTGAATATTGCTTCAAAAGGAAAAGTGGAGTCTCTGGAAGTGATCAATATCGTGGGACAAAAAGTAATGACCCTAAATCCTAATGGTTTGAATTCACAAATCGACATGTCCAGATTGTCACCTGGAGTTTATTTGGTGAAAGCAACCGTAAACGGTAAAGTATTTACCAATAAAGTGATCAAGAAATAACATTCTGACCCCTTAAAATGAGAACAGCTTCAATTGAAGCTGTTCTTTTTTTTGTCTTAGAAAATATCCGATCTAACTTATGCTGTAACCTGATCGGCACTTTCAGAATCCGCATAAAACTGGGTGAAGATATTTGCCGGTAATCCCGATCCCTTTCCAGAAACCCTTGATCTATCTGGCAATGACGTGAAACCGACCATTGATCCATACCTCAAGATTTCAGCGGAAAGACCTGCATTTTTAATACTTATTCGTAGGATTTTTCACATTGCTCAAAATATCTGGGAAATATAAATCCGCCAAATGCTCGAACTCATCTCCACGCATGAACATGCTCGCATCCACTTCCTCATAAGAACTCCTTCCGGCGGCTGCGATCAATTCGTTGCAGGTATGCAATGTGTTTTTGTGGAAATGGTAAACCCTTTCGCTTTTATCGGTAACGTCAAGTCCCTTAATCAGCATTTTGTCTTGGGTTGCAACTCCTGTTGGGCAAGTATTCGTGTTACATCTCAATGCCTGGATACAACCCAGCGCAAACATAAACCCTCTTGCATTGTTACACATATCCGCACCCATCGCCAATGCACGAAGAATATCCAGTGAGGTCAAAACTTTCCCGCTTGCAATCACGCGCATTTTGTCCCTCAAGTTAAAATTGGTCAAAGTCCTATTGACAAAGATTAAGGCCGGCTCAAGCGGCATTCCCACTCCGTCAGAAAACTCCGGTGGTGCTGCACCTGTTCCTCCTTCGGCCCCATCAATGGTGATGAAATCCGGATAAATTTTCAGCACGTTCATCTGAACGCAGATATCTTCAAACTCTTTGGTATCACCAATACACATTTTAAATCCGATTGGTTTCCCACCTGAAAGCTCACGAAGCTGCTGCACGAAATGAAGCAGACCTGCCGCATCTGAAAACGCCGAATGCGATGGTGGCGAAATAATGGTGATTCCAGGCTGCACATGACGGATCGCTGCAATTTCCGGGGTGTTTTTGGAACCCGGCAACACTCCTCCATGACCTGGCTTTGCACCTTGCGAAAGTTTGATTTCGATCATTTTTACAGCGGGAACCGCTTCCACTTTTTGTTTGAAGATTTCCGGAGAGAATCTCCCTTCTTCATCCCGACAGCCAAAATATCCGGTCCCGATTTGCCAGCACAGATCCCCGCCTTCCTGGTGGTAAGGCGAGATTCCACCTTCACCGGTATTGTGGTAGAATTTACCCTTTTTAGCCCCTCTATTCAATGCGATTTGCGCGCGGTCACTCAGTGAACCAAAACTCATTGCCGAAATATTGAAAATAGACGCACTGTATTTTTGGGTACACTGTTCTCCACCCACCACTATTCTTGGCAGTTCCTCATTGGGAGATTTCGCATAGATGGAATGTTTGATTCCCTCATAAGTGCGGTTATTGATATCGAGTTGTGTACCGAATGGCACGGTATCGCTTATGTTTTTTGCACGGCGGTACGCAGCAGAACGCTGATTTCTCGGAAATGGCTTGCCATCCGTTTCTCTTTCAATGAAATACTGCTGCATTTCCGGTGAAATACTTTCGAAAAAATACCGGAAATAACCCAAAACCGGAAAGTTTCGAAGAATAGCGTGTTTACTTTGAAAAGTATTATATAGACCTAACGCATAAATGGAGGTCAACAGAATCGGAATCCAGTAATGTGCCTTGATCAACAGTGAAATAGCCCAAACTAAAACCAAAATCACAATTCCCCATCGAATGAATTTATCTCTCATTTCATTTAAAAATTTAACAATTTTGTAAAAATAACAATAAAAAACCAATGGGGAAAAAAAGAAATGGCCGATGAACACCCGCTCCCAAAAACCGATTTTCAAAAATCAAATCCAATTTCAGGCGATTTTCACAGAAAAAATATTCAATGCATATAAAAATTCAACTTTCATTAAAAAAAGAGACTTTTGCTTGAAGAAACCTTTTTTAATTTTTTGGCTTAATATTTGAAAAATAATTTCGCAACTTTATCAATTAATTAAAAATATACAAAATGAGACGAAATACGATCTTGGTTGCCGCTATGGCCGTTGCAACACTTGGAACCACCACCCAATCCTGTTTGGCACTGGCCACTTCAAGTGTGGGTTTAACCATCCTGAAGCAAATACTGCTTGGCGGAATCACAAAAGGACTTGATATTTTCAGCAACAAAGACAGTTTCCTTGCGAATCAACTGATTGAGGCAGCTCTGCCGCAGCAGCTCAAAAGCATCAATAACACGCTGACTAATTTGGGATTGAGCAATCTGGTTCAAAAAGAAAAAGAATATATCGCGCAAGCAGCAGCATTCACCGTTGAAACTTCAAGACCAATATTGGTGAATGCCGTAAATTCACTGACTGCCGAAGATGCAGCAAGAATCGTTCAGGGCGGAAGTGGTGCCGCGACTCAGATCCTGAGAGAAAGAACCTCGCAACAGCTGATGGCAGCAATTGCCCCAAAAGTGGACGCGAAACTGAACGAGTTTGGAATCATCAAGACTTTGAATACCGCACTGACCGGAAACAACATCCTGACCACTATTCTTGGCGGCCAAAACACTTCTGTGACAAGCGGAATCAGCCACTTCGCATCCGAACAGATGGTGAATGGCCTTTTCAACATAATTCAAAATCATGAGCAGCAGAATTCTGGACAGATTATGAACGCATTAGGCGGAATCAAATAAAACCAACACAGGATTCTGCAACAGGAAAAATAAAATTCAATATCTTTGAAATTCCGGAGCGTTCCGGAATTTTTTATAATTAAAAATAACGACAATGAATATTATAGAAGGCAGCAGCACCAATAATCCCGAGGAATTTTATGCTTCTTTGAAGGAAAAACTGGAAGCCACGCACGACTTTCCGGAAGATTATCTTTTTAAATTTATTGTGGCCAATGATCCAGCGAAACTTACAGAAATCTACAGGGTTTTTGATGACGTAAAATTTACCCTGAACAATAGGGAAAGCAAGAACGGAAAATACACCTCACTTAGCATCAGTGCGTTTGTGCTGGATGCCGATCAGGTCATTAAAATCTACCAAGAAGTGGGGAAAATCGAGGAAGTAATGATGCTTTAAAAGCAAGTCATCACAAGCTGATTATTCGGTGAGCAATTGAATAGGCAGAGCCATGATCTCCATCAAAAGTTCATCCCGATTCATTTTGAGTTTCACTTTTTCAGAAACTCCACCACTTTTTCAAATGGTCTTCCGATGATGGCTGCTTCTTCCTTAATTAAGATGGGGCGCTGCATCAGTTCCGGATTTTCGATCAGGATTTTGATCCACTCCTCTTCCGAAATATCTTTTTGGGCGAATTGTTCCTGAAAAAGCATTTCATTTTTTCTAATGAGGGCTTCAACCGGAAGATTCAGTTTCTGCAACACCGATTTTAAAAATTGTTCTGAGACCGGATGATTCACAAAGTCAACCAGTTCATAAGGAATTTTCTCCGCTTCCAAATAGTCAAAAACACATCTGGATTTGGAGCAGGAATTATTGTGCAGCAGTGTGATCATTTCGGTCTTTACGCATTAAAACAGTCCGTGAAGTTCGGTTTCAATTCTTTCTAAAATATATCCAAAATCTTCGGGTCTTTCCACAAAATCCAAATCGTCAACCTCGATTACCAATAATTTTCCTTCGTTGTAATTGGAAATCCATTTTTCATATTTCTGGTTGAGTTTAGACAAATATTCAATGGAAATCGTGGCTTCGTAATCGCGGCCTCTTTTATAGATTTTTTTCACCAAATTGGGAACATCAGACTTCAGGTAAATCAGCAGGTCCGGTGCCGAGACAAAGCTTTTCATCAGGTTAAAAACCGACGCATAATTATTAAAATCCCGATCCGTCATCAGTTCCATATCGTTGAGGTTTTCCGCGAAGATGTGGGCATCTTCATAAATGGTGCGGTCCTGAATAATATTTTTTCCGCTTTCACGAATTTCTTTCACCTGCCGGAAACGGCTTCCCAAGAAATAGATCTGCAGTGCAAAACTCCATTTTGCCATATCTGCGTAAAAGTCCTCCAGATAAGGATTGTGATCCACGTCTTCAAATTGGGCGTCCCATCCGTAATGTTTGGAAAGCATGGTGGTTAAAGTAGTTTTTCCTGCGCCGATATTTCCGGTGATCGCGATGTGCATGCGTAAAAATTAAAAAAATTAGGTAATTGGAATAATAAGAAAATCAGCGGATTAATCGAACATTCCTGCTCAGTTGCTCATTATTCATTGAAGTGGTAAAGATAAAGTTTGTTGTCTTTGATTGCAAAATAAGACGATGAGTTTTTATCCACAATTTTGGATTTATCCGCCATGAAAATCGTTTTCAAGGAGTTACCATCCCATCTTTTGATGCTGTTTTTGCCCATGACCAGAACCCGTTCATTTTCCCGGCGGAGCATTTTTCCATCGGATATAGGAATTTCAAATAATTTAACCCCCTTGAAATCATACCCCGAAAAACGGTCTTTCGTGAGGAGGTAAAGTTTGTTTTCGAAAACCAAAATATCGATCAGATGCTCAAATTCCATATCAAAAGGAAAAGCGTTGATGATCTGGCTCGTCCTGAAATTATACTGAATCAGCCGTTTGGTGGTTTCGTCCAAAAGCCAGACCTGCTGCAGGTCTTCCACATAGACCTCTTTGATGAATCCAAATTTCTGTCGCAGATTAACGGTCTGGATCAGGTTCAGGTTTTGGTCAAAGAATTTCAGTTCCTGGGCGTTTTCTGAAAAAGACGGAATATTCAGCGGATTCTGTACGGACTGGATCTTGAAAGGCAAAGTCAGCATCAGTTTTCCGAGTTGTTTTCCCAAGGAATCATACTTTGACAAAGAGAAATCCTTGTTGCTGTAGAGGTAGATATTTCCGTAATCATCGGCGAATAGGTCGTTCGCATCCTTCAAACGCAGGGAATCAAACGGAAGATCTTTCTGCGCGGAAAGGGTGCAGAATAGGAAAATAAACGCTATTTGAAAGAAAGATTTCAAACTTCCGATTTAAAATTGTTTGATGTGAGGTGAAATTGTGCTAATCGGTCCTTTTTCGATGGCGCCAAATCCACTTCTCCACTGGCGAATCTGCAATTGTGAAAAAGCCTAATCAATAGCAACCTCATAAATCTTCGGCCACAATTTTCCGGTCACCAGCATATGATCGCCTTTGAACGCGATTCCGTTCAGCACGTCATTCGTTGGATCTTTGGTGTTGAGCTTGGCGATTTCGGTAAAGTCAAATTTCCCGACCACTTCCCCATTTTTCGGGTTAATTTTCAGGATGATCGGTTTTTGCCAAACATTGGCATAAATGAAACCATTGTGGTATTCCAATTCATTGAGTTGGTCATAAGCTTCGGTATTTCCGGCTACAGAAATGTACCGCACCATTTTGCTCGGATCAGAAACTTCCAGAAAGTAGATGTTTTTCGTACCATCTGAAGCGATCAGGTTTTTGCCGTCATAAGTCAGCCCCCATCCTTCTCCCATCACGTTTGGATAAGGGAATTCGCCCAAAAGTTTCAGTGAGTTTTTGTCGTAGATAAAGCCTTTTTTGTTTTGCCAGGTCAGCTGATAGATTTTGTCGCCCACAATCGTGCAACCCTCAGAAAAGATATCTTCCGGCTGTGAAGTCGAAGCAATTGGAGTGGTTCCTCCCAAAGTGTATTTCAGGATTCGGGATTCGCCATGTTGTCCGTCGGATTCATAAATGGTGTTTCCTTCGAGTTGGAATCCCTGCACGAAATTTTTCGGGTCGTGCGGATATTCCTTTACGATGGTATAGGTCAGCTTTGCTTCAGGATTTTTCGCAAAAACGTTGATGGTGGCGTCCTGGGTCAAAATCTCGCCGTTTTTCTTTTTAATGCTAAAAGTTATCGCATTATCGCCCAAAGTGAAAAATTTCGGATCCACGATTAAAGTGGAAGTCTCCTTGTCGCCGAAACTGATCGCGATACTTTCCGCATTTTCGGTTACTTCTTTAGGCAAAGTCAAGGCATCACCAAAATGGTAACCTTTGGCTTCCATAGACGTGTTGTAATCATTTAAAGTGTTGAGAATTTCTTTATCCTTGTTGCAGGAAACCAGCATTGAAAAGGCAAAAATGGTAAGCAGCGCTTTAATTTTCATTAATAATAATTTTTCCAAAAATAGCGATTTTTTTTTAGCATGGGTTAATTGCGCTTGGGTAGATTTCACAAATAAAATTAAATAAAATTAGGTGAGGCTCTTAAATGTCTCTTAATTGGACAGTCCGCTGATATGTATTAAAATAAGTACCTTTGTCAGGAGTCTATCTTTAATTTTATGAGAATATTTTTTCTGACACTCGTTTTTACCGCGAGTCTTTCTTCGGCACAAATTTTCACCAAACAGGATACTTTGAAAGGTTCTAATACCGAATTCCGGAATTTCTGGGATGTGAAAAAATACGAACTTTCCGTGGAGCCCCATTTCGAAAACAAATCGATTTCCGGCACCAATAAAATTATTTTTGAAATCACGAGGGATGTTCTGAATCCCGTATTTCAGATTGATCTTCAGCAACCCATGAAGGTGGATTTGCTGAAAGCAGAATTCCCCACCGTGGATGGTTATCACAGAGACGGCGATTTCATCTTCGTTTCCTCCAAACAGAATTTTAAGAAAGGGCAGCAATTCAGCATCGATATTAGCTTTTCGGGAAATCCCACCATCGCCAAAAACGCACCTTGGGACGGCGGCTGGGTTTTTACCAAAGACGAAAACGGCAATCCGTGGATTTCTGTGGCACAGGAAGGAATCGGCGCCTCGGTCTGGTTGCCCACAAAAGACCTCTGGAGTGACGAACCCGACAATGGAATCCTGATGAAGATCATCACCCCGAAAGATCTGGTGGGTGTAGGAAATGGAAGACTGATTTCCACCACGGAAGAAAACGGAAAAAAAATCTTCACCTGGGAAGTGAAAAATCCCATCAACGACTACTCCATCATCCCAAATGTGGGGAAATACGTGAACTTCAAGGAAACCTATGACGGCGAAAAAGGAAAACTCGATCTGGATTACTGGGTTTTGGACTACAACCTGGAAAAGGCCAAAAAACAGTTTTCTCAGGTAAAACCAATGATGAAGGCTTTTGAATACTGGTTCGGTCCCTATCCTTTTTACGAGGATTCCTATAAACTGGTAGAAAGTCCGTATCTGGGAATGGAGCACCAAAGTTCGGTAGCCTATGGAAATCATTTCAAGAATGGCTATTTGGGAAGAGATGTTTCGGGAACCGGAGTGGGCCTGAACTGGGATTTCATCATCATCCACGAAAGCGGGCACGAATGGTTCGCCAACAACATCACCGCAAAAGACAAGGCAGACATGTGGATCCACGAAGGTTTCACGAGCTACTCGGAAACACTTTTCACAGAAAATTTCATGGACAAGAAATCCGCTGAAAAATACGTGCAGGGAATTCGCCACAACATCAGAAACGACCAGACTATCATCGGGAAATACGGGGTAGGAAAAAGCGGCAGCGGCGACATGTACTACAAAGGTGCAAATATGATCCACACCATCCGCCAAGTCATCAACGACGATGAGAAATTCCGCCAGATTTTGCGGGGACTGAATAAAGATTTCTACCACCAAACCGTAACCACCCAACAAGTTGAAAACTATATCAGCCAAAAATCTGGAATCGATTTCAGCACGGTTTTCAACCAATACCTGAGGACCACCAAAATTCCGGTTCTGGAATACTCCCAAAAAGGAAAAGTATTGAAATTCCGCTACACCAATGTGGTGGAAAACTTCAGGCTCCCCTTGAGGATCGATGGAAACCAGACGATTTCACCCACTGCAACATGGCAGTCCATCAAGTTGAAATCTAAGAATCCGGTTTCGTTTGACGGGAATTACTATATCGAATATCAAAGAAATTAATCCCGGTATTTGATTTCCGGCTTTTTCTCAATCTTTCAGACCCTTAAACGCGTACACTCCTCCACTCAAGTTATCCGGCGACTGCACTTTCCGCAAATTTTGGTCTGTGATAATGGTGCAATTCCGCATCGTTTGGATGTGGAGAAACTCCCTTAATATTTGGATGGGGGCAATATTGGAACCGCCTTCCAAAAGATGGGTTCGCCTAACTTTGGCGCTGCGAAAGAATTCCAACTTTTTTGCGGATTCCTCCTTTTTTCCGTGGCCGTTTTAAAATATTCACTAAATTTGGATGGACTGTTAAAGATCTTATATGATAAACCGCTTAATTTCAATGAAAAAATAAAATATCAGTCAAAATACATTAAAAAAACCATAACAAAAATTACTATGATGAAATATTTATTTTTTACATTTTTTTGTTTTTCGATTTGTTTTTCACAATCGCCCAGAAGAGTTATGAAAAAAATTCGGGCAAATCCAATCATTTTTATTGACAGCATCAATGTTGAACCGGCGGAAATGCAAAAATTTGATCCAAATATCATCAGTTTAGTGACCGTTTTCAAAAGTAAAGAAGCAGTAGAATTATATGGCGAGGACGGAAAAGATGGAGTCATCTTCATTGAAACAAAGCCTTTTAACAAAAATCGTTATCAAAATTATTTCAAAACAAAATCTCCAGCGTATAAAAAAATCATCGAGGAAGAATTAAATCCAGAAAATGTGCAATATATTCTGAATGGAAAAATATTAACTGAAAATTACGATGGAGATTTAGCATCAATAACAGATAAAACATTCAAAAAAATCCAGATAATCAACTCACAGGAGTTAGAAAAAAAATATAAAATAACAGGGAAAACTTATGGAATTTTGATTACTTCTGATGTTCCAGAGAATCTGTATAAGGGAAAAGAGAAATTCAAATAATTACAGCGATTCCAAACTAAACTTTAGCTTCGCTCGGTTCGGCTGCGCCTCGGATCGTTTTGTCTGCAAAACAAGAATCTCGCAGTTCGGTGAAGCCAAATGAATTACCAATCGCCGATTACTAAGAAAAATAAATAAGAAAGAAATAAAGCCCGCTGGACGGAACCTGCTGTGGCATCCCAACAGCATCTTGATTCTCTTATGAAAGTAGCTAATCTGAATTAGTTTTAGGCTCTCATCTCGTCTATCCTTTTTCCTTTACGCGGCATAGCAAAATCACTATCCCAAAACATAATTTTTCATACATTTGGTATAAATTTAAAACAATGAATACAAGTATTAGAATTGATATATTGAACCCCAAAGCTGTTAAGCTGCTAAAAAGCTTGGCAGATTTGGATTTGATTTCAATTAAAGAAGAACCAAAGAAAGGTTTTGCAGATGTACTTAAAAAACTTCGTTCTAATGCAAAGTCCGCTCCAAGTCTCGATGAAATAACAAATGAAGTAGAAAAAGTTCGTGCCAAAAGATATGAAAAGTAAAAGCCAAAGAATTATACTTGATACAAATCTTTGGATCAGCTTTTTGATTTCAAAAAATTATGCCCAACTCGATGAAATTATTTTTGAAAGAAAATGTACATTAATTTTCAGTGAAGAACTGTTAAATGAATTTTTAGAAGTAATCAAAAGACCAAAGCTGAGACGCTTTTTTTCGCAAGAAGACACAGAAAACCTAATTGAAACGATAGAAGAATATGCAGAGTTTATTGATGTTTCAAGTAATGTAGAAATTTGCAGAGATGAAAAAGACAACTTCCTGCTTTCTTTGTCCAAAGATTCTAATGCAGACTTTCTACTAACTGGAGATCAAGATTTATTAGTTTTAGAAAAATTTGAAAAAACCAATATTCTTAAAATTTCACAATTTTTAGCAACACAATAGCGTAACCGCTATGTCGCAAAATTGCCAATCTTTCGTTTTGTCTGCAAAACAAGAATCCCTCAGTTCGGTGAAGCCAAATGAATGACCAATCACCGATTCCTTAGAAAATGAAAAAAGAGGCAATGCCCGTTCGCCTCTTTACCAAACTGCCAGACGCTATACCCCACTTTATGAAAAGCTTTTTCACTTAACTTAAAAATTAGTTTTAAATTTGAGAAAAGATTTGAAATGAACACAGACCTGCAAATACAAAATAAAAAATTAGAATTGATCCAATGGTTATCGACATTGGAGGATAGTTCTATTATTGAAAAACTGCTAAAACTCAGAAAAGAAGAAACCAAAGATTGGTGGAACAGCATTTCAAATGAAGAAAAAGAATCTATCGAAAAAGGAATCGCGGAAGCCAACGAAGGAAAATTAGAACCACACGCTACGGCAAGAAAAATGTATGAAAAGTGGTTATAATATTCTTTGGACGACCAACTCAAAAAACGAGTTGAAGAAAACAATAGCATATTTGGAGCAAAATTTCACGGAAAATGAAATTATAAAACTTGTCCGGAAAATTGAAAGCATAACAGAACTGATTTCTCAAAACCCAAACTTATTTCCAAAGTCTGAAATTATAGATGTCCACAAAGCTGTAATTTTGAAATATAATTCTAGGTATTACAGGGTGAAAAATGAAAATGTTGAAATATTATCATTCTTTTCAAACAGACAATCTCCAAAAAAGAGGAAAATATAAAAACAATCGCCTATTAACCAAGCTTTATCTTCGCTCAGTTCGGCTGCGTCTCGAGTGGTTTTGTCTGAAAAACAAGAAACCTCCGGGTAAGCAAAAACAAATGAATGACCAATCACCGATTCCTTAGAAAAAAAAAAGAGGTACCGTTCGCCCATTTACCATACTGCCAGAAGTTGACAGAAATATTTTGACCAAAGATGAAAAGACATTTATCAATTTTTTTGTTCCTGATTATATTCGCGAGCTCAAATCTCTATGCTCAAATTGACAAAAACGGAAACCCAATATTTAAATCCGCTCCGAACGATCCCGAAACTTCATAACCAACACTGCCACCATAAAACACAAAAAAAACAGATCATGAAACTTACCGGCAATATGGACCAATTTGGAACTACAGGATTGTTTTTGACCGCGATTTTTTCGCCATGCTGTTTTCCATTATTTGCATTTGCCGCTTCGGCTCTTGGACTTGGGAGCTTTGAACTTTTTGGCGGGTGGACCATGTGGATTTTTCAGGCCATGGTTTTAATTTCAGTTGGCGGACTCTATATTTCGTATCGAAAACACCGCTGCATGTATCCCTTGATGGTCGCTATTCCAAGCGGAATCTTGATTTTTTATGGTTACCATTTTAACGACAGCGAATACTGGATCTATCTTCTTTACGCCGGTATGTTTGGACTGCTCATGGCGACAATCTGGAACTATAAACTAAATAAAAGGCACCAAACCTGCGACACTTGTTCAACCTACAACGGCAGCACCGTGGAACTCAAATCGACCATTACCTGCCCCAACTGTGGACACAAAAAAGACGAAATGATGCCGACTGATGCCTGTGTGTATTTCTACGAATGTGAACAATGCAAAACCCGGCTGAAACCATTGCCAGGCGACTGTTGTGTCTATTGCAGCTACGGAACCGTTAAATGCCCACCAATGCAAGCCGGAGTTTCAAAAAAAATCTGCTGAAAAATGGTGGCGTATTTTGAATTAACCACAAAGATAAACGCATTTTATACAACTGATAATCTGCATATAAATGCATTTGATCACACTTTGGTGGATTGGGAATAATCTTGCAGATTTGGGAGTTACAGGCAAGCTTAGGAAACCCGAACAACCAGAAAACAACGAACAAAACGAAACTTATTTTTTAACTTTGTGATATGGACAAATTGACCAAAGAACAAAGAAGAAAAAGTATGCAAGCCAACAAATCTGCAGGAACAAAACCTGAACTTTTATTGGCTAAAACGCTTTATGCCCGTGGACACCGTTACCGAAAAAACAATAAAACAGTTTTCGGAAAACCCGACTTAACTTTTAAAAATATCAAGCTCGCAATTTTCGTTGACGGAGAATTTTGGCACGGAAAAGATTGGTATGAACGAAAAAATGACCACAAAACATATCAAGAATTTTGGAATAAAAAAAATGATTTGGGCGTTCCCTACAGTCGGACTTTGCGTTCCAATCTTTTTGTTCGTTCCTCACAAAAAGGATTTCCACTATAATCCCTAACGCAAAATGCCGCATATAATGGAGAATTATCAAAAAATAGCCAGAGAAGATTTTATGAAATTCTTTCGAGATGATGAAAAATTAAACGAATTGACTGCTGATGACAGAGTTGAAATTTTTCGTACTATTCTTATTGGAAATTCTGATTTGACTAAAGAGTTATTAAATGAAATTTTAGTAGATTATGATGTTTCTAATCTTGAAATAATAAAAATTGAAAATGGCAAAAAGTAATAATTGGACAAGAGAAGAAACCATTGTTGCCTTTAATGTTTACTGTAAAGTTCCATTCAAAAGTAGTAGCAAAAACAATCCAACGATTATTAAATATGCCAATATGATTGGCAGAAGTCCTTCAGCCTTGAATATGAAAGTTGGAAACTTTGGACGACTTGACCCTGAATTAAAAAAACAAGGAATTACAGGTTTAGTAAATGGAAGTAAATTAGAAGAAGAAGTTTGGAATGAGTTTAATGGAAATTGGGATAAATTAGCTTTTGATAGTGAAAAATTAATCGCTGAATTTCAAAACAAAACCATTGAACAAATTGAGGATTTTGATATTGTAGATTTACCAAAAGGAGAAGAACGAGAAACAGTTATTAAAGCAAGAGTAAATCAGAATTTTTTCAGAAGCACAATCTTATCTTCATACAATTTGAAATGTTGTATAACAGGATTATCTATTCCTGATTTTTTGGTTGCAAGTCATATCGTTCCTTGGGCAAAAGATAAAGACAATCGAACTAATCCTAATAATGGATTATGTTTAAATTCAATTCACGACAAAGCTTTCGACAGAGGTTTCATTACTGTTACGCCCGATTATAAAATATTAGTTTCTAATTTTTTTGATGATTATTCAAATGAATTAGCCGTAAATGATTTCTTCAAAAAATATCAAAATCAAACTATCATTTTACCTGATAGATTTCTTCCTTCAAAAGAATTTTTAGATTTTCATTATCACGAAATTTTTAAAAAATAAAAATGGAGTGAAGTTTACACACTTCTTAAAGTAATTGCCGATAAACAACTTTTTGCAGGCGACAGCAACTTGAATAAAATTGAAAATCTGATTTTTCCGATTGTCAAAGTGTTGCGTGATGAATCAAACGGAACTTTTGAATTTGGCTACGCAAACGACTTGGTAATCGTTAAAAACAACAATGAAGAAGTAAGAATTTCTGTAAACGAGTTTCAAAAACAAGCCTATTTTCTCTTAACCAAACTTAAGGAAAAAACGTCTGCCACATTCTCTGTTCCCGAAATTGAAAATTTCATCAATTCTTTTAATAGTCATTCTCTTAAAGCAAAATCAACTGTAAAAAGTGATATTCGCATTATCATTCACGACCAACGAACAGGCACAAATCCTGAACTTGGTTTTAGTATAAAATCGCAACTTGGTGGTGCTTCTACCCTACTAAATGCGGGAAAAACGACAAACTTTATTTACAAAGTAAATAAGCTTAATCTAACTGCGAAACAAGTTGAAGATATAAACGCAATTGACACAAGAAGCAAAATCAAAGACCGCATAGAAGAACTTCAAAAACTAAAAGGCAAATTTGCTTTCGACAAGCCTGAAAGTTTGGTTTTTGAAAACAACTTGGTTTTAATTGACAGCGCTTTACCAAAGATAATTTCAGAGATTGTATTTTTGTTTTTTACCTCAAATCTTTCCAAAACTTCGGACTTGGTAACGGAAATTTCAAAAACAAATCCACTTGGTTATAACCTGGAGAACAACCATCCATTTTACACCTACAAAATCAAACGTTTTCTAACAGATATTGCATTAGGAATGATGCCGGCAAAAGTTTGGACAGGCGAACTTGATGCAACAGGCGGTTATTTAGTTGTAAAAGATGATGGAGAAATTTTGTGTTACCACATTTACAACCGAAATGAATTTGAAGATTATCTGTTCTCTAATACTAAACTCGAAACTGCAAGCAGCACACGACACGAATTTGGAACTGTTTACAAACAAGACACACAACTATATTTCAAATTGAACCTGCAAATAAGATTTTTATAAGCGAACTGACACTGAACGCAAGTCTGTAATAACCAAGCTTTCGTTTTTTCCACAATACAAGTAATCTTCAGTTTCGCCGAAGTCAAACCAGTATTTGAAAAACAGATGAAGACGCCAGCTCAATTCCTAATGGGGCAAGAATGCGATGGATGGCAATCATTTCCAACCGTATTTGTTCTGTCTCACCCAACTGATTTAATGTCGCGCAGGTAGAATCAAACCATACTTTGCGGTTGATGCCCGCTTAACGTAGCGACTTGCGTTCATAGAAATTTACCGCAAATTACTTGGAAAAATGTAACTTTTAAATTACCTTTGCTTTTATGAAAGTGAGAGAAGTCATATCGTTTAGGAAATATTTTGAAGAATTTCTTTCCCAACAGGATGAAAGAGTTCAAAATAAAATTTTCAAAATTATTGAAGCGATTGAAACTCTTGAACGTGTTCCTTCAAATTATCTAAAACATATTACGGGAACTGATGGACTGTATGAGGCAAGAATTCAATTAGGTTCAAACATCTGGAGAGTTTTTTGCTTCTTTGATGGTGAAAAACTAGTTGTCTTAATGAATGGTTTTCAAAAGAAAACGCAAAAGACACCAAAAAACGAAATCAAGAAGGCGATAAAAATAAAAGCTGAATATTACGAACAAAAATCAAAGGAAAATGGAAACTAAAAGTTGGAAAGAAATAAAAGATAATGTTTACGGTAAAAAAGGAACCGAAAGACGTGATGAACTTGAAAGAGATTTTGAATCCTTCAAAGTAGGTTTATTACTACGTAAAGCAAGGGAAGACAAACACTTAACCCAATCCGAACTTGCGGATTTGGTCGATAAAAAACGGGAATATATTTCGAAAATCGAAAATAATGGTGGTAACTTGACCCTTAAAACCTTGTTCGACATTGTTGAAAAAGGTCTTGGTGGAAAAGTTAGGATTTCAATAGACCTATAAAAGCACGTTGCTTAACAACTAACTTTAGGTCGCTCATTTCGGGTGCGTCTCGGGTCGTTTTCTTAAAAGACAGGAAATTTTCAAGTTCGGTGAAGCCAAATGAATGACCCTTTAGCAGAGAAAGCTTTAGAACAAATCAGGACGTTTGATTTCGACAAGGAAACTTTAGAATATTTGGGTGTTGGCTCCTACCGTAGGACAAAAATTCAAAACAATCATTTACTAAGCAAATTTTTTACAAAGACTTTTAATAATGATGCTGACCGCCGTAAACCCTAAACTGCCAATGCGTGACAAATCAGTTACAAAAGCATTTTATATGTCAAAGCTAGGCTTCGCAGACATTGGTAATTCCGATTATCCCGAGTATTTGATTCTTAAAAAGGACAATGCAGAAGTTCACTTTTTTCTATTTAAAAACCTTGTTCCGACAGAAAACTATGGACAGCTGTATTTCTGGACGGGTCAAGGAACGGACGCTCCCACCCACCTCCCTGTCATCCCCTAGTCATCCCCCAGTCATCCCCCACCATAAAGCATGAGAATGCATTAAAATAGAGATCGGCAAATCCGGTCATTTTCGGCAAATTCGGCAGAAAACGCCCTTTTCGGCAATAACCGCCTTTATCGGCAAAAACTGCCGAAACCGGCATAAACACTTGCCTTGTCAGATCTTATTGCCA
>NZ_LFNG01000022.1 GCF_001045435.1 Chryseobacterium koreense CCUG 49689 | reverse complement strand
TCGGAGCCATCACCCGTTTGTTGCAGAAAAACACCAAAGGAGATCTGGACAGTAAAAAAGTTCTCGAGCTCAGACAGATTGCAGACCGTGATTATCCGGATAGTGATTTACAGCGCGGCGTGGAAGTAATCCAAAACAACTACCGCCCGAAACTTTCAAAGTGGTTTATCGAAGCTTATTTCACTGACGGTTCCGGCGTTGAAAAGAGCTTACCGCTTTCGATCACCGGTGTGAACCTGCCGGAAGATGTGGACCTTAACTTTTTACTGCCAAAAGAAGATTAAGATGTTTATACCAGTTTTAGCCATCATCGTATTCGCCTTTTGTCTAGGGCTGATTGTGGGAGCTGTGTTAACATTAATTATCGACAGTTCCACGGACCACGTGATCGATATGGAAGATTATTATCAATCTTTCGAATAGAATTTAAGACGCTTGGTGAATGCGATAATTTACTGTTTCCTCCGTGGTGTATAGGCGCACACACGGTACCTTAAAACAGAAGTGAAGAGCAGGTTCGAATCCTGCCGGGGGATCAAAACAAAAATTGATAAAATGAGTACAATTACAAAACCACAAATCCAGCAGCTGCAAACCATCTGCAGCGGTAAATTCCGAAACCGGGAAGAACGGCTGGAAGCGATCAGCGAAATGATGGGAGTGGAAGTAAATTCCATTACAGAACTTAACCGATTACAGGCTGATGAACTGATCTATTTTTTTAACACCGGAAAAACACTGGATCATTCTTCCTGGGCATTGTTTGATAAGTACAATACACAGCACAAGACGGTGCTCAGTCTTTGTCATCAGCTCGGCTGGGTTCAGGAAGCCAATCCGCATTTTGTGGATCTGCAGCGTTTGGGCGGTTGGCTGAAAAGCGACAGAAGCCCGGTGAAATTGCCTTTAAAGGAAATGAACCGCACGGAATTATCGAAGATCATTTTTGCATTACAAAACATCTTAAAATCAAATTATAAATGAATTCACTACTACTGTTCGGAATCATCCACTTCATTGGCGGCGCCGTATGCGCTGTGATGATCCGTGAAATTGCCAATGTCAGACGTGCTATTAAAGAATTAAAAAAACAAAATCATTAAAAATGAACACACTAAAAATTCAAATTCCGGAAGGCTTCAAAGTAGAATCTTTCGATGAAAAAAGCGGAACAGTAAAATTCGCACCACTTCCAAAAGACGTTACCGAAAGAATTAAAAGCATCGATGATGCTGTTGAAGAACTTGGCGAAAATGACTTAGAAGTTATTGAATTACGTAAACTTCAAAAAGCAGAAATAACCAGTCATATTTTAAAGAATCAAATGGCTGTAGTCATTATTAAGGCTCTAAATGAAGGCTGGGTTCCGGATTGGACAAATTCAAGCCAATACAAATATTTTCCCTGGTTTAAAATGGGTTCTTCGTCGGGTGTCGGTTTTTCGTTCGGCAGCTGCGATCTCTGGAGTGCGGGTTCGCTTGTCGGTTCCCGCCTTGCCCTGAAAAATTCTGGTTTGGCAAAATATGCGGGAACTCAGTTTACATCAATATTTAAAGACTTTATGACAATTTAAAATTAAAATAGATATGAAAAAATTACCAAGTATTAAAGAAGCCTTCGAAAAAGAAGGATTGGACATCAACAAAATCGAAATCACTGGATGTCCGGAACGCCATGTTGAAGCTGCAAAAGCATTCATAAAGTTATGCGTTGGTCACGACGCAGTAAATCCAACTTGGAACCCCGATTATACAGATTATTCCCAAATAAAATATGAAAACTGGTGGAACATGGGTTCTTCGTCGGGTGTCGGTTTTTCGTTCTTCGACTTCGGTCTCTGGGTTACGGCTTCGGCTGTCGGTTCCCGCCTTGTTTCTGAAACTAGAGAAAAAGCCAATGCAATTGGGAATAGCGAGGAATATCAAGAACTTTTTAAAACGATGATGGTTTACAACCGACCAGTCGAAAAAGAGTAATAAAAAAGGTTGTGCAGTGTGTTGCTGTAGTTCTTCGTCGGGTGTCAGTTTTTCGTACAACGACTACGATAACTGGAATACGAATTCGAATGTCAGTTCCTGATTGTCAAAAAATATTTAACACTGCAAACCCTGCCACTCGGCAAAAAATAAAAAAAAACTTGTAAAGGCGTTGGTACTTATGGGAAGACGACTTTTTAATGACAAGGCTAAAAATATGAAAAGATTAAACAATTTATTTGAAAAAATCATCAGTATTGAAAATCTAACCCTTGCTGATTTGAAAGCACAAAAGGGAAAGCGTGAAACTTACGGTGTGATTCAGCACAATAAGAATTCCGAAAACAATATTTTGAAACTTCACGATATGCTGATTAGCAAAACTTATAAAACGTCACAATACGATGTATTTAAAGTTTTTGAACCCAAAGAACGCGACGTTTACCGCCTTCCATACTTTCCAGACAGAATTTGCCATCATGCAGTAATGAACGTTTTAGAACCAATTTTCGTAGCAGTTTTTACAGCTGATTCTTACAGCTGCATCAAAGGAAGAGGAATTCACAAAGCCAGTTTTGCACTTCGCAAAGCTTTGGAAAATGTAGATCAAACAACATACTGCCTGAAGCTAGACATAAAAAAGTTTTACCCGAACATTGACCACATCATTTTAAAGTCACTCTTAAGAAAAAAGTTTAAAGATCCGGATTTATTATGGTTACTGGATGAAATCATTGATTCCGCCCCTGGCCTTCCGATTGGAAATTATTTAAGCCAATATTTAGCAAACTTTTACCTCACTTATTTTGATCACTGGATCAAGGAGCAATTCAGAATAAAATATTACTTCAGATACGCTGACGACATCGTTATTCTTCATTCTGACAAAGCTTATCTATGGCAAGTGTTTAATGCAATCAATATTTACTTTCAAATGTTCCTAAAACTGGAAGTTAAAGGAAATTATCAAGTATTTCCGGTGAAGAAAAGAGGAATCGATTTTGTGGGTTATGTGCATTTTCATTCGCATGTTTTACTTCGGAAATCAATAAAGCAGCGGTTTGCCCGGATGCTGAAAAGGAAGCCCCGAAAGGCCTCAATAGCTTCATACAGTGGATGGACCAAACACTGCGATTCTAAAAACTTAATGAAAAAATTATTAACTGATGTTCAATTTTAAAGATTTAGGAATAAAGCCGAAAGAATCGGCATTTATAGGAAAGAAAATAGATATGGAAGACATTTTAAATCTTGAAGTCATCGTCATCGGTTTTGAAATCAAAGATTCCACGAAAAAAGCCAATACAAAGTATCTCACATTACAAATTGAGGTGGATGGAAACAAACGGGTGGTTTTCACCGGCTCTAAAAACCTGATGGATCTAATTTCCCAGATTCCGAAAGATAAATTTCCTTTTAAAACGATTATTAAAAAAAACGATAAACGATTAGAATTCACATGATATGACCGATGAAGTCTTCATATTGATCCTGAAAGCCCGATTGAAACAATATTACCAGGAAGGTAAATCAGTGGGTTTGGAGCTGCGCGCGCTGGTTGCTCAGTTCCGGCAGGAAATTGAAGATGACATTCTGAAATTTAAGTACAGAGACAAAAATGAAAGTAACAATAAAAACAGATCCGGAAACGCTGTTTCTCATTCACAAGATCACCAATGATCAGTACCAAATGATAGCGGCCAATATCGGCAGAAAAGCGGGTAAATCGATGCGGATGGAACTATTTTCCATACTCACGCAAAGATGTTTTTCATACACGCAAAATCCAAACGGTAAAAAACTACAGCTAACGCTGAAATATCACTTAGCCGCCTTGCTTTATGAGTTGGTAACCGATCATAATAAGTTTACCGGGATTTATGAAAACAATAAAATTGAAATATTTAAAAATGAATTACACCAAAAATTGATATGAGAACATTCATTGCGAAACATGCAAAAACCGGTCTTAAAATCACGTTTAAATTTGGTTTAAACGGCGTTTTACAAATCGTGGAATTTGAAGGCGAATGGGAAGCTGATAAAATTAAGAAAGTAGCGTCAAACATCACCGCTTCTGTGGAAGATATGCACGCAAAGATGCGTGCGCACGACCTGAAATCCGGGTGGATCTTCGCCGAATTGAGCGACGTGACATTTGAAAATTTCTACAAACAGTACCCGCGCAAAGTGGGACCGAAAGAAGTTACCGAAAAAGCCTGGAACAAACTGGGCAACGTGGATAAAATGGAAGCCATCCTGTTTATCCCGGAACTCGTGAAATTAAAGTCGGACGGAACCGCATTCCCTTATCCGGCATCATACCTTAACAAAAAATACTGGAAGTAATGAAACTCAAAGATTTAAAAAAAGCAATAAACAGTATTGGCGATGCTTACCCAGAAAGTGATAGCTGGGATGTAATGGTGAATATTGGAACTGATTTTGAAATGTTAAGAATTGAAGCAATTTACGAAGGTTCACTTTGGAATGTTGTTATCGATTGTGATTATCAGCCCGAAGAGGTTCTGGTTGATGAAATGATTTACAATAACCCAAACCCATTAACTGATGAACATTAAAGCTGACGGCAAACCGCCTGTTGTGGGGAGTGGGCTCCCTATTCATATAGCTGATAAAAACAACAGCTTTACTTTATGCGGGCTAAAAGTTGACAAAACAAATATGAGTTTTCATCGAGAATACCCTATGCGTCGGTCTGTTAAAAATCAAGATGCTTTTTGCGAGAAGTGCTTATCCCATTTCCCATAACGGCACTTGGCTTGTGGCCAGGTGCGGAATATGAAACACAAAACTTGAAAATATGATACGCAGATTATTTGAAAAACTAAAGCTGATTAAGCCACGTCAGCCGTACTTGCCACAAACCAATGTTAGCGGTTCGTTGCCATTAGACAAAAGCCATATTTGCTTTGATAAAGGGCACAATATGTTTTTGGTTACAGAAATTGACAACGGACGTAGCAAATATGGCGACCATAAATGTAGCAGATGCGGTTGGGTTGACAGCTTCCAATATGATTACGGAAGTTGGTAGGCAATTACGGCTAACGCTCGGCTTTGCGAAGTGCGAAGCATTTTGCAAAACCGCCGTTATCTGGTTTTTCAATTCTCCAAAAACAAAACAAAAATTCTCCAAAATGATTAAACTAAACGGATACTGGTACAGCCACGAGGAAGTAAAAGAAGCCCTGGAAAAGAAGGGGTACACCATTGTATTTGACCAGTATGAGCCGGACAAAAGAGGCTACATCCAGACCGAATGGAAAGCCATAAAAAACGGAGTTTCCAAAAATATGCAGTCTGTAGCGATTGAGGAGTTCCACAAAAAACCGCCACTAATTTAGTGTGCTGTTTTTTTATTAACTTTGTTAAAACAAAATCATGGAAATAGTATTTGAAATGAAAGTCAATCAGATTGATTTTATACTTGATAGAATAAGGAATGATATTAATGAGTTAATGACTAATGAAAATATCCGTCCAAAAGATATAAAGGTTTCAATGCCTAAGTTCTTTTATAATTTTGTCGAACATACAACAAGGTATAGAAGTACAGGATATCAATATCACGTTAGAAGTGAGCTATTTGGCGTTGAAATCGTTTTTGGATATAATAATCAAGTTTGTGTATTCAATGAAAATGCAGGACCAAAAGATCTTTTTATGAAACCTATTGAAATAAAAATATGAAAAAACTGTTACTCATTTTCCTGTTTATATCCGGATTGTTTTTCGGACAGCAAAAGACGCTATTTAAAGCCGTTTCTTACAATAACCTGATTGAACTGTATAATCAGAAATTGAACTTGAAAAACGAAGACCTGAGCGCCAATATAGAGCGATGCAAGTTTATCATGGAGGATGCCAGATCCAAAGACGATTATAGCACAGAACTGGCATTTTCAATATTCCTGAAAGGTTTGACGGAAGCAAGTGCAGCGGCCGACAAAAACGCCGCTTTCATCTCCATTTATAAAGATCCCACGTCTTACAGTTTTTACGATTCCAAAAATAAGTTTGTTGCCCGCGTGGATAAACTGAAAATGGATGAACAAATTGATATAAAAGGCGACAAAACAGAAACTTACATCAGTAAATATTTCTACTTATTGCAGGAATAATTTGGTAAAATGGAATATAGTTCCATATATTTGCGATAGGGATGAATTATACATGACAAAACCACTACAGCTAAACACGCTTTTACGCTACAAAAATATCCGGGATATCTATCTGCAGCACAAGACAGAAGACATACCGGATACGCGCATCCTGAAGCGCTATATTTATCCCAAATATCCCATATCCAGAACCACGCTGAATACCATACTCAGCACGCCGATCGACAAACTGTTGGCAGAGCTTAGCAGTTGTGAATGCCCACAGAATACATCACTCTGATTTCCTGCACGCCATCGTCGCGGCGAACCTGCGAAATCCCAGTTCTTATCAGTTTACCCGTTCCAGGCAATGGATTCCATCCGTGTAATTTATTGTGAATAGCTTCTACCACTTCCCACACTTCCCAGGACTGCAGTTTCTGTACCATAGGCGCTTTATAGCTGCTGTTGGTGAGTTTCAGTTTTGCGACGGTAATTTCGATGTTTGCGGTGGCTTCCTGTCGATTCATCGGTAATGCTTTCGGATCTGTTCCGATATTAGTGAACGCTGCAGAATTCAGCGATATTAAAGCGCATGGCCATTTCACCGGGATTTCATTTCCATACAGATCCAGCTGTCCCCAGTTTTCATCAACATACTTTATTTCCGTGCTCTCACCGATTTTGTTTTGAATTGCTTTCAGTATTGCATCCATGATTATGGTCTTAGATTGTTTAAAATAATATTATTAAGTTCAGTCAGGTGATTGTTGACTACGCCCGAAATAACTTCTATAACCCTCGGGTGTGGTCCTATTACGCGCCTGGAAGGAATCTTTATCTTTTTCCCGATCGGCATCAGCGCCAGGGCTTTGAACTGCTCAGCTTCGATGCTCAGCGCCCGGTTTTTTTTTGTTTTGGCTGCAGCTTTGGTTTTTATATTGAAAACAATCCCACCTGCAGCCTGGTAATACATCGCCCAGAAATACCGCTTCATTTTAGCTGTCACCGTAATTTCACCACCTTCATTCTGGATAGATGCGTAAGGCATTGAGTTGGTAAACGCAATCTTTTCCCCCTGGATCTTTGCCTGGTATCCACGTCTCAAATTGTTGGTTCTGGCCATCATGGATCCTTTGCGGTTGATGAGTGAATTTTTCGGCCATGCCTGGTCAAAAAAAGCCTTGCGTTCAAAGTTGCGGTCAAACTCATCCATCATTTCCGTTTTCACGTCTTTAATGATATTTTGATGAAAAGTTTGTAAATCCATTGTTAATTTAAAATAAGTTGTAACTTTGTTATATGGAAAACGATAAAATAGCTTTAACGTTTGCTGAATCAAAAGGTTTTATTTCTGTTGATTTTCAAGAGAAATGGAACGGCTTTGATGTGTATATTGCTCAACCTGAAGACATGCTTATTATTGGCTATCCAACTTTTATTCTAGTAAAGGATGGCGTTGCTCGTGAAAATAAAACTTCAGAAATATACAGTCTTATGCACTTTACCGAAGTGCCTCCGGATACCACAGAAAGTTTAGGGTAATTTTTTCACAATACCATCTATTATATCAGTGTTTAGCAGTAGATTATCCACTCTTAGCACATTTACGCCGTGCAGAAGTGAGATCTGTTTACTCAATTCAGTCCACCTCACTATTTTCCCATTTTGCGGATCATAAAACCTTACTTTTCCATCGGCTATTCGCTCTAATGTTATTATATGTCCGCCATTAGATTTTTTCCATCCATAATCAATATGATATCTACCGATGTCTTTTGTAAAATCATTTAATTCCTTGGACAACTGAACAATTGATTTAGATTTTGTTCGTCCTCTTCTATCAGTGCCGTCATAACCGCCAACTTTTGTTTTTGAAGGCATTTCCCCTTTTTCATTTAGCCATGCCCAGTTTGTCTTATAAGATAGTTTAAAAGGAATGTTATCCTTTTTATTAGTGTTTTCCAATGCTGTAACATCATAGCCTCTTCGACGTAATTCATTTGCCACGACACAGGATTGGCAATTTATACTGTATCCATGACCTTTTCCATAATTAACATTTCCTTTTAACTCATTGGCTTCTTCAAATGTCATTTCTTTTCCTTTTGTGATGCCTAATTTTTGTTCAATTGTATTTTGATTGACCACGGCTTTCACCTCTTCCGAACCCTTCAATTTATTATACGGATGTTTCGGCGGGAAGACCTTCTGTTCCATTCCGGGATTAAACCTAAAGATCTCGCTTCTATTTTTCCCATCCGGTCCTATTTTGGTGGTTGCACGGTCACCGGCTGCATTGGCTTTTTCAGAATCTGAAACCGTGTATTTTTCTTTAAGAACTTCCACAGCGGTACATCTGCAGCGCCAACCGTTCGGCGGATAATAGGACATCCAGAACGGATCATCTACCGGAAGCGTAGTATCTTGCAGCGCGGCATGATCGTCACGAACGCGGCTATCATTCGCCGTTCTATATTGTAGGTTATATCTGCCGTCCTGGTCAGTTGCCGCCCAATTGGCAGCACTCTGTGAACTCGAAACAGCAAACTGCCATTCCGCTTCCAGGTAATTCTGGTTGTACTTGGAATTAACTTTATTGAAATCATTGGCAAATGCATCGAAACTGCGGATCTTCCCATCTTCCATGAGCATTGTTGATGCTTCCAGTAATTGGGCGTGTGTTCTGAGTCCGGAAAAAATAAACGTATCATTTTCAAGCTTTGCCAGCATTTCTGGCGGAATATCGTTATCGGTAACCGCCGAATTAAAAACTTTATTCGTTTCATCGATGAGTTTTTGATACGGTTTATCTTTGAGATATTCCGGGCTGTACGATCCTTTTTCATGAAGATGTTTAAACGCGTTTTCAGCCGCTTTTAAAACTGATTTAAAAATAGGTCCGTCTGAGCTTGCAGCAAGGTTGATTTTCTGACAGCTTTCGCAGCTGCAGTCATACAAAGAACTTAACCGCAAATGCAGACCGTTAAAATACTGTTTCGGGCTGACAGGCCGATGTCCTTCAGCCCTTAGACGAAAAAACTTTCAGCGACGTTTAAGTTGGAGCCGGGTAATTGAACGGCGTTTTCTTTTCGACCGGTAATTTTAATACCAAATTTTTCTGCAAGCCATTTCCAGTCAACTTCAAATCCTTTTTCTTCAGCTTCCATTGCTCTTTTCCAAAGCTCTGCAAGATTTTCCGAAATTTCCCAGTTAAACACATAATCTGCAGGTACAACGCCAATACGTGCGAGCGCTGGCATTACCTTTGAATTCATGTACATTTCAACAAGTGCCATATCTGCGAGCACTAATTTTGACAGTAATTTTTGAGATGCGATTTCTTTGCTATTGGATCCATTTTTCGTGTCCTGACCCACTATGGCACCGGATATCAACAATGAGTTCTGATTATCGCAGAAAGCTAATAAATTACCGTATACATCGCCATTGGTATTCACGCCTTTTGCCCATTCAAATTCCTCCGTTGTATCAATAATAAACCATGCTGCGGAACCCATATCCTGCATCATCTTTTTCCCACGTGCGACCGCTTGTGGATCTGATGCATCAGTTTTGTAAACCCTTGGTGGAATTCCATATATTTCACAAAGTTCAGACCAGCAAGACTCTCCGAATCGTTTGAAAAGTGCGTGTGGAACCGCTTTGTTTAAAAGTCCTTTTTCGCCAGGTTTTCCGAATTCTAAAACCCATGTTCCATACTCTGGAACTTCACGGTATTTCACACCTTTGTCTTCGTTGTAATCGAATAACATTACCCCTTTTTTTGGGAGTACGTTCTGGCGTGGAATCAGATCCACTATCAGTCGCGGTTCGTTCAATCCATCCTGTTTCCAGTCAAATTCAACAAGAGAATGTCCGTAAAATCGTGTATTGATAATATGGGTGATCAGGTCATTAAATAACTCTGAGTTTTGTAAACTTGCTGTTAATTCTGTATCAACATCTTTACTCCCTTTTTTCTTTAGATTGAAAGAAGCACCAAGACTGTCATTAATTCTATTTTCAATCTGAGAAGTTAAAACGGCATCATCAAGTATGGTATCGTAAAGGTTGTATAACAAGTAAACCGAAGGGCTATCGGTGTTATTGAAACCATTCAGCGCAGCTTTCCATTTCGCAATGTCCTGTCGCGTCTGGGTAACTGTTTTTTCTACGAGTTGAGGAAATAGTTTGTTACCGCCACTTTTCGCCTTAGTTTGTGCTGCGAGCTGGTTTCTGTTGTTTTGGGATCTATTATTGAATTTTCTGGCCATGGTTTAGTTTTTTGAAAATGCTTTGAAGAATAATGAATGAATAAGGTGGTGTTCAATCAATGTATGCCGGTGATACAGTGGGAATCCCAACACATCAACACCTACGATAAATACTATTGTTTTAATTACTCTTTTCATTTTATTCATGGTTAAATTTTTCACGGGATCCGTAAACAAAAGGTTCGGTTCCGGCTGAATCCGGATCCAGTTCCGGCGTTTCCGGCAAAGTGCTTAATTTGATTTCACCGCGCGCCAACTGTTTTAACCACGCGATGGCACGGTCGTACCTTTCTTTGGCAGTTTCATAAATGACATCCGCATTGCATAGCTCAATTACATAGAATTTGGCGATTGTGGCAGTCATGCGGACCAGTAAGGCGTTGCGGTTGGTTCCGGTGGCTCCCAGGATCGCGGGAACATCCAAACGCGGCCGGCCGTCGCTCCATTCGATTGCGGTTAGATAGCTGCGGACTTCTTCCTCAGCTGAGGCCATTGCCTGAAGCAAAATATTTTCGTCCCCCTCGGTAATTTGCCCAATTTGGTAACTGTAAATGGTGGTTCCTAAATCTTCTATTTGTAAAAACATAGTTTTGGTATTTTGTTAATATCTTCTGCTTTCAATTGGTCCGGATGCATAACCCAAATCATCTTTAACCACACGGGTATCCATCATTGTTTTTGCACCTTCAAAAGCGTCTGGACCGTCCATTTCTTTGGAATCTTTGGAAACTCCTAACCATTCATCTTCCATCTGCACCATCATAGGGTTTTCTTTTTCTTTTTCATTGAAAATGATGTTTCCGTCTTCGTTATCATCTGCCATATTTTCGAGCCTTTCAAACTTATCGGCTTTCTTGCGTTTGTCTTCCCGAACCGGAAGTTTTACGCCATGCTCTTTTCTGTACTTTTCAAGTAATGGCTTTACCACCTGCTGGTAATGCGGATCTTGAAGACTATTGTTTTCAATGAACATTTTTTTGGCATCGATCCCGTTTCTTTCGAGATAGTTATAAGCTTGACCAATCCAGCCGACCATTTCGGAATTGGTTGCTTTACCAAGCCAAACTTTATAACCATAGTATTTCCCGTCATGCAAACCGACAATTACAACCGCTTTCGAGCTGCTGTTTTTCTCTTTGTTGTTTGATGGTGATGGATCCACATAAGTCACCACCTTTTCGCATTTCTTCAGCGGCGGACATTTGCCGTAAAGGAACTGCTTGAACGTATCACCTTCCGCAGATGGATTGTTGTAGTACTCTTTCTGTTCGGCTTTTTTAGATATCTTGCGTTTGCCTTTGGAATTATAAAACATCGCCCGGATCATGGCGGGCGTGTTTTTAGACCACGTCGGTTTCCCGGATTTATCGGTAAGATTCACGATATCCCAACAGTCCGCCAACTCACCCATGATGGTGATGGTGCAGTATTTATGAATAATGTTCCCGTTAATGATTACCAGCAATGGAACCGACACCGAACGCGTTGGAATTACCGCTTCCTGGATCCAGTCGGTATCAGCTTTCACACGGTCTTTATTCCGGCATTTTTTGTCGGTGTCAAAATCATCTATAATAATTGCGTCCGGACGTGCTGCATCGTTTCGCGTTCCCCTCGGTGATTGTCCGGCACCGAGTGCACGGAATGAGAATCCGAATTTTGTGCAGAACTCGTGGTCTTCCCATTTACCGATTTGTTTCTGAACGCCATAGTCATTAATGATCCGGTTGTTTGATTCCAGGATATTTTTATAAGGCAAAAGCAAACGTTTGGCTTTGTCCTCAGTATTACTGATCATTAACCAAACTTTCTTCTTTTTGGTGAAAGAAAGGTAAAGTGCTTCCATCATGGTGCGCGCGGATTTCGCGAGCTCACGGGACCAAGAACGTACTTCCAGCCATTCAGGATTTTCAACCACCCGTTTTGTGGCTTTTTTATGGAATGGTGCCGGTTCTGCGGTATAATATGATGGGAAATAATAAGCAAACCATTTTTCGGGATCCGCTTCTAAAGCTGCGATCCTTTTTTTCTTCTGGATCTCACTTTCGTTAAGATCTACCGGTGTGCTTTTCGCAATATTATTGCGAAAGATTTCCCAGGTTTCAAGATGTCTTTTATCCGACTGTTTTGCCATTATTTCAGTTGCTGACGGATGAACATATCAAAGAACTCACTTATCATTTGCGACTTTTCAAAATCAATATCGCGCACGTATTCGCAGAAAGCCATTCCGATCTGCACCGTTTCACCGATTGAAACTTCACCTTCCAGTTTATGGATGGCGTTGGTTATTTTGGTGATTGAATCTGTCTCTTTGGAATTTGCGTAATTGGATAGAACAATGGGATCGTATTCCGGAGCTTTATATAATGGGTTGCCTTCCTTATCCAGTTTTATGGGCGAAAGCATCGATTTCCGAACGATCGGTCGGTTCTCAATTTCTTCGTTTAATCGCGCGAGCTGATCGTACAGTTTCGTAATCTGCTGAGCTTTGGTAGTCATCAAAGATTTCTTCAATTTCTTCCATTCACCATCGTTGGCATCAATCCACGTTTTGAGTGTTTTTTCGGTAACTCCTACTTTTTCGGCGATCTCCTTCTGAGTAATATTTTTTTCGGTATAAAGGAATTTGGCGTACTCCTTTTGTTCGGTCTTTTTCAGTCCCATGGTTATTAGTTTCATGGACAAAATTGCCATTATAGAACCTCTGATAAAATAAAGTGTACAGTTTCTGAGCAACGTTGTACAGCTTCTTTACAACGTTGCTCAGAAACTGTACAACTATTTTTCAAACCAAATTAAGCGGCGGATGTTTGTGCTTTAAATCGACAAAAAACGATGTCAAGACACAAATTTGTTCTGAATGATGAAACAAAAGTAAACCAGTTCGGGTTCCGGGTTTCCAATGCCGGATTAGACCTGGACCGCTTCCGTGCTAATCCGGTGATTCTGGATAATCATAGCATGTCCAATTACTCGGTTCTGGGACGTTGGGAAAATATACAGATTGAAGGGAACCTACTGACGGCGGAAGCTGTTTTCGATGATGCAGATCCCAACGCCAAAGAAATCGCCCGCAAAGTAGCTGCCGGATTTATCAAAGGTTCAAGTTTAGGCCTTAATCCTTATTCCATGAGCAATTTTGTGATTGCGCCAGATGATACTTATGATCTAGTGAAATCTGAGGTTCTGGAAGCTTCCATCGTACCGATCCCCAATAACGCCAATGCTATTAAACTTTATGCTGCCACAGCGGACAGCATCAAAGAACTGCAGGAAACTGATATTTCTGAAATCCTGCTGATGGCTTCTGACCTGTCACAATTCAATATCAATAATTCCATGAAAAAAATCACCCTTACTTTATCCGCAGTGGCCGCACTTGGTCTGCCGGGTAACACTTTAGAGCATGATGAAGCTTTAGTGAACGAAAAGATCATCAATCTAAAATCTGATCTGGATGCTGCGAACCTTAAAATAAAAGGATTCCAGGATCTGGAAAACGACAAAAAAGCGAAACTTTCTGCAGATACGGTAAAAGCCGATATCGCTGCCGGAAAGATTGACGCAACCAAAGAAGCTGATTATATCAAGCTTCACGCTGAATTCCCGGATCTGTACAAATCAACAGTAACCGATGCTCCAGCCAGGAATAAGTTAGGCGCTCAGGTTACCGGTGTTCAGGTAGCCGACGTGAAAACGATGGATGATTTCCAAAAGCTTGATCTTAATGCTCAGCTGGAATTCAAAAACAGCAACCCAGACGCTTACAAAGCACTCTTCTCATAATTCATCTTTAAATTTTTCCCAGCCTTCTCGTGTAGGAGGCCGGGTTTTTAAAGTGATTTTAAAAAACTAATAACCATTTAAACTTATAAATAATGCCAGCAAATTTTCCAGAAGTATGGAGCGCACGCGTAATTCAACTATTGACCACCCAAAACGTGGCTCCTTGGTTGGACGGTATCGCTGAACTCGATACACAAGTGATCGAGATGGGTTCCGGTTCTGCCGGCGAAACCAACGTCATCCATTTACCAGTTGAAACCTTTCAACCGGAAGTTCTTTTGAACAACAGCACTTATCCAATTGATGTGCAGCAATTCAGTGATACTGAAGTGACCATCAAGCTCGATAAATATCAGACCAAAGCCACTTCTTTGTCTGATGACCAGATTATGGGTGCATCCTATGCCAGAATTGATTCTGCAACAAAAGGTCACGTAACCCAGATTAATTCAACCAAGTACAGAAAAGCGATCCACGCACAGGCACCGGCGTCTGATTCTGCTAAAACGCCCGTAATCAAACTTGCTTTCGCAGGAACTGAAACAGGTCCTGAAAAAGCAGCAATGTTGTATGACAAGATCGTCGAGCTGAAAGGTAAGTTCGACAAACAGGAGGTTCCTGTAGAGGGCAGACGTTTAGTTCTTTCAACAGATCACGAAAACATTCTGTTATTGGACAGAAACCGTTTCGGAAATCTTTTGGCGGACATCAATAGCGGTACAGTCGCCAAGAAAATCGCAGGGTTCGAGATCTACTCTTATGTCGCCAACCCGAAATATTCTGCTGCAGGTGTTAAAAATGCATTTGGTGCAGTGGGTGTTCCTGCAACTGACCTGGTTGCATCCGTTGCCTTCCACAAGGATAACGTTGCGAAAAAAACAGGGTTAACGAAGCAATACTTCAGTAAATCCGGTGATTCGCCAACCACCCAAACCAACCTGTTGAACTACCGTCATTATTTCATCGCTATGCCAGCGAAAAATGAAATGATCGGCGCAATCATCTAATTCATTGTTGTGAATATAGAGGTAGTACTAACGGCTTTAGTAGGCATCATCACTTCGGTTGTTTCCTGGTTTGCGGCAAGACGGAAAAACCTCGCAGACGTTCAAAGCAATGAGCTGGACAATGTCGAAAAGGCCGTAAAGTTCTACCGGGAGCAAATGGAGGATATAGCCAATCGGTGGAAGACCGCTACAGAAGAAGCTAATACCATGAATAAACTGTACAGACAGGCCATTCAAGATCTTCATTCGCTTGAAATTAAATTCAATCTTTTGGCCGATGAAAACCGCGCTCTGATCGAAGAGCTAAAGAAATACAAACAATTAAACGGAAAAATACTTACCAATGAGTAAAGACATTTTTAAAGATACCCCGGATCTGCAGGAATATTTCGAGACTTCCGACGGCCAAAGATTCTACAAAGAAGATCTGGCCAAAAATCATGCAAGATCCCTGGAGGATAAATCGGTCGCTACTGTTTACAGAGATCAAGAAATTGAAGCTACCAAAGAAACGGCAAAAGAAATCATTGCAAAAATTCCTGAAATGGATTTGCAAACTGCAAAGGAATATCTGGAAGCTGAAAACAGTGACGATCCGCGCAAATCGGTGGTTAAAGCTTTGATCAAAAGAATCGCAGAACTTGAAACTCCTAAAGATTAATGAAACCAAAGCTATCAATATCATTTAATAATGGCGTCATCGGAGCGGTGACGCCATTAGATACAGGATGTTTCGGCATCGTAGCGTCCGCTGTAGCCGTTGTAGGTGGTTTTCAACTCGATACCGCTTACCAGGTTAAATCCATGAAAGACGTGGCAGATCTGAAGCTGGTTGACAGCATCGACAATCACCGTCTTTTCAAAGCCCTGGATGAATTCTACGCTGAAGCTGGCGCAGGTTCTGAAGTTTGGATCTACGGGATCTCGAAAACGAAAAAAGTTTCGGAATGGTTTACCCCGGTTGCAGGAATTGCCCCGGTTGAACATCTTTTGAATTCCGCTAATGGAAAAATCAGAGGAATATTCACTGTGAACGATTCATCTGTCGCCCCAACGGTTACCGCCGGAATGGATGATGATGTTCTGATCGCGGCGGGTAAAGCTCAGACTTTGTTTGAGAACTATACCGCCCAAAAGTACGCGCCTTACTTCACCATATTAGAAGGTTATGCTTTCAGCGGCGTGAAAACAGCGCTTACCGATCTCAGCACATTAAGTCATAATGCTGTGGGGATCCTGATCGGAGATACTGAACCATTAACCGGAATCACATCCAGTAAAGGTGCAGCGGTTGGTGTTTTAGCCGGTCGTTTGGCAGCATATCCGGCGAAAGTTAATGCCGGGAAAGTAATCAATGGTGCATTGAAAGCTCCGAAGCTTTTCATTAATGATACGCCGGTCGAAAATTACGACTGTGAAGCTTTGTACGACAAAGGTTATATCACATTCACGACTCACCAGAGCCGTGCAGGATATTTCGTAATGGATGATCCGTTGGCCTGTGATCCGGATGATGATTACCACTACCTGAGCAGACGCAGAACCATTAACGAAGCATTCCGCTTATGTTATGACGCGCTTCTTGATTTCCTGCTGGATGAAGTTCCGACAAACGCCAATGGAACTATTGTCGCCACTTATGCTAAAACCATGGAATCGGCTGTCGAAAGGAAGATCTATAACAATATGGCTTCTGACCTGAGCCGTGACGAAAACTCAATTAATGATACTGGCGTGAAATGTTTTGTTGACCCAATGCAGAACATTGTGACCAGTTCACGAATTGAAGTTGTGGTGAAGATTAGACCTTTCGGTTATAATCGCTGGATTGATGTAGTGCTTGGATTTGAACTTAATTCTTAATTACTAAAATATGGCAATTATAAACGATAGAGAATACGAATGGGCAGATCTTACCCTTATTCTCGCAGGTAGAGACTTAGCCCGATTTCGCGGATTAAAGTACTCAGAAAAGATCGAGAGAGAGGCGGTATATGCAAAGGGCAGAAACCCGGTAAGCATTCAATCCGGAAACCTTGCCTACGAAGGCGAAATCAAGATGTTGCAATCTGAGTACGAAGCTTTGGTGCAAGCCGGAAACGGATCAATCCTTAGCTTATCGCTCGATGCGCTTTGCTGCTATGGTAATCCATTGGATGGAGATGCGATGCTAATCGATAGAATTGAGTCTTTGCGCTTCACAGAAGCCCCCAAAGAATTAAACCAAGGCGACAAATTTGCGGAGATCACCTTACCGTTCATCGCGTTGCGAATCAGAAACCAAATTTAATTAATAAACAGGCAATTCCGGTTGCCTGTTTTTCTAAAAACCAAACCAAACAAAACAATCACAACAATGTCAAAAGAAATTACCCAGAAGCAAATAGATGCCTGGAAAGCAGAACATGGCGAAATCGCCAAAATCACTGTCGGCGGTAAAACGGGATACGTAAAAAAACCAACACGCCAGACACTCGGTTATGCTACTACAGCAGGAGCGAAAGATCCCCTGGCTTTTAACGAGATCATTTTAAAACAGTCATGGCTCGGTGGAGATGAAGAGATATTGACCGACATCGGTTTATTCATGTCTGTCTCCTCGCAAATCACCCAACTTATCAATATTCAAGAGTCACAGCTGGTTTTTATCTAAAGCAGGCGGAAGTGGATCCAGACAAAGATTGGATACGTGTGATGAATGCCCAACTTAGGTATTATTTTCATCTTCCAGATCCTGACCTGCTAAGTGACCAAGAATGGGCAGCGAGAGTTGCCGAACTGAAACACATTAGAAAATTAGAGACCGGAAACTAAAACCATGACCAACGACTTACTATATAATATTATTGTGCAAATGCAGGGACAGAATAAAGTCCTTGCATCTGTCAATAATATTCAGCGGTCAACGACTAACATGGTACAGTCGATTAACCGACAGTTATCTGCCATCAAACTGAATGCTGTCATCGACAATATCAACCGCGTGGCCGATGGGATCAATTCCCTGAACGGTCCCGGAATGAATCTTTCCACATCCATGCACGATTTGTCCGCAATGACAGGTGTTGCTGGTGATAAGTTGAAAGAAATTGAAGGATATGCGCGTGAAGCTGCTAAGACATTTGGCGGATCTGCTGCTGAAGGAGCAGAATCTTATAAGCTTGTACTTGGCCAGTTAAGTCCGGAAATCGCCAAAGTTCCTACCGCGCTGAAAAGCATGGGTGAAACCATCCAGTACACATCAAAGTTAATGGGGGGTGATACCACTGCTGCAGCTGATGTGTTAACCACGGCAATGAACCAGTACGGGATTTCCCTGGAAGATCCCACCGAAGCATCAAAAGTAATGGCGGCCATGATGAACGTAATGGCAGCCGCGGCGGGTGAAGGTGCCGCCGAACTCCCACAGATTAAAGAAGCACTGCAACAGTCCGGTATGGCGGCGAAATCCGCTAATGTGGCATTTGAGGAAACCAATGCCGCAATTCAGGTTCTGGATAAAGCCGGTAAAAAAGGAAGTGAAGGCGGTGTGGCGTTGCGTAACGTTCTGGCCACACTTGGACAGGGTAGATTTTTGCCAAAAAAAGTGCAGGAAGAGTTTAAAAAGATGGGTATCAACATCAATAAACTGAATGACCCATCTCTCACATTGACGCAGCGACTTAGCAATTTGAAACCATTGCTTAATGATTCTGCGCTTCTTTCAGCCATGTTTGGCAAAGAAAACGCGAATGCTGCAATGGCACTGATTGGGCAGACTGGAGAGATCGACCGTTTAACCTCTGCGGTAAAAGGCACTACCGAAGCTTATGACCAGGCGGCTATCATCATGGAAAGTCCGGCGGAAAAAAACGCCAGGCTGAAAGCATCTGTGGATGATCTGAAAATTACACTTTTTAACGCGACCAACGGTTGGATGGGTTACGCATCAGTTGTGGGTGATACCGCACGCGATTTGGCAAACCTGGCTCCGATTTATAGTGGTGTTGGGTCCGCGTTATCATTTCTTACAGACACGCAAAAAGTATCTGCCGTTTGGACCAAAGTAGTCACCGCCGGGCAATGGCTATGGAATTCATCAATGCTTGCTTTTCCCGCTCTGTGGATTGTTGCCGGCATTGTTGCCTTAATTGCCGTGGTCGTTACATGTTGGAATAAGTTTGAAGGATTCCGGAAAGTGGTTTTCAAAGGCTGGGAAGCATTAAAGCTTTTCGGCACCGTGATCAAAGATTACGTGATTAACCGATTTAAGGAACTCCTTGCCGGCATCACCGGTATTGGCAGCGCATTGCTGTCATTTTTTAAAGGCGACTGGCAAGAAGCCTGGGACACAGGCAAGCAAGCGGTTTTTGATCTGACCGGTGCCGGATCTGCGAGTTCTGCAATTTCCCAAATAGGAAATGGTTGGAGCGGTGCGATGAATGCCGGACAATCTGCCAGCGACGCCTATACCAAACTGCACGGAAAAAAAGCTGCAGATGTAAATAGCGGTATTGTGGCACCCGTCACAATTCCGGGAACAGATCCTAACGCAAACGGCGGACCAGGTGGCGGCGGAAAAGACGCCAAAGAAAGCGGGAAAAAAACCTCTGAAAGCATCGCTACGAGCGGAACCAAACATAATTACGTGACATTAAATATCCGCGAACTAATCGGAATTAAAGAATATGCAGGATCTGCAGGTGCAGCGGTGAAGAAAGCCGGTGAAGAGATCATGGACGAAATATTAAGAGCAACGGCATCAGCCACAACAGCAGCGGGATAATGGCATTAACAGATCAAGACATATTGATTTCTTCTCTGATGGGAAGTAAAGTGGTTGAACAGATTCCACGGTTTGCCGCTGTAGAAAATGAAATCGTAAAGCATGTGCTTCCGCCTATCCGGTTTCTTCCAATAATGAACCAACCGGTAAATGTTGGAGAGGTAAATTATGATGAGGAATTAAGTGAAGAACTTTTATGGAAAAACGATAAACAAATATCTGAAGATAATCAGTTTTTCCCTTTCAGTTTCAGAAGCTCAAAAGATGAGAACTGGTTCTTATTACCATGGGAGCCGATGATCAATATAGAAGGTGGTAATATAATCGCAAAACGAAGGATCGCAAAAGCAGGTAAAAACTTGATCGGTAGCATTAAAGAAAGATGGTCCACCGATGATTATAATATAACCATTACCGGTGCATTTTATGGGGACAAACTCTTGGGAAAGCACGCGCAGACTTACCCACGCTACGAGATGGAGAGATTGAGAGATTACTTGCTGACAGCGGAAGCAATAGAGGTACTGTGTGAGCCGCTGCAGATTTTGAATATCAATAAAATAGTGATTGAGTCAGTCAATTTTCCTTTTACAAAAGGTGAAAACGTTCAGGCTTACGAAATAAAGGCAGTGTCAGATTTCCCATATAATCTGATTTATAAGCGCAAAAAAGTAACCTTAGATGTAGGTGAAATCACATCTGAAATCGAAAGATAAATGTATCAACTCAACTGGAATATCAATTTTAAAAACAAGCAGGGAAACTGGAAGCTTGGAATTCTGGCGGAATGTATCATCGAAAAATCGGTTTCAAATCTCGCGGATACAGCAACCGTGGTTCTGCCAGAAGCGGACATGAATAAAGTGCTGAAAGTGCAGGATTCTATTGGCCGCGGTGATGAAATTACGATAGATCTTGGTTACGATGATAATCTGGTAACCGAATTTATCGGCTATGTTAAGGAGATCACCACGAACGACAGCGCTTTACAAATTCTTTGCGAAGATGCTTTGTTTCTTTTCCGCAAAGGAATTGCAGATCGTTTTTTTGGCGTCAAAAAAATGAAGAAAAAGAAATCAAAAGATGACGGCGATGAAGGCGAATCTACCGAAGAACCTCCAGCGGTCGGAAAATTAACATCTGTGAAGGAGGTTGCGCAATATGTCATTAGCCAGATTGATAAGAGTTATAAACTCGATTGCAAATATGATATTCCTTACGAGCGATTCACCATTTATCAGGCGACCGGATACGATGTTCTCGCGAAGATCCAGGAGGAAACAGGTGCGGACATTTTCTTTGACATGAAAACGAAGACGCTGTGTATATATCCGGCTTACACGCGGAAAGGCGGTGAAGCTGATTACAGTATGCAGCATAACATTGAAACTAGTTCGCTGGAATACAAATCTGCTGAAGACCGCAAAGTGGAAGTAACTGTGGAAAGTGTTGGAGTCTCCGGTGAAGTAATAAGCAAGACCGTTGGTCAAGCCGGCGGCGAAAAGATCACCAAAAAAGTGGGAAGAATGTCAGCAGCTGCGGTTAAAATAATCGCGGACACTGAGTATAAAAATAAAATGGCACCAGGTTACGAAGGAACATTTGACGCCTGGTTAATTCCATACGTGGAGCCATCCTATACAATTGGAATTTACGATGACGATTACCCGTATAAGGATGGTAAATATTATACCGAAAGCGTTACTGTGAATTTCAGTGAAGCCGGTGGAAAACGAACAATAAGGCCATCTATAAAATTGAGCAAGTAGTGAAAGATAAATATGCACAATTGAAAGATAATCTACGAAAGATTGTAGCGGCCAACCCTAACTTGCCTATTACGGGAAAGGTGACGGAGGTGGATGATGACACCTGTTCTGTTTTGCTTCCGGGTGGTTTAGAAATTCCCGGGGTTCTGCTGAAAGCGACGCAGGATGGTGAAGATAATTTGTTAATCATTCCGAAAATTGGCAGCACCGTTTTGATGCTGAGCACGGATGGAACCATCGGAAATATGACCGTGATCAAATGTGATGTTGCCGAAAAAATAATCTTTAATGAAAACGGTCTTGAAGTCGAAATCGACAGCGAGACAAAAAAAATAAAAGTTCAGAATGAGCAAACCAGTTTGAAAGATCTGTTCAGCCAATTGACTGACATTCTGAAAACGCTGAAAGTCTTCACGCCTGTTGGACCATCGGGAACACCATTGCCCGATACTATTGCAAAGATTATTCAGTTTGAAACCGATTTTAAAACGATTTTAAAATGAGTTTAGCCACCGAAAAAGCTGCAGCAAAAACCGCGGTAAAACAAATACTGGAAGACATGCTGACGCGTGAAGAAACTTCCACCGAAGAGTTTGCAAACCGCCTGATCGATGCGATGGAAGTTTGGTTGAAAAAGGCGACCATAAAATATACGAGCGGCTTAATAGCGCCAAACGGCGCTGTAACCGGAACATTTAACGGGCAATTGGAATGAAAAGTAAAGCAACCGGCATACAATACCAGGACAGCGCAGACAGCTCTGTGTACGATCTGAAAGTTCAGGTGGTGAAAGATGCTTTCGGGAAGATTGTGAGCGGTATGGTCATCGGTGCTACGCTGGAACAGAATATGGCGTCGATCATGATCGCGGAACCAGGTGATTTAAAAGCAAATTTAACACTTGGTGTAGGATTGAGATCCGCACTTTTAGATGAAGATCTGTTAAAATACCGGCATGCCATAAAACAGCAATTTGCAACTGACGGAATTAATATTAAGCATCTCGATTTGTATAACCTTCAAAAATTCAGCATTGATGCAGAATACGAGTAATACACAGCAAGGACAGAACTTCATTGATATGGTTTGTCAGCTCATCGGAAGTTATGAGGCGGTTCTGGAAATGGCGATCCTGAATAATCGTGGAATCACCACGCCTTTGGCTATTGGTGAAGAAATAAAGGCATCCGCGGTTATCAGACAGGATGCAGTAAACATATTCAGAAAGAAGCAACCGGCAACCGCACTGGAACAACATTCAGATGATGCTATGGAAGAGCTCGAAGGCATTGGATATTGGATTATTAATAAAAACTTTAGAGTCAGCTAAAATGGCCAGAACAATTACAGAAATAAAGAAAAGTTTCACCGACCGATTTTTGGCCGATGAAAATTTGGTGACCAGGTACGGTTTGGATCCTGACAGCACATTTGAAGACCAGTTTTCAATTGTGTCCTTCGAAAACATTTTGATCGACATTTTCGTGTTTCTTTTTTGGACCCTCGAAAAACTGTTTGACAACCACAAATCTGAAGTGACCGGGATCCTGAAGGTTTTGAAACCTCACACCGCTCGATGGTACCGGCAAAAAGCACTGGATTTTCAATTTGGATTTGATCTTTATCCGGATACCGATGTTTTTGTAAATGAAGGATTCAGCCAGGAACAAATTGCGAATTCCAAAATCATCAAATATTCTGCAGTTACGGAAGCTTCCACCGAAAGCCGATTAATTGTGAAGATCGCGACGGAAGATGGCAATGGTGAACTTGCGCCGATTTCAGCGCCACAGAAAGAAAGCTTCGATACCTATATCGATGAGATCCGGGATGCAGGCGTGAAAGTGACGGTAATTAACTATTTACCGGATATTTTGCGGCTTAACATCAAAGTGTATTACAATCCATTGGTGTTGACCAGTAACGGCGTTTCGATTCTTACCGGGAAAAAACCTGTGGAAGATGCGCTGAAAGCATTCATGAAGGAACTGCCATTTAACGGTGAATTGATTCTCTCGGCGTTGATTGACAAGCTTCAGCAAACTGAAGGTGTAGATATTCCGCACCTTGTTAACGCTGCATCCAGTTGGATCGACAGTACCGGAACCACTTATGGAGCCTTTGAGAATATTGCCGTGAAAAAGATTCCGACGTCCGGATATTTCAAGATTGAGAATTTTACAAACATCGAATATATCGCCAATTAACATGTGGTTTTCACTCAACTGGAAAATATTAGCCTTATCACTGATTCCGCCATTTTTACGCGGGAACGCGGTTAAGTCGTGGGTATTACTGTTTACATCAGCTATTGAAAGTATTCATTATGACTGGCTGCAGTATCGGCGACAAAATATTTACAACCTCGCACATAACAGCCAAAAATGCTATCTGCGTGGTGCGCTAAATGATAGATTTGATAATGAACTGCGCAGGATCCGGATTGATGACGGAAACAGCTTCAAGAGAAAATATATCTACACCGATGCCGAGGAGAAACCGAAGTTTCTCGGAACGATCTACCTCTACGATGATTCAGATTACGAAGATACCGGTGTGGACTTTATTGTGGTTGTTCCTGCAGGATTAATTTACAATAATTATGAGATGAAGGCGCTGATTGATTTTTATCGCCTGGCTTCAAAACGAAACAAGATAATCATAGAATAATGAACAGAATAGACTATAACCAGACAGGCGGATTTCCCTTATCTACACAGATCCTGGATGCCGCGCAAAAAGCTTACAATGATTTTAACCAGCTTGGATATTTAGCCGGGAATAACCTGGTAATTATTACTGGATGCGAACCTGCAGCGGGCGGAACCGTGACCAACGGTTTTGTGGTGATAAACGGTGAGCTGCTTCCATTCGTTGGAACTACGCAAACCACTAATGTTATCATTGTCGAAAATGCAGATTCGCGAGGATTCGAGGACGGTTCTGTGAAGCCTGTTATTTATACCCGTTATGCCACCTTTGGTGATGGTCCTGAAGTTTTTCCTTGGGAAGATTTCAGAAGACCGATGACGCTTTTCGCACTTGAAGATCGTTTGACTCAACTTGAAAAAGCCGTGCCGATTGGTTTGGTTGCTATTTGGGGGAGACCTGCTGATGAAATCCCTGAAGGTTGGATTGAGCATGATGATTTGAAAGGAAAGGTTCCGGCAGGTCATTTGACTGGCGATGCTAATTTTGGTGCGTTAGATGCCGCGATCGGAACTGCACATGTTACTTTAACGAATGCTCAGCTGCCAAAATTGGAAGGGGTATTCCAGACTCTTGCCAGTGCTTCGGAAGTGGGAACAGGTATTATCAGTTACATCGATGCTGCTCCAGCACTCGTGGCAGGCTCTACTTCTACTTTTAACCACCGAAAAGTTAAAATTTCTTTTGGAAATGATCAGTCTCACAGCAATATCCAGCCATCGAGAATCGTGAAATTTATCCGTTTTGTAGGATTTTAATTAAAAAAAATATGGCAAAGACAACAATTAACATTATAAAAAACTGGTTCGTTAATGGCGCAAAGCCTCCGCAGGAACATTTCTGGAATTGGCTCGATAGTTTCTGGCATAAAGACGAAAGCATCCCGCAAAACCAGATCACAGGACTTCCGCAGACTTTGAGCCAAAAAGCAGATGTCGCACAACTTGCCGGCAAAGCTAATGCTAATGCATCCAATGTAGCGGCATACGCCACCTACTGGCGCGATGCGATTGGCATAGAACCGGCAGGAACTTACATCTATGCCAGCGAGAAAGCCGCGCACAATGGCGTGGCAACCTTAAACGATACCGGAAAAATACCGGAAAGCCAACTACCTTCTTATGTAGATGATGTGTTGGAGGGTTATCTGAACAGCGGTCAATTTTTTGATGAAGATAATAGCCTGATCGATGGGGAAAAGGGTAAAATTTACGTTGATTTGAATACGAATAAGTGCTTTAGGTGGAGCGGATCAGTCTTTGTGGAGGTTTGTTCTGGAGTAGATGAAAGCAATCTGGTTCATATTACTGGCATAGAGGGAATCACCGGTCCTAAATTTTTTAGCAATATAGATAATGCATTTACCGGCATTTATGGTATTCAAGATAGCTCTATTTCATTAACGAGAGGACCAAATGCTGAAGAATATGGCTTAATGGATTTGTCAACTGAATATAGTATTGCTGTTAGGAGTAATAATTACATCAATTTTGCTGGTAGATACACTGGCACTGATACTGCTGACGGTCTTAATCGTGATCTGGAATCAGAAAACTACGGATTTGACCACCAACCAGGCGACGATAAACTATCAGTTGGCGGAGAGGTAAAGGCAGATGGCTTCAAATCAATATCCGCCACATCCAGCTCGCTGCTTGACCACGAATCATTGAAATTGTTCGGCGCATCAAACCAACGGATCACGCACAAATTCAACGATTCAAACATCTACACCATCCGTTACGGTGCGTACGATGCAGCTGAGCGTCGTGGTCTCCCTGCTACCGAGGATCGCGGATGTGACATTCTTCGTTTTAATCTAACGAGCAATACCATTTCAGTAGGTGCCACCCAAATTTCAGCAGGTGCGACCACCTTGACGCAGTCCGTGAAAATGAAGCTGCATTACACGCCGGAAACAGCCAACCAGGACAACGTGGTAACGATAGGTTCTGGTAATCTTATTGGTAAGAAGCCACTGACCGAATTGGCCACCAATTTCCGTGAGGGCGAAACGCCAACTGGCGGCGTGTATGAATATCGGGATAGATTTGGTGTTCATGAACTACCAATTTTTTCGAAGAAGATTAATGTTCTTGGCACGTCCGCGGATATGCCGATAGGTAACATACCCATCTCAGTGAGTGTGTTCAGCAATATGGGTCATATAGGTGTAAGTGAGGAGATTCGGTCGGAAGCAAAATTGCAATATTCGTTATCCCCTTATGAGCCCGGAATGTTGCGAATTGACGCCATCTATAATGATGACTTAGGCGGCGATGTGGATATTTTCATACACGCTCTTTACGCTTACGCTCCATCGCTGCCTGAGATATTGGAGTAGGTATTTAAATAATTTTCCCATGAAAAAACTAATAACCATTTTATTAATGCTATCACTGGTTGCAGCCTGCACTACGCAAAAACACAAAACCAAAGAAAAAACGAAAACAGAAACGCAAAAAAATGAAGTAAATTCCATTTCTTCCGAGGTTTCCAACGAAACTAAAGCAGTGGTTTCAGTGATGGATTCAACCACCCAAAAAACGGATTATAATTCCAGTAAGTTGTTTGGGTCCATTGCGCAGCATTTAACGCTAAAAAACAACGGCAAATGCGCAGACGGCGGTGATATCCGGTTTCTGAAATTCACGGATGCGCAAGGTAACAAGACTGAAGTACCGGTAAATGATAATACGGAAGTCAATTTTAACACGGCTGCAGAATTGACGGCCGAGAACAAAAACCTTAAAACGGCATTATCAAGTTTATCCACAGAAAAATCAGATATCGAAACAAAACTGACGGCGGCACAAAACCAAATCCGGAAATATCAGGAATCTGAGAAATCTACATCGACTAACATTAAAACAGACATCGAAAGGAGCCAGTTAACGGCATTCATATGGTGCATCGTGTTGACGATTGTTTTCTGGGAAGCGGGTAAATTATTAATTAGAAACCGATTTAAACTATGAAATATCAATTAGGCCAGCGAAGCCTGGCGAACCTTCAGGGAGTTCATCCGGATCTGGTGAAGGTGATGAAGGCGGCAATTGTCAACAGTCCTGTGGATTTCACAATTACAGAAGGATTACGGACTACTAAAAGGCAGCAGGAACTGTTTGCTCAGGGCAGAACCACACCGGGTGTGAAAGTGACGAACGTAAACGGCGTTAAAAACCTCAGTAATCATCAGGATGAAGCCGATGGGCGCAAAGATGGATTAGGACAAGCTGTGGACCTGTATCCGTTCTTTGAGGGCAAAGTACAGGTAAATCATAAAGATACTATTGCAAGGCTGAAGGATATTGCTGCACATATTAAAAAAACAGCAAAAGATATGGGTATAAAAATAGTTTGGGGTGGTGATTGGAAATCACCTTATGATCCGCCGCATTTTCAACTGGGATAGAACCAGTGGAGGATAAAACATCCTCCAGCTTTTAAAAAGTTACCACACCAATTAAAACGAGAGCCAACGGCTACTGGAGGACTTAAAAGTCTTCTGGAAGCTGTTGGATTTTTTCGTTTGGTGTGGTTTTGCAAATATAGAACTAATATTAAAAATCATGAATAAGTATCACAAAACATTAGAAAAAATCCTTACAAAAGGTAAGGTGCAGGAAAACAAGAAGGGAAATATCACTTACCTGCTTAATGAGCATCTGACGTTAAAGCCAGGTGATTTATTGGAAATCTTTGAAGGGCACGGAATCGCCCGAAATAAGCTTAAAACAGAATTGGAGTTATTCCAGTCCGGTGAACGACTTACTGAGCGTTATCGTGCAGCTGGGATTACCTGGTGGGATTATTGTGGCCCCATATTAGTGAACAGTTATCCGACTTACTTTGAACAGCTTCCGGATCGATCAATGTAAATTGGTTGTTTCTGCATACCAACGGAGCTCTGACGCTAATTTGGGACTGCCTGCCGACATTTATCACTTATATCTGATCAGCCGGCAGATTGATTTGCCCTTGAAAAGTATTTCGCTGTTTATAGGTAATGTGCATGTGTATGAAAACAACCGGGAAAGCACATTGAAGCTATTGAATGGTGAGCCGGTTAAATTCGCTTTAAATGTGAATTAAAAGTTATTTAAAAAGCCTTTCGAGTGAAAGGCTTATATTTGTGACTGCAATTTGAATTTGTGTTTTTTCTTTACATTTTGTTTTGAAAAAGCTTACTTTTCGATTTGCCGATTATAAAAGCATCGGCTCCGTTTGGTCTGAAATTGAACTTTTGTTCAAATTAAGCCCGCACTTCGCCAATACTTTTTCCGTTAGCACACATTGTAAAAAGACACGAACTATAATAATATGAACTTATCAATATCAGAACAATTATGTTATTGCACTGTCAGAATAGAGTGTAAAAATGACGTTGGACAAACAAGCACAGGGACAGGTTTCTTTTTTAGTTTCAAAATTTCCGACAATGAAACTATTCCAATCGTTGTGACCAATAAACACGTTGTTAATGGAATGACTGTTGGACAATTTTTAATGACGACTTCAGACCAAAATGGTGACCCTGTAAATACAAATCATTTTACAGTAACACTTCCGAATTTACAAACATTCATTAGACAACATCCCGACAAGGACGTTGACCTTTGTGCTTTACCTCTTGCACCAATTCTAAGATTTGCAGAAAGTAAAGGAACAAGACTATTCTACCGAACATTTGAACAAAATTTAATACCAAGTAAACAGCAACTTGACGAACTCAATGCCTTAGAAGATATATTAATGATTGGTTATCCAAATGGTATTTGGGACAAGGTAAACAATATGCCAATTCTAAGACGTGGTTCAACAGCGACCCATCCTTGCTTGGACTACGAAGGGAAAAAAGAATTTATGATTGATGCTGCTTGTTTTCCAGGCTCAAGTGGTTCGCCAGTATTAATTTTCAATTCATCAGGTTATACGACTAAAAATGGCAGTGTCATAATGGGTTCACCACGTATTTTATTAATGGGTGTTTTATATGCTGGACCCCAACACACTGCGACAGGAGAAATTAAGGTCGTTAATGTTCCGACATTTCAACAACCAGTAGCATTTTCAAGAATACCAAACAATTTAGGAGTAGTAATTAAAGCAGAAAGAATTTTAGAACTTGAACAACTTTTTAAATAACGACAGAAGAACAACGTGTGCTAACATCAGTTTTGCAATATGGCGGGTGAAGTGCTACTATGAAACATTTGTGCAAGGTTCAACAGCAATAATTCTATTGAACTTTAGTGCTAAAATGCCGCCACATCGCAAAGCCGAAAACCGTTACAGGCAACTTTACGAACAACAATACACAAACCAATGATAAATAGTCCTGAAGTAAAGGAATTAATAAACCTTATAAAAGATTCTTTTAGAGTTCGACCTAATCAGAATCCTATCTATATTGATTTTTCTAACAACCTTGAACGCTTAAAAGCAAAACAGCATCAAATTATTTTTGGTAGAAGAGGTTCAGGAAAATCTTGTCTGCTTGTTCATTTTAAAAACACAATTTCAGACAATGATTCTTTAGAAATTTATATTGAAGCTGATGAAATTAAAAGACTTGGTTATCCAGATATCTTAACGAGGTTGTTATTGTCGATAATGGAAAAAATTGTAACATCGAGAAATTGGTGGCAAAAAATTGTATATTCTAAGTCCAAACTTAATAAAAGCATTAAAAATCTACGAAAATTACTAGACCAAGCTGAAAATAGACAAGTAAAACAAGAAGAAAATCAGACCACTAACTATTCAACAAAAGCAGAAAAAGGAATCTTTTCAGGCTCATTTGGAAAATCTAATTCACTTGGGAAACTTAGTGAATTTCAAGAAAGTAAATTAGACACTTTAGAAAGATATTTATCAGACTATAAGAACGCTTTAAAAGAAGAAATAAAAAGAAGAAATATACAAACTGTCTACATTCTGTTAGATGATTTTTATTTAATCAAGAAGGAAAGACAACCCGATGTTGTAGATTATCTTCATCGTTTAGTAAGAGGTACAGAGATGTATTTAAAAATAGGAACTGTAAAACACCGCACAACTTTAGTCCGCAATGAAGAACAAACAATTGGTGTTGTTTTAAACCAAGATATTGAGCCAATTAATTTAGATAGAACGTTAGAAAACTTAACAGCACCAACCCAATTTCTTTCTAACCTACTGAATTCTCTTGGTAAAAAAGTTGGATTGAATAATCCAGCAATTGACTTATTCAATCCCCAAGCATTAGAAAAACTAGTAATTGCTTCAGGAGGAGTTCCAAGAGATTTCTTGACTATTTTAGCCGATGCCATAGAAAATGCAATATCACAAAACAAAAACCATATAACACCCACTAATGTTTGGAAATCGGCTAGTAGTTTCTCTTATCAAAACAAACTGAAAGATTTAAGAGTTGACGTGGGTGCAGATGCACAATCAATAGAAAAAGTTTTTAGAGATATTCTAAAGTTTTGTATAGTCGATAAAAAAAGAACGAGTTTTTTGGTTGCACAAGAAGAAGCACAGAAAGAAATAAATCTGCACGAGCTCATTCTTCAATTAATGGATGGCAAATTACTACACATTATTGAACCTGATACCTCTGCTGCATCAAATAGACCTGGAAGATATGAAGCCTACACTTTGGATTTTTCATTATTTATGGAACCTCGAAAAAGGGGGATAGAAATAGTCGAATTTTGGAACTTTGACGAATCAGGAAGAAGAATTGGAGTAAGAGAATCACCAATTTATTCCTTAGAAAATGCAAAAAATGCAATTTCCAATGAAGACGATATTACTACTGAAACTCTAATTGACAATTTTGAAAATGAACAAAGCAGCCTGTAACAAGGGTAGCTGTTGCACAACCCTAATTTTCCAATAA
>NZ_LFNG01000021.1 GCF_001045435.1 Chryseobacterium koreense CCUG 49689 | reverse complement strand
GCTTAAATGAAGGATATGGGAGTCGTGGGAAAGAAGTTTTTCCAAAACCAGAACTTCCCTTTTGGAAGGTTCATGATTTGGGCACTGTGATGGGCTTTTCGGGTGATAAATTTCAAGTATTTGTTCAGGTTGTAGGTTAAGGCAATCATTAGAACGTATTTGTTGTCATTCCTTAAGAAAATGCTCAACAATCGGCGATCACTTTAAAAATCTTCGGTACAGATTTTTTATTTACGTAATTAATCAATGATTTTACACGTAAATTAATTATGATGAATACCAAACTGACATTAAACCTCAACAAAAGAGTGATTGAAAGCGCAAAGGAATACGCCAAGGAAAAAAGCATAAGTCTTTCGAAGCTCATTGAAAGTTACCTGAATTCGCTTACGAAAAAAGGTTCCAGAAAAGTTACTGTAAGTCCGCTCGTGGAAAGTTTGACGGGAATAATTCCTGCACAACTTGAAAATGACGATTTTTATGACTACCTGCGAAAAAAACATTCGTGATGGAAAGAGTTTTTGTTGACACCAATATCGTTCTGGATCTGCTCGAAAAGCGGGAAGAATTTTATCGTGAAGCTCAGGAATTGTTTACGCTCGGTGACCAAAGCAAAACGAAACTCTTTGTTTCCGCACTTACCCTTGCCAATATTCATTACTTGCTCTTCAAACATTTGAAAATGAACGCGAGGAACGCGATTTCGAAATTCAAGGTCTTGGTTGAAGTTTTACCTTTGGACGACAAAATTCTGGAGCTTTCCCTTGCTTCGGATTTCACCGACTTTGAAGTTGCAGTTCAATAGTACACCGCAACCGAACATGGAATGGATGTGATTATTTCCCGAAAAAAGAAAGACTTTAAGAACATCAGCTTACCCGTTCTTACCGCAAAAGAATATTTGAAACGTTAAAGTTTAGTAAAAGAAGACGATACGAAACATTTCTACCATCGGTACTTTACCTGAAACCTGAAACCTGAAACTTGAAACCTGAAACCTGAAACTTCAAACCTCAAACCTCAAACTTTAACAGTACACCACATCATAAATCTCCTCCTTGATCCGCTCGAGACTTTCCGGTTTCCAATTGGCAAAAAGCAGGAGGTTTAGCGGTTTTTTTCCTTCGCCGTAGCTCGGCTGCATATAGGTTTCATCAATTATGGTGAAGCCATTTTTTTGGTAGAACGAAATTCTCCTTTTGGAGTTGTCATCTTGATTTTCGGGTTCAGCTTCTAAAACAAGTCGCGAGAAATCCTTAAAAAGCATCTTCATCATTTCAGAACCGTATTTCTTATTCCGATGCTCCACGAAAATTTCCAGGTGCTCCACAAATGTGAAGTTGCTCAATTCCCAAAGAATCAGGTATCCGATATTTTCCAAATGGTTAATTACCGAAAATACCTTTACTTTAGGATGTGCGAAGAGTTGCTGAAACTGTTTCTCGCTCCGTCTTTCGTCTTCGATGAAGGAAGCGCAGTAGGATTCATAGATGTTTTTCGCACGGAAATCTTCCGGTGATGTCAATTGTAAAAACTCCAAAACGATGAAATATTAGTGAGAATTAAAATCTTGCGGATCAATTATTCGCATAAATTTTCATGCCATTAATTTGAAATTTCGAAAAAAAATCTTGCATTGGCGGCAATTCACAAATCAAAAACGCCCGGTCTTCTGGTGATAAACATATCTTTGATCCAAAGCATAAAGGCGAGTCCGAGGTAAATCAGGAAAAAAACGCCGGCTGTAGCAAAAGTGGAATAAATGAAAAATACCCGGAGTTTGGACACTGGAATTCCCAACTTCGTGCCCATTCTCGTGAGAACGCCGAACCATTGCCTTTCCAAATTGTGCCTTAAATTACTGAGCATTTTTACTTTTTTTTTGTAAGTTCAAAGATATTTAATTTCTTGCAGATTTCCCGGATTTAAATTGTTTTACGCAGAAAGTAACCCATCAATGGGGCTTCTCATGCACTCACTTTTTGCGGTCCATCACATAAACAATCTCTCCTCCGTTCGCAATATCGGAATGTTTCAGTATGTGGTTTTTAATTTCTTTGCCATTCACGAAAATTTTGGAGACATATACATTTTTCTCAGACTGGTTTTCGGTTTTGATGTTTAAAGTTTTCCCGTTTTCCAGATTGATTTTTGCGGATTTTACCAAAGGCGAACCGAATTGGTATTCATCAGAGCCCGGTAAAACCGGATAAAAACCGAGCGCCGAAAAAACATACCACGCACTCATTTGTCCGGCATCATCATTTCCGCAGAGTCCGTCTTCACCGTCTGAATACATTTTCCGCATGATCATCCGAACTTTTTCCTGGGTTTTCCAGGCGTCATTTGTCCAGTTGTACAAATACGGAATGTGATGACCGGGCTCGTTTCCGTGAACGTAATTCCCGATGATTCCGTCCCGGGTGATGTCTTCATTCTTTTCAATGTATTTGTCGGCGATTTCGGTGGTGAAAATTTGGTCGAGATGTTCTGAGAACTTGTTTTTTCCGCCCATCATCTTAATCATTTCCGGAACATTTTGAGGAACATAAAGTCCATAATTAAAGGCATTTCCCTCTATAAATCCTTGTCCGTGAGTGTCCATTGGATCAAATGCTGTTTTAAAAGTTCCATCGGAAAGTTTCGGGTGCATGAATCCGGATTTCGGATTATAGACGTTTTTGTAGTTTTCGCTGCGTTTCAGGTATTCGGATTTGGTTTTTTCGTCGCCCAGTTTTTCGGCGATTTGAGCGATGCACCAATCGTCATAAGCATATTCCAAAGTTTTTGAAACGGAGGAACTGCTTTTGTCTTCGGGAACATATCCGTATGTCAGGTATTCACCGATTCCATCATAATATTTCAGGTTTGATGAAGTCACACTTGCGTTGAGCATGGTTTTCAAATCGGCATCGGTGGTGTTTTTTGCCACGGCATCTGCCAGAACCGAAACTGCGTGATAACCTATCATGCACCAGTTTTCATTGGCATAATGGGACCAAATCGGCAATGCTTTGTGTACGCTGTGTCGCGCATGCGAAAGCATGGATTTCACAAAATCGTTGTTCCTTTTCTGCTGGATAATATTGTATAAAGGATGAAGCGCGCGATAAGTATCCCAAAGTGAAAAAATAGTGTAGTTGGTAAAATCTTTCGCATTGTGAATGTTTTGGTCGATATCCAAATATTTTCCATCGACATCTTGGTAAAGAATTGGCGACATCATCGTGTGGTACATTGCTGTGTAGAAGGTCCGCTTATCGTTTTCGTTTAAAGTTTCTACCTCGATTTTGGAAAGTTCCTTTTCCCATTTTGCCTCGGTTTCTTTTTTGGTTTTGTCAAAATCCCAATGCGGAATTTCGGCTTCCAGGTTTTTCAGTGCGCCGGAAGTGGACGTGGGCGAAAGCGCAAATTTGACCAAAATCTGTTCATGCTCGTTCGTGTCAAAATCAAAATATGCCCGAATCTGTCTTCCTGCAAATTCCGGAAAGTTTTCATTTTCATTGAATTTTCGGTAAAAGCCGTTGTATTCCACTTTTTCGTAACGTTTTCTGCCATAGTTCTTAAATGGTTTTGAAAATTTCATAGCGAAGAAAACCTTTCGGGTTCTTGCCCAACCAGTGGTTTCCCGATATCCGGTGACGGTTTGGTTGTCTTCAATCCGCACGAAAGTCCACACATTTTTAGCGTCGTAGTTGTAGATATTCGACATTAAATCCAAAATGATATGCGATGCTGAAGATTTCGGAAAAGTGTAACGGTGGAAACCAACTCTTTCGCTGGAAGTCAATTCCGCCTTAATTCCATAATCATCAAGAAAAACCTGATAAAATCCGGGACTTGCTTTCTCGGTGTTTTTTGAAAACCGGGAGTGATATCCGCTTCCTGGTTGTTCCGTCGTTCCGGGTTCCAGATTCAGTTTCCCTATAGTGGGCATTACCAGAAAATCGCCCAAATCGGAATGACCGACTCCGCTGAAATGGGTGTGGGAAAAACCAAATATCGTTTTGTCGTCATATTGATAACCGGAACAATATCGGTAAGTTTCGGGATTGTATTTTCCATCCATTGCATAAGGAACCTGGTTGGTTTCCGGAGAAAGCTGCACCATTCCAAATGGAGCGGTAGCGCCGGGAAAAGTGTGGCCCATATTTTTGGTTCCGACAAAGGGATTGACATAAGTGGTGAGTTTTTGTGAATTTGCCATAATGGAAATTAGCGAAAAGAGTATTGAGGAAAGGAAACAGACGGTTTTCATATCGGAAAATTTATCAAATATAGGTTGTTTTCATATTGCTGTTAAAATTTTTATGAAAAACATCCGCAAAAATATTGGACAATTCAAAATAAATTATAACTTTGTATCTCAAAGTACTTTTATGGAGTCAAAAAATTACCACGAAGACCTTTCGCACATCCGTTCGATGATGGAACGGAGTTCCCGGTTTATTTCGCTGAGCGGACTTTCGGGAGTTTTTGCAGGTTTGATCGCTTTTGTCGGTGCCATCTATGTTTATTTTGTTTTTCAAAGGGAAGGGATTAATTATTTTGAAGGAAACAAAAATGTTTTCAGTCGGGATTTAGTTAAAGAACTTATTTTGATTGGAACTGTAATTCTTGTACTGGCTGTGTTTTCCGGATATTTTTTCACTGCTAGAAAAAGCAAGGAAAATAATCTAAAAATCTGGGATAAAACCACAAGACGGTTACTGTTTAATTTTGCAGTTCCTTTAGTTACGGGTGGTTTCTTTTGTCTCGGTTTGCTTTATCATCATTTATTCGTGTTGATTGCGCCATCGACTTTGATTTTTTACGGATTGGCACTGGTGAATGCGGAAAAATACACTTTATCCGACGTGAAATATTTAGGTTATTGCGAAGTCGCTCTTGGTCTGATTTCCTTCTTTTTCCTAGGATGGGGCTTGGTTTTCTGGGCGATCGGTTTTGGCGTTTTGCACATGGTGTATGGATTGGTGATGCATAAAAAGTACAAGTGATGAAATTGCTTAAAAACAGTGTGTTACGTAATATTTTTGCAGCTATTGGACTGCTTTCATGTGGCCTTATTGCCATTGTGCTTACTTTTTTTGCTTACTCCATAACTTGGGGAAACAGAGATAAGATTGATGAGGCGACTAATAGTGATGTGAGATTTGTGTTGAATTGGTGTCAGTTGGGTGATGAAAAAATTGAAAAAGTTTTAAGAAGTTACGTTTCAAAGAGCGGTTTCACAGGGGATCATCATGATGCTTATTTAATAAAGATTAAAGGTTTCAAATATGACGATTTGGAAAAAGCTCAACCAGGAAAATGGTATAGAGGAGATCAATTGCCGGAATTATTAAAAGAAGCAGTAAGTTTTGGAATGTCATTTAAGCAGGAAACTCCATGGTTTATAAATGAATCTGAGATCCTAAAAGATGACTGCTATGTTTATCCGTGGTTTATTGGTACAGATGGTTTGACTCCCCGATCAATTCAAATCATTATTTTGAAACCGAAGTTAAGTCTTGTGTATTATATCGATGCAAGTATATAATTAAAGTTATGGTGAACATTAATCAGCTCAACAAAGAATTCGAAAGCCGCGTCAGATTGGGTATTATGTCCGTTCTGATGGTCAACGACTGGGTTGATTTCACCGAGATGAAAACGCTGCTAGAAATTACTGACGGCAATTTGGCGAGCCACAGTTCTGCTTTGGAAAAATCAAATTTTATCGAGATAAAAAAGGAGTTCGTTGGCAAGAAACCGAAGACTTCTTACCGTGTTACCCAGATAGGAAGAAAGGCATTTGAAGAACATTTGGCGGCATTGGAAAAATTATTAGGGAAGTAATCAACCATATTTTTTTTTCAATTTAACTTTGAAAAACAAAGTACTTTATAACAAAAAATCATGAAAACATTTGAACAAAAACCAATCGGAAAGCACGTCTTCGTCACTTTCTGGTTTATCGGGACAATTCTGCTGTTTGCTTTTTATTTTTCAAAAAGCGATCTGCTTTTGATGTTCGGAATTTATTATGTAATCCTTGCCGTCGTCATCAATCTACTTATCCTTCTCCATGAATTTTTGCAGGCGGTGAACGAGTTCACAATGCGCAGTAAATACTGGATTTCATGTCTATATATTTTGGCAAACCTCCCCATTACTTGCCTATATCTGTATATTATTTTTCAAATTTTATAAAATCAAAAATCTCATCATCAATCATGAAAAATTATCAACTCATCCTGCTCACAACTGCCTTGTTCATCACGCTTTTCTATGGTGAAAGCATGGGGCTGAATTTCGGAATTTTGGCAATTGGTTATGCTTTGCTTACCCTCTATAAAACGCATGAAAAATACCGCAACCGTAATTTTTTGATTCTTTTTATCACTACCGTTTTGTCTGGAGTGGCTTTTGCATGGTACGGCGATTTTATCTCGTTCCTCGCAGTGTTTGTTTCTGCAATATTATTGGCCTTTAAATCGAAAAGCCGCGATTTGAAATCGCTTTTGGCGATGCCGGTTTTTGTGGTGAACCTCATCACTTTTCCCTACCGGTTTTTCAAGTTTGAACAGTGGTTGCCGATGAGGAAATCTTCAGTAAATTTTCAGAAACTGATTTCTGTGGTGCTCATTCCCGCATTTTTCATCATCATGTTTTTTGCGATTTACTCGGCTGGAAGTAAACATTTTGCCCAAATTTTTACCGATTTTCATTTTGAGTTCAATTTTTGGGAATTCTTTGCGTTGGGATGTCTCGGTTTTTTCATCGCATTTAATTATTGGAATTTCAAGATTGACCGCTATGTTTTTGGATGGAACCACGATCTGAAAAATGATTTTCTTAATGAAGATAAAAATTTGAAATCCACCTATTCCTTTCTGGATTTGGATGCTGAGCGAATGAGTGGCGTGGTTTCTCTCTTCGCGCTAAACGTCTTGTTGCTTGTTTTCATTATCACCTTTAATTATGAGCAGTTTGTGGAAATCCCCAAGTCGCCAAACAAACTTTCAGAAGAGACCCACAATCGCGTAAATGCCGTGATTTTCTCCATTTTAATGGCGATTGGAATGATTATATTTTACTTTAAGGGAAGTTTTAATTTTGATAAAAATGCGAAATCCCTGAAAATATTGGCTAAAACTTGGATTGTTCTAAATGTTGTTTTGGTTCTTTCTGCTTTCCTGAAAAACGCTGAATATGTGATAAGTTACGGTTTGACCTACAAACGACTGGGGGTTTATGCTTTCCTTATTTTATCGGTCATTGGATTGATTTTGACTTTCATTAAAGTTCAGAAACAAAAGACAAATGCATTTCTTTTTAACCAGATGTTTTGGTATTTTTATGGTGTAATTTTGGTTTGCAGCTTTGTGAATTGGGGCGGAATCATCACTTCGCACAATATGGAAAGAAAGGATTTTGCAGTGAATTTTCACCGAGTTTCCATTCATTTCAGCGAGCGCCAACTTTTGAAATATGCATCGGAAAAAGGGGATGAAAAACTTCGAGACGAAATTTTGAAGGAAGCAAAATCTAAACAAGCAAAATCTTTCCTTTCCAAAGTAATCTATGACGAAACTATCAAATAAAATGAAAAAAACTACTGGTTATGATTTCGTTGCCGCTATTTTTTTAAGAGAAAAAACCAGTCAATCGAACCTTGGAAAAATCCGTGATTTCGCGTGTGAGTTCTGAATTGAAATTGGCAAACGTCTTCCGACCTGTGAAAGGAGATCAAATCATCAAATAAGGTTTGTTTTGCTGGAGTCCTGATGATTTTATTCAATCCACATTAAGAAACCAAATCAAAAGCAAGGGCAAAACGCAGCAGTTCCGTAAAAGATTTTACCTCTAATTTTTTGATGATGTTTTTGCGGTGTGTGGAAACCGTTTCTTTAGAGATGTGAAGCAGGTCTGCAATTTCTGCCGATGACTTTCCGCCGCTTAGTAATGCGAGGATTTCTTTTTCACGTTTGGTCAGCAATGCGAATTTTTTGTAATGGAGTCTTATGTACTCGTTTTCGTCGAGGACTTTTTTTACCTTTTCCATCAATGTTCCTGTACCTTCAATCGGTGTCGAGAGCATGATCAACTGCTGCTCATCATTTTTATCCAATAATTTGCAAACGGTATAAAACCAGCGGTGCTTATCAGACTTGTATAGCTTCACGCGCTGGAAAAAATTGAGTTGCCGGGAATAGTCTCCCTCATTGCAGTAGCTTAAAAGTTGTGGAATGATGGCATTGGTCTCTTCCCGGATAAAGAACTGCTCGTAGTATTGTTCTCGCAAGCTGTTGAGCTCTTCAAGTTCCACACCCAAATTATTGCAGCCCCACTCATTCATGTACAGGATTTGCTGCGGAGCGCCTTTGCTTAGACTGTGAACCATGATGGAAGCCGGGATGATTTCTGAAATATCGGCAATGTCAAAGGAATCCTTGGAAAGATTCCGCTCGATCTGAAAGAGCTTCTGTTCTATGTCATCGTAGTTTTTCATATGGAATAAATCTTCGTTTTTACGGGTAAATACTTAATTTACAGGTGTCAAATCTCAAATATATCCATTTTTTGTTAAAAATACCCAGTGGTGGGTATTGTTTGGTCACGAAATCCCAAATATCTTTGGCATTATGAGAATATGGAATTCTAAAACAGAAAATCATATCATTTTCCACATTAAAAAAATGTAAACCTTTAATATGACAATTATGCAACGATTAACAATTTTTTTATTAATGCTTTTAAGCTTTAACCTCTGCTATTCGCAAGGGGCGAGCTTAACAAAGGAGGAAACCGTAAATTATATTAATAAAAAGCTGAAAGAGGTCGTCGGGCATTATATGACTTTAAGTGAAAATGGAGATACCGGCTCTCGACTTTGGCATTACCGATTTAATCGCCTTACTATTTCTTCGGATAATAAAGTTAAATACGAAAGGATGCGAAGTAATTACAGCGAAAATCAGGGAACGGTAAAATATGTTTTGGGAAGGCGATATACGGTCTATCCAAAGGATTATTATGAAATTGATCACATTTATAGTTTCTCTCCAGAAAATATCATCAGCATAGAAGAAGCACCTTTAGAAGGCGGTAGGAAAGCAAGCGATCCCGTTAGTAACATGATGATAATATTGTCTGAAAATACTGGTCTTATGGAACGGGGGGTAGGTGCGGTTACTAATCATTTTACAGATGATTATAACGATTATTACACAAATTTTGAACGAAAGTTGACTAATCCTGATCAAAAAACAACGTCTAGGGTTTATATCTCTTATTTAAAAGGGGATGGAAGCAATTTCAATAAAATCAAAAAAGCCTTGGAGTATCTGAAAAGTTTGGTTGCCGCTGAAGATGACCCATTTGGAGATTAATTAAAAAAAAATCATTCATGAAAAATATCGCATTCATAGCTTTTCTTGTTTTGCATGCCGTTTTATCCGCGCAAACCATTGGCATTTCAGAAGTAACAGCTGTGGAAAGCAAAGCTGCTTTATATGAAGGCAATGAAGAGAAAATAAACCAGATCAGAAATAAAATCCCCGAATTGGAAAAACGCTGGAAAGATAATATCGCCAAGTTACGGGACGAATTAGCGGCGCTAAACAAAGAACGCGATAATCTGATTGCCGACATGAAAATTGGTGCGAGATGCAGCCAATGCGGCGGCTGGAAATCGGATTTTGAAAAAAGAGGCGAGAATTTTGAGAAACATTTGGGTGAGGTGAAAGGATACGCAATCCCGGCAACTACTGCAGAAATTGAAACTACGAGAAAATCGTTTTCTGAAAAAACCGCCATCAAAAAAGTGCAGCTGCAAAATCTTGAAAAAGGAGATCCAGCGATCATCAAGCAATACGATGAGATCGAAAAAATTAAGAAAAACAATATCAAATTGTGTGAAGAAATTACCCAACACAGCAAGAATTATGAGAAAAAATTGCTAGAAGATGCCCAATCAAAACATAAGATTTGGTTGGAAGATGTTTTGATCTCCGGTTCAAAAGCACTAATCCAATCCAGCTCCAAAAAAATACTTTTAGCGAAAAAAGGCTGGCTGGAAAAAGAATTTAACGAGAAAAAAGAAACCGAACTTGCCCGGATCAAAGAAAACAATGCTGCCCAAAGAGATCAGAACAAACAAAAAATAGCAGAAAACGAGTTACTCATTGCTCAGCTTGAGGCAGAACAGGAAAAACAAGGCATTCAAACCATAAAAGAACAAAACAGAGCGCTATCTGTGGAAATCACGCAGCTTGTGGCAGATTTAACAAAAAATCAAATACAAAAAACAAAGGAACTGCAAGAAGAATTCAATTTAAAAATCGCCAGTTTAAAAAAACTTGAAGCAGAGTCAGAAATAATGCGAAAACAATTTTCGGATGAATTTGATGCGAAATTAAAGCAGTACAAACAGAAACAAGATGCATTCACCAAAGAAATAACTTCGGAAAACAACCGAATGTTACTCGCTGCAAAAAAAATAAACTGTTCGGTTTGGAATGAAACATCGGGAAAAGTGAATTTAAATTGGAATAAATTAATCCCTTGCGTGAATATGTTTGCATTTCCGGATACTGTTATGATTCAAGAGATTTTGGGAAGTTCTACCTGTACAAATGAGCCTTTCTTCCAAAGTGGAACTTCTGTTTACAAATCTTTTTTTGAGGGTTTGGAGGCAAGGGAACAGAAAGTACTGATAAATTAAGAATAAGCTTTTTCCAATAATAACATCTGAAACATGAATCCCGACCAACGAAATCAACTCCTGGAAAAGAGGGCGCAACTGCAAATCCGTATTCGGTTCAGCGAATTTGTGACACGTAATATTGAGCCTTTTCTGGAGGTTTTGGAGGAGCTTCAAAACTCTGGGATCAAATACAGCGTGGTTTCATTTCGGTGCATCCCGCTGGAGTTCCACGAACTTCTTCAAGCCTATATTCTAAAAGAAAATCTGGCAAAATATAAACTTTCCGATGTTTTGATAACCAATGAAGACAAAGAGGTAGAAACCGTTCTGGAAAAATACCCAAGTGAAAATCCGTTTCGTTACGTTTTGGATGCGCTCGTTGTTGGCTATGGCAATCAACCAGATGAGGTGATGCGGGAACTGATGGAACAGCATCAACTTTCAGAAAAAAAAGTGTTGATTTGCTGGCTAAAATATGCGTTTTTATTGGAAATGGATTTGCAGGATTTTATCCAAAATGTAAATGACGATTTCATGAGCGGTGAGCACGGCGATGCAGTCATATTTCCTCGAAATCACGATTGGCTCATTGCTTATGCTCTGGAAGACGAATGGCGGTTTGCACGAAAGCATAAAATTTTCTGATGTAATTTGGGAGCATCGAAATTATTTTTTTAGAGGACCCAAAAGCGCTTTTTCTGTTTTTATCAATGGAATTAAACCTAATTTTATGCTGCGCCTGAAAAATGTTTTGAAATCGATGGAACAATTTTGGTTTGCAGTTTTATGAATTGGGACGCGTCTTCACAACGAATGATTTTTTTTGTCCATAATTTTCAGCGAATTTGGTTTGGTTTAATAGAAAGTCTATGCATCAAACATGAAGGCCAAAAAGCGGCGAGATGAAATCTTAAAAAAGTAAAATCATTTCAATCAAAAAGGAACTATTATCAAACCATTAAGAAAATGAAAAAACTATTGCTCATCATTCCTTTGCTGCTGTTTTCCTGCGATAAAAAGGAAGCGGTCGGTCAAAATGACGTGAAAGAGGATTCTGTTGTCACCATTCCGGAAAATAATCCTGACACAGTCAATGAAGCCATGGTTCCAATTGAAAAACAGGAACCGAAACCATCAAATACATTCCGTGTGGTGGAAGGAGATAAAATCATCAAAACCATCAACGGAGAGATGATTCCACTTAAAATCCAGGACGAATTTACCAAAGATAATCAACAGTATGTGCTGAAAATCAAGAACTTTAGCAATAAAAGAATCGAGGGAAAAATTGAGCCGGAAAGTTCTGAAATGAATATCCGTTTCAACCAGATCAAACTGGCAAACGGTGATTTGGACGGACCTTTCGGGCGGGATATTTCTTATGATATTCAAAAAACTGGTGAAATCTGGCTGATTATCGGGAAAAGCAATATGGCTTCAGGAGATGCGAAAGGGAAGTTTTCGGTCAGTATCAAGTAGCTTTTTGCCGGGCAACTTTTTTGGGACCGTTAATTTTTTGTTAAAACCCGTTCTTGGTACAATTTCTGAATAAAAGGTTTCAATTAATATCAACCACTATGAAAAATTTATTTTTATCAGCAGTAGCAGCAACTGCTACTTTAGCAAGCTGTTCCACCGTTTCATCGATTCTGCAGAACACTTTTCCATATAATGCGACCATTTTGGTGACCGCTGGATCACCTGCAAACACCACATTGTCAAATGTTTCAGTAGCGCAAAGTATTAACCAGCTTACAGGAGCCGGTGCAAATGTGAGAGACATCCGGGTTTCCAATGCGACCATTTCAGTGGGATCCAATGCAAGTATGGGAATTTTCAAATCGGTGAAAGTATATCTGTCCAATAATGGCAGCAATGAGGTTTTGGTTGCTTCCAGAGAAGATATTCCGGATAATGTGGGAACTTCACTTTCTTTGGATTTGAATACTTCCACCACTTTTGACCATATCATGAAATCCGGTGCGGTTCAGGAAAGGCTGGTTTATGTTTTGAAACAGTCGCCAACATCTGACATTTCTGTGAAAACCTCCATCGGTTTCAGCAGTGTTCCCAATACGAATCCATAAACCGGAATCGCCATCAATATTAAAAAACCCACTGCAGATGCTACAGTGGGTTTCTTTTTTAAAGAGGGATTCGTTATTTTTTAATCATTAATTTTTCCCTTAAAACTGAGGAACCGCCATCGAGTTCAACGACATAGATTCCGTTTGCGAGTCGAGTTACGTCAATAGTTGCTGTGCTTTTTCCTGTTTGAAGCAGCTGTCCGTCCATTGAGAAGATTTTGTAGCTTTTGAATTTTTCAAAATCCTTTACAAACAATCGGTCAGAAGTCGGATTCGGATAAATTTTGGCACTTTCAATTGGTGTACTTGAAGTCGCTAAACTTGCGTTTAAAATTGTTCTCACATAAAGGTCGTCAAAGTAAAACCCGTCGGCAGTTGTTGATGCATCAGTTTTTAATCTGAATCTGAGGTAAATTTGTTGGCCAATGTAATTTGATAGGTCAATCTGTTCCTTTACCCAAGTGGTTTGAACGCCATCATAAATCGGTTGCCCTGAAATCTGATTGGTAGTCCCCGGACTTGTATATTTTCCGCAAAGTTGTTGCCAGGTTGTACCATTGGTCGAAATTTCCAATGCCACATAGTCATATCCTTTTTCAATGTTCCATCTTGCTTTGAATTCTAACTGTGCCGCAACAGCGGTGGTCAAATTAATTGCACTGGTTGTTCTGATGTTAGTATCCGTATTATTGGAATAGTTTCCTGCTGGTGAATCTGTGATCGAAGTGGGCGAGGAAACATATTGGGAAGTGGTGATATCCCATTTTCCTGTTTTGGTCCACTGCGTGATGGAGTTTGCTGGTTCGGAGAATTTATTGACCACGGTTCCATAATATTTGGTCACATAATCGGTTTGTACATAATTTCCGTTGTCCACTTCCACTTTGAAAGTCACTGCTTCGCCATTGGCTATAGTTGGATTGAGGTTAAGCGAGATTGAACCTTCAGCAGTTTGCCCGATGGTCATGCCGGAATGGGTGTTCGGAGTTCCCACACTGCTGATGTTTGCCGAAACCGGCGTGATTTTCACCACAAAATCTTGATTGTCAACGAATCCGAGCCTTTTTAATGAGTAATTAAACTGCGCATTTTGAGAGCTGATGAAAAAATCCGAAGTGTCATTTAAAACAGCATAATTATGCAGAAATCTTAATGCAGAGAGATTGGTATATACCATTCCTGCACAGGTACTTTTGATTTGTCCGGAAGCTTCATAGAAATTACTTCCGATTTCTGCTGTAAATGCAAAGACCTTTGGTTTTGTAGAAGTATCTGCGTACATCCAGTCATCCGAATCTCCAGAAGCTGGATAGAGCGCTGCAGAAATCTGATTCTGATAACCGCTGTGTCGAACCATCTCGGCAGAGGTCATTTGATACGCGAAATCGTCTGGTGTCAGCATATTGGTAGCATAGCTAAAAGGATACAGCAAAAGCTTCCCACTGGTATGTGCATTGATGGCGACTCCAAAGTTTTTCTGTTCACACAGCCACTTTATCGCCTGATTTTCTGGTTCGGAAAAAGCAGACGGACCGCAGTAGGTGTCATTATTTTGATTCGTGCTGGTTCCCGTGGTTCCCCATTGGTAGCCATAATTTCGGTTGTTGTCAACCCCATAACCGGAACGGCGGTTTTTACGCCACATTCCGCCGCCATTGGGATTGGTGGTAGAGTTGTAAGCGAATCCGTCTGGATTGACCACCGGTACAAAATAGATTTCGGTATTGTCAACCAAAGATTTGATTTCGGGATTTGTAGCGTAGTTTTCCAGCAGATACCACATATAATAAATCAGCTGCTGTGATGATCCGGGTTCGCGTGCGTGGTGCAGTGCAGTGTACAAGATTCTTTTCTTGTTTTGCTCTGTTTGCGGATTGTCTGAAATTTTCACATAATAAATCGGACGGTTTTCAAAAGTGGTATAAGTAGAAATTGCCGCCTTAGATGAAATCAGATTTGGGTACAGTGTTTTCATGAGGTCCAGTTCAGACATCACCTCGTTGTAGTTCAAATAACCACCCATGCTTCCTGCTTTGTAATTCACAGGATCTGTAAATGCAAATCCAGGGCAGGAACTGGTGATGTTTTTCGCATCAAATTCTTTTTCCAGTCGGTCGTAATATTCCCGGAGATTGGGCTCCAGAATTTCGATTTTCAGTCCGGCGTTGCGAATTTCGTCGGCAAGGACTTTAGGAATTTCACATTCAAAGAAAACACCTTTTTTGAATGTTCTGGGTTCAGTCTGGGATAATTTTATAGCCTGGCTGAGTTCGGCCTGGCTATTGTAATAAACACGGACTTTTTGATAATCCTTTTGGCCAAAGACAAGTAAACATGTCAAAAGGAAAAGAACTGATAGAAGTTTTTTCATAGTTTAATTGATTGAAGATTCGCAAATGTAATTAAAAGAAGAGTAAAGAAATGATAATTCCGGGATATTTTTTTTAGAATTAGAAAATCGACCGATTTGCCCCAAACTAAAATCTATTCCGGTCATTCAGAATTGCTAAATAACTTTGTGAAAGATAATCAATGAAACGAATGGTTTCTAAACCTTTTTCCTGATTGGTGCGAGCAGCAAATAAAAAATCCATGCAAACCATGAAACGAACAGAACCGCTAAGAGCCAGGCTACCTTTTCGCTGCCCGAAGTCTTCTGCGAAAAAAGAATACTGAATATCGGAAGCAACCAAATAAAAGCAATCATCCCAAGAAGTAGTAATACCCCAATTGCTGAAGAAATATCCATGACAAAATGTTTTCGATAGCTAAAGATAAAACATTGTAGGAAATTTTGCAATATGATTTTGTATCCTATTTAGGGTTCAATCGCTCCCATGTAAATACCTTTTTCAATGGGTTTTATATCAGAAATTCCATACCGCTCATTCTGCGTAATTGCCATATTATCCAGCATGTCCACGAAGTTTTTATAGCTGGAATCGTCTGTTGGTTTGATGATGACGGTGAAAATATCAGGTTTTGGGGCGGTTTTCTTCGCATGGGCAATGATTTTTGCAATTTGGTTCCCCTCGAAAGTTGTTTCCCTTAAAACATTCTTAATCAAGTCTTTTGATTCGGCTTGGTAATAGAAAATTCGGTTATCTTTCCCGATGAGGAAAGTAATCTGATTGCGGAAGTCAATCACTGTGTTTGTCGGAGTGGGACTTTTCGCGGGTAAACCTAGGTCCATCACATTTGGTTTTGAGAAATGGGTTGCAAGCATAAAAAAGGTAATCAGCAGAAATCCCAAATCCACCATGGGAGTCATATCGATGTGTATGGCTTTTTTGTTGGTCATCGGTTTTTTTCCGGTATTCGTCTGTTTTTGGGCAAGATTTTCCATAATGGTATTTTTAATAATTGAACAAGATTGGAAAATTATTTAAAAGCTGATAAGTAATTTTAATTTTGACATCAATATTTATACCTTAATTTTAAAAATCTTGACAATTCAACAATTTATTTAAATGTGGAACATAAGAAATCCCGAAAGTTCACAACAATCGGGATTCTATATGACTTGCTGTTTAATATTCAGCGTTAATTAATCACGGCTTATTTTTAAAAAATTCAATCCCGCATTTCAGGAAGTTTTTGAAATCCTCTTTCGGCATGTAACCGGAAACGGGATGGTTGATGACTTTTCCGTCTGGCGTCATCAAAACGTAATGCGGTTGGGAATTGTTATTGAAATTGATTTGCTGGAAAAGCGACCATTTATCTCCAATGGTTTTCACTTTTTTCTTTTGTCCATTTCCCATGTCCACAGAAGTTTGCTCATGTATTGGAAGCTCCTCTTTATCGTCCACATAAAGCGATGCCAGAACCACGTCGTTTTGAAGCATTGGTAAGATGTCGGGTTCGCTCCAGACAAATTCCTCCATTTTACGGCAGTTTTCGCAACCGAAACCGGTGAAGTCTATGAGTAAAGGTTTATTTTCTTTTTTGGCAACTTCAATCGCTTTGAAATAGTCATGTTCAGGATGCATACCCAAAATGCCGTCTTTTTCGTCGTGAAGATAGCTCACATTGATCGGAGGAAGAATTCCGCTCAAATGCTGGAGTTTCGGTCTTTCGCCGGGAAAAAGTCCCTGGATTAAATAAACGGTAAACGCAATTCCCAAAACTCCGAAAAGTTTCCTGGCCCATGAAATTTTCGGTTTTTTGTCATCATGCGGAAATCTGATTTTACCAAATAGGTAAAGAACCAAACCAATGGTGATCACGATCCACAGTGCGATGAAAAGTTCACGTTTCAGGAAAAATGTCTTCGAAACCAAATCTGCTTTCGATAGAAATTTCAAAGCCAATCCCAGTTCGATGAATCCCAAAACCACTTTCACGGTATTCATCCAGCCACCAGATTTTGGCAGACTTTGCAGCGCTTGCGGAAACAATGCCAGAAGTCCGAAAATAATTGCCCAACTCAATCCGAATCCGGCCAAAGCATAAGTTAAAAGCAAGGGTACATTTGCCGAACCGGTCACCGCGCTTCCCAGCAAACTTCCCAAAATTGGACCCGTACAGGAAAACGAAACGATGACTAAAGTCAATGCCATAAAGAAGATTCCGATCAATCCGCCTGCCTCTTCGGCTTTTGAAGATTTATTGGCAATGGAACTCGGCAAAGTAATGTCGTAATATCCGAAAAAGCTTCCCGCAAAAAATAAGAAGATCAGAAAGAAGGTGACATTCAGCCAAACCGAGGTGGAAATTTCATTGAAAATATTTCCTGCAATTCCGTCCACAATATGGAATGGCACGGAAAGCAACACGAAAATCAAAAGGATGAAGAATCCATAAATCATTGCATCCCGTCTTCCTTTTGCCTTGTTTTTGGAACCTTTGGTAAAAAACGAAACCGTGAGTGGAATCATCGGGAACACGCATGGAGTGAGCAATGCGATCAGTCCACCGAAAAATCCAAGCAGCAGATAAGTCCAGAAATTTTCGCTGTTTTTCTGTTTGGTCACGCCGCAATCTGTCAGCGGATTTTCATGTTCGATGGAAGCAACTTTTAAACCTTTTTGTTCGGATGGAGCTGGAGAAACTGCTTTCGCGGCAACGGTTTCCGCTGGTTCCGTCACGTTTGCCGAATCCAGACCAGCGTTAGTTTCGGGTGCGGCTTCATCATTGGTTATTACAGTAGTTCCGGCAGCACTTGGTGCCACTTTTTGTTCAAACTCCAAAGTGTTCGGCGCCAGACAAACCCGGTCATCACAGGTTTGGTAGGTGATTTCTGCTACAACATTTGCCGGTTTGGAATTATTTTTAAGTTTAAATTTTTGCTTAAACTGAACCAGATCAGAATAATAGACGATTTGCGCCCCGAAAGCTTCAGAGAACTCGTCATGTTTTTTTCCCACTTCCACCACTTTCCCGATGAGCTGGATTCCGTCTTTGGAGGTCACTTTCATTTCCGTCGGGATTCCGGAATCGGGTGGCAAATCTTTGGAATAAATGTGCCAGTTTTTGTCGATGGTTGCCGTTAAAACAGCTTCGTATTCATTATTGGGAAGGGAATTGATGTTGTATTTGAATTTTACCGGATCCTTAATCTGTGCCGAAATTCCCTGAAAAAGGAAGGCCAGAATTAGGATTAAATAATTTCTGAATTTCATTTCTAACTTTATTAAGCCTCCAAAATTAGGCATTATGATTTACTTTATCTTTCTTTTCACGCACAAAATTTCCTCCCGCAAAATGTGGAGTTCATGCGTTTTGCTTCTGAAAAGCTTCCCGTTTTCGCCGGAAATCACCTTTTCGATTTCATCTCCTGAAAAGCCGAATCTTCTGATGATTTCTTTGATGATGAAAGCAGGTTTGGAAAGCATTTCTTTTCGGTTTAAAGTGGTTTCCTCACCATTATTTTTAAGGACAATTTCCTGCAGGGCTTTTTCAATTTCATTTTGAATAAAATCATTGGCTTCGCTTAAATAATGGATGGAATCCCGAAAGCCATTCAAAAAATTCGGTGAGATATCCTGGATTTGCGGAATGACCTGGTTTCGGAAACCATTTCTTAAATAGTCGTTTTTTTGGTTGGATAAATCCTCCCGGAACTCAATTCCATTTTTTTCGGCAAAAGCATAAATTTCTGCTTTGGAAAAATGAAGCAGCGGACGCATGATTTTATTTTCGTTAGAAGGAATTCCGCTCAATCCCTTTATTCCGGAACCGCGTGAAAGGTTGATCAGGAAGGTTTCCAGCTCGTCATTCAAATGATGCGCAGTCACCAAAAATTCCAGGTTTCGATCTTTTTGGATTTTCCTGAAAAAATCATAGCGCAGATTTCTTGCCCATAGCTGAATCGAGTTTTCAGGTTTTTGGTCTTTTTCGGAAACCCGGTAAAGATGGAACTCGATGTTGTGCTTCAAGCAATAATTTTCCACCAACTTTTGGTCCAGATCAGAATCCTCATTTCTGAGTCGGTAATTGATATGTGCAACTTCGAACTTCAAACCCAATCTGTTAAACAAATGCAAAAGGACCATGGAATCTGCTCCGCCGCTTACCGCCAACAAAAAACTTTGTTCCTGAAAATCAGGCAAAAGTTGAAACGGTATTGTGGCAAACAATTTGCTGGTAAGCATTTTTAAGGATTATTTAACGATATTGGTGCAAAGATAATTCTTCCGTTTAAAATGAATTCTCTATTTTTGACTAAACAAATTGAAACAGTACTATGAATTTAGGAAAAATTTTTGCCGTCGGCGTGATGGCGGTTACGATGACTTCTTGTGTGAGCAAGAAGCAGTATGACGCTCTGAATTTGAATTATAACCAGTGTATTACCAATATTGGTGAAAGACAGCGAGAAATTCAGGATTTGAAGGCTACCAACGCAGGTTTGACCAGTGAAAATACTTTGTTGAAAGACCAAAACAGCGCATTAAAATCTTCTCTTGACGCTTGTTTGGCGAATACCGGGAAAGGTTCCGCAAATATTGACAAGCTGATTGGCGAGATCAATGCTTCCAATAAATACATCAAGCAGCTGATTTCAACCAATGCGAAAAACGACAGTCTGAATTTGGCACTTTCCAACAAATTGAAGAGATCTCTGGACAATGTTGCCGATCAGGATGTTCAGGTGAAAGTTTTGAAGGGAGTGGTGATGATTTCACTTTCCGACAAAATGCTTTACAAAACTGGCGATTACAACGTGCTTCCGCAAGCTGCAGAAGTTTTGGGTAAAGTGGCGAAAGTGATCAACGACTACGATACTTATTCCGTGTTGATCGAAGGTAACACAGATAATGTTCCTTTGAATTCTGCAAACCTGCCTAAAGACAACTGGGATCTTTCTGCTTTGAGGGCGACTTCCATGGCGAAAATCCTGCAAAACCAATTCGGGGTGAATCCAAACAGAATCACTGCGGGCGGAAGAAGCGAATATAATCCAAAAACTACGAACGCTTCCGTTTCCGGAAGAGCCGAAAACAGAAGAACCGAGATCATCATCATGCCGAAACTCGATGAGTTCATGAAATTGATGGATATAGCTCCGGTGAAGAATTAATTGGCTTATAGCTTTTAGCTTCATTAAACCTCATTAAACCTCATTAAACCTCATAGGTTTTCAAAACCTATGAGGTTTTTTTATTTTTTTATTTTGAAAACAGTAATTTTGGATACCAAACATTTTTAAAATGAGTTTTTTCGAAGAAAACAGTCCGGAAATGGACCGTTATTTAGAAACCCACGCTTCGGCGGAACCGGAAATGTTGAAGCGGTTGCGAAAGGAAACTTTCCAGAAAACTACCCAACCGCACATGATTTCCGGTTATCAGCAAGGCAGGCTGCTTTCCATAATTTCTAAAATGCTTCAGCCAAAAAACATTTTGGAAGTGGGCACTTTCACCGGTTATGCCACACTTTGTATGGCGGAAGGCTTGGCAAAAGACGGGAAAATCACTACTTTGGATGTGAATGAGGAATTGGCCTATCTCCCGAAAAGGTATTTTGCGGAAAGTGAATTTTCGAGCCAAATTGATTTCCGGATTCAGAATGCATTAGAATATTTAAAGAAAACCGACGAGATTTTCGACTTGGTTTTTATCGATGCGGACAAAGAAAATTATGTAGAATATTTTAAGCTCATCAAGCCTCATTTGAAATCGGGCTCAGTTGTTTTGTTTGATAATGTGCTTTGGTACGGGAAAGTTTTGGAGGAGAACCCGAAACAGCAATCCACCAAAAGCATCAAAGAGCTCAATGATTTGGTGGCGAAAGATGAAGATTTTGAAAATCTTATTTTACCTTTGCGAGATGGAGTGAATATGCTGCGAAGGAGGTAGGTGAATTGCTGCGCGTGAATTTTCCTTCGGAAGTGAATTTTCTTCGCAGTTAGTTTTAAGACTTGAAAATTGAAATCTACCGTTTGGCAGATCGTCCTGAAACTTCAAACAAAATCAAATCATCTGAACGATGCCAAATAAATATATCTGTTCCGTTTCCATCGCGCCAATTCGGGCGGAAAACAGCCACCAGTCGGAAATGACTTCCCAACTTTTGTATGGCGAAAGTTGTGAAATCTTGGAGATTGACGGAAGCTTTTCCAAAATCCGGATAGATTTTGATGGTTACGAAGGCTGGATAGATTCCAAGCAGATTGCAAAGATCTCGGAAGATGATTTTGCAGATCGGAAAACAGAAACCCTGAAAAAAAATTTTGAGACCTTTGAATTAAAGGAGGGAAAAACCCTGCTTTCCATCGGAAGCGAAATCAATGCGGAAATCGGGACATTTGAAAATCCCAATCCAGGAAACATCGCCGAAACTGCGAAAAAGTTTTTAAATGTTCCCTATTTGTGGAGCGGGCGAAGTTTTTTCGGGATCGATTGCAGCGGATTTACCCAATTGGTCTATAAAGTGCACGGAAAAGCATTGCCGAGAGATGCCTATCAACAAGCTGAATTGGGACAGGTTTTGGATTTCATCGAAGAAGCAGAACCTGGAGATTTGGCGTTTTTTGAAAACCAGGATGGAGTGATTTCGCATGTGGGAATCATGCTGGACGACCAGAAAATTATTCATGCTTATGGAAAAGTACGGATTGACTCACTGGATTCCGCAGGGATTTACAATGCCGATTTGAAGAAGCATACGCATAAGTTGCGGTTTTTGAAAAGGATTTTTTAAGCGCTCACAATTACACGGATTTTCAATCGGAAAAAGTAAAATTTTATGCTCAAAAACATTTCATTTTCTCTAAAAATCATTGCCTTTTTCCTTTTGGTTTTCATTTGGGTTTACACCTGGATTACTTATGCAAAGCTGCCGGAAACGGTTCCCGTCCATTTTGGAATCGGTGGAAAAGCGGACGGATTTGGTCCAAAAAGCATGAATTGGCTTTTGGTCGGAATTTCAACTTTAATGTATGTTTTCGTGTTTTATCTGTCACGGAATCCCCAATCGATATTTCTCAACCTGCCCAACAGCATTAAGGAAAACCGAGAGCTTACCGGAATTATTGTGGATGTTCTGAATGCTTTGGCGATGGTGATTTTTGCCGTCATCACTTATGAAAGTGTTCAGGTTTCATTACATAAAATGGATGGATTGAGCCCTATTTCGGATTATGTTTTAGGTTTGGTCGCTTTATTTGTAGTGGGAATATTGATATATTCGCAGCTGCTTTCGAAGAAAAAAAGCATAGATTAATTTGGCGTTTTTCCGCATCTACACATTATCGCATTAAATCATCATCACATCAAGTGCAATTCCTATACAACATATTCATCTCCCTTTTGATTTCCGCCATGAAAATCGGCGCGGTCTTTAATTATAAATTGAAGAAAGGTTTGGCGGGAAGGAGGCAGAGCTGCAAAATCGTAAATGAAAAATTCTCGCGGAAAGATAAGGTGATCTGGATGCACGCCGCAAGTTTGGGAGAATATGAACAGGGTCTCCCGGTTTTGGAAAAATTGAAGGTGAAATTTCCCGAACATAAGATTTTGATTACCTTTTTTTCGCCTTCCGGATATGATAACGTGATCAAGAAAGACCATATTGCTGATGCGGTTTGCTACCTTCCGTTTGATTTGAAGGTGTGGATTGTGGATTTCATGTCGAATTTCAATACCGATATCTTTATCACCATCAAATATGAATTTTGGTACAATCTTTTGGGCGAATTGAAAAAACGGGGCGCCAAAATTTATGTGGTTTCTGCACTTTTCAGGGAGACGCAAGTTTTCTTTAAGGCTTATGGAAGTTGGTTTGTGAAACAGCTGGACCAAAATGTGGACTGGATTTTCCATCAGACGAAACATTCTTCGGCATTGGCGAAAGAAATTGGTTTGAAAAAATCTTCCACAGCGGGCGATACTCGTTTTGATCGGGTAAAGCAACTGCGGGAGCGCGATAATTTTGTGGAGTATATTGACGATTTTAAACAGTCCAAGAAAACCATCGTTTTCGGAAGTTCGTGGGAATCGGAAGAAAGACTCGCTGAGCTGGTTGCCAGTAGAAACCGGGATGTGAAATTGATTATTGCGCCGCACGATTTGAAACGCGTGGATCATCTGAAGAAGATTTTTCCAGATGCGATCCTGTATTCGCAGATCACAAATTCTTCAAGTGTGGCGATTTTGAATGCACAGGTTTTGATTATTGACTGTATTGGCTTGCTTTCCAAACTTTATTCCTACGGCGATATTGCGGTTGTTGGAGGCGGTTTTCACACGAAAGGGCTTCACAATGTTCTGGAAGCAGCCACATTTGGAATCCCGGTTTTCTTTGGCGACCAGTATGAAAAAAATCCAGAAGCAGACGAGCTCATTGCACAAAATGGTGGCAAATCCTTTGAAGACGAGTTTTTTGCCGCACCTTATATTCTGCAAGTCTTAAACGATGAAACCCTGATGAAAAAAATGGGAGAACATGCTGAAAGATTCATCATTTCCCAACCGAATGCAACAGATTACGTGGTGCAGAAAATCCTTGCTGACAAAGGGGTCTTGTAAAAAGTCCTGTATTTGGGCAAATTCATCGAATGCCTAAATCTCCATGGTGGAAATTGCAGATCGCGTTTTAATTGAAAATCTTAGAATACTTCATAAACCCGTTGATTGCCCAGTTTGCGGTGTAGTACATGGATTTTAAAGTAGAGAATTTCATATAATCTCTGTAAACCAGATATTGTTCTTTCATTATATGACTTTTCTTGTGGGAAATGCTCGATGGATGCATCCTGTATTTCGCCATAGTTTTCGGAAGCGGTTTTCCGACAGGGATTTTTTTCAGCAAATTCAGCCACATCACATGGTCTTCCCGTTTATTCCCCTCCGGAAAAAATTCTTTACCAACTCTTTGGGAATCATACATGGAACTTAACAAAGACAATCTGCAAGTCTTCAGCAGATTATGGAAAGTCACTTCTTTGTTGGCGATAAAATCTCCGATTTTAGGTTTCAGATGTTCATCACATCTTGCATAATTAGAGTAGGCAAGCTCCGCGTTTTGGTTCTTCATGAAAGCTACCATTTCTTCCAAGAAGTTGGGTTCCCAGAAATCGTCAGCATCCAGGAAGGTGATGTATCTTCCGTTTGCTTTCGCTAAAGACAAATTGCGTGCATGACCGGCGCCGCCGTTTTTTTCGGTGATGCTTAGAATGATTCTGGGGTCATTGATTTTTCTAATGATTTCTACCGAATTATCGCTGGATTGATCATCTGTAATAAGCCATTCCCAATCGGTGAAAGTCTGGTTCAGCACCGATCGAATGGTTTCTTCAAGAAATCTGGAAGAGTTATAACATGGAGTGATAATGGAAACTTCGGCCATCGAAAGTGTTTCTGCAAATATACTCATTCAGCGTTTGAAATCATCCGGTGATAAATTGAAAGATTTTCTCATTCCAAAACCTTAAATTTGCGACTACTAAAATTATTCATTATAAATTAATTCGAAGAGAATGTTTTACGACCATCAAGCGATAGAGAAAAAGTGGCAGAAATATTGGGGAGACCATCAAACCTATAAAACTGAAAACGACACCACCAAACCAAAATTCTATGTTTTGGACATGTTTCCATATCCTTCCGGTGCGGGATTGCACGTGGGACATCCGCTCGGATACATTGCGTCAGATATTTACGCCAGGTTCAAAAGGCATCAGGGTTTCAATGTGTTGCATCCAGTGGGTTACGATTCCTTCGGACTTCCGGCGGAGCAGTACGCCATACAGACTGGTCAGCATCCCGCGATCACTACCCAGGAAAACATTACGAGATATGAGGAGCAATTGAGAAAGATTGGTTTTTCTTTCGATTGGAACCGGGAGGTAAGAACTTCTGATCCTTCCTATTATAAATGGACGCAGTGGATTTTTATCCAGCTTTTCCACTCTTGGTATAATAAAGCCACTGACAAAGCAGAATCAATCGATACCTTGATCCAATATTTTGAACAAAATGGAACTGCCGGTTTATCGGCTGTCCAAAATGATGCGCTCAATTTCTCGGCTGAAGAATGGAAGAATGCTTCAGAACTGGACAAGCAGGATATTCTGTTGAATTACAGATTGGCGTATCGAGCTGAAACTACCGTGAATTGGTGTCCCGCATTGGGAACAGTCTTAGCGAATGACGAGGTGAAAGATGGAAAATCTGAACGTGGTGGATTCCCGGTTTTCCAAAAGAAAATGATGCAGTGGAGCATGAGAATTACCGCATATTCCGAAAGGTTGTTGCAGGGTTTGGATAAAATTGATTGGCCGCAACCGCTGAAAGATTCCCAGGAATATTGGATCGGGAAATCGCAGGGAGCGTCAGTAAAATTTGAGGTTCCGGCTACAGCGCATCGGGAAGAGCAGGAAGTTGTTGAGGTTTTCACCACGCGTCCCGACACCATCTTTGGAGCCACCTTCATGGTTCTAGCCCCGGAAAATCCTTTGGTTGAAAAAATCACAACTCCTTCGCAAAAAACTGAAGTTGACCAATATATTGAGGAAACATCCAAAAAGACCGAACGCGATCGGATGGCGGATGTGAAAAATGTTTCCGGCGCATTTACAGGGAGTTTTGCTACTAATCCGTTTACAGAAAAGCAAATTCCAATTTATATTTCGGATTATGTTTTGATGGGATACGGAACTGGAGCTGTAATGGCAGTTCCGGCACATGACGAACGTGACCACCGTTTTGCAAAGAAATTTGGATTGGACATTGTGAATGTCATTAAAAATGATATCGACATTCAGGAAGCATCTTACGATTCGAAAGATTCGGTCTGTGTCAATTCGGAATTTTTGAATGGACTGGATTACGAGACCGCCAAAACAAAAATCATTGGCGAGATTGAAAACCGCGGAATTGGTCACGGAACCACGAATTACAGGCAGCGAGATGCTATTTTCTCTCGCCAAAGATATTGGGGAGAACCGGTTCCTGTATATTATAAGGATGGAATGCCATATACTTTGCCGGTTTCCGCACTACCGCTGGAATTGCCGGAAGTTGAAAAGTATCTGCCAACCGAGGACGGCGATCCGCCATTGGGAAATGCAAAAAATTTCGCTTGGGATGAAAACAATCAAAAAGTGGTTTCCACGAAATTGATCGATCATATTTCAGTTTTCCCGATGGAACTCTCCACAATGCCGGGTTGGGCAGGAAGTTCTTGGTATTTCTTAAGGTACATGGATCCGAAAAACGATGAGGTATTTGCCGACAAAAACCTCACTGATTATTGGGGACAGGTGGATTTGTATATCGGTGGAAGCGAACACGCAACCGGTCACTTGCTCTATTCCCGTTTCTGGAATATGTTTTTGAAGGACAGAGGGTATATTAATCATGATGAGCCTTTCAAGAAACTGATCAATCAAGGAATGATTTTAGGGATGAGCGCTTTTGTCTTCAGAATTGAGGGGACCAATAGATTTGTCTCCAAAAATTTGGCGACTGAGTACCGGACTCAGAAAATCCATATAGATATTTCTTTACTAAATGGAGCTTCGGATGAACTCGATATTGAAAAATTCAAGAACTGGAGGCCTGAATTTAATGACGCTGAATTCATTCTTGAACATGGGAAATACCTCACCGAAAGGGAAGTCGAGAAAATGTCCAAATCCAAGTATAATGTCGTTAATCCTGATGATATCTGTGAAGAATACGGTGCAGATTGTCTTCGGTTGTATGAAATGTTTCTAGGTCCATTGGAACAAAGCAAACCATGGAATACGCAAGGTTTGAGCGGGGTTTACGGGTTTTTGAAAAAATTCTACAATCTGTATTTTGATGGGGACACGTTCAATGTTTCAGAGGAGGAACCTACGAAAGAGGAATTGCGGGTGTTGCATAGCCTAATTAAAAAGGTGATTTCAGACATAGAAAACTTTTCTTTCAACACTTCGGTGGCACAGTTCATGATTGCGGCAAATGAGTTTCAAAAACTGAAAACCAACAAAAGAAAGATCTTGGAACCTTTTGCAATTTTGGTTTCCACTTACGCGCCACATATCGCGGAGGAACTTTGGGAAAAGCTCGGCTACTCCACTTCAATCGAGTTCGAGCCATTCCCTGTTTTTGATGAGAAATATTTGGAGCAGGACGCCATTCAATATCCGGTAAGTTTTAATGGAAAGATGAGGTTCAAACTTGAATTATCGGCAGATTTGTCCACTAAGGAAATCGAGGAAATTGCGATGAAAGATGAGCGAACTATCAGTCATTTGGCGGGAAATTCGGCAAAAAAAATCATAATCGTTCCAAAAAAAATCATTAATATTGTCCACTGAAAAAAAATATTTTAAAAACAAATGTAAATCTGTCGTAAAAAAAAGGGGGTATTTCTTTTGAATTTTTAAGACTATTTTTAAAATCGGCTATTATTATCAAATTTGAATTTATTTATTAATAATAATGCAATGTTAAGGTTTCTTAACGACAAAAAAAATGATTTTGTTAAGGTGTAAATACTTGCATTATTGAATATTTTGACTTTATTTTACACCTTGAAAATTTTAAAAAATAACAATTATAATTTAGTTTTAGTATGGAAATGAATGTTTCAAACAACGAGGAGCAAGTAGTTGCTAAAAAGATGGGTGGGTTAAATCCTGTTCTTATAATTCCGATTCTTATCCTTATCGGGATTGCTATTTATTTATTTGTTTTGGGAAGTCCAGGTAATTTTAAGGCAGATCCGAGACTGAGCGGTTTATCATCAGTATCATTCTCTGATGTGGAAGCCAAAGAGCTTCATCCGGATGGATTCCTAGGAATTATCTACATGGGAGGGCCGATCGTACCGATCCTGATTTCTTTCATGATTATTGTAATCGTTTTCGCAATTGAGCGTTTCTTCGTTCTTAGAAAAGCTTCTGGCGCTGGAAATCTTGATAACTTCGTGTCAAAAGTTAGAACGCTTCTTAACCAAAACAGAATCGATGAGGCTTTGGAAGAGTGTGATGCTCAGCAGGGTTCAGTAGGTAATGTGGTAAAAGAAGGGTTAACCACTTATAAGGCATTGGCACACGATACCTCTTTGAACAAGGAGCAGAAAATGGTTTCACTTAACAAGTCAATTGAGGAAGCTACAACGCTTGAAATGCCAATGTTGGAGAAAAACATGATGATTCTTTCAACTCTTGGTACAGTTGCAACCCTTGTTGCACTTCTTGGTACGGTAATCGGGATGATCAAGGCGTTCCACGCTTTGGGTTCAGGTGGTGGTACCCCAGACTCTGCAGCGCTTTCAATCGGTATCTCTGAAGCACTTGTAAATACTGCTTTGGGTATTGGTACTTCTGCGGTTGCGATTATTATCTATAACTTCTTTACTTCTAAAATTGACGGACTGACGTTTAAGATCGACGAGATCGCAATGTCAATTCAGCAATCATTTGCAGAGTTCCACTAAGGAGTTTTTGCAAGTATTCGGAAGGTTTAACTTTTCTAATAAAAAAACCTCCAATAAAAAAAATTAGAAGTTCAATTAATTAACAGATAAATAATGGCGAGAGTCAAACCAAAAAGACATAATATTAGGGTGGATATGACCGCTATGACGGACGTTTCCTTCCTACTCCTTACGTTCTTTATCCTCACGGCTCAGTTTGCAAAACCTGACGTCGAGACAATCAAAACGCCATCTTCAATTTCTGAAAAACTGCTTCCTGATGCGAGTTTGATGACCATTCTCAGCACCACCGACGGAAGATTCTATTTTACACCAGTGGAAAATGCAAGTGAAAGGATGGCATTGCTGGATAAAATGGGTCAGAAATATGGCATGACATTTACCGACAAAGAAAAGGTTGCATTCGCAAACGTACAGTCGATTGGTGTCCCAATGAACCAAATGAAAGGTTTCCTTGATTTAAGCGATGAAGATAGAAAGGCATATAAGAGCAAAACAGGCATCCCAATGGACAGCACTAACAGACAGCTTATTGACTGGGTGCAGCAGAGTCTAGCGGTAAATCCTGATTACAAGCTGGCAATAAAAGGAGATGTAGAGACTAAATATCCGAAAGTGAAATCACTTTTTGAAGGTTTAAGAGATATTGATTTCCTGAAATTCTGGTTAATAACAAGTCAGGAAGTATCCCCAAATAATTAAGAAATGGCAGAAGTACAAGTAAAAGACAACAGCGGGAAAGGCGGTAAGGTACGCTCGAAAAAGCAGGTGCCACACGTGGATTTGACCCCAATGGTGGATTTGGCGTTCCTTTTGATCACCTTCTTCATGTTGGTAACTACCTTCAATAAACCGAATGTAATGGATCTGGGACTTCCGGCTAAACCAAAACCGGATGCTCCTAAACCTGAACCAACAGAAATAGACTTAACGAATTCCATTTCTATTATTATAGGAAAAGATAACAGAATTTTCTATCACCAGTTGGATAGAGCAGGACTTACTGCTGAAAACCTTAAGGAAACAACTTTTGACAGAGAAGGGATTACAAAAGTAATCGAGCAGGCAAAAGCCAATGCGAAAGATAAAGACAAATTTACTGTCATTATTAAACCAACGGATGATGCCGTATATAAAAACTTTGTAGATATTCTAGATGAAATGGCAATAACCAAGAACGAGATTTACGGGATTACCGATATCAAGCCATGGGAAGAGGCCATTTACAAACAGAAAGTGGGAGAGACTGCTGCAGTAAGCCCGCCAACTAAATAAGAATATTTACTCTTAATTTTTTAAAGTAAGAAAAATGGCAGAAGATAATAATTACAATAGTACTCCAACACTGGATGAAATTGTATTTGAGCATAGAAATAAGGAGTATGGTGCCTATGATCTCAGATCTAACTATAGGAAAATGCTCACGAAAGCATTTATTCTCGGAACTGTGGTATTTTGTATTGCTGCAATCACACCATTTGTGATTATGAAGATCAAGCAGATGAATGCAAAGGAAACTACAGAGGTAAATGCTAATTTGATCGATATCCTTCCAGATAAAGAACAGATCATTGAGCAGCCAAAAGATGAACCGCCACCACCACCGCCACCACCGAAAGAAGAACCAAAACAGGAGATTATCCAAAACGTGGTTCCGGAACCGGTGAAAGCGCCAAAAGTGGAAACACCACCACCGCCAATTTCGAAACAGTTGGAAACCACTACAGGTTTGGTGAATCAGGAAGGAGTGAAGACACCAAGCTACACACCGCCGCCACCACCTCCATCTACAGGTAATGCGACACAAACAGTAGAAGTGAAACCTCCGGTTTCCGAAACGCAGATTTATACCGATGTAGAACAGCAAGCAGAATTCCCAGGAGGACTCAATGCTTTCAGAGGTAAAATCATGAGCGGTTTTGATACTGAGGGTCTTGCAGACAGTGGTGGAGGAGAAATTAAATCTTCAGTAGTGTTCGTAGTAGAAAGAGATGGTAGTATCAGTGATGTGAAAGCTACAGGATCTAACTCAGCGATGAATGCTGAAGCGGTAAGAACGGTGAAGTCCATTAAAACAAAATGGACACCTGCTAAAATCAACGGGCAAAATGTTCGTTCATATTACAGATTACCGCTTACTATGCGTATTGAATAATTTTTAATAGTAGTAAATTGCATAAAGAGAAGCATCTGCTTCTCTTTTTTTACATTTTTTAATATATTTGTTTTCATAATGTTTAATTGGTTATCATTACTTGCGGGAATCCTTTATATCGTTTTAGGCGTTTTCGTGATAGTCAAAAGCTGGTTTTTCGGACAGCTTGAAGCACCCATTGCTTACGGTTTAGGCGGTTTATTATTGCTTTATGGATCCTTTCGAATAATCAGGGCTATTTACCGAATAAAAAGTAGAGGCGATGAAAGCTAGTCTGTTATTAACCGCTCTGTTCCTTTTTTTTGCCGGTTGCCAGAAATCTGAAATCAAAACACCTTCCTATAACGAAGGTGAGTTGACCATTGTCACAGATGAATCTTTTAAAAGTGTCACAGAGGCTTTGGCAGAGGGATATATGATAAGTTATCCAGAAACCAAATTAAAAGTTGTTACCCAAAAAGAAGATTTGGCATTTTTGGATTTGCTAAATGGTAAGGCGAAAATCATCGTCATGTCGCGCGATCTTTCCGAAAAAGAAAAAGAAGCCTTCAAAAATAAAATTGATCTGGAACTTTTGCCGGCAAGATTTGCGGTGGACGCGGTGGTATTTATCGTTCCGAAAAGTTCCAAAATCGAGAAACTCTCAATGGACCAAATCAACCAGGGTCTAGAATCAGATGAAAAGCCTTTTATTTTTGATGGAACCAATAGTAGTAACCTGAATTTTATTGCCCAGAAACTGGGGAAATCACCAAGTGACCTAAAGTTCAATATCATCAGCGGAAATGAAAACGTTGCGAAGCAGTTATCCAGGCATCCAGATAAAATTGGGGTGATCAGCTTAAACACGATTTCCCGTCCTTATGGAAAAGATGCCACGTCGCTTCGCTCTATGATCAGAATACTGCCGGTTGAGGACAAAGGACAACTTTATGAACCCAATATTGAAAATCTGCGCGAGATGAAATATCCATTTTCACGGGTACTTTATTTCTTGACCAGTGAAGCAAACTTTAACCTGGCAAACGGATTTATCAGATATTCCTGTACTCAGCTTGGACAAATGATTGTGCAGAAAGAAGGTCTGCAGAAATACAATCTCTACCAGCGTGAAGTTCAGATGCGCTAATATTTTCTTAAAACTTTTCTTTAAATTTGCGATTCTTAATTTTTTGGTACAAAAATTGGGTTATAGTAAAGCGTGTTTTAAAAATTTCAACAAATTAAAATGAAAGATATAATGAATCTAACTAAAAAAATTACTCTCGGAGTTGCGGCAAGCTTCTTATCAGGCTTTGTCTTTGCTCAAACTTTGCAGGAGGGGATTGCGAATGCGGATAGTCACAAGTATGCAGCAGCAAGACAGGTTTTCACTGATATGGTGGCGAAATCTGCAACTGCTGAAAATTATTTTTATTTAGGCAACTCGTACTTAACTCAGTTTGAGCCAAACTTTGACAAAGCAACTGAAGAATTCAACAAAGGTTTGGCCATAGATAAAAAAAGCTACTTGAACCGAATTGGATTAGCTTCCGTGAGGCTAGGGAAAGGTGACAAGTCCGCCATAACCGAAATCCAGAATATTGTAAAGGATTCCAGAGAGAAAGATGCAGAAGTACTGTTCCGAGCGGCAGAAGCATTAACGCTTTTTGGTGGATCTGCAAATGCGGACCTTGCAATTGATCTTTTGAACAAAGCAGTAGAGAAATCCGCAAAAAATGGTACACCGGCAAACTATTATTACGTTTTGGGCGATGCTTACAGATTGAAAGTCACCAATAGTCCACAAGTAGCGGGTGCAGCGATGACTGCTTATGAAAAAGCACTTCCAACAGCGAAGAACAAAGCATCAGTATATACCAGAATTGGCACATTGTGGATGCAGGCGCAGCAGTGGCAAAAAGCAAAAGAAAGCATAGATCGTGCAATCGCGACCGACCCCACTTTTGCTCCTGCTTATAAAGCAAAAGCCGGATATGATATCAAATATCAACAAAACGCGTTGGCAACCCAAGATTTGATCAATTACGCAAAATATGCGGATGAAGATCCAGATACTCAGTTGGAAATTTCAAAATTGTTCTTCACCAACGAGGATTATCAGAATTCAAAACTATACTTGGATAAGGTGTTCGATAAAGTTGACGATTTAATTAAATACAAATTGAGAGCTTACCTGCTTTTCGCAGATGGTGATTATGCCGGTGCGAAATCCAACCTGGACTTATTCGTATCAAAAGCAGACCCCTCCAGGGTTTTGCCGGCTGACCAAGGCCTTGAAGGATTAATTGCCGCAGGTTTGGCCCAAAAAGAAACAGACCCTGCCAAGAAGGCCGCGTTACAAGCGGAATCGCAGCAAAAAATAGCGATTGCTAAAGCTGCGAAGGATGAAACCATGAAGTGGGATGAGGAACTGATGAAAATTAAGGGAGGAGGAAGCATCACCCAGGCAGTCGTTGATGCAGGTCCAACAAGCCCACAAATTGAATCCTTGAAAAAGGCAGTTCTGGCAAATCCTCAAGATACCAATTCACTGTATATGTTGGCCAAAGCATACGAGGATGTGAAAAACTGGAATGGAGCGATTTTATCATGGCAAAAAATGAGTGGCCTGCTTCCGGATTGGTCTCCGGCATATTACAGTCAAGGTTTAGCTTATCAGCACGCCGGCCAAAGTGAGCTTGCTGTAGCCGCCTACGAAAAATATATTTCGAGTTATGATAAATACATAGCTACTGTAAAACCTGAGGAATTAGAGCCAAACAAGCTCACCTTGTCCTACGCCTATTTTGCAGTTGCCCTCCTGGTAAAAGACAATGATTTACCGAAAGCAAAGGATTATCTTACAAAATCGCTTCAGCTGAATCCAAATTATCAGGATGCAATCAACCTAAATAAGCAGCTAAATAAATAAAAGTTTATTTAATAATTCTCCAATCCCGGCCTTTTAATGGCTGGGATTTTTTTATTTTGTTTAAATAGCACCCATAATTGAGATCGTTATCGGGAATATATCTTGAGGTTATCGATTTTTTTTTGATCATGCTCAGGATAGTGCTGCGATTAAAGATTTTCTGAATAATATGTGCACAAGGAATGGGCGATTATTGATGAATTTGGAATGACGGTGTGTGAAGTCCAGTTTACAACCAGCTTTCTTATTTATTGGAATTGATTTTTTTGGATTTAAAAATCAGCTAGTTAGTTCGTAATTGCCGCTTTTACACAAATTTTTTCTATCTTTTATTTTGTGTTTTCCAAAAAGTTTATATCTTTGCAGTCCCTAATCGAGAGAACATGGGGAGCGCAGAAGAGATATGACATACGAGGGCAGACGGATTTAATGGTTTAAGAAATTTTTCAAGCTGAAACAAAGACAGTTAGACGATATTTCAAAAATTTTTAAAAAAAAGTTTGGCCGGATGGAAAAAAGTTTCTACTTTTGCAACCGCAAATCGGAACAAGGGGCGTCTTTCCCCGGTCCTTTTTAGCGGAGAGAACAAAGTTCATTGACATCACAAATAACAACCAAAAAAGTAAGGAAAAACTAGAGCGTCAATTTTTTTTGAGCGAGTCAGACAAACATACAATGGAGAGTTTGATCCTGGCTCAGGATGAACGCTAGCGGGAGGCCTAACACATGCAAGCCGAGCGGTATG
>NZ_LFNG01000020.1 GCF_001045435.1 Chryseobacterium koreense CCUG 49689 | reverse complement strand
ACAGCGAATTTATGAGCTTAACATCATGAAAAAAGACAAGCTAAAATGAATGAAAATGGAAAGAAAATCAGGTGGTCAATTTGCTCCGAATCTCGGTGGTCAATTTAAACCGAAATTCACTGGTCACTTTGCTCCGAAATCAGGTGGTCAATTTGACCGTTTTTTCCAATAGCACAACCTATTTGATGAAATGTAGGGCAAAGGGATTGTGTAATGGTACATTTTGGCAAAGTGGTTGTACCTTATAAAATGCAAAAATGCGTTTCCGACCGAAGCGAGGAATTGCATTTTTGCCCGATTTTTCGGGCTTACCCAACCTTTATAGGTTGGGTACGGTAATCTTTAAGATTGTGGAAAAATCCCCTGTATTCCGTCATTCCATAGCGAAACAAATCCCAAAGCAAGGAACAGCCCATTTGAGCCAATGAACTATTGATAAATAAATCCTGCTTTTGCAAGGCTTCAGCAAGTGAACAACTTGGCGTGTCGTCCTGTTCTTCAGATTGCCTCAGCAATTCCCCAAATTCTTCGGTAACGAATGGCAAGCTTGCCACCGCTTCGTACTTTTGTGTATCGGGTTGTTTAATCTCTCCGATAGTAGATAGTAAGACTTGCCCTGTGTGCCTGCTGTTCCCAAAGTCCAACCAATATTTTGGGGTATCTCGGTAATTTTTGCGGTTGCGGAATATGCTCAAAATTTCTGCAACGCCAAACCTTGCTTTTACATTATCCACGCAAGTAATGGTAATGGTTGCCTGTGCTTCTTCGGGTATCATACCGAAACTATCCCTTTCAAATTTTCGGGTTTCGGCTTTCCAATTTGTACCGATACAACGGTTTACACGATTGATTAAAGCAACGGATTTGTGCAATCCTGTTTCGCTTTCAAAAAATCGCTGTCTGCCCAAATTGGCAATCGTGATAATATCATCGTCCCACAATCTTACGGAAAGTCCTGCGTGTCCTAAAGCCGTCAAACTCTCGTTTATCTCTAACAAGGCTGTCAGGACTTTTGAGCCTGTGCCACCTGCTCCGATAAGGTTTACCGCAATCGGGTTGGTCGGGTCTAACAGATAGCTGTCTGTAAAATGTACTTTTGTTTTCTCTGCGTTCATCAGAATATATTTTTAAGGGTTTTACTGTTAGCTTTTAATACTTCATTTGGAAAGGGTTTATCTGTATTAACGAGGTCTTTCCATAGGGTTACAATGTTCTTTTTTGTCAAATTACTGCACAGTGAATGGCTGAAATAGGAATTGAAAAAATAATGCTCCCAAGCCTGTATAAACTCCTCAACCGAAGCCGAATTTTTAATGTCAATACTTACCGTTCCCATACATACGTTGCCCTTTTCATAGATGTTGAAAAACGGAGCGTAATGCAAAGATGTTTTTTCGGTTGGTCGTCTGTTGGTTGCCAAAGCAAATACGGTAAGACTGCTCTTACTCGCTAACCAGAGCATTGCAGGTACTTGTGCCGTTCCGTTGGGTATGCCCAAATCGTCCACAAAATAAAGTTGCTGTTTCTTTGCTTTGGTGTACCATAATACCGTGCCTTTGTCATTGCTCGGATTGATATGCAGTACATTGGTCGGCAAAATTCCCTTTGGTTTTAAAAATGCCGTGTTCTTTTCTTCATCGGTCTGTAAACACTTCGCCAAAATAGTGGCTTCCCTTACGGTCAAGGGGTGGGCGTTGATTGGGTTGCCATCCCTGTCCATATCGAAATGCTCTACATAGGTTTCTTTGTCCGTGCCGTTGGTTACGTAAAAAACCAATGCTGATTTAGGAAAATAAAGCGTTCCGAAATTTGCTGTTATGTCGGTTGCATTGTTCATTTTTCTGTGGTTTTATAGTTATACAATAGGTAAGATAGGTCGTCCAATAACTCAAACAGGCAGTTCTCAAAATCAAGGTTTCCAACCGATATTTTTCTTTCGTCAAAGACTTTGTTAATGGTCGGTTCTTCCATTACTCCGTATTCGTTAAACTCGTTGTTGATACTGTCTTTTATGTTTTCGTACAACCAACCTTTGGTATCTGCGATAAAGGAAATATACTTTTCCATTCCGATAACTTCGTTTTCGCAATCATCGTTATAGGGGTCCTGTTCGGGTATGGGTGCGTTTCGGAAAATACTTGCTGTCGGGTATTCCGTATAAAGGGCAAAGGCATTACAAGCCACGTTCCAACATTCTTTGTCGAATGTATCACGGCTTTTAAAACGGCTTAAACGTTGCTCAAATATCGTTAGATTGATACGGTTGTACAACTTTTGCTCAATCCTGTCGCCAACGGTTTCCGCTTTCCTCAATTCACTTTTATAGCTTTCGGTTTCTTCCGTTTCATCGTCATAATCTACCCAATCTTTGTGCGTTTCATACAGCCAATACAAATAGCTGTCTTCCTGTCTGTAATATGGTATTTGGGCAATATGGTACAGATAACTGCAAACCGAAGTCAGTAAATGTGCGGTGTGTTTCCGCTGTTTGTCGTGCAACATTTCAAAGAGTGGAACAATGGGAATGTAAAACAGCGTTGTACCTGTGTCGTATCTTTCCTCGCTCGTTAAAAAGGTTTTCTTACTGTCCCGTATCAATTTAAAACCGTCCCAATTTCTATGGCTTCGTTTCATTTGGGTATCCATATCCCACATAGCCAATACCATATTGTAGGGATAGCCGTAACCCTGTCGGGTTGGCATTGGCTCAATGCTGTAATGCTCGGCAAGTTTGGAAAGGGATTTATAAAAATCCCTTTCCGTTTTCTGACAAGCCTGTACGGATTGTGCCGTTTTCAGTTTAGGCAGAAACGTACACTTTAGAAAACCATTGGTAGCATTGCTATCGGTACGGATTTCCGTTTGTCTTTCCGCACCTGGTCTGCATCTTTTGGTCTTTGCATCCATTGTGCGAACTCGCCCAACTGTCGGTGCAACTTCCGTTGCCGTTTCTGTTCGGGTATGCTGATTGTTCCCGATATGATTTTGCGTTGCATAGTTCATTGTTTTACGATTTTAAATTATCCTTTAGTACCCATAACGCTTTCAAATCTGTACTCGACCGCATCGTCTTTTATCTTCGGTGCTGATACCTTTGCGGTCGTCAAAATCGGGTACATATTGGCGTAATAATTCATTACGGCTTCCACGCTCCAACGTGCTTCGGGGTCGGTCAGTCTGATGTCCTGTCCTTTATCTTTAAGTATAAAAACTCTCGGTAATACTGTTGCTAATAACATAACTTTTGATTTTGGTGTTAATACTGTTCTGTTTCGTCAATGGGGCAATCTGCCGTAACTTCTTCCGCTTGTGGCGGTTCTTCCGTTGGTTCTTCCATTGCACCGAATAGGCTCGGTGTTGCAAACTTGTCGGACAATGATGTTTTGCGTTTGCGTATCTCGTCCGCCTTTTCGGGAAACTCCGCAATGTCGGGTACTTTTATCCACGCTTCACGGAATTTGCCCTCTTTCTCCAACTCGTCAGCCTTTGCCATACCGTCTTTGTACTTCTTGTCTTTTGCTTCCTTTTCCTTTTTAGCTTTCTCGGCTTTCTGCTTCTCCGCTTCGGATTGCAGTTTGACGATTTCCATTTGCTTCATAAAGGCTTCCATATCTACCATTACGCCCGAAATGGTTTTAATAGGTGCGGTAATCTGCTCAAAAAATCCCTCGTCAAACTCCTGCGGAGTGGCGTTGAATGTCAAAGGGGGAATGAGGTTTTTTGCACTATCTCCGCATTGCTCATTGTTGAGCAATACTGTTACGATTAGGTTGTTTTCCGTGCCTTTGGTTATTGTCAGTTGTAAATTACCTGTAAAATCCAACTGTGCTATCTGATTGAAAAAATTTGTGTTCATTGTCTTAATTTTAATGTGTTGTTACTTGTTTTTTGATTGCTGTAAGTTTCTCGTACATATCCGTCCAATAAGCTTTTTGCCTTTTGTCGAACTCGGAAAAACTTTTGTCTTTGTGCCTGTACTCCTTGTAATCTGCGGTTATTCTGATAGCTTCGTCAAGGTCTGTAACTTCTATTAGGCAACCGTTTAAATCTGTGATATACATTACTATCCGTTTTTAATTTGTTATTTCTGCTATCTTGTCAATCCTGCCATAAATGAAACTTCGTAGGCTTGTTTTGTCGGGTGCGTTGTATTCCTGCCAACTGTCGTACTGCTTCACTACATAGGTTTTTAAAATATCCTCAAACCCAAACCGATAACCCATTAGGGGAATTGCCCTGTTAAAAAATGCGTTTCGGTTTACTGCTTCTGCAATCCAGTTTTTATCGGCTCGGCTCAACTTCTCGCCCTTGTTCAGTTTCTCCCTTAGCTGATACACCTTTGAGTTTTTCAGCGTTTCTAAATTGGGTACTTCGTGGCTGACAAATTTTGTGGCTATTGCTTTCGTTTCCATTGTAACTGCTTTTAAATGTTATGCAATTATTCTGCGGTGTAAACTCCATTTACATAGTAGCCGTGTGACTTTTCCCAAAGGCGTACTAAACCGTCTGTATCTATATAAAAATGCTCTGTACGATTGCAGTAAATAATAAATACGCTTTCGTCCCTGTGCTTCTTTTCAAGGCTCTTGGCTCTTGCCAGACTTTTCGCTTCCTCTATTGTTGTCGCTTTCATAACTTCTGTTTTTATAGTAGGCTACCACCGATTAAGGCGGTAGCCTGTTGTTATTTAATTAAGGTTTAGGATTTCTGCACCGTCTAAGGCAAAGGCGGTACACAGTTCAAATGCTTTCTGCGATTTGCGTTGTGCAGTACCACCCAATACAATATTCTGTAACTTGGCTTCTTCGTTATTGTATTTTTTTACGTTCTGATAGTAGCCTGTAACAGCGTTGTACGCTCCGAACAAAGTGCCTTTGGTCGTGTCCATTAGCTGTGTGTCGCTCATCATTGCATAGCCGAAAGCGTCATCAACTACATTTTTAAACACGGTTGAAACTTCATCTTCCGCACCCTTTTTGAGTAAATCAAGGGTTTCCTTATTCGGGCAAAGTGCCAATTGAATTAGCTTTCTGACCTCACGGTCGGTTACCTTTACCTTTGTCCATTGGTTGAAAATGCCCTCTAACTGAATGCTCAACGTGTTAGCCAATCCCATAATCTTGTGAGCGTTCTCAATACGCTGTTTCGCTCCCGAAGTATGTTTGATGCGGACAACATTGGTCATATTCCGCAATGAAGCGTTTAAGGTATTTTGGCAAACGATACGGATAGGTGTAAACGCTGCGGTAATACTTCCGCTACCATCGTGCGAAGTGGTAAGGAAAATGTATTTTTCCGTTACATCATCGCCATTACCTACACGGATATAGTCGGGTAATTTGGCTGTGATAAAAATGCGTTCTCCCTTGCCCAATGCTCCTGCGGTTTCGTATAAAATACCGTCCCCACCGCCTACGATAGCATCAAAGAAATTAAACGCTTCTCGGTTTTGTACGATATGGTAATCCTTACCGACTACGCCTAATACTGCATTGTTATCGGTACGTATGTTGGCGAAATAGTTAGGTACTTCCAATTCGGTACTGCCTAACTCAATACCCTGTGCCGTTTCGATAAATCCCGAACCTTTGGTAAATAGTGGAGATTTTACGACTTCGTAATCTAACCCTGCGTGTTTGATAGCTTCCGCACTTGTTGGGTATTGCTCCACGATTTGCCCCAAACCGTGCCACGCTTTTTGCTGTACTGTAAAGAAACTGTACTTTCCTGTTCTCTCGTTGAAATTGATGTTATGTGCCATTTTGATAAAATTTTGATGTTAATAAATGATTGAATACTCGTTTTAGAATGGTAGGTCATCCTCTGTTCCCTCTGCTGTAAATCCGTTGCTTTCAGATTGTGCAGTAGCTTGTACGGTTTCGACTTTCCTGCCACCTCCGTGCAGTTTGATTTGTGAGGTATGGAAATTCAGCCCTGCTCTCGCTTCGCCCTCTTTGTTTACCCACGCCCTTGTGCTTACTCGTCCTGTGAGTTCTACCAAAGTGCCTTTTGTCAGTAGTCTTGCCACGTTTGCAGTTATCCAATAGGCACAATCGAAATAGGTTGTTTGCTCTACTCGTTCGCCCTGCTTGTTCCGATAGCTGTCGTTTACCGCTACTGAAAAGTTTACTACTTGTTTTTCGTTCGACAATGTGCGTACTTCCGCATTTCTTGTCAGTCTTCCTGTGATGTTCATTTTTGTTGATTTTTAGAGATTGATATTTGATTTATTTTTTTTGATTTATTCGGTAATGAGAGGAGGTGCTGTTTCGTTTCATTACCATTTTCAATGCTTATAATTTTCATAACTGACATTTTTTTTATTCGTCCAAAGAGCCGGAGTATGCTATGTTTCGTTTCACGAGCATAAAAGGTTCGTGTTTAGCCGACACAAGGTTTTGAATAAAAAATACTACCCAACGGGTGGAGATTTTTTTTCAAACTTGCGTGACCTTTTGGCGGCGTTAAGAACACGGAAATACCTTTGCTCTTGAAATGGGACAATAGTGCATACAGGCTTCTTTGAATAAAAGAGAATGTGGAAGCCGGGAAAATTGCATTAGAAAATGGTCTGTTGTGAATGGAAATAACACTTCTATTTCCCTGGATTGATAAATGTTTTTTTAATTGTGTGGCTCTTAAAGCCACACCTGACAGGGATTTTAAAAATGCCGGAAAGTGGAATGAGATGAAGGGCGTTTTTCAAATTTCTGTTTCAGAAATAGCCGAAAGCTCTTTTACAGTCGGGGAAATTGGAAAGGGAGGTAAATGTGCTTTGGATATAAAAAATTGGGACAAAAAAACAGAGCTGTCAAGCTCTGTTCTATAAGTTGTGTTGGATTTAATTAAATAGCTACCGTTAAAAATGCTTCTTCCATTGCCTTGAATTTCGGTGTTACCAAATCCATATCCTTACTGATTTTCTGGCTGGTAATCTTTGCATAAATCTGTGTGGTCGAAATATTTTTATGCCCCATCATTTTGCTTAAACTTTCAAGCGGTACGCCCTCGGTCAAAAACATTGTTCCGAAAGTATGTCTTGCCGTGTGGAAAGTTACTTTTTGCTCCGTAATAATTTCCGCTTTTTCAATCAGTTTAGTAACGTGTCTATTACAGGTCGTATTGGTCGGAACAGGAAAAATAAATTCATTGCGGGTCGTACCCAAATATTTTTCAATGATGCGTTTGGGTATTTCCATTAACCGAACATTGGAAGCAATATCAGATTTCTTTCTCCTACTGATAATCCATTGATGACCGTCAAAGAATGACTGAATATTGTTCCTTTTCAGCTTTTTAATATCTGCATAAGCAAGTCCGGTAAAACAACTGAAAATAAACAGGTCTTTTACTACCTCATACCGTTTGTGCGGAGGTTCGCACATCATTAGCTTTTCGACATCTTCTTTCAGTATGTAACCTCTGTCGGTTTCCTCCATACTGATTTCGTAATCTTCAAACGGATTATCACGTATCAGCCCTTTTTTGATAGCCAGTTCGACAAGGGCTAATACAGGCATCGTGTACACCCAAACCGTATTATGCGACGACTGTAAATCGTACCGTAGGTAAAAATCAAACTCACGGATAAAATCGTTGGTCAATTCCCGAAAAGCCATATCATTACGATGATAGCGTTCCTTTATAAACGTGGTAAGATGATTGTAAACCGTGATATACTTGTTGTAGGTGCTTTGTGAGCGTTCTTCCTTTTCGACCAATTTTTTAAATTCCTCATTTTGGTCGTTGAAAACTTTCAGTATAGCATCGTCCATTACACCCACACCTAAAAAGGAGAGCTTTACTTTTTGGGCGGTAGCAAAACCCTCGTGTTTCAGCATATCTTCATAAATCTTGTCGATACGCCCACGTATGTTATCTAATTTTTGGTTGATGCTTAATGCCTGGGTACTCTTGCCCAAAACTCTCCCGAATTTTAAATCCCAATTATCTGCATTAATTTCTAACTTTGTTCCCAAAGTTTTAGCAACTCCGTCAATGGTAATACGTGCCATAATCGGGGCATTACCGTTCTTTTTCGGTTCGTTCTTTTTCAAATAGAAAAGTAGTTTGAACGTCGATTTTTTTGCCTGTTCCATAACTCCAATGTTTAATGTTTAAAATTAAATTACATTGAGTTACAAGGAAACGTAAAAAAGGGTGCAAAACACTGAAATATAACTTGTTAAGACATACCGTTACCTGTATCAACAGGTAACGAATTAGTAACCTAACCTTGTCAATTTAAGCCTAAAATCATACAGACACGGACTTCCAATTTAAGACTACTATTTTATAAAGCGTTGTATAGCAAAGGGTTTAACCGTTTTGCTTATCTTTGCTTTTTATTAATCTTTTTTAGAGAAAAATCAAAAAAAAATCCCCCGATAAATCGACAGATTTTAAATAGAGCCAACTATGAGATTTCCTGCCGGCAGTCAGGCAGGGAACTCACGACTGCTTCCTCAATTACCACTCAAACAAAATTTTTCTAAAGAAACAGTCCACAAGTTTTGGCGTTGGGCCCATCCAGCTTATGGAGGGTCCGACAAATTGCCAAAAATTCTCAACAAAAAAATCCCCCGATAAATCAGGAGATTTCAAATAGAGCCAACTATGAGATTTGAACTCACGACCTCTTCCTTACCAAGGAAGCGCTCTACCCCTGAGCTAAGTCGGCAAAAATTCTAAAAAAAAATCACAATCCGCTTTGTTGGTTGTGATTTCTTTGAGCGGAAGACGAGGGTCGAACTCGCGACATTCAGCTTGGAAGGCTGACGCTCTACCAACTGAGCTACTTCCGCATTTTGTTTACAAAATTTGTTGGTAAACGGTCTGCAAATTTAAAACTTATTTTTCGATTTGCAAAGACTTTTTTTTATAAAATGTGGGGAGAGCAGGATTCGAACCTGCGAAGTCGTAAGACAGCAGAGTTACAGTCTGATCCATTTGGCCACTCTGGAATCTCCCCAATTTTACAAAAATGAGCCTCCTGAGGGATTCGAACCCACGACCCCGAGATTACAAATCACGTGCTCTGGCCAACTGAGCTAAGGAGGCAAAATAGATTTCAAAGGAACTTCTTATCTCTTTTTGCGAGTGCAAATATAAGGTTGTTTTTTTGAAATCTACAAATAAATTTTAAAAAATTTTAAGATTATTTTTTAAGCCAGTTCTTTTTTCTTGATTAGCAGCTTTTTAGCAGTATCAGCGCATAAATCAATACTTTCTTCAAAAGATCCCGAAGTCTTTTTGACCACGATATCGTCTCCCGGAACTTCCAGTTTTATTTCAGCGGTTTTATTTTCTTTATCAGTAGAATTCTCAACTTTTAAGAATACTTGGACTCCATGGATCTTATCATAAAATGTTTCGAGTTTGCTTAATTTTTTTTCCAAATATTCTTCTAATGGCGCATGTGGGGTCAATCCAATTGACTGAACTTTAATTTTCATAATCTACATTTTTTTTGCTCTTGGATGAGCACTGTTAAACACTTTTTTTAATTGCTCAATGTTGGCATTGGTATAAACCTGCGTTGATGCAAGCGACGAATGCCCCATCAACTTCTTTACTTTGGAGATTTCTGCCCCGTTTTCCAACACATGAGTAGCAAAACTATGCCTCAAAATGTGGGGGCTTTTCTTCTCCTTCGAAGTAACAAGACTAAGATAGGAATTAACCGCAGAATATACAAATTTATCATACAATTTATTGCCCTTTTTGGTCACAAAAAAATACATTTCGCTCTCTCTCAGCGGATTTCTTTCGAGAAGATAGCTTTGGAATTTTTCCGCAAGATGCTCAGAAAACGGAATGATCCGCTCTTTGTTTCCCTTTCCGATGACCTTGATTTCTTTTTTGCCAAAATCCACGTTTTCCAAAAGCAAATTGCAAAGTTCCATCCTTCGCATTCCAGTCTGATATAACGTTTCGATCACCAGTTCTTTCAGAAAATCGCCTTCCTTCATTTGCTGTTCCGCCAGTTCCAGATGAACCATTTCCTCTTTAGAAAAAGGGATTTGCTTTTCCGCGTAAAACTTTAGGGACTTGATGCCTTCTAAAGGCGAAGTCTTGATTTCCCCCAATTTCATTAAGAAAAGGAAAAAACTTCGAAGCGAAGAGAGTTTGCGGTTGATGCTTCTTTTTGAAATTTTTTGTTCCGACAGTTCCACCATGAAATTCCGGATGACCTTTTTACTGACTGCGGAAAAGTCCTGATGGGATTCGGTTTCCAGTAAAAAAATGGAAAAATCGGATAGATCTTTCCGGTAGCTGATTACCGTGTTTGGAGCGTAGCGCCTTTCGACACTGAGGTATTCTAAAAATCGTTCAATCATCTTTAAATAATGGATAGCGCAAGTCTTTGCGGAAAGTTCGCGACCGGGACGCTTCGTGGAAGAAAGATGGAGTGCGCTACCGAGCTCCCAAATTCTACTTTTGAAGACCACAACATTTAACAACAAAAAATCACTCTTCAAATATAACTATTCGAAAAGTGATTTCGGTATTCTCTGAAGAAAACTTTGACTTAAGCTTGCTCCTCTTTGCTCAGATTTCTCTGTTTGTGAGCCGCTTTCAAGTTAGCCTGTCTCTTGGTTACAGAAGGCTTAATGAATTGCTGTCTGCTTCTCAAAGCTCTGACAATTCCTGTCTTGTCAAATTTTCTTTTATATTTTTTTAGTGCTCTGTCGATAGCCTCGCCATCTTTTACTGGAATTATTAACATATATTACATCTCATTTTGGACTGCAAAAATAGGGTTTTTTTCGGAATTGACAAATTTTTCACTATTTTTAAAGCTTAGAAGAATGCATCATGCAAAAAAACTACACCGTCATCAACGCTTCCGCAGGTTCGGGCAAAACCTATACCTTGGTTTTAAATCTACTGGCAATCTGCCTGAAATACCCTTCACAACCCGATAAAATCAGAAATATCTTGGCGCTTACCTTTACCAATAAGGCAGCGAACGAGATGAAACACCGGATTATCGAGTGGTTAAAAGACTTTATTAAGGATGATTTCGAAACCAATCAGGACTTAATCAATATCCGGGAAAAATTGGCCAGCCAAAATGTGAAAGTCAGCCTGCAAGAACTTCACGAAAGGTCGAAAAACCTATTGGATTACATTCTGCACCACTACTCTACCTTGAATATTGGAACGATCGACAAATTCAATTCCAGATTGGTCAGAAGTTTTACGCATGAGCTGGGTTTAGCGCAGAATTTCAACCTGGAAATCAATCCCGAACCGTTTCTGATAGAGGCGGTTGATAAAATGTTGGAAGAAATCGGCACAGACCATAAAATTTCGGAAACCTTCATGGATTTCATGAACTATAATTTAGACAATGAAGACCGTGTAAACCTCAACAAAACGCTTTATGATTCGGCAAAGGAGTATGTTCAGGACAAACATTTTTTCGAATTGGCGAAGAATAAGGACTTCGATTGGGAAGTCTATGAGGAATCGAAGAAAAATCTGCGCGAAGAACTAAAAAACCTTAAAGAAGATTCCATCAGAATTGCGAGGGAAACCTTAGACTTGTTGCGGGAAAAAAACCTAAAGCCCGAGGATTTTTCACGAGCGAGCGGCGGAACAATCGGCAAGTTCTTTGAAAACATCCTGGACCATTACCTGAACAGGGCGAAATTTCCATTCCCCGATGATGAAGATGCCGCGCAGGAAAACTACCGGAAAGGTGCCTCCTCGAAATCAAAAAACAGACAGTCGGAAATTTTGGAAATCATCGACTATCTGATTTACAATCGACAAAAAATCATCGAAAACTATATTCTTCAAAAGAAAAAGGAGAAAATTCTGGGCGCAATTTTACCTTTAAAGGTCAATAAGGACATTCAGGATAAACTCGCCGAAATCGAAGAGGAAAACGACCTGGTTTTGCTTTCGAAATTCAATGTTCTGATTCACGAAAACCTTCGCGAAGAACCATCATCATTCATTTATGAAAAAGTGGGAACCAAATTCTCCCATTATTTTTTTGATGAATTTCAGGATACTTCCTTTATCCAATGGCAAAACTTTCTTCCACTGAGAGACCACGCGATTTCTCAGGAAAACATGAGCTTTACTTTGGTCGGCGACCCCAAACAAAGCATCTACCGTTTTCGAGGTGGCGATTCCAAACTTATGCTCCACATCATCAATAAAACGGAGGATACCCAGACTTTTGCGGAGCTGGAAAATTTGAAATACAACTTCAGAAGTGCAAAAAATATCGTGGATTTTAACAATAATCTTTACCAGTTTATCTCGCGGTTTACTTTGCCGGAACATGAAAAAATATTTGGCGAAGGCTCTTTCCAAAATGCCAAATCCAAATTTGAAGGCAGAGTTCGGGTGAATTTGGTGGAAAACGCAAAAAAAGAAACCTATTACAGCGAAGTAGCAGAGAAAATGCGGCAAGACATTCAACAATGTTTGGACAATGGATTTAAGTTTTCAGACATCGCCATTCTTTGCCGTGGAAATTTTGATATCTTCAGTTTTTCCAAACTTCTTGGGAATCTGAAAGTGATCGATCACGGTGAAGAAATCCATGTGAAAACCATTTCAGATTCTGGTTTAACCTTAAATTTGTCGTCCACTTTATTGGCTTTGACAGAGTTTTTAAGGTGGGAAGATAATCCAAAAAACATGCAGTTTCCGGTAAGAATGCTGTATCACCTCAAAGATTTGGGCAGAATCAGCACCGCGGATTTTTCAGCCGAAATGCTTGAAATGCTGAAACTGGAAGGCAAATCCGAAATGGAGCGTTTCATGTTCGAGAAATACGGACTCCATCTGAGCACCCAAAACTTACTGCAGCTCAATCTGTATAATTTCATCGAACATTTTCTATCCGAATTCATGGTGAAAGGAAGGGAAATGGATTTCTTGCTCAATTATTTGGAAATGGTTTTTGCCTATTCACAAAATTCGGGTTCCACACTAAAAAACTTCCTAAAATATTGGGATGAGGAAGCAAATCAGACCACTATTCAAGCTTCGGAAAATGTGGATGCCATTCAGATCATGACCATTCATAAAGCAAAAGGTCTGGAGTTTCCTGTGGTTTTTTTGCCCATGGCAAATGAAAATAAGGACGGAAATTTCTCCAATTGGTTACCGGTAGATTCTGAAACTGGCCTAAACTCTGTAAACATCAATGGTTTTGACAAAGCGCTGGAAACCTACGACCCGGAAATGGCCCGTTTCAATCAAGAAAATAGCTATGAAAATAAGATTGACCGTTTTTGCCTGCAATATGTGGCGACAACCAGACCGGTGGAACAACTTTTTCTTTATATAGAAAAACCAAACAAAACCAGTAACCATCTGGAAATCTACGATTTCTTGGCTCCTGGAATTCCCAAAAATGAAGTGGGGGAAGAAATTTCTTCATTTGATCTTTACGACGTTTCTGATGAGATCTTGAAAAAGCAGGCCATGGAGAAGACCTCAAAACCAAAAACGGAATCCATTGATTATCAACCTGAACGCGTTTCAAATCCGCAATCTATCCAAATTGCGACTCCATCCAAGAGTTATCAGAACCGCGTGGAAAAAGTCAGAATCGGGATTTTCACCCATGAAATTTTGTCGAAAATCAATTCAGGAAAAGATGTTGAAAGCGTTTTGGAATCCTATCTTTTGGAGGGAACCATCACTGCGGAAGAAAAAGAAGCCATTTCGAAAAGAATTTTCAACATCATTAATGATGAAAAATATTCGAAATATTTCACTGATAATCAAATTATAATCAACGAAAAAGACATCATGCTTTCTGAAAATGGCGAGTCGAAAATCTTTCGTCCGGATCGGATGATTGAGACCGAAAACGGGTACATTATCCTGGATTTCAAAACCGGCACCGAAAAGGAAAGTCATCAAAAACAAATTGAGGAATACAAAACTGTTCTGGAAAAATTAGGAAAAACCGTTTTGGAGACCAAACTTGTTTATGTTTAGAAAATAAAAAGGGACGTCATCATCAAATGCGTCCCTTAATTTTTAATCTTCCTGTTTCTTTTTCTTGAACAAATTCACGAAGAACTCCCATCCGAAAAACAGCACCAAAATAGCGACAGCAACCCACCAATAAGAGGTTTTGTAGACTTCTCCGGTATTGGTTGCTTTGAACATTCTATCCCATCTCACTTTGAATGGCGCCTGGTAAGTAGAACTCGAATCTTTAAATGCTCCCTGCAAACTCATCCACGTAAACATGGGCTTCCCTACGATATTTTCCTCCGGTACGAAACCGAAAAATCTCGCATCCAGCGAAGCATCGCGGTTATCACCAATCATCATATAATAATCTTGCTTAATGGTGTACTGATTGGTTTCCTGACCGTTAATGAAGATTTTTCCATTCCTGTTTTCAAGTTTGTTATGCTCGTATTCTGAAATAATCCACTGATATTCGGGCAACGTTTCCTGGTTCAAAGTCACCACATCCCCTTTTTTCGGGATTTTCAATGGTCCATACCAATCCTGGTTCCATTTTTTATTGATCGGGAAAATAGATTGGGTGGTGTCAATATTCTTGGTATAGGCATCTCTTGCTGCATTCAGTTTATAGCCAATCGCCGCAGAATCTTTATCCCAAATGTGCTCCTTCATATCGATGATTTGCGGAAGCGCCTTGATTTCTTTAGCAATTTGATCCGTCAAACCTTGAAAGTCATACACAAAGCCTTCATTGGTCTGGATTTCCTGGAGCGGCAAAAATCCATATTTGTTATATAGAGCGGGAACATCCAGCTGACTTCCAGCGTGTGCGATGAATTTGTGCTGTTCCTGTTGGTCACCCAAAATCGTTTCCGGTTTTCCATTGACAAAAAGTCTTCCTGCCCTCATTTCAATGACGTCACCCGCCACTGCCACGCATCGTTTCACATAAGGGTCTTTTCTATCAATCGCCGTGTGCACCGAATCTTGCGGATAATTGAAAACCACGATGTCGTTTTTCTGCGGTTTGTTGAATTGGAATAATCTCCAATAAGGAAGCTTCACCGCATCCACATAGGATTTCGGGTCATCTTTCGGGTTTCCTTTTTGTCCGGTATCCATAATCGTTCCCTGTAAAAACGGGATCGCTACAGGCCGCATCGGCATTCGGTAACCGTAACTCCACTTATTCACGAAAAGAAAATCGCCCACCAAAAGTGTTCGCTCCATCGAACCTGTAGGAATACCAAACGGCTGTGTCACGAAAATGTGAACAATGGTTGCAAAAACTACTGCAAATGTAATCGAACCGGCAAAAGTATCTTTCTTTTTGGCGTTTTTTTCCTCTTCGGTCAAATAGAGCTCGTCTTCACTTTCTACTTCAGCATCTTTGGAATAATTCACCGTAGCCAAATAAATAAACGGAAGAATCACCGTCAATAAAACCTGTGTGAATTTTGATTTTCCGAAATGCCTCATCAGGAACAGGTGAAAAACCGTCATCATAATCGGACCGATAATCGGCAGATAAGCCATTGCAACCCACCATTTCGGATGTTTGGTTTCCTTTTGGATAATGAGGTAATTGTAAAACGGCACAAACGCGAAGAGCGGATTGTAACCCATTTTCTTGAAAAGTTTCCACGTGGAAATTCCCATTAACAAAGAAAGAACGACCACGTAGAGGGAATAAGTAAGAATATAGTCCATAATTTTGGCTTTAGCGACCGGCTTTTGAGATTAGTTTATTGTTATTGGTTTTTGTTACAAATGGGCGGAAGAGGTGCAAATATTTAGCCGCTCAAATCCATTGCTCATTTTTTAATACTTATTAGTCATGAAAAAAGCACATCCTTCATCGAGAAATTCCCCTTTTTTCCCAGAATCCATTCCGCGGCGATTACCGCGCCCAAAGCGAATCCGTTTCGGTTGAAGGCAGTATGTTTGATTTCGATTTCATCCACCTCGCTTTGGTAGAAAATGCTGTGGGTCCCGGGAACTTCATCTTCACGGATCGCGAAAATGCCAAGTTCGTTTCCTTTGGTTTCATCGAGTTTCCAACCGTTGAATCTTTTATCATTTTTGATGATTCCTTCCGCCAAAGAAATTGCGGTTCCACTCGGCGCGTCCTTTTTGTGGGTATGGTGAATTTCCTCCAACTGAACATTATATTCACCGAAGTTTTTCATCAAATCTGCCAATTTCTCATTCAGGGCAAAAAACAGATTCACGCCCAAACTAAAGTTGGAGCCATACAAAAACGCAATATTGTTCGCTGTGGCAATTTTTTCGATTTCCGGTTTTCTTTCGAGCCAACCTGTTGTTCCACAAACTACTGGAATGCTGTTTTCGAGGCAGAATTTAATGTTTTCAAATGCCACCTCAGGATTTGAAAATTCAATGACCACATCAGGCTGGTTCAGGTTTTCGACGGAGGGAGTTTCGTTGAGTTTCGCCACGATTTCGTGACCTCGGCTTTCAGCAATCTCACCGATGATTTTTCCCATTTTTCCGTATCCGACTAAAGCGATTTTCATTTTCTTATTGTATTTTTTAACATTAAGCTCATTAACTTGTTAAGGACAATTGCTCCGCAGATTGTTAAGTTTAGATCCTATAAAATTAAGATACTCCGCTACAAATTGACGAAGTCAATCCTTAAAAATTCTGAGTCTCAAATTCCTTAACCCCTTATTTATCTTAATGGTTCAAGAGTTCATTATACCTCGGCTTTCAGCAATCTCACCGATGATTTTTCCCATTTTTCCGTATCCCACTAAAGCGATTTTCATTTTCTTATTGTTTTTTTTAACATTAAGGCCGTTAAGTACATTCGATCCGTTGATTGTAATTCAAAATTACTTCCACGATAGCAGAACATCACCACCAAAAAGTAAGTATTCAACTCCTTGTCTTTTGTCTTTTCTCTTTACTCTTTCCTCTATTTTCTCACCTAAAACCTATAATTCAAACTCAATCCCGCTTTCGCAGTCTGATTGCTGAATTCATCAAAAATCACAGCAGGTTTGAAAGCCAGATCCGGGTCTTTTCTGCCTTCATATAAATGCGCATCCACCACGGCATCCACAATATTCAAAACATAGATCAATCCCGTGATTGCGATCGCATAATCGCGTTGTCTTTTTTGCCGGTCCTGAACACGGCCTAAAGCTTCAGCGGTAATTCCCGGAATGTCTGAAAACTCGTGCGGTTGTCCGTTCAGTTGTGCGATGAACGCGTTTCTGTAGCGGGTGTATTGATTTTGATTCCAAATGGCGATTCCTACTCCGGTTCCGATTGCACCCCAAACGATGGGGATTTTCCAGTACTTTTTGTTGTAATATTGACCGAGTCCCGGCAAAACTGCGGAATATAATCCCGCTTTCGTAGGGTTGTATTTCACGGTTTTCGCGGGTGCGTTGGATTCTTGGATGTCGGTCAGAACAGCAATTTCAGATTGGGGTTTTACCGCTGAAATGGAGTCTTTCGGATGGTTTTTAATGCGAATGGTATCATTCGGATTGACTTGCGCGAAAATCTTAAAAGAAAATATCAGAAAGAAAATGACCGTGAATTTCCTCATTATTTAAAGTGTGAGAGAATGTTTTCCAGCTCTGCCTCGTTTTTGAAATCGAGAACGATTTTTCCCTTTTTGCCGTTTGCGGAAGTTTTGATTTCCACTTTCACATCCAAAATATCGGCAAGGTTTTTTTCTGCTTTTTTATAGTGATTTGGGATGGCCGTTTTATTTTTCGGTGCAGTTTGTTTTGGATTTTTCAACAAGTTGGATTCCTGTTCAGCCTGTCGGACACTCAAATTATTCTTTATGATTTTCTCAAAAAGAATTTTCTGATTTTCAGCATCTTCCAAACTGATAATGGCTCTACCGTGACCTGCAGAAATTTCCCCGCTCCGAATCGCGTTCTGAACATCCGGATTCAAACGGAGCAATCGGATGGAATTGGTGATCGTGCTTCTTTCTTTTCCCACTCTTTGGCTCAAATTTTCTTGAGTCATGCCGATTTCTTCGAGCAATCGTTGGTAAGTGAGCGCAATTTCAATGGCGTCTAAATCTTCACGCTGGATGTTCTCCACCAAAGCCATTTCTAGCAATTCCTGGTCATTGACTAAGCGGATATACGCCGGAACCGTTTCCAAACCGGCAATTTTACTTGCACGGAAACGCCTCTCACCGGAAATGATTTCGAATTTGTTGCCGTCTTTCCTCAAAGTAATCGGCTGGATTACACCGAGATTCTTGATGGACTGCGCTAAATCATTCAACGCTTTTTCATCGAAATAAGTTCTTGGCTGTGAAGCGTTTGGATAAATATCTTCCAATGAAACTTCCACGATATTTCCCACGAATTTATCTGCGCCTTCATCCGTTGCAGAATTCACCGTGGCTTTTGATTCCGCGCTTAGGATCGCTCCCAAACCACGTCCCATTGCTCTTTTTTTGTCTTTCATATCGCTGTTCTACTCCTAAATCCTCCACCAAAGCACGAGGATTCCTCCAGGGAATTTATTTTAGTTTCTTACTAAATTTTCATTTTTCAATACAACTTCTTCAGCTAATTGAAGGTATTGGATGGCTCCTTTGCTCTCTGCATCGTAGTTTAGGATACTTTCACCAAAACTTGGCGCCTCGCTCAGTCTCACGTTTCTGCTGATAATGGTTTCAAAAACCATCTCCGGAAAATGCGCACTCACTTCTTCCACCACCTGATTGGAAAGCCGGAGTCTGGAATCAAACATCGTCAAAAGTAAACCTTCAATATCCAGATCCTTGTTGTGGATTTTCTGAACATTTTTTATGGTATTCAACAGTTTTCCCAAACCTTCCAAAGCGAAGTACTCACACTGTATTGGGATGATCACAGAATCAGCGGCAGTTAAAGCATTCACGGTAATCAAACCCAAACTCGGCGCACAATCGATGATGATGTAGTCGTAATCATCTCGAACCGATTTTAAGGCTTCTTTCAGCATATACTCGCGGTTCTCCCGATCCACCAGTTCAATTTCTGCGGCCACCAAATCGATGTGTGACGGAATGATATCCAAATTGGGTGAAGCCGTTTTCTGCACACATTCTTTCGCTGCTGCGCTTTGCTCCAAAAGGTTGTATGTGGAAAATTCCGACTGCTCGATTCCCAATCCGGAAGTAGCGTTTGCTTGCGGATCTGCGTCGATGATCAGGATTTTCTTCTCCAAAACTCCCAATGCTGCAGCTAGATTTACTGCAGTAGTGGTTTTGCCCACTCCGCCTTTCTGATTGGCAATACCAATGATTTTAGCCATTCTTTAAATTTTAATCATCAAAAATACACTTTTTTCCGAGTTTCATATAGTTGATGTATCCTGAGATTTGGTTAAAATATTGTTAATTAGCGATTTACCACCAAAAAAAATTATCCACAAAAAATGGTTTTCTGTGGATAACTGTTGATATGATTTAATTGATGGTTCTGCATCATTCCAACTGCATCGAAATCGGAAATTTAAAGTAACTCCTTACATTTTCGCCGTCAAGTTTTGCCGGAGTCCATTTTCCCCGAACTGACCGGATGGTTTTTTCCGCTTCGCGATTAAAAATGGCATTGGGTCCGCTTGCTTTCACCTCACTGATCGTTCCGTCTTTTTCAACGATGAAGGTCACTGTGGTTTTCACCACTTCACCGGATCCGTCCATCGCCGAAGTATCAAAATTGCTGACTACTTTATTCCTGAAGGCATTGATCCCGCCAATGAACTCCGCAGAAACGTCAACAGCGGTTTTGGGAGTGTTATCAACCGGTTTTGCATTTGGAACATCCGGAGTTGTTACAACCGGTGCGTCAATTGCCGGTGGAACATAATTGGATACAGGCGATTCACCTACTACATCCTGAGTTCCTGCAACTGCATGATCATAATCCGTTTGCTTTGGCATCACCTTCTCATTTTTCGCATCCCGGGTCGGGTCAGGAACTCGCGAATCCAGGGTATTCACTTTCACCTGTGGCGGAACCACCGGCTGCACTACTTGCGGAGTCTCTTCTGACTGATCTACATTATCCAGGACAATCGGACCATGCGGAGGTTCCACCACGGTAATCGGTGCATCAGCAAAATAATTGGAAACAATCGGCACCAGCGCAAAAAGTACAAACGCGCCGATTCCTATAAACATGGATTTGGTCAGAATGCTGTCGGCTTCATTTCTTAAGACATAAGCACCATAAGCTTTGTTTCTTCCCTGGAACAGGACTTCATCAAGTTTGTTTTCTTGGTTTTGAAATAGATGTTTCATCACTTTAATAATTTTAAGGTTGGATATTCAATTAACGATAACTATCAGTTTAACAATGAATTTTTACATTCATTTAAACATTATCAAAATCAAGACCAAATTTTTAACTTTTTACCATTAAAATTATTTTATCCATAGCAATATGGAAATCAATCAAATAAAATGAAGTTCAGATCAATCTTAAAAGTTTCGTAAATGCATCGAGAGCAAGCGAGCGAAATCCCGAAAAGGTAAAGCAAATGGTTTAATTATTGGAAAAAGTTTTCACCAAAATCAAAATCGCAATAACGAAGAACAAAATCGCCAGAACGATCCTCATTCCGCGGGATTGACCTCCTGGATTGGTACGGGTTGGCTTCTGCGGTTTGAAGATTTCCTCCATGTCGTTTTTGAACTGTTCCCTGTCGCCATCAAAGATTTCGGTAATGGTAATTCCCTGCACCACGGTTTTATTTAAAAGTGTATTTGTGGCGTGAAGGAGAAGCTGAAACTTCCCGTCCTTGAATTCGGTAATTCTGAAGGTTCTCTCGCCATATCCCTTTTCCAATCCGAAAGGCAAAATTTTCACTACATCGGCATTATTGGTGTGCCAGTTGATAATGACTTCCTCGCCCTTTTTTGCCCGGATTTTATTCGCGGAAAAAGTTCTGATGGAAGGCGGCATAGTCGGTCGGTAACTCCTTTGCAGATGGGCTAAATTCTCATCATAAATCCTGCGTTTCTCTGCGTCATTCAACATTTCGTATGCTTCCTGGATTTCCCGGAAACGGTCTGAAAAGAAATCGTCGTCTGGATTTTTGTCGGGATGATATTTTAAGGACAACTTTCGGTATGCTTTCTTGATTTCCTCATCGGAAGCATTAGATTTTATGCCCAGAAAATAATAATAGTCTTTCATTTTAAAGTCACGAGATACGAGTTGCGAGATTCCGTTTCGCGGTGCAAAAATAGGGTTTTATAAAATAATTTCGAGGGAACTTACAAAAGAACCGTTTGGTTTCAATTCGGTTTTGAACAAAAAACATGGAACATAGCATTTGGATTCGCTTAGAAAAGGAAACAAAAAACAACTGAAAACCCCTAGAAAAAAGCGGGTAGAATTCCCTCTACCCGCCTTCAAAATAAACCATTAACGGGAAATATCATGCTTCTGCTTTCTGCGCTGAACAGCAATTATTTTTTCTGCAACATTTTGAAGAAAACTGAGTTTTCATTTTCTCTTTCAGTTCCGCATATTTTTCGTCATCAAGTTCGCGGATTTTATCTGCAAATCCGAATGGTGTTCTTTCTTTGATGTCGTATTCTTCGAAAATCCCTTTCATGAATTTTCTTCTCTCAGAAATTTTTTTTGCTGCCAAAGCGACTCCTGCTGCTGCAAGTGCTCCGAAAGCACCTATCAAACTGGAATTTTTCATCTTTTTTTTTATTTTAAATTTTACAAATGTTATTTTTATAAAAGACGGTCGAAACCACATTTTACTTTAATTAACTCATTCCTAAATCACCAATATTTTCACGCCAATGGTCCCCGAATAAATTTCCCAAAATCTGTGCTCAATCCGATTGGCCATCATTCTTGGAAGACATTTCATTTAATGGAAAAAGTCGCAAAATATATTCGTTAATGGGTTTACTTAAAAAAAAAAGCGAACTAAACCGTCCGCTTTTACTCTTTTTTATCGAAGAATCTTCCCGTTTCACAACGTGATTTCCACATTTCTTTCAGCCGTTCTTTCTCCTCATCACTCATTCCGCAATGTTTTTCCCTCATTTGCCGGAATTTCTGCTTCGCTCTCCACCCTTTTCCCTGCTTTCCGCCGAAACCGCCAAACAAAATCTTACTTAAAACCAAAATTCCCAGCGCCTGCCAAAAAGTGATCGCTTTCACGCCAATAATTTCTGGCAGAAGCAAGTTCCAAAGCCACATCACCATTGCTGTAACAGCAAAAAACATCGCGATTCCACCCACGATTAAAAGTGCTATTTTTCCCGTAAATTTATTTTTCATTTCCTTAATCTTTCAAATCTTGATACAAACCAGACATTCGTTTCCGAAGATGTTTCACCGCATAGTTTTTCCTGCTGGTGATGGTTTTTATGTTTTCTCCCTGTTCATCGGCAATTTCCTGCAATTTCTTGCCTTCGATTTCAGTTTCCACGAAAACCAACCGCTGATTGTCCGGCAATTCCTCCAAAGCCGAGAAAAGCTGTTTCCAAACTTCCTCGCGAAACGCCACCAGTTCAGGATTTTCAGAATCATCCAGCAGCAGAATATCTTTCACCGCAAAACTGCCGTCTTCGTCCACATACACGAAATCCTCCAAATTCTCGGTCGTCTTTTTCCGGTATTTGTCGATGATTTTATTATTCGAAACCCTATACAGCCAACCCCCGATGTTCATAATCTCGCCCAAATTGGTGAGATTGCTGAACTGGTACCAAACCTCCTGTAAAATATCTTCTGCATCCTCTCTGTTGCGCACTTTCGGTCGAATAAAAGACATCAGTTTTCCGCCGTAATTTTTCACGGTTTGCGCAATCAGACTGTCTTTTTCGGTTTGCGACATAGAGGTCAATTCCAATTCCATATCGGGAAAGACGAACGGAATTCTATTTTACTTTAATAGGGTGGCTATTTTTTTGGAGCAACCCATTTTTCGACTTTTCCCAAGACCTGTCCCGCTTTCCCATTCGGTGGATAGGTTGCTGGACTATACGGCAACAGCAATGGATAGATTTTTTTTCTGATTCCGACTCCACTACATCACTAAAAAAGGACGCTCTGCAATCGGGATCCCATGTTGACTTGCAGTTCTTTTTTCCAAAAACCACTTCAAGATTTTCGGCTATAGTAAATCGGTATGGCAAAAAAGTTGTCAATCAGGATATCATAATCAATTTTCCGCCAGGTTTTTCAACAATTCAAAACCATTGTGAAAACCATGGTCCATGTATTCGTGATATTCCTGCATCACATGGGTCACTGCGCGAAGCTCTGTGGTGGCATGATCAATCGCACGGAGAAAATATTTTTCCTCGGTCCCGCTCCATTCCATCACCTCGCGGCTTTTGGTATCTTCAACTCCATTTTGAAACGTCCCCAAATGCCGGAAAACCACCTCATTAGGTTTATCCAAACTCACAATGGTCGAAACCATTCCGTTTCCGTTTCGGTCCAGAAAGTAAGTTTTCCCACCGACTTCCCAATCGGATTTCAAGGTCGAACCTTCTTCGAAAAACTGCGTCCATTGAGAATAAGTTTCTGGATTCCACAACAAATCCCAGACTTTTTGGATGGGTGCGTTGATGATGATATTGTAGTCTAATGTTTCCATAATTGAGATTGAGGTTAAGGTTGAGGTTGAGGCTAAGGTTGAGGTTGAGGTTGAGGTTGAGGTTGAGGTCGTCTAATTTTCTGCCAATTCTTTAATATTTGCCAAGATTTTCGGAATATATCCATGGTAAAAATCCACAAACTCATCCAGCGCATTAATTTCAATTTTTAGCAGGGTCCCACTATTGGTCGGCTCAAAAAAATAAGTGACTTCAGAGTCCGTCCAGTTTTGCGGATCCAATTCTCCTGCCATAATCCAGCCGAGATGCTTCATTTTGAGTTCACGATTCGGAATATGGGTTTCCACGCGGTTATACATTCCGTTGTTGTCTTTGTCAAAAAACCTCATCTCGGATGCGGTTTCCCAATTTCCTTCATACCGGTGACCAGGAGTCCATTTCCCATAGTTTTCCGCACTCCACATAGTTTCCCAGACCTTCTCCGGAGCAGCATTGATTTCAGTTTCAAATTCTAATTGTTTCATTTAATTTTTTTATTTAACGGAGTTTAAAAGAGCAAACACAGAGTCACACAAAGTTAAAATTCAAACCATAAAAACAAAAACTCCCGCGACTCCGTGACAACTCCGGCAAATCATTACACTTTAGGACTTGTAAGCAGTTTCCAAATCCGCAATCACAATCTTCTTCATATTCAGCATCGCCTGGAAAACCTTTTTAGACCGGTCGGTTCCATCAAAATTATTCATCAGTTCCAGCAATCTTTTCGGGGTGATCTGCCAACTGACCCCGAATTTATCTTTCAACCAGCCACATCTGCTTTCCTCGCCGCCATCGGCAATCAACGAATTCCAGAGGTGGTCGGTCTCGGTTTGGTCGTCAGTCATCACCACGATCGAAATCCCCTCGGAAAAATCAAATTGATGGTCATAGGAATTGTCCATACAGAAGAAATGGTAATGGTCAATCACGAAATGCGCGTGTTGCACATTTTCTGGAACTTCATGGGTTTCGTTTCCCACCCCTTCTCCATACTTCAAAACACCTCCGATCTTGGAATTGGGAAATGTTTTGGTGTAGAATTCCATGGCTTCCATGGCTTTTCCATTATTTTGGTGAATGAACATCAAGGTCGGAACAATCTTCTGGTCGCCTTGGTTTTCACCCAGATAAATTTGCCAGGTCACGCCAAATTTGTCCCGGACCCAACCATACCTTTTGCTCCAAGGATATTCGCCGAGTTCCATCAAAACAATTCCTCCTTCCGAAAGCGGTTTCCAATATTTCTCCACTTCTTCTTCGGTTTCGCATAAAACCATGAAAGAAATCGAAGCATTCTTCTGGTACATCGGACCTCCATTCAACAGCATGATCCTTTGACCAAAAAGATCCAGATTAATTACCATCGGTGTATCCACCGTGATTTTACCATCAAAAACGCTGCAGTACAAATCCGCGCACTGTTTAGCGTCGCCATCATACCAAAGACATGGGAAAATATCGTTGTTCATAACATTTTTTATTTCAGGCCTGTCTGCCGACAGGTAGATTTCAGGCCTGTCTGCCGACAGGTAGATTTCAAGTTGAAGCCTTACAGAACTAAAGACTTTGCGGACCCAATCGTAAGGAACTTCCAGATTACAAGAAAATTGAATAGAGCTTTGTCCGCACTCATGGTTCGAAAATTCCTGTTTGATGGCTTCGTGTCCATTTGGGGCGGCATAGCACCCTAGACGACAACTAACTCAGGTGTACTATCGCTTCAAATGGAAGGCAGCAACTAGTTGTTTTCAACATATTTGTGGAACCGGTCCAGAATCGCATACCAGCCGACGCGCTGCATTTCTCGCCCATTCTGGATTTCAGGCTCGAAAATCTCAATGATTTCCGTGGTGTTATCGTCTATCTTATTAAAATAGACCTCCACCTTTCGTCCGTCATCCAAATGACTTTTTACGTATTCCAAAACCTTAATTTCGTCGATGATCCCAGCAAAATGGTATCCGAAACTTTTATCCTTGTATTCCAACCGATAATCAAAACGTCCCCCTTCGTAGAATTGGCTGGTCGCTTTTGGGCAGTGCCAGTTGGTAGTGGGGAAATTCCATTTTACAATGTGTTTCGGGTTGTAGAAATAATCCCAAACTTTATGCACAGGTTGCAGAATCGTAATCTTGATGGTAATCGGATCTTTCATTTCTTAATAATTTCCCTAAAATTAAGGAATATTTTCCATACCGGGAACTAATCAGCTATTCGTCACATACCTGTGGAAATTTTCCAAAATGGCATACCAGCCGTCGCGCTGCATCTCGATACTGTTAATGGTTTCCGGATCGAAAATCTTCGTGACTTTCGTCGTATTTTGGTCGATTTCATCAAATTGGATTTCCACATTTCTTCCGTCTTCCAGATGATATCTGATTAATTTTAAGGGAACAATCTCGTCATAAATTCCCTCAAAATCAAAACCGAAGCTTCCGTCTTTGGCTTCCATTCTGGTTTTGAGTTTTCCGCCGACGCGGAGGTCGTTTTCTGCTTTCGGGCAATGCCAGGATTCGTGGGCGAAATTCCAATTGACGATATGTTCCGGCTGGTTGAAATAGTCCCAAACTTTTTGGATGGGCTCCTGGATGGAGAGGTCTATTTTGATGGGATCCATAAGTGATGAGTTCTGTTTAATGAGATGATGTGCAAGTTTCCAAAAGAGGCGGGGCTTTCGCGGCAGGGATGGAAGTGGAAATCCTTTTTTTTTGCAAAGGGAAAAGCGTTGGCAAAAAAAAGATTGCAGCGAACAGCCCGGTTCCGAATTTTTTTGTGGGCATCAGGCGTCAGCGAAAATTCGGAAGCCGCCCAAATAACGGTATATACTAAGCGTTTGCGTTGTAGTTAATCATCCATGAAGTTCCAAATTGATCGCGAAAACTACCGAAATAATCGCCCCAAAACTGATCCTGCATCGGCATTTCTATTTCGCCGCCTGCGGAAAGTTCTTTGAAAAGCCGATCTGCTTCTTCACGGGAATCGGGATGGATGCTCACATAATTATTGTCGCCGATCTGAAAAGGCCTGTTTCCAAAACCCGGCATGATGTCGCTGCCCATCAAGGTTTGATCACCCAGATTGATGCCCACATGCATGATTCGGTTGCGGTACTCTTCCGGAATCGGCGGCATTTCTTCACTGGCCGGAACATCGCCGAAGCGCATGATTCCAAATGGGTTGAACTCGGTTTGGAACACTTTCTTGTAAAAGTTGAAGGCCTCTTCGCAGGTACCGTCAAAGTTGAGGTAAGGGTTTAGTTTCATAGGATGATCTTTTAGATTTTAAAATACTAAAAATAAAGATTTATAATAGCGTACGGTGTTAAAAATCTGGCAGTTAAGATAAATTTAACTTTTCAATCCCATGGGGAAAATCAAGGAGCGCTGCCCTTTCGGAAAGGTTTTCGAATGAATGATTGTCGTGAATCTATGATTGAATTGAGAAATTCGCCGGGTCATTGAAGGCATGCTCATCTGCCTAAGAAAACAATCAAATTGAAGTTGAATGCGAGATATACCACGTTTATTAACCTTGAAAAAAACTCAAAAGAAATCCGTGAATTCGCAGGGGTTTGAATCCACGGATTTATCAGATTAATTATGTGGAAAGAAATTTTACGGCATTCAATGCTACTTCGTAATTCGGTTCATGGGTAATTTCCGGAACCTGCTCGGTGTACACCACTTTGCCATTTTCATCAGTCACAATTACGGCTCTGGAAAGAAGCCCTTTCATGGGTCCGTCTGCAATGGTCACGCCATAATCATCGCCAAAGGTTCCCCGGAAATCCGAAAGCGTTTCCACGTTATCAAGTCCTTCTGCGGCGCAGAATCTGCCCAGTGCAAAAGGTAAATCTTTGGAAACATTAATGACCACCGTGTTTTCTAAACCGGCAGCGGCCTCGTTGAATTTTCTAGCAGAGGCTGCACAGATTCCGGTGTCTATACTGGGGAAAATGGATATAATTTTCCTCATGCCATCATAGTCATCCAATGTTTTCACCTCCAGTTTTTCATTGACCAGCGCGAATTCCCTTATCGATAAACCCACTTCCGGCAGGTCGCCGATGGTGGACACGGGATCTCCGTGTAATGCAATATTTGCCATAATTCAGTAAATTTAAATGTTTCCCAAATATAGCCAAAAAGGATGAAAAAGTCTTTTAATGAATGGTTAAATTTGTCTTAAAAGTGTGGCAGCCACAAAAGGACGGGATCCAATGCTGCAATTGCCGATGTGAATTAGATCCTGATTCGCTGATGCAGGTGCCTTAAATCACCATGCCCTGGAAAGTCTGCTCCCCAAAAACGAATAGAAAATGGGAGTAGTCTTTCCTCCTGCGGAATTTTCTTTTCCAGTGGACCGCACCGGTTTCGGAAGCTTCTGCAGGTGCAGTTTCTCTGCGGAACTGTCCGTTTTTGAAATTAATCTGCAACTCAATGATTTGGAATGGCACTTCGGTGGGGCTTGCTCCTATGAAGGCTATTTCCCCATTTGCTGATGGAGAAAACATTATTTCTTTGGAATACTTCTTATTTTTCCTGAATCGAAATCCTAGAAACAATTCCGCGCCCTGCGTGGTGCCTAACCCTCCCTTTACCGTTTTTTTACCATCCGGTGCGGGATCCAAGTTTTTGATGCGCAGCAACAGCTGATTGATGCGCTGGTAAAGAAACACATCTCTGAGTGTTTCAAATTCATGCTGAAGTGCGCGGCGCAGGTATTTCCCTGCCGCGGAGGCTTTTCCGAATTCCGTGTTTTTCTTTTGTGCCGCGATCTGGGCCGCGCTTTTGGGACCTTTTTTCTTTTTCTGAACGCGCCTAACCACCGGTTTTCCATTTAGGGTGTAAAACACGCAATCGCCTACTTTTCCGGTAATGCCTAAAAAAGAATCGAATGAACCCATATTTTTATTATATTCGTAAAGATTTGGTTTCCAGGACCATGCTATGAGATCCAATTCATCAAAGTTACACTTTTTTAATCATTAAATCTTCGTCAGGTATTTTAAAATAAAGGGAGTCCCGAGGTTGCCCCGTAGTTGCGCCATGGTTGGACCGGGGTATATTCTGGTACATCTCGAGGATCTCTAGAGGAAGAGGTATGTTTTGGGTATTGCCCGGAAGACCGCCGCCTCTGCACCGGCCGTAAAACCTGCCGTCATCCGCCTTGTCGGAGGAAGGGGTAGTTTTTCTTGTGCGCGACCACAAAAACAGCAACCCGATGAACACACCCTATTTTGCTACTTTAAAAACCGAAGAATCAGCTGGAATCTGGGCTAAAAACCATGAATGAAAAACCGGAAGCCACGAATACTCTAATTGACAAAGGATCTCGCCTCAGCGAGGTTTTTTTATGGGCAAATCTTTTCTTTTTCTAACCGGTTACCTTGACTCGAAAGAAATCAAAATGAAACCTCAAAAATCACGAAATCACCTGCTGATTGCCTAAAAAACCTAAATTTTCACTAAATTTGTGAACCTAAATTTTGAATAAAAAAATCTCTATAATGTCACAGGCAAAAATTTACTACACATTGACGGACGAAGCGCCAATGCTCGCTACACATTCGTTCTTACCGATCGTGAAAGCGTTTACCCATTCCGCAGAAATCGAAATCCAGGTTCCGGATATTTCGCTCGCGGGAAGGATTCTGGCGAACTTCCCTGAATATTTAAACGATGACCAAAAAGTTCCGGATGCACTCGCTCAATTGGGGGAACTGGCGACAAAACCCGAAGCAAACATCATCAAGCTACCGAACATTTCCGCTTCTGTACCGCAATTGGAGGAAGCCATTGCCGAATTGAAATCCAAAGGATACAACCTGCCGAATTATCCGGCAGAACCAAAAAATGAGGAGGAAAAAGCAATTAACCAAAAATATTCAAAAGTCCTGGGAAGTGCGGTGAACCCCGTTTTGAGAGAAGGAAATTCCGACCGTCGCGCTCCGAAGTCAGTAAAAGATTACGCAAAAGCAAACCCACATAGAATGGGTGTTTGGAGCGCAGATTCCAAAACGGCTGTGGCACACATGGAAAATGGGGATTTTTATGGAACTGAAAATTCAACGACCATTGAAAAAGATGGGAAATTCCGAATTGTCTTTTATGGTACGGACGGATCTGAAAAAGTTTTGAAAGATTACGCTCCGTTGAAGGCAGGCGAAATCATCGACTCTTCGGTAATGAACATGAATGCACTGAAATCGTTTGTGCAGACCGCAATCGCAGAAGCCAAAGAAAAAAACGTGCTTCTTTCTGCCCATTTGAAAGCCACCATGATGAAGATTTCTGACCCGATTATTTTCGGAGCCGTGGTGGAAACTTATTTTAAAGACGTTTTTGAAAAATACAAAGACCTTTTCAAAGACCTGGACATCAATCCAAATTTTGGATTGGCAACCCTTTACGAAAAAATTGCTGGAACGCCGAAAGAAGCAGAAATCAAAGCCGACATCGAGAAAGCGATTGAAAACGGACCGAGAATCGCAATGGTAAATTCAGATCAGGGAATTACCAATTTCCATGTATCGTCTGATGTGATCGTGGATGCATCCATGGCTGCACTCGTTCGAGGTGGCGGAAAAATGTGGAACAAAGAAGGAAAAGAAGAAGACACCGTCTGCATTATTCCGGACCGAACTTATGCCGGTTTCTACGAAGCCGTCGTGGACGACATGAAGAAAAATGGCGCAATTGACCCCAGAACTTTCGGTTCCGTTCCAAACGTCGGTTTGATGGCTCAAAAAGCAGAAGAATACGGCTCTCATGATAAGACTTTCCAGGTTTCTGCCGAAGGAACCGTGAAAGTGGAAAACGAAAATGGCGAAACTTTGCTTCAACAAAAAGTAGAGAAAGACGATATCTTCAGGATGTGCCAGGTGAAAGACGCACCGATACAGGATTGGGTGAAACTCGCCGTAAACAGGGCAAAACTTTCAGACACTCCGGCAATTTTCTGGCTAGATAAAGGAAGAGCACACGATTCACAAATCATCAAAAAAGTGGAGAAATACCTCAAAGATTATGATTTGACCGGACTCGACATCAAAATTATGGATGTGAAAGACGCGACGCTGGAAACTTTGAAAAGAGCACGGGAAGGAAAAGACACGATTTCGGTTTCCGGAAATGTGCTGAGAGATTACCTGACCGATATGTTCCCGATTCTGGAACTCGGAACTTCCGCAAAAATGCTTTCCATCGTTCCTTTGATGAATGGAGGCGGCTTGTTCGAAACCGGTGCCGGTGGTTCTGCCCCGAAACATATCGAGCAGTTTATCCACGAAGGTTATTTGAGATGGGATTCCCTAGGCGAATTCCTTGCATTGCAGGCAAGTTTGGAACATTTGGCGCAAACCCAGAACAATCCAAAAGCGAAAGTGCTTTCAGATGCTTTGGATACCGCGAATGCGAAATTCCTGGCAACCGATAAATCTCCGGCAAGAAAAGTGGGCGGAATAGACAACCGAGGTTCTCACTTCTATTTGGCGCTGTATTGGGCAGAAGCATTGGCAAACCAAACCACCGATGCTGAAATTGCAGAAAAATTCAAACCCATCGCAAAAGCAATGCAGGATAACGAAGAAAAAATCAATTCAGAATTAATAGGTGCACAGGGAAAACCACAGGATATCGGCGGATATTATAAGCCGGATTCCGACAAAACTTACGCAGCAATGCGTCCGAGTGCGACTTTGGATACCATTATCAATGGGATTTAAACCTCACCATTAATTCCTGTCAAAGGAAAGACTTTTACCGCTTCAATTAATTTTGGGGCGGTTTTTTGTTTCCGATTATTGGTTTAATCTGCTGATTCTTCCAGATCATCATGGTCGTCACCACCCAAACTCCAGTAATTGTTTTCTTCGTCTTCTTCCCCAATTTGTTCCTGTTCATCATCCAGTTCGGCACCGGGAATATCCAATCCATCATCCAGATTTTTTGTGATCAGCACTTCCTCAGTTTCGGGAACGCCCGCTCCATCGATGGAAACATGCGGTTCTTGGCTGAAAATATCCTCATTGGGCGGATAATCCATATTTTCCAGTTGCCTTTTTTGGGATTCATTGTTTTCGGGTATCATCACATTAAATTTGACTAAAACCCAGCAAAAAACATTCCTTTCATTTTGTCGAAATCAAAAATAATTTCATCAAAATAAATTTGCCAATCAAAAATAATTTCTATTTTTGCAGAACATTCAAGCAATCAATGAAGCAATTCTTAAATAACAATTGGTGGTGGCAATCGTTTTCTACAGGCGATTTACACACTCATTGTATTATTTGATGAATTGAACTTTTAAAGAATATTACAATTATTTTGTACAAACCGTCTGTATTTGCAGGCGGTTTTTTTATGGCCATACCTCAAACAAAAAATCAAAAAATTTAAATTACTAACAATAAAATCATTTAAAAAAATGAAAACAAAAAAATTCATCCTTGAAGAAAAGGAGATGCCGAAATTCTGGTATAACATTGTGGCAGATATGGAAAACAAACCACTTCCACCACTTCATCCCGGAACGAAAGAACCCATCAGTCCGGAAATGCTTTCCCCTATTCTCACCGAGGAACTCATCATGCAGGAAGTTTCGCAGGAAAGATTCATTGAAATTCCCGAAGAAGTTTTGGAAAAATATAAAATCTACCGGCCATCACCTTTGATAAGGGCATTTGAACTGGAAAAAGCATTGGGAACAGATTGCAAAATCTACTACAAATACGAAGGCGGAAGTCCGAGTGGATCGCACAAGCCGAACACCGCAATTCCTCAGGCGTACTACAATGCGAAAGCCGGCGTGAAGAAAATCACCACCGAAACCGGAGCCGGACAATGGGGAACTGCGCTAAGTTTCGCATGCGCCCAATACGGAATCGAGTGCGATGTGTATATGGTGAAATCCAGTTTTGAGCAGAAACCTTACCGCAAAATCATGATGAATACGTTTGGTGCGAACGTTTATCCTTCACCGAGCGACAGAACTCAGGCGGGAAGAAATTTCCTGGCAGAAAACCCGAACAGCAACGGAAGTTTGGGAATGGCGATTTCTGAGGCGGTGGAAATGGCGGTTCAGGACGAGCACACGAAATACTCTTTAGGTTCGGTATTAAACCATGTTTTGCTTCATCAGACCATCATCGGTGAAGAAGCTTTGAAACAGTTCGAAATGGCACAAGATTATCCCGACGTGATCGTTGCGCCTTTAGGAGGCGGTTCCAATTTCGCGGGAATTTCTTTTCCGTTCTTAAGGGAAAAACTTCAGGGAAAAAGCGAGGTGAGATGCGTTGCCGTGGAACCGAGTTCCTGCCCGAAACTGACGAAAGGGAAATTCATGTACGATTTCGGCGACACGCAAGGTTATACACCGCTTTTACCGATGTTTACTTTGGGACATCATTTTGAGCCGGCCTCCATTCATGCAGGCGGATTGCGTTACCACGGCGCGAGTGTATTGTGTTCTCAACTTTTGAAGGATGGAATTATCGAGGCCAATGCAATTCCACAAATCGAGTGTTTCGAGGCGGGAAGTTTGTTTGCAAAATATGAGGGAATCATTCCCGCTCCCGAGAGCAATCACGCCATCGCGCAGGTTTTGCGGGAAGTGGAACTGGCAAAGAAAGAAGGGAAATCCAAAACCATTCTATTTAATTTAAGCGGCCACGGTTTTGTGGACATGATGGCATATTCCGATTTCCAGAATGGGAATCTGGTGGAACATCAGCTGAGTTCCCAGGAAATTGACAATAATATTTCCAGGATTTCAAATTTGCAGCCGGAAGAAATCGCCGTTCCTACGGCTTAAAACTAATTTGGCTTAAGAATCTTCCCGAATCGAAAACACTGAAATTCGGGAAGTTTTATTTGTTTTAAATTTGTAAGTATGAAAACGCTTTTTTCTCTCACCCAAGAAAAATCAACTGATTTTCAAAACAGTTTCAGCGATGAGTTTTACCACATTTTTCTATTTGAAGGAAAAGGAAAAATCAACGTCGATTTTGTGAAATATGGTTTTGAGGGTAAAACGGTTTTCTTCACATCGCCATTTCAGAACATCCAGATTTTGCCGGATAAAAAAATATCGATCCAAAACTTAAGCTTCCATGGCGACTTTTATTGCATCGAATACCACAAAAAAGAAGTCGCATGTAACGGACTGCTTTTCAACAACATTTATCAATTTCCGAACCTCAGTTTAAACACCAAAACGTTTAATGAAATTTCGGAATATTTTTCAAAAATTGAGGAAATTGATCCAAACGAGGAATTTTCGGGAGCGGTGCTAAGGTCATACCTTCAACTGATTTTGGCGATTTCGAGCAAGGTGAAAAGCAAATTACTAACTAAAAACGATCTGGTTCAGCAGGATCTGGCGCAATTGAAAACCTTTCAAAGTTTAGTAGAATTGCATTACACCAGAGAAAAAAGTCCAGCTTTTTATGCTGATTTGCTTCATATTTCACCAAACACCTTAAGCAAGAAAATAAAGACAGAATTCCATAAAACTCCATCTCAAATCATTCAGGAACGGGTAATTCTGGAAGCAAAAAAACAGATTCACCTGACCAGAAAATCCATTAAGGAAATCGCGGCGGAACTTCATTTTGAAGACGAATTCTATTTCAGCAAATACTTTAAAAAACACACCGGGATTTCACCAACTAAGTTTCGCGAAGAAGTCGGGATTTCGGTTGTGGCGGATTTGTAGGCGTGCTTTACAATTCTTTTTAGGATGTTTTTGTAACGCAAAGCTTTTTGCTTCAAAACTTAAAATTGAACTAAACAAAGATTGCGAACAAGTTCGCTGATGAAGTGCGCGCTTCATCAATTCGCTTTAGCCGATAAGACTTTGCGATCTTAAAATAGTGAGTCACTTAAGTAGAAATCTTTGCGGTTTCTTATTCTCGCAGATTTCGTGATTGTGCAGAATATTTTTGCCACTAATGCACGAATGATTTCTTTATAATAATTCAACGCAAAGATTTTAATATTAATCTGCATATTGGAGAAAGCAAAGATTGCGAACAAGTTCGCTGATGAAGTGTTCGCTTCATCAATATGCTTTAGCGGATAAGACTTTGCGATCTTAAAATAGTGA
>NZ_LFNG01000019.1 GCF_001045435.1 Chryseobacterium koreense CCUG 49689 | reverse complement strand
TCATCCCCCACCATAAAGCATGAGAATGCATTAAAATAGAGATCGGCAAATCCGGTCATTTTCGGCAAATTCGGCAGAAAACGCCCTTTTCGGCAATAACTGCCTTTATCGGCAAAAACGGTCGAAACCGGCATGAACACTTGCTTTGTCTGATTTTATTGCCAAATTTTGCCCCGTGATCACAACAGGTTTTAACGGGTGTACCTCAACATCTGAATCTTAATTTTTAAAACTTAAAACAATGGCAAGACAAAAAGGCCCTATTAAATTCCAGGGGAGTATGGGGGACATCACCTTCTATCGTACCAAAGATGGCTACATGGCCAGAGAAAAAGGAGGAATTACGGCAGAACGCCTGCAGAACGATCCGCGATTCCAGAGAACCCGCGAAAACATGGCGGAGTTCGGAAGGGCAGGAAAAGCAGGAAAACTCCTGCGGGCATCAATCCAGAACCTTCTGAAAAACTCCGCAGACCGACGGATGGTCAGCAGACTCACCAAAGAAATGGTAAAAGTAATTCAGATGGATGCGGTGAACCCACGGGGTCAGAGAAACGTCATCGACGGCGAAGTGGAATTGCTGCTCGGATTCGACTTCAACATCCATGGCAAACTGGAACACTCGATTTCGGAACAATTTACCGCAACCATTGACCGGGTAACCGGGGACGCGGTCGTAGAAATGCAACCGTTTATTCCCACAGAAAGCCTGACACCGCCGGAAGGAAGCACACATTACAAAATCGTGGCCGCAGCCATGGACATCAACTTCGAAAGCGGAACGTTTGTTTCGGAAAAGAACGCGACGCCCGTGCAGCCTATCGATACGGTAATGACCGCACCCCTCCAGCTCAACAACAACCTGCCGGAAAACTCCGTCAACCCGCTGTTCCTGGTGTTTGGGATCAACTTCTATCAGGAAGTAAATGGTACTTTCTACGAGCTGAAGAACGGCATCTACAATGCCCTGAAGATTGTCAACATCTCCGGAACTCCGTAGCATGGAACTTCAGCTGACCAGAACCTACCATCCGAATGGAACCAATGGGATACTGCTCTTCAACGGAACGGAACTCTGCAAAACAGTCGAGCTCCCCTGGAAGAATAACCAGCCGAGGGTGTCATGCATACCCGAAGGGCAGTACAGGTTACGAAGGCGCCACAGCCCCAGATTCAAAGCGCACTTTGAAGTCATGGAGGTGAAAGACAGGAAATACATCCTTTTCCATGCCGCCAATGATGCCGGAAAAGAGCTCAGAGGATGTATAGCGCCGGTGCTGCAGCATACCGGTGAAGGAAAAGGCAGCTCGTCAAGGGCAGCTTTGGAAAAGATGATAGACCGCCTTTATCCCCTCCTGGATAATGGCAACGTAATAACGCTAACCATTAAAAACGCTGAGTCATGAAAAACATCATTCAGAGGGTGCAGGAACCCACCCCGCGCTTCTTCCGCAAAATCAGAAATGCGGGCCTGTTCCTCACCGCCGTAAGCGGAGCGGTACTCACGGCACCCGTGGCACTGCCGGCAGTGCTCATCACCGCAGCAGGCTACCTGGCCATAGCGGGCGCAATTGCAAGCGCCATCAGCCAGACCGCCGTACACAGCGAAGGACAGCCATGATGTACTTCGACAGCTCACAGCGCATCGGTGCTTTCAGTGGCATGGCACTCATCGCCCTGATGCAGATTCAAAGCGGGGAGGTCCTCAAAACCATCATTTTGGCAGGTCTCGGAGGAGTCTCGAGTTACCTCTTCACCCTCGCCGTGAAATTTCTCCTGATCCGTTTCAGAAAGAAATTTAAATAACACAAACGGAATCAGCCTCCCTCAGGGGAGGCTTTTATTAAGAAAACACCTCTCCCTCAACCTCAACCTTAACCTCTCCCTCAACCTCAACCTCAACCTCAACCTCAACCTCAACCTCAACCTCAACCTCAATAAAATGGCAAAAATCATAAACTTCAACAATTTTACCGGAACTATAAACGGAATCATTTACTACACCAGCAACGGTCATCAGTTCCTCCGTGCTGACCCTAAAAAAAGAACCCTCACAAAATCAAAAGCACTCCCAAAAAAGACCTTGGCAGGCATAGAGGCCTTGCGTATAAACCATGCACTCCATTCCATGAACCACCTTGTAAAAGCCCTCAAAGATGAATTCCAGACTTTACAAACAGGTATGCAACCTCAACAAAAAAATATGCCGGCGGCCAAAGAATTTCAGGACGCATCCTCAGGAAAACAATCCGGCAGCGCACTGACAAACAATTCCAAAAGCCCAGCCTTCGCTAATGCTGTAAGCGATAATACAGAAATAAAATTCACGGTCAGGGGAACAAAAACTGATCTGTGCATCATCATCTTACAGATCAATTTCGAAACTGGAGAATTCAGGCGTAAAAAAATCTCCCTCGACGAAGCAAACTGCATCAGAAAAAACACCTATACCATCGAAACAGCATTTCAACCCAGAAAAGGATACACCGATTTACTCTTCCTCTACGGTCAGTATTTCCTGAAGGCAGTCCCTATCCAAATAAAGGACAGGAATTCCTGAGTGCGCAGTTATCATCCTGGCCTACGTAGGGATCTTATACAAGAAGCGGCTGTCATCCCGAGGATCCGAGGGATCTATACCAGTAAAAAGATTCTTCACTCCGCTGCCCTTAAAAATCACTGATTCAACATAATCAATGACGGAGGCGAAAGTCATAGCTGAGCAAAGCGGCAAAGCTACCTCTTTATCAAATCAGAAGCCCTCATCCGGTCATATTCCTCCAGTAGTGCGTGCCAAACCACTTCCTGCCGGTAACGGCTCTCAATCAGCGGTCTGGAGTTTACTTTCATAGAATGGTAGAGGTCGGTATCGCGCATCATATTTTCCATGGCCTGCTGCAGAGCAGCGGTGTCTTTCACGGGAATAACCATTCCGTTTTTGCCTTCTTCAATAATCTCATTACAGCCGTTGATGTTCGTCACAATAGAAGGCAAATCCATCGCACCTGCCTGCAGCACCACATTCGGAAATCCTTCCCGATAGCTCGGAAATACCAGCGCATCGCTGACCCCAAAATAAGGCCTCACGTCCTGACGAAAACCTACGGATATAATTTGAGGATGACTTTCAATCATGGCAAGAGTTTCGGGATGCAGCGGATCAAGGTCTTGCTCCAATGGCCCCACGAGAAGGAGTTTCAAATCGCTGATATCTGCCGAAGAATGGTCGCTGAGCGGAGCCGAAGCGAGGTTTTTAAAAGCGGTAACCAATTCATTAATTCCCTTGTCCCGAACCAGACGGCCGACGAAGACAAACACAAAATCATCATCTCTGATTCCAAGCTGATGGCGCAGGGTTTCAACGCTTTCCGCGGCTACAGCATGCCGGCTGAAATATTCCGTATCCACTCCGTTGACATTTCCGTTTGCCAGAATTTTCAGAGGCTTTTTGGTAATGCGGTATCGTTCTAGATCTTCCTTTACCCCTTTGCCTTCAGGATAAATATGGGTCGCATAACGGCATAAAAGACGATCCATCCAAATAAGCAATGTCTGAAAATGACCGTCCTTATGGGGAAAAATCAGTCCTGTAAAGGTGTGCATCCTCACCGGTACCCCTGCCCATTTGCCAGCAATCATGGACAGCAGCCCCGCTTTTGGGGTAATGGAATGAATGATGTCTGGTTTTTCTCTCTTAAAGTACCGGTATAACCGGATCAGCGACATGACATCTTTCAGTGGTGAAATCCGGCGCTCCATAGCGATTGGATGTACTTTTACTCCTTCCCTTTCCTCCACCTCATCCAGTTCGGCCCCTGCCCCCGATATTGCGGTCACGTCATAAAACTGCCGCAGATAGCGCAGCTGCCCCTTCAGCAGAATATTAAGGGAGATAGGAACAGTGGAGATGCGGAAGAGTTTTTTCATTATTTAAAAATGGATAGCAAATTAGAACCCAGCAACTTTGTAAAAACTCTGTTATTTGCAAATCTCAGAAACATGTTTCTTGTTAAAACAGGTGACTTGTAATGACAGGGATATAAATTTTGCTTTGAAAGTTGATGTACGTAACCAATTTTATCTTTTTTTGTACAATCACATTTTAAAATGTAGAGCAAAATACCTGCAACAAATGTAGCCACTCTGTTCTGTATTTTCAAATTCGCAGCCTGTAAAGTATGGAAATTACTAAACCTATCAATATATGCAGTGACTTTGATGCTGTCTTCAATAAATTTTCTCTGAGCAGACAAAGCCCTTGTACCTCGAGTTATGGAGTCTGGGTTTTGAAGGTAAGCCACCGGTATATTGGAAGCGGCTTTTACTTTTGATGCTTTAGAAATGGCTTCAATATTAAAGGGCGCATCTTCAATCCATGTTTTCTCAAAAAACGTAATGTTATTCTGTAATAAAAAATCTCTTTTATACAATTTATTACATGCGGAGTTGGCAAAATCAATTTGCATTAAGTACTGTTCTGCACTGAGCACCTGAGTAGGTAGATACTGAAAAATCTCATCTATAACATTTCCATTCAGGTCAACTCTTTTTGCGCCGAATTCTAAAATATCCAGATCACTATGCACAGCTTCTTTAACTAAGACTGTCAATTGATCGTTTATCAGATAATCATCAGCATCCAGGAAAAACAGATAATTTCCCGAAGCATTTTTTATACCTGTATTTCTTGCACCGCCCAAGCCTTTGTTTTCCTGTGAGATAATTTTAATTTCGCGGTGCTCCTGTTGGTATTTTTCAGCAATTGCTAAACTGCCGTCGGGCGATCCATCATTCACGAGCAGTATTTCTATAGTAACTCCATTCCAGAAGGTGTTAAGAACTGAATCTAAACATTTAGCGAGAAACTTCTCAACATTGTAAACCGGTATAATTACTGAAAGATCCATCTTACCTATTCTTGCGCTTCCAAAGGAAACTCATTAATTTCATCATTAAATATACTCCGGTTGCATTGCGTTTCTTAGCCAACCTAAACAATAAATGCCAATGTGGCGGTAAATATTTATATTCCAGATTTTGATATGCCAGAATATATTCCGGCTGATTAAGAATAACAGCTATTCTCTTCGTTATTTTCTTGGCATCCTCTTTACTTTCTATCTCGTTCAAGCCCAACCCTATCAAACTTAATGCGATCCTGCTGTGGTAGGCTTTTTCAAAATCCGGCCCTTTACCCAAAACTATTTCAGCTATTTTCTTGTGGAGAACCTTCCACTGATCAAACAGCTGGGGTTTATAAGTTGAAGTAAATGAAAAAGAATTATCTTTTCTATAATTGTAAAACGGTGAATCAATAACTTTCACTTTGCCTATGCAAAAATTAAGGTAATGCAGATTAAATAAAGCATCTTCAGCGGAACCAATTTCCGCTGTACTTATGAATTTAATATCATTCTTTCTAATGATATCCGTTAAATAAATTTTGCCCCAAACTGTTACCATTGAATTTGCCTGTGTGGGATCCTGCAGTTCTCGACCTATTAGCCCTACAATCCGTCGCTGTACTTCTCCCGGCCCGAAAACTCCCGACCAATTAAAAATGCGGGGCTCTCTCCATTCTCTGAAAACACGGTCGTAGGAAAAGCAGATCAGGTCATACCCTTTTGCAAATGCTTTTTCAACTGCATCTTTTTCGAGCCAGTCGTCACCGTCCACAAACATCAGATATTCACCGGTAGCCTTGTCAATACCAATATTTCGGGTTTCTGACAGGCCTTTATTTTGCTGGGTAATAATATGGATTCTTGAATCTTTGCGCTGATATTTAGCGAGTAAACCTGCGGTACCGTCCGAAGAACCGTCGTTAATACAGATAATCTCTAAATTTTTATAGCTTTGCTGTATGATACTGTCAAGACACTTTTCCACAAAAAGTTCAACATTGTAACAGGGAATGACGATACTCACTTTATCCATTCTTAACCTCTTAAAAACATAAAGTAAGTAAATAAATAATAAATCGCAATGACCACACCCACTACCCTGTATTGGTTAGGAAACATTTTATACCTCAAAAGAGGATAAGCAATCACCGGTGCCATGAGAAACCAAGACAGATAGGCAAAACGGTTGGAAAAGTTGGCGCGGATGACCAAAATCCAGAAGGCATTGGCAATCATATAGGTCCCCCACAAATGAATATAAAATTTATCGGTAATGTTCTTTTTGAAGATAAAATACCAGCCGGCAAAAACCGCAAAGGAGGAATAAAACAAGAAATCCCAGCGGAAACCGGTATACGCAAAGGTGTCCTTGTTTACGTTTCCCTTGGTCAGATAGTCAGCAGCACGGGTATCATCGCCAAAACCTAACCCCCCAAAAAGGCTTTCCCAGAAGCCACCACCGATCAAAGAAAGAGGGATCGCAGCCAGCCAGATATATAGATAGATTTTGGGATTTTTATATATTCCGGCTATGACAAATCCGGCAATAGGGATGATCAGCGAGTTGTGCATTCCAAATGCCACGGCCATTAAGGCATACATTGGTATTTTACGCTCATAAAAACACAGTCCAAAAATAAAAATTGCTGTGCCAAGGCCATTACGGATGCCGTTGGTAGCGAAAGGCCAGTACATAAAAGACCCTAAAAAAATAAAAAAGACATAATACCAATAGGAGCCACTGTACTTTTTAGAGAAAATATAACAGGGTATGGCATAGATCAAGTTACACAAAAAGAAAAAAGATCGGTCGCTCATCAGTTTGGTACAGAAAACCATGAAATAATTAAAGAGATAATCGTTTTTAATGATGGGTTTTTCACCGGCTACAACCCTATTGTATATCAAGCTGTAATTCATCATATCCACAAAAATCTCGGACACAGGGCGTGTACCTACGTAAAATATACCAAAAAAAAGCAGGAGGTAGCCGCTCCCGGAAGCAAACCGTTTTGTTCCGTCCGTAAAAAAATCATTCTGATAGGCATGAAACAGCGTGATGAGCATCAGCATCATCAGGATATTATAGTAAACCGCAGTATAACTGCTTATAGGAATCCAGTCGAACAAAAGAGAATGAGGTTAAGGTTAAGTTTGTGGTTGAAAAGACAGCAGGTTCCGGAAAAGGTCTTTCCACTGGGTCATCACTTTTGAAATTTCAAAGCGGCGGGCATTTATTTTTGCCTGTGCACCCATTTCTTTTCTTCTGCTTTCATCCGTCATCAATTGTTTTAGTTGCTCAGCAAAAATAGCAGAATTTTTATATGGAACGATAAACCCATCGGATTTGTCTATAACAATTCTATTAGGACCTGTTGGACAGTCATAAGAAACAATGGGTAAACCTACAGCCAACGCTTCTAGCAAGACCATTGGGAAAGTTTCATGGTTAGAAGTCATAGCATAAATGCTGTAATCAAGAAAAGTTTCTTTCAAGTCTTCAGTTACCCCTTTGAAAAAAATATTCCGCTCTAAACCAAGTTCATTAATTTGCGATTGAATTTCCGCCCTTCGACCTAGATAATCGTCACCGTAAATATGAACCTCCCAATCAGGAAAATCACTCTTAAGCAAGTCAAAAACTTGTACCAAGTCTTCAAAATTTTTCTGAAAAGAAATCCTTCCTGCCGCAATAATTTTTTTTGCTGAAAGACTACAGGTTCTATCATCCGTCTCGGTTGGATTCGGGATTATAATTAAATTATCCGATTTATAATAATTTGTTTCATCCTCATTAAGCAGCACAATTTTATCGTAATGCTTTTCTGCATAATCTGAAAGATACTTCAAAATACGTTCTTTGGCTGAATTGTAATTGATAAAATGTCTGGTGCTGTGAAATTCTTTAATTTTTGGAATCTGCTTCTGGAAAAACGGTATGAAATAAAAATCGGGTCCGAAGCTGCAGCTGATGACCACCTCGGGTTGAATTTCCTTAAGTACTTTTTTCAGGGTATATCGATGCTTTGGAATCTTTTTTAAATTCGTGGGGTGAAAATAGCTGATGCCTTCTACATAATTGATTCCTAGATCAATCTGCTTAATTTTTTTACTGAAAGGATATACCGGCTTATGACCTTGTTGGTTATAGGTCACAATGGTCACTTCGTCTCCATCCACATCCGAAAAGTAACTGGCTTTCTGTGACAGCACCTTTTCAATGCCGCCGTGGAGATAAGTCTGATCGGTAAGGTAGAGGATTTTCACTGACTCAAGGTTGATAATTGACAAAAATAATGGAAATTTTCTTTGCCCGCTCCTAAAAGGTGGGAAATTTCTTTTCACCATTCAGAAGTTTTCTTTACACAATAAAAGAAAATCCAAAGCACTCCCTTTAGGGTCGGGGTAAAAGGCTTGGATTTTCTTTTTTAACCAAGTTTCGAAACAAAGCATCCCACTCTTTCATCACCACTTCCGGCAAGTATTTCTTCACCTGTTCCCGTCCTGCCCTTCCCATTTTCTTCCGAAGTTCACCATCGTTCATCAACCGCTGAAGGCGGTCTGCAAATTCTTCAATATTGCCGTTTTCCACGAGAAAACCGTCTTGGCCGGTGGTAATAATATCGGCCGGCCCGTGCGGACAGTCGAAGCTTACTACGGGAAGACCACATGCCATCGCTTCGATAAGAACCATTCCGAAACCTTCGGATCTGGAGGGAAGCACAAAGATATCCGCTTCCTGATATTTTTCCTGAATATTGTCAACCGGGGCATAAAAACTGATATTCTTCAGTTTCATCGAGGCAGCGAGATTTTCATATTCATGGTTACCACTGCTTTTTCCGTAAATCTCAAGAGACCAGTCCGGATAAAGATCCGCTGTTTTTTTCCAGACTTCCAGAAGCCGGTCATAGCCTTTATTGTAGGAATGGCTTCCGACTGCGATTATTCTTTTATTTTCCAACGATGATGATCCCCCTGGATAAAATGACACCGGATTCGGAATCACTTGCAGATTTCCAGCAGGCCATTCCTGTAAATTGCCTTTTGTCAAAACCACCAGTTTCTGAAAATCCCGAGCCAGCCATTTCATGATCTGATGGGAGACCGCCGAATCATTAAGCATTACAGAAGCGTGTCTTTCGTAGATAACGGTAAATTTCTTGCCGATGATTCTCGGGATAAAAAACCCTTTGAGACCGTCATCACAGACCGAAATCACATCAGGTTGCACCTCCCTGACCAGCTGTTTGACCGCTTTGCAGTAATTCAGAACATAACTCAAACCACTTCCTCCTGCTCCGAATGTCTCAAAATGCACTGAAGCACTGAAGGGATAGAACGGATGATGATATTCTTCATTAAGCGTCGCAATAATTACATCATAACCGTATTGGTCAGCCAAATAGGAAGCCTTCACCGACAGAACCCTTTCGAGTCCGCCTGCGCCGTTGATGCCGTTGGTAATATAGAGGATTTTCATAGATCGTAATTAGATGGCACCGGACTGTTTAAATATAGGATTATTTTCATCCGACACCTGTATCATCAGCTTTTAATTTGTTGCTCTTATTGAGTCACACAATTCTTTAGTAAAAACCACACCCCCATATTTATCAATATGGTTGCCATCGTAAGTCTGGTACTTATTACTTTTTGAAAAGTTAAAATACTTGACCTTATTCCGCAAGGCCACGAAATTCATTTCCTTGTCAAAATTTTGCCAAAAATCATTTTCTACCATTAGTATTTTTTTATCCACGGGCATTCGCACAACAATTACACGCCCATTACTTTGTAAAAAACCAATCAAATCCTCCATATCCTTTATTCTTTGGAATGATATTTTCCATTTCTTGGAAAAATCATTGTAAAGGACTACTTGCTGATCTTTCCATTCGCTTAAGGTTTGTTCATCTTTAGGAAGATTACTTTCCTCCATCCAGCCGTCTTTATGAAGTTTCGCCGTTTGCCTTATAATCGTCCGAAAATGAAAATACCTAAAATTTCTTATAAAATATTCAAAATTAGGATTTACGTTTACAAAATGCATGTTGTTGGGGGGTACATTTTTCTCTGAGTAAATACCATTTTTCAAATCATCTCCTTCTCTTTCTGTAAAAAGCCAGGGATTTACCGTTAAAATAAAGAGACCATTTTTGGTGGATTTCAGTTTTCGCTTTACACTTTCGGTTAAAGGTTTGCCATAGTTGATCTGGGCGACGGTAAAGCTGTAGTTAAACATCGGGAGTGCATAACCGGAATCCTTTAATTCGTGATTGATAATCTGCGGCTGTATCCCCTGCATGCTTCTCGAATCCCCCAATATCATTGAGCTCTGTTCAGGCACGGTGAATTTTTCATAAAAATAGTCCACATAAGCTCCGTACTTGATTAATATCAAAGACAAACCTGCTGCCGACAAGATAGAAAACAAAATGATTTTTAGGAGAAATTTTTTCATTAGAACTGAAAGTAAATGAATGAATCAGAATTGGCTCCGAAAATTAATAGTAATAAGAGCAAAACTGCATAAATAGACCACCGGACCGCTGCACTTTTGAGATGACTTATTTGCAAACCGTGCTGTTTGGTCCTTTGCAGCCATTCGACGATGATTAAAATAAAGATAAAGATAAAAGGTTTTAAATCAATCTGGGGCAATGCATAATTTCCTAAATCTGCAATTCTTCCCAAATAGTTAAAAGCTCCCGCCACGGTCTCGGATCTGAAAAACACCCACGCAATCACCGTAATGGCAAAAGTAAAGAGCATCTGTAAAAGCTCTTTCATATTGGGAAATACCCTAAGCTCCGCAACCGCGTTGGTGTTTTTCCTGTTAAGTTTGAATAGAATTAAAGGCATGATATACAGTGCGTTTAATAAGCCCCAAATAATAAACGTCCAATTGGCACCATGCCAAAAACCGCTTACCAAAAAGATAATGAAGGTATTTCTGACGACCATCAATTGGCCACCCCTGCTTCCACCTAAAGGAATATAAAGATAATCTTTAAACCAGCTTGAAAGTGAGATATGCCATCTTCTCCAAAACTCTGCAATATCTCTGGAAAAGTAGGGAAAAGCAAAATTCTTGAGTAAATCGATCCCGAATAATTTGGCACTGCCGAGGGCGATATTGGAGTATCCAGAGAAATCGCCATAAATCTGAAAAGCGAAGAAAACGGCAGCTGTAATAAGAGAAGGCGCATTGTATTGATCCTGATTCTTAAATACTTCGTTTACAACAATTGCACAATTATCGGCTACCACCACTTTCATAAAAAGCCCCCAGAGGATTTGTCTTAAACCGTCCGCCGCCTGTGCATAATTGAAGATCCTTTTTCTTTTGATCTGCGGCAAAAGATGGGTAGCCCGCTCTATTGGTCCCGCCACCAATAAAGGAAAGAAACTCACAAAGACCGAATAATCAACGATATTTCGTTCTGCCGGAATTCTTTTTTTATAAATATCGATTACATAGGAAAGACCATGGAAAGTATAGAACGAAATCCCGACGGGTAAAATGACTTTTAAAGTCCATGGATGAACTGTAAATCCCAAATGCTGAAATAATTCGGCAAAAGATTCAGCAAAGAAATTATAGTATTTAAAAATTCCGAGGAAACCTAAATTGATACCTATGCTAAGCCATAGCCAAAATTTTCTTTTAGACGCGTTCGCGCTATGGTACATCTTCAGACCCGTATAATAATCTAAAAATGTCGAAAAAATAAGCAGAAACATAAACCGCCAGTCCCAGTTCGCATAAAAATAATAGCTGGCAAATAACAGCAACAGGTTCTGTAATTTCAGACTTCTATTGGTTACAAACCAGTAGAGAATGAAAACAATAGGGAGAAATAGTGCGAAAGTAAAGGAGTTAAAGAGCATAAATTAAAGATTTATTGTTCTTAAAACGAACCCCTGTGTAAATGGTAACAGATCGAAATTCTGGGAATAAACACCAATGCCTTTTGTGTCACCTTGCGAAAAATCGACAGCACCGTTTCTGCGGGTGACCGACTGCAGGTAGTTAAGTGCTTTTTCCTTTCCCACATGGCATTCATCGGCAATTTCGGGAATGGCTTCTCCGACTGAATAGAACCATGCTAATGTGGCCACAGTAGAAGAATCCAGCCGTGAGGCCGGGTCAAAAAGCAACCAATGGAAGGCACCACTAGCTTCCTGAAATTTCACTACAGACCGGGCGGTTTTCATCATCAGCTGTTCCAAATGCTTTTTCGCAGCATGGTTTTCTGGCAGAGCCTGCCATGAATCGGCCAGTCCGATGACCCACCATCCTAAACCTCTGCCCCAGCCAAAGAGGCCTGTCGGGATTTTTGTTGCCACATGATAGGTATGACAGGGAATATTTTCATGAGGCATCATGCCATATTTCTGATATTCCAAAATTTGGTTTATTCCTAAATCAACTGCTTCAGGAATATTGAACTTTAAACCGTAGGTTACTAAAAAAGGGCATATAAACCCAATGGTGTCCACGAATCTAAAATCTTTTTTGTGATTTTTATATGCTGCTGTTCCGTCTTCTCCTTTTAAGGAAAGAATCATTCCGTAGGTTTCATCAAACGCGGGTTTATATATTGCATGGTCGATAAAATCCATATTTAAAAAAGCGTAAGCCAGTATCGCATGATCAGAAGCCATTGGTTTTTCTATCCATGCGCCTGAACGGTCCGTTTTAGTCTGAATGAAATTTGCAATTTCTTTCTGTATTGCGATATCATTCGAAGTTTTAGCATATTCATTCAAACCTAACAGCAATGCCGCTTCCTGCCAAGACTGAATTGCGGAGCTGCGGTATTTTCCTTTCAGGATATCGATAAAGATTAAGCGGGTATTGTCGGTTAATTTAACGGTGGGGGTTTTCCTCAACCACCTCATAGAAATTTGTGCCACCTTATTACACCAGCTTTTTTTACTTTGAAACCGTCCTATCTTTATTCTACTTTGCCAAGTGTAAAATTGTGGAACTAAATCAATAATGAAAATAGTAAAGAATATTCCCAACACAAAAATGAAAATTAACATCATATCGCCATTAAATATTTTACATTATTTTTTAAAGATGAGCTTTCTATATCGAAGCTTGAAAAAGTTATGATATTCTATGAAATACATTAGGCATTCATAATTTTAGAGATCATTTTTCTGTAAAGTAAATAGCTGACAGCCACTCTATTCTTCATAAGAAATAGGACTATTTTTAAAGTAAAAGATTGCTGGTCAAACACTAAATTATTAAACGCGGTTGTTAAAGCCTCATCATTAAATAATTGTTTAAGAAGTACTATTTTTTTTTTGTAAGAAAGATTTTCGTTTTCAAAAATGGCACTACTTAAAAAAAGTGAGGAATGGATCAACTGTAATTTTAATTGACGGGTAAAGTCAAACTCAGCTGAATCAGCAAGTAAACTTTTCAGTTTGCTGTTAAGTAATAGTAAACTTTGCCACCACCCATTCTGGTATTTTTTTGACCGTGACTCCTCATACTGCCTATAAAAATAGAGAAAATTTTCTTTGTGGTAGAAAAAAGAATTTGCATTGACCATCACCTCTGCCATAAAAAGATAATCCTCTGAATAACGAAGACTCACATCAAAGCGAATACGCTCGTTTAGCAAAAAGGTCCTGTTAAAAAGACAGGTACATGCAGAAACTATAGGCAGCCGCCCAAAATCCTCAGTAACAAGAAGAGTGGGATAAATATCCTGAATAATATCATTTTTAAAGTATAATCCCTCAGGAAGGTGGGACGAAACTTTAACCTCAATATTATTTTGTACGTTTATAAAATCACACATGACAACTTCTACTCCGGGATGAATGTTAACCGCTTTTTGCATCTGTAAGTACATATCTTTATCCAGCCAGTCATCTGCATCTACAAAAGTAATATAATCACCAGTTGCCTGCTTTATCCCCGTATTGCGGGCGGAAGAAACGCCCCCATTCTGCTGATGGATCACGCGGATTCTGGAATCCCGAGCTGCATACCCTTCACAAATAGAAAGTGAACCGTCTGTTGAGCCATCATCCACAAGAAGAATCTCTAGATCAGAAAACGTTTGATTTACGATGGAGTCTATGCATTGTTGAAGATATTGTTCAACATTATAAACCGGTACAATAACGGACAATTTCATGGCAAGTAATCAGGCAGTACGCTGCATCTCATTTATGTTTAACAAATTTTCATTTTTTGCAAATGTATGTACATAAGACTCTTCTTTCTTAAGTTACTTTTATACCCTGTTTATAATAATTCTAAAAGTTTATTATCTGTTTTCTGGCGGTGGGTTTCTAAATATTGCACTATGTTTTCCTTTAGAGCGTTGTCATTTGCAATTGAAATAATTCGGTCCGCAATCTGATCGGGTGAAAACCCACATATACAACCATCAACATTATCAGTTATCTGGTCATTAACAGTGGGGTAATTCGTTGCCAAAATAACTTTGCTTAATATTTTTGCTTCATCTAATGCAATAGATTTACCCTCAAATCTGGAGGTCTGAGCAACCAAATCAGCGTTCTTCAAAAATTTATAGGGGTTTGATTGGTTTCCCAAGAGGAAAAAACAATGCTCAAGATTAAGGTTACTGATTTTCTTTTCCAGCATGCCCCTTAGTGCCCCTTCGCCTAAAATAAACCATTGAAATTTAAAATTCTTTTCTTTTAAGACGCTTGCAGCTTCCACCGCTAAATCAAAACCTTTTTGCTCCGCGAGTCTTCCAATAGAAACAATATTGAAAAAAGCATGATCCATTTGTACTTCTGTGATCGGCTCATTTGAATTTTTGAGAATGAGCTTCTCTGAAAAAAGATTTGGAATTAATTTGATTTTGTCAGTGAATAAAGGAAAATTCGCTTTTAGAATTTCCACACAGTGACTCGACACAGAGCAGATATAATCTAGTTTTTGGAAGTACGGCCGGTCAAGTTCCTTGTTAACCTTTATATTTCTGTAATCATTGTGAATAAAACCTATCTTCCTTTTAGCACGCACTTTATCTATTGCAAAATAGATGGGGTTATTTTCTAGATAGCCGATAGCTGCATCGTACTCTTTTTCTAAGGGGCTGAGACTCTTGGCCAGAAATTTCCAGGCGAGCTGTTCGGCCTCAGCAGGAGTGGCTGCCTTTTTTATAGCCCGTGAAAACCTATATCTATTGAACATCAAATTTGGATTCAGCGTCCGTATTACTTTCTTAAAACTGCAGTCAAAATATTGATAGTTTTTAGGAACATTCAATATATTTACTTCTTTAGGAACTTCAGAAAGAAACAAACCCTCGTGTTTGAATAACTGTAATTCGATCTCAAATTCTGAATAATCCAGTTCATTAAGCAGTGATACCAAAGCTTTTTCGGAACCACCAACATTCATAGTATTGATTATAAATAGTATCTTTTTCTTATTTTTCATTTTTTACAGTATAGTGTAACCGGTTATTCTACAACACGTTCATCATTTTTTTTCTCCTTCTCCTGAACAGGGAATAAATTAGTATCAGAAAATTTTATTTGTTTAGTTTAGATAATACCTGGTCTAAAATACAATAAAATCCTGTCAGACGAGCAAAAGCAAAAAACAAACGAATTTTTGGGTTTGTAAAGACCGTTAAACAAACATTATAATACTTTTCTACATTCCTTCTTAATAATAGAAGTCGGTTAGCTGGTGAAATACTCTTATCAGAATATAGAACTTTCAGATATCTTGTGAGTGGGATCCTGATGGTCTGTTGACAGAATTGAACTGGATATTGATGCTTTTCAAGTTCTTTCTCAATTTCTTGAAACAAGGTTGTATCATTTTTTATATCCTGTATCAATTTACTTAACCCACCTCCCCCATTTCTATAGATGTATTTAGAAATATTTGTAGTGGAAATGATTTGACAAAACTTAAGATATTGGAGATTAAAAAGCGAGTCTTCACCAAATTTCAGATCTGTGTTAAATCTGAGATTACTCTTTTTTACAATGCTGTTCTTAAAAAATTTGGCACACGCCTCAGGGAAATGCGGATATAATGAGTAAATATTCACAAATTCAGCCGCCTCATACACTTGATTTTCAAAATCCATACCTACTCCCATATCAGAAAAAACATCTCTTTTTATATCCAGAAGTATCCAGTCCGTATCATTCTTTAAATTTAAAACTTCAAAATAATTTTCCTGAATATAATCATCAGCATCGATAAAAGTGATCCATTTCCCCTTTGCGTATTCTATTCCCATATTGCGGGCCGTACTGACGCCACCGTTCTTTTTATGAAAAACTTTTACTCTACTATCTTTGCTTGCATAATTTTCACATATAATCCCACTGCCGTCACTTGAGCCATCATTAATTAACAATATTTCGAAATCGGTGAAATTTTGATTTAATACTGACTGTACACATTCATCCAAATATTTTTCAGCGTTATACACGGGTATGACTACGGTTACTTCCATCCTGATAAATGGGTATTTAAGAATAAAAGGGAATCTTTTTTTAACTCTTCTAATTTAGAATAAACAGTCTGATAATTAATTTCATTTTTAAGATTTGAAAGGTTAAAACGCTCCAGATTATAAATTAACCGATCTTCTAACCCCAATTGTTTAAGTATGGACTCGAAACGTGCAGCGCCACGTTCACTGTTTACTATGACAAAAAAAGCTTTCTTATTTAAAATAGAAAATACAGTCCCGTGAAATGAATCTGTAAGAATAAACTCTGCATCTCGAAATCCCTTTAACCATCCCTCTATTGGCGGAATCATGTAGTCCTGAATTTTACTGATCTTTATATCGTAAGGTGATAGCTTTGCCTGATTTTTGTGGAGCGTCAAGTTTAATGTCTTGGCACAAAACTCAACAAATTTTAAAGTTTCATGAGATTCATCCAAAAAATAAGTGAATAAGCCCACTTCACTTTTTGCAGGACCAATTAAATCACTATAATCCTCTGCAGAAAGGAGAAATGCTGGATCTAAAACGTGTTCGACGTCATTTCTATTTAAGTGTTTTGCACACAATTCAATACCGGAATCCTCTCGCACTGATACACCTTGAAATTGTTGAATTAATTCAGTGCATATTTGGGTCTCTATTTCTGAATACTCCCATTTATCTGTTCCAAAGGATGCTGCATAAGATATCTTTTTAAGATCATTTTGACTCTGCAAAAAATCTAAATAAAAATTCAATATGTTAGGGGAATAATTAGGCCTCCACACCTGGTCGCTGCCCACTAGTACTGCGTCAAATTTTGATTTAGAAAAATAATCAACAAGCATAGGAGTGGTATGTATTAGAGGAGATAACTTGATATTCTGGGAAATAAATTTTGAGTTAGTTCTTGAAATTTTTTTATAATCCAAGAATATAGGCTTGCGCTCATTAAAAACATATCGTAAAATTAATAACTTGCACCTGTTTAGAAAAATTTTAAGTTTGGAGTTGGGATTCTCCTCTCCTCTATTAATTGTAATGACCCTGTGTCCTAAATTGGTAAGTATCCTTTGTAAGGCATAGTTTTGAATGATGCCGCCATAATTAAAGCCCAATTGTTGAGTCAAAATGGCTATTTTAATTGATTTAGACTTGTTTTTTGATTTGCTGGTAGCGCTAATAATCATTGTTTTTGGTGACCTTAAAAATCTGTAGGCACTGTAAATTTGACCGTGAATTTGCAATTTAAAGGCAAGAAACTTCTGATAGACTTTAAATTTACGGAAAGAGGTATCTACATATGGATATTTCTCAGAAAGCATGATCAGAATATGGAGCAGTTTTTTTTCTTTGAGAAGGCTAATTAAATCAATATAAAATGTTCTGTTCCATTTTGGCATCACATTCAGCTCTAGTATTCTGGTCACAAAAATCTCATAGACTTTATCAAAATACACTTTTGCATCTGGATTTTCCTGAAAATTTTCCTGTTGGAAATTCCTGACTTCTCGAATTGCGTTTAAAAAGCCTCTAAATACCTTCTCCGATTCGCCCTGTTTGCTCAGGGAGTTTTGGAGAACCGTATATTTATAGTAAGGAATATCTGAAAACATAACACGGTCTGCAAGGGACTGCACTTGGCTATTGAATACCGTATCTTCACCGAATGAGATATTTTCATTAAATCTTATAGTACCTATAAGTTCTTTTCTGTAAAATGTAGGTGTAAAAGTTCTTCTCTGCTGAAGTATTCCGCTTTTTACTTCATCATATTTCTCGCCGACATTGATGCTATTTAATCGCTCCCCGTTTTCGGAGTAAGTATCAATTTTAGGGTAAAAAACATCAAGATCTTCATTTACCAATAGTTCTACAATTTGTTTTAAGGAGTTATTCTCAATTTCGTCATCAGCGTCAACAAATGTAATATACTCTCCTTGGGCAGTACTTAAACCTGCATTACGGGCTGCAGAAACACCTTTGTTCTCCTGATCAATGAAAACGATGTTGCCATACCGCTGTTGAAATTGCAGTATGATTTCACTGGAAAGATCTGTGGAGCCATCATTAATCACAATGACTTCATAGTTGTGTTTCGGCAGGTCTTGGTGGCACACACTTTGGAGGCAATTTGCAAGGTGTTTTTCGGCATTATAAACTGGGATGATGATAGAGAGTTTCATAAATGCAGTAATTGTTTCCATTGATTTTTGACCATTGCGTGACCGGAAAACTCCTCTATCTTAAGCTGTAAGGATTTACCTACCAATGCAGAATATTGAATGGGATTAATTAATGCAGCAATTGCCTCCGAAGAACACACCGGCTGTTCCAAAAACGTAAGCAGTTCATTCATATTACCTTGTCCCGTACCTATGATGCGCTTACCAAACTGTGCGGCAAGAATAATATTTCCTGAATTTAAAATATCGGTTCTCGGAATGATGATAAGGTCTGAGGCAGCAAAATAGGCTGAAAGCTTTTCTTTCTTCATAAATCCTTGGAGAAAGAATATATTTTCCAAAAAATTAAATTTGCAGGTATGAAGCAGAAAATACACCCACACTTTAAGGTCTATAAAATTTTTCAAAGATTGCGGCTTCGCCAGAAAATTGGTTTTTTGAAAAATCATTCGTTTATTCTTAGCCGGAAGTTTTCTGAAAACTCTTATACAGTAATCTATTTCTTCTGTTTTTCTTATTCCGCCGGGAACAAATACAAGATGCACTTTCTCGGAAATACCTAATTGTTTACGGGCAACATGTCTTTCCAAATCAGTCTGAAAATCAGTATATAGTGGATGGTGAACAATATGGTGTTGTGCGTCTGGATATAAATCCGAATATTTTTTTTTCGAATAGTCGCCCAGATGAATTAGGATATCTGACTTGCTGTAACACAGGTCAAACAGAAGATTCAAATTCGCACCTCTACCAAAATGAGAATATTCATCGTGCAAAAAAGTGAAAATTTTGGTTTTTGATTGCTTCCAACTGTTCAAGGTTTTGTTGAGTTCAGTTACTTCTTCATCAGAGATATTGATGTTCCATCCAAAAAAATAATCCGGCCAATTGATCACCAGTATATTATATGATTTTGTGGGATACCAGAATTCATCTAAGGACGCCGTCACCTCATACCCTAATTCCTCCAGCATTCGGATATGGATCTGAACAAATTGGTTGTCGGATTCTGACAGATTATAGGCAAATAAAATAGTCCCGCCCATCTTAAAAAAACTTCAGTTTACGCATTACTTTGAAAATAAAAGATCTGTTGTACCCCGATATTTCCTTTTCCAGATCTTTTTCTCTTTGGGATTGAAAAACGTGCTCAGCAAAATACTGTTCATAATTTACTCCTCTTCTTTTTGCAGCATCCATGATCACCATCCAGTGCCAATATTTAGCTTTTCCTCTATTAGACATAGTAGAAATACCTCCTTCATGTTGGCGATAATGATATAAAGTTTCGGGCAGGTGTATAACCTCCCCTACTTCATACAGGCGCAATACCAAATCTTGATCAACAGCCCTTTTCAATGCAGCATTAATTCCACTTGTTTTATCGTAAAACTTTTTCTTAAAGGTTGTCCAGGCAAAAATTTCAGCATAATAATTTATGAAAAAGGGGTCATTACTATTAACTGGCTTTGATTTTATCACATGAATTTTCGATAATTTATCATCACAGAAAATACAGTCTGAATAAACGATAGAAATTTCAGGGTTTTGGATATGGTTTTCAATCATTCTGGAGACCGCATCTTCGGTGATCACATCATCAGGATCCAGAAATCCACATATTTCGCCCGTCGCTAGTTCTGCGAGTCTTCTTTTGGTAAAGCCACAACCTTCATTTTTATCGTTTTGATAGAGTTTGAAGCGCGCATCCACTCCAATGAGTTTCTTCATTTGTTCCACAGAGTCATCGGTGGAGCAGTCATCAACAATAATAACTTCCCAGTTTGGGTAGGTTTGAGCAATAATACTATGGTAGCAGTCAGCGAAATATTGACCGTTGTTATACTGAGCGATGAGGATGGAGAAAAGGGGTCGGTTCATATTATCTCTGAGTGTTTTTTAAAAAGCCCTTTTTCTTCCTTGATCAAAAGCCGATAGCAAATACTGCGTAACAATCTACTTATCAGATTGTTTCTGGAGAATGTTAAAATATAATTCTTAACCGAGAAATAAAATAAATTGGAAATTTTATTTGTTTTTTTAACATTTTGCAGTAATTCCAAATTGTCTGATTCACTACAAAATTTAATAAAAGAAAAATAGTTTGTTTTGTAATACTTAATGAATGCTGCCCTGCTGCTTTCATTAGCAATCAGGCGATTGAGATATTGTTTGAAAATCCGAATCCGGTCTTTGTAAATTGTACCATTTATTACTTTTACAACACCGGCATTATTGTCGTGCCGACGGTAAAGCACTGTTAATTTGTCCATGGAGACAAACCTGACCTGATTGGCGGTGCATTTTAACCAAAAAGGATAGTCTTCTGCCAATTTGAATGCTTCGTCATAATAACCCAGTTTCTCAAAAAGTCTCCTAGCGATAAATGCTGTTGGTGCAACACCATCCATCTTACCAAATATAATTTCAATAAACTGTTGATCAGCATTTAAATCAAGAAAATACTGCGATAATTTTACCGGCGGGAGAAAATTCTTTTCCCCATTTACTACCAAAAAAGGTCGCATCGCTGAGAAAAGAATTTGGGTTTCCGAATTAATTCTGATATACTCCATATTATCGGTAATACAGTCTTTTAGTAGAATATCGTCAGCAGCTATTAATTTGATCCATTCTCCTCTTGCTGCCCTTACGGCTCTATTACAATTTGCCGGAATCCCTGTGTTAGTCTCCACGGTGATCAGTTCGGTTCGTTGGAATCGATTTTCATTATTCTGCAACCATTTTTTGCACAGCTCTACCGTTGCATCTGTAGAACCATCATCTGAAATGATGAGTTCAATGTGCTTATAACCTTGTTCTTTTGCACTTTCCAAAGTCTCTAAAACAAAATCGGCAGAATTATAGGAGATTATACAAATTGAAACCAATGTTTTATCTTCCATTATTTCCGTATTTATTTATAACATCAATCACTATCCCAACTTCCTGCTCTGTCATCACCGGACTTATTGGCAAACTTAAGACTTCTTCATGGATTTTTTCAGTTATCGGAAAAGACAGATGATTGTAGTATTTGTATGCCTTCTGTTTGTGTGGCGGAATGGGATAATGAATTAAAGTCTGGATGCTGTTTTCTAAAAGATATTTTTGCAGTTGATCTCTCTTTGCCGTTCGGATCACAAAAAGATGCCACACATGTTCTTTAGAATCAGCGGGCACTTTTGGAAGCGTGATTATTGGATTGGTGATTTCTGTACAATATCTCTCTGAGATTGTTCTCCGCTTTTCATTGTCTGCATCAATGTATTTCAATTTTACGTCCAGAGCGGCTGCCTGAATTTCATCTAATCTACTGTTTAATCCTTGATATTTATTGATGTATTTTTCTTCGGAACCATAGTTGGCTAATACTCTGATGGTCTTTGCCAAAAGAGAATCCTTACACGTAACTGCACCTGCATCGCCTAAAGCACCTAGGTTTTTACCTGGATAAAAACTAAAACCGGCAGCATCGCCAAGATGACCGGTTTTTATCCCCTTCCACTCCGCACCGATTGCCTGCGCGTTATCTTCAATTATTTTTAGATGATATTTTTTTGCCAATGTTTCCATTTCTTCTGACCAGCAAACTTTGCCATAGAGATGAACAACCATAATGGCTTTTGTTTTCGGTGTGATGAGTTTTTCAAGAGCAGAAATATCGAGATTATAATTCTCAATATCAGGTTCTGCGAAAACAGGTTTCAGTCTATTGTCTGTAATTGCGAGAAGTGATGCTATATAGGTGTTGGCAGGAACAATAACTTCGTCACCCACTTTCATTTGACCCAATTCTAAATACGCTTTAAAGATTAAACGCAGCGCATCTAAACCATTGGCTACACCGATTGCAATGGGTGCGCCGATATATTTAGCCAAATCGTTTTCAAAGCTTTTCACTTCATTGCCCAAAAGAAACCAACCGCTGCGGAAGGTTTGGAGCAGGCGTTCCTCAATTTCCTGTTGGTGCACTAAGTTGATCTTTTGCAGGTCTAAGAATTTAATCATTCTCTAGTTTTTTAAAAAATTTTGCCGGATTTCCCACCCAGATTTCATTCGCAGGAACGTCTTTTGTCAGAACACTACCCGCACCAATCAGTGCATTTTCTCCTACAGTAATGCCTGCCAAAATGGTCGCGTTGGCTCCAATACTTGCACCTTTTTTTATTAATGTCCTTTTCAGCTCAAAACTTAAGTTTTTTGATTTAGGAAACAGGTCATTGGTGAAAGTTACATTAGGCCCAACAAAAACATCATCCTCTAAAGTAACGCCATCCCAGACTTGCACACCTGGTTTTATCGTGACCTCATCGCCAATGACTACATCGTTTTCTATTAAAACCTGACAGTTGATATTACAGTTTTTTCCTATAACCGCATTTTCTAGCACCACACAATATTGCCAAATTTGTGTTCCGTCACCAATATTTTCGGATTGTACGTCAGCAAGTGGATGAATTTTAACCATGGTGATAATTTTTGAATTCTTCAAAATCTCGAAAATAATCTTTTTCATCATAGTTTTCAGATGCCAGACAGAGCAGGACTGCGCTGTGCGTAAAATGAATATCACGCCATATTAAATTTGGCAGATACAATCCTTTGGAAGGATGATCCAGTACAAAGGTTTGCTTATTTCCCTGAAGGTCTTCAGTATTAAATGTGATGGTTCCAGATACTGCAAATATCATCTGCTGAAGACATTTATGTGCATGCCCGCCACGTACTACATCCTGTGGCGTATAATAAGTCCAGTACACACGTTTAATCTCGAATGGAACATTCTCCTGTTCTTCAGCAATGGTGATGTAACCCAAAGCAGGCGAACCGATTTTATTGAAGTGGATAAGATGTGGTTTATTTATCATTTTAGATCTCTATGCCATTGTGGTACATTTTCCTGAACAATTTTTGCCGGTGAACCTGACAATAAGGATCTGGATGGATAATCACCTTTCAACACAACACTATTTGCTGTTATGATAGAATTACTTCCTATATTGGCACCCTTAAGAATTTTTGCCCCAACTCCGAGCCACACTTTATCTCCTAAGATAGTATCCATTTGCGAACTTTTACCCTCAATGCTATGCCAATCGCAGTCTGTTATAAAAGTATCCCAAGCAATGATGCAGTCATATCCAATTTCTAAGTGCCTTTTTACAAGTACAACAGCATTTGCTGTTATTCCTGATCCTGAGTCATTTTTTTTACCTCTCAATATTAATGTACCTTTATTTGCTACTGAGATTTTAACACCGTCTCCTATAATAAAATCATTCTCTATTAAAAGTTCCGAATTGCTGGCTAAACTAATTGTTGAATAAGCATTTTCAGTCTTCCATTTTTCCAATATCAGCTTTTTCTTGATAATAAATTTTGCACTTTTTTCTTTCGTTATTTTCAACTTAACACCCTTAGGTATATGAATTGCAGGAAATACAGTATATTCATCAACATATTTATAAGTTACATAAACTTCATACAACCAATTCCACCTGAAATGCAACACCCTATATATCAGTTCCTTTATACTCATATTGATATTTAATTTGTGGTCTTATAATTCCTGGTAATTTTGTTGTATTTCTAGCCAGAGTTTCATTCTGTAACTCAAAAGTGCAAATTTCTTTATATATAAAATATACATTATTGAGATTTTCTGCAAAAATCAAATTAAATGAATAAATTCCAGCGTTTAAAATATTGCCAGGAATAAATCCTTTAATATTATATAAACCTTCCTTCAGGTCATTTTCCTCTGTAACCCAATATCCATGATGAAATATAATTAATTCCTCGGCATTTTTTAATTCAACAGTGATTGCTAAATTTTTATTCTTAATATTACTATAGAATTCTAAATCAAAGTAAAATCCAGACGAAATTTGAAGAATATTCCCTTCAGACGGTTTCACTTCAAATTGTAAAATTTTAATATTCTCATTACCAATCGCGGTATCCAAATTATAATTGGCGATAAAAGCCCCTCCATTTTGTGAATATTTTTGATATTTCTCCACAGTTTCCAAAATTCCTCCTTTAAAATCGACGTTGCCGTTAACCAGTAATATGCCGGAATTACATAATTCCTTCACCGCCGCCATATTATGGCTCACGAACAGCACGGTTCTGCCTTCTCCTTTAGAAACATCGCCCATTTTGCCCAGGCATTTTTTCTGAAATTCCGCATCGCCTACTGCCAACACCTCGTCCACAATGAGGATCTCGGATTCCAAATGAGCGGCAACGGCAAACGCCAGGCGCACATACATCCCGGAGGAGTAGCGCTTCACCGGCGTGTCGATGTACCTTTCTACCCCCGCGAAATCCACAATCTCGTCAAACTTTCTTTTGATCTCGTTCCGGCGCATTCCCAATATGGCACCGTTGAGGAAGATGTTCTCACGCCCGGTCATTTCAGGATTAAAGCCCGTTCCCACTTCCAGCAGGGAAGCGATCCGCCCGTTCACCTCGAAATACCCGGTGGTGGGTTTGGTCACCCGGGAAAGGAGTTTCAGCAGGGTAGATTTCCCGGCACCGTTTCTGCCGATAATGCCTACGGCATCGCCCTTCTCGATTTCAAAATTAATATCCTTCAAAGACCACACATAATCGCTGTTGCCTCTGGTACTGCGGTCGTTGCTCTCGCCAATCTTAAGGAAAGGGTCTTCTTTGCCGCGCAGTTTTGCCCAAGCTCTATTCAGGTCATGGCTGAGTGTGCCTGTGCCTACTTCGCCCAGGCGGTATTGCTTGGAGATATTTACGGCTTTTATCGCGGTGTTGGTGTTCAAGGTTAAGGTTAAGGTTAAGGTTAAGGTTAAGGTTAAGGTTAAGGTTGAGGTTAATTACCTAGGGATTTTATTATTTTGTTAAGTTCATGGATCACTTCTTCAATCTTGGTGATAATGCTATTTGATTCTGGTTCCGCAAAGTAACCTACCAGCTTTCCATAGATAAGGTGACTTTTTGTTTCACTCGCAGATCCACGGGAATATCTATAGAAATTACATTTTTCTTTGTTTCCGCCTCTTCCGAAACCTTCAGCAATATTTGCAGATATACTTTCTCCTGCATTCCTTATTTGTGACGTTAGCGCATAATCTTCCTTTTTTGGAAGGGAATCTGAAATCTTATAAACATCGACTCCAATTTCCATTGCTTTTTGCCAAACTGGCATTTGAGTAAAATCGGTGTACATTGGTCAAGGTTGAGGTTTAGGTTGAGGTTTAGGTTAAGGTTAAGGTTAAGGTTAATGGTGAGGTTAAGATTTTCGCATTTTTTACAAAGTAATGGTATTATTATATGATCTGGTTTTTCTTTTCTTCTATTATATTTTTTCTTTCTTCCATTATATTGCTTTTCACTATTTTCGATTTGTTGTCAAACAAATAAATGGTATTTTTAGATGATCTAATTTTTCTTTTCTTCTATTATATTTTTCCTTTCTTCTATTATCTTGTTTTTGCACTATTTTCGATTTGTCAACAAACACAGTACATTCAATTGATGCTACAAGCCACAAAATAATCTCTCACCCCCCTCAACCTCAACCTCAACCTCATCCTCATCCTCATCCTCATCCTCATCCTCATCCTCATCCTCATCCTCATCCTCATCCTCAACCTCAACCTCAACCTCATCCTCATCCTCAACCTCAACCTCATCCTCATCCTCATCCTCATCCTCATCCTCATCCTCATCCTCAACCTCAACCTCATCCTCAACCTCATCCCCCATCTCCAATTTAATCCAAACCCTACAAAATAATCCCTACCCCGCTCAACCTCATCCTCAACCTCATCCTCAACCTCATCCTCAACCTCATCCCCCATCTCCAATTTAATCCAAACCCTACAAAATTATCCCTACCCCACTCAACCTCAACCTCATCCTCAACCTCATCCTCCACCTAAACCGTGTCCATAAAACTCTTCTCCACCTTATTAAAAATCACAGTCCCGATAATTAATAGGGCAAATATAAAAATACTACTCCAAATCAAATTCATCAGATCAAAACTTCCGGCGCCCAAAAATGCATAGCGGAAACATTCGAATACGGAGGAAAGGGGATTGAAAACCGCCAGGAACCTCAGTTTTTCCGGCAATGCGGAAATCGGGTAAACCACCGGGGTGATGTACATGAAGAGCTGGGTCCCAAAAGTCAAAAGGAATGTGAGGTCTTTGTATTTGGTGGTCAGCGACGAAAATATCATTCCCATACCCAAAGCAAACATGGCCATGAGCAAAATGAGCAGCGGGGTGAGCAGGATCCAGGAATTGGGGTGCACCGTGTCTGTAAACAGCACGTAGTAAAGCAATACCGCCAGGAAAATCCCAAACTGCACTGCAAATTTCATCAGCGCCGAAGCCACGATGGAGAGCGGCATGATTAATCTGGGAAAATAGACCTTCCCGAACATTCCGGCATTCGCGGTGAATACGGTGGACGTTTTGGTGAGGCTTTCGGAGAAATAATTCCAAACCGTGATGCCCGAAAGGTAGAACAGGATTTGGGGGAGTCCGTCTGTGGAGAGTTTTGCGATATTTCCGAAAAGGATGATGTAAATCACCGTGGTCAGCAACGGCTGCACAATGAACCAGAGCGGCCCGAGAACCGTCTGTTTATAGAAGGTAACGAAATCTCTTTTCACCAGCATATAGAGCAGGTCGCGGTATGCCCAGACTTCTTTGAGGTTAAGGGAAAAGAGCGACTGCTTGGAGTTGATATAATAGGTGGGTTGTTCTTGACTCATTAAATAATGATTGAATATAGCTTAATTGAAGTTATTTTTTTCCTGTTCGATAATTGCAATCAATTCCTCTTTGACTGGCAATTCCAGTAAATATTTTGAAATAAACATCTTGTTGTCCAGCGACCCTTTTGCATATTCCACTAAAGTATCGTTTTTATTGGTCACCAAAAGTATTCCGACGGGTAAATTATCTTGCTCACTCATGATGTTTCGTTTATAGTGTTCAAGATAAACATTGAGCTGCCCGATATGTTCATGCTTGAATTCTTCAGCTTTAATCTCTATAAGTACATGACAATGCAAAATTCTGTGATAAAATACCAAATCAATGAAAAAATATTCGTCATCAATCAATATCTTTTTTTGCCGGTCTTCAAAACAGAATCCATTACCTAACTCCAATAGGAAATTTTGGATATGGTCCATAATCGCTTCTTCAATATCGGATTCCAAAATGACTTCTTTTGCCTTTAAGCCTAGGAATTCGAATGCAAAAGGGGATTTTATAAGTTCTTCCGGTGTAGATTTGTCAGTACTATTGATGATGTCCTACATTCTTTTTGGGTTACTGCTCAATCCTGTTCTTTCGAAAAACAGGGAATTGATTTGTCTTCTCAATTCTCGCACTCCCCAGGTTCCCTTAATACATTCTGTTTCATAAAATTTTCTTTTCAGCGGGTCTTTGATTTTGATCAATTCTGCAAAATGGGAAAACGACAGATGGGTGATCAACTTTAAGGAATCCTTCTTATCATTGCTTTTAATTGGACTTTTACTTTCTTGGGACGCTGTCCCAAGAATTGACGGAGGGATCTGTAAGGATTTTTGTGACAATGTCCCAAGAATCTCCGGATAAGCATCATAAAACTGTCTAAATCTTGATAATTCAGGTGCAGAAATATTCTTCAGCCCCTTCTTGGACAATTCACTTGCCAGCTGCTCTAATAATTGTTCACCATATTGTGCACGGTCCTCTCCAGCCAGCTCATATTCTTTAATGTAAAAGCCAATCAGATAATTCCTTGTGGTCAATCCAATGTTAATCGCCTTCACTGCATAATGCTGCAAAACATGATGGGTATCTTTAATATGATATGTTAAATGTTCAAATAACAAGTTGATTTTTTTATTAGGAATTAAGACTTTACCAATATCAATTTTAAATTTCAGACGGTTTTGAACAACTATAACGATTGATCTGAATATTGTAATATTCCCTTCACGTCGTACACCACCGAATTTTCTTTCAAGTAAAGGTCGAGTTCCATATCCAGGAATTCTTGGTGTGCAACGCCGAGGACCACGGCGTCAAATTTTTGAGACGAAAGTTCCTTTGCGCTTTCCAAACCATATTCGTATTTCACCTCATCGGGGTTGGCCCACGGATCATAGATGGTGACCTGCACGGCGTAATCTTCCAGGGCCTCCACCACATCCACGATCTTGGTATTGCGCACATCCGGGCAGTTTTCCTTGAAGGTCACGCCGAGCATCAGAATTTCTGCTCCGTTCACTTTGATCCCTTTTTTGATCATGGTTTTAATCACCTGCGATGCTACGTATTGCCCCATGGAATCATTGACTTTCCGGCCCGCCAAAATGATTTCCGGATGGTAGCCGAACTCCTGGGCCTTTTGGGCGAGATAGTAGGGATCCACGCCGATGCAGTGGCCGCCAACCAATCCGGGTTTGAAAGGGAGGAAATTCCACTTCGTTCCGGCAGCTGCCAAAACGTCGTGGGTATTGATATTCATCAGGTTAAAGATCTTGGCCAATTCGTTCACAAAGGCGATATTGATGTCGCGCTGGGAATTTTCGATGACCTTTGCTGCTTCCGCCACTTTGATGCTGGGCGCGAGGTGGGTTCCCGCAGTGATCACGGAACGGTAAAGGTCGTTGACCACAGCTCCAATTTCGGGAGTGGAACCGGAAGTGACCTTTAATATTTTTTCAACCGTGTGTGCCTTGTCTCCCGGATTGATGCGTTCCGGCGAATAGCCGGCAAAGAAATCCTGATTGAACTTCAATCCAGAAACTTTTTCCACCACAGGGATGCAGTCTTCTTCGGTAGCTCCCGGATACACAGTGGATTCGTAGATCACCACATCCCCTTTCCCGATGACTTTTCCCACCGTTTCACTGGCCTTGATCAAAGGGGTGAGCACCGGCCGGTGATTTTTATCGACCGGAGTGGGTACGGTGACAATGTAGGTATTGGCATCAGCGAGATCTGCGAGATTGGAGGTGCAGTATAAGCCTGTGGGGTGAGGTTGAGGTTGAGGGTTGGCCAAAGGATTTTCTTTGACGAGGACGGATTGGAGCAGTTCGGTGGAGACTTCCAAGGTGGAGTCTTCGCCGCGTCGCAATTCGGCAATCCGGTTTTCATTAATGTCGAAACCTACTACCGGATACCTGGTGGCGAACAGCCTGGCCAATGGCAATCCCACATATCCCAAACCGATTATTGCTATTTTGTGTTCCTTCATGTGCTGCTACTTGTTCCGTCTTAATTCTTATTGTGGCAAAGATATTCTATTTTTTGATTTTTGACTTGAACTCCATTTTAATTCTTTTGCAGCCACTTCCACCCTGTGCAATCCTCGGCATCCGGGTCAAAGGTTTTCCCAATACCACTGCACCGCTTCCTGCAGACCTTCCTCAAAATGGTGGCTCGGTGAATATCCCAGCAATCTTTCCGCTTTCGCGATGCTCGCTTTGGAATGGGGCACATCTCCTGCCCGAACTGGTCCGTGTTTGATGGGTACCGAAGCGATTTCCGGGTCATAGGTCGAAAGGAGATTTCGGAGGAGTTCTGCCGTCTCCGAGATGGTGGTCTGATCTCCTACCGCAGTATTAAAAACCTGGTTGATGGCTTCCGGGTTTTCAGTGAGCATTGCCCTTTCATTCATCTGGACTACATTGTCGATATAGGTGAAATCCCGGGAGTAATCTCCCTCACCATTGATCACCGGACTATCGTGGTTCATCAGCTGGATCACGAACTTTGGAATTACGGCGGCATAGGCTCCGTTTGGATTCTGCCTTCTTCCAAAGACATTGAAATACCGGAGTCCGATACATTCCAGCCCAAAAACCTTGCTGAAAACATCGGCATAGAGCTCGTTGACATATTTGGTGACCGCATAAGGCGAAAGGGGTTTCCCGATCACCTCCTCTACTTTGGGCAGTTTCTCTGAATCACCGTAAGTGGAGGAGCTTGCCGCATACACAAAACGCTTTACTCCGGCGTCCCTGGTGGCCACCAGCATGTTCAGAAATCCATCCACATTCACCGCATTGGTGGTGGCTGGATCATCGAGTGATCTGGGGACCGAACCCAACGCCGCCTGATGCAGCACATAATCCTGTCCCTCGCAGGCTTTTCTGCAAGTCTCCACCTCGCGGATATCGCCTTCGATCAGTTTAAAATTGGGCAGGGATAAAAGTGGTTCGATATTATGTCGGAAACCCGTAGCGAAATTATCGAGACAGGTCACTTCATATCCTTTATGGGTAAAGTAATCACACAAATTGGAACCGATGAATCCGGCACCCCCAGTTATTAAAATTCTTTTCATTGCTATTTGCTTTTGGTTCCCGGTGGCTATCGGTATGGATTTTTAAAGATTAAAGTGATGAAATATTTACCAAAGAATGAATTCATCATGATTTCTGCTGCGGAGTTGGACAGATTTCAAGCTGTCCCTAAAGGTACCTCATAAAATCAGACCATTTCTACAAATCTCCTCCATTCCCGACTGAACCCTTCAACCACTCGTCCACTTACCACTTCAACTTTTCCCACCATTTTACCTGGTCATCATGCGTATAGGAGTAATATCCGTACCCGTATTTTTTTCCGTAGCGGGTGTTTTCGGGCTTCACACTGTTCAGCACAAATGCCATATTTTTGATCAGGTTCTCCTTTTGAAATCCCGCCGCGAAATCTATCATCTCTTTTTCGGTGAAATCCGACTTTACCACATAAAGTACTGCGTCAGCATTTTCCACCAGGTGCAGCGTGTCACTCACCAGCATGACCGGTGCGCTGTCTATCACGATATAGTCGTACCGGGATTTGAAGTGCGCGATCATCTCGTCAAATTTCTTCATGTCCAGCAAGTCGTTCGGATTGGGTGCGATCTGACCGCTGAAAAGCACGTCCAGATTTTCCTGGATACCGGATCTGATGACGAACCGGTCCGGATTTTCATCTTCTGAAACCAGATAATCGGTCAACCCGACATTTTTTCCTTCCACGAAACGGTGCAGCTGGGGATTCCGGATATCAGCCCCCACGATGATCACTTTGTTTTTTCCGGCTAAGGTGAGTGCCGTGTTCATCGCGATGGTGGTTTTCCCCTCTCCTTTCACCGAGGAAGTGACCAAAATAACGCCTCCCTTTTCAGCGCCTTTGGCCTTGAGCATAAATTTCAGGTTGGAGCCCAGGATCCGGAATGACTCGGCAAATACCGAAAAATCGTTGGGGTGCACCATGGCATTTTCAGTCTTGTTCACCGGAATTTCTGCGATCACCGCCGCCTCCGGAATGACCGAAAGGATATGCTGTTTGGTATGTACTTTAGTGTCCAGCTGGTGCAAGCCGACAAAGAATACCAGAGGGAGTAAAAAACCGACCGCCAGTGATCCGTAAATGATCTGTCGGTAAAGCGGTTTGACAATTCCGGTGGTAAATGCGGGATTTACTACTTTCGCTTTCGGTGCGGTGACCGCCAAAGTGATGGCGTTTTCTTCCCTTTTCTGGAGGAGGTACAGGTATAGCTGTTCCTTCAGGGTCTGCTGCCGGTCAATACCCCGGAATATTTTTTCCTGCGAGGGATATCTGCTGATATTTCCTTTGGCAATGTTAAGCTGTGCCTGTGCCTGTGCAATCTGAAGCTGGAGGGTTTCCCTGGATTCCATCAGATTTTTTTTGATGAGGCTCCGAAGGGCTCCGATCTGTTTGTTCATTTCGATCACCGCAGGATTCTCGGAGGTGGCCTGCTTCAGCACCCGGTTCCTGGTGAGCAGCAAATTGTTGTACTCCGCAATATTACTTTCAGCAGCACTGTTTAAACCCATTCCGGCCGGAATCAGTTGCTCCCCATTGGTCATGTTTAGGACTGCGTTCACCAGATCAAGCTGCATCCCGTTGCTGACGATGGATTTGGTGTTTTCGTCCGCCTTGTTCAAAGCCATATTCGCCTGCGACTGCAGATCCACGATTTGGTTGGAGCGTTTGAACCTTTCTTTTTCGCTTTCTATGCCGGAGAGGTCATCGCTGATGATGGCGAGCCGGTCATTGATGAAATTGTGGGTGTTCTGTGCCTCCTCGTTTTTGTCATTGACCCCTTCAATCAGGTATTGGCGGGTGAGTTCATTGAGGATATCTTCGGATTTTTTCGGGACCGGTCCCACCATAGAAAGCTCCATGAGCAGTCCTTTGTTCTCGGGCAGGTTCACGTTGATCGCTCCTTCAAGTCCGGCGACCACAGCTTTCAGATTCCGGAACTGCACCTTGAGCGGATAGGTGAGCCGGGCTCCAGGCTTGGTATTGATTTGTACCCACCCGAAACTAAGCATGACCGGGGTGTTAAGCGGATAGACCGTTTTGCCGTTAGCAACGCGAAAAGCGTTTTTTCCCGCCGGGATGATCTCCAGAGTTTCGCCCCAAAAACGGTCGGGCTGATTTAATTTGATGATTTTTCCGGTGACCGGGGAATCCTGATAAAGTTCCACCTCCTTAATGGTTCCCATGGTGAAGAAACTCACCTCCAGATTCAGATTTTTGGCCACGGTGGCTAAAATGGGTTTAGAAACAATGACGGTGGTTTCCCCCTGCAGTTCATTGTCGCCGCTGACTCCCATTCCCAGGTTTTTCAGGTCGCTGAGCGCCGTGGTCTTCCCTTTGGATTCCTGAAGTTTCAGGGTAGTTTTGGAATAATATTGCGGAACGGAATATCTTAAATAAATCTTGGCACCGGTATAAAAGAGAATCATGCTGAGCAAAAAGTACGGCCACTTCCTAAGATACCTTACGATTTCCTTTTTGATATTGATGGGCCGGGTTCGCTGCTGAGGCACCGAATTTTCAAGAAGTTCCATTTCTATTTAATGCGCAAGATCGTGATAAAAAGCGCCAAAACTCCTGATACCACCCCTACATACTTTAGGGCTTTATCAAGTTTCGCACTGTTATTCACGGCAATCTGCTGATTTTTGTCGGGTTCTACATATATGATATCATTCTGCTGAATATAGTAATAAGGCGAGTTCACAATCCCGGCATCGGTCAAATCAAGCGAAATAGCATTGTCCTTTCCTTCCTTTTCAGAATACCGGATCAGTTTCACATTGGTTTTATTGCCGCCTACATTAATATCCCCCGCAATCGCGAGTGCCTGCAAAATATTCACCTTTTCCGTGGCCGCAGTTTTTAAACCTTTTGAACCGACTTCCCCCAAGACAAAAAAGTTGAAATTGGCAAGGTTCACCGTCACCAATGGATCGGTGAGGTATCTTTTCAGCCGGAGCTCGAGGTCATCTTTGAGCTGCTGCTTGGTCATCCCTTTACAGTAAATGCTTCCCAATACCGGAAAAATAATCGTGCCGTCTGAATTGACGGTGTAAAGGCTGCCGGCGACGGCCGTCATATTCGGATTGGCAGCACTATTGCCGGTAGCGGCAGAACTGGTGCGCGACATGGTATTCATATTGAAAGGCCGCACCGCGATTTCATCAAATGCAGAAACCAGAATATTGAGCTGATCTCCTTCCTGAATGTGCAAACCGGTATATCTGGCTTCGGAAACCTCCTGCTCAAAGTTGTAGTTCGACAGGTAAACGATGTTCTTCTTCGGACTACATGAGAAGAGTACAATTAAAGTGAATATCGTAATAAATACCTTGAAGTATTTTCTCATTTCTTAATATTAAGATTACAAGTGTAAAGATATTTTGACCAAAAGGTAATCTTAAGGTGGGGGTTAGATGGTTTCTACCACCAGTTTTCGTTCAGGTAATAGTTGATCCCTATCCCCAAAAGTCGGTTGTAGGTAAAGTGCGACTTGTTATTCGGATACACTTTGCTGAAACCCCAATCGTATCTCATGAAAACCTCCATCTGGTGCGAAACCGCCATTCCGATTCCGAATGAAGCCCCATAACCGAATTTGTTAATCACATCATCCTGATTGTATTTGAAGTAGTCGATGTCATATTGAGGGGACACTTTCTTTTCCTGTCTTACCAAGTATTCAATTCTTGGCCCGGCGAACACATAGACATCCCGCTTCATATTCCCTTTGTGGAAGAAATACTTCAGGTAAACCTGAAACGCCACATAGTCATGAAAATATTTCTGCTTACCATAGGTGTCAGTATCCGCTTCTGCAAACTCCCCCTGCATGCTGTATTCCAGCTGCCCCTGAAGATAAAGCCATGCGGAGTCAAAAATATCGTTTTCTACTAAAGGAATCTGTGCCAAAAAACCTAATCCGCCACCGTAACTCCCTTTGGATACGTCATGCACGCCAACGATCGAACCTTTGTGAAAATTCCCGGTGATCCCATATTTGAAATCCTGGGCGTTCATGGTGAACAGAAGAAAAACCGCAATAAGCGTGATTAATTTTTTCATATGGTAATAATGATGGTATTAACGCTGTTGGTTATCCCTAAATAACGGCTTAAATCCATAAATATTTAGGTATTCCATAAAATACGGTGCAAATTAATTAAAATTATTTTAATAAATCACCTTTTTTTCAAGATTGGATTTGAATTTTATGTTAACGGGCGTTTTTTTGATAAGAATCGGGATTTTCGATTTGCAGCGCAAGCAACCCCTGAGAAGACTTGTTCTGCAGCCGGCGGATGCACCTGAACTTCGCCTGCATCCACTGGCTTCGCCTACATCTACATACCTCATCTACATGCCTCATCTACTACCACAGACTTCACCTATATCCACAGGTTTCGGCTATATCCACAGACTTCGCCTATACCCATCGGTTTTACCTGGGGTTAATCACATCTTGTCCTCCGGACAAGCCGTTCCCGCCTCGTGCTGACTGCTTCGGATTGGTCCGGCGATGAGCAACATGGATCGGATGCCTACCTTACTATGCACTGCGAAGAAGTCTTCCGGGGAATGGAATACAGCTTCCTTAGGGTTCATCTTCGCGATCCCGCGGATGAGATGATCCGTCAATACTCGTCCGGAGGACGATATCTGATTAACCATAAGATTCATCTTATGGGCATGGCGCCACACAGCAACCCCGCCCGGAGGGCGGAACAAGATACTCTCTTCAGTCGTCTTCCGGCGATCCCCTGGGCGTGATGATCCGTTATGTCCTACGGACATGTGGGTGCGGGGTCTAGTCTGCAACCACAGGTTACACCTGTGGTTAATCACATCTTGTCCTCCGGACAAGCCGTTCCCGCCTCGTGCTGACTGCTTCGGATTGGTCCGGCGATGAGCAACATGGATCGGATGCCTACCTTACTATGCACTGCGAAGAAGTCTTCCGGGGAATGGAATACAGCTTCC
>NZ_LFNG01000018.1 GCF_001045435.1 Chryseobacterium koreense CCUG 49689 | reverse complement strand
CTACTGGAGGACTTAAAAGTCTTCTGGAAGCTGTTGGATTTTTTCGTTTGGTGTGGTTTTGCAAATATAGAACTAATATTAAAAATCATGAATAAGTATCACAAAACATTAGAAAAAATCCTTACAAAAGGTAAGGTGCAGGAAAACAAGAAGGGAAATATCACTTACCTACTTAATGAACATTTATCTCTAAAACCAGCAGACTTACTGGAAATATTTGAAGGACACGGAATTGCCCGAAATAAGCTTAAAACAGAATTGGAGTTGTTCCAGTCCGGTGAACGACTTACTGAGCGTTATCGTGAAGCTGGGATTACCTGGTGGGATTATTGCGGACCTATTCTGGTGAATAGTTATCCAACTTACTTTGAACAACTTCCAGATCTGATTAAGAAAATCAATATAGAAAAGCGAAACAGTAAGAATTACGTGTTGTTTCTGGGTAAGAATGACACTGATAGTAATCAACAGCCGTGCTTGTCTTTGATTCAGTTCCAGATCGATCAAGGTAAATTGGTTGTTTCTGCATACCAACGGAGCTCTGACGCTAATTTGGGACTGCCTGCCGACATTTATCACTTATATCTGATCAGCCGGCAGATTGATTTGCCACTAAAAAGTATTTCGCTATTCCTGGGCAACGTTCATGTGTATGAAAACAACCGGGAAAGCACATTGAAGCTATTGAATGGTGAGTCGGTTAAATTCGCTTTAAATGTGAATTAAATGTTATTTAAAAAGCCTTTCACTCGAAAGGCTTATATTTGTAGCTGCAATTTGAATTTGTGTTTTTTCTTTACATTTTGTTTTGAAAAAGCTTACTTTTCGATTTGCCGATTATAAATTTTTATATGATGAAAATGGCGCTAAAATTATTAAGAATGCAAAAGGTGATACAATAAGAAGTTCTTTGTATAAAGATACTTTCTTGGCGAAAATAAGAGATGTAGAAAGATACAATAACGGACAACCGAAAAGAAATAATCAAAACGAATGGGAATATAAAAAAGGAGATGAAAAATTTCTATTTGCAGTTAGAAAGCCAATAAAAGATGTGCTTAGTAAAATTGATGATATTATTGACCCTGTAATTAAAAAATTAGTTATAGAACAAAAGGACAATAATGAGATAAAAGACCATCAAGGAAATATTATTCGTCACGTAAGAATTAAAACAAAAGCTGGACGAGAGGTTAAAAAACGAGTTAATTATATTTCTCAATACGACTACAAGAATAAATATTACGCAGCTTCAGATGAGATTCCTTACGCTTTGTTATTACAAAAAACTATTAATAATGAATTACAAAAAGTAATGTTTCCCGTTCCATCATTTGAAACCTCAAAGCACTATAGAAAATTCAAAAATTTCAAAACTGAGGATTTTATTGAAAATAATTATCCGGAATTTATAGATTGGAGTTTTACACTTCTCAAAGTTGGTCAAAAGCTTTTAGTTCTTAATAACGATAATGAATATGAAAGGAAAAATGAAATAGACTTTCAGCAAAAAAGACTTTATGTTATTACTCAATTTTCAGATGGTAGTATATGGTTAAAATATCACTTGGAAGCAATAAAAGATGATGATATTGATAGAAAGGTCAAATTGAAAAAAGACGAAATAATTTCAGAATTTGATAAAAAATTTAATCTTCCTGAAATAGTTTTGGACTATGATATTACTGATCCACTACAACGTAAGAAAAAATATGAGGATGATAAATTTAGATTCGTTGGGTTGAAAGACAATAGATTTAATAGATTAATACCGTTTATGGGCTCTGACGAAGTACAAAAACTAAAAAGAAGTCTTGATGGATTTAAAAAACAGTCATCGTTTATAGAAAAAGAAGGGGAAACACCACTTTTAAAGATGTCAAAAGAAAAATGGAATTTTCTGTTTGAAGGAGAAGATTTTGAAATTTCACTTGATGGTAAAATTTTTTGGAAATTCTAAAAGATGCTCTACCGCTCCATCTACATCGGCAATCCTGCTTATCTGAAGCTCAAAGACCATCAGATGTACATCTTGTGTCCTGAAACTAAGGAGCCGAAAGGCAAAGTGGCGGTGGAGGATTTGGGTTTGCTGATGCTGGATCATTTTCAGATTACACTTTCACACCAGCTGATTCAGAAAATGATGGACCATAATGTAGTCGTCATCAGTTGTGATGAACAGCACATGCCGAAAGGTCAGATGCTTCCGATTTTTGGTCATACTGAACATTCGGAAAGAGTGAAAAATCAGTTAGAAGCAAGCGAACCGCTGAAAAAACAGTTGTGGAAGCAAACCGTAGAATGTAAAATATCCAACCAAATCGCTGTTCTGGAAAAGTTAGGCAATTATTTCGAACCCATGCACGAGTATCTAAAAAATGTGAAATCGGGTGATATCACCAATATGGAAGGGATTGCCGCCCAACATTATTGGAAATATCTCATCCATCCGGATTTCCTGCGTGGCAGATATGGTGACAGTCCGAACCATCTATTCAATTTTGGATATATTGTTTTGCGAAGCATTGTTGCTAGGGCGATTGTAGAAACCGGATTACTTCCTGTGTTGGGGATATTTCATAAAAATAAATACAATCCGTACTGTCTTGCTGATGATTTAATGGAGCCGTATCGCCCTTATGTGGATTTAATGGTGATGAACTGGCTGAAAACACATCCCGATGCCGAAGAGCTGACCAAAGAACTCAAAGCGTATTTGATCAGTATTGCAACAAAAGACACCAATATTGACCGGCTGAACCGTCCACTGATGGTGGCAGTAAAAACAACCGTTTCTTCCTTATACAAGTGCTATACGGGAGAAAAACGGATCATCTCTTTTCCTGTTTTAATTTGAATTATTTGAAGGCCATTGTACTTTTTACATGGTATCTTTCACCATAAAAAATGAACGCCGAACGATTTAACGCTTACCGAATTATGTGGGTCATGGTGTTATACGATTTGCCGACTGAAACCAAAGCCATGCAGCGGGCCGCCAATCTTTTCAGGAAAAGATTGGAGGATGACGGGTTTGCCTTGTTTCAGTTTTCAATTTATATACGGCATTGTCCCAGTCGCGAAAATGCCCAGGTACACATCAAAAGAGTGAAAAGTTGGTTGCCAAAATATGGTAAGGTCGCCATTATGAATATTACCGATAAACAGTTTGGTGACATCGAACTGTTTTATGCCAGAAGCAAAGAAGAGCCGCCACCGACGTATCAGCAGCTTGAATTATTCTGATTTTTGAATGCTAAAAACCTCATCAAAACCTCCTGGATCAGGAGGTTTTTGAATTGAGGTTGTGCTTCGTCACGAAGGTAATAAATTCTGAAAGCAATTCACAAAAAAATCATTTGGCTGCAGCCGTCCATTTTAATTCATAAGTATCGCAGCTCAATCCCGTAATACTCATTCTATAAATACCGGACGCTTTTTTCCCATTTATTAAACCTTCCAGTTGAAAACGAATGGCTGATGCTCCGCCATTTTCTGGTTCTACAATGATTCCATTGATCTTATTATTGGTTACCGGAAATTTTTTTTCTGGACCAAGTGTGATCATTTCTGTAGAGCCACCACATCTCCAGTAACCTTGAAAAGTAAAATCCTTTATTTCTTTGCCATCAGCAGATAAAATGAAACTTAGTTTGGAACCTTTGTAACCATTTGAAAAAGTCCCCTCAAATTTCTTCTGCGCAAATGAAATAGAACTGAAGAAGAATGCGGCAATAAAAAGTGTGATTTTTAATTTCATAATAGATTGATTTAAGAATAAATGAACATGGTATTTTTGCAATTTCAGATACTAAATGCAGTGTTTTCACGAAAATAATAAATTAATTCAGAAGTAATTCAAAAAATTCATGTTGAAAAAGAAAAATTCGCACAGGCAGCAAATGCTGTAAGAGAATTGAATGGCGACTTGAAATTCTGATTTTTTCTTTTTTGAAGAAACCCATTAATGCAAAATAAAGGTCGGAAAAATTTATTTTTCCGACCTTTTCTTTAATTGCATATTGCTGAAAATGAATTGTTTATTTTATTTAAACGCAATATTCATGTCCTTATTGATAAACTGAATGGTTGAATTTGGATATTTCGCCCAAGTATTCGAATCTTTTGCCAATTGCTGCAGCGAGATGTCTTCTACATAGATATAGTCGCCTTCTTCGTCCACATAGCAGTTTACCACTTTTTTGTTCCATTCTTTTCGCACGGCCTCTGATTTCACGGAATCATAAACATAAGTTCCCTCCGTGGTTTCCCCTTCATAGGTAAATTTGATGTAATAAACGAAATACTTGGTACCGGCATCAACTAAGGTATCTGCAGTAATTTCCAGGATTGGACGATCGTTTCCTGAAAGTTCAATCCAATCGGTGGTCCAGCCGACATATTTCCCGGCTTTTTTTTCGGCAATTCTAATCTGAGAACCCAAAATGGTTCCTGTCTGGGCCAATACCATCATCACACCGGACAATAAAAGACAAATAGTAAAAAATGATTTTTTCATTGTAAAAAATTTATGTTATTAATAATGATTTGAGTCTATAATTGATCTAAAACACTGCATTATTTTCACGGTTATTTAATTTTTTCCAGTACCAATCTATCACAAATCCAAGAATGACGAAGGCAAAGCTTGAGAACAAAAAACTGATAACGCTCATAATGGAATTCAGGGCATCCACCGGAAAACCTTGGAGCCAGAGCAAAAGATAATATCCAATAGGATGAACGATAGCGTAAAAAATCAACATAACTAAAATGCTTTCCCCGAGTCGGATATTCTGGTGTTTCCAAACCAAAGTTTTTATTCTTTTCGTCAGCAAAACCAAAGTGATTACAAATAAAACACTGAAAAATAACAAAGTGATCTTGCCACCGTTGGCATAATTCATTTCCGGGAAAATCAACTGAAATGCCTGTTCCAAAAAGAGCGCATGCATGATTGAAAACATAGGAACCACGATGGTGAACGTGAATATTAAGGAGAGCACGCTGAATACAGCTCCTGTTTTTAGTGCGAGGTATTTTGTAGTTTTCATGGGTTTATGATTTGAAAGTCAATCGGGAATTCAAATTGAGTTCTTCAATAATGTCCAGCATCATTTGGATGTCTGAAATGTAATTTTCCATAGCTTTAAAGTTATGCACAGACCGAAATAGAGGCGGTGTGAAGAGGTCTTTCCCTTTAGGATAATGGATGCCGAAATACACTTTGGAGTCTTTAAAGGAAAACTGAATATTCTTTTTTGATTTCTTTTTGAAATCTACCATTCTTGCCATCAAAGCCTGAGAAAGAACATATCGGGATTCCACCTGGTCGGTGCCGTAAACCTCAAAATATCTTTCAAATTCAACGTCTTCCAGCTTGATCCGTTTATACTTTTCCTGTGTTTCTATAAAAATCAGCGGCGAAATATATTTGTAGCCATCGGGATAAACCAATGTGTTCCAATCGGTGTTTTTGTTAAAATCGGCAACAAAGAATACACCCCGAAATAGATCGGTATATTGCGCACTGCCAAAAAAATGATGATAACTTTCCTGCAAATCTTCCGCTAAGACTTCGGCAAAAGTAAAAGTCGTTTTTCCGATTTCTCCGGTTGTTGCTCCTGAAGAATAATACCTTTTCGGACGGTTGAACATCGGGAAACCGCTTTCCGTAAAATCGGCTCTGGAAATACCTTGTTCCGGATGGAAGGTCATGCTTCCTTTTAAGTAGGGAATGATTTTTTTCTTGATTTCTTTCCGGTATTGTGCGGCATATTTTCCCGTATAAAGATATCGGTGGAAAATATTTTTTTTCTTGATGTTGAAAAAAATAATAAATGCCATCAAATAAAGGAACAGCAAAAATCCGACGCCTGCCAAAATAATGTCGCTATCGTTTTCGTGGATTCGGAATTCCTGAAAGGTGATTTCGGCTGTTTTCCAGGTCAGAAATATCAAAACAAATAAAATCAATAAGCCCCAAAACGCCAACGCAGCTCCTGCTTTCAGGGCGGTCTCTTTTCGCAGTCTTTCGAGATCCGATAAATCGGAATCCCGGTCTTCTCGAAAATTTTGTTGAATTTCTTGTTGAATTGTTTCTGAAAATACCATAAATCTTAATTTGTTACGGCCTTAAAAAAGGCTTTAATTGTTCCCGGGTCAGATGAATTTTCTGTACACCTTCTGAATTGGGCGCGATAGCTCCACTGTCGAAGTAAAAAGTGAATCCGGAATCTTCAACCACAAAATTCTGAAGATTGGAAGCGAACAGATATCCGTCACCATGGAATTTTTTAGGGTCAAGGGTTTTGCCGTCGGCAGCCAAATAATAGAGTCCCAATCCTTGATCAAGCAGATTTTTGTCCATTTTTTTGTTTTGCCTCATCGCATGCTGTGACAGCAGTTTTGTGACTTGAAGGTCCATGTCGCCTGATAAATCCAAAAATGTTTCTATATCTATTTCTTTTTGGTTTTGGAAAACAATTGTCCAAACCTTGGCGGTTTCCGGTTCTGTTCCTGCTTTCAAGTGCTTTTTTATCAGATAGCTTTTTATTCCGTTTTTGGGGTCATCAAATTCTTCGTAATCAATGGATACCCGCAGATTTTCAATTTTGGGCAAATCGATCTTTTCCCGGTTTTCTTTTTCTTGGGAAATGATGAGGTCCACTAATTTTTTGATCCCGTTTGCGGTATCTTGTGCAGAAACAGGATATTTTGCTTTAATGATAAAGTTGCCCGAAGAATCCAAGATGGACTCGTATATTGACGTTTCTGTATTTTGTGGGGCATTAGGGTTTTTTCGGCAAGAACAGATGAAGAAAAAGACCATTGATAATAAGAAGAATTTCATTCTGCAACAGGGTTTATGTTTATGGTTCCAAGAAATATTATTCTAACCAACGAACAGGTCTTTTGCTTTTAGGTTTTGAGATTCTTCTGTCAACGTTTCAAAAGTGGATTTGGTTTTGTAGCCCATCATTCCAGCAAAAATATTTCCCGGAAAGCTTGCCACGGCATTATTGTAATCGGTAACCGCATTATTGAAAAACCTTCTGGAAGCCGAAATTCGGTCTTCGATATCTGCCCAACTTTCCTGCAGTTGCAGAAAATTGTTGCTGGCTTTCAGGTCCGGATAATTTTCTACAGAAACCATAATTTGTTTCAGGGCACCGCCAATGTCATTGTTCAGCTTCATTTTCTCCACATCAGAAGTGTCAGAAGAAAGAGCTTGTGTCCGCATCATAGTCAATTTATCCAATATTTGGGATTCGTAGGTCATGTAATTTTTTACGGTATCCACAAGATTTGGAATGAGGTCGTATCGGTTTTTCAGCATTACATTGATGCTTCCGCTTGCATTGTCCACCTCATTTTTTCGCCTGATCAGGTGATTGAAATAATAGATGGTAAGAAGCAGGATAGGTGCTCCAAAAATGATGATTGTGGTCATTGTTTTAATAATTCAGGGTTAATTTTTCTTCCTATCAATGCATTGCCGGAGTGTGAACTTGTCTGAAATTTTTTTGCTCCGGCAAAAACATTTGAAATTTACAGGCCACCTGTATTGGTTGCCCAAATCGACTGATTATTGATCGTATAAATCACCAGATTGCCATCATCCTGCAATACCATATAGGAACCATTCTTGCCATGGGTGTTGCTTGACCAGATTGCGCTGTCGGCAGCATTGTAGATCACCAGATTTCCATCATCCTGGAAACGGAATTTTTTGGAGGTTTTTCCATGGGTTTGCGATGCCCAGATCGGATTGTTGCCGTTTTTGTATAAAACCAGGTTGCCGTCATTCTGAAATCTCAGCGTGAAAATTCCATTCATTGACCTCATAATGGTTCCGCCTGGATTCCAGGACACAATTTTTGACACAGCAGGAGTCTGTGCCACGGCAGAAAATGCACCGAATACCATGAAACTTAAAAATAAAACTGCTTTTTTCATAATGACGATTTTTTGATTTTTCCTACCGTTTTCGTTCTTCGGATAAGACGGTGACCCTTTTTTCTATCACAAACATTATAAAAATGGATTGTTGACTATTTCCTCGGTTTTCCAATGCCGATTGCTCTATTTTTTTCCTTTAGAACGAAGGAATCTTTTTTGATTTGTATCAGCATTAAGTCTCCTTTTGCCCAAGTGTTTAATTTGCTTTTTAGCTTTTTTGTCAGGATCAGATTGTCAGGAAACTTGGCGTTTCTCATAATTTCTGCTTGGTTATGGTCTTTGCTGAAAATAAGTGGGGCATTATTTATTTCACCCTCAAAAACATATTTCGTATCCCAAGGTTGGATGCAGTCGTTTTCTAAAATGCTCCAAGAATATCCTGTAGAAGGTTTACAACCGGAATCGTCCAAATCTCCTCCGGTTAGCGGATAACCGTTTTGTGGAGCTATATTTGCATAAACGGGGGACTCATATTTTTTATCTACAATTAAGATTGTAAAATGCCTGAAATAGGCGGTGTCCGGATTATTCTTTCTTTCGAGGTCATAAGTCAGCCTCAAAGTGCCATTTTCCATCACAAGGGATTTCACGGAAACTCCGGCAGAAATAGTACTGGTATCGTCAATCAGTGCGATGACGAAATTTTTGGAAAAATCGATTTCCGTGGGCTTTCCTTTTTCCCCCATCACTGGAGCCGTTCCGAAAACGCTATTGAATTTCTCATCATTTGTGATTTTGAGCATGTGGAGATTTCGGTCGGGATAATTATTTTTCACAAAATAATTTTTCGCCAAGGTGTACGGTACTTCATCAGAAGAACTGCAGGCGAAAGTGATAAGGGAAAAAATTGAAAAGCCTATTATGGTGATTTTGTTGATTAGATTTCTCATATTCCAAAGAATTGATTTTAGATTTTAATTAAAAGAAAGGTTCCCATTCGGTAGCGTAAAACTCATAGGTTTCCCCTTTCTTAATCCATTTGCCGGTGACGGAAATCAAAACGTTCTGCTGTGGGGCATAAGAATAATCGCTGTTGGGATTTAGTCCTGAAAAATTAATGGCAACACCGTTTCCGTATTTTTTGCTGATGCATTTAGTGCCGGCAGTTTTCTTCCCGAAACCTATCGTAATGCCTTGTTTTACCATTTCCGAATCTACAAATAGACAGCCATAACCGCTCTTTTTATCATAAGAAAATACTTTTCCTCCGATGGTTATGGATGATTTGGATTGGGCATTAGCGGTGATAAAGCTCGCCATCATCAGACAAATGGTATAAGCTAATTTTTTCATCGTGCTTATTTTAAAAAAACCGGCTTTATTTTTCGGTTTAAATTCGAGACAAAATTACACGGCAATGCTGGAATACAGTTAGTAAAATACACGCAAATTACAGATAAAAAACAGGCGGCATCTTGTAATCAACGGTCTGCGTTTTTTCTGAAAATCAGGTCTATAGTTGCGTGATTTTTACCTGAAAAATGCCTTATTTCTACTAACCGAGTTGGTGGTGGGCGACATAAATTTGTTTCATCACCAATAATTGATGATAAACAAAAACAAAAAACTTTAAAAATTTTTTAAAATGAAAAATGTATTTCAAAAATTGGCAATCACTTTTTGCCTGATTTTGGTTGCTGCCTTTTCTTCCACGCTTAAAGCACAGGATTACGAAGTCTATGACGGAAAAGAATTCTCGGTGATGTTTACCGTGAGAAACGGAACGGCAGAAAATGTGAAATTTGCAAGCAGAGGAGCAAAAACATGGACCGAGTTCGAAGTGCTTGAGTCAAGAAATGGGAACAAGGCGGTTTTCAATGCCTTTGTAATTGATGGACAACTGAACGGTTACCAAATTGATTATTATGAAGACGGCTACATCTGGGTCTTTAATATTGACGATAACAGAAAAGCGATCGGCGCTGGCTGGAAGCTTACCCTCAGACAATAAATCCCCAATCAAAAAGACCGGAATAATCTCCGGTCTTTTTTATTTTGAATAGTGTATTTTATGGCCTTTAAGCTTTTCCTTTTCTGAAGGCAGAAACCCGAAATGTTTTTTGAAAACTTTGGTAAAGTACGCCGGTTCGCCGTATCCGATATTCCAAGCCGTCTCCGAGACGGAATCTCCATTTTTCAGCATTTGCAAAGCAAGCTCCATTTGGATGTTTTTGATGAAGTTTGCCGGCGTTTGTCCTGAAATCGTTTTCAGTTTGCGGGTCAGTTGGCTTGAGCTCAGTCCTATTTCCGAAGCCAAATCGGTAACGCTAAATTCCATTCCGGTATGATCAAGAACTATTTTGTTCAGTTTTTCTAGGAAATTTCGGTCCCTTTGGTTCAGTTCGGGAGCATCTTCATGAACGGGAATTGCATTTCCCACAAATTTCCGCTGAAGTTTTTTCTGCAGATTAATTCTGTTTTGTACCCGCAAAGCGAGTTCTGAAATCGAAAATGGTTTTGTAAGATAATCATCTGCACCGGTTTGCAGACCTTCGATCTTATCATTTTGATCCGATTTCGCAGTCAACAGAATGATAGGAATATGACTGGTGATATCGTTTTCTTTCAACGATTCACAAAGCTGAAAGCCATCCATCTCGGGCATCATCACATCGCTGATGACCACATCCGGAAGATGTTCCAAAGCGAGTTCCGTTCCCTGCCTTCCGTTTTCTGCCTCCAAAAATCGGAAGCTGTTCCCAAGATTTTCTACTACAAATTTTCTTAATTCTCTTTGGTCTTCTACTACTAAAATCAAGGGCTTTTCTTCGTCTGTAGAAATTTCTTCTACAGAAATTTCTTTTTTGGGGATTATTGGCGGAATTGAAGTCCTTGGATGTTCGGAATCAGAAATGGTTTTGCCTTCCGACAACCAGACCGTAAAGGTGCATCCACCATTTTCATTGTTTTCTGCAAAAGCATCACCATTATGCAGCAAAGCCAATTCTTTCACAATAGCCAAACCGATTCCTGAGCCTTCATATATTGGTTTTTCTTCGGTAGCCACCTGGTAAAAACGATCAAAAATATGCGGCAAATCTTTTTCGGGAATTCCTGGTCCGGTATCGGAAACTGAAAAAATCAATTTGTTTTTCCTGAAATCTATTTTGCACTGCACGTTTCCTCCGTTCGGTGTAAATTTTATAGCGTTGGAAATCAAATTATTGAAAACGCTCGCCAAAGTTTCCGACGAATAGGCAAAATCTCTTTGATAAAATTTATCTTTTGCAGATTCCGTGATTTTCATGGTCAGGTTAATATTTCGTTGCTGGGCAAGGGACTGAAATGCCTGCACATAATTTTGTGCTTCGTTCAGCAAGTTTCCTTTCTTGAAATAAATCCGGTATTTGTCTTTTTCCAATCGGGTAAGGTCAAGCAATTGGTTGATGAGCTGGAGCAGCCTTTGCCCGCTGAATTCCATTTCATTAAAACGTTTTTTATCTTTTTCACTGCCGTCTCTTTTGAGGATTTCCAAATGTCCGTTGATTAAGGTAAGCGGTGTGCGGAACTCGTGTGAAATGTTGGACAAAAACCGTGATTTGAATGTTTCTGTTTCTTTGGCGAGCTCTGCTTCGCGCCTTTTGAGCTCGAGGTTTTGCTTTTCTAATTTCAGTTTTTTATTTCGGATCCAATAGATGTATAAAATTAAGGCAATCAATAGGATCAACGTGCCCAAAATGCCGTAAACCACATTGGAAATGGTGTTCTTTCTTGTGATTTCGGATTCCTGGCGAGCTTTCATTTCAGTCTCTTTTTTGTCGAACTCGTATTTCATTACCAATTTCGAGGTATCATCAAGTTTTAGACTATCCTGATAAGTATGGAACAGTTTATAATATTCTAATGCATTCTTGTAATTGCCCATATTTTCGTTGATGGAAGATAGGGTTCCATAATTTTCAACCAGTTTTGTAAATTCTCCCGTTTGTTTATGAAATGCCAGTGACTGCTCCGCGTATGCTTTTGCTTTTGCGTATTCTTTTTTCTTATTGTAGATAATTGCTCTTAATCCTTGTATCACGGCTACAAAATTTTTGTTGGCATTCTCTTCTGCCAAATCCAGATACGCTAAGGCTTCGTCTGATTTGTTTTCCCTGTTGAGGATGGTCGCAATACCAAAATAAGCTACGGTGATCATTATTTTGTTATCGTTTTTTTTAGCGAAAAATAACAGTTTGTCATAGCTTCGTTTTGCTTCGTTCCACAGCCGTTGCTGTTTGTAAATACTGGAAAGCCAGGAATAGCCTTGCATGACCATGACATAATCATTCGCCGATTCGGATATTTTCACGGCTTTTTCGAAGTATTGTTTGGCTTTTTTATAATCTCCCCCATTAAAGTACACATTGCCAATAGCTTGATAGGCTTCAGAAATTAAAGCGTTTTCCTTTATTTCTTCAGAAACTTCCAGCATTTTTTGGGCATACTGAAGCATTTCGGTATTTTTCTCCAAAAACCTGTAATTCATTACTAGGCTGCTTAGCGTTTTAGCGATTTCTTCTTTGTTATTGAGCTTTTCATAGATCGAAAGCGCTTTTTTAAAGTAGGGAGGAGATAGCGAATAGGCATCCAGATTCCAAAAATAAATTTTCCCGATATGATTGTTCGAGGCCGCAATTTTACTTTGGTTTTTTAATTTCTCCCAAAGAGTCAATGCCCAAAAATGATATTTCAGCGCTTGCTTTTTGTCCTCCTTTTCACGATAAGTATGCGCAATATGGTCATAAGCTTCGGCTTTCGCGGTAATGTTACGTGTTTTATTGCTGAGGTGAATGAGCGCTTCCAGACTGGCAAGAGCGGAATCGTAATTTTTCATTTCCCTTTCTGCAATGCCGATGTTGAGCAAGGCGTCTGCCTTTCCTTCGGCATAATTCAGTTTATTGGCAGCGGAAAAAGCAGATTTCGCATAGTTCAAAGCAGATTTTTTACCACCATTTTCGCGGCCCCTTTCCAGTTGGCTCAGCAGGTTGAGAATATCCACATGTTGGTAACGGTCTTTAGCTTTTGATAAAGCCAATTTAAGGGAATCGATGCTTTTTTCTGAAGGCAGATTGGCTTTTGCTGCTGATCCGCATAAGCCAATCAAAATGATCGATAACAGGAGTATTAGTTTTTTCATTAAAAAATAATATAAGCTGCAATTTATTATTTTTTTTCATAAGAAATCCCTGGAAAATATAAATAATTAGCATAAAATGGGAGCTCAATGAATGTTTTTGAATAAAAATAATACATACAAAGAGAAAAGGTTCAGTATTTAAGTTGATGACATTCAAATTTTTATTAACTATTTCTCTTGATTGACTTTGATGAAATCACCGATGTTTTTTCTATGGTTGATGAATTTTGTACTGAGTTTGAAATATTCACCCAACCTTTTTTAATTGGAAACCCTCCAAAGAAGAACCCAAAAAATGAGCAGCGCCGAAGTCATGACCATCATGATCCTTTTTAAACTGAGCGGCTTTAGTATATTTAAACACTTTTACATTTCCTACGTGCAGAAGCGTGAGCGGGAGGAATTTCAAACAAAACGTTACTTACAAACGATTTGCTGAACTCATGCAGTATGAATTAATGGTACTTACCGCCTCACGATGATCTTGACTTTCATTTTATAAAACGAAAGCCGGTCCAGCTTTTCGGTAATTTTAAGACGCCCTTGAAATACTGCCATCTCAGCGAAGATTAAAGCGTTAACCAAAGATAGTCCATTGTAGGATACAGCATGGATATAGCATGGATATAGTATGGATATAGTATGCCTAATAGCTCAGATTGAACTGTTTTCTCACCACTCCCGCCGAACTTTAAGTTTTGCTTAACCTACATCCCAAACAAAGGACTTATCTTTGTATGTCAATAAAACCGTTATTATGTTCAGAAAAATTACCATGCTGGCTGTGATCCTTTTGGGAACCTCCGGACTTCATGCTCAGAAAAATTCCAATACCTCCATGCAGAAGCCTAAACTCGTCGTGGGTATTGTGGTGGATCAAATGAGATGGGACTATCTCTACCGTTATTATGACAAATATGGGAATGATGGTTTTAAGCGACTTCTAAATCAAGGCTATTCCCTGAACAATGTCCACATCAATTACATTCCCACGGTAACTGCAATTGGTCATACTTCTATTTATACCGGGTCGGTTCCCGCCATCCACGGGATTGCCGGAAACGACTGGACGGATAAAGCGACCGGAAAAAATGTTTACTGTACCACGGACGAATCCGTGAAACCGGTGGGAACAACCAACGTGAAAGTGGGAAGTCATTCCCCGAAAAACCTTTGGTCCACCACCATTACAGATGAACTTCGGTTGGCAACCAATTTCCAGGCGAAGGTGGTGGGCGTTTCATTAAAGGACAGAGCGTCGATTCTGCCGGCTGGTCACAATCCTACCGGTGCTTTCTGGTTTGATGATTCCACCGGAAATTTTGTGACAAGTTCCTATTATATGAACGACTTGCCACAATGGTTGAAAAACTTCAACTCGCAAAACCTTCCCGATAAATTAGTGGCAAACGGGTGGAATACTTTGCTGCCCATCAACCAATACACCGAAAGTTCACCTGACAATTCGCCGTGGGAAGGACTTTTGGGAAGTGCCAAAACGCCTACCTTCCCCTACAATAATCTGGCGGCAGATTACCAAGCCAAAAAAGACAATATTCGATATACCCCATTTGGAAATACCTTGACTTTAAAAGTTGCGGAAGCCTCCATAGAAGGGGAAAGTTTAGGAAAAGACCAAATTACCGATTTTCTGGCAGTCAACCTTGCTTCCACCGATTATGCCGGGCATAAATTTGGTCCCAATTCCATTGAAGTGGAAGATGTTTATTTAAGGTTAGACCAGGATTTGGCAGAATTCTTCAAATATTTGGATTCGAAAGTCGGCAAAAATCAATATACCGTCTTTCTTTCCGCAGACCACGGTGGAGCACATGCAGTAGGATTTATGCAGGAACACAAAATGCCAACCGGAATTTTTGGAGATAATGCTGAAAAAAACATCAACCAAATGCTTAAAGATCAATTCGGGTTAGATAAAATGGTGATGTCGATTAATAATTATCAGATTTATCTTGACCAAAAGTTAATCAAAGACCACAAACTTAATTTGGATGAGGTGACAAAATATGTGGTGGATGAAATGAACAAGGACCAAACCGTTTTGTTTGCAGTCAGTTTAAAAGAGCTGGGTAGCGCACCCATCCCGGAACCGATAAAAACCCGAATCATTAACGGTTACAACTGGCAGCGAAGTGGCGATATCCAACTGATTTCTCATGATTCCATGCTGCCTCCATACGCAAAAACCGGAACTACCCACAGTGTTTGGAATTCTTACGATTCCCATATTCCGCTCATTTTCATGGGGTGGGGAATTAAAAACGGCGAAAGCAATAAGGAATACAATATGACGGATATTTCTCCCACCATAGCATCTTTACTGAGGATCCAATTCCCAAGTGGAAACATCGGAAATCCCATTGTGGAAGTAATCGGAAAATAAAAATTGGTTCCTGAAACGATCTCGCATCCTTGCAGGATAAAAAAACAAAAAACCGCTATAAAGCGGTTTTTTCTGTATATGGAATTCTTGTTATTTTCCTTTTTGCGGTGGATAATTGGCCATAATCTTGGCCACCCCACTCACGCGCGAATCTTTCGCGTGGCCACAATTAGATTAATTTCTGAAGTTCAAATAATTTCTGTTCAACAATTTAAAAACAGTATTTTTACGCAATAACTTGGTATGAGCAGAAATTGCGAGTTACATCATCCGAAAGCAGAGATTTCATTAGTGTTGAAAGTATGGGGTATTGGATTGGGTTCAAAAGATTGGCCACACGAAAGATTGACTTCGTCGAATCTTCGATTTTGTGGGGTAGCGGGGAGTATTGAAAGAGCTACACACGCGAAAGATTCGCGCATGAGCGGGGGAATATTTTTCGAGGATATAATGGGGATTTTGGGAAACAAACAGTGGAAATGCTCACATCTGAAATCACTATGCCAATAATAGAGCGTACAACTAAAACATCATACTAATGAAAGCTATATGGGGGATATTTTGCATAATAATAGCTGTCTTTTTGATTTATTTTAAGGTGAAAGGAAAGATTTTCAAAGAAGATCCTCCTAGAAACTATTTTTATATTAGTCCAGAAATAATTAGTTTTTGGGGCGGTGTTTCTACGTTATTTCTTGTAGGGGTAATTTTATTTGTCCAAGGTATTTTAGATTAACTTCGTGAAAACTTCGATTTTGTGCGATAACGGGAGTATTGAAAGAGCTACACACGCGAAAGATTCGCGCGTGAGTGCGTGAGTTGGGAGGGATAGTATTAGATAGAGCAGGTGGTAGATTAGTTTATAAAACATTAGCCTCTTCAAAAGAAGTTTTAAAAGCCAGTAAAATTGGTGGAGAAAAGGCTGTAAAGGAGTTAACAATAAGATCAGAAACAGCATCTACTTTTACGTCATTTGTAGCTGGAGATATTGGGACTCCAAATATTAGAACGTGCTATTAAAATATATTAATTATATGTTGGGGATTATTTGCATAGTAACAGGATTGTTCATACTTTATATGTATTTTATCAAAAAAAATACATGGTTTCGAGACGAAGGTAATACTTTATTTGAAAAAGTAAGTAATATTAGGATGCTGATGCTTGCGTTTGCTTTAATTATTTTAGGATTAGGGTTTATTATAAATGAATGGTAACCCGATAGCACGGATTTGTAACCCCGCTCACGCGCGAATCTTTCGCGTGGCCACAATTAGATTAATTTCTGAAGTTCAAATAATTTCTGTTCAACAATTTAAAAACAGTATTTTTACGCGATAACCTGGTATGAGCAGGAATTGTGATTTACATCATCTGAAAACAGAGATTTCATTGATGTTGAAAGTACGTGGTATTGGATTGGGTTCAAAAGATTGGGTTCAAAAGATTGACTTCGTCGAATCTTCAATTTTATGGGATAGCGGGGAGTGTTGAAAGAGCTACACACGCGAAAGATTCGCGCGTGAGCGGGGTTGAATAGTTCTAAGACAGTGAGCCTGAGAGAAACAAATTACGGCTCCGTTTTTAGTGATAGTGATCAAACACTAAGTTGGAATACTACACTTGGGTTGGAGGGACTTACAACAGGAGAAGTTTTATCTCCTGCATCTGTTCTAGTTCATGAACTTAATCATTTTAATTTATGGGCTGTTGACGAAGGTATAACACTTGGTATATATAATGAAACGCCTATCGAAGGATTTAAATCTTCTATATCTGAATATGAGGTTGTTGAAGCAGAAACTAAATCTAATAATGGGGTTACCGCTAGAAATGATTATGAAGATGCTAATCCTATTGTTACAGAAGGACCATTATCTAAAACAAAAGTAAAAGACTTTACTCCTCCTGTTAGTCCTATAAAAACAGCTATTAAAAATGAAATCAAAAAAACTAAACAAGAAGGAAATTAAAAAAAAGGAAAAATGAAGATTTATTATATACTACTTTTTTTTTGTTTATCTCAGCAAATATTTTCTCAATCCTGTAATTGTCCTATAGATGGTGGAAAAGTAGTAAAGGGTTATAAAAATAATGAGGCTCAACAGATATATAAAGGAACTTTTCTAAAGGATAATCCTGATATAACTCCCGTTGATTTAACTATTATAACTAATAATGAGAGTGCTGTAGTAAGATCAATTGTGAATGGTAAAGTAGTTGCTGTTGGTAGTGAATTAGATTATATTGCAATAATATATGATGATAATCAGGTTATTATTTATGATTTAATGAAAGATGTTGTTCTTAAAAGAAATGATATTGTAGAGAAAGGTACAATATTAGGTGAGGTCAAGTTAAATAGTTTTGCTCCGAAGAATTATAAAAAAATTTTAAATTACGATGGAGAAATCTATAGCATAAACCTGAGTTTTTATTACATTGATAGTAAAACTGGGGATATGATACACAATCCTATATCTATTGATACAATAACTTGTGAAACTATTATTTGTGAAAATTGCCAACCTAAAATTTATGGTATGTGATTTTGCCCCCCCCGCTGCCGCATTCTATGACAAAAACCAAATAAAAACCGTTAAAATTAGGAGGCAAATTTGTAAGTATGTACGTACGGCGTGTTTCTGGCGATTACAGCAAAAGCCCGATGTTTCAGCCCCAAATTATAAACCAAAAAATGTAATAATTTTGTAAGATATGGAACGAAAAAAGTTAAAAAAAACTGCAGTTCAATTCGATAAACTGCAGTTCTATATAAGTTAAAGATTATTTCCTTTGCGGCGGATAATTGGCCATAATCTCGGCCACGATTTCCGGGATTTGTCGCTGTTTTGATTTTGGCGAATCCACAGAAATACCACTTCCGATTCCCTGCCAAACCAATTTTTGGGAGGCAGCGTCAATCAAATCCACAATCAAAGTTCCTTCATTATAATTGGAAGTCCAGGTTCTGCTCATTCCAACTCCCCATCCGTAAGGGCCTCCCCATCCGTACATTCCGTAAGGTCTTGAAGACTGCACATCCTGAACTTTTTTGTGGTTGGCTTTCACATTCACAATCAAGTCCGGATTTTCTCCGGGATGCAATCCTTTAGTTTGAAGCTGTTTGGAAAGCTCATTCAATACCCTGTCTTTATCGATATCGTTCAGTTTCAAATCGTCAATTCTTAGTTTATACGTTTTGTACAAATTGAAATTGGCGGTTTCCGCATAATCAGACCGTACCTGAAACGGACTGCAGGAGGTGAGTCCCATTGTCCCGGCAGCGAGTACAAGTAAAACATATTTTTTCATTTCTATGATTGTTTTTTTATTGTTTTCTTAAAGGTATCCGTCTTTTTATCATAACCATACGGACAGTGCTTGCAGCCACTTTTGCAGCAATAACCTCGTTTCAGGTGATATTGCGCTGTAAAAACTTTGTAGCCCTGTTCATTATAATAGAAGTCTTCGTGTTCTTTGATGGTTTTATGATCCATTGGTTAAATCGAAATCGCTGAAAATTTTATATTTGCCTTATGATAATTGTTTGCAAAACAGTACTCAAAAATACGAAAATTAACGGGATTACCCTTTTTCCTTTCATCTTCCTGCGCAAACCGGAAGACCGGACCAACGCTGTTCTCATCAATCATGAAAAAATCCACCTTCGTCAGCAGCTGGAGCTGTTGGTGATTTTCTTTTATCTTTGGTATGTCATCGAGTATTATTATTGGTATTTCAAACTCAACGATCATTTCTTAGCCTATAAATACATCTCTTTCGAGCGTGAAGCCTTCGCTATGGAAGCTGATTTGCAGTACCTTCAAAAACGGAAACTCTGGAGCTTTTGGAAATACAGGTCTTGATTTGAATCCTTTCTGTAAACGGAAGGCAGTCTAAAGTTCAGTTCAAATATATCTGACAAATCGGCCTCATTGCACAGAAACAATGCTGTTTTGAAATACTCAAACAGTTTAAAATAAGTTAATTTCCGCAGTTAATTCAATTTATTTCCTAACTTTGTACAACTTTACAGGGCAAATTTACATGCGCAATGTTCTTAAAATATCGCTGTTCTTTTTTACATTAGGGCTTTTCCTGATGCCGGATTTGTCGTATGCCTGTGCAAGAAAACACACAGAACCCGCAAATCATCAGGTAAAAACTGAAAAAGTAACTTTGAAAGATAATACCCATGGTCTTTCTGCCTGCGATACCGGTCACTGTAAAGATGACTGTTGCAATAATACTTCACATCACTGCCAGCAGGGCAACTGCAACGGAAGTTGTGGTGGCAGTACCTGTTCTTCACCCGCCGGTTTCCAGTTTTTTATGGAGAACCAAAAATCTGATCTTAGTGATATGTCTTTTGCCATATCCTCCAAAAAGAATAATTTTTTCTATCTAAACCCGCACTATTCATTCGGGTTTCATTCCATTTGGCAACCGCCTAAAATAGGTTAATACTTTTTTGTACAGCCAAAACTGTGTCTTTTCGTGAACCTAAAGGTCTGAAGAAGAGGTGCTATCTAACAATTATTTCCGCGTAAATCATTAATTTCCAGTAATATTGTATAGCAGTTGCTGATGAATGTTGAGGCCGATGATTTTCCGGAGGAGTATTAACCCAACAAATTCATTCACATTGAAAAATTTATTTTTCGGAATTCTGGCGGTTTCGTCATTGTTCCTTTATTCCTGCAGCGAAAACAAAGCTGCCGAAAACCAAATTCAAACCACAGCGCTTCAGTATAAAAAAGGAGATATTGTTCCTGCTGATCAGGTGTGCATGGTCAACAATGCCTATATGGGCAAAAAACAGTTCGAAGTAGAATTCGAAGGCAAAACCTATTTCGGATGCTGCGAAAACTGCCAGAAAATAATCCCGACCGAAACCAGCGCCAGAATCGCCATCGACCCGATAACAGGAAAAGGGGTGGACAAAGCCACCGCAGTGATTGCCATTACCGGCGACCGCGACGAGGTGATGTATTTTGAAAGCAAAGAGTCTTTTGCAAAATATAAATCAGGTATTACAAATTAATAAACCTTTAAACAACCATTAAAATTTAATCAATATTATGAAAGCCATTATTTTAACAATTCTCGCAGCGTTGCTGTTTACTTTTACATCATGTTCTGATAAAAAAGATCAAGTTTCAACGACCAAAACCACAGGTCAGGAACACGAAATGAGTTCCATGAATCATGCTGGGATGCCTGAAAGTGATGTAAAAGTCATCGAAAGTCCTAAAAATTTGAAAGCAGATTTTACAGAATTGTATTCACATTACCAGTATCTTACCTCAGCACTCGCCTCGGATGATGATAAAGAAGCTGCAAACGGTGCCAACGGAATTTTGCAAGCATTAGCCAAAGTGGATAAAGTTGCCCTTTCCGCGGATCAGGCAAAAGAATATGCAGACCTGGAAGCGGACATGAAAGAACATGCCGAGCACATCAAAGAAAATATTGGAAATATTAAGCACCAGAGGGAACATCTTGATTTGCTGAGCCAGGATTTCTATGAAATTGCGACGAAATTTGGTACAGGAAAAACCCTCTACAAAATCCACTGCCCAATGTACAACGAAAACAAAGGAGCCTACTGGATCAGTACCTCAAAAGAAGTGAAAAATCCATACTACGGTCAGGAAATGATTTCCTGTGGAGTGGTTCAGGAAGAAATTAAATGATAAAACCTATAAATTATGGTTAAAAAATTAATTGAATTATCCCTGAGAAACCGATACGTCGTGCTGTTGATTGCCGCAGGACTCTTCGTTTGGGGAATTTCTGCAATTAAGCGGAATCCAATTGATGCAATACCCGATCTCAGTGAAAATCAGGTCATCGTTTATACCGAATGGATGGGAAGAAGTCCGCAGATTATCGAAGATCAGGTGACTTTCCCACTGGTTTCCAATATGCAGGGTATTCCGAAAATCAAAAATGTACGGGGAACCTCCATGTTTGGGATGAGTTTCGTGTATGTTATTTTCGAGGATAATGTAGATATTTATTGGGCCAGAACCCGGGTTATGGAGCGGCTCAATTATGCGCAGCGGTTACTTCCGCAGGGAGTTACTCCGGCGTTGGGTCCCGATGGAACCGGCTTAGGGCATATCTATTGGTATCATCTCGATGCCCCGAAAATGGATCTTGGCGAACAGCGTGCACTGCAGGACTGGTATCTCAAATTTGGGTTGCAGACCGTTCCCGGTGTCGCGGAAGTAGCCTCCTTCGGTGGTTTTGAAAAACAGTACCAACTGGTAATTGATCCTGTAAAACTTCAGTTTTACAATATCACGCTGATGGATATCATGAATAAAGTGAAAGCCAATAATAACGACGTCGGTGGAAGCAAATTCGAAATGTCAGACATGGCCTACATCATTCGGGGTTTAGGATATGTTAAAAATATAGAAGACATTGAAAACATCGCATTGACAAATGTTAACGGTATTCCTGTAAGAGTAAAAGACATTGGATCTGTGCAGATGGGAGGTGATACACGCCTCGGTATTTTTGATATGGACGGAACCGGTGAAGTAGTAGGCGGAATCGTGGTGATGCGCTACGGCGAAAATGCTGATCAGGTGATTGCCGATGTGAAAACCAAGATCAAAGATCTCGAAAGAGGATTGCCCGAAGGAGTAACCATCAAACCGTCTTATGATAGAAGTACTTTTATTGAAGCAGCCATCGACAATATTAAATTTAAACTGATTGAAGAAATTTCGGTCGTTGCAATTATCGTCATGATTTTCCTTTTTCATTGGCGAAGTGCATTAAGTATTATCATTCAGATTCCACTTACCATTGCCATCAGTTTTATCATTTTGGATGCCTTGGGTATTTCGTCAAATATCATGTCTTTAACTGGTATTGCACTTGCCATTGGGGTAATTGTGGACAACGGAATCATTATGTCTGAAAACGCCTACCGAAGTTTGTCGGCGTGGCAAAACGAACGACACAATAAAAAAGAATAACAATGAAAAATTGGTTTAAAAATAGATTCAAAAAACGGAATAAAGATTCCGAGGATAAAGAAGATTACGAAAAAATTCCGGAAGAGGTGCGCATGAGCATCATCGAAAAAGCCTGCAAACAAGTTTCCCGAGGGGTTTTCTTTTCCACAGTCATTATCGTAGTGTCATTTCTGCCGGTATTTATGCTCACCGGACAGGAAGGTAAACTCTTCCATCCACTGGCGTACACCAAGACTTTTATTTTGGTAGTTGATGCCATTCTGGTGCTCACATTAGCACCGGTGCTGATTTCATTTTTTATGAAAGGCAAGTTTAAAGATGATCATAAAAATCCCATCAACAGAGGATTGGAGCGTGTATATGAACCCATCATTCGTTGGTGTATGAAATACAGAAAAACCACATTGGGAATCAACGTTCTTGCTTTAATCATCAGTATTCCAATGATTATGAATCTCGGTCGCGAATTCATGCCGCCACTGGATGAGGGTTCTATTCTTTTCATGCCCGTGACGCTTCCAGATGTTTCCAACGCTGAAGCGAAAAGAATTCTTCAGGTTCAGGACAAAATCATTAAATCCGTTCCCGAAGTGGATCACGTACTGGGAAAAGCCGGACGGGCCAGTACCGCAACCGATAATTCCCCGATTTCAATGATTGAAACCATCATTCTCCTGAAACCTCAAAAGGAATGGCGTGCTGGATATACAAAGGATCACATCATCGAAGAACTCAATGCAAAACTGCAAATTCCCGGTGTTACCAACGGCTGGACCATGCCGATTATTAACAGGATCAATATGCTCTCCACCGGAATTCGGACAGATGTCGGAATTAAAGTGTATGGTCAGAATTTAGACAGTATTTATGCACTTTCTACCAAAATCAGAAATGAACTTCAAGGTATTGAGGGTGTGAAAGATATGTATGTAGATCCCATCACCGGTGGAAAATATATTGATATCGATATCAACCGAAACGAAATAGGCAGGTACGGACTCAGCATTGATGATGTGAATGCTGTAGTGGAAATTGCTTTGGGTGGAATGAAACTCACTACAACCATTGAAGGACGGCAGCGTTTTTCGGTGAATGCCCGCTATGGACAGGACTTCCGGAATAATATTGAAGCGCTTAAAAGACTTCCGGTACAGACCATGGAATTTGGCTCAATTCCTTTAAGTGCAGTGGCTGACGTAAGACTTTCCGACGGTCCACCAATGATCAATTCAGAAAATGCCATGCTTCGGGGAACCGTCCTTTTCAATGTAAGAGACCGTGACTTAGGAAGTACCGTGGAGGAAGCAAGGCAAAAGCTGGATGCGATGGTCACCAAAATGCCGAAAGGTTATTTCGTGGAATGGAGCGGACAGTACGAAAACCTGATCCGTGGGGAACAGACCATGAAAATGATTATTCCCATCGTGCTGGTGGTGATTTTCCTGGCGATGTATTTCGCATTTCACTCCTTTCGTGAAGCATTTTTCAATCTCATCAGTATTCCGTTTGCGCTGATTGGCGGGGTAGTGATGATTACCATTTGGGAGGTCAACCTTTCCATTGCTGTCGCCGTTGGGTTCATTGCTTTGTTCGGACTTGCGGTAGAAACAGGTATTGTGATGGTGATTTATCTGAATGATGCCATGCAACAGTTGGTGGAGAAAAAAGGAAATTCCAGAGAAACCATTACCAATGCAGATATCCGGGAATATGTAATCTATGGTGCCGCCAAAAGACTGAGACCGAAAATCATGACGGTCTGCGTTACTTTATTCGGTTTAGTACCCATTTTGTGGAGCCACGGTGTAGGAAGTGATATGATGAAACCAATAGTCTTGCCAATGGTGGGCGGTGTTTTCACTTCAGCGATACATATCCTTTTGGTCACACCGATTATTTTCTCACTTCAGAAAGAATGGGAACTTAGAAAACTAGGCAAAATAGATATTCTGGATGCCAGCCATTAACCTTAATGTTTAGAATTATGAAAAAAGTAATTATAGTAATTATTACAATATTCACCATCGGGAATGTCGCCGCACAAAAAATGAGTTTACCTGAAATACTGGATTCTATTTCTGCCCGAAATCCCGTGGTGAAGATGTATGATGCGGAAATAAAATCAATGGATGCTGCCGTAAAAGGTGCCCGAAGCTGGATGCCGCCTCAAGTGGAAGCCGGAATTTTCATGGCGCCATATAATGTCAATCTTTGGCAAAAAAACGGTGATATGAACGGAATGGGATCAGCGATGTTCTCTGTGCAGCAGATGTTTCCAAATCAAAAAAAACTCGATGCCAACGAAAATCTGATGAAGGCAATGTCGTCTGTAGAAAAGGAAAAGCTATACGCGTCACTCAATGAAAATTATCAGAATGCAAAAGCTCTGTATTTCGACTGGCTGATTATTGATAAAAAGCAGAAAATCGTAAAAGAAAATGAACAGATGCTCTCCTTTATGATCAAAAATGCTGAAATCCGATATAAAAACGGACTCGATAAAATGTCGGCGTACTACAAAGCAAAAGCCGCTTTGGGAACTTCTAAGGACATGCAACTGATGTACGATAACGACATCCGTGAAAAGAGAATCCGCCTGAATGCACTGATGGGTAGAAATGCGATGGAACCGCTTGAAATTGAACCGAATTACACCCTAAACGATTATAGTTTGGAGAATTTTGATGAGGCACTTTTCAAGGAAAAAAGAAGTGATTTGCGTGCTGTTGACCGCCAGATTGAAATCGCAAAACTTCAGCAGGATCTTGAAAGGCAGAATCTGAAACCAGAATTTGGAGTGAAATACGACAATATGTATGGTTTCGGTGGTCAGCCGTTTCAGTTTTCACTGATGCTGATGGCAAAACTGCCTTTTGTGTCCTGGTCTTCGAAGATGAACAAAGCGAATATCGAAAGTTTAGAATTTAAAAAGGAAGCGTTGGTATCGCAAAAGAAAATGATGGTGAATGAATACAGTGGAATGGCATACGGAATGCGCAATGAACTCGAACTCAGTAAAAATCGGCTGAAACTGTATGAAGACACCATAATTCCGGCGTTGAAAAACAATTACAAAGCGATGCAGCTGGGATATGAACAGAATACCGAAGAACTTTTCATGCTTTACGACGCGTGGGAAAAACTGAATATGACTCAGCTAGAATATTTGGAAATCCTGACCAAAGCACTGAAAACCCAAACTGAAATTGACCGTTTAATTGAAAGAAGATGAGAAATTTATTTTTAGTACTGATGTTGGCTGTAGCGTCGGTTTCATGTAAAAACGAAACCTCAAAACATCCCGATCATCAGTTGGAAAATGGCAAAACAGTTTATACTTGCCCGATGCACCCGGAAATCATTTCGGATCAGCCGGGAACTTGCCCGATCTGCAAAATGGATTTGGTGAAAAAAGAAGATCCGGCCACGAAAAAAGCTGAAATTAAACTGGAAACGCTCCTTCAGCCAACAGATCAGTTTGTGGTTTCTTCCATCCCATTAGTGAAAATAGCTCGTGAAAGTAGGCCAACGGAAGTGGAAGCTGTGGGCGTGATTGAATACGATATGCGCAATGTGGGCAGTATTTCTTCCCGAGTGGAAGGAAGAATTGAAAAACTCTATGTGCGTTACAAATATCAGAAGGTTTCCAAAGGAGAGCGTATTCTGGATATCTACAGTCCGGAACTTCTTACCGCTCAGGAAAATCTGCTGTTTGTGCTGAAAAATGATCCTTCCAATAAAATGATGATCGATGCTTCCCGACAGAAACTCCTTCTTTTAGGGATGCCGGCACAGCAGATTCAGAACGTGATCCGTAGAGGAAAACCCGATCTCACCGTACCGGTTTTTAGTAATTATTCCGGGCATATTCAGCAATCCGGAGCAGGTGGTGGAATGAATCCAGGTTCCGTGCAGAATCAGCCGATGCAAACCATTTCAGCGACTACCGCAGAACTTCCTATTAAAGAAGGAATGTATGTGAAGAAAGGTGAAAATATCTTCTCGGTGTACAATGCGGGAAAGGTTTGGGCACGGCTCAATATTTTCGCTGAGGATGTTTCGCTGGTTTCCAAAGGCAAACCGGTTCATGTTATTCCTGAAGCGGCTCCCGATAAGTCTTTTCGGGGAACCATCGGCTTTATAGAACCTTTCTTCAGACCTGATAGCAAAACGCTTTCGGCAAGGGTTTATTTCGATAATTCCGGCGCACAGATTCCAATAGGGAGTCAGGTGAAAGCTGTGATTTCAGGAGATACCAAACTTTCCGACTGGCTGCCAAGATCTTCAGTAGTTTCTTTAGGAAAAGAAAAAGTGGTGTTTCTCAGGAAAGAAAGCGGTTTCGTTGCGCATAAAGTCATTACCGGAATTGAATCCAATGGGAAAATCGAAATTAGTGAAGGACTCTCAGCTGACGATGAGGTTGCCGAAAACGGACAGTTCCTGGTGGACAGTGAAAGTTTTATTAAAACAAATAATTAAAATCAGATGACAATGAAATATATAATAACCGTCCTCGCTGCATTGGTTTTGCTGCTTTCTTGTTCTAAAAAAGAAGAAACAGCACACGATCATGGCGACGATATGTACTACACCTGTTCCATGCATCCACAAATTGTTTCCGATAAACCGGGAACTTGCCCGATTTGTCACATGGATTTGGTGAAGGTGAAAAAGAATAAAAATACAGATCCAAATGCAGTACACCTCAATGATACTCAAATTCAACTTGGAAATATTAAAACTGAAAAGATTACAGAAGGTTCCGTGGGAGATCATCTTACGCTCACTGGAACTTTGAATTTTAATCAGTATAATATGCAGTCGGTAAGTTCCAGAGTAATGGGGCGAATTGAAAAGCTTCATTACAAAAACATTGGTGATTACGTTCCTAAAGGTGCACCTTTAGCCGAAATTTACAGTGAAGAGCTCAATAATGCCAAACAGGAATATCTGCTTGCTTTAGAACGAAGGAAAGTCCTGTCCGAAAGTACTTCCATAGATTTTGAACAAGTAGTTCGAAGTGCTAAAAATAAACTCTTGCTTTGGGGAATGTCGGAAGCTCAGATTTCAGCACTTTCGAGAGCTAAATCGGCGCCCACGACTACCACAATTTTCAGCAGTGCTGCGGGCTATATCACCCAGCTGGATATCGTGGAAGGCGATTACGTAAGCGAAGGCGGAACGATTGTCACTTTAGCAAATCTCTCGAATTTGTGGGCAGAAGCGCAGGTGTATTCGTCGCAGATGCCATTAATCAATCGTCAAAGCAAGGCCATTGTTCAGATTCCCGATTTGGACAACAGAACAATGACCGGCAAAATTGATTTTACCAATCCGGAACTGGTGACCGATTCCCGAGTGAATTTAATCCGAATTTCAATCTCAAATCCTGATGGCACCTTAAAACCGGGAATGCCGGTCTATGTAACGATTGAACATCCCAAAAGAAATAGTTTGACCTTGCCAATCAATGCGGTGATCAGAGACGGAAAAATGGCTACAGTGTGGGTGAAAACAGATCAAAACACCTATAAAAGCAAAATGGTAACGACCGGTTTGGAATTCGACGATCAGATTGAAATCCTTTCCGGATTGAATGCTGGTGAAGAAGTGGTTACTTCCGGTGCGTATCTCCTCAACAGCGAATATATTTTTAAAACCGGTGCTGACCCAATGGCGGGCCACGACCATGGAAGTATGTAAATTTTTGATCATGAATTTTAGAATAGGAATCGTCATTGGGATAATTTTTGTTGGGATGATTCTGCAGTTTATCACATCCCCGAAAAATGTTTCGACAGTTCCTTATACGCAGAATTTTGTTCATGGTTTTAATCCACCGAAAGATGTTGAAATTCTTCTGCAGAAATCCTGTTTCGACTGTCACAGCAATAATACAGCATATCCTTGGTATGCAGAGATTCAACCCATTGGTATGCTCCTCGCCAATCATATTTCCGAAGGAAAGGAAAAATTGAATTTTGATGAGCTAAAAAATTTGGGTAAAAGACAGCAACGGTCCAGATTCACGGGAATTATTGAACAGATTGAACAGAATAAAATGCCGCTAAAATCTTATCTGTTCATGCATAAAGATGCGGCACTTTCAGAAAAGAACAAAAAAGTGCTGACCAGTTATTTTGAAATACTGAAATCTCAATAATTGATTAATTGAAAATAAGATGAATATTAATAATCTTCAGATATAAATTACCATCGCATTACCAGGGATTTTAATCACCATTAAAATGGATTGCAATTAAACGGTTCCTAAAGATATTCATTGCAGAATTTTGAGTAAATTTAAACTTGCTATTAAACTTTAGCAAAAATGCCCAAACCTTAATGCAATGAAAACGTTTAAAATAAAGAAAAACTCTGGGAAATTCGAGAATTTTGATGTCAACAAACTGATCCGTTCATTGCGCCGCTCCAAAGCCGACGAAGATTTGGTTCAGGAGGTTGCCAGTAATATTTTAGGCCGGATTGAAGAAGGGATGACTACTAAAAAGATCTACCAAATGGCATTCAACATGCTTAAAAACAGTTCCCGAACCACTGCATCAAGGTACAAACTGAAGAAATCGCTCATGGAACTGGGCCCCACCGGATTTCCATTTGAAAAATTAGTGGGCAAACTCATGGAATTAGATGGGTTTAAAACTCAAATTGGCGTTTTCGTGGAGGGAAACTGTGTTTCTCACGAAGTAGATGTGATTGCCGAAAGAACCGACAGTCATTACATGATCGAATGCAAATACCACAGCGATCCCGGGCGGGTTTGTGATGTGAAAATCCCGCTGTACGTTCAATCCAGATTTCTGGACATCAAACAGCATTGGAAGACGCAGGTGGAGCACGCCCACAAAATGCATCTCGGTGCTCTTTTTACCAATACCCGGTTCAGTACTGATGCCATAAAATATGGCTCCTGTGTCGGACTGATGCTGGTGAGCTGGGATTATCCGGAAAATGGTGCCCTGAAAGACAGGATCGAGGATGCCGGGATGTATCCGCTAACTGCGCTTTCAATACTTACTAAAAATGAGAAAAGCCAGCTGCTCGAAAGCGGAATTGTTATTTGTGAAGAACTGGCGAATCAGCCGGAACTCCTGGATCATATCGGAATTAATAAATCAAGACAGAAAAAAATCCTGGAAGATTCCCGGGAGTTGTGTGGACAAAAATAAATTAAGCTATGAACACCAACCAAAATTTACAGATTCATTTCTTAGGTGCAGCAGGAACGGTCACCGGTTCAAAATATCTTCTGGATACCGGAGATAAAAAAATCCTGGTCGATTGCGGACTTTTCCAAGGTTTAAAGGAACTTCGCGAGAAAAACTGGGAATATCCACCTGTGGATGTTTCACAAATCGATGTGGTGCTGCTCACCCACGGCCACATGGATCACACAGGCTATCTGCCAAGACTTGTAAAACATGGTTTTAAGGGACCCATTTATGGAACTTATCCAACTTTGGATATTGCGAAAATTATCCTGAACGACAGCGCCAAAATTCAGGAGCAGGAAGCCGAACGTGCGAATAAAGAAGGGTATTCCAAACACAACCCCGCCAAACCGTTGTATGATCTGGAAGATGTGGAAAAAACACTGCCTCTTTTCAAAGGAATAGCTCCTTCACAATGGATGGTGCTTTTTGAAGGCATTAAAGCAAGATTTCAGTATGTTGGACATATTTTAGGTGCCACTTACATTGAGTTGGATGTACACGGAAAACGTTTGGTATTTTCTGGAGACATCGGCCGTGCCGAAGATTTACTTTTGTTTCCGCCAAAAAAACCCAAAAGAGCAGATGTGCTTTTTATAGAATCTACGTATGGGGGTAAATTTCATCCTAATGAAGAAGAAGCTGTTCCCGAAATCGAAAAACTGGTGAATGAAACCTTAAATTCCGGTGGAAGTCTTTTTATCCCAAGTTTCGCCGTAGAACGTGCCCAACTGATGATGCTGATATTCTGGAGGCTGCTGAAAGAAGGAAAAATACCACAGGTCCCAATGATTATGGACAGTCCGATGGGCGCCGGTGTGCTAGAACTTTTTCATAAAACCAGGGACTGGCACAGACTCAGTGAGGAGGAATGTGATGAGATGTGCGCTCACTTTACCATTGTAAGCAGTTATCAGGAAACAATTACTCTAAGATCCGATAACGAACCTAAAATCGTCATAGCCGGAAGCGGTATGCTCACCGGTGGCAGAATGCTGAACTATCTGGAAACACAGTCGGAGAATCCGGACAATACCCTGCTTTTTGTTGGTTTTCAGGCAGAGGGAACCCGCGGCAGAAAACTGCTCGACGGCGATAAAGAAATCAAAATCTTTGGAAAATGGCAGCCTTTTCAAATGCGCCTCGTGAATATTGAAGGACTTTCGGCACATGCCGATCATAAAGAATTACTCAACTGGATGAGTAAAATAAAACATCAGCCCGAAGAAATTTATGTCGTTCATGGCGAAAAAGAAAGCGCGGAAGCACTTCAAACAGGAATAAAAGAAACCTATGGTTGGGAAGCTAAAATACCGCAACTTTATGATATAGCAGAACTATAATTTCAAGGTAAAAAGATCATAAAAAATAGCACAGTGCTGAATTCAAAAAAGACTAACTGGTATGTGATCACCGGCGGACCCAGTACAGGGAAAACCACCACTATTGACCTGCTGCAGAAACTTGGCTACCATACAACTATCGAATACGCCAGACATTATATTGATACCATGCGTAATGTGGGGGATTCTGTAGAAGAAATCAGGAGCAACAAAAAGAAATTTCAATTGGCAGTGTTAGAAATGCAAATCGCTCAGGAAGCCTCGCTCAATAAAGACGATTTGGTTTTTCTAGACCGGGCCATTCCCGATGCCATGGCATATTATCAATTTTTGAAGCTGGATTATGATGAAGAGTTACGGAAAGCAGTGAACGAAGTTTCCTATAAAAAAATCTTTATTTTAGAAAGATTGCCTTTTACGAAAGACTATGCGCGAACCGAAAATGAAGATGACCAAAAAGTAATTCATCAATTAATCATAGAAACCTATACCAATCTCGGTTTTCCAATTGTTTTTGTTCCGGTTTTGCCTCCGGAGGAACGGGTGCAATTTATTTTGAATAATTTATAAACGAAGAAGAGTCACCCAGAACATTAGAAGTTAAGAAATGATCTTACCTGAAATAACTGTTATTACCTGACAGATTTAACATAAAAAATTAGATCATGAAAAAATTCACTTTAGGCAGCAATAGGAATTACTTACGATGTTGAATCTTCGATTTGCCAATTTAAGCATCGCAATGCCACAAAAAGGGTTAAAACATCGGCTTCAATCTGGAGATCAGATTCCGTGTCGTTCAAAATTTGGGTTGAACAAGAAATTTCGTTCTCCTCCAAGGAAAAAATTATTTTAATTCTCCGTAATTTGCATCAGCAATGAGAAAATCCGGAAAATGAAACTCCCCGAAATTGAGATTCCTATCACTGAAATCCCATTAAACAAAAACATCCGTCTTTTCATTAAAAGAGAAGACCTTATTCATCCTGAAATTTCGGGAAATAAATACTGGAAACTGTTTTACAATATCAATCATTATTTGGATCTTCAAACCTCCAATCCGCTCTTGATCACTTTCGGAGGGGCTTTCTCTAATCATATTTCAGCGGTTGCCGCACTGGGGAAATCTTTAGGGATAAAAACATTGGGAATCATCCGCGGCGAAGAAATCTCCAATAAATGGCAGCAAAATCCAACTTTAAGTCATGCCCAAAAAAATGGGATGGATTTCAGATTTGTCACCAGAACGGAATATCGGGACAAGCCATCTTTGACCAAAACCTTTGAGATTGCATTCCCAAACGCGTTGATCATTCCGGAAGGTGGATCGAACTTTCTCGCTGTGGAAGGGGTAAAACACATGCTCGACGAGCGAACAAAAAGTTTTGATTATCTTTGCACCGCCGTTGGAACCGGAGGAACGGTTGCTGGAATTTCGAAGTTTTCTGAAAAAAACCAGAAAATTTTAGGATTCAAAGTGGTTGATGATTCCTCACTCGGCAAAAGGATTTCGGAGCTTTCCGGAAAAGATCAGATCCCATTGTTGGATGCACATTTCGGAGGTTATGGTAAAATAACTGACGAAAATATTCGTTTTATCAATTGGTTTTCAAATGAATTCGGAATTCCATTGGATCCCATCTATACGGGAAAAATGATGCAGAGGATTTTTGAACTGATGGACGAAGGTTTTTTTTCGCAAGGCAGCAAAATTTTAGCATTTCACACGGGTGGTTTGCAGGGAATTGAAGGAGCCAACGAAATGTTACGAAAACAAGGTAGAACTTTGATTATTGAATGAAATTCGGGACTTTATTACATAACACGAATTTTTGCAAAATGGGTTTTACCCATCAGATTTTTGCGCAAAGTAAGGAGTCTTGATTTTTTGTTTCCTTTATAAATAAGACAAAAAGAAACTTTAATAAAAAATGTGATTTTACCTAAATCTAATCACTTTATGAAAAAAATAATATTTGCTTTAGCAATTCTTATTCTATCAAAATTCCAGGCTCAGACTTGGAAAACTGAAGACCAATACATTCAGAAATTTGCGCCGTTTGCGGTGGAGGAGATGGAAAAATATAAAATTCCTGCCTCAATTACTTTGGCGCAGGGACTCCTGGAAACCGGCGGTGGACAAAGCCGACTCGCCATTCAGGGCAACAACCATTTCGGAATCAAGTGCAAGGAAGACTGGACCGGAAAAACCATGACGCACACTGATGACGCGCCAAATGAATGTTTCCGCGTTTACGAAGATCCGCGGGATTCCTATGAAGACCATTCAAAATTCCTGGCTTTCCGGAAATATTATCAGAATCTCTTCAAACTCGACATGAAAGATTACCGGAGTTGGGCGCATGGACTGAAAAAAGCAGGATATGCCACTAATCCGCGATATGCCTACATTTTGATAGACAAAATCGAAAAGTATAAACTTTATGAATTCGACAATACCAATTCAAAGGAGGTTTTTTATGCCGTCCTAAAATTGTACCCCGCTTTGCAAAACGACAGAATTTTCATGGCGCAGCTTGACCAGACCAACGCTGTGAAGAAGCCGGAGGTCAAAGTGAATTCAACTCCGAAAACCATTTTTGCACAACCGAAGAAAAATGAAGAAGGCTCATTAAGCAAAACCGAAATACTCAATTCCATTCTGATTAAAAGTCACCCCAATGAAAACCGAAGATTCATCATCATTCCGGAAGATTTGGATTTGGAATCGGTTGCGAAAAAATTTGGAATTCGCGAAAGCAAGCTCATGAAATGGAATGAGCTCGACGGTAGCCAACTCAGAAAAAACGATATCCTTTTTTTGGAATCGAAATCTTCCACTGGAAATGTGGCAACTTACCAATCACAATCTGGTGAATCTATGCATGATATCTCCCAAAAATTCGGAATCAAACTCAAGAAATTATATTCCAAAAACCGAATGGATTACGGGCAGCAGCCGAAACCGGGACAATTAATTTATCTGCAGGCGAAAAAACCGAGAGGATGATTGGCGGAGGAATTTGCTTCGCTGCCAATTTCCTCGAGCAAATTTTAAATCTAAAATCCACCTGTCGGCAGACAGGCTTCAAACCTCAAATCTACCTGTCGGCAGACAGGCTTTAAACCCCAAACTAAATAATGTTATATCAAAGAAGTTCAGCTTTGTTCGACGAAGCCCAAAAATATATTCCCGGCGGCGTGAATTCTCCGGTTCGTGCCTTTAAATCTGTAGGTGGAGTGCCGGTTTTCATGAAATCCGCGAAAGGTGCATATATGACCGATGCGGATGACAAGGTCTATATCGACTATATCAATTCCTGGGGTCCGGCAATTCTTGGCCACACGCATCCCGAAGTTTTGGCAGCCATACAGAAGCAGGCCGAAAAGGGATTTTCATTTGGAACGCCCACCGAACTCGAAACTGAAATCGCAAAGTTAATTGTGGAAAATGTACCGAATATCGACCAAATCAGAATGGTTTCTTCGGGGACAGAAGCATGCATGAGTGCAATCCGTTTGGCGAGAGGCTACACCGGAAGGGACAAGATCATCAAGTTTGAAGGTTGCTATCACGGCCATTCCGATTCGTTTTTAATAAAGGCGGGAAGTGGTGCCGCAACTTTCGGAAACCCAAATTCACCCGGAGTTACCGCTGGAACAGCAAAAGATACTTTACTGGCGAGATACAACGATTTCGAGCAGGTGGAAGATTTGTTCAGACTCAATCAAGGGGAAATTGCAGCAGTCATAATCGAGCCGGTTGCCGGAAATATGGGCTGTGTTTTGCCTGAAAACAATTTCCTGCAGAAACTGAGAACGATCTGCGACGAAAACAAAACGCTTCTGATATTTGATGAGGTGATGACAGGATTTCGTTTGGCTTTCGGTGGTGCACAGGAAATTTTCAATGTGAAAGCCGATTTGGTGACCTACGGAAAAGTCATCGGCGGTGGAATGCCGGTAGGCGCATTTGCCGGAAGAAACGAGATTATGGATGCGCTCGCACCGAAGGGAGCAGTTTACCAAGCCGGAACTTTGAGCGGAAATCCTTTGGCGATGAGAGCGGGTTTAACGACGCTGGAACTCATTAAGAACGATCCCGATTTTTATCCAAGAATCAATAAAGCTGCAGAAACCTTAGATTTCGAAATCGGGAAAATCCTGAATTCTAAAAATATTCCACACCGAATCAATCGAAAAGGTTCCATGATGAGCGTTTTCTTCCATGTAAATTCGGTTTCCAATTTTGATGAGGCCGCGATGGCGAATCATTCTTTGTTCAACAATTTCTTCCACCAACTTTTGGCAAATGGAATTTATCTTCCGCCAAGCGGTTATGAAACCTGGTTCATCTCAAATGCGATCCAGGAAAAGGAAATCGACAAAACCTTGGAGGTGATCCGAAAATTTGAGTATTCTTAAAAACATGCTTCCGCTTCAATTATATGGAGCGGATTTTTCTTGCCACGAAATCGGAGATTTCGCGGATGAACAATGTGAAGGCAGAATACTATTCTTGCATTCGTGGCGATTTTTTGTCAATTTCAATCTGCGTGATCTGCGTGATCTGCGGGAATATTTTTTCTTGCCATGAAATCGGAGATTCGCCGGAGTGAATGCACGAATGATTTTTTGTGAATGTCAATCTGCGTGATCTGCGTGATCTGCGGGAATATTTTTTCTACCACAAAATCGGATATTTTACGGAGTGAATGGACGAATGATTTTTTCTCGATGTCAATCTGCGTGATCTGCGTGATCTGCGGGAATATTTTTTTTGCCATGAAATCGTAGATTTCGCGGATTTCGCAGATGAATAATTTGAAAGTGGTTTAATATTCGCAGCTTTAAAGCTACAATCTTGCCCTTTCGTACTGGTGCGGAAAGAAGCACTCCTCTTTTCCTTCAAATGAATTCTGTATCGCCAAATAAGGATTTCTCAAAATTTCACGGGCCACGAGAATCAAATCTGCATCCCCATGCTGAAGAATTTCCTCCGCCTGTTTTGCGGTCTTGATCAATCCTACGGCACCCGTCGGAATTCCCGTCTGCTTTTTGATTTCGGAGGCGAATGGAACTTGGTAACCATCAAACAGGGTGATTTTCGCACCATGGATATTGCCGCCGCTGGAAACATCGATTAAATCTACGTTTTTGGTTTTTAGGATCTTTGCCAATTCAATGCTTTGCGCTATATCCCAACCGTTTTCGGTATAATCAGTTCCCGAAATCCTCACGAAAAGCGGATGATTTTCATCCAAAACCTCGTTCACGGCATCAACAATTTCCAACAAAAATCGAATTCTGTTTTCAAAACTTCCGCCGTATTCATCCTTTCTGATATTCGACAACGGCGATAGAAACTGGTGGATCAGATATCCATGTGCGGCGTGGATTTCAACCAAGTCGAATCCTGCGTCCACCGAGCGTTTTGCGGCATTTTTAAAACTTTGAACCAAATTCATGATTTCTTCAACAGTCAAAACATGGGGAACTCTTTCCCCTTCCAGATAGGGAATTGGCGATGGAGCCACGGTTTCCCAACCTTCTTCCAAGGAAATCTGCTTTCCGTTCCAGGTGGAACCCTTTCTCCCGGCATGACCCAGCTGGATTCCGATTTTGGTTTCGGAGTTTTCATGCACGAATTTTACAATTTTGCTGAAAGCTGCTGCCTGTTCGTCATTCCAGATTCCGGTGCATTTGTTGGTAATCCTTCCTTCGGGAACCACGCCGGTCGCTTCCACGATAATCAGTCCGGTTCCGCCTTGGGCGCGGCTTCCGTAATGCACGAAATGAAAGTCGTTCGGAACACCGTTCTCGCAGGAATACATGCACATCGGCGACATGACCCAGCGGTTTTTCAGTTCAAGGTTGCGGAATTTTATTTTTGAGTAGAGCATATTATTTTATTTGATGCGTTTGCTTAGAGTTGAGAAGTACAAAATTACATCAAAAATATAGACTGTTAATCTTGAATCCACTGAACCAACATTTCACCAACTTTCAACAACCAAAACCATTTTTCCTTATCTTTGCTTCCCGATTTTTAAATATGGAAAAAGAATTTAAAATCACTTTTGAAGCCATCAGCAATTATGACGCGCTTGATGAGACCGAGAAAAAACTGTTCGATGCGGCACAAAAAGTTCGTCAAACTGCCTATGCGGCGTATTCCCATTTCCATGTCGGTTGCGCAATTCTTTTGGAAAATGGTGAAATCATCACGGGAAGCAACCAGGAAAACGCAGCATATCCATCGGGTTTATGTGCAGAGCGAACTACCATTTTTTGGACTTCCGCCAATTTTCCGGAGGTGAAGATCAAGAAACTTTTTGTGATCGGTGCCCCGAAAGATGCGGTTTCTTCTACACCAATTCCTCCTTGTGGAGCGTGCCGGCAATCCATTCTGGAATACGAATCGAAGCAGAAAGAGGAAATCGAAATCTACTTTGCTTCTTTGGATGGCGAAATCTATAAAACGAAATCCATTCGGGATCTGCTTCCTTTTTCTTTTGATTCTTCTTATCTTTAAAGGAAAGAATTTTTTTGTTATTTAAATGATGTAGTTTTTGATGCTGCATATTTTTACCCTTTAAGACAAATAGGGAGTTAAGGGAAATCATGCTTCCTATTGTTAGGATTTTTTGTGAATTGATTAAGGGATTTCGCATCAAAATGTTTAATTTTATTGCTTAATTTTCACTGGTGAAACTTAACCATGAGCTTCGTGAATGTCCTTAATAACTTCATGTCCTTAATTTTGAAATAATATTTCAAAATGTTTCTCCAACATCAATTTTAAACTGAAATTTCAATGAAAATAGCTGCCATCGATATCGGAAGTAATGCCGCGCGACTTTTGATCAACGAAGTCCTGGAACCCAAAAAAGGAAAACCAGAATTCACGAAACTCAACCTGCTCAGGATTCCGCTGCGATTGGGGATGGATGTTTTTACGAAAGGCGAAATCGGTGCGCAAAGAGAAAAAATGGTGGTGGATTCCATGAAAGTTTTCTCGGATTTAATGAAGATCTATGGGGTGGAACATTTTCGCGCATGTGCTACTTCTGCGATGCGTGATGCGAGAAACGGAAAACAAATCATAGAGCAGGTAAAGAAAAGTTCCGGAATCGCTATTGAAATTATTTCTGGTGACGAGGAAGCATCGCTTGTTTTCGAAAACCACATTGCAGAAGGACTTGACAAAGATTTTGCGTATTTGTATGTAGATGTGGGAGGGGGTTCCACCGAACTCACTTTCTACGAAAACGGCAAGTTGAAATATAAAAACTCATTTAATATCGGAACGATCCGGTTGCTGAATAATCTGGTTTCCGAAGACCTTTGGAAGGAAATGCGTGAGGAAATCCGAAAAAATATCAACAGCAAGAAAACGGTGGTGGCAATCGGTTCCGGCGGAAATATCAACAAAGTCTTCTCCATGAGCAAAACAAAAGACGGAAAACCCCTGTTTCTTTCGGGATTGAAAAATACTTATAAGGAATTGAGCGGTTTATCGGTGGAGCAGCGAATGACCAAACACAACCTCCGTGAAGACCGTGCCGATGTTTTGGTGCCCGCTCTGGAAATCTTCACCAAAGTGATGACTTGGAGCGACATCAACAAAATCTTCGTTCCGAAAATATCGGTTGCCGATGGTCTGATTCATCAGATTTATGATGATTTGAAGAAAAAAAAATAGTCGGGGGAAGGTTTCTCAGGGCCCATCAATCTCCGCCTTCGTCTTCGAAATTGTCATCACTGGAATCATATCCTTCGAAATCCCCGGGATCAAAACCGAAATCGAGCCCGTCATCATCTTCGTCCAGGAAGTCGAGTTCCGCATCGCTTTGCACATAATCCTGCGGAATCCCCGGCGGATTGAAAAGACCCCATTCATCCACGATGAATTTTTTCGGGTCAAAAGAAGCCACCCATTCCCGAAAAAGCAAACGGAATTCTTCCAACTGTTTGCGGACAATCAAATAATAATCCGCCTCATCGAAACCGAAAGCCGTCAAACTGTGATAACTCACCAGCAATTCCCGGGCGCATTTTCTGATGATCGCTGCGTTTTCCATTTTCAGGTCCCAAAGATTTACACTATAGGCTCCGGCGATTTTCGCCTGCATGACCAATGTGTTTTCAAGCATGTGCATCTTGGTTTCTTGGAGGTAATTGTTTTCCTCCGGAATGAGGTCGCAGATGGTTCTCACGGTTTGGCGAATTTCTTCTGCTTTCCTGTATAGCGGCATTTCTTCGAGTTTCTTTCTCATGGCGGATTTTTTTCAAATTTAAGGAAAATTGATGCGCTTTTGTCATGGCTGTTAAATTATTTAGCCCGGAATAGGTCGACATTAATTATTCGACTTAACCACTCCTCTTGCTCCCAATTCAATGATTTCCAGATGCTCGATTTTATCGCCATTGATTTCAAACCGCATCATCGTCCGTACTTTATGCCATCCCTGGCTTCCTGCCGCACCGGGATTGAGATGGAGCAGGTTGTTTTTTGGGTCAAACATGGCCTTTAAGATATGTGAGTGCCCTGAAATAAAGAGTTTCGGAGGATTTTCTGCAATCTCCTTTTTGGCTAAAGGCGAATATTTCCCCGGATAACCACCGATGTGAATCATCAAAACTTCCACCTTTTCACAGGTAAACCTAGAAACTTCCGGAAAGATCTTTCGTATTTTTTCGTTGTCAATATTTCCATACACCCCGCGAACGGGTTTGATTTTTTCCAATTCTTCGATCACTTCAATACTTCCGAAATCTCCGCAATGCCATATTTCGTCGGCATTCTTGGCGTATTCCAGAATTCTTTCGTCCATATAGGAATGGGTATCGGAGAGGAGCAGGATTTTCATGACACGAAAATAATGGAATTTTCTTATTCGTACATTGATTGCGTCGAATCTTCGATTTCGTGGCAAAAAAAATATTCCCGCAGATGACGCAGATGACGCAGATTGACATTGACAAAAAATCATTCGTCCATTCACTCCGTCGAATCTCCGATTTCGTGGCAAAAAAAATATTCCCGCGGATGACGCAGATCACGCGGATTGACATCGACAAAAAATCGCCACGAATTCACGAATAGTATTCTGCCTTCACATTATTCATCTGCGCGATCTGTGAAATCTGCGGGAATTCTTTCAATTTTTTCCCCGAAGTTGTCCTTGCAGATTCCGCTAATTTTGCAGAAAAATTGCGGTAGAAGTTTATCTGCCACGAATTCACGAATAGTATTCTGCCTCCACATTATTCATCTGAGAAATCCGCGAAATCTATGATTTCATGGCGATTCTATTCTTGCTGATTGTAACCAGCAATCTGCGCAATCTGTGAAATCTGCGGGAATTCTTTCAATTTTTGTCCTGAAGCTGTTCTTGCAGATTCCGCTAATTTTGCAGAAAAATTGAGATAGGAGTTTATCTGCCACGAATTCACTAATGAAATAAAGACGTATTATCAAGTCGAAAATTCGTGGATTGACTTCGTCGAATCTTCGATTTCGTGGCAAAAAAATATTCCCGCAGATGACGCAGATTGACATTGACAAAAAATCATTCGTCCATTCACTCCGTCGAATCTCCGATTTCAGGGCAAGAAAAAATATTCCCGCAGATGACGCCGATCACGCAGATTGACATCGACAAAAAATCGCCATGAATGCACGACTAGTATTCTGCCTCCACATTATTCATCTG
>NZ_LFNG01000017.1 GCF_001045435.1 Chryseobacterium koreense CCUG 49689 | reverse complement strand
ACGGTTGCAGATCAATCACTCCGTAGGAGTGAAACGTTTGAAGGATTAATGCCTTTTGGGTGCCGTCCTTCCGGCTTTCTCCACATACGAAACCGCCAAAATAACTTCGCACTTCTACGAAGTGCCGTCATGCTATACTTACGGTTGGCTACAAACTTTAAACTCCTACGGAGTTATTCTGTTCTTAATGATTTGGTGGTCAGAAAACCAGGTTGAAACACATTAAAGATGCCACGAATTTACGGATAACTCCGCCACTTTATCGAGATTTCTATTTCTAAAAACAACACGAAATACTCCGGAGGAGCGCTATCTGTGTAGAAAGACTGACTGCAGGGGGGGACATTCCACAGGAATGCTATCTCAAAAAAACTTTCCTTTTGCCAGATCTGCTTTTAGAACCGGTAATTTGCAAGAAGAGCAATCAATTTTTTTAAGTTGGGCAACAAGAGATAGCTCTGATATGGTTGGAAATCACCACTCCGTAGGAGTGAGAAGTTTGTAGCTCTGATTCGGTTGCAGATCAATCACTCCGTAGGAGTGAGAAGTTTGCAGCTCTGATACGGTTGCAGATCAATCACTCCGTAGGAGTGAAACGTTTTCGGGATTAACGCCTTTTGGGTGCTGTCCTTCCGGCTTTCTACACATACGAAACCGCCAAAATAACTTCGCACTTCTACGAAGTGCCGTCATGCTATACTTACGGTTGGCTACAAACTTCAAACTCCTACGGAGTTTTTAATGATTTGGTGGTCAGAAAACCAGGTTGAAGCACATTAAAGATTCCGCGAATTTATGGATAACTCCACCATTTTACCGGGATTTCTATTTCTAAAAAAACATGAAATGCTCCAGAGGAGCAGCATCTGTGTAGAAAGACTGACTGCAAGAAGTTTGCATTCCTTTAGGAATGCCATCTTAAGAAACTTTTTTTGTTAGATATGTTTTTAAAAATGAAAATTTGCGACCAAAATATTCAACTTTTTTAAGTGGATTGAAAAGAGATAACGCTCCTCCCGAATGCTCCATACATAGGATTTGATTCAGCTACACAGATAAGATTCCTCCGGAATCATTTTTTTTTAAGCCAAACAAATTTTTTCTTTAACCGGTAAGCAAACTGCTTTCTCTTAACCTAAATTATTTTCAATGAGATGAAGCAAGCTTTATTTATGCAATTGAAAAATGCCGGATCTGTGGCCGCGATAGAACCGGTTACTTCACAGAAGTGATGGAATGAAGTGGAGCCGCCAAACGAGGAATAAAGAACGCTGCTTGTCTGCAGACAGTGAATAGAGCGAGATGTTCGATCAAATCATTGCTGACCGCAGTCATACCTTGATTGGCTTTAAATTCAGTAATTTTGAGACATGAAAAAATTAAAGACTAGGGAAGATATTGAACTTTTGGTCAACAGTTTCTACACGAAGGTGCAAAAAGATGACACCATCGGGTTTTTCTTTAATGACGTAGCGAAAACGGATTGGAGCCACCACTTGCCGAAAATGTACGCATTTTGGGAGACTTTGCTTTTTGGACAGATTTCTTATAAAGGAAATCCAATGGCGGTGCATTTTCCTATTAACGCCCAAGTTCCTTTGGAAAAACATCATTTTGCGCACTGGGTAAAACTATGGACGGAAACAGTAGAAGAAAATTTTGAGGGTGAAATGGCGGAAATGGCGATCTACAAAGCCAGTAATATTGCCACTTTGATGGGACACAAAATGGAAATCGCAAGGCGGGTTTGAGATGTGGGCGAGAAGGCTACGAGTGTTTAAGGCACAATCACCGTGAAAATGTAGGCCGCGAGATTCACCAGCAAAACCGTTCCGTACAGATGATTCGTCTTTCCACGGCTGAGCGACAGCATGACGATGAATACCGAAAGTGCCAGCAAAATAATGGATTTCATATCCAATCCCAAAACGAAAGGGATATCATAAATCACACAAACTACTGAAACCGCTGGAATCGTTAATCCCACACTGGCCAGAGCAGAACCCAACCCAAAATTGATCGATGTTTGAATCTGATTATTTCTTGCCGCCCGAATGGCCGCCAAACCTTCCGGCAATAGCACAACCGATGCAATAATCACGCCCACCAAAGCTCTGGGAGCTCCCATGGTCTCTACAAAATGCTCAATAACTGGCGAAAGTCCTTTGGCCATTAAAATCACCACAGCAAGACAAACAATAAGCAGAACGAGACTAATAAGGGTACGCAAAACAGAAGGAGGTTCGGCTTCATGTGCAGTATGGTCCGCTTCTTCCACCACGAAATAGTTTCGGTGACGCACCGTTTGAAACATCAGGAAACTGCCATAAATAGTGAGACAGGCCAACGAAACAAAAACCAACTGCGCATTAGAATAAAACGGCCCGCGAATACTTTGCGTATAATTCGGTAAGATGAGCGTAAGAACCAAAATGGCTATGAGACTCACCAAATAAGTGGTGGCCGAACTGGTGATGAAAAACTGCTCCTTGTATTTTCTGCTCCCGAGCCAAATACAGATTCCCAGAATCCCATTGAGAATAAGCATGACCGCAGCAAAAACGGTATCCCGTGCATAAGTCATTGCACCTTCGGTCCCGGACAGCATGAATGAAATAATCAATCCTACCTCTAAAATCGTGATGCATATCGCCAAAATAATAGTTCCATACGGTTCACCGACTTTGTGCGCCACCACTTCTGCATGGTGAACCGCCGCAAACACCGTCCCAAAAAGCAAAATTATCCCTAAAACATTTCCAACATTCCCACCGTTCAGAAATCCGGCAAGATAAAAAATAGCCGAAATGATGGGAAGAACAATGGTCCAGTGAAGTAGTTTTTTGAATTTCATATCAGGCACAAAAATAAATAAAATCTATTAAAAGTTATCGGATAATTGATTTTATTAATAAATTTTTAACATTTGTTTCCAAACAAAATAATCCTGGAAGTCGGTAAGCATGTGAACAAAAAGACCAATCGCGATGATCCGGAAATTTCCCCTCAAAAAAATACTTCCCAGAAAATACAGTGCAATCATGGGATAAGTATGCAGCGGATGAAACCCAATGCTGTTCCTGTTGGCGTCAAAAATAGGATTTGCCAAAAGGTGATCCAGATCCACAAGCATCGTAGCCAACAAGATGAAGTAAGCTTTTCGCCAGTCTTTTCTGAAAAAAACTTTTGCAATGAAAACCGGAAAGACCAAATGCAGAAAATAATGAAAGGCTTCCCGAAGAATGACCAGATTTTCCATCAAAATGTTCCTTTTAAAAACTGCTGCCTCAAATCTTCATCCAGTTTTTCAATAGCGTATCGGAGTGTGGTTCTGGGCATTTTGCCATAATGCGCTTTCAGGAACGTTAAGAGTTCCCCTTGATTTTTTTGTCCCATTTCGCGCAGAAGCCAGCCGTTTGCTTTGTGCATCAAATCGTGTTCGTGAGACAGATTCTTCAGCGCCAGTTCTTTAAGCAACTCGAATTTTCCCTTTTTGACATGAAACATGGTGGAAACGATCGCCATTCGCTTTGACCACAAATAATCTTCCTCGGCAAGCCCCCGGAGCAACCCATCATCTTGATTTTCAAAACAATGCCTTCCTAAAATCTTATAGCAGGAGTTGTCCACCAAATCCCAGTTGTTGATGCGCTTCTTATTCTTTAAATAAAACTTTATGATTTCTAACCTTTCGCCCGGATCCTTTGATTTTTCATACTTTGAAACAAGCATCAATATTGCGCTGTGCCGGTGTTCGTGGATTTTTGAAGAGAGGAGTTGCTGCAATTCCGGCAAAGAAATCTTTTGGAAATAAGCTTTCACCACTTTCCTTTGGTCTGGAACGGTTACTCCAATGAATTCGTCGCCTTCCGCATATTCGCCTTTTCCCGCTTTGAAGAATCTGGGATAAAAATCTTTCTTTTCAGGCAAAGACAATTCCTTTAATGCAGTTTGAATTTCTTCTACTAAAATCATGGATCTAAAGATTTAAGGCAAAAATAAACATTCTCACCAGAATTAACCTCGCAGCAAATTTTTAATCAAAAAACAAAATTTTCACCATAGAAAAACGTTATGGAAATATGCAAAAGATTTTAGTAATTTTGACCTGCCTTATTCTAGTTTGCTGCAACGGACAGGAACCTAAAAGGCCTTTAAATAAAAATCAAAAAATGGATAAACAGAATTTAGAATACATCACCTTTGGTGGCGGATGTTTTTGGTGTGTAGAAGGTGTTTTTGAAAACCTGAAAGGAGTGGAATCGGTCGTTTCCGGATATTCCGGCGGACACAAAGCGAATCCCACTTATCAGGAAGTTTGCACTGGAGAAACAGGACATGCCGAAGTGGTGCAGGTGGGATATGACCCGAAAGTTATTTCTTATGAGCAGATGATGGACGTGTTTTTCTTTCTGCACGATCCTACTCAACTGAACAGACAGGGAGACGATATCGGGACCCAGTACCGGTCAGTGATTTTTTATAAAGACGAAGCGGAAAAAGCAAGAGCAGAACAAGCCCTGAAAACCTCCGAAGCCAGCGGAAGATGGCATGGAAAATACGTGACCCAAATTGTGAAATTTGAGAAATTCTGGCCCGCTGAAGATTATCACCAAGGATATTTTGACGCCAATCCGAACCAACCTTACTGCAGCGCAGTAGTGGCTCCGAAAGTGGCCAAGTTCAAAAAACATTACGGCGAATTGGGAATGCTGAAACCGGAAGCGGTAAAATAATTAAAGTGGAGCATAAGTCTCCACTTTTTTTATGGAAAGGCTGGAGCGTTTTTGGTTGATTTCCCTTTAGCCTCGAAATCTATTTTAAAGCCGCTCCATGACAGACCAGTTTCTGAAAAGCCCTATCTTTGCACTTTCAAAATCGGCAAAACAAAACCTCATGGCATTAGAGCTTTACAACCCATTCGATGAATTAATTTTTGATGAAAGTTTCTGTTTCCTCACCGGGAAGCTAAGTCTGGAGTCGGTCTCAGTTTTTCCCGAATGGTTGCTGGATCATTTTAAAATTGGCGACGACCCGTTTGAAATGATGGAAAAGGAAAAAATATTTCGCTACAGGGATTTGCGGCTTCCGTGCACTTCTGAAGTCAAAAACGCTTTCGACCAACTGGACGAAAAATTTCGCGAAGCCTACCAAAAGGGCTATGAAGGAATTGCCGCGTTGGAGGAGGAACTGATTTTTCAGTGGTCGGCAAAAATCGTTTATGGGATCATGCACCACGAATTCCAGCACGAAAAGAAAAGGATGGCGCGAAGGGGTGAAGAATTCCAGATTTCAAAAGACCTGAAAGAACGGTTTGGTTTATTTCATTTGATGCTTCAGTCGGTGATTAAACCTGTGAAATTCAAAGGGCGAAAACCTTGGTCTTTGGTGGTTTTTCCATTAAAATACTCCGCGGATATTTTCAGCTACCGCGATGACATGATCAACCTGCTTTTCACGATGGGGGTAGATCAATTCGGGTTCATCATCCACATGCAGGATAACGGCGCGATTGCCGAGCGGGAGCAGGAACTTTTGGAAAAAATGAAAGGTTACGTTTTGCACCCGGTTCAATATGAGGAATTATACGCCAAATTCCACTATTCCGATTATCTTCTGCAATACCGGCCAAAATACAATATAGAATTTACCGATAACCAGGTAATCATCGAGTCGGTTCCCATGTCCGCTGACCAGAATCGGCCTCTCTTCGGGTTTTGGGACCAAAAAGTTTACGCACAATTGCTGGCCAATTACTGGGAAGTTTACGGAATTCGGCAGGAGGATATCATCCGGCACCAAAGACCGATGCTCAGTTTTCTTCAGGATCCGTATTCTCATGACTTTATTGATCCGGAAAAAATCGATCTCCCCTTCTAGCACTTGATTTGATTTTATGCATAAATGATTTTAAAACCTGATTTTTAAGACATCAAAAAAGCCGCAACTCAAATTGCGGCTTTCCTATTATTGATGATAAAATAGCTATTTTACCAAAGTCATTTCACTGATCAAGTGACCTGCTTTTCCGTAAATGTCAATCGTCCAAAGAACCATTCTTACATCCACATTGATGGTTTTCTGCCATTTTTTGTCGAAGATGATATCTCCACTTAATGCTTCACTGTTTCCGTCAAAAGCCAGACCCAGCAGGTTTCCATGAGCATCCAGAATTGGCGATCCAGAGTTCCCACCGGTAATGTCATTATTGGAAAGGAAGTTTACAGGCATAAATCCTTTTTTGTCTTTGTATTGCCCGAAGTCTTTTTTCTTCACCAGATCCAAAAATCTTTGGGGCAGATCGAATTCCTCATCACCTTTCTTGTATTTGGCCACCATTCCTCTGGTATCGGTGTAATAGTTGTTTTTTTCACTGATTCCATAATAGTTTCTGTCCGCTCTTTCTGGCAAAGTGTTTACAGAACCGTAAGTCAATCTCATCGTTGAATTCGCATCCGGGTAGAAAGATTTTTCCGGCTGTGATTTTCTAAGTCCATCCAGGAATATTCTACTGTTTTTCGCAAATGCCTCATCAATTTTCGAATATTTTTCGGTCAATAATTTTTGATCTACACTGAAACCATTAGCGATTTTCAATAATGGGTCTGAATCCAGTTTTAATTTGTCTGGGTTATTCAAAAAGTTGGTGGCAGATTCTTTGGTAGCGAAAATGGAAGAAAAAGCAACGGTGGAAAGGGTGCTTGCATCCACTGACAAAAGCGTTGGTGAAGCAACGTCTTTGCTGACTTTCTGCTGATAAAGAGCTACCATGGAATTGATCATTTCGCCTTCCAGTTCAGTGTTCAGCCCGTCATACATTCTGGCAATTCCGTCGGTTACTTTTGTTTTCATCGCGGCTTTTCCTGCATCATCCTGATCCACGTAAGTCTTCAGCAATGAACCCAGCTGGTATGCAATTCCCAGATATTTGGCATTTCGCTGCAACTGGGAAGAATAATTTCGCTCCACATTTCTGTCAGAGAACTGCTTGTAATTGGATTGGATTTCTGCTAAGACACTTCCGTAAACAGGCTCATTTTCCGGAAGCAGTGCCCAGGTTTGGAATTTCTCTTCCAAAGCTCTTTTATCGGCAATCGTTCCGTTTTTTTCCACAGCATCGATTGTCCCTTGTCGGTTTTTCCAGTAGTTTGCCACAGATGCATATTGGGAGGCGTAATGAAGTTTGGTCGCCTGATCTTTGTCCATGTACTTTTTCATCACATCCATAGCCAATTTAGACGACTGAACCCAAGCCGGATAATCTTTATTGACCATTTGCTCAATTCCAAACGAAGTCAAATAGCGGTTTGTTCTTCCCGGATAACCCACAATCATGGTGAAATCGCCTGGCTTGTAGCCTTTAAGCGAAATCGGAAGCGCATGTTTAGGCTTCATCGGCACGTTGCTCGGTGAATATTCCGCAGGATTTCCATTGGCATCTGCATAAACTCTGAAGACAGAGAAATCCACTGTATGTCTTGGCCACTCCCAGTTATCGGTATCCCCTCCGTATTTACCCAATGAATTGGGTGGGGTACCAACCAGTCTTACATCTTTAAAATCTTGGTAAACGAAATAGTAAAACTCATTTCCATTAAAGAAATCTCTCACTACCACGGTGTATTTTCCGTTTTCGGAATTTTCGTTTTGAATGGCCTTAGATTCTGTATCGATGATGTTTTTTCTTTCCTCGGCTGAAAGGTTGTTGTTTAATTTTGAATTAATCCTTGCCGAAACATCGTCCATTCTGACCAAAAACCTTACAGAAAGTCCTTTTGCAGGAATTTCTTCAGATCTTTTCATCGCCCAAAATCCGTTGGTCAGATAATCCTTTTGCGGTGTAGAAAGCGCAGCAATCTGCCCGTAACCGCAGTGGTGATTGGTAAAAAGTAATCCTTCTTTGGAAACGATTTCGGCGGTACATCCACCGCCAAACTGCACGATGGCATCCTTCAAGCTAGAACTGTTTACCGAATAAATTTCTTCGGGGGTGAGTTTTAGTCCCTCCTTCTGCATATCAACTCCATTGAGACGTTTGATCATAGACAGAAGCCACATTCCCTCATCTGCTCTGATTTGTAAAAAGCTCAGCATAAAGGTGAGCAGTAATAATATTCGCTTCATAAGTAAAATTTTAATTGCGCTAATTTAAGCAAATCATTTCGAATTCCGAAAAGCAAAAGGGTCTGAAAAATCAGACCCTTTTTAACAATTATGATTTAGAAAAAATTATTTCTTGATCAATTTAGTGTTTTCAACAGCACCTCCGCCATAATTCACCTGCAGGATGTATGTTCCTTTAGCTAATTTAGAAACATTGATCTGGCTTCCTTTTCCACTGTCAACTCTTTTTCCGGAAAGATCAGTAATGGTTACTGATTCTATGTTTCTGTTTGAAGAAATGTTCACGATGTCAGTAGCAGGGTTAGGATAAACTTTCAAGCTAGATTTTACAGCGTTTTCTGAAGTGGCCAATGCAAGATTGCCCGAGAATTTCAAGATTCCTTTAGTTCCGGAAGGACCGTCACTGAACTGTCCTGCCCAACCTGTTGTAGTATTAAGGAATTTCACTTTACCTCTTTGCGATCCTGCGTCAATGCCGGTCCAGGTTAAACCACCATCTGTGGAATAAGCCGATCCCATATAGCTTGCGTCTGCTCCGTTAATTCCTGTTGTAACCAAAGTATTGGTCGTACCTGGAACATAAGTAATGTCTCCGAAATACCATGTTCCTGTAGGGGTTATTGGCACCCATGTTGCTCCTCCGTCTGAACTGCTGTAAAGGGCAGCACTTGGCGTTCCTCCTGTAGTCTGACCGTCAACCGTCAATAAGAATCCGTTCAGTCCGTCTTTGAAAGTCATTTTTGCAGATGATCCATCTACACCTCCTCCGGCAGCACCTCCTCCGAAGTCAAGAGCCGGTGAGTAATTGGCAGTCCAGGTAGCACCTCTGTTGGTGGAATGGAAAATTCTCCCTTTTGTGGTTCCAAACCAAATATGATCACCTGTCACGGTTTTCGCACCTGTCAGACCGTACTCATCTGCAGCATCCGGAAGTGGCAGACCAGTAACAGCGGTCCATGTGGTACCTCCATTAGTTGTTTTGTAGGTTTCAAACACTCCACCTTTAGGATCTCCTCCTGTCCAACCTTCGTTGGCATTCCAGAAATACACCAAGTTGGTAAAGGATGCACCTGTATAACCGATTGTTTGTCGGGTCCATGTTGATCCGCCGTTTGTAGTTTTCCAGATCGCATTGGAGTTCGGTGACGCACTGGTTCCGGCTGTAGCCACCCATGCGGTATTAGCATCCACGGCTGCCAAGTCACCAACCAAACTGTTGGTACCAGGTCCGGTTATTGGAAATGCTGTCCATGTAGTTCCACCGTTGGTAGTCCTAGAAACTACTTTAGGATAAGTACCGGCGCCAGTTCCATCATAAGCATTGACCCATGCAGTGTTCGCATCAACGATAACCAATTCATCAACACCAAAACTTGTTGCAAACTTAGTTCCTTGATCGATCCAGCTGTTTTGTGCCTGAGTCATCATTGCTGCTAAGGCAAAACCTGAAAGTAAAAGTTTTTTCATAATCTTATAAGTTTAATGATTTTTTGTAAAAGTATATAATTCGGAATTAATATGCAAATAATGTTGTGATAAATTTGATTATCAGGCGAAATTACAACAAATTTGACGAAATGAAAAAAAGCACAGAAACGTCTTTTTTATCTCGTTAAAATTAAAAATCCAGTGTCTTTTTCAGCATTTCGGTATGGGGGATGTCATCTTCCAAATACTTTTTGCCGGTGTCTCTAAATCCCAAATCAGTGTAAAACTTTAAAAGATAATCCTGTGCGGAAATCCTTATTTCAGAAGTCCGAAATCTGGCCTCAATGGCGGATATTGCAATTGCCATCAGCGTTTTGCCGAGCTTCAAATTCCGGTATTTTTGATCGGTAAGCACTCTTCCAATCGACGCTTCACGATACTTGATATCCCTGTCGAAAACCCTGCAGTATGCAACCACCTTATCCTGAAGTTCAGCCCAAATGTGAACCGCCCTATCATCAAATCCGTCAAGCTCCGGATATGGGCAGTTTTGTTCCACCACGAAAACATCAACCCTTGCTTTCATAATGCGGTAAAGCTCATCTGTGGTCAGCTGTTCGAAAGACTTTATTTTCCAGAGCACATTCATTTCCAATCAATTATTTATAATCATCAGCCGGAACGCGAAATCAATCGAAACTGACATAATTTTTTATCAGGAAATCATTCGTCTTCTCGATAAAGTTCAGGATTTCGTCACCGCCGGTTTTCTTTTCGGCCGAAGTGAGATAAGTCTCCGGTAAATCTTCCCAAGTTTTCAGAAGTTCCGCTTTGTAATCCTCCACTTTCGTTGCAGTTTCCTTGGGTTTCAGTTTATCTGATTTGGTAAAGACAATTGAAAACGGAATGGAGTTTTCGCCACACCACTCGATGAATTCCAAATCAATTTTTTGCGGGGAATGTCTGGAATCCACCAGAACAAAAAGATTTACAAGATTTTTCCGGTTTAGGATATAATTCGTGATCAGTTTTTCAAAATCTTTCCGGCTGCTTTTCGAAACTCTCGCGTAACCGTAACCTGGCAAATCGGTCAAATACCATTCGCCATTAACCAAAAAATGGTTGATAAGCTGCGTTTTTCCGGGAGTCTGAGAGGTTTTCGCCAAATCTTTGCGGTTCATCAGCGCATTAATCAGCGATGACTTTCCCACATTTGACCTTCCAATGAAGGCATATTCAGGCAGATTCGGTTCCGGGCAGTTTTGCCACTTCTCACTGCTTTTTACAAATTCGGCGGTCTTGATAAGCATCTCTATAATTTTCAAATTCAGTAAAACAAGAAATGGAAGTTTAAACTTCCACCTCCACTATTTTTTTCGACCTTCCAGCCACTTGAACAATATTTCATTGAATTCATCCGGCTTTTCCATCATGGCGGCATGACCGCATTGATCCAGCCAAAAAAGGTCGGAATCCGGAATCAGCCTATCCATTTCTATGGCCACTTCCGGCGGAGTCACATTATCCTGCTTTCCCCAAATCAGACAGGTTGGAACCTGGATTTTGTGGAGCTCCTTTTCCATATTATGTTTAATGGCACTTCTTGCAAGCATCACGGTCTTGATCCCTTTTCCCCGGTCATTCACGATCGAAAAAACCTCATCCACCAATTCTTCAGTGGCAATTTCCGGATCATAGAAAACTTCTTCAGCCTTTTTCTTGATGTAATCCCGGTCACTTTTTCGCGGAAAACTATCACCGAAAGACCGCTCATACAGTCCCGAACTTCCGGTCAGCACCAAATGCGTCACCACATCCGGACGAGCCAAAGTTAAAATCAAACCGACATGTCCACCCATTGAATTTCCCACCACAATTGCAGACTCCCCTACTTCTTCTTCTATAAACCTCGCCACAAACTTTGCGATGGAGGTAAGATTGGTATTGAGCACAGGCAAATCGTAAATGGGTAAATCAGGAAAATATACACGGTATCCCCTCGCTGAAAAATAGGAAATCAGTTTGGTGAAATTGCTCAGACCCCCCATCAATCCCTGTAAAAGCACGATCGGGCGCCCTTCACCTTCGGCGAGATATTTGAATTGTTTATTCTTTTTCTTCTTAAATAACATAGATTTTCCTCAATAGGCGATTGCAAAAATACAAATTTAACATCAAAATTAATTTTTTTCCTATCAAAAGTATTGATTAATATGACCATTATCAATTAATAGGATGATTTTCACCTCATTTTGCTTTTCGAAACCGCAACCTTTCATTAACTTCTTTTTTATCAGCAGATTAACCCGCATTTTCAAAACTTATTAACATTAAGTCAAAAAGTGGGAAAAAGTGGGAAAGTTTCGAAATTATTATATAAATTTGTCCCAAATGATTAATTTCTACGAGACATACGAATGTAAAATCGATGACAAGGGCCGCCTGAAACTGCCTTCGTCACTGGTAAAGCAGTTGGAAAATCTCGGCGGTGAATTTGTGGTGAAACGTTCGGTTTTCAACAGTTGCCTGGAAGTTTATCCGATGGAATCGTGGAACCAAAGAATGGAGACGATCGGAAAACTGAACCGGTTTGTGAAGCAAAACCTAGAATTCATCCGGAAATATACCGCGGGACTAAAAACCGTGGAAATAGACAAAGCCGAAAGGATCTTGATTGCCAGAGATTTAAAATCTTTCGCAAACCTGGAAAAAGAAGTAGTAATCGCCGGAATGATCGATTATTTCGAAATCTGGGATAAATCCGGCTATGAAGAAAACATCAAAACCGATGAAAATGATTTCGCGCAATTGACTGAGAAAATCATGGGAAATTTTGGTGTGAACGGTGAACTTCCCTCGGAGTGAAGGGTTGATTTCACTTCGAATTAGATAAAAATACAGAACCTAAAAATTGCCCGCGCAGCGATTTGCATATTCTCTGCAAAGCAAATTGACAATGAGCTACCACAACCCCGTATTGCTGAAGAAAAGTGTTGATGATTTGGTAACAAATCCTGACGGAATCTATGTGGACGTAACCTTTGGAGGAGGCGGCCATTCAAGGGAAATCCTGAAAAGACTTTCAGATAAAGGAAAACTCTTCAGCTTTGACCAGGATTTAGACGCCCTGGAAAACACCATCGAAGACGAAAGGTTTACCCTGATCAACCAGAACTTTAGGTTTCTGGAAAACTCGCTGCTGATCTACGGAATTACCGCTGTGGATGGAATCCTGGCCGATTTGGGAGTTTCTTCACACCAATTCGATGAAGCGGAACGTGGATTCTCTACCAGAAGCAACGCTCCTTTAGATATGAGAATGAACGTGATGCAGAGTTTGGATGCCAAAAAAGTCATCAATGATTATGAAGAGGAACATCTGGCGGACATTTTTTATCATTACGGCGAACTGCGGGAAGCCAGAAAACTGGCAAGAGAAATCGTGCACCACAGAAAAACAAAGGCGATTGAAACCACCGAAGAGCTGAAAAAACTCTTCAGTTATATTCCGCCGCACAAGCAAAATAAGTTTTTTGCACAGGTTTTTCAAGCCGTCAGAATTGAAGTGAACCAGGAACTGGAGGTTTTGAAAGAAATGCTGCTGCAGTCCTATAAGATTTTGAAACCGGGAGGAAGATTGGTGGTGATTTCTTACCACTCACTCGAAGACAGGTTGGTAAAGAGATTCCTAAAAAACGGGATGTTCGAAGGCGAACCAAAACGAGACATTTACGGAAATTATGACAAGGCTTTCGAGCTCCTGCAAACCAAGGCAACCGTTCCCGATGAAGCAGAAATTGAGGAAAACTCCAGAGCCAGAAGTGCAAAACTGAGAACGGGAATAAAATTGTGAATCGCATCGAATTTCCAAAAGGGAAATAGCGAATTTTAAAAGGAACAGAAAGTGGCAATCAAGAAGAGGACATATCGCCCACAGAAAAAACTCACTTTTATTGATATCATAAAAGGAAATTTTCTGAACCGTGATGAAGTGAAAATTCATTACAAATATTTCCTGCTCGTGTTTTTGCTGCTGATGATCATGATTTACAGCAATCATTTGGTGAGCAAAAAGATCGAGCACGTCAACGATTTAAAAGAACAGACCGAAGAATATAAATCCAGAAACGCTTATGCACAAAGCAGGTTGATCAAAGTGAAACTGGAGTCCGAACTGGGAAAAGAAATGGTTCAGGATTCCCTTTTGTCGCTGGAAAATCACCCGCATAAACTTTTAATAAAACTAGACAGTACTGATGGCGGTGCAAAATGAATTTGAAAAAAAACGCTCAAGGACATTGAGATGGGGCTATCTTTTCGCAGGATTTGCCTTCATTCTGTTTGTGGTGTTTCTTGGTAGAATTCTATTTCTCCAAAACACAAACGTACAAGAAATTAAAGACGACTACATCAACAAAAATTACCGCGAAGCAACCCTGAATGCCGCCCGCGGAAATCTCTACGCCTCTGACGGATCCATCTTGGCCACCACCGTGATGCGATACGATGTTTACCTTGATTTCAAAGTAATTAAAGACACTGTTTACAACAACAATATAGGGGCCTTGACAGATTCTTTGTCAAAAATGTTCGGCAAACCCAGAAGCTATTTCCGCGACAGGCTAGACCAACAAAAAAAGGCAAAAAACCAATATTACTCGTTAGTCAAAGGACTTGATTTTGATCAATATGACCGAATCAGAAACTTTCCGATCTTTAAAAAAGGAAAAAACAAAGGAGGTTTCATCATTGACAGAAATTTTAAACGAGAATTGGCAACCACCCAAATCGGAGCAGGAACCATCGGAATGGACAATGGCATCACAAAATCCGGATTAGAAGGCGCTTTTTCAAAATATTTGACCGGAACAAACGGAACCCGTTTGGAACAAAGAGTGAACTCCAGTCAATGGAAACCAATTGATTACTGGAAGGTAAAAGAACCCATCGACGGACAGGATGTTTACACCACGATCGATTTGCGAATCCAGGATATCGCCCATTCCGCACTGGAAAAACAGCTGATAAAATTCGATGCAGACCACGGCTGCGTGTTGGTGATGGAAGTGGAAACCGGAAAAGTGAAAGCCATGGTCAACCTGAGAAGAACCGAACCCGGAATTTATGTGGATGCCTATAATTATGCGTTGAAAGATGCTACAGAACCGGGATCCACCTTCAAAACCGTTTCTCTTTTGGCCGCAATGGACGATGGTTTCATTGATGAAGAAACAAAAGTGGATGTGGGAAACGGTATCTGGACCTACGCAAAACAAAAAATCACAGATGGTCACGGCGGCGGAATTTATGAGATTTCCGACGTCTTGGCAAAATCAAGCAACGTGGGCTCCGCCAAACTGATCACCAAATTTTATGCGGACAAACCAAAAGTTTTCCTGGACCACCTGCGAAGATGGAAAATGTTCGACAAAATGGATATCGAAATTCCGGGAATTACAAAACCATATATTGTAACACCACAGGATAAAAGATGGAATGCGGCTACCTTGGCATCACTCGCTTACGGTTATTCATCCAGATTTAACTTATTGCAAATGACCACATTCTACAACGGAATCGCCAATAAGGGAAAGATGCTGAAACCCCTCTTCATCGAAAAAATAATGAAAGACGGAAAAGTGCTGTATGAAGCAAAACCACAGGTGATGGTCGGCAAAATGGCATCCACAAAAGCCATTGAACTCATGACTTCCTCGCTCACCAAAGCGGTAGAGAAAGGAACGGCAAAAAGTATCTTCACGCCAAATCTGAAAATGGCCGGAAAAACCGGAACCGCAAGATTTGAATACTGGAAAGCTGGACCACCAAAATATCAGGCGAGCTTTGCCGGATTTTATCCCAGTGACCATCCAAAATACACCTGTATCGTGATGGTCAATCAGCCGGATAATTCCAAAGGATTTTACGGCGCGACAGTTTCCGCACCGGTCTTTAAAGAAATTGCAGGAAAAACATTCCTCAAAACCCCACAAAACGTGGAGCAGGAAATGCTGGTCGACAAAAAAGTGGACTTAAGCAAAATGATAGAACCCAACGCCACTTTGGCCATCAATGAAAACCAAATGCCCAACGTAGTCGGAATGATCGGGAAAAATATTATTCCACAACTGGAAAACGCCGGTTATCGGGTGGACTTTAAAGGTGTTGGAAGGATAAAAGAACAATTCCCGCTGGAAGGAACAATTATCAACAAAAACCAGAAAATTTATCTGCAGCTGCAATAGAAGAACAGCTCATAGCGTTTCCTCGTTCATCAAAATGATTATTTAAAAACCGGAAACCAAAAATCTGAAAAAAAAATGAACCTAAAAGAATTATTAAACAGAACCCCATTTCTGGAACTTCATGGAAATGAAAACCCCGAAGTTTCTGAAATTGTTTTCGACAGCAGAAAAGCAGTCGCGAACTCGCTGTACGTCGCAGTGAAGGGGACTGTTTCTGATGGCCATTCCTATATTGATGCTGCCATTGAGAAAGGTTCAACAGTAATCGTCTGCGAAGACTTGCCGGAAAATTTGGATGAAAAAACCACTTATTTAAAAGTGAAAAATTCCTCGAAAACATTGGGACAAATTGCTTCCAATTTCTACGGAAATCCATCAGAAAAACTCAATTTGATCGGAATCACCGGAACTAATGGAAAAACCTCGGTAACCACTCTGCTGTCTGAGATTTTCAAAATTCTTGGATATAAATCGGCATTGATTTCAACCGTGGAATATAGAATTGGCGAGGAAGTTATCCCTTCCACGCACACCACGCCGGATGTCTTGACTTTAAACAAAATTTTAAGCAAGGCGGTGGAAACCGGTTGTGAATACGCCTTTATGGAAGTTTCCTCGCATGGAATCCACCAAGACAGAATTGAAGGGCTGCATTTCAAAATGGCAGGTTTCACCAATATTACCCACGATCATCTGGATTACCATAAAACTTTCAATGAATACCTGAAAGTGAAAAAAAGGTTCTTCGACGAATTGAATCCCGAAGCAATCGCCATCACGAATGCAGATGATAAAAATGGATTGGTGATGCTCCAAAATACCAAAGCGAAAAAGAAAACCTATGCTTTAAAAACCATGGCAGATTTCCACGGTAAAATTTTGGAAGCAGATTTTAACGGAATGTTGCTGAACTTTAACGGAAAGGAATTCTGGACAACTTTGACCGGAAAATTCAATGGTTACAATTTGCTTCTGGCATTTGCAGTGGCAATGGAATGTGGTTTTCACGAAGATGATGTTTTACAGGCCATTTCAAAACTTCAGCGCGTGAAAGGAAGATTTGAAACCCTGAAATCCGACGGCGGAATTTTCTTCGTGGTGGATTATGCGCATACTCCGGATGCATTGGAAAATGTGTTGGATTCCATCAATGAAATCCGAACCAAGAACGAAAGATTAATCACCGTTTTCGGTTGCGGTGGCGACCGGGACCACGCGAAACGACCGGAAATGGGAAAAATTGCCACCCGGAAATCCACTTTGGCCATCATCACCTCCGACAATCCCAGAACGGAAAATCCGAATGAGATCATCAAAGAAATCGAAGCTGGCGTGGAACCGCAGAACTTCAGCAAATACACTACAATTCCGGATAGAAAAGAAGCCATAAAAATGGCGATCAAGTTCGCGGAACCCAGAGACATCATTCTGGTCGCCGGGAAGGGTCATGAAAATTATCAGGAAATTAATGGCGAACGAATCCATTTTGACGACAAAGAAATGGTAATGGAACTTTCAAGATTAATGTCGAAATAATTTGAAAATGGCAAATACAAACCTGTAGGACCTAAAACTTTAACCTAAAACCTCCAACAAAGATGCTATACTATTTATACGAATATTTAACCGCCAACGGAATCCACATTCCGGGACTTCGGATGTTCAGATTTATCTCCTTCCGTGCAGGAATGGCAGTTCTATTGTCACTGGTCATTGCGCTAATTTATGGCAAAACAATCATCAACTATCTGAGAAATAAACAGATGGGTGAACTCGTGAGGGATTTGGGGTTAGAAGGCCAGAAACAAAAAGAAGGAACCCCGACAATGGGCGGCCTGATTATTATTCTCGCAACCCTGATTCCGGTTTTGCTATTTACCCGAATCTTCAATATATATATCGTATTGCTGATTATTTCGGTGCTTTGGATGGGAGCGATCGGATTTGTGGACGACTATTTGAAGAAGATCAAAAAAAATAAGGACGGTTTAAGCGGAAAATTCAAAGTCATTGGACAGGTCGGACTAGGTTTGATCGTGGGAATCACCATGTACTTCCATCCAGATATTACCGTGAAAAGGAAATATGCAGATGCGCAAGTGGTGAATCGGAACAATGTGGAAAAAAACTTCATGCCGACCGAAAAATCAACCGTCTCCACTGTTCCATTTGTCAAAAACAACGAGTTCGATTACAGCGGAATGCTCTTTTGGATGTCACCTGAAAAAGCTCACGAGTGGTCTTGGATCGTTTTTATCCCGATTGTAATTTTCATAGTGACCGCAGTTTCAAACGGAGCCAATATCACCGATGGAATCGATGGGCTCGCTGCGGGAACCAGTGTCGTCATACTGCTCACTTTGGCGCTTTTCGCCTATTTGTCGGGAAACATCATTTTTGCAGATTACCTCAACATCATGTTTCTGCCGAATATGGGTGAAACCACCATTTTCGCGCTAGCTATGGTGGGAGCAGTCATCGGCTTTTTCTGGTACAACACTTATCCGGCCCAAGTGTTTATGGGCGATACGGGAAGTCTGATGTTAGGAGGAGTGATCGCGGTTTTGGCGATTATTTTAAGAAAAGAACTCATGATTCCTGTGCTTTGCGGCATTTTCTTGGTCGAAAATGTTTCTGTGATGCTGCAGGTAGGAGTCTTCAAATACAGAAAGAAAAAATATGGGTTGGAATATGCCCAAAACAACAGGTTATTTAAAATGTCTCCGCTGCACCATCATTATCAAAAAAAGGGTTATCACGAAAGCAAAATCGTCAACCGCATGATCATCATTGGATTAATGCTCGCGATCATTTGTGTAATCACTTTGAAAATCAGATAATAGTGCAGATAGTCAGCTATTCATTTATCATTAAGTATCAAGATTGGAAAAAACAATGAAAATAGTAATCTTAGGTGGCGGCGAAAGTGGAGTGGGTGCAGCCCGTCTCGCGAAAAAGAAAGGAATGGAAGTTTTCCTTTCCGATAAAGGCACGATCAAAGAAGAATACAGAAAGATTCTGAACGAAGCCGGAATTGAGTACGAAGAAGGCCAACACGACGAAACAAAAATTTTGGGCGCTGACTGGATCGTGAAATCACCGGGAATCCCAAAAAAGGCGGAAATCATCCAAAAAATCCATCAAAAGGGAATCCGGCTTTCCTCAGAAATCGAATTCGCTTCGGAATTTACCAACGCCAAAATCATCGCGATCACCGGAAGCAATGGGAAAACCACCACCACCGCTCTGATTTACCACATCTTGAAAAATGACGGTTTCAATGTCGGTTTAGGCGGAAACATCGGGAAAAGTTTCGCAGGACAGGTCGCAGATGAAAACTTCGACTATTACGTTTTGGAGGTGAGTTCATTCCAATTAGATGATATCCAGAACTTTAGACCTTATATCTCCCTATTGCTGAATTTGAGTAAAGACCATCTTGATCAGTACAATTACAACTACGAGGAATATGCGCTGGCCAAATTCCGCATCGCAGAAAACCAGGAAAATGACAATTTCTTCATTTACAATAAAGATGACGAAATGAGCATGAACCTTCTGGAAAAACTGGAAATCAAAGCTAAGATGATTCCATTTTCCACAAAAGTTATGCTGAACGAAGGAGGCTTTGTGCAAGGTGAAAATATAGAAATCAAATGGGCAGATGATTTTTCAATGAGGATTGAAGACCTTTCCTTGGTTGGAAATCACAATGTTGCAAACAGTTTAGCCGCTTCCATTGCGGGTAAAATATTGAATATCAGCAACCAAAGTATCCGAAATTCCCTGATGACTTTCCAGGCAGTGGAACACCGGTTGGAAAAAGTAGCGACTATCGGCGGAGTAAACTTCATCAATGACAGCAAGGCAACCAACGTGAACGCTTGCTACTATGCGCTGGAAAGCATGAAACAGCCAACAGTTTGGATTGTGGGCGGAACAGACAAAGGAAACGATTACTCGGAAATTGAAGATCTGGTTAAGAAAAAAGTAAAGGCAATCGTTTGTTTAGGCATTGATAACCAAAAAATTATAGATTTTTTCAAAGCAAAAAAAGAGTTGATTTACAGCACATCCAGCATGGAAGAAGCCGTGAAAATTTCAAAATCACTGGCCGAAAGCGGCGACACTGTGTTGCTCTCCCCTTGTTGTGCGAGTTTCGACCTTTTTGATAATTATGAGGACCGGGGAAGAAGATTCAAAGAAGAAGTTTTAAAGCCGGCTGAACAAAAAAACATCAATTAACAATCCCCGAATTGGGAGAAAATATGAACGAAACAGAAAGCAAATTCGAACTTTTGAAAGGCGACAAAGTGCTTTGGAGCGTGATTTTATTAATCTCGTTCTTTTCCGTGTTTCCGGTATATTCCGCAAGTTCCAACCTGGAATACATCGTGAATAATGGAACCACCACTTCGCACTTGATTAAGCATTTGTTCTTTGTGGTGCTCGGTTTGGCAATTATGCGCGGAGTGGGAGTTTTCAAATACGAATACATTGGAAAGCTCAGCGCAATTCTTCTCGGATTCATGGTCATTCTTTTAGGCTTAACCATGTTCACCGGACAAAAAATCGATGGCGCATCTGCTTCCCGTTGGCTTAAAATTCCCGGTACACCGATTTCTTTCCAGCCTTCTTCATTCGCCTATTTAATGCTGGTCATCTATCTGTGCAGGTATTTAACCAAAAGGATCAAGCGCGAACGGCTTCCCATTGAGAACATCTTATACATATTCGGTCCCGTACTTTTGGTCTTTGGACTGGTTGCGAAAGACAACGGCTCCACCGCGTTGATGATTCTGATGGTTTCATTGGCAGTAATGCTCATTGGCCAGTTGAGCAAGAAATATATTTTCGGATTTGTCGGACTTTCCGCTGTTGCGATTGGTATGTTTTTATTTTTAGCGCTGAAGACCGACTTGATTGGAAGCAACCGTGTCCACACCTGGATGAGCCGCATCGAAACATTCACCAATTCTAAAAAAACAACAGAATTGGAAGACGAAAGTCTAAAGGCAAAAAATTATCAGGTCATGCAGGCAAGAGCAGCCATCGTCCACGGTGGAATCACCGGAATGGGACCCGGAAAAAGCGCGCTGAAACAAATGCTGCCCCAATCTGCCTCCGATTTTATTTTTGCCATTATCGTGGAGGAATATGGATTCATTGGAGCAGCCATTTTGATTGCACTCTACCTCATAATGATGATCAGGATCGTGATGATAGCCAGTAAAATGCCGGCATTTTTTGGCAGCCTGCTCGTCATAAGTCTCGGCATCATGATTTTCGTGCAGCTCACCGTAAATATTGCTGTCGCGGTAAATCTCATTCCGGTCACAGGACAGCCATTGCCACTAATAAGTTATGGGGGAACTTCAATGCTGGTCACCTACATCCAGCTCGGATTGATTTTAAATGTGAGTTCCCGAATCCAAATCTACGATGAGGAAGGAATGGGCAAAAAACAAAGCATAGAGGAAATTAACGATATCGCATAAACATCTAAATCCGGAAAAGGGACTAAAAAAACAGAAAATTGAGTACTAACGAAAACATACAGTCAAACGCTTTTACCCCAGTAGGGGAAAAGGCTGCATTTCGCGTTCTCATGAGTGGCGGCGGAACCGGAGGACACATCTTCCCGGCAATCGCCATCGCAGATGAAATCAAAAAAAGGTTCCCCAATGCGGAATTCCTCTTCATTGGCGCAAAAGGAAAAATGGAGATGGAAAAAGTTCCGCAAACAGGCTATAAAATCGTGGGATTAAACATCGCCGGATTTAACCGTGGGAATTTGTTGGCGAACTTTAAACTCCCGTTCCAGGTAATTTCCAGCCTGATGAAGGCAAGAAATACCATTAAGAATTTCAAGCCAGATTTTGCAGTTGGAACCGGTGGATTTGCAAGTGGACCCGCTTTGTTTGTGGCATCCAGATTAGGCATTCCGATTTTTGTGCAGGAACAGAATTCCTTGCCCGGAAAAACCAATATCTTCCTTTCTAAAAAGGCAAAAGCAGTCTTTACGGCATATCCGCAAATGGACAGATTTTTCCACGGAACAAAGACCTTGTTTTTAGGTAATCCGATTCGCCAAAACATCATCACCGATTTGATTGACGGTGACTTGGCTAAAGAAAAATTAGGTTTCGACAAAAATAAGTTGACCATTCTCTCCGTCGGTGGTTCTTTGGGTTCCCGAACCCTGAACAACACCTGGAAAGAACATTTCGACCAAATTATCGCTAAAGATTTCCAGCTGATCTGGCAAACCGGAAAAACAGATTTTAATGCAATGCTGAGCGAAACTGAAACAAAACAGCATCGCCACATTCAGATTGTGGAATTCATCAAAAATATGTCGATCGCTTATTCCGCAGCAGATGTGATCGTTTCCAGAGCCGGAGCAATCGCCATCTCGGAATTGGCAGTAGCGCAGAAACCCGTTTTGCTGATTCCGTTCCCATTTGCAGCAGAAGACCATCAAACCAAAAATGCGACGACTTTGGTAGAAAAAAATGCAGCAAGAATGGTGAAGGATTCCGAAATGAAGGAAAAATTTTTTCCCACATTAATGGAAATCTGCGATCATGAAAACTTGCGTAAAGAAATGAGCGAAAACCTGAAGTTCTTCGCAAAACCTAACGCAACAGAGGAGATTGTGGACGAAATAATCAAGAGCATAACAATATAAAAAAAACAGGAGTCAGGCAGCAAAATCGATAAAAAATGAAACCTTTAAATACTTATCAAAACTTCTACTTCATCGGAATCGGCGGAATCGGAATGTCAGCATTAGCAAGATATTTCAAATCCATCGGAGGAAATGTTGCGGGTTATGATAAAACCCAGACAAAACTCACTTCCGCCCTGATTTCGGAAGGAATCGATATTGTTTTTAAAGACGAAATCTCCCCAGAAATCAGGAGCCTGACTCCTGAAAACACTCTGGTTATATACACTCCCGCCATCAAAAAACTGGACATCCTCCATTATTTCGATGACCATGGCTTCACGGTTTTAAAGCGGGCAAAAGTGCTCGGAATGATCACCGAAAATACAGACTGTATCGCAGTGGCAGGAACTCACGGAAAAACCACCACTTCCTCTTTGGTGGCGCATTTGTGCAACGAGGCAAATCTTCCGTTCTCTTGCTTTCTGGGTGGAATTTCAGAGAATTTCAAATCGAATTTCCATTTCAATGGAAGTGAAATTTCAGTGGTGGAAGCCGATGAATACGACAGAAGTTTCCTAAACCTTGCACCCGATTGGGCGATTGTGACTTCCATGGATGCAGACCATCTGGATATTTATGGAGACAAAGCGAACTTCGAAAAAGGATTCCGGGATTTCGCTCAACTCCTTCCTGAAAACAACCACCTTTTCATCCGAAAGGGAATTGAAATCGGAAGAAATGCAAAAACGTATGCGGTCAATGAAGAAGCCGATTTCTACTCCAACAACATTCGGGAAATTGGGGACAAAATCTATTTTGATTTTCATTCAGCCAACGCAGATGCAAGCGATTTTGTCTGGGAAATACCGGGCATCCACAATGTGGAAAATGCAACCGCCGCAATCGCTCTGTTGAATTCATTCGGGGTGGACCTGGAAACTTTGAAAAGTGGAATCGCCAATTTTAAAGGCATAAAAAGAAGATACACAAAACACCAATTTGCAAACGGAAAAATCTACATCGACGATTATGCGCACCACCCCACGGAATTGAACGCGGTGATCGGCTCGATCAAACATTTTTATCCGGAAAAAAAATTGCTGGTGGTTTTTCAGCCTCACCTTTTCAGCAGAACGAGGGATTTTGCAGAGGGTTTCGCAAACAGCTTAAACCAAGCCGATGAACTTCTTCTGCTGGACATTTATCCGGCAAGAGAATTACAGGAAAATTTTGAAGGGGTTACCTCCAAATGGCTTTTGGATAAAGTAATATTAGATAAAAAAGAAGTCTCCACACTCGAAGAGGCTTTTAACAAAATAAAAGAAAAAGATTTTGATGTCCTTTTGACCGTAGGTGCAGGAAATATTGACACCTTATACGATGAGATTGTGGAATGGTTGACCGGAAATTAAAAACGAGACAAGGCAGAAAAAAATGAAAAACAAATACAGAATACTGAAAATTGCCATCACGGTAATCATCCTCGGATTTTTATTGAGCTTCTCTTTGAGAAGATTCAATGACAAATCGATGGAGAAAGTATCTGTAAATATGGTGAAAACAAAAAGCCCGGTGTACTTTATCGACGAAAAAGACATCAAAGACATCGTGAAAAAATCAAACCCCACCAAAAGAATCGGCGACATCAACATTCCGGAGCTGGAGAAAATGCTGAACCAGTTACCGGCGGTGGACAGTGCAAATGTTTATCTGAACCTCAACGGAAAACTGAATCTCGACATTAAACAAAGAGTTCCGGCTTTCAGGTTAAATCACAACGGCAGAGACTTCTACGTGGACGAAAAAGGAACCGAGTTCCCCATCTCCAAAAATTTTTCATTCCCATGCATGTTGGTCACCGGAGACGTGAAAAAATCAGAATATCCTAAACTGGCGGAGTTGGTCCGTAAAATCAATAGCGATGAATTTAGCAATAAATACTTCATCGGCATTTCAAAAGAAGAGGACAATTATGAACTATTGACCAGTCAAGGGAATTACAAAATCGAAATTGGAGATTTAGACCAAATTGAGCTTAAGGTAAAAGGTTTTAAAACTTTTGTTGAAAAATACCTCGTTTATCAACAACCGGAAAAATATCGAAAAATATCCCTGAAATACAACAATCAGATTGTCACCACCTTAAATCCAAATTTTAAAGAAAATGACAGTGCCATTTCGGTAGCGAAAAAAGAGTTGGCGAAACTGCCCGCCATGAACCAAAAAAAGGAAGAAGCCGAGAAAAAGCTGAATCTTCCGATGATCAAAAAAGAAGATCAACCCACAGAAAAAAAACCCGAAATAAAAACTGCTGAAAAGCCAAAAAACAAAGAACCGGAAAAGAAGAAAACAGAAGTTCCCGCAAAACCGCCAGTGAAGAAAGAAGCCACGGCAGCAACCCCAAAAAAAGCCATTGCAAAAACGGAACCTTCAAAACCGGCAGAAAAACCAAAAACCACGGCCAAATCTCCCGAGAAAAAACCGGAAAACAAGCCCAAAGCAAAAATAAAAATTGAATAAATCAAATCGACATACAATGGAAAATCACCAGTATTCAGTAGGCCTCGACATCGGTACCACAAAGATTGTGGCGATCGTCGGCAGAAGAAACGCCCACGGAAAAATTGAAGTTCTCGGCGTTGGAAAAGCAAAAAGTTTGGGGGTTCACAAAGGAATCGTGAACAATATTTCCCAAACCATTCAGTCCATCAAATCCGCCGTGGCAGAAGCACAATCCAGTTCTGGCGTTCCCATTCACAAAGTTACTGTGGGAATCGCCGGAAAACACATCCGCTCGCTTCAGCATTCAGACTATATCATGCGGGAAAACCCGGACCAATACATCACCGAAGACGATATTGAAGTCCTGAAAGAGCAGGTGAAAAAGTTGGTAATGCTTCCGGGTGAAGAAATCATCCACGTGCTTCCGCAGGAATATAAAGTGGATTCCGAAGGTGAAATCCAGGAACCGATCGGGATGCACGGAAAACGATTGGAGGCAAATTTCCATGTGGTAGTGGGACAAATGGGAAGCATCCGAAACATCGCAAGATGCGTTCACGAAGCAGGTCTGGAAATGGAAGCGCTCACTTTGGAACCACTTGCATCTTCAGAAGCGGTCTTAACCAAAGAGGAAAAAGAAGCAGGAGTTGCGATCGTGGACATCGGAGGTGGAACCACGGATATCGCGATTTTTAAGGATAACATCATCCGTCATACTTGCGTAATTCCTTATGGTGGCGGAATTATCACCGATGATATTAAGGAAGGTTGCTCCATCATTGAAAAACATGCCGAACAGCTGAAAGTGAAATTCGGATCTGCAGTTCCCGATCTCGAAAAAGACAGCACTTTCGTTACCATTCCGGGACTTCATGGAAGACCCGACAAAGAAATTTCATTGAAAACTTTAGCCCAGATCGTCAACGCGAGAGTGGAGGAAATCCTGGAAATGGTCAATACCGAATTGAAAGCTTACGGCGCTTTTGAGCAAAAGAAAAAACTGATTGCCGGGATCGTTCTGACAGGAGGTGGTTCCAATCTTCGCAACCTTCGTCAGTTGGCCAATTACACCACCGGTTTTGACAGCAGAATCGGCTTTGCAAATGAATATGTCGTCAATGATAAAAACCAATTGCTAAAAGGGCCTGAATTTGCCACCGCAATAGGACTCTTAATGGAAAGTTTGAAAATCCGCGATAGAAAAAACGGAACCGAACAACCGGAAGAAAAAGTGGAAATCATCGAAACGGTGCCCGAAAACACCATGGCCGCGGAACAACCGGAATTCAGAACCGAAGAGCAACCGGAAATTCAGACCGCAAAAAGAAAACCGAATCGACTGACCATCGGCGAAAAAATCATGGCCAGCGTAAAAAAGTTTTTCGAGGAAGTAGAATAAAAATCAATGATAGATGATAATTGATGAATGATAGTTCAACCATCGATTGTCATTGCAAAAGAAAAAACCAATTATCATTCATCAAACAGTCAAAAAAAAAACAAAGGAAATGGAAAATACAACAGACACAGGATTTCAATTTGATTTGCCAAAGGGAAATTCATCCATCATTAAAGTAATTGGTGTTGGTGGAGGCGGAAACAACGCTTTGAAACACATGTACGAAAGAGGAATTCACGGTGTGGATTTCGTGATCTGCAATACCGATGCGCAAACTCTAGACAATAACCCGGTTTCCAACAAAGTGCAGTTGGGAATGTCAACCACAGAAGGTCTTGGAGCTGGAGCCGACCCGGAAGTAGGAGAAAAAGCAGCCATTGAAAGCATCGAGGAAATCAAAACCGCGATGGGACAAAATACCAAAATGGTCTTTATCACTGCGGGAATGGGTGGTGGAACCGGCACCGGAGCCGCTCCGGTCATCGCCAAAACCGCAAAAGACATGGGAATTCTCACGGTGGGAATCGTGACGGTTCCGTTCAGTTTTGAAGGAAAACGACGTCTTGAACAAGCAGAATTAGGCCTTGAAAAACTAAGAAACAATGTGGATTCGCTCATCGTCATTAATAATGATAAGCTTCGCCAACAGTTTGGAAATCTGGGCTTTAAATCCGGATTCGCAAAAGCGGACGAAGTCTTGACCAATGCCGCGAAAGGAATGGCGGAAGTGATTACCGGTTATTTTGATGTGAATATCGACTTCCGTGATGCAAAGACAGTGCTGCAAAATTCCGGAACCGCATTGATGTCCACCGGAATTGCTTCCGGCGAAAATAAAGCAGAAGAAGCGGTGAGAAAAGCCCTGGATTCCCCATTGCTGAACGACAATAAAATTACGGGTGCCAAAAATGTGCTGCTCCTGATCAGAAGTGGTTCCGAAGAAGTTACCATGGATGAAATCGGCGTCATTATGGACCACATCCAAAAAGAAGCAGGCCACACTGCTGAAATTATTTTTGGGGTGGGTTCCGATGAGGAATTAGGAGATTCCGTAAGCGTTTTGGTGATCGCGACCGGTTTTGCAAAAGACAACCTCAAACATTCCGGAACCACTGAAACGATCAAGTTTTCATTATCAGACTCCTTGGAAAAACCAGTTAAAAAAGATTCTCCTTTTAAACCGCGAGCTGAAAAAGAAGAAATCAAAACAGAGGATTTCGCCACCAGAAGCTTATTTGTCCTGGATGAGGAAGAAGACTTCAATACTCCAGATTTTAAGGTGAAATCTGTTGAAAAGAAAGCGGTCATCGAAAGAGAAAGTCCTTCGGAAATTCGTTTTTTTGACCTTCAAGACACTCCAGCTGTAGAACAGCACCACCAGAAATTTGAAACCGAAGTAGAAACCACTGCAGAACTGGACCTGTTTTCTTACGAAGACGACTTGTATGAAGAACCTGCTTCACAATCTTTCAGCTTTGAAGTGGAAGAACACAAGGTGGAAGAACAACCGGAGAATAGCAGTACTACTTTCACCGAAGAAAAGCCCATGGAATTCAGTTTTTTCGTAAACGAACCGATTGAGGAGCCGAAAGTTGAAACACCGCAACCAAAAGCAGAAATCAAACAAGAACCGGTTCAGCGAATCGTGGAAAAGGTGCAAGAAATTCCGGTGACAGCAACTGAAGAATTAACGAAATTCGAGATAGAAGACGAATTCACTTTCATCACCAAAAAAACTCCAAACGATAAAGTGCAGGAGCGAAGAAATAAATTAAAGGAATTCAATTCAAGATACCAAAACCTTGAGGAAGAAAGCGATTTCGAGTCGGTACCTGCATTCCGCCGAAAAAATATCAGCATCGGAAACGAAAATGCATCTCAGCAAAGAATCAGCAATTTCCTCTCTGAAAACGACGGAAAAATGCAGGTGAGAGAAAACCGGTTTTTGAACAAGGATGTTGATTAACACCAACAGAATTTCGGCAAGAAATACAGATTAAAAAAAAACATCATGAGTCTAGAAAATACCATCAATGAAGCGATAAAAACAGCCATGAAAGAGAAAGACAAAGTTGCTTTGGATGCTCTGAGGGCGGTGAAATCGCAGATTTTATTATTAAAGACCGAAGCAAAGGGCGCTGAAGTTTCCGCAGAACAGGAAATCGCCATTTTGCAACGGATGATCAAGCAACGAAAAGATTCGTTCGAACAGTTTGCCGCACAGGGAAGAAATGACTTGGCGGAAGTGGAAGAAGCCCAAATGCAGGTAATCATAAAATACCTTCCCGCACAGCTTTCCACGGAAGAACTGGAAGCAGAAATTAGAAAAATAATCGCAGAAACCGGTGCGGAAACCATCAAAGATTTAGGAAAAGTGATGGGAACCGCAAGCAAACTCCTCGCAGGAAAAACCGACGGGAAAAGCATTTCGGAGATGGCGAAAAAACTGCTTTCTTAACTCACCTGGGATATCCAACCTTTGCATATCGATTTGATTGTTGAAGCCCGGAGCAAAACTGTTCCGGGCTTCTTTTTTACTGGGGCTTGCTTTCTGTTCCAGCTATGACAAAATGACAAATCAGCGGACTTGGAATAATTTTAGCAAGGATATTAACACGAACATTATTTTAATAATTACTAAATTTGCACCAGCAAAGCTCCAAATTCGAGGGCTTTAATTTTAAAAAAAAATATAGATATGTATCCAGAAGATTTAGTAATGCCCATGAAGCATGAACTTACCGATAAAGGTTTCCAGGACTTAACCACTCCTGAAGAAGTTGACAACGCCATCAAAAAACAGGGAACAACCCTGGTTATGGTAAATTCCGTTTGCGGCTGTGCAGCGGGAGCAGCAAGACCGGGAGTAATTTTCTCATTGACCGGCGATAAAAAGCCTGACAATTTAGTAACCGTTTTTGCAGGTTACGACAAAGAGGCCGTTGCAGAAGCCAGAAAATTCATGGCTCCATTTCCTCCAAGTTCACCAAGTGTGGCACTTTTCAAGGATGGCGAATTGGTTCACATGTTGGAAAGACACCACATCGAGGGAAATCCGGCAGGAGTAATCGCAGCAAATTTACAGGCTGCTTATGACGAATACTGCTAAACTAAAATTTTAGTTGATATGAAATTCCGTTCAGTTCTGGGCGGAATTTTTTTTTATTCCCCTCAAATTCAGGAAAAAAAAATTCGTCCGCTGCGGCCAATTTAATTCCGCCAAAAAACATTATATTTGCTTTCGATGGCAACAAAGGCTCTTTTCAACACGGTGGTCAACTGGTTTATCCGACAAAGGATAGATCAGATTCAGAACTTTATGAAACACCCGATTGAGACCCAGAATGGCGTGCTTTTTTCCCAGCTTTATTTCGCAGAAAATACCGATTATGGGAAAATCCACGGATTCAGCTCTATTTCAAATTATGGCGATTTTGTGCGAAATGTGCCCATCGTCACTTATGAGGATTTTGAGCCTTACATTGAAAAGGCAAGACAGGGACATCCCGATATTTTTTGGCCGGGATATATCAGAAAATTTGCAAAATCCTCGGGAACAACCAACGCAAAAAGCAAGTTCATCCCAATTTCTGAGGAAAGTCTGGAAGACTGCCATTTCAAGGCGGGAAAAGACCTGCTCTCGATTTATGCAAACAACCATCCCGAAAACAACCTCTTTTCCAATAAGAATCTCAGACTCGGTGGAAGTTCAGAATTGTATGAAAATTTCAACACGAAATTTGGCGATTTGTCTGCCATCATGATCGAAAACCTGCCGTTTTGGGTGGAAATCACCACCACTCCCAGTAAAAAGGTTTCGCTCATGTCTGAATGGGAAAGCAAGCTGAAAGCAATTATTTCCGAAGTTAAAAACGAAGATGTGGGAAGTTTGACCGGTGTTCCCAGCTGGATGATGGTTCTGCTTCAGCGTACTTTGGCCGAAACTGGATACTCCACCATTGCGCAATTGTGGCCCAATCTGGAAGTTTTTTTTCACGGTGGAATCAGTTTCAAACCTTATCGTGAACAGTACCGGAAAATTATTGGTAAAGACATCAATTACTACGAAATCTATAATGCTTCCGAAGGATTTTTTGGAATCCAGGACGTTTCCAGGAGTGATGAAATGCTCCTGATGCTGGATTACGGAATTTTCTACGAGTTTATCCCGATGGAAAAATTTGATCCCAATAATTTACAGGCGATTCCATTGGAAGAAGTGGAGGTTGGAAAAAATTATGCCATGGTAATCAGCACAAACAGCGGACTTTGGCGATACCTCATCGGAGACACAGTTCGGTTTACCTCCATTCATCCGTACCGGATCAGGATTTCCGGCCGCACCAAACATTATATCAACGCATTCGGCGAAGAACTGATGATCGACAATGTGGAAACCGCGCTCACTAAAGCCTGTGAAGCTACCGATTCCGCAGTTACCGATTTCACCGGAGCACCAGTTTTTATGCAAAATGGCGAAAGCGGTGCCCATGAATGGATTTTCGAATTCAGCAAAAATCCGGCAGACTTGGATCATTTCACCCAAGTTTTCGATAATCAGCTGAAATCTCTCAACTCCGATTACGAAGCAAAACGATATAACAACATGACCCTAAAGAAACCTGTGGTTCACGTTGCGAAACCTCAGCTTTTCTACCAATGGATGTCTGAGCGCGGAAAGCTGGGCGGACAAAATAAAGTTCCCCGGTTAAGCAATGACAGAGAATATATCGATCCGCTCCTGAAAATGAATCAATAAAAAAATCCGCTGGAAAGATCAGCGGATTCAATGCTATTTTTTCTTAAGATCTTCCTTGACCTTTTCGGCACCTTTTTCCACTTTTTCGGCACCTTTTGCAGCGACATCTTTCAAATCTTCACCGGCTTTCTTCAGTTTTTCACCGGCATGGTCTGCAGCTTCGTCGATCTTTTCACCGGCTTTGTTCAGTTTTTCTTTCGCCTGATCCATTGTCGCATTGATTTTTGCGGTATCCACTGTGGTAGCTTTTTCGGTTTCAATGGTTGTAGTGGTTACACTGCCATCCGGATTTTCAGTGGTTTCAATTTTAGTTTCAGATTTTTTGCAGGCAATGACACTCAGTGAAATAAATCCTGCTGCTAAAAAGAAGGTTTTCATACTATTTTATTTTGGTGTTCTTAAATCTAAGGATGGGTGGGAGTTTCAGAGATGCCCGCATCGGATTTCTGCTTTTCTTTTTCCCTTTTCAATCGGGCGTCCTCCTCTGCTCTTTTCTTTTCCTCCTCCAATTTTTTGTCTGCTTTATCTTTTTCTTCCTTCAATTTATTTGCCAATTTTTCTTCTTCCAATTTTCTTTTTACTTCCCGCAAGGAGTCCTGATATTTCTGAGACGACATCTTGATCCTTCTGGCCACATCCACAGAAACCGCACCCGCCGAAAAAGAATCCTTTGCAATGGTGTCATAAGGTGGAACTGCACTTTCCTGATTCGTGGAAATGACTTTTTCAGTGTTGTTTTTCCCACATGAAAAAAGCAACAAAAAAAGGGTGAAAAATAATAGGTCCTTCATTTTTAATCAATTTTAAATTCGGCAATTACAGGAAAATGGTCTGAAATCTTCACCGAGCGGTCCACTTTATAACTTACCGGATTGATTTCCCGGGAACAAAAAACATAATCAATCCGTATTGGGAATTTGTAATCGTGGAAGCTGCTTGAAATGCCATTCCCCCTTTCCATAAATACATCTTTCAAATCTTTTCCCAAATGGTAATATTCATAGGAATTCGGCACCGCATTAAAATCACCCGCCAAAATTACAGGATAAGGCGATTCATCCAAAAACTTCTTAATCATGTTCACTTGTCCTTGATGAACTAAGAAAATATTTTCAAAGGTATTCATAAACCGACCGACGGTGGAAATCGAAACATTAGAATTCAGCATTTTCTTATTGAACCTAAATGGTTCCAGGTACACATTGACCAACCGAATCTTCTGACCATTAATCTTGATGTCCGCATAGAAGGAGGAGCCTTGAAGCGGATTGTCCAAAATAGGTCCGGCTTCCAAAATCTCATACTTGGAATGCAGTTCCACAATGAAACATTTGTAACGGTATTTCAAATCTTTCAATTCCAGATTTTCATGTTTATAAAACCTGGATTCCTGAAAAAAAACCACATCCGGATGTACACTGTTCAAGTAGCTTCGCATTGCCTCTTCGCCCATAATCCCGGAATGTCCGTTTAAGGTGACTATTTTCAGGTTGCCCGTTTCTTGCGATTTCCCGCTAAAATTTACCCACCTTCTTGTAGGATGAATGAGAAAAAAAGAACATAGTATAAATATTAAGGCTGTCTTCTTTTTAACTAAAGCCCAAAAAATAATCAGCAGCATATTGAGCAGCATCAAAACCGGAAAAGCCAACGAAAGCAAATTCAACCACGGAAATGCGGCAGGCTTTATATAGCCGTTTAGAAAAGTTCCCAGCAAAAAAATGACAATGAAGAAATGGAACACCAGTAATATGCGCTGAAATTTCTCCATTGAAAATGAAATTTAATTAATCCTGTATTCATTATCCTTCCACATTTTTGCCAGAATAAATCCCACGATCGCACCACCGATATGTGCAAAATGAGCAATTCCCCCCATCGATCCGCTATACCCTAAATACAGCGAAATCACGATGATGGCCGGCAAAAGGTATTTTGATTTCACCCCGAAAGGAATGAACATGAAATACAGCTTCGCATCCGGAAACATAGTAGAGAATGCAGCTACAACCCCGAAAATCGCGCCGGAAGCACCCATCATGGGTATGGAATAAATTTTCTGTAAATCGACACCCTGCGTAATTTCGAAAAAATTCCAGCCACAGTTCAAGAAATAGGCCCCAATTCCGCTCAGAAAATAAAGAATCACATATTTCTTTTCGCCCAGAACCTGCTCCAAAACCGGCCCGAAACTCGCCAAAGTAAGCATGTTGAAAAGAATGTGTGTTAAGCCAATTCCTTGTCCCAGCGGTGCGTGCATAAACATATGCGTGATAATCTGCCACACCCGGAAAAACGGCGAACCAATATAATAGGCGGAAAAGATCTCATAAAGTTGCGGCCATAAAAAGTTGGAAACCAAGTAAAATGCCACATTTAAAATGATGATATTTTTCGTGATCGGTGTAAGTCTTGGAAACATAATGTTCTAAAATTTGTTTTTTAATTCTTCTAATGGAATTTCGATAAAGCATCTTTTTCCATTGGGTAAATACTCGGGGAAACCCAGTTCCGTGAAGTCTTTGATGACTTGTTCGGCATCCATTTTATACAGAAAATCGAAACGGGATTTGCTCTGGATCTTGTTCCACTGATTCCGGTAAAAATTCATGAATTCATCTTCGGTTTTGTATTCCAAAATATCGAAAAGGTTTTCCATAAATTTCATCACCTGGGTTTCTTTCAATCCTTCTGGAACCGCATCAATCCTCAATACGTTGTCATTGGCAATCACCATTTCAAAACCCAACTCCGGCAAATATTTCTTGATCGAACGGAACTTGTTCTTTTCAATTTCATTCATGTGGTATTCCAGCGAAAAAAGCAGTGCGTGCCTTTCGTTGCTGATTTTCTTCTTCGCATTCCGCTCGCTCACGATCAACCGGTGCATTCTCCCCAAATCCAGCATCAGCGTTTTCCCGCCCCGGTTGAAAAGCCAGTAGCCATTTGGAAGCCGCATCAGATCTTCGTCGAAATCCTCGTCTTCAAACAAATTTATTTTGGACGGCTCTGCCTGAATATTCTGCTGATAGATTTCGGTCATCGCAATCTTTTCGCCTGCGGAAACTTCTTCCATAAACGGGTTATAATTCCGATCCACCGAAATTTCCGGCGCCTTGAAACTTCCGGCATTGGGTTTTTGCTGCATGAAGGCATCAATACTGGAATCCCGGTCAAAATCCAAACTCGGCGCAACATTGTAAATCCCGAGGGATTTCTTTATCGTGGAACGAATCAGTGCGTAAATCAGATTTTCATCCTCAAATTTCACTTCCGTCTTTTGTGGGTGAATATTCACGTCCACTTTTTCCGGATCGAGTTCCAGAAAAAGGAAAAAAGTCGGAATATACCCAGGCAAAAGCAAACCTTCAAATGCATCCTGAACCGCTTTGTTGAAATAGGCACTTCTGAAAAACCTTCCGTTGATAAAGAAAAACTGCTCGCCACGGACTTTTTTTGCACCTTCGGGTTTGGCCACAAATCCATTGAGCTTTACCCAACCGAGATCTTCTTTAATGGGAACCAAAAGCGGCTGAAGTTTTCGCCCGAAAATATCGATGATCCGCTGCAGCAAACTGGATTTCCTTAATCGAAATACAATGTCGTCATTATGAAAAAGCTCGAAATCCAAATGTTCATGCGCCAATGCAACCCTTTGAAATTCATCGATGATATGGCGGAATTCCACATTATTGTTCTTAAGGAATTTCCTTCTTGCGGGAACATTATAGAATAGATTTTTCACCGAGAAGCTTGATCCTTCCGCGGTCTGAATCGGTTCCTGAAACTGAAAACCTCCCCCTTCGATATAGATATTGGTTCCGGTTTTGGCATCTTTCGTTTTGGTCTTCAACTCCACTTGAGCCACTGCGGCGATGGAAGCCAAAGCCTCACCTCGGAAGCCTTTGGTAGAAATATGGAAGATGTCTTCCGTGGTGCTGATTTTGGAAGTGGCATGTCTTTCGAAGGCCATTCTGGCGTCGGTTTCGCTCATCCCGATTCCGTTGTCCACAACCTGGATCAGGTTCCTTCCAGCTTCCCGCACAATGAGTTCAATTTTTGTGGCACCGGCATCCACCGCGTTTTCCATCAGCTCCTTCACGATGGACGCAGGTCTCTGAACCACCTCACCGGCGGCGATTTGATTGGCTACATGATCCGGTAAAAGTTTGATGATATCTGACATTTCTTAAACCTACAAAAATAATCATTTTAAAACGAAAAAACTTCCCGAAGTGCTCAGGAAGTTTTCAACAATTGGCTCTATTTCTTCAGATTTTTTAAGCCCATTTCATAAAGTGCGAAACTCAGTAAATCCGCATTCTCGCCGATGACTTGATCGGTGCTTCTTCCCGCACCGTGACCCGCGTTGGTTTCGATTCTTACCAAAACCGGATTGTTACAACTTTGTTTCTCCTGCAATTCCGCACCGAACTTGAATGAGTGCGCCGGAACCACCCGATCGTCGTGATCACTCGTAATGATCATGGTAGAAGGATAGCAAACCCCTTTTCGCACCTGGTGAACCGGTGAATAGGATTTCAAATATTCAAACATTTCTCTGGAATCTTCCGCTGTTCCGTAATCATAACTCCATCCTGCTCCCGCCGTGAATTTATTGTAACGGAGCATATCCAAAACGCCCACTCCCGGAAATGCGACTTTCGCCAAGTCCGGACGCATCGTCATGGTTGCACCCACCAAAAGTCCGCCGTTTGACCTTCCCGAAAGCGCCATGAAATCTTTGGATGTATATCCTTTGCGCTGCAGATATTCTCCCGCTGCGATGAAATCATCGAAGACATTTTTCTTCTGCATTTTCGTTCCTGCATCGTGCCATTTCTTTCCGTATTCACCGCCGCCACGAATGTTCGGAACGGCATAGATTCCGCCGTTTTCCATCCAGATGGCGTTCACCACGGAAAATGCCGGCTGCAGACTGATGTTGAATCCGCCGTATGAATAAAGAATCGTGGGGTTTTTCCCATCCAGTTGGATCCCTTTTTTATAGTTGATCATCATCGGGATCTTGGTTCCGTCTTTGGAGGTAAAGAAAACCTGCTCAGAAACATAATCTTCCGGGTTGAATTTCACTTTCGGTTTTTGGTAAACTTCTGATTTTCCGGCATCTGCATTGAACTTATAAATGGTTCCCGGTGTAATGTAATTCGTGAACGAAAAATACAAGTCCTTCTCTTTTTCCTTGCCGCCGAATCCGTTGGCAGTTCCTATTCCGGGCAACTGGATATCCCGGATCAGTTTTCCATCATAATCAAACTGCTTCACCGAAGTCACTGCATCTTTCATGTACTTCGCAAAAATGTAACCTCCTCCGGTAGAGACGCTTAACACGTTTTCGGTTTCTGGAATCACATCGGTCCAAACATCCGGATTATTGATATTGAATTTCACCAAACGCATATTTGGAGCGTTTTTATCCGTCAAAGCATAGATCATATCGCCTTTGGAATCCACAAAATCGGTATTGAAATCATATCCTTTTTGAACCGGGACAAAATCCGTTTTCTTACTTAAATCTTTGATATACAATTCGTTCCCATTCGTTGCTTCTGATGCGTTCAGGATTTCGAAGCGTTCATCATCCGAAACACCAATGCTCATATACCTCCTCTTGAAGTTTTCACCACCGATGATCAGCCGATCTTGGGATTGTTTGGTCCCCAGTTGATGGAAATACACTTTGTGGGTATCTGTTTTCGCGGAAAGCTCGCTTCCTTTCGGCTTATCATAACTGGAGTAGAAAAAACCTTCGTCACCCAGCCAAGATGCCCCGGAAAACTTCACATCCACAATCGTCTCATCAATCTTTTCCTTAGTTAAAGCATTGATAATGATTATTTTATTCCAGTCACTTCCCCCTTCGGAAATAGAATAAGCGGCTAAAGTTCCTTTCTTGTTAAAGGAAACTCCGGCCAGAGAAGTGGTTCCTTTTTCTGAAAATTTGTTAGGATCCAGGAAAACCTCCGTGTTTCCGTTTTTATCGGTTCTGTATAAAACGAATTGCGCCTGAAGGCCGTCATTCTTGTAAAAATAGGTGAAATCTCCTTCTTTAAAGGGCGCCCCAATTTTCTCATAATTCCAGATATCTTTCAGTTGGGCGCGGATTTCCTCCCGGAAAGGGATCTTTGCCAAATAGTCATTGGTAAAGGCTACTTCCCTTTTTACCCAATCTTTGGTATCTTCGGCACGGTCGTCTTCCAGCCAGCGGTACGGATCTTCTACTTTGGTGCCGAAATATTCGTCCGTGTGGGAAACCTTCTTGGTTTCCGGATAATGAAAATTGTTGGTCATTTTTTGAGTTCCGCAAGACGTCAAAAAAGCTACGCCTGCAGAAAGAATCAGTGAATTAAATCTCATTTTTAACTTTTTTCAAAAATAGAGATTTTAATTGGTTTTAGCCCATTTGCGCAAACATTAACAAACTTTAAAACTTTCCCGGCCACGTTGGGAACAAAAATTGCTTAATTTTATCAGCAAAATTTTAAATATGAAAAAAGAAACCGGAATATTATTGGCAGGAAGTTTAGGGGTAATCTTGGGGTTAGGAATTTTTGGAATCAGAAAATTCCTGCTCAAAAGACATAAAGACTATGAGGACTACTATGCAGATTTCCACCGCCATTTCGATAAAAAACACCGTGAAGACGGCAGTCATGGAGTGGAATTTTTGGCCATGCAGTAAAACTGTTCTTTTTAAACAAAGACGGTCCTGATTTCTCTGATGTCAGGATTTTTTTGTGGAAAACTTGGGGCAAATCATCCCAATGCTTCCGGCCGGCAAATCAATTGCGAAGAATTTCTTCCTACTTCCACCTTGCGACTTCCGAGTTTTTATTACATTTACTCCAAATTTCTAGCAAATGGTTTTAAGCAGGATTTGGAGCGCGTTCATCATTGTCGCGATCATCGTCGCAAGCATCAAATATCTATTTTCTCCCAATTACAAAGCGATCTACAACGACTTGGTCGTTGGAAAAAGCGGCGACACCGTGCAAATCGCTACCAAAAACATCAGCGAGCTGGATCCGGAAATCAAAAATTCCCTTTTATTAAAACCCAATTTCGAGCAAAACAGAATCCATTATAAAACCGATTCCGCCAAAACCGCGGTAAAGGTTTACCGGGTCCAGGAAACCGACGGCGTCATCGGAACTTCTGAAACCGCAGTGAAAATCTGCCTCGGCTTGATCGGGATCATGACCCTATTCATGGGCTTCATGGGAATTGCCGAAAAAGCGGGCGGTATCAATTTGCTTTCCCGCCTGATCCAGCCCTTCTTCTCCAAGCTCTTCCCCGAAATTCCAAAAAACCACCCTTCTTTTGGACACATGCTGCTGAACTTTTCAGCCAATCTTTTAGGTTTAGACAATGCGGCAACCCCATTTGGATTAAAGGCGATGGAAAGTCTGCAAACCTTAAATCCCGACAAAGAGCGGGCGAGCAACTCCCAAATCATGTTCCTCTGCCTTCACGCGGGAGGACTGACCTTAATTCCGGTTTCCATCATCGCGATCCGTGCTTCCATGGGTTCGCACACACCCACCGATATTTTCCTGCCGTGCATGATGGCCACTTTCGCGGCTACTATGGCCGCTATGATCATCGTGTCACTTTACCAGAAAATCAACCTTTTCCAGCCAATTGTTTTGGCCTACGTCGGCGGTATTTCTGCCATCATAGCACTGCTCGTAGTTTACCTCGTGAATTTAAGCAAGGACGGGTTGGATGATTTCAGCAAACTGATGAGCAACGGAATTATCCTGCTGATCTTCTTCGCCATCGTTTTGGGAGCCGTTTACAAAAAGATCAATGTGTTCGATGCCTTTATCGAAGGGGCAAAAGAAGGCTTCTGGACCTGCGTGAAAATCATTCCATACCTGGTCGGGATGCTGATCGCGATTTCATTGCTGCGGACTTCCGGCGTGTTCGATGTGATCATTGACGGGATGAAATGGGTGGCGTCCATCGTAGGTTTTGACACCCGGTTTGTAGATGGGTTACCCACTGCGTTGATCAAGCCGCTTTCCGGTTCCGGAGCACGCGGAATGATGGTGGACACCATGCAGACTTTCGGTGCCGACAGTTTCCAGGGACGCTTGGCGGCGGTTCTACAGGGCAGTTCAGACACCACTTTCTACGTGATCGCAGTCTATTTCGGCGCGGTGAGCGTGAGAAACACCAGATATACCGTAACCGCAATGCTGCTCGCAGATCTGGTGGGGATCATTACCTCGGTGGTTCTGGCCTACCTTTTCTTTGCCTAAGGTTGCAGACCAGCTTGCATCATTGCGGCCATCCTGCACAACCATCAGCTGCGCCAATGCCTCCTGAGCGGCTGCTCCACCGGTAAAGTTCTAGTCATGGAAAAACAGCTTTTCCTCCGCCTCCCTTAATTCCGGTTGCCGAGCCTGTCGAAGCATAAAAGAGGTTGGTTTTTATTGTTTTTACTTGGATTTATTTGAAAGGGGAGGTTGTGCCGCTGTCACCTGCAGTTATTTTTCTCTGCAATAAAGATATAAATTGTCTTCAGTTGCCATTGTAGAATCTCCAAGAGAAACAGACTTTTTAAAATCTTCACAAGCACTTTTAGTCTCTTCTTTTGTTAAATCAATATTTCCTTTTGATGTTCGAATATTAATTTTCGCATTTCCTCGATTTCCGTAAGCTTCCATATAATCTGGATTTATTTCGATTGCTTTGTCATAATCTTTTATTGCAGAATCAAAGTCAAATGAATTGCTTTTTGTTACACCACGATTGAAATACAATTGCGCAACAGTTGGATTTAATTTAATCGCCTGGTCGTAAACTTTTATAGCTTCTTCATTTTCAAATTTCCGAGTTAAACTCAATGCTTTTTCAGAAAGCTTTGTAAGTTCATCTGAATATCCCGCTTTTCCATCTCTGAAATAATATTGTGCTTTTAGTGTTTCGTCTTCATTATATTCAAAATAATCTCCTTGCTGAATTCCGTCCGAGAAATTTACAATTGCGTGAATTTTTCCATTTGGATAATAGAATTTCCATTCACCATCTTCTTTTCCATTTTTGAAAATTCCTTGTTGTTTTAAAGTTCCGTTTTCAAAATTTTCAAAACTTTTTCCATCAGTAATTCCATTTTTATAGAATCTTTGAAATTTTATTTTTCCATTTTCGTAATATGAAATTCTTTCTCCGTTTAGCGTTCCATTTTTTAAAGTTCCTTTTCCTTGTAAACTTCCATTTTCAAAAGTTTCAATAAATTCACCAGAATAACTATTTTTTTCTCCAATTTTTGCCCAAACTCCATCTTTTCTTTCTAGTTCTTTCAAATTAACTTGAGCGTATAAAATTGTAAAGCTCAACAATGCAAAAATGAACAATAATCTATTATATTTCATTTGGTTACGATTTTTAGGACAGTTGCTGCTACCGGTTTGTGTATTTCTATTGGCGGGCTAAAAATACAAAATCTTTCTATTTGCTAAAATCTTAATTAATCGCAAAAATCTTCGATGAAAGCTTCAGACCAGCTTGTATAAATACTCTGTTGCAGGCAGTTCTTATTTTATCCTTGGGAAACAGAAATTTTTACTACTTTATTATTTTTGTCGAAAATTAACCATAATGTTCCAGTATTAATTCCATGTTTGGAATATCCAAGATAATAATTAAACTCATTACGAGTTTCAGAATCAGGATTTCCTAAAAGATTTTTGATTTCAGTTTTATTCATTCCGATAATTTGATGATGATTTCTTAAATCGTTCATCATATCCCATCTTAAACTAAAATTTTCTTCAGAAGTTAAGTTTGCGTTTTTCCAAGTCTCAGAATTGAATTTTTCATGACTAAATTTCCCGCAATTTGTGACGAGAAAAGGGATCATGAATGTCAAAAAAATTATTTGAAAATTAGCCTTCAAATTCATAAAGTGTATTGTTTAGAATTGCCTACAACACCCAACTATTCAAAAGTCTCCCACCCGAAAAACAAATATCCTATTGTGTTCTAAAGGATTACCCATTTACCCCCTCCGAACCTTCGATCTCCCATCTTTCACACAAAACGACCCGATGCGAAGCCGAACTGGGCGAAGCTAAAGCTTAGTTATTATCGGCAGGTGTCATTTCATAAAATACTTAAAGATATTATTTATGTTCACACCAATTCCTCCGATATTTGGTTCTAGAATTATTGTGTCATTCAAAATTTGACCAACTCCAGCTTTTAGTTCTTTCTTAATTTGAAAATCTTTTAAATCCTTTTTTTCTTTAATGTCTTTGAAAATATTTTCAATAATTTTTATTACATCGTTTGGATTTTTACAAATTTTTCCAATTTCAATGAAAATCAATTTGTCAGTTGGTTTTTTCTCTCGATATCTTTGTATTCCATCACCTTGTGCAAAATATTTAGGGTGAATTGTAGTTATCATTAAAGCAGGAAGTATATCTTCTGGTTTAATGCCGTTTATTGAATCAAATGATAATAATTCTGAATAAAAATGACTTTCTGGAATTCCAGTTATTGCAACAGAATCATTTTCCGCAGCAAATTTTGCAATTTTGTCAAAACTGTTTCTTAGTGTATTCGATATTGGTTCATCCCAATTATAATAATCTAAAATATATAAATAATAACTTCTTTCAACATTTTCAGGAATAGCTGCGATTGTACTTATTTTTAATCCCATATTTATTTAGTGTAAAGTTTGTGAATGCTTGCAGATGACACCCAAATATACAAAAATTTCCCACCCAAAAAACAAATATCCCATTGTGTTCCAAAGAATTACCCATTCGCATCCACTTAAAAATATCCATTTCTTCCCAAGCAGAAGTAAAATCCCGCTCAACGGGCCTTCCCTCTATTTCTATTTTTTTTCGAAGAAATCGGTGATCGCTAATTCATTTGCAGCCACCATACCACTTCCTTTAAAACCACCCGAAACCCCGAAACCTCTCAACGGCAAAAATAAAAACCTCCCTTAAATCATTTTAAAAGAGGCTGCTTTTTATCGTTTATTCTTGAATTTATTTCAAAAGGGAGGTTGTGCAACAGCTACCCTTATTAGCTGTAGTCTCTTTTTTCAATAATTTTTTTTGTTTGTCTTACCAGATTAACCAAAAGTTCCTCCTTTTCATCTTCTGACATTTTACTTAATGGTTTGCTTGGTGGATTCATTGCTTGAAATTGATTTAATTTATCAAATTCTTCGAAAAGACATGGTTTTAGTATCACGATTAAAATTACGCCACCTTCTTTTTCTGCTGTGTTTAATAATTCAGGGATCTCCTTATTCCTTATAAAATCCGAGCCTAAAAAATCGGTTGAAACCAATAAAATTCCAACTTTTGTTTCTTTCAATGCTTTTTCAATTTCTTCTTTCCATTTTTGTCCAGGTTCAATTCTTGAATCATCCCAATAGTTGATTTTATCTAAAAATGGTTTAAAATGTCTTTGAATATCTTTTAAATAAGATTTGTCTTCATGACTATAACTGATAAATACCTTATCTCTAATGTTTTTTTCATCAGTAAATTTTTGATGTGCAATTTTTGGTAAAGTATCTATTTCTTGTTTTATGTAGAATAATAATTTTTCAAATTTTTGATCTATTGAACATTTAGGGTCAGGTTTCCCGCCATGAACTTGATCTCTATGTTTTGAAAAATATGAAACTGTTTGATTAAGAATTTCATCTAAGAAAATAGATTTATTTTCTTCTGAATAAAAATCATATAATCTTGTTTTCAATTCATGAATATCTTGAACTGGATAATAATTTCTTGAACGCTCAATTTTTGCTTTAAAAAATTGTTCTGCTTCTTTTCTAATTAATAATTCTTCTTCCATTCGATTAAACGTGATATTTTGTGAGATCCTAACTAACGTTAAAATAAAGCATTGGTAATCAGGTGTTTTTATTTTTAATATTTGATAGATAAAAATAGTGAAATTTTATTCGTTAGCGGCTAAAAACAACTCCGTTTTCGAGTAGGGGAATTACAGATAACGTTTTGGCGCTTGGTGCAGTGCCGGATTTCGGAGCACAAAACTGTCAATACACCACAAAAGTTGAAGCGAGGTAGAATGTTCAGTTAACCACTTCACCCGCTATTGAGCCAAATGCCTTTTATCTGCTGGCTTTCTGTCGTTAGTCAAGTTGTATCTCAATTTTATTTCGCTTAGTGTCAATGTCAAACCAGTTTTGTTTGTCTGCGTTTGGCACACATTCTTTAATGTCCAAATTTCTTGTATATCTGCTTAATGCCTTGTTTCCAAATTTCAAAGTCAATTCGTATTCTGTTTGTCCGTCATTGCCGATAAAAGCTTTCAATTTTACCTGTCTGTTGTCATTTACAAACTTTTGAGAGTAGTAAATGTCTGGTTGGTCTGTTAAAACTCCGTCACACCAAAACCACTTTATTTCGTCATTGTTTGAATGCTCAAACACTTTACACATTTCATATTCTAAAAATTCGCAAAAATCTCGGTCAATCATTCTTGTCAATTTGTCTTTGTAGGTTGTCTTTAAGCATGCTGCCAACACGTAAATATATGCATATTATCTGCATTCAACAATATTTTCAATAAACTTCATTAAAATAACCAATTGTATTCTAGCGATTTAAGTGTATAGTTGAGCTGCACAAAAGGTATTATTACTTTGTTTTTAAATAATAAATTGCCAGGTTTTGGCTCTTTTTTACATACTGAAAAAAACGAAGTTTAGCCATGGATTTCTCCGGTAAAAGCTCCCTCCACCAAAACCCCAATTCCATTCCCATACCCGCTATTCACCAAAAAACCATCATCTCCAACGCCGCAAACCCGCTCCCAAACCGCATTAATGCTTAATCATCTTCAGGTGGTTCACCCCCGCTTCGTTAGCAATTACCACATAATAGATTCCATTGGGCTGATTGGTCAGATCAATGCTGCTCTTGCTGAATTGAGAAACAATTTGATGATAAATTCTCCTCCCCGCGGCATCATAAATTCTTATATCGGTATTTCCGGATACCGCCTTTTCACTCTTGATATTAAATATTCCGGTGCTCGGATTCGGGTAAATGAAATAGTGGTTGGCTAATTCCGGGCTATTGGCCACCGAAAGCGGATTGATGATCACTCCGCCCGAAAGTTGGTACAGATAGGCAAAGGCCTGATAATATTGGTTGGCAATATTCAGGTCATGCACGATCAGGGTATTCTCATCGTTTTTGGTTTCCGCAGCAGAACTCCAGTTATGCGAACCCACCAGAACCAAAGGATCCGACAAACTGTTATAATTATCTACCACCATGAACTTGTGGTGCATCACCCCTTTTGAAGCATCTGTCCGCACTCTCGCCGCTCCAATCTCAGCTTGCAGCAGGGCCTTCTGGTTCCCTTGCGGATTTTGCGTATCCATCACCAGTTGCGTGGCGTGCAGGCCATTGCTGTACTTATCGATCAAGGCACTGCTGATGTCCGTCCTGGTGATGAGCATCGTCGCGATATTCAGGTCGGTATCGGCACTATTCACCGCCTCAATGATCTTTTCATTCGCCCCGTCGCTGGGACTGAAATAGCTGTTCACAATTCTTCCCCCGATATTGTAGGTATGCGGCGTATTATCCAATTTATACGGCCCGAATCTGGAATTGAACGGAATCGGTGTCGCGGTGGACGAACCCCACATTTCTTCAAACTCTATCTGGTATCCTAAAGCCAGCGACTGGTCTTGGATCACAATGGCGCTATTCTTATCCGGCCCATCAATTTGCACAACCGTCCAGTTCGTCGAACCCGTCCACACAAGGGGTTTGTTGGCGTCGGCAGCATTCGCGTCAAACACCACAAACTTATTATGCATCAGTCCATAGTTGATGTTTTTGGGGCTTGCCAGTTTAGGGATCGCACTATTCAGCAGCGGGATCATCGTACTCCCCGTGCCTCCGTCATAGATCACCCTCACCTGCACACCCCTTTGAAACGCATCATTTATCGCACCTGCAATTCCTGCGGTAGCGCTAGGCGAAAACGAATTATAGATGGCAATGTCCAAAGTGGAGCTGCATCCATTGATATAGGATATCAGCTTGTCATCCAGCGTATTACCCAGATTGACCGCGTTCTGGCCCTGGCTGTAATTAGTATCTACAGGGTGGTTAAAAAACACCTCTATCGTCCCCGATGATTTTGAGGGTGTCGCAATAAAGCCTGTCCGAAAACCCTCATCCCCGCCTCCAAGCAGTTGATAGTCCAATTTTATGATGGAGCTAGGCGGCAAATCCTGCAAGGTATAGGTGTATTGATCAGATGCTTTATTTTCAAACGGTATTTCAAGGTCGCGATTTTTACCACCATAGGCTTTCGCAATTACAGGGTTTGTAAATTGTATATCAATACGTTGCGGGTGGTATGTAATGATATAATCCCTTTCTTTTGATGAAATCTGACTATAAAATAAGTGGAATTGCAAAAATAAGATAGAAAGGAGTACATGTTTCTTCATAATTTAATTCATTGTTGGATTTCGAGCAAAACTAAGCAATTTAATATAGCTAAGGATTACCCGCCCAATTACCCCAAGTCAAACGCATTAAAATCACCGCGAATTCACAGAGGTTTCCGCTATATGAGAAGGATTAATAAATACAAATCCCTCCTTTCCCAAAAACGCCACCAAATGCTCCGGAGGAGCAGTATCTGTGTAGAGAGAAAGATGGAAGAAAGTTTGCATTCCTTTAGGAATGCTATCTTAAGAAAATTTCCTTTTGTTAGATCTGTTTTTAGAAATGATAATTTGCGACCACAATATTTAACTGTTTTAAGTGGGTTGAAAAGAGATAGCGTTACTCAGGAACGCTCCATAAATAGGATTTGATTCTGCTCCGGAGGAGCAGCATCTGTGTAGAAAGACAGATCAAAGAAAGTTTGCATTCCATAGGAATGCTATCTCAAAAAAACTTTCCTTTTGCCAGATCCGCTTTTAGAAATGAAAATTTACACCAACAACATTCAACTGTTTTTAGTCGGGTGAAAAGAGATATCTCTGATATGGTTGGAAATCACCACTCCGTAGGAGTGAGAAGTTTGTAGCTCTGATACGGTTGCAGACCAATCACTCCGTAGGAGTGAAACGTTGTCGCCATTAACGCCTTTTGGGTGCTGTCCTTCCGGCTTTCTACACATACGAAACCGCCAAAATAACTTCGCACTTCTACGAAGTGCCGTCATGCTATACTTACGGTTGGCTACAAATTGTAAACTCCTACGGAGTTATTCTGTTTTTAATGATTTATGGACAGAAAACCAGGTTAAAACACATTAAAGATGTCCCGATTTACAGATAACTCCGCCATTTTACCGGGGTTTCTATTTCTAAAAACAACATGAAATGAGCGGTATCTGTGTATAAAAATAGTTCGAAGAAAGTTTGCATTCCATAGCAATGCTATCTTAAAAAAAACTTTCCTTTCGCCAGATCTGCTCTTAGAAATGAAAATTTACGTCCAGAACATTCAACTGTTTTTAGTCGGGTGTAAAGAGATAGCTCTGATAGGTTGGAAATCACCACTCCGTAGGAGTGAGAAGTTTGTAGCTCTGATACGGTTGCAGATCAATCACTCCGTAGGAGTGAAACGTTTGCGGGATTAATGCGGTTTGGGTGCTGTCCTTCCGGTTTCCTCCATATACGAAACCGCCAAAATAACTTTGCACTTCTACGAAGTGCCGTCATGCTATACTTATGGTAGGCTACAAACTTTAAACTCCTACGGAGTTTTTCTATTTTTAATGATTTGATGGACAGAAAACCACGTTGAAACACATTAAAGATACCAAGAATTTACGGGTAACTCCGCCATTTTACCGGGGTTTCTATTTCTAAAAACAACATGAAATGCTCTGGAGGAGCGGTATCTGTGTAGAAAAATAGTTCGAAGAAAGTTTGCATTCCTTTAGGAATGCCATCTTAAAAAAAACTTTCCTTTTGCCAGATCTGCTCTTAGAAATGAAAATTTACACCAACAACATTCAACTGTTTTTAGTCGGGTGAAAAGAGATAGCTCTGATATGGTTGGAAATCACCACTCCGTAGGAGTGAGAAGTTTGTAGCTCTGATACGGTTGCAGATCAATCACTCCGTAGGAGTGAAAC
>NZ_LFNG01000016.1 GCF_001045435.1 Chryseobacterium koreense CCUG 49689 | reverse complement strand
ACGACATCCTGAACTACTTCAACCACAGGAGTACAAACGCTTCTGCGGAATCGTTCAACGCCAAAATCAAAAACTTCAGAATGCAGCTCAGGGGAGTGAAGGACAGGTCGTTTTTCCTGTTCAGATTATCGAAACTTTTTGCCTAATCCCCCAAGTTTTGTACTTGATCCGAAATTTGTTTTTTGTGTATATGAAAATGAGATCCATTTTTTGGGTTTTTAAAACGAAATCTTATACTTTATTAGCGGTTAATTTCTAAATTTGCCTACTTAAAACAACTAAATAATTTGGAAATCCTACTCCCCATTTTTTATCTGCCTCCAATTTCTTGGTTTTCGGTCTTCCTCAAAGAAGAAAACGAGATCACTTTTGAGCAAAATGAAAATTTCCCGAAACAGACCTACCGCAACCGGTGCAATATTTATGGTGCGAACGGCAAACTTTCTTTGATCATACCAATCAGTCATAATGGGAAAAGACGCTTGAGCGAAATCGAGATTTCCCATCGGGAAAACTGGCAATCCCTACACTGGAAATCGATTAAAACCGCTTATCAAAGTTCGCCTTATTTTGAATTTTACGAGGACCGCCTTGAAGAAATTTTTGATTTCAAGACAACTTCACTTATAGAATTTAATTTGAATGCCTTGAAAATTATTCAAAATATTTTGAAAACCGAAAAGGCCTATTATTTGAATAGTGAGTATGTCAAAGATCCCATAAAAATGGATTTTAGGGAAAAGTTTTCGGCAAAACAGGAATCAGAATTTGAAATGGAAGCTTATTATCAGACTTTCTCGGAGAAAATGGGATTTCTGGCAGATCTTTCAATTCTTGATCTGATCTGTAACAAAGGACCGGAATCTTGGACTTATTTAAGAAGTATTAAGAACAAATAAATATTATCCAATGAAAAAAATATTAATTGCGGCTTGTTTTATGACGGGTTTTGCAACCTTTGCCCAAACTGCGGAATCTGCTTTGGATCCGATGAAGGATAAAGATCTGATGACATGGTACCATAAGGATTTCTCGGCGACCAATGTTTATGGAGTGAATACCCAAAATGCATACAAATATCTGGAATCTAAAGGATTAAAACCGAGAACTGTAGTGGTTGGAGTGTTGGACAGTGGAGTGCAGGTGGATCATCCAGGTCTGGTGAAAAACATGTGGAAAAATCCAAACGAAATTCCAAACAACGGTAAAGATGATGACGGAAACGGATATGTGGACGATATTTATGGCTGGAACTTCATCGGCGGCAAGAATGGAGATGTGGATGTGGACAATATGGAAGTGACGCGGGTGGTGAAAAAATACCAACCGATTTTCGAAGGAACCGATTCTTCTGCCAATAAAGCAAATCAGGCAAAAATGCCGGAAGAGTTCGCCATGTATATGAAGTCGAAAGAGATCTTCACTAAAAAAAGCATAGAGGGAAAACAAGCTTTTGAAACCTATTCCATGATCCAGAAAATGATTCCATCGATGGTTGCCATGCTGGATGGGAAAAACCTTACTCCTGAAGTGGTTGCGGCAATCAAACCAGCAACTCAGGAACAGGCGATGGCGGCTTCAGTTTTGGCACAAATCGCGCAGGATCCGGCGGTAAAGGGAAAATCCCCTGCTGAAGCACAAAAGTTTTTGGAAGACCAAATGAAGGAAGCCCTGGATTATTATGGTCCACAAGCCACAAAGCAATATAATTTGGATTATGATCCGAGAGCCTCCATGGTGGGTGATCATTACGAAGATTATTCGGAAAAATTTTACGGAAACAATCATTATGAGGGACCGGACGCAAAACACGGAACCCACGTTTCCGGAATTATAGCAGGTTATCCACAAGGAACTGAAACCCAGTACGGGGTGGCCTATAAAGTTGCCAAAATTATGACTGTTCGCGCTGTTCCCGATGGTGACGAAAGGGATAAAGATGTGGCAAATGCGATTCGATACGCGGTTGATAATGGGGCCAAAATATTAAATATGAGCTTCGGAAAACCAGTTTCTCCCGGAAAAGAATACGTGTGGGATGCATTTAAATATGCTCAGGACAAAGGAGTTCTTTTAGTTAAGGCAGCTGGAAACGAAAATGAGGATATCTCTGAAAACGTGGCTTATCCGACTAATTACAAGGATGTGAAAGATGCGAAACCTTTCATTAACAATATGATCGTGGTGGGAGCTTCCACCAATGACAACGAGTTTTTGAGGGCAAGTTTCTCCAACTACAACCAAAAAATGGTGGACGTTTTTGCACCCGGTGATAAAATCTATTCCACAGTGCCAACAAATAAATATGAATATTTGCAGGGAACTTCTATGGCTGCTCCTGTTGTAGCGGGTGGTGCGGCTGTTTTATTGGCCTACATGCCGAATTTGAAACCAGAGCAAATCATTGAGGCTTTCGTGAAGACCGCCAACAAGTCTTCCGTAAATGCGATGATCAAGTCTAACACCAACAACAGATTCGACATGATTTCTGAATCGGGTGGCGTCATTGACCTGCGAAAAGCGGCAGAATATGCTTATACCCACTTCTATAAACCGTCTCCATCAGTAGAAACTTTAAGCAAACCGGCCCCGAATAAACCGATGAAAAAGACCCTTAAGAAAGTAGTGAAAACAGGAAATTAATGCATTGATTAATACCCAAAAGAAAGTCCGTTTATTCGGGCTTTTTTTTTAACTTTACAAAAATTGGCACGGTTTTTTGTAATTCTTAACCAATTAAATTTACTACTATGAAAAATTTACTACTTGCAGGAATTTTCGGTGCAGCATTCACCGTTTCTTGTTCCACGGCCAAAACAGCTCAGACAAACAGAGCAGAATTCTTAAAATTGAAAGGAACCTGGGAAATAACCAGTGTAGATTATGACCATAACTTCAAAATCAAACCTTTTGATGAAGGCGTGGACATTCAGTGCTTCGTGGGAAGTCAATGGCATCTCATCCCGAACAACTGGACCGGTTCTTATACATTAAGCGGCACCGGATCTTGCCCAAATACGGTGATGCCCATCAAGTTTGAAGTGGTAAACGGAAACCAGTTCCAGTTCAAGAAAATACTGGAAGGGTCTAAAGCAAAATCAGTCATTCAAGGTTACACATTGGAACTTACCAACCAATCTACGGATCAGTTCACTCTGGTCGACAATATCAATTCTGGCGGACAAAACGTGAGAGTTCAGTATAACTTTGCCAGAACCGGAATTAAATAATAACTGTTAAAATCAAAAATTATGAAACTTATCAACAGGACAAATATTGCTGCAGTACTTTTCTCAGCCTCTTTACTCAGCTTCACGGGTTGTGAATCAGTGAAGAATGCCAATAACCAACAAAAAGGAACCGTGATCGGAACTGCCGCAGGAGCAGTGATTGGTGGTATTCTTGGTAACAATATCGGTAAAGGTGGAAATGCCCCTATCGGTGCGGTTTTAGGTGGGATTGTCGGAGGTGTTGCAGGAAATGTAATCGGTGCGAAAATGGATAAGCAGGCCAAAGAAATCAAGGAAACTTTGCCAGGTGCAGAAGTGGAAAGAGTGGGAGAAGGTATCAAGGTAACTTTGAAGGAAAACATGGTCAACTTCGCATTTGATAAATCTGATTTACAGCCATTGGCAAAAAGCAATCTCGACAAACTTGCAGAAGTCTTGAAAAACAATCCGGATACCAATATCAATATCTATGGATATACCGATTCCAAAGGAACAGATTCATATAACCTGGCGTTATCTGACAGAAGGGCGGCTTCTGTGAAAACCTACCTGATTTCCAAAGGAATCGCAAGCAGCAGAATGAACACTATGGGAATGGGTGAAGCCAATCCTATTGCGACCAACGATACCGATGCAGGCAGAGCGCAAAACAGACGAGTTGAATTTGCAATCACCGCCAATGAGAAAATGATTAATGAAGCACAGCAGGGAAATTAATCCACGAAATAAATTCTACCCAATTTAAAGTCCGCTTTGGCGGATTTTTTTTATTTTAAAGTTTTCAGGAAAAAGCTGTATCGGTTGAATACTAAGCTTTTATATGGATAATCAACGATTACAAGGTAACGATTTGGTAACGGTGCTTATTGCTTTGCTTTTCAACGTGTTTCCGTTAGCTCATAGCAAATATATGAAATTTAATTCTGTTCTATATAGTTTAAAGAAAATGATTTTAAAATCTATTTTTCATACTCTTCTATCTTTCGAGCCAAACTAAGTTTAAGGATATCAATAAATTTTGTACGATTTATTTTTCGAGATTTAATTTCCATAAACGTATGGTAAAAATCACCTAATTCGATATTGAAAACGCTTTCAAAATACTTTGCAATATGCTTTACATCTGCATTTCCATTTTCGAATACTCCTTGGGAGTGCAATGCATAAACTAACTCTATTAATGCAGTTTTACTTGCAGTCCAATTTAAATTTGAATGATTTATTGGTTTGCTCCTTTTTTGTAAGTGGGAAAGTCGATCCTCCAAATAGACTTGTATTAAATCATTTGCCAAAATTTTTGCAACTTTATAATCGTGGGATGTTGAAAAATTATGATCTGATTCAAAAAAATATGTGTCAAGGCTAAGCTTGATATCATGTTTACCCCTTACAAAATATTTTTGATCCATATAAGTGCTATTCGTTCTACAGTATTTATAAAATTCCAAATTATTATCAAAGTATTTTTTCAGCCTTATTTGTTCGTTGCTAAGATACTTTTTTATTAATTTATATGAGCCGTGAGGTTTTTTCGATTCAATCTTAAAAATAGCATTATAGTATATTAATTTAGACAAAATATCTGGCTTCAGTTTTTTAAAGAAATATATTTCATCTTCTTCTTTGTCAAATCCTTTTTCCAGAACATATAGTTTAACTTCCTTAAGATAATTTAGGATGAGAGAAACGGATGCCTCTGCCAGCTGAATTGGTTCATCAAACTCAATTTTATATACTTCAATTCGTTCATCAAGTTCTTTTAGTTTATCTCTATAAAATTTATGCATTTGAAAAATATGATATAAATGTCAACAACGAACCAAATTATATTAGCTCGGACACTTAAAATTATTGGTATTAATATGTTAGAAGTCTTTATCTATGGAATTGAGCGTAAAGCAAAAAGTACTACCAGCACCATATTCACTCTCTACCCATATTTTTCCTCCCTGAGCTTCAATAAACTCTTTGCTGATACTTAATCCTAATCCTGTACCTTCTTTTTTGGTGCCAGGAATACGGAAATAACGTTCGAAAATCTTACTCAAAAATTGAGGTTGTATTCCTTGACCAGTATCTGTTACGGAAAATCGTATTTGATTTTCTGTCTTTTCAACTTTGACATCAATTGTCGAATTCTCATACGAATACCGAACGGCATTGGAGATGAGATTAGTAAGAACCCATGCTGTTTTTTCACTGTCGGCCGCAACCAGTGCATTATCTTCTATATCAACATCAATTTTGATATTCTTATGTTCAGCAGCAGATTTATTGGCATTAACAGCATATTCAATCATAGGCTTAATCTCAGAACTAATTAAGTTTATTTGAATAGCCCCACTTTCAACCTGTGTGATGTTTAGCAGCTCTCCGGTAATTCTTAAAAGGCGGTCAGCATCGTCTTTTATACCATTAACCAATCCTTTTTGTTCTTCATTTAAGTGACCGGTCTTTTCATTCTCCAGAATTTGAATACCTAACTGCATCGACGAAATAGGTGTTTTAAATTCATGGGAAACAGTTCCCATAAAATTGGTCTTTGCCAGATCCAGCTCTTTAAATGGTGTGATATTTCTCAGAAGAATAACCTGACCGATAAACTCACTGTCTGCCTCTCCGGTTGGAACGATGTTGATATCCACCACCTCTTTTTCAAAATAGCTTTCTTTTCTGTCGGCATAAATCTTTAATTGTTCAGATTTAGCATTTTCGGGCTTTGGAAGAAAAAGATCCTTAATGATATTTCTAATTAAATCATTGTTAACGGCTATATCCTGTATTTGTTTACCAATGAATTCTTCTTTTTTTAGACCGCAAATATTCAAAGCTTCTTCATTAGCGAAAAGCACTTTTTTGTTTTCATCGATACCGATAACGGGATCATGAAGATTATCAATCAAAGTTTCAATTCGTTTTTTGCCTTTTAGAATTTTATCGAGTTTACTCTCAGAATATTCTTCCAGCTTCTCCGCCATCGTGTTGAATGATTTTGCCAAGTCACCAAACTCATTATGGCTTTCAAAATGCACCCTTTTTTTGTAATTCTGCCCAGCTATTTCTTTTATACTATCGGTAAGTTCCTTAATCGGATTGGCTATATTAGAAGGCAAATTGACCAATAAAATAAATGCAATCAGGAAACATAGTGAGCCAGTAACTGAAATGATGACAATTGCTTTTTGAGCTGTATCGTCGGCTATATCACTTTTCCGGTTGATAGCTTCCATGTTCAGACGCATCAATTCCGTGATGTCTTTCCTTATCGATGATATAACTACAGAATCGTCAGGGTTTTCTTTTAAATCTTTAAAATGTTTAACGATAAGATTGGTAGCTTCGACTTCTCCAATCTCCGTTACATTCTGCTTTTGCAGATCGAGATTTTTTTGAAAAGTATCTACAGCGGATTTGTCTGAACGAACATCTTCCAAAGACAACAGCATGTTCCGAGCATACTGTAAAGTATTGTAATTGGCAACTAAGATATTATTAGTGTCTTTTTTTAGTTGGTTTACATACCAGCCACTAACAATTGCCAGTGCCAGTATCAATAAAAATAGAGCACCAACTCCAACCGTTAATTTTGCTTTAATTTTCATTTTACGAAAGTATTACGAGATCAATATTTTCTTGTGACAGCTTGTTGAGTAAAGCATTGAATGTGTCAGTTGCTAATATAATCTTAGCCAAGTTTAAATGTGGCTTACCGATACAGACGGTGGTTATCTTACGATCTTCACATTCTTTGATGATTGCCTTAGTGGTATTTTTGGCTTTAACCTTAATTATTTCTGCTCCTAATTCAGTAGCTAATTTAAAATTATTAATCAAATGTCGCTGTTTATCCAGAGCAATTTTATCCGGGCTCTCTTTCGGCACCTGCACATACATCACGTACCATTTACTGTTGTAATAATTTGCTAATCGTGCCGTTTTTCGAATGATGTTTTTGGCTGTTTTTTCATTTGAACTGATGCATGCCAGAAAACGTTCCTTTTTGATGCTTCTTGTAAGTACAACTTCAGTTTCTACTTTTCGCTGTACTTGCGAGGCTACTTCTTTTAACGCCAACTCACGCAGCTGCAAAATGTGTTCGCTCTTAAAAAAATTATTAAGTGCTGCCGTTATTTTGGAGCTTTCATAGATTTTTCCGGCTTTTAAACGATCGATCAAATCTTCTGCAGTAAGGTCGATATTCACCACCTCATCAGCCTGAGCAACTACGCTGTCGGGAATACGTTCCTGTACATCAATTCCTGTAATTTCCCGCACTTCTTCATTTAAACTTTCAATGTGTTGAATATTGACTGCACTGATGACATTGATACCAGCATCTAAAATATCAAGCACATCCTGCCATCGCTTTTCATTTTTGCTTCCTTCAATATTGGTATGAGCCAATTCATCTACAATCACCACTTCCGGACGAAGGTTTATAATGGCTTGCAAATCCAGTTCTTCTAATTCTTTCCCTTTATAGAAAAGTTTTCTGCGTGGAATGATCGGAAGCCCATCCAATAAAGCATGGGTTTCAGGTCTTCTGTGTGTTTCGATATATCCGATCTTGACATCGATACCGTTTCGCAATAGTGTGTGTGCTTCCTGCAACATCCGATAGGTTTTACCCACGCCAGCACTCATCCCGATATAGAGCTTGAATTTCCCTCTTCTGGATTTTTGAATGAGGTCTAAAAAATGTTCTGCACTTTTTCTTTCGTCCATACAATCTGTTTGCTTATATAAATTTACAAATTCCCCTTAGACAAATTGTCAAGGGGAATCATTAGTAAATGGAAATATTTAGAAACGTATAGCCAGCGATGTAACTGCCATAACGTTGTCTTTTTTCATATTGTCATCTCTGTTTAAGAAAATGGCATCTTTACTATTTAAGCTTTTAACTTCTGTTCTCCATACCAAATTAGGCAGAATTTGATAATCAACGTTGAGTGAAGCCCCAAAAGTTTGAAATCCGTTTTCCGTTCCCGAATTGATGATAACGCCATTCTTATCATGGTAATATTCTCCTCTTGCAGCGATACTTACTTTTTCAGTCGGGCTGTATTTGGCAATCAGTACAGGAGTATACCATGTATCGTAGTCATCACTTGCTTTTTCTTTCTGTTGTGCTCCGATATCAAAGCCAGCGATCAATGCAAATTGATTACTGATCTGAAACTGGCCGTACAGATTGTGGAAATAACGCATCTTACGCTCGTCATCAGGGAAGTCACTGCCTATGAAAGAGCTACTGTTTAAAGTCACCTTATCTGATGGGCGGTAGGTTAACTGATGTCCGAAGCCTGGTGTGCTATTGCCTTCAACACGTTGGATACGTTGCCAGCCATTCAACACCAATAGGGACATATTCCATTTACCATTATCGGTAGCATACGACAACTTAGCTCCGGTTTCAAAATAGGGCGAATTATCTGCCATCATACTTCTTGTCAATGCAAAGCAGTCCGCTCCGATAGCACTTTCAAAGCCAATGTGAGATGGCAGTATACCTGCATCTAACCATAAATTCTTCGTTTTAGATAGTTTCACGCCTACATTTGCTTCATATATATTTTTCAGCACGCCTTCTTCAGCTGCATAATTGGCATTCATATAAGAACCTACTCCAAGAGCCAGATTGGCTCTCATATTTTCTGTTTCATAAGCTGCTTTTATAAATCCTAAATTTAAACTCACTTCATTGTTACGATTGTGGCTGTACACAAATCCCGGTCTGGTATTGGATTTCGGGTTATTAAAATCCTGCTGATAATATACTTCTGCATATCCACTGATGGTTAACGGCTTTTTTTCAGTTTCCTGAGCACATACACTTCCTGTTGCTCCCAACAGAATCGCTGAGAACATAATTATTTTTTTCATTTTTGAATTATTAAAATTTTACTGTTTATTGAATACTCCTACAAGGCATTTTCAATGGCTACACATACATTTGAAAACCTGTAAGTTTTTTTTAGGAATTACTTATTTAAGTTGATCCAGAGCGATATTTAATTTAAGCACATTGATCTTTTCAGGACCAAACATTCCCCACAAAGGTTTTTCTGTTTGTTCATCAATTAATTGATTCAATTTAACCTCATCAATACCCCTTGTTTCAGCGATTCGTGCTACCTGTACCTTGGCAGCCTGAACGGAAAAGTTCGGATCCAGTCCACTTCCGCTAGCCGTAACCAGATCAACAGGTATTTCAGATTTATCGATTCTCGGATTGTGCACTAAAAAAGTATCAATTCTTGCCTGAACTTCTGCCAAGTATTCCTCATTAGAAGGGCCTTTGTTACTACCTCCTGAACCAGCTGCATTGTAATCTACGGCCGATGGTCTTGACCAGAAATACTTATCCTCTGTAAAAGACTGACCAATATTGACATAATGTTTCTTTCCGTTGTGTTCTATAATTTCTCCTTTTCCAGCATTAGGAGCAAACTGTGCGATACCCCAGACTGCAAGTGGATAAATGACTGTAAAAAACAGGATCATAACAACAGTCAATTTTATTGCGGGCAAAATATGTTTTTTCATTTTATCTAAATTTTATAAAGGATTAAAAGAAAACGGATATAAGCATATCTATCAGCTTGATTCCAACAAAAGGTATCAGTACACCGCCTAAACCATAAATAAACAGGTTTCTTCGAAGTAATGCACTTGCTCCAATAGGTTTGTAAGCTACACCTTTCAATGCTAATGGAATCAACATCGGAATGATGATTGCGTTGAAAATTACAGCTGATAGTATTGCACTTTCCGGACTGTGTAAATTCATAATATTCAGTCCTTGCAATGCAGGAATCGCTGTGATAAACAGTGCTGGAATGATGGCAAAATACTTAGCCACATCATTCGCAATACTGAAAGTAGTCAATGTACCACGGGTCATCAACAATTGTTTCCCGATTTCTACCACTTCAATCAATTTGGTCGGGTCGTTATCCAGATCGACCATGTTTCCGGCTTCTTTGGCAGCCTGTGTACCAGAGTTCATTGCTACACCAACATCAGCCTGAGCCAATGCCGGGGCATCATTGGTTCCATCCCCCATCATAGCGACCAAGCGACCTTCTGACTGTTCCTTTTTGATGTAATTCATCTTGTCTTCAGGTTTTGCTTCCGCAATAAAATCGTCTACACCTGCTTTTTCAGCGATAAATTTAGCCGTCAAAGGATTGTCACCCGTTACCATGACGGTTTTGATACCCATTTTACGCAGACGTTCAAAACGCTCCTGGATACCCGGTTTAATGATGTCCTGTAGCTCAATTACACCCAAAGCAATTTCATTCTCTGATACAACCAACGGCGTACCGCCATTAGAAGAGATGGCTTTTACTCTTTCTTCGACCTCTTTTGGAAAGCTATTACCTGCTTTTGTAACCAGATTTTTTATTGCGTCGGTTGCACCTTTTCGAATACGTGTATTTTCATAATCAATTCCTGAACTTCTTGTTTCAGCTGTAAACTTGATGAATTGAGGATTTCTAACTTCATAACTTAACGGATTGATCCCTGCTAATTCGATAATCGATTTCCCTTCAGGAGTTTCATCAGCCATAGAACTTAGTACAGCTGCTTTTATAAGTTTTTTCTCGTCAATACCATTGGCTGGGTGAAAATGGGTTGCTTTACGGTTACCAATCGTGATCGTACCGGTTTTATCCAACAGCAGCACATCGATATCACCTGCAGTTTCGACCGCTTTACCACTTTTGGTAATCACATTAGCTCTCAAAGCTCTGTCCATACCCGCGATACCGATTGCGGATAACAATCCACCAATGGTAGTCGGGATAAGACATACAAATAGAGAGATAAAAGAAGCAATGGTAATCGTTACGTTGGCATAATCAGCAAATGGTTTCAAAGTCACACATACGATGATGAATACCAATGTAAATCCTGCCAGCAGAATCGTTAAAGCTATTTCATTTGGTGTCTTTTGTCGGGCAGCACCTTCTACCAAAGCAATCATCTTATCCAGAAAACTCTCACCCGGTTGCGTTGTAACCTGCACCACGATTTTATCGGACAAAACTTTGGTACCACCGGTAACTGAACTTTTGTCGCCACCTGCCTCACGGATCACAGGTGCAGATTCTCCGGTAATTGCACTTTCATCGATGGTCGCTAAGCCTTCAATAATTTCCCCATCAGAAGGAATGATGTCGCCAGCTTCACAGATGAAAACATCGCCTTTTTGTAATTGAGCAGAGGAGATCGTTTTCCCATTTTTTAATCTTGCAGGCGTTTCTTCTCTTGTCTTACGCAAACTATCCGCTTGTGCTTTACCTCTTGCCTCAGCAATTGCCTCAGCAAAATTGGCAAATAACAGGGTAAACAAAAGGATAATAAAGACGGTAAAATTATAACCAAAACTTCCTTGTCCCTGAGCTCCTGCCAATGTCCATAAACTCACGGATAGCATAACCAATGTGCCGATCCATACGGTAAACATAACCGGATTACGGAACATGGTTTTCGGATTAAGTTTCACAAAAGATTGTTTCAGTGCTTCCTGAACCATATCTTTTTGAAACAATGATGTATTATTGTTCATTTCTAAATTCTTTAATCAGTTTAATAAAGTGAAAAGTACTCTGCAATAGGACCTAATGCCAATACGGGGAAGAATGCTAAAGCAGCTACGATTGCGATTACAGCGAATACCATTAGTCCGAAAGTTGCCGTATCGGTTTTTAGGGTTCCGTCTCCCTCCGGTATAAATTTCTTTTGAGCTAACAAGCCTGCAATGGCAACCGGACCTATGATTGGTAAAAATCTTGAAAGGATAAGTACAAATCCTGTTGCAATATTCCACCAAGGTGTATTATCTCCCAATCCTTCAAAACCACTACCATTATTGGCAGATGACGAAGTGAACTCGTATAGCATTTCACTCAATCCGTGAAATCCCGGGTTATTTAGAGAGTCCATAGTATATTGTGGTGATGCAGCGGCTAATGCTGTTCCTACTAATATCAGGAAAGGATGAAGCAAGGCAATAATCATCGCTATTTTCATTTCTCTTGCCTCCACTTTTTTACCTAAGAATTCAGGTGTTCTTCCTACCATCAATCCACTGATAAATACAGCAAGAATGATGAAAATAAAGAAGTTAAGTATTCCTACACCGACTCCACCGTAAAACGCATTGATCATCATTGCCAATAGCTCATTCATTCCTGACAATGCCATTGAGCTATCGTGCATAGAGTTTACTGACCCTGTAGAGATTACAGTGGTGACAATGCTCCAAAAGCCAGATGCAGGAGCTCCTAATCGAATTTCCTTTCCTTCCATTGCTCCAAGAGAATTATCAATTCCCATAGCTGCAATAGCAGGATTTCCGTTCATTTCCATGTTGATATTTGGAATGGTCAGCATTAAAAAACCTACTGTCATTACACCGAATATCATCCACGATAATTTTCTTCTTCTGATAAAATAGCCAAAGGCAAAGATCATCGCTAATGGTACGATCAGCTGAGCCACCATTTCGACCATATTGGATAGGTAGGATGGATTTTCAAACGGATGGGCAGAATTCACTCCAAAGAATCCACCTCCGTTGGTTCCTACGTGTTTAATAGGCACAAATGCTGCTGCGGGCCCTCTTGATACTTCCACAGAATCACCTTGTAAAGTGGTAATAGCGTCTTTACCTTCAAAAGTCATCGGAACTCCATCGAATGCAAGAATTATGGCAATCACAAATGATACAGGTAATAAAATACGTGTACATGATTTTATAAAATTGCTGTAAAAATTCCCCAAGGTTTCAGATGATTTGTCTTTGAATGCTCTAAATAGCACTACTGCGGCAGCCATACCGGTTCCGGCACTTACAAACTGTAAGAACATTAACCAGTATTGTCCAAGATAACTTAATCCTGATTCCCCGGAATAGTGTTGCAGATTACAGTTTACCACAAATGATATCACGGTATTGAATGCAAGGTCTGCGGACATACTTGGATTGTTATCCGGATTAAGCGGGAGGCTTCCCTGCGTCATTAGAACAACCATTCCCAACAGGAACCACACCATATTGATCGTGATCATGGCTACCATCTGCTGTTTCCAGTTCATTTCTGTTTGCGGATTGATACCGCTTATTTTGTAAAAGATTCGCTCTATCGGATTAAAAATCGGATCGAGCAGCGTTTTTTCACCGCCATAGACTTTTGCAATGTATTTACCGAAGGGTATTGCAAGCAATATCGACAGGGTAAACATGACGATTATTCCTAAAATTTCTGTATTCATTTTTATTAATTAAATATGGTTTTAAACATCCATCCGAACAGCCTGACCAATGCCAATACAATCAGGAATATCAAAGCAATTCGGGCTACATCTTTCATTTCAGTAAGTATCTTTTTCATAGCAATATTTGAATTTTTAGAAAAGCCAGATAAATGATCGAAATGAAGAACAGTATCCAGAATATGATGGATACCCATTCCTTGATTTTTCCTTTTGTATCTTTCTTCATCTGCTGAAGCGTTTTAAAATTTTTCTGGTTTGAGCAATACGTAGCATATATAGACAAATACACCTATGGCTACTATGAATAATGCTGTCATAGACTTGTTTTTTGTGTTAAGTAATTTGTGTTCTGAAGCTGATAAACATGTTTCAGGTTATTGGGAATGAGCTGGTACATATAAATCCATTGTTCTGTGGTGCAACGTCTTTTCATTCCCTCAAAAGAGCGTACAAACAAATTCTCAATGATGTACTGTACATATTCATTTCCTCTTTTATGAAGCCAACCGATGAACTTAATCTTTGTCCCAATTTTCTCTATCTGTCCTTTGGAAAGCAACAGATTGATGTGGTTTACGATTGCCTGAAATATTCCCGCAAAGTTTTTTCGCATGGATAGTTCATTGATTTCTTCTTTAATTTCACCGTAGTGATGTGCCAGATAAGTACTGGCTGTGTTTTCATTTATTTCGTTCATTGATTTAAAACTTCTTTTATTTACTGAAAAACATCGCATAAAAAATACAGAAGACAATAAAAGCTAAAAGTACTTTTGCCAATATATCCCTAACTATTTCCCTGTTTGATTTTCGTTCTTTTTTCATCTGCTTATTAATTGAAAGAATAGAAAGAAAAATACAAAGCCAATCAAAATACCTGCGAATCCTCCGAGCTTTACGCAAACGGCAAACAGGACAAACAATAAGATTGCTAATACTGCTTTTTTTATTTTAGCCGACCAATGTGTTTTTATCTTTAAACTTTCATTATTTAATTAGTTTTCTAAAATGGTTTTGATATATCCTTTTCGTAATTCGATGGGAAATAAATCCATGTGTTTTTTTAGGCTTCCGGGGCTTTCTTCAAAAGACAAGGCTGTCAGAAACTCATTTTCAATGGCATTCCGCGTGTATTGATTTCCTCCCTGATACAAAAGATTTATAACTTTGGCTATCTCTTGAACACGCTCTAATTCATCTTCTAATCCAGAACCTATTTTTTGTGAACAAACTTCTGCCAGTTTATGCAGTAGCATATAGTCTGCAATAGAATCGTCCAAAGTATCCAAATCAGGAATGAGTCTTGCGGCTTCAGGAGCCCATTGTTGTATCGTATTTATGATTTTTGTTTTCATTTTATTTTAGATTTTCTCAAAGAAGTCAATTGACTTAATGAACAGACCGAAACAGGCTAAACCTGCGAGTACTAAAACTATTGTTATCATTTTTATTTATTTTTAAGTGGTACTAATGTGCTTCATAATTGCTCCAAAAATCATAACCACAATAAAGGCAAAAAGCAATAAGTGGTATGATTTTAGCCATTTTGGAAACGAAGGCGGTTCTTTCTGCTGTTTCCATTTGACATTTCTTTTCATCATTTTTAATTTCTTTTATATCCTCTATGCCAAAACTTATTCCAATAGAATTTCACAAGTAATAATAAATTGAAAATCAATATTTTATTCCAATTTCACGAAATTTATTGAAACAAAAACCTTATCAAAATGATAGGATGATTATCATTTTGATAAGAGCACAGATTTTTTGGGGATAACGAGCGAAATTCTAAAGGACTATATCACCTTGATTAATACCGGGAATCGTTTTTAATTTTATATTTTTGTACTTTATTAATCATAAAATGACTGGTTTCTAAGTCATTTTCAGCATAAATCAGAGGGATAAGCAAAGAAAGATGAATAAATTAAAAAAGACTCCTATTGAGAAAATCGTATCACCCATTCAAAGCTTTATTAAAAATGAAAAAGCAGGTGGCATTGTATTAGGAATCAGTGTGGTGATCGCATTGATATTAGCCAATTCGCCTTTAGCAGAGGAGTACTATCATATTTTGGAACATAAATTTGGATTTCAGTTAGACGGAAGTACGTATTTTGAATACAATTTGCATCATTGGATCAATGATGGTTTGATGGCTATATTTTTCTTTGTAGTGGGTTTAGAACTAAAAAGAGAAATCGTTGGTGGAGAATTATCCAATCCACGTAAAGCATTGTTACCCATCGCTGCCGCATTTGGTGGAATGGCTGTACCCGCTGCGATTTATTTATTATTGAACCCAACAGGGGAAGTTCATAGTGGATGGGGAATCCCCATGGCAACAGATATTGCTTTTGCTTTGGGTGTGCTTTATTTATTGGGAAACAGAATTCCGCTTACACTAAAAGTTTTTTTGACTGCCTTAGCTATTGTTGATGACTTAGGTGCTGTTTTGGTTATCGCTTTTTTCTATACTTCGAATATCTCCATGTTCCATCTCATTATCGGTGCTTTGGTGCTATTGGCGATGTATATCGGTAATAAAATGGGAGTTAGAAGTATTTTATTCTATGCTATCTTGGGAATTGGCGGTGTGTGGACAACCTTTTTACTTTCGGGGGTACACGCCACTATCGCAGCTGTTTTGGCAGCATTTACCATTCCGGCAGATGTGAAAATTAATGAAAAAATATTCAGTAATAACATTCAGAAACTTTTAGATAAGTTTAAAAGTATTGACCCGGATAACAGCAAACCTACTTTGACCAATGAGCAGTTACATATTCTGGAAGAAATTCAAAATAGTACGGTAGCAGCAACTCCACCATTACAACGATTAGAACATGCTATGCATCCCATGGTGACCTTTTTGATCATTCCTATTTTTGCTTTGGCAAACGCCGGTGTTTCATTGGCTATCGATATGGAACATTTATTCAGTACTAATGTAGCTTTGGGTGTTGCCTTAGGACTTTTGGTAGGTAAGGTCGTTGGAGTAGTTGGTTTTACATTGCTTTTGGTGAAGCTGAAAGTGGCTCCTTTCCCGGAAGGAATGAATGTAAGAAACCTGTTTGGTTTAGGGTTATTGGCTTCTATAGGTTTTACGATGTCGTTATTTGTAACTTCTTTGGCGTTCTCGCATGAGGAATACATGACACAGGCGAAGATTGGAATTTTTGCAGCTTCTATTATTGGCGGTATATTGGGTTATTATGTGCTGAGTAAGCAGTCTAAAAAGCAACTGTAAGTGTAAGCAAATGAGTAATAAATTATGGGACTTTATCAATCTGCACAATGGTGAAGAAGATAAACAGAAAGTTTTAGAGAATGTAACAGCCAATATCTCTTTCAGGGGGTCTAACCTATGGATATTAGCTTGTGCCATCATTATCGCTTCTGTAGGATTGAATGTCAATTCAACGGCTGTGATTATTGGAGCCATGTTGATTTCTCCTTTGATGGGACCTATTTTAGGAGCAGGATTTTCATTAGGAACTTATAATTTTCTACTATTACGGAAGAGTATTAAAAATCTTTTAATAGCCACTGTAGTCAGTTTATTGGTCTCGGCTTTTTACTTTTATGTCAGTCCGTTCAAAGATGTACAATCCGAATTATTGGCTCGTACTTCTCCGAATATTTACGATGTATTGATCGCTTTTTTTGGTGGTTTGGTGGGTGTTATTGCTATTACACGGGTTGAGAAAGGAAATCCAATTCCTGGTGTAGCCATTGCTACTGCGTTGATGCCTCCATTGTGTACGGCAGGTTATGGATTGGCTACCTTTAATTTTAGCTATTTCTTTGGTGCTTTCTACCTGTATACCATTAACTGTTTTTTTATTTGTATTGCCACGTTTTTAGTCATCAAATACTTAAAATATCCTGCTTCTGCTACCATCGAACCGAAGAATGAAAAACGTATTCGCTATGGAATTACCACCTTGATGATGATTATGATCATCCCCAGTTTTTATCTGGCGTATAATCTATTTGAAGAAAAGAAGTTTACTAAAACCGTTGAAGAATTCATCAATTCTGAATTCAATAGTAGAGGATATACGGTGATTTACAAGAAACTGAATTATAATTCCAGTCCCAAAAAAGTAGATCTGGCATTTCTGAATAAAAAGCTCAGCAAAGAAGAAATGGAAATGTATAACCGGTTATTGGATGAAAGAGGTATTCATAATACAATGCTAAACTTCAGACAGGATGATGCTGACCTTAAGTCGGAGATACTAAGTGAATTGAATAAGCAGGATGCTTCTTTGTCGGAAAAAGATGTGACCATCAACAACCTGCTACAGGAACTGAATAAATATAAAGTAAATGAACCGGGACTTGTAAGAGAACTGAACGTTCTGTTCCCTGAACTGAAAGATGTGTCTCTTGGAAAAATAGAAAAATTTTCAGGAACAGATAGTGCCAAAGTTGAATGGTTGGTTTTATATCATCTGGAAAAGGGGACAAAAGAAATTGATAAAACGAAAATGAAAAAATGGCTGAACGAGCGACTTGATGTTGATAACACATTAATCTTACAAGACACCCAATCGGAATAGCCTGAGAGAATTTTAAATGAAAGAGTTTTTATATGCCAAATGGATACAACAGCTTATTGTTGTATTGCACTTGGTCGCACTTACAGCCCTAATAGCTGATTATGGTTTTATTCTAAACCAAACCTTACAATTAAGTATCATTTCTTTGTACCTGTTTGTATTGGTTATTGGTGTTTTTTATACTGTTTTGAAATACTATTATCATCGAAAAGAATTCATATTAAGTGTTTTTATCTTTGATACATTGAGTGTTTTGTTTGTGCTTTATTGCTTGTACAAACAATTATCAACAGGGGGAATATCAGAAATAACCCATTGGATAAGGTTGGCTGTTATCTTAAAATTGGTACGGGAATTTACACGCCCGCGTCTGAGCTATAAGCGTTCTTTATTGAACCCTGCTCAATTGTTTATCATCAGTTTCATGGGACTGATTGTCGTGGGAGCCTTACTATTAATGCTGCCCAATGCAACCTATCAAGGTATCAGCTTTGTAGATGCATTATTCACTTCTACCAGTGCTGTTTGCGTAACGGGACTGATTGTAGTTGATACAAATAGTTATTTTACTGCTTTTGGACAAACCTTAATCATGCTGTTGATTCAAGCCGGTGGATTAGGGATTCTTACATTTGCCAGTTACTTCAGTTATTTCTTCAAAGGCGGATCTACTTACGAAAATCAATTGGCATTGAGTGATATGACCAATTCCGAGAAGATTGGTGAGGTTTTTACAACGGTAAAACGGATTTTAACCATTACTTTTTTAATAGAATTTATCGGAGCGATATTGATTTTCTTCAACCTAGATAAAGCTTTAATTCCGTCCTTTTCTGAAAGAGTTTATTTTTCTGTGTTTCATTCTATTTCTGCTTTCTGTAATGCAGGATTTTCAACCTTACCCAATGGAATGATGGAAGACAGTTATGTGTATAATTATCCATTACAGTTTATTATTGTCATCATCTTTGTATTCGGAGGTTTAGGTTTTCCGATTGTTATTAATTCCGTAAGATACATTAAGCATTTGATCGCAAGATACATTCTTTGGTTTGTAGAGAAAAAGAACAATTACCGCCCATGGATTTTAACTTTGAGTAATAAGATAAATTTATTGACCACTTCCATATTGATTATTTTAGGAACCGTCATTATCTACATCAAAGAATACTACAATGTACTTGGCAATCATCAAGGCTTGGGAAAGGTTGTTACCGCATTATTTACAGCAACTACACCCAGAACGGCGGGTTTTAATTCTATAGACTTTAGCCAAATGCACTTTTCATCTATCATCATTATCATTTTTTTAATGTGGGTAGGTGCATCTCCGGCTTCAACCGGTGGTGGTATTAAAACAAGTACGTTTGCCATTGCTACTTTGAACTATTTTAGTCTTGCAAAAGGAAAAACCAGAATAGAAGTCTTCAGAAGAGAAATTGCGGATATTTCCGTGAGAAGAGCTTTTGCTGTAATGAGTTTATCGCTACTGGTAATAGGAATAAGTGTCTATCTGATTTCTCATTATGATAATCATGTACCTCTTTTGGATATTGCATTTGAGAGTTTTTCGGCTTATAGCACTGTTGGGCTTAGCTTAGGAATAACCGGAGATTTAAGTAGTGAAAGTAAATTGGTTCTTATTGGAACTATGTTCGTTGGAAGGGTAAGTATGTTAACCATTCTGATTGCCTTTTTTAAGAAGGTCAGACAGGGTAACTACCATTATCCATCGGATGAAATATTAATCAACTAAAAGCAAAATTGAAATGAAATTTATAATTATAGGATTGGGAAATTTTGGGGGCTCATTGGCAGAAAAACTAACCCAACAGGGAAATGAAGTAATTGGGGTGGATTCACGTTCGGAAAAAGTTGTAGCATTAAAAGATAAATTGTCTCACACCATTTGTATGAATGCTACAGATCAATCAGCCATTACACATTTACCATTGAAGAATACAGATATCGTTATGGTTTGTATTGGTGAAGATGAAGGTGCAAATATCATGGTGACAGCTCACTTTAAAAATCTGGGCGTAAAACGTTTGATCAGTCGTGCGATTAATCCACTTCACGAAAGTGTTCTACAAGCTATAGGTGTTAACGAAATTGTGCGTCCGGAAGAAGAAACTGCTGAAAGATGGGCTAAAAAACTATGTTTAAAAGGAGTGATAGACTCTTTTGAGCTGAACAAGAGTTATAGTATTGTTGAGATTGTAGTACCGGAAAAATACATTGGAAAAACCATAGAAGAAGTAAAATTCAGAGAATTACATAATGTATTAATCTTGACTATTATCAGAGATGCACAAGAGAAAAGTTTCTTAGGAAGAAGCAAAACCGTTGCTAATGTACAGGGAATTCCAGAACCTACTACTATGCTACAAAAAGATGATATCATTGTTATTTACGGTAATAACGAAGATCTACAGAGATTTGCAAAAGTAAAATATGAATAGATAATAAAGGGATTTCCCGTTTGGGTTCTACAGCTCCAATTATGTTCAGTACCCAAAAAGAATAAACCTGTTATTGAATTTTATATAGCTCCATTTTACGATAAAGCGTCGCGATACCTATTTCCAATAAGCGGGCTGTTTCTGCTTTATTTCCATTTGTATGATTTAGTATTTTCTGAATGTGCAGTTTCTCTACGCTTGCCATAGAAAATGCAGACAATAGTTCTGAATTTGATTTTGCATATTGAAGGTCTACAGGCAGTGTATCTAAATCAAGCAGGTCATCATCCGCTAAAATTACGCTTCGCTCAATTACGTTTTTCAGTTCACGTATATTTCCTTTCCATGGATTATTTTCCAATGCTGTAACATAATCTTCCGATAAAGCTAAAGGCTTTCTATTGGATTTTATTGCAAAAAGATCGGCATAATACTGAGCCAACAATTTGATATCTTTCACACGTTCTCTCAAAGACGGTAGCTCAATGCCAAATACAGAAAGTCTGTAAAATAAATCACTTCTGAAATGACCTAACTCAATTTCATTTTCCAGATTTCTATTGGTTGCAGCAATAATTCTTACATTGACTTTAATGGGTTTGGCATCACCAACACGCAGAAATTCACCTGTTTCTAATACACGTAAAATTTTAGCTTGTAAGTCCATGGCCATTTCTCCAATTTCATCCAAGAATATGGTTCCGTTATGAGCCTCCTCAAAAAGTCCTTTTTGATCTTTGGTAGCTCCTGTAAATGAACCTACTTTGTGACCAAACAATTCGTTTTCTAAGAGCTCTTTGCTAAATGCGGAGCAGTTTATCGCTACAAAATTTTGGTTTGCTCTCGGGCTACCTTGATGAATGGCCTGTGCAAAAACCTCCTTACCAGTACCTGTTTCTCCGGTTAATAATACTGTTGTATCCTTTGAAGCCACTTTCTTTGCTAATTCAATTGCTTTTAGGATTGGCTTTGATGTACCGATGATTTTATCAAATGAATATTTTTTACCTAACTGCTTTTCTAATTGTTGGACTCTTTTGTTTAAAGCTACCTTTTCACTGGCTTTATAAAGAAGTGGAATAATCTTATTGTTATCATCACCTTTTGTAATATAATCGAATGCCCCATTCTTAATAGCTTGTACACCGTCCGGTATATTGCCGTAGGCGGTCAGCAGAATCACTTCTACAGAGGGAAATTTTTCTTTAATCAGTTTTGCGGTGTCCACACCGCTTCCATCAGGAAGTTTAACATCGCAGATAATAACATCTATATCTTCTATCTCTAACCTTTGTAAACCTGACTTGATATTGGATGCCTGAAAAACCTCAAAACCTTCAAAATCAATTATTTTTGAAAGGAGATTTCTCAATTTTTCCTCATCATCTATTATTAATACTCTGCCCACCTTTAAGCTAAATTGTTATATGCGAATTTACAATTATTATAGCTGTTTTAAGTTTATTGTACCTATTTATTATAACATCTGCGAAATAAGTTAATGAATCATGAGTGAATATTTTTTTTTTAGTACTAGTGTTTTCGTCTTTTCCACCTCTTCTTCATCTGATTAGCAAACTTTTCTTCTTCGTAATCCTCTCCTTGTGCATCGGGTAATAGGCTGAATAATCCCAAATCGAAATTAGATGAATTTTCATGTGAGAGAAATTCAAAGAGGTCTTTTGTTGGCAGATTTTCCAATGTATTTGTATCGGAAACAGGTCTCTCCTTTAATTTTAATTCGGGTTTATTTCCATTGTTCCACCAATCGTTAAATACATTTGCAGACAAATTTCTATCTAATTGTGAGCCGTTCCAAACGCTACGACTTCCGTGGTCGATAAACGTTATACCGTAAATCCGTCCGTTGTTGTTCCTGCGGACAATCGTATTGATACCTTGCTCTACAAGTTGCTTTTTAAATTCCTCTTCGTTGTTTGTCGTATGTATAGCCAATTCAATTGTATTCTTTAGGACAGACCTCGCAGGGATGGTTTTCATTTTCTCGTTTGACTGTTCAAAGTGTTTTTGTAGTTGTGTTACCCCTGCATCTTTTCCGAATAGTGATGCTTTGAATGGATTGCTTGCCTTGTTGCCGTTTTCATCCAAAGCTAAATATACCAATCCGTTTACAGGTTGTCCGTTCCGCTCGCCTTTTACTTCTTCTACTGTAATGTTGAAAAGTGACAGCAAAGCATTGTAACTACCCATAGTTGAAAAGCTGTAGTACTTTGGCAAATACCGTACTACCGAAGCAATCTGACTTTTAATATCGTCTTTCTGCTGTTCAACTTTTTTGAAAATCTTATCAGCTTGTTTATGCTCCTGTTCGGTTGCCTTATGCAAATTGTATTTCTGTTCCAAATCTCGACAGATTGCCATTGAGCGTGGATGGTCGTAAGCATCAGGGATTTTCTTACCGTCAATGCCTACACAGGTTGAAACAATGTGTATATGTGTTCGGTCAATATCCGTATGCTTGAAAACAATATAAGGTTGATTACCATACCACATACGTTCCATATACTCCTGTGCCATTTCCGTAAACTGCTCATCGCTGACCTTATCCGAAGGATCTGGGTTCAGTGAAATATGCCGAACCGTCTTTTCTGTTTTGATGTTTGCCGATAGATACGGTTCAAAGCATTTGTTGAAATATTGGACAGAATACCTGCCGTCCACCGTGTCGGGTATCTTGTTCAATAACAAAACTGCTCCGTTTTCATTTTCCACTTTCTGCTGATTGTACAAAATTGCACCGTACATATTGCTTCCCTTTCCAATTTTTGCAATCATAACTTTACTCTTTTTTCAAATACTTCTCTTCAAATTCCTGTGTCAAACGGATGACTTCTTTAGTAACTTGTACCAATTCTATGGTTTTCTTTTCCAATTTATAGAGGTATGCAGATGCTTTTTTATCGGAAAAATTAGCGTTCAATAACTTTACAATCTGATTGTAATTGGTTGCTATTCCCCGAAACTGTCCGAAAAATTTAGTCAAACCTGTGTGGTATTCCACTGCATCCATATCAATTTTGACGGTTTTTACCGTCTTTTGAAAGATACAGGCTGTTATAAAATGAGCAATTACTTTCATTTCTGATTGATCAAATAGGGCAAGGAACTTGGCATTATCCTCATCATTCAGGTTAAAAGAATACCGATGTACGGCAGGGTCAATCTTTGGTTTTCGTCCTGATTTCGTAATCTGTTTTTTGTTTTCCTCTTCCATAATAATCCAATTTTAATTTTTAAACAAACGAGCGACTTCGGAGCCGTTTCCAGCCCCTGCAAGGGCAAGTGCTCTTGAGGTGCGGAAATTTATTTCGAGGACCTCAAGAGATAACTTGCTCTGAACAGGAGTTCAGAAAAATCCGTTTTGAAAACGGATTAAAATTAGCAGGGAAAAACGGCTCGATGCCGTTCCCAGTTACTTCCGACTTTTCAAAATATGTTTGCGTAGAACCCCATTAATAAAATTCGTTTCGTGTTTACAAAGTAAACACCTCTTTAACAGAGTATTGCTATAATGTATTCAGCCAAATACTGCCTCTGAAAGCCAAATACTGCCACGTAAAATCAGATAAACGATTGCTTTATTTATATCTACAAACAGACAGACATAACGATATAGTTATCTATGTAGGTAACAACATAAGTACCTGCTTGAAGATGCAAGTAACTAAGTGGATATTTAGAAAGATACCTGTTCAGCTATCTGGTTAGGTAATTGTGTAGTGGGAAATGCAAGCGCATAGATAGTCAATTACAGTGATACATAATCACCCACTTAAGTATATCAACACCTAAGTATCTGATAACCTAAAATGTCAAGCTTCAATGAAAAGAACAAACCTATTTTTTGAGTTTCTTAAAAATTGAAAGGTCAAGCTGAAAATACAGCAAAAAGCCAATGAACGTCAAACAGTGCCACTGACAGCCACTTTGAACAAAGACTTCGCTTTCGGGATTAAATTTCCGAAAAACGAAATATTATGTTACACAAAGAAACGGTCAGTACAGAGATGTGGGAACTTCTCCAAAAGCTGATGAAAGATGAAAAGCTGAAAGATTATTTTTTGGTGGGTGGAACAGCTCTTGCTTTGAGGTTAGGACATCGCTTATCGGTGGACATTGACCTGTTCACAACAAAAGATTTTGACTCAAAACAAATGTTCAAATACCTAGAGGAAGCCTATAGATCCGAATTGATAGAAGACGGACTGTCAAATAATACTGTTTTAGCTTTTATAGGGAATATAAAGGTTGATGTTCTGACACACAATTATCCATTGGTGGCTCCTTTAGAATATAATGATGGTATCAGAATGGTATCAAACCAGGACATCGGTGCGATGAAACTCCATGCCATTCATCAGAGCGGTGAACGATATAAGGATTTTGTGGATATGGCTTTTTTACTTGAGCATGCTCCGCTAAAAAATTATCTGGAGAGTTATCACCAGAAGTATAAACAAGATCCTTATTGGGCATGTATCGGTTTAAAAACCTATGACAGGATTGAATCTTTTAAGGGAGTCGGTATATTAAAAGGTAAAGAAAAAAGCTTTAATGAGATAAAAGCGATTCTTGAAAAAGCCTTGAAAAATCCCTTGGAACAGGCTACATTACAAAAACAAAAAGAGGTGCAGAAGACAAACAAAAGACGTGGTTTCAGAAGGTAATTTAATTGAAAATCAGTATATTTGTATATCTAAAAAAACGGAATGATATGGGGGAAATTATAATAAACAGACCTGATCTGCACCCTAAATTCTTTTGGGATTTTAAATTTGATGAAATAGAATGGGAAGCCTATAAAATGGTTGTCTCACGTATTTTAGAACGTGGCGGTCAGCAGGAAATAGATGAAATCATCCGTTTCTACGGTTATGAAAAAGTAGTCACCGCTATCCGTGACGAAATTTACTTCCTGCCTAATTATGCTATTGACAAGGCTTTAAAATTCTTTCCTGAACTTAAAAAGGAAGAAATGTACTGTTACCTGAACCGTAAGGATAAACCGTACCATTGGATATAGGCTAAGATTATCCAAAATTACGATGGTTGATTATAGGTTGAGCGATCAACTTTTTTTTCTATATCTAGGAAAAAATATTGTATAAAAAAGATGGAAAACAACATTCAGAAACCCAATCTGCATCCCAAATTCTTTTGGGATACAGATGTGGATAGATTGGATTGGCAAAAAGCCTATCTGGCTGTAATCGCACGTATCGTTGAACGTGGCGGTCAGGATGAAATTGATGAAGTCGTTCGTTTTTACGGTTATGACAAAGTAATCAAGGCGATCCGTGAGGAAATTTATTTTCTTCCCAACTATGCAATTGAAGATGCCCTGAAATTCTTCCCGGAACTTAAAAAGGAAGAAATGTATTGTTATCTGAACCGAAAGGATAAGCCGTACAACTGGATATAAACGGGCAATTTTAAAACAATGGGAGTAAAAGATAACGTAAATGTTCCAAATCTTGACCGTGTGTTTTTTTGGGATTTCGACATCGATGCAATGGACTTTAACAAAGCCTACAAAACCATTATCGCCCGTATCGTTGAGCGTGGCGGTCAGCAGGAAATTGATGAAATCATCCGTTTCTACGGTTATGAAAAAGTAGTCACCGCTATCCGTGACGAAATATACTTCCTGCCTAATTACGGCATTGAAAAGGCTTTAAAATTTTTCCCCGAAATTAAAAGGGAAGAAATGTACTGTTACCTGAACCGTAAGGATAAACCTTACCATTGGATATAAAAAATCCAGTCTTAAAAGCGGTGTTCTTTTTGCTTCTTTTTTCTTGCTCCGCAAATCCTACAAGAAAAAGAAGTCACGATACAAACCATCAGGGAAACAAATAGTATAGTATTTATATCACTGCCGATTGTAGATAGCCGAAGAACTCCCCTCAAAAAAATATTTTTCCAAAAGAAAAAGGAAAAAAAGAAAGCAGATAAACGGAAAGGGCAAGGCAGGCCAAAAGGAAACGGAATAAGTCCCGAAGGGTGAAACAGAAAAAAGAACTTCATTTCCGTATTCTTTTTCTGTTTCATTATGCCGTAAGCTTTTGGCTGGCGGGTGCGTGGGCTGCCCTTTCCAACTTGGCTGCCTTTTTATCCGTTTTTTGGAAACCTGTTTCCCCAATAACTCCGCTTATGAAAAGCGGATTAAGTTCCATCTATAAAAGAAGTGGCTTTCAAAGCCACAGAAAGGATAACGGAAAATAGGCGTAGGAAAAGCGTTGGATATTTTTTGTTATGCTTTCCCATATCCGTCCAAAACTCTTGAATGTGCAGGGGAATAATCACAGGGAAATTAAAGTGTTTTGAGGATTAAAAGCCCATCTGTATTGCCAATGAACGCCAAATACTGCCAATCAATTCCAAAACTTGTAACTGCTTACACCAATATCCTATTTTTCCCGAAAAATGTACTGTTATGGAACAACCAAAGAATATAGGAAAAGACAGGGAGCAGCAAATTGAAAAAAACAAAAAGCTGTCCGGGAAAGAAAAGGATGTACCTTTTATGCAGGTCGATAAGAACAGCGACCCGATTTCCAATTTCATAGCCAATTTTAAACGGCAGTATAGGGAAGCAAAAGGCTTGCTGAATTTGGAAAGGCTGTTCGGGGGCAAACGTCCTGAACCGCCAAAACCTGCTTCCGAACCTGAAAGCATCATAGGTGCAACAAAAACGGATATGCGTTTGGGCTTCAAAAACGATGAAAAAAGCCAGACCGTACAGACGGGCAGAAAGCCTGCTTTAAAAATGGACAGTTCAATCAAACCGCAACAGGATCCACCAAAAAACAAGAAACCAAAGCTGGGATTGTAGCCGAGTATTCGGCAACTGAACGCCAAATACCGCCATTGGATGCAACATTACAATGACCTATGTGAATAGCTTTTATTTTCGGGGTTTAAATGATGCAGATATGGAAATAACGGTTTTGGACATTCAGATTTTAGAGGCATTGCACAGGGAAGTAAAGGAAGTTTCTAATTTAATAGTGGAAATCACTGCACCCTACAAAGCACTGCAACAGGCAACGAAATGGCTCGACCAGCAGGAAGCCTGCCAACTGCTCAATATCAGCAAAAGAACATTGCAGACGTACAGGGCAAAGGGCATTCTTGGGGCAACGCAAATCAATCGGAAAACATATTTCAGATTATCCGAAGTGGAATTATTTATGCAGGGAGAGCGACCGTTAAAAAAGCAAAAGAAATGAAACAGATTGGAAATTCAAACGAGGATATGCTTGCTTTGCTCGAAGCTGTGGTAGGCATCAAAAATGAACTGCTGTATATCAGGGAATATTTCCACCCACTTTTTAAAGGGGAAATCTATCTGTCAGGCGAACAGGTTTGCGAGATGTTGCATATCAGCAAACGGACGTTGCAACAGTACAGAGATGACGGACTATTACCTTTTATCAAGCTCGAACGAAAAATCCTTTTTCGTGAAAGCGATATTATCAAGGTATTGGAAGATAACTATCAACGTTAGCCGTTAAAAAAAGAATGCTCTGAAACTGTAACCGTATCGGTTAATTAAAGAAACAGCCCACTGCTTAAAAACAATGGGCTATCGTGTTTTAGTTTTTCAGAATAATGCTCCTTAGCTTATCAATTTGAGTATCAGATTTCCAAAGAATCTGATTAATATCTCTTTCAATTTTGATGTCTGGTTCAGTGCCGTATCCGTCCAAAATTTTCCCGTCTTTTTGGAAAGAAACCATTGTGCTGAGTTTTAGACGAATTTCGGAATTAGGCAACTCAAATCGGTCACTGTTTCCACTTGAACCGTCTGTTGTAACCCCAACAATTTTCACATTTGGAATATTTTTGAAAACTGCTACAAAAACAGATGCTGCACTAAAACTTTTTTCATTTGCTAAAATGTAAACAGGTTTGTTATAGTAAAAAGATTGTTTGGCTAATTTCTTTCCGTTCAATAAACCAAAATAGTATTCGCTGTATTTTTTATTGTCCAATTCATACATTGGTTTGAAGGTTTTGAGAAATTTTGTTACACTTTTTTGTTCTTGTTTATCCAATTCTGAAAACGAATATAAATTTCGGCTGTGTAAACTTTCTATGTTTTCTTCTGATAAAGGAATCAAACCTCTTTGCTTGGTAGCATTAACTACGAATATGGAATCGGGATGAACAAAATATTTTGCAAATTCATAGGTTATATCTCTTGTCCCACCTCCGTTGCTTCTCACGTCTATTATCAATGCTTTACTGTCATTTCGTATAGATTCCATAAAAGAATTGATTTTCTCCAACAAAAGCGGTGCATCTTCTTTAGCAACCATTGCAGGAATCTGAATGTATGCGATGTTGTTTTTGATGCTAAAAAGTTTGTTTACGATTTCGGGTTTATTATAATCTGCTTCTTTAGTGAGCTTGAATTCACTTTCAAATTTTTCATCCCAAGGTTGAAAAGTTTGCATTCTTGCCACAGGAGAAACACTTATTATTGTGTCATTTTGGAATGATGCATCTGAAAATGTTAATTTGATTTCTTTAGGCAATTCTTTGTTGAGCATTTTGTAATTTCTTTGAACGTCCCGAATTTCTCTTACGGCGGTTGTGAAATATGCTTTTTGTGGTGCAGATATTCCATTAGGAAGTATTTTCTGAAGGAAATCATCTGTGGATATTCCGTCTATGCTTTTGAGGTAAGGAAATTTTAGATTTACTATCTCCAAAGTTTTGTCGGTATTTCTTTTCAGGATGATAACCTTTTCGTTTTCAGGTGCAAAAATGAAAGGTAAGTAAAGAGAATCTTTCACCTCAAAACCTCTTACAGAAGAATGTCTGTCTCCGATTTTACCAATTGTTTCAGTAAGAAATGAACCGAAATCTTCAAGTTTGGTAGAGTCTTTCAGATTTTTCAGATATTTTTCAAAATCTTTATTAAAGTCATATCCGTTCAAATAAACATAAGATGAATTTTCATTTAGAATTTCTCTAAGAGATTCAATGTCTTGTTTTAATTGCTGTTTCGTTAAAATTTTGGTTTGAGCTTTTGATGCTATTAGTGTTAGACTAAAAAATATTGATAGGAAAATTTTTGATTTCATTAAAGTCTTGTTTTAATTTCTTAAAAGTGTAGCCAAGGTAAACAAAAAAAGTCAATGTAAATAACATTGACTTTTCTTGATTACTTTATAGATTTCATAGTTGCGAAACAAATGACTGTTCCATTCCCTTGAATTTATGTGAAACCTTTTGCATATCCTTACCGACTTTCTCGTTAAGTATCTTGGCGTAAATCTGAGTAGTAGCAATATTCTTATGTCCTAACATCTTGCTCAAACTTTCAAGCGGAACACCCTCGCTCAAAAACAAGGTGGCAAACGTATGACGTGCCAAATGAAAGGTTACTTTCTTTTGTTTCAGGCAGTCAATCAGTTGAGATATTCGTTTCAAACTATCATTGCAGACAGTGTTTGATGGTACAGGGAAAACCTTACCGTCTTTTGAAAATCCTGCATATTTTTCGATAATCATTTTGGGAATATCCAACAGCATCACGTTTGACGATGTGGCTGTTTTTTTCCTACGTATGATAATCCACTGGTTACCGTCAAAGAAATCCTGAATATTGCTGTTTCTAAGCCCTTTAATATCTGAATAGGAAAGACCAGTAAAGCAACTGAAAACAAACAAATCTTTAACCAGTTCATCTTTCTTTTTTTCGCAGTTGAACGTTACGAGCTGTTCCAGTTCATTTCTCAAAAGATAGCCACGGTCTCGGTCTTTTTTGGTGTTCTTGTATTCACTGAAAGGATTAAAGGCAAGATGCTTTCTGCTCATTGCCAATCGGCAAAGCGTGGTAAATCCAATCATATATACCCAAACCGTATTATGCCCCAATTGATGGTCATCACGCAGGTAGTAATCAAAGTCCTGTACAAAATCAGGGGTAAGGTCATTAAAAGATACATCGGTATAACCATATTTCACACGTGCAAAATTGCGAAGATGCTTTATGAGTGTCCTGTACCTACGGTAAGAACCTATAGCCCTAAGTCCGCTACCGACTTTTTTATCGAAGTCCAAAAGAAATTGCTCGCAGAACCTGAAAAAGGTAAGCTCTCCGCTTTCCATACCGAGAAAGGCATTTTTAAGTTTCGTACTGTTTACAGCTCCCTCGTTCTTCAGGATTTTGGAATAGCATTCCTCGATACCTAAACGTATCTTGTCAAGTTTGCCGTTCACGTCCTGGGCTTCCCTGCTTTTTCCTAAAACCCTGCCGTACTTCAAATCCCAATTCGATGCGGAAATATCCAGCTTGGTACTGAATGCAGACTGGTTGCCGTTTACGGTAATCCTGCACATAACCGTAACCTTTCCGTTTTTCTTTGGGGCGTTCTTTTTAAGGTAAAACAATACCTTAAACGTTGATTTTTTTGTCGTTTCCATACTCACAATTCTTAATGATAAAATTAAACTTATGTGAGCCACGGAACAATATGAAAAACTGTGCAAAAGACTGAAATACAGTGTTTTGAAATGATTGTTTCCATTATTTAAAAGTAACGTTTTAGTAACCTTACTTTTGCCAAACCTCGCTTTTTTCTGCTTTTTACCGCATTACCAAAAAATCATAAAACGGCTGTAAAGCCTTTATTTACAACCGTTTTCCCTGTTATTAATCTTTGATGTATTTTTACTGAAAATTTATTTTAAAATCATTAATTTTGTAGCTGATTATTTACACGGATGACGAAATTCTTTAAACTGCTTCGGGTCGAACAATGGGTGAAAAATCTTTTCGTATTTGCACCTTTGTTTTTTTCCGGCAATGTCACCAATTCCAAGCTGCTGCTCGAAAGTATTTTTGCGTTTGTCGTGTTTTCCCTCACCGCTAGTTGTATTTATATCATTAATGATTATTCGGATATCGAATCCGACCGCAAACATCCAGAGAAAAGGAATCGGCCGCTTGCGAGTGGTGCAATTTCCAAAAATACTGCGCGCACTATTTTGGTTTTACTGATCGCTTTTGTCACTGCGCTCATATTTTTCGGGCAATCCTATTTCCATCAAAACTACTGGAAATTTTCCACTATTATCCTGTTGTATTTTGTGATGAACGTCCTTTATACCTTCAAATTAAAACATGTGGCCATCGTAGATATCTGCATCATCGCCACGGGATTTGTTCTAAGAGTTCTGGCAGGAGGTTACGCAACCGGAATCTTTATTTCCCAATGGGCAATTTTGCTGACCTTCGTACTGGCGCTGGTTTTGGCGATTGGCAAAAGGCGCGGCGAGCTGATCAATGCGCAGATTTCCGGGCGAACCAGAAAGGCGTTAGATGGTTATAATGTGCAATTCGCAGATATCGCACTTTCAATCAGTTGCGCTTTGGCAATTGTCTGTTATCTGATGTTCACCCTATCGCCGGAAGTACAGAAACGCTTTCACCCAAGGGTTTTCTACACCGTTATCTTTGTGGTTTTCGCGTTTCTAAGGTATCTGCAGCAGACTTTGGTTTACAACAAAACCGAATCGCCCACCAAAATCGTTTATAAAGACCATTACATTCAGGCCACATTGGTGCTTTGGCTCATTTCTTTTTTACTTCAAATCTATTTCAAATAATGAAGCCGAATTTTATACAGAAAGTGACGAATTGGGGAAATTTTCCGGTGGTAGAAAAAGAAATCAGATCAGATGATTCCTTAAAAAAGATTAGAGAATTCGTAAAAAACCACAACGAAATTATCGCTCGCGGAAACGGAAGATGTTATGGAGACGCAGCGTTTTCTGAACATATTTTTTCCACGAAAAGACTGAACAAATTCATCAGCTTTGACCGCTTAAACGGAATTATCGAGTGTGAATCCGGAGTTTTACTTTCAGAAGTTTTGGAAGTGGTGGTTCCACAGGGTTACTTTCTCTATGTGACGCCGGGAACTAAGTTTATTTCCATTGGAGGCGCCATTGCATCTGATGTTCATGGGAAAAATCACCATGCAGAGGGATGTTTTTCGGAGTACGTTTTGGAATTTTCATTACTTAATGAAAATGGCGAAATCCTGAATTGCTCGCGAACCGAAAACGCCGAAAAGTTTTGGGCAACAATTGGCGGAATGGGATTGACCGGAATTATTCTCTCGGCAAAATTTAAGTTAAAAAATATCGAAACCGCATATATTAGGCAGGAAAGCATTAAAGCAGAAAATCTTGATGAAATATTCAGGCTTTTTGAAGAAAGCGAATCCTGGACTTACAGCGTGGCATGGATCGATTGTCTGCAAACGGGAAAAAATATAGGCCGAAGTATTTTGATGCGCGGTGAGCACGCTTTCAGACATCAACTTCCAAAAAACCTCCATGATAATCCGCTCAGATTAAGGCCAAAACTTAGTCCCACGGTACCTTTTTATTTTCCGAATTTTGTTTTGAATAATTTCACCGTGAAGCTCTTCAACATGCTCTATTTCAAAAAGCAGCGTGCCAAGGAAGTGAAGAGTTATATAGACTATGAAACGTTTTTCTATCCTTTGGATGCGATTAACGATTGGAACAGGATTTATGGCAAAAGCGGATTTATCCAGTACCAGATGGTGATTCCCAAAGCTAAAGGCAAAGAAGGAATGCGGCGGATTTTGGAAACCATTGCAAAAAGTGGAAATGGCTCTTTTTTGGCGGTTTTGAAGCTTTTCGGAAAAAATAATCCTGAAGCTTACAATTCATTTCCTTTCGAAGGATATACTTTGGCTTTGGACTTTAAAGTGAATTCTAAACTGAAGGATTTGGTGCAAAAACTGGATGAAATTGTTGAAGAGTTCGGCGGAAGAATATATTTGACCAAAGATGCCATGAGCAAATCATCATTGACAAATTACCTGCAAAATGTTCAGAATCCGAAATTTGTGTCGCTACAATATAAAAGAATCATTAACAATATTTGATTGCACCCTGAACTAAATGCACCAAAAAGCCAACTCAAATCTTAAAGCACCCATCAATCATGATCATTCTCGGCAGTAATTCAGAAGTAGCTCAAGCGTTTGTAGAAAAGGTTTTGCAATCGGGAGAGCAGTTTGCTTATGTTTATCTGTTCACTTCGGATATGGAAAACGCGAAGAGATTTGCACAGCATATCGATGTGAAATACCTTCAGCAAAGCAAAATTATTGAGCTTGATCTGTTGCGTGAAATTGATTATTCCAGCTTCGATGACATCGATTCTGAGCTCCTTTTTTGTGCAACCGGTTATCTGGGGCAAAGTACCGAAGATGGGCTTTATGACCAAAATAATACGCAAAAGATCATCGACATCAATTACGCGAAACTGGTTCCTGTTCTGAATTATTTTGCAGAAAGAATGGAAAGAAAACGTGCTGGAAACATGATTGTGCTATCATCTGTTGCCGGTGATCGGGGAAGACAGAGCAATTTTATTTACGGAAGTGCAAAAGCCGGTTTGACGGCGTATTTAAGCGGACTCCGAAATTATCTTTTCAGTAAAAAGGTTCATGTGATGACCGTGAAACCAGGATTCATGGACACCAAAATGACGGAAGGATTGCCACTGAATCCCACGCTTACGGCAAGTCCAAAACAAGCTGCCGCAGCAATCTACAAAGCCTATAAAAAACAAAAAAACATAGTTTACATTTTGCCGGTATGGGGAATCATTATGTTGATTATCAAAAATATACCCGAATTTATTTTTAAGAAATTAAAACTTTAGTTCGCTTTTGGCAAGTGGCTTTAAGCTGAATGGCGTAACCTGATTGCCAATTGTAAAAATACCAATGAAGAAACTGTATTTATTCGATTTCGACGGAACTTTAACGTACAAAGACACCATGTTTTTGTACCTTAAATTCTATGATCCTTTGAAGTTTAATTTTCAGTTTATCAAGCACGTTCCGCTTTTTATTTTGTTAAAGTTAAAATTGGCCAATGCCGAAAAAGTAAAGAAAAGTTTTATTTCATCCATACTTAAAGGCCAGAGGAAAAGCAGAATAGAAGAAAAAACAAAAAAATTCTTTGAAAATTATTATCCGGAAATTATTCGGGAAAATGCCCTTGAATTTATCAAAAACAGAAAAAGCGAAAACACGGAAAGTTACATCGTTTCCGCATCTTTGGATATCTGGGTAAAACCTTTTGCCGAAAAACTGGGTATGAATCTGTTGGCAACCCGGGCGGAATTTAGAGATGATATTTTCACTGGAAATTTTTTGGGAAGAAATTGCAATGGCACAGAAAAAGTCAGCAGGATTAAAGAGGCAATCGACGGAAAAAAATTCGATAAAATCATTGCTTTTGGAGATACTTCCGGAGACCGCCCAATGATGGATTTTGCTGATGAAAGCCATTATGAATTTTTTCATTAAATTTAGTCCCGCAAATACCTACCCTAAAAAACCCCTTTTTAAGTAAAAATGGACAAAATATATTTGGACAATGCCGCCACGACTCCGCTTTCGGAAGAAGTCATCGATGCGATGGTTGGCGTTATGAAATTCAATTTCGGAAACCCGTCTTCCACACACAGCTACGGTCAGGAAGCAAAAATCCTCATCGAAAAAGTTCGGCGCGAAGTGGCAGATTACCTCCATGTGACACCTGCGGAAATCATTTTCACCAGTTGCGGCACAGAGTCTAATAACATGATCATCAAATCCAGCGTCGATCATTTGGGAGTGGAGCGAATCATCACTTCACCGCTTGAGCACAAGTGTGTTGCAGAAAGTGTGCTAGATATGAAAAAGCGAAAGGGAATCGAAGTGGTTTATCTTCGTCCTGATAAAAATGGTGATATTGACCTCGGAAAATTGGAAGAAGCCTTAAAAAGTTCTGACAAGAAAACATTGGTCACCTTGATGCATGCCAACAATGAAATCGGAAACCTCTTTGACATTAAAAAAGCCGCGGAGATTTGCAAAGCCAACCATGCGCTGTTTCATTCAGATACGGTGCAGTCCATGGCGCATATGGAATTGGATTTTTCTGAAATTCCTATTGATTTTGCATCCTGCAGTGCACACAAGTTCCACGGCCCCAAAGGAAGCGGATTTGCATTCATCAGAAAATCATCCGGACTGAAGGGAATTATTACAGGTGGTCCTCAGGAAAGGAGCTTAAGAGCTGGTACAGAGAATGTTTGTGGAATCGTAGGTTTAGGAAAAGCGCTGGAAATCTACGTGAATAATATGGATGAATTTGCCAATAAGATCAAAGAAATCAAGCAGTACGCCATTGAAAGGATTGCTTCGGAAATTCCTGGCGTGAAATTCAACGGGAGAAGTGCGGATCTGGAAAAAAGTCTATATACGGTTTTGAGCGTTTTGCTGCCTTATAAAGATCCGATGATTGGTTTGAAATTGGATATGAAGGGCATTGCAATTTCTCAGGGAAGTGCCTGTTCATCGGGAGCTTCTCATCCGTCAATGGTGATGATGAGCATTTTGGACGAAGAAGAAATGGAAAACACCACTCCGCTGAGGATTTCATTCAGCCATTTTACCACGAAAGAAGAAATCGATGCACTGGTTGATGCCTTGAAGGAAATTTCGGTTTCTTTTGAAATAGAAAAAGCAAATGTGGGGCATAGATAGTTTGTGCGTTAAATTAGCCGGAAAGTTGTAAATTTGTACCATAAAAAAGATAAAAAATTAGATAAAATGGCATTAGAAATTACAGATCAATCGTTTCAGGAAACGGTTTTGAATTCAGATAAACCAGTATTGGTGGATTTTTGGGCAGTTTGGTGTGGTCCATGCAGAATGTTGGGTCCGATCATTGAAGAAGTAGCTGCAGATTTCGAAGGAAAAGCAATCGTAGGCAAAGTGGATGTGGACAATAACCAGCAGGTTTCTGTGGATTACGGTATCCGAAATATCCCTACTGTTTTGATCTTCAAAAACGGTGAAGTGGTTGACAAAATAGTGGGAGTGGTACCAAAAGAAACCATTGCAGAAAAACTTGCAGCCCACGTTTAAGAAATAATTTAATTGAAAATGAGTGCTTTCCTAGCAAGGAAGGCATTTTTTTTGGGATTTGTTTGCGGAAACGGATAAAAGTTGTATTTTTGCACTCACCAAAAAGAAAGAGTTCTTTTGATTTGAGGAGATCCGGTAGTTCAGCTGGTTAGAATGCCGCCCTGTCACGGCGGAGGTCGCGGGTTCGAGTCCCGTCCGGATCGCAAAAGATTTACAATTTTATCTTCGAAAAAATTGATCCGGTAGTTCAGCTGGTTAGAATGCCGCCCTGTCACGGCGGAGGTCGCGGGTTCGAGTCCCGTCCGGATCGCAACTATTAAATAAAAATAGTACAAAATGCTGTAAAATGTAGGTTTTACGGCATTTTTTGTTTTGTGCCGGTATTCAAAAGCATCAAAATTTACTGATCCGGTCATTCACTTTTCTGCTTCATCCTTATTTTATTAATGGTTTTCCTGAAAATAGTCCGGAAATAGCAAGAGCAATCCCCGGAAAAGCTTCCGGGGATTACAGCATCATTCTTGAGTTTTTAGAATAGTCTTGTTCCGCTATGTTCGTTTAAAGGGTGGTATTCACTACTCCGTAATTAACAGATATTACGGGTTCGTAATATTCAATGTGGGTGTTCCCAGTACCACCTACAAATATTTTAATGCCGTGATCTACGATTTCTTGGGTTACAATCACCGGTGACATCACCAGTTCGTCCCTTACATAGGTAAATCCACTGGTAGCATTGAGTTTGAAAAATAAGTCTTTGATCTTGGTTCCTCCGGAAATATAGAACCCTGTAGCACCGTCTGTCAGAGCATCACCGGTATAGGCCACCAAACGGGTTGAAAGAGAGTTGGAGCTCACCTGTTGGTATTTCAAGGAAACGTTGATGGTGATAGCATACCCTTTCAATTGCTGCGGAAATTTGATGGTAGAGGTCGCATTATCCCACATCTGCACATTGAGTGGATTACTTTCAAGGATCAGATCCGGAGTTCCCCCCGCATTGCCGTAGATCGGATTCAACAATTTAAGATCCGGACTGTGTGGAGAATTAAAAAAAGTACCTCCCTGCGGAAAATCATTATTATCACCGTACGCAAAGTTCATCGGTTTAACCAATGCTAAAATGTTATTGATAATCGTGGTGTTATTAGCAATACTCACCCAAGCGGAGCCGTCCCAGTAGAAATATCCTTTTTCGGTCAGGTTTACCCCCACTCCGGTTTGGTTACTCACGGAGGCAGGCGAAATGGCGTACACTAAATTTCCTTCATTGGAAGCAGGAGTTATCGGCATATTAAAAATTTGATCCCCGGTTAGTTTGGGAATCAGGATTCCCTCAACATGCGTAGCAGGCGATTTGGCGACAATCTCGAGAGTTGTTGCAGGCGCAGCAGTATTTATTCCTACTTGTGCGTCTATACCTACCAACCAAGGTAGGAAAAAGCAGATAAATAGTATTTTTTTCATCACTTAGGAATTTTAATTCTTATGTAAAGTTACACCTTTATCTATTTGTTTTCAAAGGTTTATGACTTTTTTTTATTTTTTTTTAAATATTTAACATCGATCTCACTTCCCTGGTAAGTCAGCTGTTTATTCATGCTTTTTTTGATGGAAAATTACTTAACATTATCTAAATAAATGGCAAACCCGAAATGGCATTTCTCCAAAAACAGCCTGAATTTTTTTGTAACTTTTCGTTATGTAACCTAAGTTACGTTCTACTCCGAAAGGTCCCGGTACTTTTGCATCAAAATAATAATGAAAATGAAGAAGTACCTTTTTACTGGATTTGCATTTATTTCTTTTCTGGTCTCCCAAGCCCAGGAAATCGTCACAGTTTCCAGGAGCGATTTGCAACAAAAGATCACCAACCAGAATCTGCAACTGAAAATCGCTGAAGCAGAAATGAATTCAGCCAGCGCAGATTTGTTGATGAGTAGAGCAATGTATCTTCCAAATGTAACCGCATCTTATACCGGGATTTCTACGAATAATCCTTTGATGGCATTTGGTTCCAAACTCAATCAGGGGCGAGTGGAAATGGAGGATTTTAATCCATCCCAATTAAATAACCCTAAAAACATTTTCAATTTTGCCACGAAATTGGAAGTGCAGCAACCAATCTTCAACAAAGATGCCGTCTATCAAAAGAAAGCAGGTGAAGTGAAGGTGGAAGTCTTAAAGCTGAAACAGGAGCGCACCAAAGATTACCTTCAATTGGAATTGAATAAAGGCTATATGCAGCTGCAAATGGCTTACAAAACAGTTGAGGTTTTGCAGAATGCTAGAAACACCGTGCTTGCCAACAAAAAAGTCATCGACAATTATTTCAAAAACGGAATGATCCAAAAGTCAGATGTTTTGGATATGAACGTTCGCGTCTCAGAGATTGACAATCAAATTCAATACGCGAAGTCAAACGTACGAAATGCTTCAGACTACCTTTTTTTCCTATTGAATGAAAATGCTGAAAATAAAGTATTTCAACCCGGGGAAAAATTAGAGTATCAGGAAAGTATTCTTACTCAATATCCACAGTTAAAGGCAGATCGGAAAGATTTGCAGGCCTATGAAAAATCATTGCAAGCTTATGATTACCTCATAAAGTCCTCGCAAGCCAAGTTTTTGCCGAAAGTAAATGCCTTCGGAAGTTTTGAAATCTATGACAAACGGCCTTATGAATTTCATGCGAATGGTTATTTGGTAGGCGTTCAGGTAGCATGGAATCTTTTCGACGGCTTGAAGTCCAAAAGTGAAATCGAAAAATACAGAGCAGACCTGAAAAAATCACAGCAAGAAGTTGAACAGTACCAAAAACAAAGCAGTTTGGAGCTCAACAAATCTTATCGACAGGTCTTAGATGCAGACAACAAGGTGAATCTCACAAAATTAGCGTGGGAACAAACCGCGGAAGCCTACCGAATCCATAAGAACCGCTACGAACAGGGACTGGAAAAATCGTCAGACCTCCTCAATGCAGAGTCCCAGATGTCTAAAAAAGAACTGGAACACCAGCAAGCGATCTTTGAATACAACATCGCATTGGAATATTACAAGTTTTTGAACTCATGATTCAGCTCAGAAGTTGCTTTTTTTCCAACCATTAAATAAAAATTAAAACTTTACACTCTAGCAAAATTAAAAATTATGAAAATTATAAAGACAGGATTTTTTCTTTCGGCAATTGCATTTCTAGCAAGTTGCTCTTCAGACCAAAACGAAATCAAGGCCAGCTCCAAACCGATTGAAGTGATGCTCAGCAAATCCACCACCACTGATGAGTTGGGTTTTGCCGGCGCAAGCGGAAAATTGGTCGCCAAGAATTCCGTGAATGTTTCCACCAGAATGATGGGATATATCACCGGCATGAAAGCGGAAATAGGCGATTTTGTAAAAGCCGGACAACCTCTGGTGAGTATCAATAACACAGATATCCAGGCAAAAGGCGGACAAACAGATGCGCAGATTGCACAGGCTCAGGCAAATTTCAATTTGGCCCAAAAGGATTTTCAGCGTTTCCAGAATTTATACAATAATCAAAGTGCTTCCCAAAAAGAATTGGACGATATGAGAGCACGGTATGAAATGGCAAAAGCCAATCTAGACGGCGCGAGAATGATGAAAAATGAAGTGAATTCCCAATATCGGTATACCAACATTACAGCGCCGATTTCTGGGGTGGTTACCGCAAAATATGCGAGCCAGGGAGATTTGGCAAATCCGGGAATGCCGATTTTAACGATAGAAAGTTCCGGGAATCTACAGGCGCAGGTATTGGTTTCTGAACAAGATATCACCATGATCAAAACCGGAATGGCTGTGAAAGTGCTCATGAAATCAACGAATACCGAAGTGGTGGGAAACGTGGCCGAAGTAAGTTTGTCATCCACCAATACAGGAGGACAATATTTGGTGAAAATCAACATGCCGCAAAGTGATGATTATCTTCCGGGAATGTTTGTGAACGTGGTTTTCCCATTCAAGCGAAGCGGAAGTGTCCATCAGGATTTTCAGGAATCGGTTGCCGTTCCTAAGTCTGCGATAGTCGAAAAAGGTCAGCTAACCGGGATTTATACCGTCAGTTCCGCCAATACAGCAACACTGCGCTGGGTGAAAACCGGAAAAACCTTGGGAGATCAGGTGGAAATTCTTTCTGGACTGAACTCCAAAGAACCTTATATCGTTTCCGCGAAGGGAAAATTGTTTAACGGAGCAAAAGTTCAAGTAAAATAAATCGGGAACAGGATTTTTGGTGCGAGATTACTCGAAACCCAAAACCCGAAACCCGAAACTCAATATATTATGGAAAAAGGATTTGCAGGACGTATCGCTGAATTTTTCATCAATTCAAAACTCACCATTTTGTTGATGATGGCATTGATGATTATCGGCGTTTACAGTTCCACATTGATACCAAGAGAAGAGGAGCCACAGATTATTGTTCCGATGGCCGATATAATGGTCGGATATCCCGGAGCATCTCCCACTGAAGTAGAAAACCGCGTGGTGAAACCTTTGGAAAAAATTGTTTCCAATATCAAGGGAGTAGAGCATGTTCACGCCATGGCGATGAACGGAAAAGCAATGCTGATCGTGCAGTTTTACGTAGGCGAAGACACCGAAAGGTCTTATGTAAAACTCTACGATGAGTTGATGAAAAATAAGATGATATTTCCAAAAGATGTGCAAGAACCCATCGTGAAAACACGTTCGATTGACGATGTTCCGATGCTGGGTTTGACCCTTTGGAGCGAAAAATATAGCGATTTCCAGCTTCGGCAGGTTGCTGAGGAGCTCGCCTCCGAAATCAAGAAAATCAAGGACGTTTCTTTGACCAACGTCATCGGAGGAAGTCCACGACAGTTGAAAATCATTCTGGACCGTGAAAAAATGGCCGAAAGCAATGTGGATGCACTTTCAGTAATGCAAATGATTCAAGCCAATAACGGCAGTTCGCAAAGTGGAAGTTTTGTAAGCAATGATCAGGAATATCTTTTAACTACCGGACAATTCCTCACGTCAAAAGATGACGTGGAAAACCTTGTGGTGGGAACTTCCAGAAATATGCCGGTTTATTTGAAGCAGATTGCAAAAGTGGAAGATGGAGCTTCTGCACCTGCAAATTATGTAAGTTTTGGCTATGGAATGGGAACTGAAAAAGGAATTAAAAACCCATCAGAATATCCTGCCGTAACCGTTTCGGTATCAAAAGTGAAAGGTGCAGATGCAATGAAGATTTCGGATCAGATCTTACATCAAGTGAAAAATTTGGAGAAAACTTTAATTCCGGATGAAGTACACGTGGAAGTGACCCGAAATTATGGGGAAACCGCATCGCATAAGGTTTCAGAACTTCTTCTGCATCTTGCTGTGGCCATCATTGCTGTGACAATTTTGGTGATGCTCGCAATGGGTTGGAGAGGCGGACTGGTCGTGTTTTTCTCGGTTCCCTTAACTTTTGCTTTGACCCTTTTCAGTTATTACATGCTCGGTTACACGCTGAACCGGATTACACTTTTTGCCCTGGTTTTCGTGGTAGGTATTGTGGTGGATGACAGCATCATCATCGCAGAAAATATGCACCGGCATTTTCACATGAAGAAACTGCCATTCAAACAGGCGGCAATTTATGCGATCAACGAAGTGGGAAACCCGACCATTTTAGCCACTTTCACCGTGATCGCGGCAATTTTACCAATGGCTTTCGTTTCCGGAATGATGGGTCCTTATATGTCACCAATGCCTATCGGGGCGTCAATTGCCATGTTGCTTTCCCTGTTTGTTGCATTGACCGTGACACCTTACCTCGGCTATCATTTATTAAAGGTAAAAGATCAGCAGGAGCATCAAGAAGAACAAGGTTTAGAAACTGGATTCATCTATAAATGGTACAAAAAGATCGAACAGCCATTTCTGGACAGCGGAAAGAAAAGATGGTCCATGCTTGGAATCACGGGTGTTTTGTTGATGATTTCCATGTTGGCGTTTTTCACGAAATGGGTGGCTGTAAAAATGCTTCCGTTTGACAACAAAAATGAGATACAGGTTGTCATCGACATGCCGGAAGGAACTACTTTAGAAAAAACAAATGCGGTAACCCAAGATGTTGCACAGTATTTGAGAACGGTTCCCGAAGTGGTCAACTACCAAAACTATGTAGGGTCTGCATCGCCGATCACTTTCAATGGATTGGTACGGCATTACGATATGCGTGGAGCAAGTAATACTGCAGATATCCAGGTGAATCTTTTGCATAAGGAAGACCGTGACAAACAAAGTCATGATGTGGCCAAAACCATCCGTCCAGAAATTCAGAAAATCGCCAAAAAATACGGAGCTAACATCAAAGTGGTGGAAGTTCCACCTGGACCGCCTGTTCTATCCACCATAGTTGCGGAAGTTTATGGTCCAAATTATGACGAACAGGTTAGAATCGCAAACCAGGTACAGAATATCCTGAAAAATACAGATGACGTGGTAGATATAGATTGGATGGTGGAAAGTCCCCAAACGGAATTCAAAATTATTCCTGACAAAGAAAAATCGATGCTGAACGGAATCGCACCGCAACAGCTCGTGGGAAATCTGTCTTATCTGATGGGCGAATATCCCATTTCCACTTTATATGACGAAAAAAGTAACCAGCCTGTAAATATGGTCATGAAGCTGGACAATTCCGAAAAAGCCAGCATTCAGGATATCACCGCATTGAAAATAAAAGGACAGCAGGGAAATATGATGCCGATCAGCGACGTGGTGAAGGTGAAACGTGAAACGCTGGAAAAAAGCATCTACAGAAAAGACCAAAAACGAGTGGTGTATGTACTTGCAGACATGGCGGGAGATTTGGAAAGTCCGGCTTATGCGATTCTGGGAATGGATGAAAAATTGAAAAATATTGAACTTCCGGCAGGTTATTCGCTGAACGAACTTTATATGAAGCAGCCCACTGATGAAAGCGATTATACCGTGAAATGGGACGGCGAGTGGCAAATAACGTTGGAGGTTTTCCGGGATTTGGGTGCAGCGTTCGCAGTGGTGGTCATCATCATTTATATGCTGATCGTAGGTTGGTTCCAAAATTTCAAAACTCCACTGGTGATGATGGTTGCAATTCCACTCTCACTGGTAGGAATTGTGCTCGGACACTGGCTTTTGGGAGCATTTTTCACGGCAACTTCGTTTATTGGAATGATTGCTTTGGCAGGAGTGATGGTAAGGAACTCCGTGCTTTTGATCGATTTTATCGAAATTCGGCTTAATGAGGGAATCCCAATAAAGCAGGCAATCATACAGGCAGGAGCAGTGCGCACCACACCTATTTTGCTCACTACCGGTGCGGTGGTCATTGGAGCAGTCATCATTCTCTTTGATCCAATTTTCCAAGGTTTGGCGATCTCATTGGTTTTCGGGGCGATTGTCTCCACATTGCTGACGCTTTTGGTAGTGCCGCTGATTTATTATATGAGCGAAAAGAAAAAATGGGAAAAAATCCAGGCAGAACAAGCCGATGAATTTTCAGATGATTACTCCGAAGAAAATTCAAATACAGAAAATCCATAGTTTATTTTTCACTGAAACTTTGCCGGAATATTGCTTTCCGGTGAAGTTTCTTATTTGCAACAAAAATCAATTATTAAAATATGAAACTACTACTCATCACCGCTGTGGAAGAATTTGAGAAGAATGTGAAAGAAATCCTGGTTCATGCAGGAGTTTCCGCATTTTCTTATACCTCCGTGAAAGGCTACAAATCCCAAGGAAAACAGATTTCGCTGGAAAGCTGGTTTGCGACCCAGGTTACGGAAAGTGACTCGCTACTTTTCACCGTGTTTGTTCCCGATGAAAACGTGGAAAAAGTCTATCATTACATAGAAAAATTCAACCAGAAACGGGAGTTTTTTTCACGCATCCACCTCGCAAGTCTGGATATTGAAAAATCCATTTAAGAGCAGATGTATATCAAACTGAGGTTGGAAATTTCAACCATTAAAATTTAAACATTAAATTAAAAATATGAAAACAAGAATTATTCATGCAGTGGCCGGAACCATGATTTTGGCGAGTTTACTTTTAGGAATTTTTGTGCACCAAAATTGGTTCTATCTTACCGGTTTTGTGGGCCTTAATTTATTGCAGTCCTCTTTCACCAACTGGTGTCTGTTGGGAAATATACTGGCTAAAGTCGGATTGAATGATGATCAAGGCAGTTGCAAGTGTTAACCTTAAAAAAAAATTGTATGATTAAGATGAAAACTTTGTGGATTGTTTTTGCCTTATTTTCTTGGTCGGGATGTGAAAAGGCACAAAATATTCAGGGCGAAACCTCTGTTTCGAAGGTATCAGAAGTAAAATCTGATCTTGCTGCACCAGAATTTTCGGAACTCATCAAACAAAATCCGGATGCCGTCATTTTGGATGTGCGATCGCCTCGGGAATTTGAAGCAAGCCATATCGCAAACGCTGTAAATATGGACATTAACGGTAATTTTCAAAGCCAGGTTTCTCAACTGGATCCCTCAAAGCCGGTTTTCGTCTATTGCCTAAGCGGAGCAAGGAGTTCTGCGGCCGTACAAATCTTGCGAAATTCGGGTTTTACAAAAATTTTCCACTTACAGGGCGGATTGATGGAATGGCGGTATGCAAATCTTCCGGAAACCGCAGACAAAGCCATGGCGAAAAAATCAATGACCATGGGTAAATACCACAAAATGTTGGAATCAGACCAATTGGTTTTGGTGGATTTTTATGCAGATTGGTGCGCTCCGTGCAAGAAGATGGAACCTTATCTGAAAGAAATCTCAGAATCCATGAAAGACCGCGTGAAAGTGGTGCGAGTTGATGCCGATGCGAATGCTGAACTTTGCAAAGAGTTGAAAATAGGCGCAATTCCAGTGCTTCATCTATATCAAAATCACAAACTTGTTTGGGAAAACACCGGTTTCGTAACCAAAGAAACCGTGTTGGAAAAAATTAATTTTCATTAATTTTATTTGGTTTTTAATTAGAAATGCGGCGAAAATTTTCACCGCATTTCTTCATTTTTAAGGCAATGAAGATCAGTGGTTTAGTAATTTTCAGAGGAAAAATTTTCCTTTAAACCTGAAAATAAATTAGCGGTGCGATCAAGGTTATTTTAAAACCCTGTTTTGGAAATGGGTTTTGCCATGATTTCAGCTGAGGTAATCGCCATTAATGTTGATGAAAAAGGTGAGCGACCATCGCCATCAGGATTCCGAGGATCACCAATCCCACTTTTTTCCAGTCCACGTTGTGGTTTTTGCTTCCCTCGAAAATGATCACCGAAGAAATATGGAGAAAAATTCCTCCAACCAGCGCCAGAAAATAGACTTCCCATTCTGGATTAAAGTATTTTCCCAAAAGCAGTCCTAAAGGGGATGCCAGTGCAAAGACCGAAATAATCAGCCAGGACGCAGGAGAAAATTTTCCCCGGTAAACAAGGAAAGCCCCCAGAATAAATGAAATCGGGAGATTATGGAAAAGGATCCCGGTTAGATAAGGACTTAAAACGTGCTCTTCATTGGCGAGCGGAATTCCTTCCAGAAAAGCATGGATAAACATACCGATCATCAGTGCCAACGGAAGAATCCCTTTTCCTTCACTGTGGTGGTGGAAGTGGCCGTGTTCAAAACCTTTGGTCAAATTTTCAAGCAGCATTTGAAGCAAAACTCCTGCAATGACCCAAATTCCGATATGGTGGTTTCCAGAATCGTAAACTTTTGGAAAAACCTCATTAAGACAAATGGTGATGAGAAATCCGGCGCTCAAAATGAGCAGGTTTTTGGCAAACGCCTTTTTGTTCCCAAAATATTTCCCCAAAAAAACACCCGCTAAAACGCTCAGAATCAATAGTAAAATAATCATTGCTTTCTTTTCTAAAATGGATGTTGCGAGCTTTTTTCAAACTTATTTTGGTCATCTTCGGCGTCTGGAGTCTGTACTTCGGTTTTTCTGAAAACATTGATGCATCTAGGCGAAGTTTCCAATTGAAATTCACCCAACTGGTAATCACCGTAAATTTTGATTCGCTCAAAACCGTTTTCCACGGCGTATTTTTCAATATCATCCAAAGTATGAAGCTTCACTTTTTCAAAGAAGTGGAAATCTTTGCCTTTATCTTTAAAATAAATGTCTTTGATGATGTGTTTGTCTTGAATCTTTTTTTTGATGTGGAAATTGATGCCTTCTTTAGTTACGAAATCTTCGGCAACCAAAGTGTTTTTTACCCATTTTTCATTCAGGAAATCCAGCACGAAAAAGCTATTTTCCTTTAAAACATGGTTCACCGACTGAAAGACTTTTTTGTCATCCTGGTCATTTTCAAAGTATCCGAAACTGGTGAACAAATTGAAAACGGCATCTACTTTTTCTTTAGAAACACTTGGGAAAAGCTCATTCCGCATATCATGAACTTCGAAAGTCAAGGTGGTGTTCTGAAATTGTTTATTGTGGAAAATACTTTCCTTCGATAAATCCACTCCCAAAACCTGATATCCAAGTTGATTAAGATAGACCGAGTGTCTTCCTTTTCCGCAAGCCAAATCAATGATTTTCGAACCACTCGGGATTTCCAAATCTTTAACCAGCAGTGAAATAAAATTTTCTGCTTCCGCGAAATCCCTGTTTTTGTAGAGTATATGATAGTAAGGTGTATCAAACCAAGTCTCGAACCACGCCATTCTGCAAAATTAACTAAATTTGCGGATTAATCATATTTTGCAATCAGTTTTCAGCAGGTAATTTTTACTAATGATAAAACGGAAAACCCAATGCAAAAGAAAGAAGTCAATAGCTAAATGGATCCAGAAAACTTAAAAATACAGATCAAAACCTTCTTCGGATTGGAAGAGGTTTTGGCAGAAGAAATCAGAAAACTCGGTGGGAAAAGGGTAGAGGTAAAAAACCGCGCCGTGAATTGTGAAGGCGACCTCGGTTTTCTTTACAAAATCAACTATTCCGCTCGAACCGCCCTGAAAATCATGGTTCCCATTCTCACTTTCAAAGCGTGGGATGAAAATCGTTTTTATGACAAACTGTTTGATTTTCAGTGGGATGAGTTTATGGATGTGAACCAGACTTTTGCGATTGACGCAACCGTTTATTCAGAAAGATTCAAACATTCCCAATTTATGTCGCTGAAAATGAAGGACGCGATTGTGGATTTCTTTAAATTAAAATACCATAAAAGACCGGATGTGGATCCGAAAGATCCCGACATTAAATTTCATCTCCACATCGACCGCGAATTGGTGACCATTTCGTTGGATTCTTCCGGAGATCCTTTGTTCAAGCGTGGTTACCGGAAAGAACAGGGTGAAGCGCCGATTAATGAAGTGCTCGCTTCGGGAATGTTGCAACTCGCCGGTTGGGACGGAAAAGGAAACTTCCTGGATCCGATGTGCGGTTCCGGTACTTTGTTGATTGAAGCCGCCATGATTGCCATGGATTTGCCTGCACAGATTTTCAGAAAGAAATTCGCTTTCCAAAACTGGAAGAATTACGACGGAGAGCTTTTTCAAAAAATAAAGGAATTCCGGATCAACAGGGTTAGAGAATTCACTGGAAAAATAGTGGGTTACGATATTGACAGTAAAATGTTGAACGCCTCAAAAATCAATATCGAAGCCGCAGAAATGGAAGACGTCATAGAAATCAGAAAACAGGACTTTTTTGAATCCAAAAAAGAACTCTTTCCTTTGATGATGGTCTTTAATCCGCCTTACGACGAAAGAATTGAAATCAGTGACGAAGATTTTTACAAAAAAATAGGCGACACTTTCAAACAAAATTATCCCAACACTTTGGCCTGGCTCATCACTTCGGATTTGGAGGCGGTAAAAAAAATCGGTTTGCGGCCATCAAGGAAAATCAAGCTTTTCAACGGAAAACTGGAATGTAGGTTTATGCAGTATGAGATGTATGAAGGGACGAAAAAGGTGCATAAACTTCCTAACCCGGCAAATTAGCAATCATCATTCATTATATTCATCACTCATTGAACACCATCTCCATCATCATCGCCATTTTCAACCGAAGAGACGAACTCTTCGAACTCCTCAAATCCTTGTCCCATCAAACGGATAAAGCTTTCGAGGTGATCATCGTTGACGACGGTTCTTCAATCGATTTGCGACCAACAGTGGAACTGTTCCATGAAATGCTGAACATCCAATTCTTCCGAAAAGACAATTCCGGTCCCGGTTTGTCCAGAAATTTTGGAGCCTATCGTGCAAAAGCAGAATGGCTCGTTTTCGTGGATTCCGACGTGATTGTGGAAACGGATTACATCCAAAACATTAAGAAAAATATTGCCGAAATTCCCTGCGACGCATTCGGCGGTGCAGACAAGGCGCACAAAGGTTTCAACCTCATGCAGAAAGCGATTTCCTATTCCATGACCTCGGTTTTTACCACGGGCGGAATTCGCGGCAGCAAAAAGGCGGTCACCAGATTCCAGCCGCGAAGTTTCAATATGGGGGTGAAAAAATCGGCGTTCGAAAAAGTGGGCGGCTTCTCTGAAATGCGAATCGGCGAAGACCCCGATTTGTCGATGACACTTTGGGAAAACGGTTTTGTGACTGCCTTTTTTGACAATATCGGCGTTTATCACAAACGCAGAGTGGACTTCGGAAAATTCTCCAAACAGGTTTATCAGTTTGGTTGCGCGCGACCAATTCTCAACCAAAGACACCCGAAATATGTAAAAATTTCCTTCGCCTTTCCGTCATTGTTTCTCATCGGCTACATGCTAGGATTTATCGAGTATTTCACCATCGGGAAAGGTTTTATCCTCGCCATGTACGGATTTTACACTTTCCTGGTTTTCTTCCACGCACTCTACAAAACCCGAAACATCAGTATTGCCGGAATGGCGGTGATTTCCACCTATATCCAAATGTTTTCCTACGGTTACGGCTTTCTGAAATCATGGTTTTTGCTCAATATTTTAAGGATGAAGCCGGAAGAAGCATTTCCACAACATTTTCACAAGTAATTTTTTGGGCGACAATTTCCGCCTTCCGTTCCCGCTTTTTTGTTCCACTTCGTTCCACAAAAAGAGCTCCACTCAAGTCGGGTCGCGGTTTCAGCATCTTTCAAATTATCAGTTTAGTTTAAAACTTCACTCATTCCAAAAATGATAAATCCGCGAAATCCCTGTATTCAGCGAGAAACTTATCAAACGAAATCCAAAGGACATCCAAATTCCCTATTTTTGCAAAAAATTTCCCAATGAACAATTATTTAGAATTTGATTTTAAAATCTCACCACTTCAACCCTGGAACGAAATCCTGATGGCAGAACTCATCGAAATCGGTTTCGACAGTTTCACCGAGGAACACGACGGGATTTTGGCATATATTCAAAAAGATTTGTTCAATGAAGACGCCTTAAAGGAAATCAACCTCTTTCAGCACGATGAGGTGAAAATTTCCTACACTTTCCAAGAAATGCCGAATATCAACTGGAACGAGGAATGGGAAAAGAATTTTGAACCGATTTACGTAGATGAAAAAGTTTTAATCCGGGCCGAATTCCACGCACCGGATCCCAAGCTTCACGAAATCATCATCCAGCCGAAAATGTCTTTCGGAACGGGACACCATCCTACAACCCATCTCATGATTCAGCAAATGCTCAACATGGATTTTAAAGACAAAACAGTCCTCGACATGGGATGTGGAACTTCAGTTCTGGCCATTTTCGCCAAACAAAAAGGAGCAGGAAAAACCGTGGCCATCGATATCGACGAATGGTCGGTGGAAAACTCTATAGAAAATGCCGAAAGAAATAATGTGGAACTGGAGATTTCTCAAGGAACTGCAGAGCATTTAGGCAAAGAAAATTTCGACATCATTTTGGCCAACATTAACCGAAATATTTTGATTTCAGACATTCCGACTTACGTTTCGGTGTTGAACAAAGGCGGTCAGCTTTTGCTTTCGGGACTCTGCTTCTTCGATGTGGACGATATTTTGGAAGTTTGCACCCAGGAAAAGCTCACGCTGAAAAAGAAACTGCAGCGCGAAGAATGGGTTTCCTTGCTATTGGAAAAATCATAAATTATTTATTCTTTTCCTCAATCCATTTCCCCAAATATTTCGCGCTCTGCAAAGTGTGATGTTGAAGGATTTGCCCCAGAAAATTTTTATTTCGATGGCTTTTCAAATTGCTTTCAATTTCTTTTAATCTCAAGGAAAATTGGGACAAAAAAGCTTTCTTCTGAAATCGATTTTCAACGATTGCAAAACCATTTTTCTGTTTTGCCGTCCATAGATTTTCATCGGAATAAAGTTGAACCGATTTTTCCACAAAGTCAGAATCATCATCGCAAACAAACCCGTTCCAGTTCAAGTTTCCATTCATTCCTTCCGCACCGATTGAGGAGGTCACGCTCGGCAAACCAAACTCCATGCTTTCCAGCAATTTCCCCTTGATTCCTGCGCCAAACGGAATCGGAGCCAGCAAAACCCGGTAATTTTTGAAAAGTTCTTCTTTGTTCGCCGCTCTTCCTTTAATCAAAAAGCCCTCTTTTTCTTGGTGAAGTTGTTGTGCTTTTTCCGGTACATAAGCTCCAAAAATGTGAAGTTCGGAATCGGGTAATTTTTTTCGGATTTGTGGCCAAAGTTTTTTTAGCTTCAAAACCGTCTGCCAATTTGGTTCATGCAGAAAATTCCCAATGCTGACGAAATTCTTCCTTTCCGAAAATGTTCTTCCCGAATCAGCTTTCTCCGCAAACAAAGGAAGATAATGAAGAATTGATTTATCGATATTGAAATGATTCGTGAGCAGATCCATTTCAAATTCGGAGATCATGAGCGATAAATCGCAACGAAGAACAGATGCGATTTCCCTTTTGAAAACATCGTTCAGCAAATTGTTTTCGTGAGCGTTTCTATTTTGCTTAAAAGCCATTTCTCTAGCTTTCCTTAGAAAATGCAGATCTTCGGTGTCTAAAATCTTCATGGCGTCCGGACAAATTTCAGAAACTTTCCAGCCGAATTGTTCTTCGGAAATGAACCGGTCAAAAATGACGATTTCAGGATGCAGTTCGGCGATTAATCTTTCGAAAGAGGAATCATTGATTTTAATGGAAAAAGTTTCGATTCCTTTTAATTTTAAGTCGAAGCTATTTTCTGAAATCGCTGCCGCCGACAAAAATGAAATCCTGAAGTTTTGTTCGAGAAAAAAATCAACCAGTTGGAGCATCCGTTTTCCTGCCGCGGTAGAATTGGGTTCAGGAAAAACAGTTCCAATGATGACGAGGTGCTTCATTTTTCAAAAATAGTAAAATTCAAGAGATTGCCCATCGTACTTCAGATTCCGATTTAATTGAGTTCTTTCAAAGTTTTCACCGCAAATTTTCTTAAATTTACCCTCATTAAAAAAAGTAAAATATGATCTCCAAAAATTATCTGGAAAATCTTCAGAATGAATTGCAAAATATCAAAAACGACGGTCTTTTTAAAACCGAAAGAATCATCACTTCCCAACAATCTGCGGTGATTGAGGCCAATGGGAAAACGCTGCTGAACTTCTGTGCCAATAATTATCTCGGACTTTCAAACCATCCGGAAGTCATGAAAGCTTCCCGGGAAATGATTGACAGCCACGGTTACGGAATGTCTTCTGTGCGCTTCATCTGCGGAACCCAGGATATTCACAAGGAATTGGAAGCCAAAATTTCCGGGTTTTTGGGAATGGAGGACACCATTCTTTATGCGGCATGTTTTGATGCTAATGGCGGTGTTTTCGAGCCTTTGTTTTCAGAGGAAGACGCCATTATTTCAGATGAGTTGAATCACGCCTCCATCATAGATGGAGTGCGGCTTTGCAAAGCGGCGAGATACCGATATAAAAACAATAATATGGCGGATTTGGAAGAACAGCTGAAAGCGGCTTCCGAAAAGAACCACCGTTTCAGAATCATCGTTACAGATGGCGTTTTCTCCATGGACGGAATTGTGGCGAATCTGAAAGGAGTCTGCGATTTGGCCGAAAAATATGACTGTTTGGTGATGGTGGATGATTCCCACGCTACAGGATTTATCGGGCAAACCGGTCGCGGAACGCATGAAGCAAACGATGTGATGGGAAGAGTGGATATCATTACTTCAACCTTAGGAAAAGCATTAGGTGGTGCTTTGGGCGGATTTACTTCGGGGAAAAAAGAAATCATCGATATGCTGAGACAGCGATCCAGACCTTATCTGTTCTCGAATTCTTTGGCACCTGGAATTGTGGGTGCGGCCATCAAAGTGTTGGACATGATTTCTACCGATACTTCCTTGCGGGATAAAGTGATGGAAAATGCCGAATATTTCCGTTCCAATATGAAGGCAAAAGGTTTCGACATTCCGGATGGTGATGCCGCGATTGTACCGGTGATGCTTTATGACGCTCCTTTGTCCCAAAAAATGGCGGAAAAGCTCATGGATGAAGGGATTTACGTGATTGGATTTTTCTATCCGGTCGTTCCTAAAGGAAAGGCCAGAATCCGGGTGCAACTCTCCGCAGCTCACACCAAGGAACACCTCGATAAAGCGATCGCAGCTTTTGAAAAAGTGGGGAAAGAACTGGGCGTGATTTCTTGAACTGAATAACGATTTCGAATATCAACAAAACCAAAACCCAGAAAGATGAGAACAGTAGTTTTTTATGAAAATACGCCCGAAGGAACAATGGAAAAAATGATGGAGGTTTTTCCAAAGCACCAGGAAAATGAGGATCAATTTGTCAATGCCGGCAAAATCATCGGAATCGGACCTTTCTCGGTTCCCGGACAAGGCGCGATGGGGATTTTCACCGACAGGGAATCTGCAGAAGAATTTGTGAAAAACGACCCTTTCGTTTCGGAAGGCTTGGTAACTTATACCATAAAAGACTGGGTGGACGATTTGGAGGAGAAATAGATGCGATTTCAGAGTAGTTTAAAGTTCAATCTGTTCAAATTTGTTCCATGCCATTTCGATAATTATCGGGAGGCAATCGCCGTATGAAGTTCCTCATCATCATTCCCGCCCATAACGAGGAGAAAAATATATTTTTTTGTCTCGAATCCTTGAAAAATCAAACTTTCAGGGATTTTCAGGTTATCGTGATCAATGATGGTTCAACCGATAAAACCGCAGAAATTGTGGAAAACTTCAAACTTCAAACTTCAAACTTCCAATTGAAGACCTTAGAAAAATCATCTCATGAACCGGGAGCAAAAGTGGTGCAGACTTTCAATAAAGGTTTGGAAATGGCGGATCTTAAGGATTTTGAAGTCATCTGTAAATTTGATGCGGATATTATTTTCCCTAAAAATTATTTGGAAAAAGTCAATCAAATTTACTTAGAAAACCCTAAAGCCGGAATGGTTTCGGGCTTGGTCAGAATCAAAAAGTCAGTTTTCGAAAAAAATCTCGCTTTTGATTTTAAGGATGAAAAACGGCAGTGGACTTTTGAAAACCTTTCCTCGAAAAATCATGTGAGAGGTCCTATAAAATCTTATCGAAAGGAATGTTTTTTGCAAATGAAAGGACTTCGGGCGGTTCTTGGGTGGGATAATATCGATGTGATGTTGGCCAAAAAAAACGGCTGGGAAATCGTCACGATCAAAGATTTGTGGGTGAAGCACCTTCGTCCGACCGCCTTCAAATACAAAAAGCAGAAAGCCGAAAAACTGGGCGAATATTTTTACAATATAGGGTTGAGTTTTCCTTTAGCGATCATCTCCTCGGCAAAATCTGCTTTGAAGAATAAATCTTTTTCAGAATTTTTGACCACCATGAAAATTTTCCTGAAACAAAAAGGAGAACGAAAACTTTCGAAGGAAGAAATAAAATACATCCGAAATCTGCGTTGGAAGCAAATGCTGCGACAGTAAAGTCCAGCAGCGAATTGTCCAGATTCCGAAGCTTCCTTCCACAATATAATCAAAGAATAATGACCCAATTTAATATTAAATCAATTATGAATAATTCCACCAGTTCGTGCACTGAAAATCTGCAGTTTTCGGGGAAGTCCCGTCTTCTCCAGATGGTTGTACTTTTGCTGATGTCTGTTTTCTTTTCTGCGCAAAAAAAAGCAGATATAATCATTCACAACGCAAAAATCTACACGGTCAACAGTAACTTCAATGTGGCGCAATCTATGGCGATCAATAATGGGAAAATTGTCGCTATTGGAAAAACTTCGGATATTTTGAAAAAATATCAATCAAAGAACATCCAGAATCTGGAAGGTAAAGTCGTTTTTCCTGGTTTCATCGATGCACATTGTCATTTTACTGGTTATGCAACTGATAAATGGAAATGTGAACTTTGGGGTACGAAATCTTGGAATGAAGTGATTTCAAGGATGACGGAATATTCCAAAAATGCGCCGATGGAATGGCTTTACGGAAGAAGTTGGGACCAAAATGATTGGCCGGTGAAGGAATTTCCGGATAAGGAAAAATTGGACGAACTTTTTCCAAACCGACCTGTTTACCTGAAGCGAATCGACGGTCATGCGGCGATTGCAAACCAGAAAGCACTCGACATTGCCGGAATTAATTTGCACACGAAAATTAACGGTGGCGAAATCGAACAAAAAAACGGTAAACTCACCGGGATTTTGATTGACAACGCCATGACTCTGGTCGAAAGACATCTGCCCCAAATCAGTGATGAAATGGCGATAAACTACTTTGCCGAATTGCAGAAGGAATGTTTTTCCTATGGGCTGACTTCCCTTCACGATTGTGGAATTACCGAACATACTTTAAGCCTGCTGGAAAAATCACAAGCTCAGAATGTCCTGAAAATGAAGGTTTTCGCTTTGCTGGAAGACAATCCCGATTATTATGAAAAATGGACAAAAAAAGGAAGATATACGAACGGAAATATCACCATTGGTGGATTCAAGGTGTATTCCGATGGTGCGCTTGGTTCCAGAGGAGCGTGTCTCATCCACGATTATTCCGACAAAAAAGGTTGGAGAGGATTTTTGTTGAGCGATCAGGAACATTTCAGAACTCTGGCTAAAAAATTGAAAAACAGCAATCTTCAAATGTGCACGCATGCCATCGGAGATTCCGCAAACCGCACGATTCTTAAAATTTATGGTGAGGTTTTGGGTGGAAAAAACGACAGAAGATGGCGAATCGAACATGCGCAAGTGGTGGATAAAAATGATTTCGGCCTTTTCGGGAAATATTCTGTAATTCCTTCTGTGCAACCCACTCATGCGACTTCCGATATGTATTGGGCGGAAGAAAGACTGGGTAAAGAACGGTTGAAATATTCCTATGCTTATGAAGATCTCCTGAAGCAAAATGGTTGGCTTCCTTTGGGAACCGATTTCCCGGTGGAGGAAATCAGTCCGTTTAAAACTTTCCTCGCAGCGGTTGCAAGAAAGGATGCCAGGAATTTTCCGGCAAACGGTTTTCAAAAAGAGAATGCATTAACCCGGGAACAAGCCATCAGAGGAATGACGATTTGGGCGGCGAAAGCGGCATTCCAGGAAAATGAAATCGGAAGTTTGGAGGTAGGGAAATCCGCAGACTTCATCATTCTGAACCAGGATTTGATGACGATTCCGGAAACGGAAATTCTGAATACGAAAGTGTTGGAGGCTTTTTCAAATGGAAAAAAAGTTTACTGAACCAAATCTTGAATTTTGAAAAAAATCGCCTACATCGAGCTTGATACCCATGCGGAAATTGCTTCTAATTTCATGGAACTGATTGCCGATTCTCGGGAATTTTCAGTGGATTATTATTTTTCAGAAAAGATTTTAAAGCAAATCGGTGTGGAGAAACCGAATGTTTTCCAGACTGAATGTTCTGAAATTTTGAATTCTTTGCGAAACACCCATTACGACCTGGTCATCATTGGGACGGTTCACAGGTATTTCAATGTTTTCAATGCGATTTCTAAAACACACAAAACTGCCGCTATTGTTCATAATCTCAATTTCAGCGGACTTTCAAAATTTCAGTTATTTAAAAGTATTTTCAAAAAGCAGATCCGGTTTCGTTTGAAATTGTGGTGGAAGGAAGGATTGCTTTCAGCACCGGAAGTTTATGAAAATTTGCGCAATCTTTTGGTTTTGGATGAGAGTTTAAGTAATGAAAAATTCAGCTTTCTACCGATTTTTTTTAATGAGTTTAATGAGAATGCGGATTCAAAAATTTTCACGATTGTCATTCCTGGAACGGTTTCGCAGGAAAGACGGAATTATCAGCAGGTCATTGAGAAAATTAAAGAGCTGGAAATTAAGTTCAAAACGGGTGAAATAGAACCTGAACTCCGAAACCTTGAAATCATTTTCCTGGGAAAGGCAAATGGTGAAGAACTTCGATGGCTAAAGGATTTGGAGCAGTCCTTGGAATATGTCAACATGAAATATTTCACTAAAAAAGTTCCGCGCAAAACTTTTGATGAGTGGATGAACAAAGCAAATGTTTTATGGTGTCCGATTCAGCCAAAAACCGAGTTCTTCAGCAATACTGAAATCTACGGAAAAACCAAGATGTCGGGAAATATCGGTGATGCCATTAAATATGGAAAAATGGCCTTTTTTCCAAAGAATTATCCTTCGAATTTTCCATTCATCATGCACGAAGGTGAAAATAATCCTTTTGAAATTTTCAGTAAAAGAACGATAAACCACTATGATTTTCAGGAAAAATTCAGCCGAGAAAAAATCAGAACTGAATTAGAAAATACTTTGCGCGGTTTACTGTAACCACTTTGAAACTTTGGAAAAAACAATCACCACCTTGACTGAAAGTCTATTTTCTATGCTCTTTCCTCTATCTTCTAATCAAAATTTAAATAAACTCTGGAAAAACCGGCGGTTCAGATAATCCTCCACCGGAAAAATGTTCATGAAATAGTTCCCGGTGAAAATAATCCCCAAAACCACGCTCGGTTTATAAAGCAGATTCCAAATGCTTCTGTTGAAATCAGGAAGGATGATCGCAACCGTAATCGCAACGGTGGAAATAATTGCGGCGTAAACCATTTCGATGCTCAAAGGCGAAACATCGAACTTTATAAAATTAAAGACGATTTTGATGCCATTGAAAAGAGTGAGCGAAATCGCGGTAGCCATGGCGATTCCGATGATTCCAAGATGAGTTTTCGTGAGGAAAAGCCAGTTCAGTGAAATCGTGGTAATCGCCAAAAAGAGCATTACCACAATGGTGAATTTGTAATATTTGGAGAGCGAAATGATGTGGCCGTTAAAACCGGTCGCCAAGTCGAAAAGCATGGCAAAACCTAATATCCAGATAACGGGTTCCGCTTGCCGGAGTTGGTCGCCATTTTTGATGAAATCGCAGAGATAGGGAAAGCCAACCAGAATACACGAAAACAGCACCGCTCCAAGGAAAAAAAGACTGAGCGAAGTTTTCTTATGAAATCGGTCAAGTTCCTGGAAATCGCCTTCTGCAATGGATTTGTTGATGATTGGTGCCGAAATGTTAAACAGCCCCATTTGGGGAATCATGATGAAGGACAAAACCGAAAGAATAATGCTGTAAACCCCGTTTTCTTCAAAATTCAGAAATTCACCGATCATGAAATTATCCACCCGGAAAGCAATATAATTGCCGATGTTTCCTAAGAATCCGAAAAAACTATAGGTCAAAACCTCTTTCCATAAACCATCTTTTTTCACATAATCGGTACTGAAATCTGGTTTGATTTTTTCGAGCTGATTGGCATAGAAAATATATCCGAAAAATGCGAAAATATACATTCCGAAGAAAAAACCATATGAACCTTTTTCAGAGATTCCAAGCCAGAAAAACAGGACGAATGCTCCTAAATTGGCGAGTTTCGGGAAGATGTTCTCAAAAATATTCGGAATCACGATCCTCTTGAAATTCGAAATGTATTTATTGAAAACCGCGGAAAGTGCCAAAACCAAAATCAAAGGCAATATCAGCCGCTTCATTTTCCAGAGTTCTAGACTTTTGAATTGCGGAAAAATGAGGAAAAAGGCAAAAAAGAGCAAAGTGAAAATCGCAAAATTGATCACCACCTGAAGTAAAGAAAGCGAGAGGAAATTTTGATGTTTTCCATCTTTCTGCGTGTGGTGAAAAAACTTCACGTTCGAAAAAGAAAGCCCGAAAACCACTACTGGCAGAAGCATTTCGGCAGTCGGCAAGATGTAGCGCAGTTTTCCATAGAATTCCATGTCCCGCGGGAAAATGAAAATCGACGAAACCGTTCCGAGTAAAAACCCGAAATAGCCGATCAGCGAATATTTGAAACCTTGTCGTGCAACTACGCTCATTCCTTGGACTTTTTGTGGTAATTTGGTACGAAAACGATATTGTTGATGTATTCGCTTTTATTCTTTAACACATTTTCTTTCTGAATTTCGAAAAAAGTGGAGTCTATTTTTTTTAGTCCAAAGTTTTCGCGGTTCATAAAATGCGCGGTATAATCCCATGTTTCTATTTCCGAAACCAATTCCTGCAAAGGTTTTTCATGGTGTCTTTGTTCCATTTCCACCATCAGAACCGGACGGAATTTCTGGATGGTTTTTTTTGCACCATGCAAAGTTTCCATTTCATTTCCTTCCACATCGATTTTAATGAAATCAAGTCGGGTCAAGTTTTGATTTTCACTCCAATCGTCGAGTTTCATGACCTTCACCTGTTGCGTGATTTTTCTTTCTTCGCCCACTTCCGGAAAATCGGTATGCAAAGTCCCGCGTGAATCATATGTTTTCCCTGCAATCACCGGAATCTTAAACATGGCCGTTTCATTTTTATCCGACAATGCAATCGGAAACAGGTTTACTTTAGGAAAAATCCTTTGCAAACGGGCGAAAAGTTTTGGATTGGGTTCAAAAGCATAGATGTTTTTTGGCGACAGTCTTTGTTCCACGCGGTAAACATAAGTTCCCACATTTGCTCCAATATCAAAAAATACGGCATTTTTCGGGAGATAATCTTTGATCCAAATCAATTCGGGCTCCATATTTTTTTCAGAAAAATTACCGGCAGACAGATCTTCCAATTTCTTGAAATACCTTTCCTTGTAAAATTTGGGCAGCACGAACTGCAAAATTTCGGCAATCTTCTGATAAATGGTCATTCTATTTCTAGATTAAGAAAGCAAATATAGCAAATTATGTTAAATTAATGTTAAAATGGAATCAAAATCGGAAATGATTTTATTGTGGTTTGCAATTGATTTACCTTTATATGTCCGAAAAAATAGTATGAAAAAATTATTGATCATCGCGGGGTTTGCATTTTTGGCTTCCTGCTCCAGTGTACAGAAAACAACTCCACAAACTTTCCATTGGGAAGGTGCAAATATGTATTTCCTTTTGACCGACCGATTTCAAAACGGGGATCAATCCAATGATGTGAATTTTGGCAGAACCGAAAAAGCAGCTGTGCTTAGAGGATTTGAAGGTGGCGATTTGCGCGGAATTATCCATAAAATTGATGACAACTATTTTTCAGATCTCGGAATCAATGCGATTTGGATGACCCCTTTGGTGGAACAAATTCATGGCGCAACCGATGAAGGGACGGGGAAAACTTACGGATTCCATGGGTATTGGGCAAAAGACTGGACGAGTTTGGATCCCAATTTTGGAACGAAGGCAGCGTTGAAAGAACTGGTGGAAAAAGCCCATAAAAAAGGAATCCGAATCGTTTTGGATGCGGTCATTAATCACACGGGTCCGGTCACCAACCTCGATGCGGTTTATCCGAATTCGTGGGTGCGAACTTCACCCCAATGCAAATACACCAATTACGAAAACACCACTGCCTGCACTTTGGTGGCCAATCTGCCGGATATTTTGACGGAATCCGATGCGCCTGCTGAATTACCGCAAATGCTGGTCGATAAGTGGAAAAAGGAAGGAAGATATGATGCCGAAATGCAATCTCTGAATGATTTTTTCGCAAGAACCGGTTATCCGAGAGCACCGAAATATTACATCATGAAATGGCTCGCCGATTATGTGCAGGAATTTGGAATTGATGGATATCGTGTGGATACCGTGAAACATACGAATGAGGATGTTTGGAAAGATTTCCAGAAAGTTTGCCAGGATGCATTTGATATTTACAAAAGAAACAATCCGTCCAAAGTTTTAGATGACAACTTGTTTTTTACAGTTGGCGAGGTTTATGGTTACGGGATTTCGCAAAAACAGCTCTACGACTTTGGCGATAAAAAGGTAAACTATTACCAAAATGGATTCAATTCGCTGATTAACTTTGATTTTAAAGGCGATGCCAACAAATCTTATGAAGAGATTTTTTCGAACTATTCCCAACTTTTACATTCAGATTTGAACGGGAAAACCGTGCTAAATTATCTTTCGTCACATGATGATGGTTGGCCTTTTGACAAGGAAAGAAAAAAAACCTTTGAAAGTGGAACCAAATTGCTTCTTGCACCCGGAATTTCACAGATATATTATGGCGATGAAACTGCGCGTCCTTTGGTGGTGAAAGGAGCGGAAGGCGATGCCAATCTTCGTTCCAACATGAACTGGACCGATGTGAAAACCAATCCCGAAACGAAAGCTTTATTGACTCACTATCAAAAACTCGGGAAATTTCGGGCCAATCATCCTGCAGTCGGAGCGGGAGTTCACCAAATGATTTCTCAATCGCCATACTGGTTTACCAGAACTTTTGATCAGGATAAAGTTTTAGTGGGATTAGATTTAAAGCCAGGTTTAAAAGAAGTTTCAACTTCCGGTATTTTCGAGGATGGAACAAAATTAAGAGATGCTTATTCCGGGATTACGACTACCGTGAAAAATGGGAAAGCAATCATCGAAACAAACTCACCTATTGTATTATTTGAAAAAATTTAAAAATGAAAAATGTAATCGCTGCCTTTTTGTTGATCTTTTCGGTCACTGTTTGGGGACAGAAAGTTCCGAAAATCAGCAAAACCGAATTTTCAAAGGCAGCTTTGATGCAAAAAATAGTTGACCTTAATGGCAAAAAAAGCTCTATTTCAGAAGTACTGAAAAAACATCAGGGAAGGATTCTGATCATTGATTTTTGGGCAAGTTGGTGTCGGGACTGTATTCTCGCACTTCCCGCAACTGAAGAACTGAAACAGAAAAATCCGGAAATTGATTTTGTCTATTTTTCTTTGGACAGAAGTCATGAGCAGTGGAAAAGAGGTTTGCTGAAGTATGGAATCGCAGAAAATGAAAACTATTGGTTTGATGAAGGCTGGAAGAATAATTTCAATAATTTCATCGATTTGAACTGGGTTCCAAGATTCATGGTGATCGATCAGAAAGGAGGAATTGCCAAGTACTACGCAATCCACCCAAATGACCCCGAAATTCAGGAAAAAATTGATTCGCTGAAAGCGGAAAAATAAAATGAAAAAAGCCCGAAAAAAATTCGGGCCGGATTTATTATTTTATAGAAACCCCATTTATTTTTTGAGTAAATCCCGGATTTCCGTCAACAATTTTTGATCTTCAGTTGGTCCAGGCGGAGCTACTTCTGCCTTTTTCTGGATTTTGTTGATACCTTTAATCATGATGAAAAGTACCAAAGCGATACAAATAAAGTCAATCACTGCGGCCAGAAAGTTTCCGTAGGTGACGCCGTTCCAAGTCAGTTTTGCTACGTTTTCGGCTCCTGCCGCTTTCAGTGCCGGATTCAAAATTAGTGGGGTAATTACATCAGCAACAAACGAGGAAACAATTTTTCCAAATGCTCCACCAATGATCACTGCAACCGCTAAATCAACCACATTGCCTTTTATGGCAAATTCTTTAAATTCTTGTACAAATCCCATAATTTATATTTTTAATGTTATGCTAACAAATTTATTAAATTAATTTAAAAAAATGGGTGGCTTTTTCAAAAAAAATATAACGTTTGTCCGAACTGCAGACAGAAATATTTATTAACTTTAATGAAAATAAACCTTGCACAACATGAAGATTTTCAGCGCGGAACAGATCCGAAAATGCGATTCATTCACCATAGAGAATGAGCAGGTTTCCTCAATTGACTTGATGGAGCGCGCAGCCGAATCCTGCGTAAATTCGATTTTGCAAAAGACTGAGGATGGCGCGGTATTTCTTATTTTTTGCGGAAATGGGAATAATGGCGGAGATGGATTTGCAATAGCACGAATGCTTTATCAAAGCGGCTTTGACGTGAATGTTTTCATAAATAAAGACCAAGCCGAATACTCAACGGACGCCAAAATCAATTTCAATAAAGTAAAGGGAATTTCAGGAATTGGAATATTTGATTTTGATGAGATTGGCGATTTTCAAATTGATGGAAATGCAGTAATCATTGACGCACTTTTCGGGACCGGATTAAACAGAAGTCTCGATGGAAAGTCTGCGAAAATCATTCAATTTCTCAATGAACTTTCATTTCCAAAATTCGCCATCGACATTCCGTCGGGTTTATTTGCGGACAGGATTTCAGAAGATAATCCGGTTATATTTAAAGCAGATGAAACTTTGAGTTTTCAATTTTGGAAAAGAACCTTTCTTCATCCCGAAACTGGAATTTTTTGCGGAAAAATAAATATTTTGGATATCGGTTTAAGCAAGGATTTTATAGAAAGGGAACCTTCGAAGTATTTTGTGATCGATGAAAATTTGGTGAAGGAGATTTTCACGCCCAGAAACGATTTTTCCCACAAAGGAAGTTTTGGCAAAACCACCATCATGGCAGGAAGTTACGGGAAAATGGGAGCAGCGGTTTTGGCTACGAAATCGGCCTTGAAATCGGGGAGTGGACTGACTTTCACACTTGCACCCAATTGTGGTTATGAAATCCTTCAAACCACCTGTCCTGAAGCGATGTTTTTATATGGTGGCGAAGATTATATTTCCAATTTTTCGGCGGAAGAGGATGCTGCCATTGGAATCGGTCCAGGATTGGGAACCGATCCGGAAACGGAAACTGCTTTTTTAACATTTTTAAAAAATTACCAAAAACCTTTGCTTCTAGATGCTGATGCGCTGAATATTATTGCCAAAAATCCCGAAAATCTGAACCTGATTCCGAAAAAATCAATCATCACGCCACATCCGAAAGAATTTGCAAGACTTTTTGGCGAGACAAAAAACTCATTGGAAAGACTGGAACTGGCCAAACGGAAATCGGCGGAACTTGGAATTTATATGGTTCTGAAAGACCATCATACCCAGATTATCACTCCGGAAAATGATGTTTTTTACAATATCACCGGAAATTCCGGAATGGCAAAAGGTGGAAGCGGTGATGTTTTGCTCGGGATCATTACTTCTCTTTTAGCCCAAAATTATTCCCCTAAAAATGCGGCTATTTTCGGAGTCTGGCTCCATGGAAAAGCCGGAGATTTGGCTGCGGAAAAATACTCAAAACAGGCGATGCTTCCTTCCGATTTGATGGAGGAACTGGGAAATGTATTTAAGACGCTGGATTAATTCGGATTACTCCGGTTTTTCGTTTTCCTCCTCGGTAATGGTGCGGTTTTTTGCAGTGAATAAAATCACGAAACCAGCCAACATAAAGGGAATCGAAAGAATTTGTCCGGTATTCAAACCGCCCATAGTGATGAATTCGTTTCCTTGAGGTTCTTTCAAGAATTCCACAAAAAATCTCACTGCCCATAGAACGATGAAAAACAGTCCGAAAAGCCACCCTTGCTGGTATTTTTTGTTGGTGTAGAGGTAAAGGATCCAAAGCAAAACAAAAAGCAGAAAATAACCCGATGCCTCGAAAAGTTGGGTCGGATAACGTGCCACGATTGCTCCATACTCCGAACTCTGCTGCGGAAAAAGTACTGCGAATGGGGAGTGCTCCGGTGCCGGTTTTCCGATGATTTCCGAATTGAAAAAATTTCCGATCCGCACGAATGCGCCGCCCAAAGCGACCACGATTCCGATTCGGTCATAAACCCAAAACGGATTTTTTTTGATGATTTTGTAGGAATAGTAAAGCGTGGTAAAAATCAATGCGATTGTTGCGCCATGACTCGCCAAACCCGAAAACCCTGTAAACTCCAGTTGTGGCTTTGTTCGGATGGGCAGAAATACCGACCAGAAATCTTCCTTGAAAAGTTCCGGCTGATAAAAAATGACGTGTCCCAATCTGGCTCCCAAAATCGTTCCCACCAATGTCCAGGTGAAAAGCGGTTCCAGGTATTTTTGGTTTACATTATCAATTTTAAAAATTTTGGATATGATGACATAACCCAGTCCAAACGCCAAGATAAACATCAAACTGTAGTAATGAAGCGTGATTGGACCCAGATGAATTCCGGTAGAAGGATCCCAGGTGGTGTATAAAAATGTCAGCATAAAATATTTTTTTTATTATAAATTTCTCCCCTTATTTTTTCGAGTCACGAATATGAAATCGACGGCAGCATTTCAAGTGAGGACCGTGCTCTGTTCAGGACTCCACCATTCTTCAACTCATTTTTTCGGTGGCACTGGATCATAACCTTGTCCACCCCATGGATGACAGCGCAAAATCCTTTTCACCCCCAAATATAAGCCTTTCAAAATCCCATGAACTTGAAGCGCTTCCACCATATAGTGAGAGCAGGTGGGCTCATAACGGCAATTTTTTGGTAGCAATGGCGAAATCGTCCATTGGTAAATTCTGATAAAAACTACCAAAGGAAACGATATGATTTTGTTGAACGTGGTTTTCAAAACATTGCAAAAATACATAAAAAGTTGGAAGCGGGAAGATGGAAGTAGGAAGAAGATTTTTCCTAAATTTGAAGTCTGAATTTTTAGAAATAATTGCACCACTACTACTTTGAGTCACAATATTCCTTTAGCCGAAAAACTCCGACCGAAAACTTTTGATGAAGTTCTGGGACAGGAACATTTAACCGGGAAAAATGGCACCATCCGGAAAATGATCGAGAACGACACACTGAATTCGTTGATTTTTTGGGGTCCTCCGGGAACGGGGAAAACCACTTTGGCCGAAATTATTTCAGAAAAATCGGGCCGGAAATTTTTTAAGCTTTCGGCGGTTTCGTCGGGTGTGAAAGATGTTCGGGAAGTCATAGATGATGCAAAAAAGCTAAATCTTTTTTCTGGAAAATCTCCGATTCTTTTTATTGACGAAATCCATCGTTTCAATAAATCGCAGCAGGATTCACTGCTTCACGCGGTGGAAAAAGGCTGGATCGTGTTGATCGGTGCAACCACAGAAAATCCGAGTTTCGAAGTGGTTTCCGCGCTTTTGTCCAGAAGTCAGGTGTATGTTTTGAAATCCTTGAGTTTTGAGAAGCTGGAGGAACTTGCCGATATTTCATTGGCCAGATATAATGAAGATGAAGGAACTGGCTTTAAGTTAAAGGATAAGGAAGCTTTCATCCAATATTCCGGTGGAGACGCCAGAAAGCTGATCAATTCGGTTGAAATAGTTCTGAATAATTTTAAGAATTCTAAGAAAAAGGAAATTTCAAACGAAGATGTGCTTTCCGTTTTGCAGGAAACCATGGCGCTTTACGACAAAAATGGGGAGCAACATTACGATATCATTTCAGCGTTCATCAAATCCATGCGCGGATCCGACCCGAATGCGGCTGTTTATTGGCTCGCCAGAATGTTGAGTGGAGGAGAAGACGTGAAGTTCATCGCAAGGCGGATGCTGATTTTGGCGGCGGAAGATATAGGATTGGCAAACCCCAATGCGCTTGTTGTTGCTAATAACTGTTTTCAGGCGGTAAATGTTATTGGAAATCCAGAATCACGTATCATACTCAGTGAAACAGCAGTTTATCTGGCGGTTTCCCCGAAATCGAATTCCACTTATCTGGCAATCGATCATGCTTTGGACTTGGTGAAAAAAACCGGAAACCTTCCGGTTCCGCTCCATCTTCGAAACGCTCCCACAAAACTGATGAAGGAAATGAATTACGGCAAAGATTATGATTATGCGCATTCCCACGCAGGAAATTTCGTGTTTCAGGAATTTTTGCCGGAAGAAATCAGAGGCACAAAATTCTATGAACCCGGAAACAATTCCACGGAAAACAAGATTTTAGAGGAACTGAAACGGAAGTGGCGAGGGAAATATTAAGTCCAGCACCAACTACTAACAAGAAAAAAAAATCCGCGCAAAAAGCACGGATTTCTGTGTAACAAATTAAAATTTAAGATTAAGCCTTTACTTCGGCATTAATTCCTTCATTGATATTTCCTGAACTCAGTGAAATTTCAGGTATCGCATAGATTTGCGATTTTGCCCGCAGTTCCACAATTTTTTTGATGTAGCTTAGGTTTTTTGCCTCTTCTATCGTCATGTCCTTGAACTCGTAGATGTTCACCGCATCGTTTTGGGCAAAAGTTTTTTTGGCGTCTTCCAACTCTTCTTCATTTTGAACCTGAACACTGGTGATCAGTTTTTCGGCCTCGATTTTTTCAGCCTCATTTTGGGCTGTTCCGAACAGTCTTTCCCAAAAATTCTTCCTCTCTTCCGGCGTGTTTTCCCGGTCTGTTCGGTAAATGATGTAATCTTCATTTTTGAATCCGGCATGTTCCAAACTTGCCGAAACTTTTTTGGCGTTTTCCTGACTTGGAAATAAGCCGACAACCGTGTAATTCATTGTGATTATTTTGATATTATTTTCAGTGCAAAGATAAATGTTATTTATTTATTTAATGTTAAAATCAATTATATTAATATAAAGTTGATAAAAATCATTAAATAATTTATGGATGTCACAATATTTAAATTTCTTTTTTGAGAACGAACTTGGGTTTAAAATAGGAATCCGCCTTTTTTTGGTGCTGATTATTGGAGTACCTTTGTAAAACATAATTAAATATTGCTTTTTCATTTTTATTTTTAAAAAAGATGAATGTTCTCCTCGCTTCTACTTCCACGCTTTATGGCGGAAATTATCTGGAATATTTAACTGAAGAAATCTCAACACTTTTTGATGGAGTTGATGAAATTATTTTCATACCGTTTGCTCGTCCCGGCGGAATTTCGCATGAGGAGTACACCCAAAAAGCAGCTGAATTTTTCGCGAAAATCGACATTAAGGTAAAAGGCCTACACGAATTTGACGATAGGGTTTCTGCGATTAATTCCGGGAAAGGGTACTTTACAGGCGGCGGAAATACTTTCCTTTTGGTCAAAACCTTGCATGAGGAAAATCTCATGGAAATCCTGAAAAAGAATGTAGAGTCCGGAAAACCTTACTTGGGAACAAGTGCCGGTTCCAATATCGGCGGGATCAATATGAAAACCACGAACGATATGCCGATTGTGTACCCGCCAAGTTTTGACTGCATGGGATTGGTGCCGTTTAACCTCAATCCGCATTACCTGGATCCTGATCCGGATTTGAAGCACAATGGGGAAACGCGGGAAACCCGGATCCGGGAATTTTTGACCCAAAATGACACGAAGGTTATCGGATTGCGGGAAGGGAACTGGATCCGAAAGATTGGCGACCGCATTTCCGTGGAAGGAAGTGAGCTCACTCGGATTTTCGAGAAAGGGAAGGAGCCGTATGAAATTGCGGCGGGAAGCGAGTTATGAGCTGAATGGTTCAAGCATTCGAAGACTGGGAATTCCGAAAGCTGTTCTGAAGCGATCTGCAAAGAGGAATGCTATGCGGCAAAGACGCAAGCTTCCAATGCCTTAACTTGCTTTTCTCGGCCTTAAAATTCTTTTTCAATAAGTTTCATCAGAAAATCGGGACATTTTACCGGTCGTTTTGTTTTGGAATCAAAAAAATAAAGCGTAGTTTTGGCTTGAGTGATCAGCTGTTTGGAATCGTTATAAATTTCATATTCAAACTCGATTCTCACCCCTGGAATTTTTTTGACATAGGTATGGATTTCAAGGACCTGGTCATACAAAGCAGGTTTCAAATATTTGATCTGAAATTCTGATACAGGCAGCCAAATTCCCCGGTTCTCGATCTCGTCATAAGGCATCCCGAGAGTCCTGAAAAGTTCCACTCTTGCCACCTCGAAATATTCGGCATAATTGCCGTAGTAAACATATTTCATGGGATCGGTTTCGCCGTAACGTACTCTTAATGAGTGGATTGTATGTATCATTTTAAGCATTTAATAGATCATACAAATATATTTTTAAATAATCAATAGGACAAAAATTTTTTTTTGAAAATTAAAAATGAGATATTTGTCTTCTCTCAAAAATTTTAACCGACGGATAAATTGTAGCACGAAAATGGATGAAAACTTAACGCTTGTGTGGGGAAAGTGTCTTCAGTTCATGAGGGATAATCTGAACGCCGCTGAAGACAACACAGACCTGAAAAAACTAGAAAATTCTTTTGATTTATTGTTTGATAACGTGCAGCCGGTTTCACTGGTGAGCAATAATCTTACGCTTTTAGTCCCTAGTGATTTTTATAAAGAATATATTGAAGACAATTATTTGTCTTTGCTTTCTGCTGCGTTAAAGAAAAATATCGGTAAAGGAGTTAAATTATGGTATTCCGTCATGGAAAACAAACCTGCAGGTCAGGAAAAACCCATCACCGTAAATGTGAAAGGGAAATCCATTTCCACTCCGAAAGTTCAGGAAACTTTGCCGCCGGCTTTTTCTCAGAATCTGATCAATCCTTTCGTGGTTCCGGGAATGAAAAAGGTCAACATCGATTCTAACCTGAAAGCGGATTTTTCGTTTGATAATTATGTGGAAGGGGAGAGCAACAAATTCGCATCAACAGTTGCAAAATCAATCGCAAAAAGACCGGGTGCAACCGCATTTAACCCATTGTTCTTGTACGGAGGTTATGGCGTCGGAAAAACCCACCTCGGACACGCAATCGGTTTGGAAGTGAAAAATGCTTTTCCGGATAAAGTGGTTTTGTATTTGTCCTCGGAGAAATTCATCCAGCAATTCGTTTCCGCTGCAAAAGCCCACAAACAAACGGAATTCGCGAATTTCTACCAAATGGTGGATGTGCTCATTATTGATGATATCCAGTTCCTTTCCGGAAAAAAATCTACACAGGACAGTTTCTTCCATATATTCGATTATCTGCACCAAAACGGAAAACAGATTATCCTGACTTCAGATAAAGCGCCGGTGGATATTTTGGATATTCAGGACAGAATCGTCTCCAGATTTAAATGGGGACTTTCTGCCGAAATCAAATCTCCGGATTTTGATACCAGAAGAAAAATCATCGTGGACAAATTAAGCCGAGACGGAATTGTTTTGACTGAAGACATGCTGGATTTTCTCGCTTCAGAGGTGAAAACCAATGTTCGGGAACTAATCGGAGTGATCAACTCTGTGATCGCATATTCCACCATTTATAAATCTGATCTTTCGCTCGAACTCTTAAAGGAGACCATCAACAAAATTGCGGCAAACCAAAAAAAGGTCATCAATATTCCTTATATCCAAGACGTAGTTTGCGAGTATTTTGGGATTCAGCGTGAACAGCTTTTGTCTAAAACCAGAAAAAGAGAAATCGCTTTGCCGAGACAGCTCGCGATGTATTTCGCCAAAGAATTTACCAATGCCACTTTCACCAAAATCGGTGAGGAAATGGGTGGAAAAGACCACTCCACGGTCATGTATGCTTGCGACACCATCAAAGATGTCTCTAAAATCGATAAAGAACTTAAAAAGTACGTCAAAGAATTGACTGAAAAAATCAAACAGTAGAAGTACGATTGACGAACTGAAAATATAAATGAAGGGTAGTGATATTCTTCATTTTTTTGTAAATTGACATTTCTTTATAACTCATCACTCACACTTATGAAACTATTAATGGTCTGTCTGGGAAACATCTGCCGAAGTCCGCTCGCGGAAGGAATCATCAGGACGAAGCTTCCGGAAAATTTCACCGTAGATTCTGCCGGAACCATTTCCCTGCATGAAGGCGAACAGCCTGATAAAAGAGGCCTCCAAATCGCCAAAACTCATGGGATCGACATTAGCGGACAGCGATCGAGACCGATTACCAAGCGAGATTTGATGGAATTTGATAGAATCTACTGCATGGATTTGCAGGTGTATGAAGACGTGGTTTCCATGGCAAAAGATGAGGAACAACGTAAGAAAATTTCACTGTTTTTGGAATCTGCTGGTGAAACTGGCGATCATATTGAAGTGTTCGACCCCTATTGGAGCGAGATGGATGAGTGGGAAAAAGTATATCAGATTCTTGATCAAGCATGCTCCGCCATTGCAGAAAAACTCACTACAAGATCTTCGTAATTCATAATTCATAATTCGTCATTCAACATGCTGTTTCTGATTCCTGCCTACCTCTCCGAAAACTCTCCGCGCGATTTTTTCGCACCGGTGATCAAAGAGTACATTTTAAAGACCGATTACTTCTTCGTGGAAAATGAAAAAACAGCGAGGAAAGTCATCAAATTTTTTGCACCCGAAAAAAAGCAGCCAGATTTGAAACTGTTTATTTTGGATAAATATTCTGAAAATGCAGATTTAAAGGAAGCGCAAACTTTAATGAAAAGCGGCCAGGATTTCGGGTTGATTTCCGAAGCAGGACTTCCGTGTATTGCGGATCCGGGAAATTTGATGGTGAAGTGGTGTCATGAAAATAAAATCAAAGTCATTCCCATCAATGGACCCTCATCGATCATTTTGGCATTGATTTCAAGTGGATTTAACGGACAGGAATTTACCTTTCATGGATATCTGCCGATTGATAAATCAGAAAAAAAACAGAAAATTCAATGGCTGGAAAACCAGGTCCAAAAATCGGGATATTCGCAGATCTTTATGGAGACACCCTATCGAAACAATCAGCTGCTGGAAGATTTGATTCAATTTCTTAATCCTAATACGAAACTCTGCATCGCAGCAAATATCAACGATCCGGAATCGGAATTCATCAAAACGATGCCCATGAAGGAATGGAAAAAAAATAAGCCGGAACTTCATAAAATCCCGGCAGTGTTTGTGTTGGGCAGATAATCCCTTATTTTTGGTAATGATAGGTGAATCCATCCACATTGTCGTCTGCCAAGACCAGATTGGTCGCATCGATCTGCATTACGATTTTTTCACTGTTGTTTGAAAAGACCATGTAGGTTCTTTCCATATGATCAGTGCTGGTTACGCCTTTCTGCAAGCTGTAGGTTCCTTCTTTGGTCACCACGTCGTTTTCGGTGATGGAGTATTGATAGGTTTCGGTAAGTTTCAGTTTTTTCACGATTCCGGTAGATTCGGGAGTTTCGATGATGTTTCCCAAACCACCATTGGTAGTTTTCCAATTCCAGGTTCCCACATAGAGGTCGTTGGCAAGCTCATCGTCTCTTTTCCCGCACTGAACAAAAAATAAAAGTACCAGCGGAAGAATTAAAAGCAATTTTTTCATTTCTTGAAATTTTCTTCAAAATTAGTTATTTGCGGCTAAGGAAACTTTATTTTTAATTTGAAAATTTCGAATTCTGACCAAAGTCAATATTTGATTCCCCATTTCTTTAGGAGAAAGTGCAGCAGCCAAATCGGTCCCACCAGCAGAAACTGCAAATCTTTCAAAAAACTCGGTTTTTTGCCCTCGATTTTATGTCCATAAAACTGACCAATCCATGAAAGCACAAAAACTGAAATAAACACAACCCACGATTGATGCTGAAATTTGATGTTCACGAAATAGGTGAAATGCTCCATCAAGAGCATCAAGAAAATCATCATCAGAGCAATCCTCCATGAAAGCCTGAAATAAAAAATCGTTACCAAAACAATCGCGACAATAGAAGCGATACTGATCATCCCAAAATATTCGATAAAGATGTGGGACGAAGGAATCAGCGAAATAAAACCCAGGATGCTCCAAAAAATTAATGGTACGCAAATCCAGTGGATCGTTTTGTTGGTCTTGTTTTGGTGGCTTTCCGCATATTCAGCGAAGAGTTGGTCGATTTTTCTCATTTTAAATTCATTTTCACTTAAAACAAATTTAAATAAAAAAACACATCGAATTGATGTGTTTTTTATATCATCCACTGATGAATTATGATTTAAACGCTTTTTCCAAATCTGCAATCAGGTCATCTTTGTCCTCAATTCCTACGCTAAGTCTCACCAGATCGTCGGTAATTCCCAATTCTGCCCGTTTTTCTGCAGGAATCGAAGCATGGGTCATCAATGCAGGATGGTTTGCCAGAGATTCCACGCCGCCCAAACTTTCCGCTAAAGTGAAGACTTTCAGTTTTTCTAAAAATGAAATTGCATCTTCTTTTTTTCCTGATTTAAAAGTGAATGAAACCATTCCACCGCTTTCCCGCATTTGTCTTAAAGCCAAATCATGTTGCGGGTGAGATTTCAATCCCGGATAGAAAACTTGGTCCACCGCCGGATGATTTTCCAGATATTTCGCGATTTCCAGACCATTGTCAGAATGTCTCTGCATCCTTAATGCCAAGGTTTTGATTCCCCTTAAAACCAAATAGGAATCGTGAGGTCCAAGAATTCCTCCGCTTGCAAATTGGATGAAGTGCAGCTTTTCACCAAGTTCGGCATCTTTCGCAATGAGCGCTCCTGCAATCACATCGGAATGACCTCCCAAATATTTCGTCGCGGAGTGCATCACGATATCTGCTCCCAAATCTATGGGATTTTGAATATAAGGTGATGCAAAAGTGTTGTCCACTGCAACCAAAATGTCTTTTCCCTTAACCAATTCGGTCACCGCTTTGATGTCCACCAACTTCATCAAAGGATTGGTCGGTGTTTCCAGCCAGATCAGTTTGGTCTTATCGGTGATTAAGCTTTCGATTTTCGAAACATCATCGAAATTCACGAAGGTAAATTTCAGTTGGTATTTTTCGAAAAGCCTTACAAACATTCTATAAGAACCGCCATATAAATCGTCAACCGAAATTACTTCATCTCCCGGATTCAGTAATTTTAGGACACAATCTATTGCAGCCAGACCGGAACCGAAAGCCAATCCTCTCGCTCCGTTTTCGATGGAAGCCAAACTGTCTTCCAATGCTTGTCTTGTGGGATTTGCAGCTCTGGAATATTCATATCCGGAATGGATTCCAGGTGATTTCTGGGCAAAAGTGGAAGTTAAAAATACAGGTACATTTACAGAACCCGTTGCTGATTCGTGGTGTTGACCACCATGGATTACTTTCGTGTTGAAATTCATAATATTTTTCTTTTGGCGGCTGGCTTTAGACGTTTGGCAACTAACAACGCGACAAAAGTCTAAAGCCGGTCGCAATTCTACATTTTTATCGCAGCTTTCTGTGCATATTCTTCTGCCATCACTTCCAGCCAATCGGCGATGTCTTCTTCACCGGTTGCTCTTTCGTAGGTACTTGCCAAAGAAAGTAAAACCTGGTGGATAAACATTTTCATGTGGTCAACCGGCATGTCTTTCGTCCATAAGTCGATTCTCAGGGCCTCACTTTTTTTATCGTCCCATACCGAAATCATGGTTGCTTTGGTTTCCTGCTTTTCAATTCCGCCGTCTTCGGCATTCCAGGTCATGGTTTCCGGCACGTGGTTTTCGTCCAGTTCTACATCTATGGTAATTTGGGTTTTGCGCATTTCTGTCTTAGATTAATTTTTTGGTTTATAATTGCTTTGATTAAAGATTTCCGTGGCATTCATTTTCAGAAAGTCCTGGAGTTTTGTCTTCGGGTTTTCTTGGAAGAATTTCCTGCAGATTTGCCAACCTTCAAAAATACCGATTTGCGGGGAAGATTCATTATCTATTTCGGTATAAAATTTTGAAAAAGGGCCCGGTTTGATGAAACGGTCGATTAACCTAGTGTCATCGCTGAACACCAAGTTGTTTTCCACAAAATAGTTCCAGATATTGACTTCATTCGCCTTTGCCCATTCATACTGTTTTTGGGTGTAATTAATTTTCAGATAATCTGGAAAATCGGGCAAGAACGCATCCTGCAGGATCATCAGTTTTCCTTCGTAAACCAGTTGGTCAATAAACTTTTGGTGGTCATAATTTTTAACCACAAAGAATTCTGCAAGAGTTTGGGAAGTCTTCGGAAGGATGTTCGTGGGGTTCATGGATTTTTGGAAATAATTTTCCAGACCGCTGTAAGTCGGATTATTTTCACCCATGAAACCGGAAACATCAATAAAGAGCATTTGCTGTTCCGGCTGATAAAAAACAGGTTCCATGATTCCCTGTAATGCGGAAGAATAAAGGAAAACTTTCGGTTCCTTAAACTGTGGGTAATAAAATTTGATGTGGGAAAACAGATCTGTCAATTCCTTGTTCAATTTCGCAGCATCAATTTTCGCGATGGCTTCTCTGTAGATTTTCGCCTCCGCTGCATCGGCTCTTCTTTTGGCAAAATCCTCATCGGGAACCGTTCCCTGAAACCATGGATATTTTTGCTTAAATTCTTCCAGCGGAACATTCAAGTCATAAAACTCCTTTGAAATATCAGTAACTTCCACTTTCGAGACAGGATTCTTGATTTCAATGTTCCATGGGTTTTCATCTTCCTTTTTGCACGAATTCATCATGGAAACTATGATGGCCGAAATCATTAAAAATCTAAAAAACTTCATTATTTTTACATCAGATTTAAAGGTGTAAAAATACGGAAAATTAATGGCAAAAATATGTATTGAAACAGAGCGGTTAATTTTGCGTGAATTGGTTCCCGAAGATGCGGAAAGAATGTTTTTGCTCGACCGCAATCCCGAAGTCATGAAATATCTGGGGGTGAAACCTTTTTCCAAAAAAGCGCTAACCCGGAAAATGATCCGGGATATCAGGCGGCAATATGAGGTGAATGGAATCGGCAGATGGGCGGTGGTGGAAAAATTATCAAATCTATTGATCGGATGGAGCGGCCTGAAATTTCTGGAAGTAGAAGTTAACGGCTACAAAAACGTTTACGAATTGGGATATCGATTTTTGCCGGAATTTTGGCGAAAAGGTTACGCGATGGAATCAGCAATTGCATCCTTAAATTATGGTTTTGAAAATTTGAATCTCGATGTCATTTATGCTTATTCAGACACAGCCAACGACGGATCAAACCATATTTTACGGAAATTGGGATTCAAACCGGAAAATTTATCGATCCTATTGATGGTGAAGAATGCTTTTGGTTTGAACTGAATCGGGAGAATTTCAAACCCTAAAATCAGTGTGCCGATCCGCCGTTAATCTGCATTTCATGGGAATTCGCAAGATGATTCGGAATCATGATCTGAATAAATGTAAAATTTAAAATTATAAATAATGATGACGAGAATGAATGTGAGCGAAATGGAACCAAAATCCTACGAGATTCTTTTGGCTATGGAAAAATATCTTGCCACCACCGATTTAAGTCACCGGTTGCGGGAATTGATAAAAATTCGGGCTTCACAAATCAACAAATGTGCATATTGTTTGGAAATGCACACGAAAGATGCCCGGGAAAATGGCGAAACCGAACAGAGAATCTACGCCCTCTCTGCTTGGGAAGAAAGTCCTCTGTTTACCGATGCAGAAAGGAGTGCGCTCCATTTCACCGAGCAAATTACAGAAATCTCTAAACAGGGCGTAACTGATGAGGTTTATGAAAATCTGAAAAAGCACTTTACTGAACAGCAAATTGCACAGATGATTATCGCAATCGGTCAGATCAATTTCTGGAATAGGATTGCAGTTTCTACAAGGATGGTTCACTGAACTGATCGATACGCAAAGCGTTCCGCAGAAAGACATCCTTGAAATTTAAAAATGGAGATGGGAAACGGGGATGTTGAAAAGCATGGAGGATGCTGAATTTTGAGCAGGCATTTTTTAAGGAATTAAATACATCAGAAACAAAGTAACGCAAAAGAGAATATCATTTTAAAAAAAAATATACAGAGTATTTTATGCAAACACAAAAAATCATTGACCATATCGTGAACTGGCTGAAAGATTATGCGCAAAAAGCCGGTGTAAAAGGCTATATCATCGGTGTTTCGGGCGGTGTGGATTCCGCTGTGGTTTCTGCGCTTTGTGCGATGACCGGACTGGATTTGCTGATGCTCGAAATGCCCATTCGACAAAAATCAGAAGAAGTGAACCGTGCATGGGAACACATGAACGATATCACTGAAAAATTCCCCCATGCAAAAGCGATGACCGTTAATCTGACTCCCGCCTTTGAGGAACTGCATAAAACCTTTAATGTGAAAGACCAGGAATTTCCTGCAGAAAAGCTCGCTTTTGCAAATACCAGAAGTAGATTGCGAATGTTGACACTTTATTATTATGGTCAAATCAACTCACTTTTGGTTTGCGGAACCGGGAACAAGGTGGAGGATTTTGGGATCGGATTCTACACGAAATACGGCGATGGAGGAGTAGATGTTTCCCCAATCGCAGATTTATATAAAACTGAAGTTTATCAATTGGCAAGAGCGCTAAATCTTGTGGAATCTATACAGGAAGCGGTTCCGACTGACGGACTTTGGGATGTGGACAGAACTGATGAGCAACAAATTGGTGCCACTTATCCGGAACTCGAAAAAATCCAAAAAGAGTGGGGAACCAAATCTGAAGAAGATTATTCCGGAAGAGATTTGGAGGTCTTCAACATCTTCAGGCGGATGAACCGTGCAGCCCAACATAAAATCCAACCGATTCCCATTTGTGATATTCCGGAACAATGGCGTTCATAGGCAGAAGTTGCGACTGATTCCATAAGATGTGATGCAAAATAAATCAGAAATTCCAAAATAACATAAAGCTTCAAACCTACCTGTCGGCAGACAGGTCTCAAACCAGAAATGAATAACCCAAAAGTCAAATTATTCCTCTATTTCATCATCGGAGTGCTTTCAGCATTTTTGGCGATGTATTTTTTTAATAATAATAAGGTTGAAAAGAATGACACCGCCCAACAACAAACTGCGGAAGCGGTCTCAAAAAAAGTGGAGAGCGTTTCTGAAAACAGCGAGTCAGCCAATGAAAATTCTTTTGATGAAAATTCCATTGAAAATTTAACGGATGAAACCCTTGTCATTAATTATGTGAAAGCCCACAAGCAGCTTCCTGCTTATTACATCACAAAATCGGAAGCCAGAAGAAATGGATGGAATCCTTCACAGGGAAATCTCTGCGATGCCGCACCGGGAAAAGCAATCGGTGGAGATCAATTCTCAAACCGCGAAAAAAAGCTGCCCATAGGAAATCAATATTTTGAGGCAGACGTGAATTTCTCATGCGGGCAACGCCAAGCGGACCGCATTGTTTTTACGAAAAAAGGGGAGGTATGGCTCACAAAGGACCATTACCGAAGTTTTCAGAAACGGTAAACTAGGGTTGAATTTTTTGAACCGGTTCATGTTTTTATGAAAATTATTAATTATTTTCTTGCAGTCTCGATGGTCATTTCCTGCAAAAAGGAACATGTACCGAAACCCGTAATTTCTATGCATCCGAAAACAATTCTGATTCAACCTTTTAAGGGAATTGCTTCGGTTCACGTGGACGAAATTGCTTCTGCAATTCGTGAAATTTATCCTGAAATCAAAGTATTGAAAGCGATTGATTTTCCGACAAACAGCTATTATGCACCCAGAAACAGATACCGTGCAGATTCCATCATCAAATATTTAAGTTCCATGGCTCCCGAAAATACGATCATACTTGGATTGACGACAAAAGATATCAGTGCGACAAAAGGATCTAATCCTGATTTTGGGATAATTGGATTGGGATTTCGGCCGGGAAACGCCTGTGTGGCTTCTTCTTTTCGACTTAGAAACGGGAATAAAAATGAACAGTTTTCTAAAGTCGCAATCCATGAATTAGGGCATACTCAGGGACTGCCGCACTGCAGAGAAAAAACCTGCTTTATGAGAGATGCGGAAGGTGGAAACCCCACTGATGAAGAGAAAGATTTCTGCAAAAAATGCAAAGAATTTTTAAAAACAAAAAATTGGAATTTTAACTGATATGAATACAATTTACATAGACTTTACAGAAATTGGCGATTATGAAGATTTCTACGCCCAACTCAAAGAAAAGCTTAAACTTCCCGATCATTTTGGTAATAACCTGGATGCACTGTATGATTCCATCACCGGTTTTGTGGAGTTGCCGCTGCACATGGAGTTTGTCAATATGAGTGTGGATCAGCTGGAAAATTTTGAGGATTTGCTTGTCACCTTGGAGGACGCGGAGGATGAGCTGGATGATTTCACTTTCAGCTATTACCTGGAGCAATATGAAGATGAAGAATAGATCTCAAGATTTTGGGACTGCCAAAAACCGGAAACCGCCTCAGTTGGTAAACTGAAGCGGTCCGGGAAAAAATATTTCTGAAAAAACAGAAAGAAATTAATTAGTTTCCTGCGTCTGCCACAGTGAATGAAGTCAATCCAGACCATCCTTTTGCCCAAGCAGGCAAATCTGTTCCGGAACCAGCTCCGGTGGCATTTGAATTAAAAGTGATATTTGCAGTAAGGTTTGCTGCGAGTGCATTTGCATCCGGGAATGCGGTGCTTGCTTTTGCTTTCACTGCCGTACCTACGCTTAATAAGTTGATGTTATTTAGTTTCACACCGCTCAAGAACCAGTTGTAAGTTCTGTCGGTTTCGAAATCTAGACCGGTTGCAAAGTTTGAAATTACCACGTTGTCAAAAATACCGTTTGATCCCGCTCTGATCTTCATCCCTTGAGATTCTGAACCTTTCAGGTTTCCGATCAAAGTAAAGTTCTTGATGGTAGGATTAGAGACTCCTCCGTTTGCACCGTTGGTAGTATTTGCGTCGGTATCTTGCGTATCAGCTTCAATTCCTCTGTTTCCTGGTTCAGCATTGTTTAGATATTCTTTTTTTCTGGCAGCATAAACATACTCTGCATTTCCCTGCCAACCTTCAGTCCAGTCAAAGCTGTCATCACCGTTTCCTAATAAAAGGAGGTGGTCCACATTTACGTTTCCACCGAAGAATTCGATTCCGTCGTCACCACCGTCAATGACTGCGATGTATGAAATTGAAGTTCCGCTTCCTACTCCGAAAAGGGAAAGTCCGTTGAATTCCTTCTCAGGATTATATTTGAAACCACTGTCTTTGATGACCACATATTTCATTGATCCTGAATTGTCGGTTTTGTTGGTTCCACCATAAATCATGTCTCCTAATTCAGAAGTTGAAGTTCCGGAAGCACTTCTGTTGGTTGGAGCATTTCCTAAGATCACGATTCCACCCCAATAACTCTGTCCGTGTGCTACACCTTCGAAAATAATTGGTTTCTCAGCAGTACCGTTTGCCTGGATTTTTCCGCCTCGGTCCACAATCAGGTAAGTTGCACCTTGAGCTCCTTTGATCACGGTTCCAGCTGGAATAATCAGCGTTGCACCGCTTTCAACCAAAAGTTTCCCCGTCAAAGTGTAAGTTTTGGAAGGATCCAAAGTCACCGTAGTTCCGGACTTGATGGAACCTTTGAAATCTGCCGGGTTAATTCCGTTGGAAGGAGTTTCAGTGGGATCGTCGTTGCTTCTGCTGCAAGAGGTCGCTACCATAGAAGCGGATGCCATTAAGGTCAAGCAAAATGCTGCACTTAAAATGTTCTTTTTCATAATTAATTTTTGATTTATTTTATTTGTTAAAATTTGTAGGATAGATTGAGTCCGAGCTGCCTTCCTTTGGTGTAGTTTTTATGGTCATAACCTACCCCTTTCACCACTTGCTCAATTTTGTTTTCGGAGTTGATTAAGTTCTTTGCACTGATTCCGATTCCGATCTGGTTGAACTGCAGTTTTAAGTTGGCATCCAGCAAATGGATTGGGCTTTCATAGAAATTTCCAACATTGTTTGTTCCCAGCGCAAATAAACTTTTTCCGACATAGGAATAAGAGATCACGAAATCCAAAATAGAAGCTGAGCTGAATTTTTGGTTGTAGCCCAAGTTTACATTGGCCAGAAAATCTGCCACACCTTGAACTTTATCCTTGGTTTGCCCGCTAAACTGGATCACTTTTCCTCGGTTTTCATTGGCCAGTTCTGATTCAGATTTCAGTTCCTGCTCAGAATGCATATAGGTTCCGTTTAAGAAAGTATAAAGTTTGGCGTTATTCCACTTAAACAGGTCTTTTCTGATTTCCATTTCCGCTCCCACTACATAGCCTTTGTTGGCAATGTTGAAATAGGTCATGTCACTGGATGCTGCAGTAGAATAGGTGGTTCTGGCGATTGGGTTCAGAAGGTATTTTCCGAATGCGGTTACTGAAATTACTTCACCGGATTTTGGGAACAATTCCCATTTCAAATCCGCATTGTAAATATCGGATGGATAAAGATCCTGGTTTCCATACACGTTTGTAGTCACGTCATAGTATGCAATCGGGACCAATTCCTTCGCTTGCGGTAAACTATAGGTTTTCGAAGCCGCAAATCTTAAATTTTGAGAATCGCTGAGGCTGTATTTCATATTGAATGCCGGCAAGAACTTGGTGTAGGTTTTGTTGCTTTTTCCCTGCTGGAAAATCACATCGTCCCATTTGCTTTTGATGTCCACGTAATCTATTCTGGCACCCAATTGCGCTACGAACCTGTCGCTGAATTTATAATCCAGATTGGCAAAACCTGCCTGGATCATCTGCTCAAAATTGTAATAGAACGGCTTGTATCTTTCAGCATCTGGTCGGAAAGTGTTGTAAACAAAAAGTCCATTATTATAGGAATTGATGAAGGCATCAATATTATTGGGGTCTAAAGCCACGTTCGACGTGAAATTCATACCGATGGTGGTGTTGTTGAATTTTCGGTCCTTGTAGCTGCCATTATACCCGAAATTGACTTTCAATTTCTCGAAATCCTTGGTAAGGCTCACCAATCCGTTGAAAGTATTATCTGTCAAATCATCAAAATAGCGGTGATTGTTCACTGCACTAGCTGCGATCAGCTCTTTAGTTTCGGCGTTCAAAGTGTTTTGCAGCCGGTCCGGTCTTTTGCTGCTCAAATAGTTGTATCCGAGTGCCCAGTCAGCAGTCCAGGAATCAGTGATTTTGTGGTTGCCATACAGCTGGTTGATCACCGTGGAAGTAACTTTGTTGTCACCTCTGTTGATGATCACATCGTTTCCGATTTCACGCATATAGCCTTGGAAAAATCTAGCATCCTGCTCGGAAGAATGGATGAAGTTGGTGGTAAAATTCAGCCTGTTTTTAGGATTCAATTTATAGGCAACATTCAATACTGCGGTGGTGTTGGTTCCGTAAGTATATCGGTCCACATCCAGTTTTTTCAGGGGCTCTCCCTCTGAATCATAGAATCCTTCTCGTCCCTTGCTGTAAACGTAGTTGTTATCAAAACCGCCATAAAGGAAAAATGCAAACTTTCCTAAATTGAATCCACCCTCGATATCCAGATTGGAATTGTACGGATTCGGTTCGTTCTTGAAATTCCACTTGGTGGAAAATGGGTATATCTCGTATGGATTTCCTGGTCTGAAAGTAGTTTCCTTGTATCCGAAAAAACCTGGGCCGCCATCTTGCAGCTTAAATTGCCCTATGTTGACAGTCTGCAGATTGATGCTGCTCCCGATTCCTACTTTGAAATACGGCTTACCGACATGTTCTTTAGAAACAATATTGATGTTTGCACCTCCGAAATCCCCGGAAAGTTTCGGATTGTAAACTTTGTCTAAGGAAATATAATCGATGATGGAAGTCTTGAAGATTTCCAGATCAATGTTTTTGAACTCCGGATTGTCAGATGGAATCGGGAGTCCGTTTAGGGTGGTGGCATTGTATCGGTCACCCAAACCACGGATCACAATTTGTCCGCTTCCTTCCTGTTTCTGTGTTCCGGTTGCTTTGGTGACCGCGGTGGCCACATTGCTCACGCCCTGTTTTTCGAGTTGGGCAGAACCCACTCTTTCAATGATCTCTACGGATTTCTTTTGGGTGTTGATGATGTTGCTTTCGGTTCCTTTTCTTGCGGATCCGGTAATCACCACTCCTTCAATCTTTTTTTCTTTTTTGATAGAATCTTTTCTTCCATCTTGCGCGTAAAATACGGAAGATGATGCAGTTAAGAATAACGCTGCAATTGTCAGTCTGTTAATTTTCATTTTTTGCTTTCTCTTTACTTTTTCCTGTTGCAAAGAAATGAGGAATTAAAATCAAAGCTGTTTAGAGAGTTTTAAATCTTCTTTAAGAAATCTTTAAGGATTTTGAAGTGATGTTAAGAAATCGTGAACTTTCGGTCGGGCGGTATTTTAAATGCTAAAAATGGCTAACTTTGAAAGGTTAAAAAGTAGAAATGAATCAAAAAAAAATTCTTTTGATTGATGATGAAATGGACATTCTGGAGCTCCTTTCATACAATCTGGAAAAGGAAGGCTATATGGTCTATACCGCCAATAACGGGAATGAAGGGATTGAAAAAGCAAAAAGCATAGTTCCGGATCTCATCCTTCTAGATGTGATGATGCCCGAAAAAGACGGAATCGAAACCTGTCAGGAATTAAGGAAAATCAAGGAACTGCAAAAAACGCTCATCGTTTTTCTTTCTGCAAGAAGTGAGGAATTCTCCCAGTTAGCAGGTTTCCAGGCAGGAGCTAATGATTACATTGTGAAGATTATCAAGCCGAAAGTCCTTATTTCTAAAGTCAATGCGCTTCTGCAGCTTACTTCCAATATATCCGATTCTTCCAAACTCATCGAAATTGGTGATTTGATCATTGACAAGGACAATTTCAGGGTGACCAAAAATGGACAACAGTTTTTGCTTCCCAAGAAAGAGTTTGACCTGCTTTATCTTTTGGCGTCAAATACAGAAAAAGTTTTTAAACGCGAAGAAATCCTGGAAAAGGTGTGGGGAAGCGATGTGATTGTTGGCGAAAGAACCATAGATGTACATATCAGAAGACTTCGCGAAAAACTGGGCATTGAATCCATCCAAACTTTGAAGGGTATCGGATACAAATTAGTTGTGTAACTTTGTGAATCCTAATAAAAAAGGGTTCGTAAAATGAAATTCCAGCGCCTTACTTTATTTGCGTCTATCGTACTCACTGCAGTCGTGCTCATGGTGGTCTATATTTTTGACAACGTGAAGCACGAATTCTCAGATACTGACCAGCAGTTTTTCCTCACCGTCGGGATCAGTTCCGTGCTGATGTTGTTGATAAACTATTTCATCATCGATTTCCTGCTGAATTTTTATGGGAAAAGACAGATCAGAAAAATTTCCACCATTCTTCCCGGAGATATCATTCATGACGACGAACAGAGCTTGAACTTTCAGGAATTGGGCGAAAGGGTTTCGGAAATGAGCCAGAAAAAGACCACCGAAATAGACACCATGAAGGAAATGGAAACCTACCGGAAGGAATACATAGGAAATGTCTCCCACGAAATGAAAACCCCGCTTTTCTCCATCCAGGGTTATGTGGAAACACTGATGGACGGCGGAATCGAAAACCTCAATATCCGCGACAAATACTTAGACCGGATCGACAAATCCGTGGAGCGGCTCTTGAACATCGTGAAAGATCTGGACATGATCAACCAGTTCGAAAGTGGCGAGATTACTTTGAACAAAAGCGATTTCGATATCAATCTCCTGGTTCGCGAAATCATCGATCTGCTCGATTTGGAGGCGGAAAAGAAAAGTGCAAAAGTGTCATTGCACACCACTACAAACCAGTTGATGGTAACGGCGGACAAGCAGAAAATTTCCCAGGTTTTAATTAACCTCATTTCTAATGCCATTCATTATTCAAACCGGGAGGAAGCCAAAATCACAGTGAACACGGCCGTTCTGAAAAACAAAGTTCTAGTGGAAGTGGAGGACAACGGTATGGGAATCAAACCGGAAGCGCTGCCGCGGATTTTTGAGCGCTTTTACCGGGTGGAATCCAGCAGGAACAGGAAGGATGGCGGCTCCGGTTTGGGACTGGCGATTGTGAAGCATATTCTGGAAGCGCACCACCAAAACATCAAAGTGGAAAGTGTGTATCTGGAAGGCACTAAATTCAGCTTTTTGCTGGATCGCGCGATCTAGTTTTGGGGCTGAATTTAGCGAAATATTTTTAGAAAAAAAGCGGTGAAAATATTTTCTTGTGCAAAGCCAATTGTTTTATATTTGTACCCGAAATCAAAATCCAAAAACAAACACAATAATCTTATTTAAAAGTAAAAATGGTTTATAAAATCCGTATCATTTTAGACACCAAAGATGACATTTTCCGGGATGTGGAAATCAAGGAAAATCAGAATTTATGGAATCTTCACCTTGGAATCAAAAGTGCTTTTTCGCTGATGGGCGAGGATCTGTCACTCTTCAATATTCTGGATGAGGATGGCGTGATTGTGAAAACAGTTCCGCTGGAGGATATGAGCGACGATGGTGATGGCGAAATTATGAGCGATGTTTACATCAAGGAGGCCTTTGAAAAAGTAGGTGATAAAATACACTTCCAGTACGGTTTTATGGATCTGTGGGAATTTTTCTGCGAACTCGTAGAGATTATCGATGAAAAACCGGCCGTGAATTATCCGATCACCGTTTTCCGCTTCGGAAATATGCCGCTGAAAGCACCAACTAAATCAGGCGGAGCAAAAAGTGCCAAAAATGCAGCGATTCCTTTGATGGAAGACGATTTTGGAACCTTCGATGAAGAATTCAATTCAGATGGATTCGAAGATGAAGACGACGAAACTTTTGATGAAGAAGAAGATTTCGTGGATGACAATTTCGAGGATGATTTGGATGAAGAATAAAAATTGAAGCAAGATAAAAAAACTAGCATAAAAGCTAACTTCTTGCCGTAATAAAAAATAGGGAATCCGTCTCAAAATAAAATTGGAGGCGGATTTTTCTTTTTTTGCGTCGTTTCAGTTTTTGGGGAAGATTAAAAAACCGTAGCACGAAGGTTTTGTCTTTAACTTAAAAGAAATCCGTTACGAAAGCCAAAATGCCGGCAGAAACCTTGCGCTCCTGATCTTTAAAGTCGCCAAAACCGACAGCAAAGGCTACACGAAGAACATCTACCAAAGCAGCGAGCATGACTGCAAAGGCTGCCAAGCGCCACAAAAAAAGCAGCCTTCCAAAAAAACTGCTTTGTATCTTTAAATTCTGAAATCAAAAAAACCCATAAGGGGGGCCAAAATGCCGCCGAAAAGCTACCGGAACTAGCCTGTCCTGAGCGCAGCGAAGGATCTAACGGGCTTTCATTTGGCTCCGCCGACCCTCCGGTTTCTTGTCTTGCAGACAAAACGAAAGCTTAGTTATTAGGCGTAGTTTTTTTATTCTTTGATTCGTTTCTTTAAATCCATTTCAGCTCCAAGAAATCTTTCAACTTCAATTTCTGCTTGGCTCAGAATTCTGTAAAAAATTATATGTTTGTTCGCTAGAAATCCATAAAATTCCTTGTCAATTTCTGCGTAGTTTTTTCCAATATTTGGATTTTCAGCGAGAAGTTGACAAAAATTTATCAAATCATCATAGTATTTATCAGCTTGATTTTCTGACCAAAATTCAAATGTATATTCATAGATTTTGGATAGATCCTCAACGGCTTTATTTGTTAAAAAATATTTAGCCATTATTTCTCATTTTGGCTTTTAAAGATTCTAAGTGTTTTTTCGGATTAAAATCTACTGCAATTCCACTTTCAATTCCTTCTTGAATTGCATTTTTTAAAATCTGAACCTTATTTTCTTCTTCTTCCAAAAGTCTTAAACCAGCTCTAATGACTTCGCTTGCGTTTTTATATCTTCCTTGCGAGACTTTATTGTCAACAAAATCTTCAAAATAATTTCCTAAAGAAACAGATGTATTTCGTCCCATTTTATTTAATTTTTTAATTACTAATTCAAAGTTACCAAATTTTGGTAATTTAAACAAATGTTTCTATTTGAAACTGCGCTTACAAAATTACGCCTAACGTTTGGGTATTTCTTTTGGCGGGACTTGTTATAACCAGCCTTTGTAAATATAACAAAAAGTACAAATAGAGAAAATCTTCGATGAAAACTTCAACCCCGTTCTTTGTCATAGAATATGTTAGCTGCTGCCACAATTACTGTTTCTCAATTCCTAAGAATGTATTACTAATTTTTGAGTAGTAAATCTTGACGGTAGTATTTATGTCAACCGATTCATAAACTGAATTTTTTACAGCAACTAATTCGTTATCAACCTTTAAAAATTTAATTTGCTCTTTTTTCATTTGCTGTCCCCAAATTTTAGGAAATAAATTTCCGAGGATTGGAATATATAAGGATCCTGATCCAGCTTCATATTCAGTTTGTGAAATTTTATCATTTACGTTTCCTGTAACAAAGTATTTTTCATTTATTTCTAAATCTTTTCTGTACTTGGAATTAAGTAAATAGTTAGAGAAAATAGCTATCAATAATCCGAAACCATTGATTAGAAGTATATTCTCAACTGAAAACGATTTTTGATAAACTTGTGCAAAATCAAATATTAAGACTCCAAAAACTATAACAATTGAAATTAAGTTTCCAATTATCATTTCCTTCTTAATATTTGCTATATCTTCTTTTTGTAATGTCATTTTGGAAGTGGTTGCTGCTAACGGTTGGGTATTTCTGTTGGCGGGTCTTGTTATTACCAGCCTTTGTAAATATAACAAAAAGTACAAATAGAGAAAATCTTCGATGAAAACTTCAACCCCGTTCTTTGTCATAGAATATGTTGAACTAAACCTCCGGTAGCTTTCCCATTCGCCGTTTTATTAACTTTGTTTTTATTAACCTTTTAAAAACCTATAAAATGGCTACAAAAAAAATCTCCGGAGGATTTAAGGACGAACAAAATCCTGAATCGTGCCTCGAGCGAAGTTAACGGTTTTGCCGAACTGCTGCAACGCTTCGAAAGAAATATTTCCATCCTGGGCAGAAGCAAACGGACCTTCGATAATTACTCCCGTCATGTATCATGCTATTAAGAAAAACCGTAGAAATCTACTCCCAAAGGCTACCAAGCGCCACAAAAAAAGCAGTCCTTCTAAAAAACTGCCTTTATATCCTGAATTCTAAAAACGATATCCCCACAAGAGGACTATTATGCTGCTCGAAAGCTACCGGAGCTACCGTTCAACGGGCTTTCATTTGGCTCCGCCGAACCTCCGGTTTCTGGTCTTGCAGACAAAACGAAAGCTTAGTTATTATCTGCAGTCTTTTTACATTTCATAAAGCGTTGTAAAACAATCAACTCTATAAGTTTCAATACGCAAAATATATTCATTTACATTTTTAGAATCATTAAATAATTTATAAACTCGACCATTTTCTTTATCTAAAATATACGAAGGTCTTATTCCATTTTTTCTATCTTCTACAATTTGCTTATATAATTTTGAGGTTCTTTCTAAACAATTATTCCCTTCCTCATCTTTATACTTTGATTTACGAGGTGACCACAATACAAAATCATTAAATAATTCTGGTTTTTTTTCAAGCATATCTTCGGTATTTAAAATACTTGTAATTAACTGGATGAAAATTTGTTGCTTTTCATCCGCGCTTAAATTTAATTGCAATGCAGAATTGTTAAGCTCTTTTTCAAAAGTTGTATTTGTGTTTGCAAATTTACTTTTTTCAGTTTCATTTTTAAAATTCCAAAAATCAAAATACATATTTGATAAAAAGGGAATTGCGTAAAATTTACTTCCTTTTTGAAATACTAAGATTTCATCATAATCTGTTTTGTCAATATTTCGATATAAAGAAATTGCCAAAGAATCAAATTCTACTTTCTTTATTTTTTCCATTTTTTTGTCCATAAATGGAAATCTTTTAAGAACATTATCTACACTTCTCTGTTCATTGTCGAAATTTTCCTTTTGTTTTTCATTATTACAAGAATAGACGAAAATGAAAGATAAAACTAAAAAAAATTTTATGGGAAATTTCATTGTAAGGAAGTGTTTTTGTAAGATCCTAACTAACGTTAATTCTTAATATTGATAATCAACTTATTACAAAATCGATATGCTCGTTAGTCAGCCCAAATTTAGTGATTTGTTTTTGAATGCTTTTTACCATTCCCATTTTTCTTTTTTCGTCTAAGAAAAGATATTGAATTTTTGTCCCCCACACCATGCTCAGAAAGTGCCGGTGTTGTAAGGAGGGAAACCTCTTTACCATCTCTGTTTTCGGGCAGCGCGGCCCGCCGCAGGATTTTCTTTTCGTTACCCAAAATGTGCCTGCAAAATAATTTGCGGGTAAGGGAACCTGTATTCTTCAGCGAAGAAAAACCGCAGAAACGCCCTACCAAAGGCTACCAAGCGCCACAAAAAAAGCAGTTCTTTTGAAAAAACGGCTTTGTGTATCTAAATTCTAAAAACGATATCCCCATAACAGGACCAAAATGCCGCCGAAAAGCTACCGGAGCT
>NZ_LFNG01000015.1 GCF_001045435.1 Chryseobacterium koreense CCUG 49689 | reverse complement strand
AAACAGTAATTTTTATCTAAATTTGAACCTACATTAACACATGAAAAAAGCAGTTCACTGAATGAAAAAAGGGGTGGTCAGTTTACTCCGAAATTAGGTGGTCAGTTTAAACCGAACTTAGGTGGTCAGTTTAAATTGAAACTGGGTGGTCAATATCACCGAAGTTTCCACAAAGGTCATCCCGAACAAATCGAACACCTTTTTGAAATCTTTCAGCACGCTCCAATACACCACCTCGTCGATGTTTGGAACAAAAAAGCACAAAACAATTTTTGTTCTGTGCTTTACCTTGTGGAGGATATCGGGATCGAACCGACCACCTTTAGACTGCCAGTCTAACGCTCTAGCCAGATGAGCTAATCCCCCCTTTTTCAATTCAGATTTCTAAAATGGTCCTTTTAAGATCCGAAATTGAGATTGCAATAATACAAATTTTTCTCATAAATATTCCGACTTCTTTAAAATTTTATTCGCGCTCATTGGAGAGTTTTTCGGCGACGAGAGAAAAAACATGGGGCACCTTATTCCCAAACTGAGGGATCCTGTATTTTCCTTTTTCAAATTCGTCATTGTGCTGGAAACATCCGTACGGCGACCAGTCGTACTCGTCGAAGGAAATGAGTTGAAGGTTTTCCCGCAGGAGACTGTTCAAGACGTCGGAAGTCGGGTGGTTCCACATGACGTATTCTTGCTTAATCCCCGCTTCCCGGTTCGCATACGTTCCCTCGTAGGTTTCCACGATGGCTTTTTCGTTGAAATAATTGTATTTCACAAAGCTAAACTCGTCATCGAACATCCATACCATAGGATGAAATTCAACAAACACAAACTTTCCCCCGGGTTTCAGGAAATGGGAAATCACTTCCGCCCATTTTTCCAAGTCTGGAAGCCAACCGATCACACCGTAACTGGTGAAAACGATGTCGAATTTCTGGTCCAAAACATTCGGCAATCCATAAAGGTCGGAAACTATAAATTCGGTAGGGCTGCCACATTTTTGGGCTAAATCTTTTGCGGCTGCAATCGCTTTGTCGGATAAATCGATGCCGGTCACTTTCGCACCCATTCTAGATAATGAAATGGAATCCTGCCCGAAATGGCATTGCAGATGAAGGATTTCTTTTCCTTTCACATCACCCAACAGTGCTAATTCAATGGAATTCAGCGAGTTCCTCCCATTGATGAAATCTTCCACAAAATAGAAGTCAGATTTCAAATGGGGTTCCACTTTGGCGTTCCAGGAATTTCGGTTGATTTCGAGGTAATTTTCCATGGGTTGAGGTTAAGGTTGAGGTTAAGGTTGAGGTTGAGGTTGAGGTTGAGAACGAGGGAGTTATTTCCAGATCAGAAAAAGGGTGCCTGCAATAATTAATCCTGCACCCACTGCCGTTTTCCACGAAAGGGACTCTCCCAAAAAGAGGACTGCAAAAATAATCGTCAAAGCCAGGCTCAGTTTGTCAATCCCCGCAACTTTGGAGACTTCACCCAGCTGCAGCGCCTTAAAATAAAATATCCACGAAAGTCCGGTCGCCACTCCGGAAATACCCAAAAAAAACCAGGTCCTGAACGGAAGCTCGCCAATTCCCTTCGTTTCTGCGCGGACAATCACAATGAGCCAGATCATCACCAAAACAACAACTGTTCTGATAGCAGTCGCCAAATTCGAGTTTACATGCTCGATCCCCACTTTAGCAAAAATCGCAGTAAGGGCGGCGAAAACTGCGGAAAGAAGTGCATAGATCCACCACATCTGGGTTTTGGTTTAAAGGTTGAAGTTGAGCGTTCGTATTTATTTAATTTTTGATAAATTCTTTGATGGAAAGCGTTTCCTGTTCTCCGGACAGCAGGTTTTTCACGGTAATTTTTTCTTCGGAAATTTCTTGTTCGCCGAAGAAGACCAGGTTTGGAATCCCTTTCTTCTCGGCGTAGGTAAACTGCTTTTTCAACTTCGCGGATTCCGGATACAACTCAGCCGAAACCCCTGCTTCACGAAGCTGAGTGATGATCTTCATCGCCTCCAGAGATTCGGTTTCGCCATAATTTGCAAAAAGGTATTGCACGGCATTTTCCACACCTTCAGGAAACAAACCAAGCTCCTCCATCACCAGATAAATTCTGTCCAACCCGAAAGAAATCCCAATTCCCGGAATATTCTTCACGCCAAAAACTTCGGTGAGGTTGTCATATCTTCCGCCGCCGCCGATGGATCCCATCTGCACCTCATCTGCTTTCACCTCGAAAATAGCTCCGGTGTAATAATCCAGTCCTCTCGCCAAGGTAATATCGAATTTCAAATTTTCGGCAGGAATTCCTAAGTCGAGGCATTTCGTTAAAACAAACTCCAACTCCTCCACTCCTTTTGTACCGGTCTCATTTCCGGCGAACTTTTCCTTCAGCTCCAAAATATTCTCTAGAGCATCATCAGTCTGGCTAAAAAGGAAATCCAATTTCGAGAGGGCTTCTGCGGAAATGTTTTTTTCCTGCAATTCCTTTACCACTCCATCTTTTCCTATTTTATCAAGCTTATCGAGTGCCACCGTAAAGTCGATCAGTTGATCAGCAATCCCGGCATATTCTGCCAATCCCGAAAGGATTTTCCGGTTGTTTAAATGAAGCGTAACCGAAATCTTCAAATCTGCAAATGACTTCAAATACAATTGGACCAGTTCCACTTCCTGCCATAAACTCTCACTTCCCACCACATCTGCATCACATTGATAAAATTCGCGGAATCTTCCTTTCTGCGGCCGGTCTGCCCTCCAAACTGGCTGGATCTGGTATCGTTTGAATGGGAAAGTCATGGTTCCATGATTCATCGCAACATACCTTGCAAAAGGTACCGTCAAGTCATACCGCAATGCTTTTTCAGAAATCTGTGGAATCAGTTTCTGCGAGTTTTTGTTCGTCCAATCTTCATCTTTGGTTTTTGCAGCGTAATCTCCGGAGTTTAAGATCTTGAAAATCAATCGGTCTCCTTCCTCTCCGTATTTTCCGGTGAGTGTGGAAAGGTTTTCAAAACTCGGCGTTTCCAAGGGTTGAAATCCGAAAAGCTCGAAATTCCGCTGTAATGTATTGATAATGAATTTTCGGCGGGTAACTTCCTGCGCCGAAAAATCCCTGGTTCCTTTTGCTAAACTTGGCTTCATTTTGATCATTAATGAGTAATAATAAGTACGGAGCGATCCCCACGCTTTGTTTGCAAAAATACGGAATTATGGCAATCCTTCAAGGATTTAGAATCCCTGAAGAATTGATTTCATCAAATGCGTCCCAGAATCCCGATGATTTCTTCGCCATAATGCTCAATTTTGTGTTTACCGAAACCTTTAATGTCTTGCAATTCCTCTTTTCTGTGCGGTTTGCATTTTGCGATTAAGACAAGTTCTTTGTTGGTCGCGATGCAATAACTTGGAATCCTTTGATCTTTGGATTTCTCCGCGCGCCAGAGTTTGAGCGAATCCAGGATTTTCACCTCATCAGAACTGAGTTCGGCATCCGCCTCCGCGCAATACTGCTGTGATTTCAATTCATTTACCGTCATCTTCAGTTCTTCGTAGTACAGAATGACGGACCAGTAGCTTTCATCATCGCGCACAAATGCAGATTCGTATTTGTAGATGGTATTTTGTTGCAGAAACTGGTCGAGGATTCTTTGGTCCTGATAAATGAACTCCTCCGATAAACGTACTTTTAAAATTTTAACCTTCATTGTTGTTAGTTTTGGATGAATAATAAGTTTTGAATTGCGGTGCCTGAAATGGTCGGCCCAGAGCGAATCTGAAAGATCGACAACGGAGTCTTGGATGGTTACACATTTTGAAGGACCTCAATGATTTCCAGGCCATACTTTTTTATCTTGCTTTCGTTGAAACCTTTTATGTGCAACAATTCTTCCGCGGTTTGCGGTTTGTACTTCGCGATGGAAAACAAGTGGGTGTTATGACAGATCATAAAAGGCATCAATCGAAGATCCTTGCTTTTGGACATCCTCCATTTTCTTAGTTCAGAAAAGATCAGTTTTTCATCTTCTGACAACTCTTTTTCACTGGCCACAAAGAATTTTTGAGGAACAGTGGATGCACTTTTATTTTTGTAATAAATCAGAATGGACCAATAATTCGTTTCGTCCTCGATCAATTTCGCATTCATCTGGATGATCTCATGTCGGTCAAGAAAATCGTTGACCAAACACTCATCCGGATGCTGAAACCTTTCGGAAATTCTGATTTGCAGGACTTTAATTTTCATGATTCGGAGCTTAAAATAATTTGTAAAAAAACTTTGTCAAAGTCAGCAAGAGGATTCCTCAGAAATTTGACGAAGCGATGCAGTTCAGCCGAATTATTTGCTTCCGACCATCACGAGTTCTTCCACACGGATTTCAGTAAAATAGCGTTTGACTCCTTCCTTATCCTGGTAATTTCGGGTAACGAGTTTGCCTTCCACAGCGATCTCCTTGCCTTTTTCCACATATTTTTGCATAATGTCCGCAAGCTTTCCGTTGAAAACCAGATTATGCCATTGGGTTTCTTCAACCTTCTGACCGAGACCGTTGGTATAATATTCTGTCGTTGCCAAACTTACTTTTGCGATTTGACCATTGTCGAATTTTACGATTTCGACGTCTTTTCCTGTTCTACCGATTAAGGTAACTTTGTTTCTTAGTGACATGGTTTAGGTTTTATGAGTAATGAATAATGTTTGATAAACTTTGCCAATCCGGAAGCTTCGGGATTGGCAAAGCAGGGAAAAATCAGGCAGGTTTATTTCCTCCAACCATTACCAGTTCATCCACCCGAATTTCGGTGATGTAGCGTTTCACGCCATCTTTATCATCATAGCTTTTGTAAACGATCTTTCCTTCCACGGCAATTTCATCCCCTTTCTTCACGTATTTTTCAGCAATCTCTGAAAGTTTCCCGTGGAAAACCAGGTTGTGCCATTGCGTTTCCTCGATTTTTTCACCATTTGCGTTGGTGTAATGATCGGTCGTTGCCAAGCTTACTTTTGCGAGTTGACCGTTTTCGAATTTTACTACTTCGACTTCTTTTCCTGTTCTACCGATTAGGGTAGCTTTGTTTCTTAGTGACATGATCTTAAATTTTTATAATTAAACATTAGAATTGCGTCTCACTGTCTTTCCGCAAATCTCTGGTGCAAAGGTTCACCGCTTTGCAAAAATTAGTCGGTAGAGAATTGTTTAAAATCGTTTGTAGTCGTTTGCAACGGATAAAACATTGCTAATCAGTATTTTATTTTTGAGATAAATTTTGATTTTTAAGAATGTCAATAATTAACCGCTGCAAAATTTCAAGTGTAGTTGAAGAACCAGTTCAATTTTATAAATTTGATTGATGAAAAATTCCGAAAATATTAATTGGAGAAAAGCGAACGATTCCGATTCCGAAAAGATTTGGGAGATACTGCAACAGGCGATTAAGAGGAGGAAAAACGACGGTTCCAGACAATGGCAAGATGGCTACCCAAACCAGCAAACCGTGAAAACCGATATTGAATGGGGAATTGGTTATGTTTTGACGGAAAATGAAGACGTGGTGGCCTATTCCGCAATTCTTTTGAATGACGAACCAGCTTATGACAAAATCGTAGGAAAATGGCTGACTGACGGAGATTTCCACGTAGTTCACCGGGTGGCGGTTGCCGACGCGGTTGCCGGAAAAGGTTATGCCATGAAGATTTTCAGCAAGATAGAAGAGTTCTCCAGAGCAAACAATGTTTTCAGCATTAAAGTCGATACCAATTTTGACAACGGAGCCATGCTTCATATTCTGCAGAAACTGGGATATGCTTATTGTGGGAAAGTCTATTTCCGCGGTGCCGAAAGATTGGCGTATGAAAAGGTTCTTCAGTAATTATTTTTCAAAACGCATCCCCAATTTCAACCCAAAATGCAAATGCTTGATCATCTTTCATTCTATTTAGTGGTAGTGGTTTTGATCACTTTTCTCATCATGCTTGCCGACAGAGTAAAGATTGCATATCCCATTTTGCTGGTTTTGGCGGGATTGGGAATCAGTCTCATCCCCGGAATCCCGATGATCCATATCGAACCGGAACTTATTTTTCTGATCTTTCTGCCACCACTACTTTACGAAGCTGCATGGACCACTTCATGGAAAGAACTTTGGCGATGGCGCAGAATCGTGTTGAGTTTCGCGTTCATTGTGGTTTTGCTTACCGCAATTGCCGTGGCTTTCGTGGCCAATTACTTTATTCCCGGGATTTCTTTGGCACTTGGATTTTTACTGGGCGGAATCGTTTCCCCACCGGACGCGGTGAGCGCAGGTGCAATTCTGAAATTCATGAAAATCCCGAAAAGATTCCAATCTATTTTGGCAGGTGAAAGTTTATTGAATGACGCATCATCACTGATTATTTTCCGGTTTGCCTTGGTCGCGGTTGCAACCGGACAATTCATTTGGGCAGAAGCTGCAGCAAGTTTTCTCTGGATGTGTCTGGGAGGCGTTTTAATCGGGGTTTTGGTGGGATTGGTTTTCTACAAAGTTCACCGGCTTTTTCCCACGAGTGCCAATATCGACATTATTTTAACCTTTGTTGCACCTTTTGTGATGTACATTACCGCCGAGGAATTACATGCTTCGGGAGTACTCTCGGTGGTTTCGGGCGGACTTTTTTTGTCATACCGTGCGCACCAGTTCCTGAGCAGCTCCTCCAGACTTCGTGCAGTAACGGTTTGGGAAAGCATTGTTTTCATACTCAATGGAATCGTGTTCATGCTGATCGGTTTAGACTTGCCCGAAATTGTGCAGGGATTGGGAACCACCAGTGTTTGGACCGCTTTCAAGTATGGCTTGCTGATTACCGCGGTCTTGATTTTGGTTAGAATTTTAGCGGCTTATGGCGCGCTGGTCGTAACTTTGGTGATGCGGAATTTCATAACGGTTGCAGATCGCGATTTGCCGCCAAATCTGAAAATGCCGATGATTTTTGGATGGAGTGGAATGCGGGGAGTGGTTTCATTGGCTGCAGCACTTTCAATTCCACTCACCCTGAGTGATGGCTCGCCTTTTCCACAAAGAAACCTGATCCTATTTATCACCTTCGTGGTGATCCTTTTAACGTTGGTTGTCCAGGGTTTGACTTTACCGTGGCTGATTTCTAAAATTAAACTGGAAGACCGGGATTTCATAAAGCCAGAAAGAGAAATAGACAATGAAATAAGGCATGAACTGGCAAAAATCGCCATTGCTAAAGTGAAGAAGGACTATCGGCATAAACTCGAACAGTTCCCGGCACTCAGCGAACAACTTCAAATCTGGGAAAACAGAGTGAATTCGTCGGAAATCATCTTTAACTATGACGAATACCGCGACATCAACACCGCAATTCTCGAGGAACAGCGGAAATGGATCATCGCAAAAAACCGTTCGGAACTGCTTTTGGATGAGGAGATTATACGGAAACACCTTCGTCTCCTCGATCTTCAGGAAGAAAAACTGAATCTGGGGAGCTAAAATGATCCGATCAATATTTCGACTTTGATTTCAAAATTAGCTCAATATGCTGTTCATGAAGACTGTGGATTTATGGGCCATTTTCCCATCTTAAATAAACGTTAATCTTCTCAATTTTGAATGTTTTGCCCTTGAACTATATGTAAATTTGCATGAAGCAAAATGGAGAAACCAATGGAAAAACGATTAAAAATATTTAAATAAAATGAACACTTATCAAGTTAAAGCTTTCGGAACCGAGGCAAAAGACGCCGATTTGAAAGAAATGAACATCGCAAGGCGTGAAGTTCAGCCAAGAGACGTGGAAATCGACATCCTCTATTGCGGGGTTTGCCACAGCGATTTACATACCGCGAGAAACGATTGGAGCGGAACAAAATATCCCGCAGTTCCCGGCCACGAAATCGTGGGAAGGATTACTAAAGTAGGTTCGGAAGTCACCAAATTCAAAGTGGGAGATTTGGCCGGAGTGGGCTGTCTGGTGGATTCCTGCAGAACCTGCGACAGCTGCCAAAAGGATTTGGAACAGTATTGCCTCAACGGAAATACCGGAACTTACAATAGCAAAGACAAATATTTGGAACAGCAAACTTATGGCGGCTACTCCGAAAAAGTAGTTGTGGATCAGGATTTTGTTTTAAGAATTCCAGAAAACCTAGATTTAAAGGCGGTTGCACCGCTTCTTTGTGCGGGAATCACCACCTATTCCCCTTTGAGACACTGGAACGTGGGTCCGGATTCAAAAGTGGCCGTGGTCGGTTTGGGCGGACTTGGTCACATGGCGATCAAGATTGCAAAAGGAATGGGAGCGCATGTTTCCCTGTTCTCCAGAACACCTTCCAAAGAGCAGGAAGCAAAAGCGATGGGTGCAGATGAAATGATCATTTCCACTGATGAAAACCAAATGAAAAACGCTAAAGGAAAGTTTGATTTGATCATCGACACCGTTCCTTACGACCACGATATCAATCCCTATATTTTGACATTGGGAGTTTCCGGAACTTTGGTTTTGGTGGGCTATCTCGGTGAGATGGAAGATATGCTGAAAACCGTTCCAATGATTTTGGGGCGACGTTCTGTTGCAGGATCTGTAATCGGAGGAATCAAGGAAACCCAGGAAATGCTGGATTTCTGCGGCGAAAAAAATATCCTTCCCGAAATTGAAATGATCAATATGCAGGACATCAACAATGCTTACGAAAGAATGTTGAGGAGCGATGTGCGGTACCGTTTCGTGATCGACATGCAGAGCTTGAAAGGGTAAATCCACTTTTCCAGATAAAAAAATTGCCACGAGCCCACGATGAAAATTCGTGATTTCGTGGCAATATTTATTGATAAAGCGGCCTAAAAACGATATTTCAAATTCAGTCCACCAAAGAAATACGCCTTTGACGGTCCTGGATTGACATCGGTAGTGGCAACTCCATAATATTGCGAACCGGGATCGCTGTCCTTCACATTATTTCCGAGGAAAAGAAAAGTGTAATTAATCTGGCTGGTCAGATTATTTCCCGCGATATACGCATCCAGGTCAAACTTCCCGAAACTGTGCTTATATCCAAGTTTCGCATTGTACTGCGTGAAACCGTCCACATAAGGATTGGGATTCTGCGGATTAAAATTATTGAAATCAGTGTACACTTTGTCCAAATAACTGAAGGTATTAAGCAGATAGATTCCAAAATGAGTGTCAAAGTCCAATCCTACCGTAAACTTAGTTCGGGGAACACCCACCACCGACATGTGCGAATAATCCTGCAAAACTCCACCGGTCATCGTCTTAAAATCTTTATACTTGAAATCGTAATAAGACAAATCTACAACAGGACGAATGCTGCTTAAAAAACTGTTTTTGGGATGGTAAACATATCCCAGACTCAGCTCCAATCCCTGATTTTTCTGACTTCCGGTATTTGCCCAATAGTTGTAATTTCCACCAGAAAGCTGCGTAAGCTTGTCCTTCACGTCAATCCTGAACACAGAAACCTGATAATCCAAATGCGTATGCTCCAACAATCCGTGGATGCTGAAATCCCACATTTGAGCCCTTTCCGGTTTCAGGTCATCATTGGCTTTGCCCGTTCCCGCAATAAAAGCGGTTGCGGCACTTGGCGCATTGTAACCTTCGCTGTAACTTAGGTTGAAAATCTGGTTGTGCCAGGTTTTCTGTAAGGCGAAATGCGGCGTGAAAACCGTGGAAAAATTCTTCTGGAAAGACAAATCCTTGTTGTAATTGGGAACCAGTCCCGGCATAGCCAACAAATCAAGTCTTTCATACTGAAGGGAATTTCCGCTTACTCCGACCAATAGACTCATATCGTATGGAACATAAGTCAACCTCTCAATGGCGAAAACCGTATATGCCCGATTGATATTCTTAAAATAGCTTCCGCCTTTTGCCAGATCCTGCACCTGATTGGGTACCGCATCATTGGTTCCCGTAAACCGGTAATTGGTCACCAAAGAGCGGGAATCGGTATACTCCACTCCGGCTTCTACCGAATTCTGAAAATCTTCGCCGATTTTATTTTTAAGGCTAAAAGTGGAACGGAATCCATAATTCGGGTTCATGCTTTGTTCATAAGCTCCCGCCGCAATTCTGTTGGCATCAAGATTAGAATAATAAACCGAAGTCATATTGCTGAAATTCGGCAAAATATTCCAGTGATGGGAAACCGTGACCCGATCAGAAATGAATTTATTTCCCGCGTTTTTCTTGGCATAGGCATAATTCCCGTTATCGATTCCGGCATAATAGTCCGCATAAGATATCTGTCCGGAAACACCTTCATTAGAGAAATTATGACTGGCATAAACCGTCAAGGACTGTTTCGGATTGAGCTTGAAAGTTCCCAGGAAGGCATAATTGTTTTTAAGACTGCTTCCTCGCGGTCGATATCCGTCACTTTCCAAATGACCGTAATTCAACATCACGGAATAGTGATCTCCCACCGCATCAACACGGGTATTGGATTGCAGAAGTCCGAATGAGCCGGCCGCAATTTTTTCGGAGAGCGACACGCCTTTCGTGATCTCGGGACGCATATAAAATCTCACGGCACCGCCAACTCCGCCTCCATACATCGTGGCAGCAGGACCTTTGACGACTTCTATATTATTGATGAGCGAAAAATCGATATCCTCCAAAAGCGTCACTCCGTCTGCATTGGTAAGCGGAACGGAATTCAGGTAAAACTTCGTTCCCCAGTTGTTGAATTTCTGGTCGTTTCCGTAACCACGAACCACGACTCGCTGTCCACCCAAATTGGTTCTTTTATCGACCTGGACTCCCGCCATGGTATTCAAGGTCTGTTCCACAAAGGCGGAGTTGTTGCGGCTCAGTTCATATTCGCTAAGGGTCTCGGTACTTTGCCCGTGTCTCTTGAATTCCGCCCGCTCTTTTTTCACTTTGGTTCTACCGCTGATCTGCACGGTATCGATCATTTGTTCCTGCTGAGCACAGAGGAATGTTGCTGCAAAAATGGCAACAATTGATAATGTTTTATTCATTAATGAAAATTTTACTGTTAAAAAAAATATTGAAAATCTAACAGTAATTTTCAGGGGGGATTTTTAGCTTTTGGCAATAATTAGAGGTAAAACTGAACTTCTTCGAAGGAAATACAGTGGACAGAAAAATGATGCCCGCCAATTCAACACCATCCGCTTCCGGCTTTTCAAAGAAATGATTGGGAGGCGCGTGAAAAACTATTTTTGGAGCACCTATTTCGGGAATTTGATGATGTTTGAAACGCAAGTGTTCAGCGATGAATTTTTGGACTTTCCGGATCTTATTTTCTTTGCCATCTTTGTAGCAGTGATAAATGGTCTTACCATCGATCTCTTCCTTCATGATCACATCAAACATTGCATCATCCAGAATAAATTCGTGCTGATCAATCCAATGGGCGTTTTTCAGCTGGTTTTCCGCAAACACCAAAACCGTCTTCCGCTTAAAATTTTTGTTGATGATATCAACCTTGACTTTATATTTAACATGATTTCTAAAAGCAGTAAGGATCTGCAGATTAAATACAAAAACTGTAATTAATGCCGCAATTAGAAGAAGATAAAGATTTTTAAATCTCATTAAAATATAAAAAGTGGATAAAATCTACCCACTTTAGTCTAAATTATTGAACCGGTTCCTCTGAATTTTTCACCACGTTTTCCACATGGATAAATTTCGGAACAGGCAGTTTTTTCAATGTTTTGCTACCGCTTAAACTATAATGCAAAATCCCGCTTCCAATGGTGGGATTCCCATTTTCTTCCGGTATTCCAAAATCAGGAACCGGGTTCGAAATGCTGGTCCTTGCAGTAATGGTGTAGATTTTATTTTTGACTGAAACGGAAACCGGTATCTTTTGGTCCATAATTTCCAGATCGGAAAAAGTGGGTTTCTGCTTCAACTTGGATTCCAGGCAAATCGTGAAAATTTTTCCACGAACTCCCCGTACTCCTCCAAACCAATCGGTTTCGGTAGCGCTGAGAATCCTTAAAGCTGATGCTGTTTCTGTCCCGAGTGCGGATGATTCTTTCGCCGCTGGACTGCAGCAAAGAATCACCAACATCGGTATCAATAAAATCTTCAGGGACATTATCTGATGATTATGGGAGTGGTATAAACCATTTCGGCACCATTATTTGCTTTCAGGATATAGAATCCTTTTTGCAGATTGGTAATCATTTCCTCATCAGACGCTACATTTTTCTTGCTAAAAACTATTTTTCCTGAAGCGTCATATAGGCTCACATCTACTTTTTTGATTTTTGCCGATTCAAATTTCACGAAAACCGAACCTCTTGATGGATTAGGATAAACCTTGAAATCCTGTTTTGAAGTGGCTTGATCGCTTGTTGCCATGTTTGACTGCGTGTTGGTAGAGGTCCACGCTCCCCTTCCGTAGGTTGCCGCCAAGAGAGTTCTGGTTGCAGGTCTGTAGTCCAGTTGGGTAATTCTGGTATTTCCGATGGCACCTGAGAATTGCGCCCAAGTTGGGTTGGTGGAATCAAAATCTGAAGTTCCCCAGATTCCCATTTCAGTCCCGATAATTACTTCTTTCGGTTGGTCAGGATTCATGAAAATCGCTCTTACCGGCATGTCCGGAAGATTTCCTTCTTTGTTTTTCCAGCTTGCACCACCATCATTGGTGTACCACACATTGACCATGGTGGCTCCATAATTAGAGACCGTCACCAGAATTTCATCCTCATTCGCTCCGAATTTGATGTCTGAAACTGTTCCCGCGAAAGGGGTCGTGATAGTGTTGTTAACCGGCGTGGTGTCTGCGTTGGTAATTTTAATCAATTTCCCAAGATTGGTTCCGGCAAAAAGTGTGGTAGAAGCTGTGGTAAAAGGCGAAACGGTGAGTTTGGAAATCCCGTCTGATCCGGCACTTCCTGCACTGATTGTGGAACGGGTATAAGCATTGTTGGTGTTCAATCCCAACACTCGGTTCAAGCTGTAGCCACCTCTAGTTGAAAAAAACACGTTCCTGTTTCGGTCCACCGCCAATACATTGACAAATAATCCTGTGGTTCCTTGACCTGTGTTGATCAGGGAATAATTGCTACCATTTGGAGCGGTGATATAGTGGTAATTGTACACATAACTGTAAATTTTGTAGTTCCCGGTTGGTCCATACTCTGTGTTACAGCCATCTCCGCCATAATAGGAAGATTCACTATAGAAATTATTGGTCAGTGGAGCACCGGCGAAAAGGGAAGTCCCATTATCTTGCGCACCAGCCAAAAATTCCTCATTGGATGGCGTCTTTGCCGGGTTCAAAGTGGCCCCGTAATATTGGGTCACATTATATCTCGTATTCCTCATTGGGATGGAAGAGGTAGTATTCAAGCTGTTTTTATTGGCGGCAAAGAATATTCCACCATCATTTCCAAAAAGGATTTGGCCGGGGTTTTTCGGATTGAAAACAATAGCGTGCTGATCTGCATGAACCATTGAGACAGATAGTCCCGCAAGGTTATTGTTATTGGACCACTTGCTGATCTGCGTCCAGGTTCCTGCACCATTGGTAGATTTAAAAAGGTCAATTCCTCCTGTATAGACGATTTCATCATTTTCCGGATCTGGCACGATGACCAAATCATAAAACGCCTGTCCTCTGGTGAAATCGTTATTGGGAATCCCTGTGTCTGCGTCTTTTGGCAAAGTGATTACCGGTGTGGCATCATTGGTCGCAGACCAAGAAGTTCCGCCATCAGTGGTCTTAATAATTCTCACTGGTTCAGTAACTACAGATGTGCTTAATAAAGCATAGGCTTTTAGCGGGTTGGTCTTTGACAATCCAAATTTCACCCTGGAATTCGCATCGTTGGCATCATAAATTTTACTAAAGTTTTCACCATCTGTGGAACGGTAGATTTTCCCTCCCGAACTAGCTGAAGATCCGAAGCGTGAAGTTCTGGTAGAAACCCAAACTGCATTATCAGCCGCGATTTCAATTTGCTGGATAGACAATCCGATAGTGGAGCTTTCTGGAACCACCATGGAAGTTGATTTGGTAAAAGTGGCACCACCATCGGTAGATTTATACAGGCCGGCTTGGTAAAGACCCAACCATCCATCATTAAAATAAATACGGATATTGGCTCCACTTACACCCGCATAAATTTCTGAAACACCATTATTGTTTCTCACCTTGATATCGGTAATATAGAAATTACCGTTTTTGATAGTCGAGGTATATGGCGATCCCGAGAAAACAAAAATATTGGTCCAGGTTACTCCCCCATCAGTGGACTTCCAAATTCCGGAACCTGCCGCATCACCGGTTTCCGCTTCGCCGGTTCCTACGTAGAAAGTGTTGGTATCATTCGGATCATAAGCCATGCAGGTCACAGAAGTGTTAGACCACATTCCGCTGAGTGGAGTCCACTCCGAAGCGTTATTGGAAACATCATTGTTAACCCACAAACCGCCTGAAACTCCACCTGCAAAAACTCTTTTTCCGGTAGGGTCATTAGGATCGAACATAATGGCGCGGGTCCTTCCTCCCACATTGTATGGACCACGTTCTGTCCACGGCTCGCCGATCACTCCTTTCTGGTTTCCATCCACATTTGCGAGAAGCGAAAGCGGTTTGGTCGGCTGGTATTTCCCGGCATCTAAATCACCTTTGATAGCGACGAGTTTATAAAATTCCGGTTCACCAGTGACAGGATTCATGGTGTTTTTAAAATCCTGCTCGTTATAGGCATTCGGCGGGATTCCGTCTTTTTGGGCATGAAGCTTTTTCAAGCTTTTTTCATACTTGGCAAGCTGATGCTGCAATTGCTTTCGCTGCTGCTTTACTGTCAGATTTTTTTGTTCTGTTTGCTTGGTTTGAGAAAATCCCAGTAGGGAAAAACAAACCATAGTCGATAATAGTAAATGACTTTTCATGATTACTTTCAGTTTTGTTTAATTTTTAATTCTCCAAAGATAGAGATATTCTCACAAAATTCTTTTAGAAAATAGGAGCCAATGTTGTGAAATTTTTGATCCCTATTTTTTCAACACAAGCTTTGCAGTAGAGGGTTTCCCATCAATCGGCTGCTCAGTTTTTAAATTAAGAAGCTGGGTCACAATGGGATAAATATTGACGTTCCTGAATTCACCAATTTCTTTGCCCTGTTTAATTTCATCACCAAAAGCAATAAAGGTCGCCTTCATCTCAGGAGTAAGGTATGGATTGTAACCGTGTTTTCCTTCCGATGTTTTTTTGCCTTTTTCTAAAAATATCTTCGGCGCAAGCGGAACCAGCAAGATTTGCCCGATTCGGCTGTAGCGGTCGTCTCTTTGCGCATATTTCAGTTTTCGGGAAAATCTTTTGCTGAGCAAAACATTATAATCTGCAGTTTTATCTTGCTTTAATTTTTCGTAAACCCCCTTTACTTCTGATGGGTTTTTAACCACCACTCTTAGTAAGGTCTGCGAATTGAAAATATCGAATCTTTTTTTGTCCAAAAGCATCTCCGGAATTTCCAAAGGTTTTTCCCGATCCACATTCGTCATTCCATGATCGGAGACAAAGATAAAGTTGACATTTTTTAGTCCTAAAGTTTTTACGCGCTCCACCAAAGCTCCCACGGCTTCATCAATCAGCTGAACCGCTTTTTCAGTGCGATCATCCTCTGTCCCAAAAGAGTGTCCACTCGCATCCACCTCCGGAAAATACATGGAGATAAAGTGCGGACGAACATTCTCAGGCAATTTCAGCCAGTTCACCACTTTTTCCACTTTTTCCATTGGTGAGAATTGTTCGTGATAATGGTAATAATAACTCGAACGAATTCCACCTGCATCACTCGCAGAACCTACCCACATCATCGATGCAGAAAGAATTCCATGCTTTTCAGCCAGACTCCAAAGCGGAGTTCCCCCATACCAACTTCCATCTTCTACAATTTCTTTGTTGCTCATGGTGTAAAATTTCCGGCGTTGGTAATCATAGAAATAATTATCTACCAAACCATGATGCGAAGGATAAAGCCCGGTAATCAAAGTCCAGTGATTCGGAAAAGTAAGCGACGGAAAACTTGGAATCATTGCTTTGGCGGAAACGCCGTGTGCTGCAAGTTTTAGAAGATTTTGAGCCTGATATTTTTTCGCGTAATCATACCGAAATCCATCGGCGGAAATCAGGATGACATAAGGTTTTGAAAGTGCTTCCGCAGAATTATGCCGGTTTGGAACGGTCACTTGAGCGGTATCCGCCTGTGAAAACACCTGAATGGACAGAAAAATCAGTAAAAGTTTGAAACCTATTTTCATGCTGTTGATTAAAGCACCAAATTTAGAAATAGTTTATGCAACTCCGGTGTTAACTTTTCTTATTCTTCCTAATCCACGGTCTTTTCGGAATCTTCCAGCAGCAAATTCAGCTCCTGCATTTCGGCACGGGTTAAGTCCCGCCATTTTCCGGTGGGCAGATCGAGTTTGATGTTCATGATCCGGATGCGTTTCAGTTTTTTCACTTCGTACCCGAGAAACTCGCACATTCTGCGGATTTGACGGTTCAAACCTTGCGTCAAAATAATCCGGAAAGACAAGGCATCAATTTGTTCCACCTCGCATTTTTTGGTGACGGTTCCCAAAATCGGGACGCCATTTCTCATTTTGTCTAAAAATTTTGGGGTAATTGGCTTATCGACCCGCACGATATATTCTTTTTCGTGATTGTTTCTGGCACGAAGAATTTTGTTCACAATGTCGCCATCAGAAGTGAGCAGGATCAATCCTTCGCTGGGTTTGTCCAATCGGCCAATCGGAAAAATCCTTTTGTGATGATTGATAAAATCAACGATATTGTTTTTCTCCCGTTTCGTGTCTGTGGTGCAAACTATTCCTACCGGCTTGTTCAGGACGATGTAAACATGTTTATCTTCCGGTTTTCTAATCGAAACGCCATCCACCAAAATTTCGTCTTCATCCGAAACTTTGGTTCCGAGTTCGGGAATCCTTCCGTTGATGGTGATTCTCCCCTGCTCCAGCAATTTGTCAGCTTCTCTGCGCGAACAGAAACCGACTTCGGAGAGGTATTTGTTGATGCGGATGTTCATGAGTAGTAAATAATGAGTAATAGTAATACGGTTCCTGAGCGAATTCCAAGACGGAGTAATTTTAAGATTCCGATGAAAATCTAAAATCATTTTCCAAAAATGCTGAGGACGCATCTTCAACAGAATATTCCCCGATTTTTGTACGGCGCAAATTCGTGAGATACGCTCCCACTCCCAGTTGCTGACCGATGTCGTGCGCCAAACTCCGGATATAGGTTCCCTTCGAGCAACCCACGGTGAAACGGACAAAAGGCAGTTCAATTTCAATATCTTTGATATAATGAATCGTGGTTTTCCGGGATTTCATCTCGACTTCCTCTCCTTTTCTTGCCAAATCGTAGGCTCGTTTCCCATCAATTTTTATGGCGGAGAAAACCGGTGGCTTCTGCTCAATCTCTCCAAGGAATTGGTTTAAAGTCTGGTTGATAAAATCATCGGAAACAGCGGAATAGTCCTGATGAAGGATTTCCGGCTTTTCAGTATCGTAGGATTCGGTTTGGACGCCGATTTTGATTTCGGTGAAATATTCTTTTGGCGCGTCCTGGATCTCCGGTATTTTTTTGGTGAATTTTCCGGTACAGACGATCAGCAAACCGGTTGCTTTCGGGTCCAAAGTTCCGGCGTGTCCTATTTTGAATTTCTTGGGAAGATCAAATTCTCGTTTCAGTTTATACTTCAACTTGTTCACCGCCTGAAAACTGGTCCAATCCAAAGGTTTGTCCAGGAGGATAATTTGGCCTTCTAAAAGATTTTTATCAGTCATTTAGTCAATTACTTTGTGGGAAGCCTAAAATTTGCAGCCCGACCTGAGTGGAGCTCTTTTTTGTGGAGCTTGCGGAGCAAAAAAAGCGGGAACGGAGGGCGGAAAAGCTGCCCAAAAAAATCATTTAAACATTGTGAAATAAACCAATAAAGCAATTCCCACCACAATTCTGTACCATCCCCAAGGTTTGAATCCGTATTTCGTCAAAACTCCGATGAAGAATTTGATCGCTATCACCGCAACCACGAACGCGACCACGTTTCCGATGAGAAAAAGTTTCAGATGTTCTCCCTGCAAAAGCAGGTCATAGCCTTTCTGCATGGTTCCGTCGTGATTCCATTCTTTAAGGAAAATGGAATAAACGGTTACCGCCAACATGGTGGGAACCGCCAAAAAGAAGGAAAATTCCGCCGCGGCTTTTCTGGTCAGATGCTGCTGCATTCCACCGATAATGGAAGCGGCACTTCTGCTGGTTCCCGGCATCATCGCCAAACACTGCCAAAAACCAATGATGATCGCACTTTTGTACGAAACATCTTTTTCGTCGTCAATCGTATGGACTTTAAATAACTTGTCGATAAAGAGTAAAACCACGCCGCCCAAAATCAACACAATCGCAATGGGAATCGGATCTCCCAACACGGCCTCGATCTTGTCGTCAAACAGTTTCCCCAAAACCAAAGCGGGAATTACGGCAACTGCCAGTTTCAAATAAAAGTTAAGGTTTTTGAAATTGAAAAATTTCTTCCAATACAGATAAACAACCGCCAAGATAGCCCCAAACTGAATCGAGACCTGGAACATTTTCACGAATTCATCTTCCTGAATCCCAAAAATGGAGCTCGTGAAAATCATGTGAGCGGTGGAAGAAATCGGTAAAAATTCGGTTAAACCTTCTATAATTGCAATGATGATTGCTCTGATTAAATCCATCGATTACTTATGAAAAATTAAAAATTAAGAATGAATCAAGTAGGAACTTATTTGTTCCTTCTGAGGATGGCATAAACCTGCACCACGAAACCTGCTACGACCAACAAAGGTGCAATGCGGATTCTGCGGATGGAAAAAATCTCCTCATTCCAGGAATTGGGGTCGTATTTTCCATCTACGGTGTTGGCGTCGGCTCCCATCATCAGTAGAAAACCTACCACGATCAGCGCCAATCCGATCAACATGAATTTGTAATTCTCTTTGCCGAAATAGAATCTGTTTTCCGGAGTTTCCGCCTGTTTATTACCGACACTGTCGGCATTGAAACTATTATTTTTTTTGCTCATTTATTTTAAGAATAATAAAGGTCGTCCACATTGGAACGTAAAAATCGCCATGTCGCGAAAATCGTGCTGAAGACCGTGATCAAGACTCCGAGTAATAAAATTCCAATGACCAGGATAATAAGTTGATTATTGTCCTGTGCGAAAGGAGTCCCGATCTGAGTGATGAAATAGTACCACGCCCCGAAAAGAACGGACAAACCAAGCACCGCACCGATGACGCCAAGAATTGCCGCTTCTTTCACAAATGGCTTCAAAATAAATCTGCGCTTAGCTCCTACCAATTGCATGGTTTTGATAATGAATCTTTTAGCAAATATTTTCAACCGAATCGAGTTGTTGATTAAGACTACCGCCAACACCAAAAACAAGATGGAGAACCCTAAAATCCACTTCAGGATGTTGTTCAGATTATTGTAAACTTCCACCATCAAAGTAGAGTTGTTCTTCACATCCACAATTCCGGGGGTGGCTTTGATCTGTTTGATGGCTTCGTCAATTTTTGCGGGATCTACGAATTCCGGTTTCAGGGCCACTTCCACAGAAGACGGGAAGATGTTTTCCTCGAAAAGGGCGCTGGATTCTATCCCCATGCTTTTCTTGGCTTCTGCTGCGGCCATTTCTCTGGTGATGTAGGTCGCTCTTTTGACAGGCGTAAGCTTTTGAATCTTTTGAAAGGTTTCGTATTCCATTTTGGCAATCTTCGCGGAATCCTTTGCATCATAGTTTTCATCAAAATAGGCGTTCACCACGAGTTGCTCCTTGATATAATCGGAATATTTCTGGGCATTGATCAGGATTAATCCCATTAAACCCAATAAAAATAAAACCAACGCGATACTGACGACTACGGTGATGTTGCTGGAACGAAGCCTTCTTTTGTTAAAATCCTCTACTGATCTGGCCATTAAATAAAAAATTTCTGCTAAAATAGAAAAAAACTTCCGTAATTTGCCGTGAAATAAAGAATTTCGGTGTTAAAAAAAACTTAAAGGAGGGGTGCGTTGCCGGATTCCGGGTCCGAAATGGCGTAAGCGATTATCAGAATAATTTCCATCAAACTGAAAGGAAAAACCACCATCCGAGCACACGAAACACTCCACAAAAAAAGCTTATGGTCAAAGCCAAAAAACATCTCGGTCAGCATTTTTTGACCGATGAAAATATTGCCAGAAAAATTGTAGAAGGACTTGGTTTTGAAGAGTACGGCAAAGTGCTGGAAGTGGGTCCCGGAATGGGCGTTCTCACGAAATACCTCTTGGAAAAAGATGCAGAAACCTTCGTTGCAGAAATCGATTCGGAATCCATTGATTATTTGAAAAAACATTATCCAAAGCTTCAGGATAAAAACTTCATTGGTGATTTTTTGAAGGTGAATATCGAAGATGTGTTCGAAGGTCAAGTTGCTGTGATCGGTAATTTCCCTTATAACATTTCCTCGCAGATTTTGTTTAAAATTATTGACCACTATGAACAAATTCCAGAAATGGTGGGAATGTTCCAAAAAGAGGTCGCAGAAAGAACCGCTGCAGTTCCACGGACCAAAGATTATGGCATTTTGTCGGTTTTGGTTCAGGCGTTATATGATGTGAAATACCTTTTCACGGTTCATGAAAATGTTTTCAATCCGCCACCAAAAGTGAAATCGGGAGTGATCAAACTCACCAGAAATCCGAAAGCGGGACTGGCCGGAAATGAAGTGCTCTTTAAAAAAATCGTGAAAGCCGGCTTCAACCAAAGGCGAAAAAAGCTTTCGAACGCCTTGAAAGTACTGGTAATTCCTGAAAATCTGAAAACCCATCCCTTCATGGATAAACGAGCGGAAGAACTCTCGGTGGAAGATTTCATCGCGTTTACCAATCTGTGGCAGACAAGTCCTAAGTAAAAAAAGCATCCAAATGTTGGATGCTTTTTTGTTTTAATGGGTTTTAAGCAAGATCCATCCCGTCTTGGTATGTTTCTCTTTGGTGATCGGATCATCCCAACTTACCACATACCAATAACTTGCAGACGGAAGCGTTTTTCCCATCTGTTTTCCGTCCCAATAAGTTCTGTTGGTATCTGCCCGGAAAACTTCTACTCCATAACGGTCATAGATAACGGCTTGGAATTCTTGATAAACGCTGATTCCGCCAAAATCGATCCGGTCATTGATGCCATCATCATTTGGCGTGATCACGTTGCTCAGTTTAAAGGTGAAATATTCTGCCTCATTCCGACAGGTCGTATTTTTTACCCGAACCGCAACCTGATAATTCACATTGCTGTTTACGCCAACGAATACATTGGAACTTTGCCAAGTGAATCCTCCATCAATGGAATATTCCAATGGATACTGCATCGCATTTTCGGCAATGATGGTCAGATTATCATTTTCATAAAGTACTTTCACCAATGTGGGCGGAATTCCGGGAACCACCTGCGCAGTAAATGTGGCCGAACAAACGGTATTGTTAACCGTCACACTATAATTCCCGACATTGGTGGCATTGATGGTTTGGGTAGTAGCTCCATTGCTCCAAAGGTAGGTATAGCCAGGTCCGGAACCCGCATCCAGCAGAATGGAGCCGCCCGCACAAATTGGTCCTCCTTCCACATCGGAAGTGATTTTGGGCAATACCGTAATGGTAATTTTAGTAGGGACAGAAGCACAACCGTTTGCTCCGGTACCGGTTACGGTATAAGTAGTCGTAGTTGTAGGATTCACCGTAATTGAATTGGTGGTTTGGTTTCCATTGGCCCACAAATAAGTTTGAGCACCTGTTGCAGTAAGCGTCACAGATTCACCTTCGCATATTTTGATGCGTGGCGCCGAAATATTGACTACCGGCTTCACTTTATTTTCAGTGACTACTATCGATTTGCTTCCTGCACAGTTTATTCCGTTGATGGTCAAAGTATAGGTTCCAGCTGCGCTGACTACAGGATTCAAAGTATTTGCCCCGGAAACAATTACTCCGCCATTTGAAGCCACCCACAGGAAGGTATCTCCTGCTTGATATTGAGATGAACTTGCATCTAAAGTAATTTGGCTGTTGGTGCAGGTAATCACTTGCGGTGCGGCAATCTGAACAACGATTGGCGGCGTCTTTACCACGGTCACGGTTTTCGAAAACTGGCATCCACTCGGTAGCGTTACGGTCACGGTATAATTTCCGGGAGCAGTAACCACGATTGAATTGGAGGTAGCACCCGTGTTCCAAACATTTCCGGTGGCCGAACTTGAAGTGAGCGTGGTAGAGAACCCATTACAGAAACTCAACTGACCGGAAATCTGAATATTTGGATCTGCGATTTTTACGATATTAATGGAAGCCAAACCGGAATCGCAGAAAGTTCCAACTGTTTTGACGGTATAAGTTCCTCCGGTGGAAACGGTGATGCTTTGCGTGGTTTCACCGGTTGACCAAAGGTTACCTGTGGCCACATTCGAGGTCAATGTAACGGTGCTGTCTCCGCAAATCTGCAGATTAGATGCTGTAATCACAGGAGTGGCCGGAATCAGGTTTACATTCAGCTGCAGCTCTGAAACCTTATAGCAAAGTCCACTTGTTACCCTGACAAAAATTTTCTTTGTCGCAGATAAATAGGTGTTCGGATTCGGGATGAAGTTGGTATTTCCAGCATCCGCATCGGATTGCGCTTCATAATACCTGAAAGTCACTCCCGGAGTAGTGCTGATGTCCGCTTGTGCATCCGATAATTTAAATATCGCGGTATTCGTTGCCGAACATTTATTTAGTAAAGAATCGTTCGCCATCGGATACATTCCTCCAGTGATCTTCACTTGAGCAGTTCCGGGACATGTATTCCCCGGAATACTTGCCACTACCTTATAGGTTCCCAATTGTGTTGCCACATATGTGGAAGAATTTGCGCCAGGAATCAAAATGTTGTTGAGATACCACTGGTAAACAGTTCCGATATTGGTTTGTGCAACAAGAGTTTGCGGAGTATTGCTGCACATAATAGTTGGCGGCGCGATGGAAACCGTAACTTGTGGAACCTGAACCACTGTGACCGATTTTGTAAAGACACATGCCGTTCCCAAAGTGGCCGTTACTGTGTAAGTTCCAGGTGTTGAAACGGTAATGGATGGGGTGGTTTCGCCGGTACTCCAAACTATTCCGGTGGTTAAACTAGAGGTTAGCGTGGTTGAAGAACCGCTGCACATATTAAGGTTTCCTGTAATTTTTAGATTTGGATCGGCAATTTTGGTAATGACAATTGATGCCGAAGCCGATTCACAGAACGAATCCACAGTTTTCACAGAATAGGTTCCGCCTGCAGTCACTGTGATACTCTGTGTGGTTGCACCGTTGGACCAAACATTTCCAGTTGGATTACTTGACGTCAATGTTACAGAGGTATTTCCACAAATTTCAGTGTTGGATGCAGCGATCACCGGTGTATTCGGAATCACATGCACATTCAGCTGCAGTTCAGCGACCCGGTAACAGCTTCCATTGCTTACTCTTACATAGATTTTCTTCGAAGCACTGTTGTAGGCAGTTGGATTCGGAATAAAGTTTCCATTTCCAGCATCTGCATCAGTCTGGATTTCATAATATTGGAAAGCTACACCTGCCGTGGTACTCAAAGAGGATTCTGAATCCTTTAGATTAAAAGTATAGGTGCTTGTGCTGGAACATTTGTTCTGGATAGCATTGGTCACTGTCGGAAAAGCACCTCCAATGATCGTCACTTGCGCAGTTGCGGTACAATTGTTTCCAGGGACGCTTACCAAGACTTTATATATTCCTGGCTGGGTTGCCACATAGGTACTTGTTGTAGCGCCGGGAATAATACTTCCATTCAGGTACCACACGAAATTCGTTCCGATATTGGTTTGCGCCACCAGTGTTTGCGGCGTATTGTTACACATGGGAACCGGTGCCGGAATTGAGGCAGTCACTTGGGCAGACTCCGTAACCACGACCGATTTATTAAACGAGCAACCCAACGCTGGTGTCACGGTCACCGTGTAGGTTCCAGGAGTTGTCACTATGATACTTTGAGTGGTTTCACCTGTGCTCCAAACATTTCCTGAGGCTACGCTAGAAGTAAGCGTGGTGGACGAGCCACTACAAAAATAGGTATTCCCTGTAATTTGCAGATTTGGATCCGCTATTTTGGTAATATTGACAGAAGCAACAGCTGACGAACAAAATCCATTCACCACCTTCAAAGTATAGGTTCCGGCTGCCGTTACGGTGATGCTCTGTGAGGTTTCACCAGTGGACCAAACATTACCCGTGGCAATACTTGATGTAAGCGTAATGGAACTGTTTCCGCAAATCTGGGTAGATGGTGCATTAATGGCTGGATTGGCAGGCTGTAACCCGGCATCTAATTGAAGTTCAGCAACCCGGTGACACGCTCCGTTCCAGACCCGAACATAAATTTTCTTGGTTCCGGAAGTGTAATTGGTGGGATTTGGAATATTATTCGCATTTCCTGCCTCCGCATCTGCCAGATTTACATAATAGGTAAAAGTGAGCCCCGGAGATGTACTGATATTTGGTTCAGCAGATTTTAGATTAAATACTGCCGCGTTCAGCGGTCCACAAGCAGTTAGTGACGCATTCTGAACCACAGGATAAGGCTTCGCAAGAATTTCTACGGTAGCGGTTCCCGGACAATTATTTCCGGGCAAAAAAACTTCCACCTTATAGGTCCCCGGCTGCGTTGCGACATAAGAATTGGTGGTCGCGCCCGGAATCAGATTTCCGTTGAAATACCAATAGAAAGTAGCGCTAGGAGCGGAAACCTGCGCCACCAAAGTTTGCGGAGTAGTTCCACACATGTTGATCTGCCCCGGTAATGTGACACCAGCTCCATCCTGAACCTGAACACCTATATTAAAAGAACCCGCTTCCAAAAAAACCGCCGAATCATATTGTCTGTCGATCGCATCCGCAAGTACCATTTTAAAATGATAGGTTTGACCCGGAATCACCGTGGCGACAGCTTTCAGAGGGATAGTTCTTCCATTGTAATTGGTCTCAATATTTGAAGTGTTAAGTCCGCCAAAATACTGCGCATTTAGAGGACCACAGGAAAAATTGGAAGGAATAATGTTGGTCACACTTACCGGTCCGGCTCCTCCCGGCAAAACTGCCATATTGGTATAATTAGCATCTCCCACCTTCTTCAGAAGCAATGCAAAACCATCGGTAAAACCAGAGCAAGGAAAGGAATTGTTCCATGAATATTCTTCGGAGGCAAACAAATAATTAAAAGAGATTTGGGTGGACTGAGGCACAAAATCAAATTCAACAGAAGTGGCATCAAAATAGCTTGCACCACTACCCATCGCTTGCGAAAGATCAAAATCGCCACCCGTTGCAATATTGTCACTTAATGTACTTGCGATATAGGAATTTCCGGCATTTCGTGCAAAACCTGTAGCAAGCACAATCCCTTTGCTAAACGGGAAAGCCGTAGTTCCCTTACTAAAATATCCCCATGAACGGTTAGCGTTATTGGCTGCCAAATTGGGAGAAACAGTAACATTGGAAACGTTTGCCGCTACACAGGTTCCGCCACCGGAAATCAACACATCCTTAATTAATTGAGAAATAGAATAGGCAGATTCGGGGTTCGCTGCCACATTCACATCTATGAACGCGCCGGCTCTGTGACTTGCTGCGGTTGACTTTTCCCGTTCTGGCTTTCGGTTCGTAGTCTGTGCATTGAAATTGCTGAAATAAGGAATGACAGACAAAGCGAAAAATAAATAGAAAATTTTTTTCATGGCCTTGAAATGTGCGCCAAAGATAACAATAGATATGTTAAATTTTAGCGATTTTCAATAATTAATGGAATACAATACAAAAATAATCAGCAAACCCTATTAAATCCTCAAAAATTGACCATTTAAAGTGAAACCGTCAAAAATCACCTGAAACACCCAAGCCAAAAAGCGCAAAGTCGTATTTGGAAGGATCTTCCGCATCGTAAACCCTGAGAACCGAGTCCATTTCCAAAACGGTTTTCCAATCATTTTGCTTTCTTTGGATCAATCCCAGTTTCCTGGAAATATTCCCGGTATGCACATCCAGGGGAACGGATAGCAACCTTTGATCAATGTTTTCCCAAATCCCGAAATCAACCCCTTTTTTGTCTTTCCTAACCATCCACCGCAAAAACATCATCAATCGTTTGGCAGAAGAATTCTTGTAGGTGGAACTCACGTGCTTGTGGCTTCTGTGTTGCTTACTTCCCAAAAACGCACTTCTGAACCTTTCCAGGGAATGATAGAAATTCTCTTCGTTCCTATGCACTAAAAAAAGCTGTTCCAAACTTTCATTTTCAGAATAAATCCGTTTCAGGTTTAAAATAAATTCAGTGAAATCTTCTCCATTAAAAGTCCGATGGATGCTTTTATTTTCTAGGATTTTCAGCTCTTTCAGAGATACATTCCGTATAAAATCAAACGGTGAATCCTCCAGGAAACGCATCATTTTTTCGGCATCATGGATGATGGATTTTCGGTTTCCCCAGGAGATGGTCGCGGTGAGAAAACCTGCAATTTCAATATCTTGTTTTAAGGAAAACCGATGCGGAATCCGGACGGGATCATTTTCGATGAAATCGTGATTATTGTAGAAATCTGCCTTTTCATCCAGAAAACCTTTTAGATCACTCAGCAGATCCGGCAATGGGGTTTCGGATTTTTTCATCTTCATGGGAATCTAACTTAAACGCTGATTTTAACAGATTCTAATGCTTTAGGCAAAAAAGTATTTGGGAAAACTTCCCTGGCTTCATCAGTAAAAACCGACAAATCTCCATACCGGTTGGAAAAATGCCCCAAAATGAGCTTCCCCACATTGGCTTTCCTGGCAATCCGCGCAGCTTCCAAAGCAGTGCTATGTCCGGTATAATCCGCCATTTCTTTCAGCTCATGAAGAAAAGTGGATTCGTGATAAAGCACATCCACATTTTCAATCATGCTGATGATCTGTTCAGAATATCGGGTGTCGCTGCAAAATGCATAGGAAACCGATTTTGAGGGCGGCATGGTCAAAACCTCATTTTTCAGCACATAACCATCGCTCAAAACAAAGTCTTTTCCCAGTTTTAAATTGTGGTAATCACAGGTTTCGATTTCCGGGTATTTGGAAATCTCTGCCATGTTCAGGTGCCTTTCCTTAGGTTTTTCCCGAAAAAGGTAACCATTGCAATAAATCCTGTGATCCAGCGGAATGGTGAAAACCTCCACCTTGTTGTCCTCAAAAATCTTCTCCGGAGACTTGCTTTTCAGCTCGTGGTAAACGATCTCAAAACCTCGGTGCGTTTCTGTAATTCTAAAAATAGTCTCCAGCATTTCCCGGATTCCTTTCGGACCGTAAATATGCAGCGGCATTTCTCTGCCCAAAAGCCGGAAACTCGCCACCAAACCGGGCAAACCGAAACAATGGTCGCCATGAAGATGCGATATAAAAATATGGTTGATCTTGGAGAATCTCGCTTTTGCCTTTCGTAGCTGCACTTGGGTCCCTTCTCCGCAATCGATCAGAAAATGCCTTTCTTCCATTTCGAGAAATTGCGCGGTAGGAGACGAATTCACTGTGGGAATCGCCGAATTAAAACCGAGAATAGTGAGGTAAGTACTCAAAATGATGGATAAATGATTCCCGAAAACTCGGGATTATGGGTTGATAATTTTCTCTGCACGAATTTTTTGTGAAACCACAAATTTAAGGAATAAAAGTTTGGGAATTAATACCTGCTAAGGATTTTATTTTCTAAAAGACGCCAATTCTCCCATGATCACTATCGGGATTTTTAACTGCCCAAATACTCCCGTCACTCCACCGCCACTGAATCATCACCACGACCGTCTGCTACTGCGATTGCACCTCCGTCCTCATCCATAACAATCATCTCGGTTCTGCCGATTTGGGAGACCCTTTCGAATTGATATCCTTTTTTTTCCAGCTCTTTAATGGCGGTTTCAGGAAAACCTCTTTCTACCAAAACCGATTCCGGAAGCCACTGGTGATGGAACTTCGGAAGATTAACCGCTAAATTTGGGTTCAACTTGAAGTCAACCACATTCACTATCGATTGAAAAACGGAAGTAGGAATCGTGGTTCCGCCGGGTGTTCCCACAATGATGAATGGCTTTCCGCTTTTCAGAACAATGGTGGGAGTCATGGAACTGAGCATTCTTTTCCCCGGTTTTATGGAATTGGCTTCACCACCCACTGCGCCAAACATATTGGGAACGCCTGGTTTTATGGAGAAATCATCCATTTCATTGTTCAGGAAAAAACCGGCTCCCGAAACCACCACCTTGCTGCCATAAAGTCCATTCAATGTGGTGGTCACCGCAACCGCATTGCCTTCTTTGTCTATGATCGAGATGTGCGTGGTCTCTTTGGATTCCTTTGGCTGGGAAATAATTTTTCCCACTTCAGAACTTGGAGTCGCCTCATTTTTTTGGAAGGATTTCCAGCGGTTTTTCAGATACTCGTCGGAAATCAACATAGATGTTTGGTCTTGAGTAAAATCCGGATCCCCCATAAACTCTGCCCGGTCTGCAAATGCCCGCCGCTCCGCTTCCACCATAATTTGTACGGCTTCCGCGGAATTTTGCTGTAATTTATCCAAATTTTCGAAGGAAGCCATTTTCAGCATTTGCGCCAATAGAATCCCACCACTTGAAGGCAATGGCATGGAAACGATTTCATTTCCTTTATAGTCAAAAACCATGGGTTTTCTTTCGGCGACTTTGTAATTCTTTAAATCATTTAAAGTGAGGATTCCATTGCCACGTTTCATTTCCGCAATGATCAGGTCTGCCGTTTTGCCTTCATAGAAACCTTTCGCACCATTTTTTTGGATGCGTTTTAAGGTTTCAGCCAGATCTTTTTGAACTAAAATATCACCGGCTTTCCATTTTTCTTTTTGAAATACGGTCTTGTTTATATTATGCCGATCAAAAAACTCCATTTGATCATTGAGCAAATTGGCTTCCCGATCCGTCACCGGAAATCCCATTTCCGCCAAATCAATTGCAGGCTGAATCAGTTTTTCCATGGGAAGTTTCGCATATTTCAAGGTGGCAAAAAATCCTGCAACGGATCCCGGAATTCCCACCGCCAATCTTCCGTTTTGGGATAAATCGGTGTTTGCATGTCCTTTTTTATCCAGATACATATCGCGCGAAGCCTTTTCCGGTGCGGTTTCACGAAAATCAATCGTGAATTTCTCGCCATTATTTTTAACTCCGACCAAAAAACCTCCCCCGCCGATATTTCCTGCTTGCGGATAAACCACCGCCAATGCATATTGGGTGGCAATTACCGCATCAAATGCGTTTCCACCCATCTTCAAAACTTTTGCACCGGCTTCGCTTGCCAGTGGATGTGCCGAAACCACCAAACCTCTGTCTTTCGAATGGATTTCTTTGATGACCTTAATATCGGTAAATTGAGCGAAAACAAAGTTCGCGGAAAGAGCGAACAGCAGAACGAATTTCTTCATTTTGAAAAATTTTACCAAAATTACAGATTTGTTTCGGAAAGCATTTAATTTGTTTAAATTTGCTTCACTTAAAATTCAACAATGGAATCCTACACGGAAAAAATCCTTATCACAGGTGCATTGGGACAAATCGGCACCGAACTCACGAACAGATTGGTAGAAATTCACGGTGCAGAAAACGTAGTGGCGTCGGGACTTGACAGGTGGGACAAGAACCTGACTTCTGCCGGATTTTATGAAAGGATGGATGTGACCAACACGCAGCTCGTTCGCCAGATCATCAAAGATTATGAGATTACCACTGTTTATCATCTGGCATCGCTCTTATCCGGGACTTCAGAAAAACAGCCGCTTTTCGCCTGGAAACTGAATGTGGAACCATTGCTGAATTTTTGCGAAATGGCAAAAGAGGGATTGCTGAAAAAAATTTTCTGGCCAAGTTCTATCGCCGTCTTCGGAAAAGGGATCCCAAAGGAAAATGTAGGTCAGGACGTGGTTCTGAATCCAACTACCGTTTATGGAATCTCAAAAATGGCGGGCGAAAAATGGTGCGAATATTACCACGACAAATTCGGGGTGGATGTGAGAAGCATCCGTTATCCGGGATTGATTTCATGGAAAACTCCTGCAGGTGGCGGAACCACTGATTATGCGGTAGAGATTTTCTATGAAGCCGTGGAAAATGGAAAATATACCAGTTTCATTTCTGAAAACACGGCGATGCCGATGCTTTATATGGACGACGCGATCAACGCCACCTTGAAACTGATGGCCGCCCCGAAAGAAAGCTTGACGGTTCATACTTCTTATAATTTGGGCGGATTGTCTTTCACGCCGAAGGAACTTGCCGATGAAATCAAGAAAGTAATGCCGGATTTCAGCATCGATTATAAACCGGATTTCAGACAGGCGATTGCGGATTCGTGGCCGGCTTCGATTGACGATGCTGTGGCAAAAAAGGATTGGGGACTTTCTTACGATTTCAGTATTTCTGAAATGACGAAAGAAATGTTGAACAACCTCCGGATAAAGCTCCTAAAATAACAACCAAAATCTGCATTTCAGCAGATTTTTTTGTGTATTTTTGGTTTTCAACTTTTGTGCTGATGATTCTGCTGACTTTCAACATTATTAACAATAAAAAGGAGTTTAAGAAAAACTTTTCTATTGATGATGCGGCGAATCTGGAAATCACGCAGAAAAATACGGAATCTATCCTAAGAATTTTGGAACTGCACAATGTGTTATCCACTTTTTTCGTCGAAATCACGATTGCGGACAAGATCCTTCCACTTTTGAAAAAAATCATTGGCAAAGGGCATGAAATAGCACTTTTTAATGATAATTCCAGTTTCAAAGAAATTGCGGCCGTCAAACAAAAAATGGAGGATTTCACCGGAAAAGCCATTCGGGGGATGAGACAAAAGAAAGAGACCCATTCGATTGGCGAACTGAAAACTTTGGGATTCAATTATATTTCCAATATTGAAAATACCAATATTTTATTTCCTTTTAAAAGATTAAAACGAAGCACCGAAATTTTGGAGAAAAACGGGATCAGCGTGGTTCCGGAAAGCATTTCGCCTTATTCGCAAATCCCGTACAATGACTTCGTTTTTCAGGTGATGCCGATGACTTATTATGAAAATATGGTTTTTGAAACCATTAAGAATGATGATTACGTGCTGATTTACCTAAATGCTCATCAGTTTACAGATTTTTCAAAATATGGGTTCGCGATCCCGTTTTACCGAAAATTCAACACCGGCGCGAAAATAACTGACAAGCTGAATGACTTCTTAAGCTGGGCGAATGAAAATGAACTCGCCACCTCCCGGATGAAGGATTATTTATTCTAAACGGAAATTTATCAATTATTCCACGCCTGCGTGAAAGCAATAAAAAATTACCGCAAAATAGTAACTAAATGTGAGAATTTTTTAGAAAACACTCACCTCCCTTGCATTTTCGATTTTCTTTTAATAATTTTGAAGCACATATAATCAAAAAATATAATTCATTATGAAAAAAATTCTACTCATTGCCTCATTAGTGGCGATTCCGTTTTTTGGAAACGGACAGATTTTTCAGGAAAATTTTGACGGGCAAGGTCCCGGAATTGGAGCATGGACCGTGATTGATAATGACGGGCTTACTCCCGCTGCAAATGTTTCCTTCATAAGTAATGGCTGGAACAGAATCGACAGACAAGGTGCCAACGGAAACTTTGGGGGACCCGCTGGTAATTTTGCAGCGATGAGTACCTCCTGGTACAATCCGGCAGGCACGTCAGACGACTGGTTGATCACTCCACAAATTGCACTGCCATCACAAGCAGCCTTCCTGCAATGGGATTCCAAAGCTCAGGATCCCGCTTACAGAGACGGATACAAAGTAATGCTTGCACCAAACGGCGGAAACACGATCGCTGATTTCACGGTGACTTTATTTACCATTAGTCAAGAAAACTCTGACTGGATTACAAGGCAGCAATCTCTCGCTCCTTATGCGGGCACCACTGTGAGGATTGCTTTTGTGAACAATTCCAATGACATGTTTATGCTATTGATGGACAACATCTCTGTTCAGCTGTCACCTACAGCACCACCAAACTGTCCTACACTGACTTCGCCAGCAAACGCTGCAACCGGTATTAGTTATTTGTCACCTGTGAATCTGTCGTGGTCTGCTCCAACTGGTGGAGAACCGGTAAGCAGTTATGACGTTTTCTTTGGCACCTCCGCCAATCCAACTACCTTATTGACCAATGTAACCGCTACCAGCGCAAGCGTACCTACAGCAAGTTTGGCTCCATCTACGACTTATTATTGGAGAGTGGAGGCGAAAAATGGAGCAGGTAACTCAACCGGTTGTTCAGAACGAACATTTACCACGATGGCGAATCCGGCCGCTCCTTATTGTGGACCGCTAGTTTTCTCTTTCGTAGAACCGATTACCAACGTTACTTTCGCTGGAATTAATAACACTTCTTCTGCAGCCACTTCTTCTGCGGCGCATGAATTCTTCCTTGACAAAATTGCAAACGTAACTGCCGGTGGCACCTACACCCTGAGTTTACAAGGGTATACCGGAGGAAATTACAACAACAAATTCTATGTTTTCATAGACTGGAACCAAAACGGTAATTTTAATGACCCAGGAGAAGCTATTCTGATAAACGGAACCCTGACCAATTCAACCGGATCCGACGGAAAAACAGTGACACAAGATATTGTGATTCCTGCCGATGCGACAATCGGAAACACCAGAATGAGAATTAAAAAAACATTCAGCACTGCATATCCTGATCCTTGCACCAACGGAAGCAGTTTTGGACAGGCCGAAGATTACACGGTAAACATTGCTTCTTTGGCTGTTTCAGATGTTACAAAAGCTCAGACCAAAGTGTATCCGAATCCGGTTGTTGATGTATTGAATATCGACGCAGCTTCAAAAGTAAATTCGGTTTCCGTTTATGACCTTTCCGGCAAAGTGGTTTCCACGCATCTTTTGAACTCGGCGAAATCCCAAATCAATCTTGCCAAATTAGCTCCGGGAGCCTATATGGTGAAGATTGATACCGAAAACGGGCCGCAAACAGTGAAAATTGTTAAAGAATAATTTTATTCAACTGTTGATAAAAAAAGGAGCCGTCTCAAAACAATAATTTGAGGCGGTTTTTTATTTTCAAATGAATTTGATGGATGAAAAATTTTGGCGGAAGCAGGCTAATTATGCTACCCTTTTTTCTGATGTATTATGCCAGCTCATGCAATCCGAGCTGCCTTCTGGTTAAGCTTTCAGAAGTGGGACCATGCTTATCCTGTCCAGAATGTCGTTCACAATGTGCACGGGATCATCCACGAAAATTAAGCCGTAGAAACGATGGGTAAACAAAACCAACCGGTTCCGAATACCATGTCTGAAACTTATTTATGCACTTGCCTAACAATGAAATACACATCATACCATAATAAAACAAAAAAAACGCCTATTTTTTAATCAAAAAGACCTCTCAGTTGGGAGGTGGCCACTTTCAGGGCAGGGCAAAAAAACTAAAGCCAACCAATTTAAATTCTTTATATTTATCCGAAAATTAGAAAAGGGATGAATATTTTGCTTGTTGAAGACGATAAAAGGATCAGCGATTTTCTCTTAAAGGGTTTAACAGAGGAGGGCCACCAAATCAGCCTTGCCAAAAGTGGTGAAGAAGCTCGTGAAATCATTTCGAATCACGAATTTGACATCATATTGCTGGACATCATGTTACCGGGATTAGACGGGATGCAGCTTACGCAAATGATACGTTTCAAGAAAAACTTTACGCCCATATTGGTGCTTAGCGCACTCAACAGTCCCGACGACAAAATAAAAATGTTGGATTTGGGTGCCGACGATTACCTGTCAAAACCTTTTCATTTTGCCGAATTACTTTCCAGAATCAAGGCTTTAACCAGGCGGAACACCAGAAACCTACAAGGTTTTTCGTCCGAAATCGTTTGTGGGAAGCTCGTCATTAATACCGATATGCATTTCGTGTCTTATAATGATGTAGAAGTCGAACTTTCACCAACGGAATACAGACTTCTTCTCCTGTTGATGCAAAACAAAAACAAAGTTGTTGGGAGAACACAGATCCTGAACCATGTATGGGGAATTGATTTTGACAACAACACCAATATACTGGATGTGTACATCTCCTTCATTCGAAACAAACTAAAAACGGATGGCGAAAAAATCATTCACACCGTAAAAGGGAAAGGTTACCTTATCAAGGATTAATCCATGACACTGCGCAAAAGATTTATTCTTATATCAAGTTTATCATTTGGGATCGTTACAATAATTACGTTCGTTGTTGTATTTCTCGGCTATTATGACAGTTCAAAGCAAGTGTATATGGACAAGCTTCAGAACAAGGCTTTGGTATCTGCGATTTATTACCTGGAAAAAGACGAGCTCCCGAAGGAAAGGCATGCCGAAATCAAAAAAGAATATAATAGGCTAATTAGCCGCGACAACGTTGCTGTTTATAATGATCGAAATCAGGTAACTTTTGGCGGGAACAAACTGGATCCCAACATAAAAAATCCGCTGCACCTTGATCTGGTCCGAAAAAACAAGCGACTAGAATTCATGTCTGGCGATTTTTTTTATTATGGTATATTTTACAAAGACAATCAGGGTAATTTTGTTGTTTTTGTAAAGAACTCCAACTCCTCTTTCAAGGACGAGATGTTCAGACTTTCGGTAATCATGATCTCTGCATTGGTTTTGGGCTTGCTGGTCATTTTTTTTCTCAGCATGTATCTTTCGAAGATTGCATACAGACCCATTTCCAAAGTGGTGGAAAAAGTAAACAACGCAGACTATACCGATATATCCAAGGCAATTACCTCTACCAATACCAACGATGAAATAGAAGAGCTCATCAAATCATACAATAAGCTTTTGGCCAGGATTTCGGAAAATATAATGGTGCAACAAAACTTCATTAATTATGTTTCCCACGAGTTCAAGACGCCTTTGGCCGCAATTTCAGGCTCCCTAGAAGTTTTTGCCCAAAAAGACAGAACGCCAGAAGATTACCGGAAAGTAGTCGCCGACTCACTCATCAATGTATATCAAATCGAAAGCATCCTTAGCAACCTGCTGTTAATGTCCGGGCTCACCAAAATTGAAAAAAAACACAGCCTTTTGCGGATTGATGAGATTATTTGGAATATTTACGAAAAACTTACGCAGAAAGCAGCCGAATTCCGCACGCAGATTGATGTGCGGTTAGAGGTTGAAAATCCCGGCAAACTTCAATTTCCTGGCAATGAAACCTTATTATATCTTGCTTTTTACAACATTATCGAGAACGCCATTAAATATTCCGACGAAAAGCCCATAGCCATCATCATCGCAGAAAACAACAACCACCTAGAGGTAAGCATTTTAGATCATGGGAAGGGAATCAGCAAGGAGGATCTGCCCCAAATATGGGAAACATTCTATCGCGGCCATAATGTGGCACATATCAAAGGAAGCGGCATCGGCCTATCTCTTTCCAAAAACATTTTCGAACACCACCACATTACCATGGACCTGCAATCCCAACTTAATAGAGGGACCCGTGTCACATTAACTTTCCCATGATATCCAATGCTTTAATCTAACATTAATATTCTGTTAATTTCATTCTAATTAGGCTTAAAGTTGATTTTAAACTTAACAGGATAGCTTTGTGGTCTTAAAAAATTAAGACATTGAAAAAGCTGGCCTCATCATTAATTTTCGTTTTCGGCATCACGAATCTGTCGGCACAAAGCGACAGTTTAAAAATGTCCCGAAAAGAAGCGGAAAGCATATTTCTTTCCAAAAACTTTGACCTCATCACGCAAAAATTAAATATCTCTCAGGCACGGGCACGTGTTCTGCAAGCAAAACATTGGCCCAACCCTACTTTAAGCCTTAGCGAAATAAATCTTTGGCGGACCTATGAAGTGGACGAGCTTCCCGGCATCATCGGAGACTGGGGCAAGACCTCGCAAATTGCGGCACAAATCGACCAAGTAATCCAGACCGCCGGAAAGCGCAGAAAAAACATCGAACTTCAGCAGATAGAAGTTCATGGTGAGGAATTCGAATTGCAGGAGGTCCTCCGAGAGCTCAAAAAAGATTTGCGCCATGTGATTACCGAAATCATCTACAACCAAAAGCAACAATTAATTTACAAAAACCAAATCGAGTCCATCGTAAAGCTCACAAAATCTTACCAAAATCAGCTGAGCGAAGGTAACATCAGCAAAGCGGAATATATTCGGTTAAAAGCACAAGAACTGGACTTTAAGAAAAAACTGGTCGCCCTGCACCAAGATTTAGAGGAATTACAAACCGAGATTAAAGCCTTTTTAATCCTGCCTGCGGACCGCCATGTTTATTTCGTGGACGATTTGGAGGTTCCACAAAAAGACATTTCTGAATCGAATCTGGTGCGCTGGACTCAGTTGGCGAAAGAAAACCGCCCAGACATTCTGATCGCCCTGAACCAAGAAAAGCACGCCCAAAAAAACTTGGAAATACAACAGGCGCTAAAAATCCCCGATCTCACTTTCTCCATCAACTATGACCGCGGCGGAAATATCATGAAAGACTTTATCGGCGTGGGGATCGCGATGGACCTACCAATCTTTGACCGCAACAAAGGAAACATTCAGGAAGCCAGAATCGAGATTGAAAAGAGCGGTATCGAAACCCGCAAAAACAAACTAAAAGCCGAAAACGAGATCACGTCGGCGATTAGGAATTACCAAAGAACGCAAAAGATTTTTGAGGACATCGATGCAGATTATGAAGAAAGCCTGGACAAGTTGCTAGTGAGCCATGAAAAAAACTTTAGACTGCGCAACATCAGCATGTTAGAGTATATGGATTTTTTAGAAACTTATATCGACAATAAACTCATCATTTTAGATACCAAGAAAGAACTCAATCAATACTTTGAAAATCTACAATACGCTGTAGGGCAAGATTTATAATTATGAAGACAAAATACATCATCTGCACAAGCTATTTGGCTGCAAGTTTACTCCTCAGTTGTTCACCTGGAAATAAAAACGAAGGACTGGAAACAAAAAAATACTGCATTTCCCAGGACTTAAAGAAAGATACCCGAATCACGGCAGTTAGCATGCAGCCTATCGAAGAAAGCATCACCTTAACGGGTGAAGTAGAAAGCAATTCCGATAAAACAGTGCCTTATGTAAGCATGGTGGACGGCGTTGTGGCGGATACCTTTTTCTCTTTAGGAGATTATGTTAAACAAGGACAAATTTTGGCCACGGTAAAAAGCGCATCAGTAAATGAAATGCAAGACGACTCGCAGACCCTGCAAGCGCAATTGGCGGTTGCAAAAAGGAAACTGTCAGCCGTGCAGTCCATGTACAAAGACGATATTGCCTCTCAAAAAGATTTGGAAGAGGCCAGAGCAGAAGTCAATATTCTACAATCCAACATTTCTAAAACAAGAAAAAACATGCAGGTGTATTCCGCAGGACAATCCACGATCCAAATAAAAGCACCCGCAAGTGGTTATGTCATCGAAAAAAACATTTCCAAGGGGATGCCTGTTGCTGCGGGTGGCGAACAATTATTTGTGGTTTCCAACCTCGACAAAGTCTGGGTAATGGCCAACGTTTATGCAACAAACATGCGCCATATCTATGTTAACCAACCCGCCGCCGTAAAAACCCTGGCCTATCCCGACGAACGCTTCAGCGGAAGGATCAACGCGGTTTCCCAAGTCTTTAATGAAAATGAACGCGTACTGAAAGCGAAAATCATCATGGATAATAACAACATGAAGCTTCGCCCCGGAATGTCTGCCGACATCGAACTGCCTATTAAAACTAAAGACCTATTGGCAATCGCGGTTCCCACAAAGTCTCTAATTTTTGATAATAATCAGAATTATGTCATTGTTTACAAAAACGATTGCGATATGCAAATCCGAATGGTAAACGAAATAAGCACCAATAACAACACCAGTTACATTGAAGGCGACATTAAGGCAGGCGAAAAGATAATTTCGACCAACGCCTTATTAATCTACGAAAACCTAAAGTCTAACATTACCCAAAATAAGAAGTAATGCGAAAATTTGTGCAGAACATCGTTTCTTTTTCATTAAGAAATTCTCTGATTGTCCTTTTCACAACCGCTTTATTATTGGCAGGCGGCATCTATGCTTATTTCCACACAGCCATTGAAGCCTTTCCGGATGTGACCAATACCAGAGCGAGGATCATCACCCAATGGCCGGGAAGAAGCGCGGAAGAAATCGAAAAATTCATCACCCTTCCCATTTCCAAAGAAATGAATACGATCCCGAACAAAACGTCGGTAAGATCAATCTCGTTATTTGGACTCTCAGTAGTAACGGTCACCTTTGATGATCATATTGATGATTTTTATGCGCAACAGTATGCTTCTAACCGAATGGGAAATGTGGAGCTTCCCAGCGGTGCCGATTTCGAGATAGAACCCCCTTCTGGTGCGACGGGCGAGATCTACCGCTATATCATCAAAAGTAAACTCCCTATTAAAGAAGTCACCGCCATCCAAGACTGGGTGATCGAGCGGGAGCTGCTTGCGGTTCCCGGCGTGGCGGATATTGTGAGTTTCGGCGGAGAGGAGAAAACCTACGAAATCAAAATCAACCCTACCGAACTTCACAATTATGACCTTTCGCCTTTAGATGTTTTTGAGGCGGTTTCTAAAAGCAATATCAATGTGGGCGGAGATGTGGTTTCCAAAGGGGACCAAGCTTATGTCGTTCGCGGCATAGGCCTTTTAGAAAGCAAGGCAGATATCGAAAACATCCAGATCGAAGTGAAAGGATCTACACCTATACTGGTAAAGCACGTTGCCGAGGTCAAAATCTCCGCAAAACCCAGACTGGGGCAAGTAGGCTACAACAGCCAAGACGATGTGGCGCAAGGCATCATTATTATGCTTCGAGGCGAAAACCCAAGTGCCGTGATTGCAAAGCTGAAGGAAAGGATTGCCGAGCTGAATGGCGGCGAATTACCGGGCGACGTAGAAATAGTGCCAATTATTGACCGCACCGAACTGGTGAACACCACCATCCATACCGTGTCCAAAAACCTGGTGGAAGGCATTATCCTGGTTTCTATTATTGTATTTGTTTTCTTATACAATTGGCGCACAACCTTTATTGTAGCGTCGGTGATTCCATTGGCGTTTCTGTTTGCCATTATCATGTTAAAAATCCAAGGTTTGCCGGCCAACCTCATCTCAATGGGCGCACTCGATTTTGGATTATTGCTGGAAGGGACCCTGGTCATCGTAGAACACGTCTTTGTAGCTTTAGAACTCAAGGCCAGACAGGTTGGTTTGCGGCGATTCAATAAAATGTCAAAACTCGGCATTATCAAGAAAAGCGCAGGAAGCGTTGCCAGCTACATTTTCTTCGCGTTACTTATTCTTATTGTTGCGTTAATGCCCATCTTTTCATTCCAAAAAGTGGAGGGCAAGATGTTCTCACCTTTAGCCTTCACCCTTGGTTATGCTTTATTGGGATCATTGATATTGAGCCTAACTTACGTGCCGGCAATGTGCAAGCTGCTGTTAACGAAAGACATCGTTGAAAAAGAAAATTTCATCTCCAGATTTTTCCGACAAAACATTTTCAAACTTTACCAGGTGAGCATGCGCTACAAAAAAGCCTTTATGGTTGGCTTCTTAGCTTTGTTGGCCTTGTGTGGCTGGAGGTTTTCAAATTACGGATCCGAGTTCTTGCCGAAACTCAATGAAGGCGCCATCTACATTAGAGCCACATTGCCCAACAGCGTGAACTTAGAAGAATCCGTGAGGCTAACAAAGGAAATGAAGCAAATATTGAGTAAATATGAAGAAGTGCAATTCGTGATGACCCAAACCGGTCGCCCCAATGACGGAACGGATCCGACAGGATTTTTCAACATTGAAATAAACATGCAATTGAAACCGGAAGACAAATGGAAGAAAAAAATCTCCAAAGACGAGCTTTTGGAGGAAATCCGAAAAGACCTTGAGCGCTTCCCGGGAGTTAATTTCGGCTTCAGCCAACCCATCCAGGATAATGTGGAGGAATATGTGGCCGGTGTAAAGGCACCTTTGGTGATTAAAATCTTTGGCAACGATCTATTTCAGCTGGAAGATTACGCCAAACAAGTCGCCAATTCAATCCGAAGTGTTAAAGGAATTACCGACATCAATGTTTTTAAAAACATCGGATTACCGGAATTGAGAATTCAGCTTCACGACTCCCAAATGGCAAAATACGGAGTCTCCACCGCCGATGCACAAGCGGTAATCGAAATGACTATCGGCGGGCAGGCCGCAACCAAATTTTATGAAAATGAAAGAATGTTTGACGTGATGCTTCGATATGAAAAACAATATCGGGACACCCCAGAAAAAATTGGCGACATCCTGATCCCCACGCATGACCATAAAAAAGTTCCTTTAAAGGAAATCGCTACGATCGATTACCACACAGGTCCTTCCTTTATTTATCGCGAAGGGAACAGCCGATATATAGGGGTGGGATTCAATATCGAAGGCAGGGACTTAGGAAGTACAATAGCCGAGGCCAAAGCTAAAGTAGCCAAAGAAGTTCAGCTCCCTAAAAACCACAAAATGCTCTGGGCAGGAGAATTTGAAAGCAAGGAGCGCGCAGCCAAGCAACTCGCCATGGTTGTTCCCATATCCCTGGTTTTAATCATGATGCTTCTGTATTTTAATTTTGGCAATATAAAAGACACCCTCATCTCCTCGATAACGTTAGCATTTGCCTTTATTGGAGGATTTATATCGCTCTGGACCACGGGAACCATCTTCGGAATCTCGGCCGGAATCGGATTCATCATCCTATTCGGGGTTGCCACCATTGACGGAATCGTCCTAATCGGTGTAATGAAAGAAAACCTCCTCCAAAGAATGCCGCTAAAAGAAGCAATTTCCGATGGGGTGAAAAGCAGAATCCGCCCAGTGGTGATGATTGCCCTGATGGGCTCTATGGGGCTGTTCCCTGCAGCAATATCCCATGGAATGGGTTCCGAAATCCAAAAACCTTTGGCGATTATGATTGTGGGCGGATTGCTCATCTGTATGCTTTTATCATTTACCATTTTGCCATTGATATTTTATTACTCCTACCGCAAGCCTTTGAAACCACGGGAATCTTAGAATACGCACTCAAAAATAAAAATTTCATTGAATAAAACTAATTGGAACCTCAATGATAGAGCCCGCGCGAAAGACCATTCCCATCACAGGAAAACAAATAAGGCAACCTCATACAGCAACTTACAGGTGTGCAGGCAACACCTTACTCAGCCAGGTGAAAATGAACGAAACATCTTATGTGACCTCAAAAAAAGATGGGAGGCAAATCCTAAAAAAATTGCAGCTAAAAAAAAACAAGCACTCCCTCTTTTTTGGGCTTTTAAATCTGCTTCCACTTAATTATTGCATTGAAACCTTGTGGGTTTCATAAAATATGGTTACTTTTGCACCTCGAAATAATTAACAAATTCATTTAACATTATGAACAATTACGAAACTGTTTTCATTTTAACTCCCGTTCTATCTGACGCACAGGTGGAGGAAGCAGTAAAAAAGTTTGAAGACCTGTTGACTTCAAACGGATGCGAAATCGTTGCCAAAGAAAATTGGGGACTGAAAAAATTGGCTTATCCGATTCAATTGAAAAAGAACGGATTTTACACTTTGATCGAATTCAAAGGTGAAGGAACAGTGGTTGCAGATTTGGAACTTGCCTACAAACGTGATGAGCGAGTAATCAGATATCTGACTACCAAATTAGACAAACACGCAGTAGAATATGCGATCACCAGAAGATCAAAGGCAAAAACTGCAAAAGCTTAATTTTAACCCTTAAAAAAATCTAGAGATATGGCAATCGACGATATGGCTAAACAAGCCTCAGCTGGAGGAGAATCTGAAGTAAAATTCCTTACTCCGCTTGACATCAATACAAAATCAGAAAAAAAATACTGCCGATTCAAAAAATTCGGAATCAAGCATGTAGATTATAAGGATGCAGACTTCCTTCTTCAGTTCGTGAACGAGCAGGGAAAAATCCTTCCAAGAAGATACACTGGAACTTCTTTGAAATACCAAAGAAAAGTTTCCTCTGCCATCAAAAGAGCAAGACATTTGGCTTTGATGCCGTATGTAGCGGATCTTTTGAAATAAGACTTTAAGAAACAAGAGAAAAGAGAATCAACCTTTTGGCGAGTTCTCTTTTTTTAAGTTGCTGAATAAATAATTAATTCTAACGATTTTTGGATAAAAGCAGAGAAACTTCGATGAAGACCTCATTCGTCTATTCTCTTTTTTCTTTCTACTTTTCTCTAAAACAAAAAAACGGACAACAACAATGGACATTATTCTAAAAAAAGACGTAGAAAACTTAGGACTTGAGTTCGATACAGTAAGTGTAAAACCAGGTTACGCAAGAAACTTCCTTTTGCCACAAGGTTTGGCAGTTTTGGCAACCCCAAAAAACAAAGCCGCTTTGGAAGCTACTTTAGAAGCAAGAAAAGAGGAGGAAGCTAAATTGATCGCTGCTGCAAACGCAATCGTGGACCAATTGAAGAAAACTGTAATCACCATCGAAGCAAAAGTAGGTAGCGGTGACAAACTTTTCGGATCTATCAACAATGCAAACCTTTCTGAAGAATTGGCAAAAGCAGGTGTAGAAGTGGATAAAAAATACATCAAAATTCCAGGAAGCACCATCAAGAGAACTGGTAAATTCTCTGCATTGATCAGACTTCACAGAAATGTGGAACATACTTACGAATTCGACGTAATTTCTGACGCTCCGGTGGAAGTGGCTCCAAAAGCTGCTCCGGCTCCTAAAAAAGTGGAGGCTACAGAAACTTCAGAAGAAGCTTAAGATTTATTATTCCACGAAGGAAAACCCATATAAAAATCCCGCAGATTATTTTGCGGGATTTCTTGTTTCCGATATCTGCACCCTCAAAGCATAATTCCCTCAATTCCCTTCTCCGTATGGAATGGGATCTTTCAGGATGATTTTAAGTTTCAGGGGCACTCCATCTCTATTCAACTCAAAATTAACGGCAGTTCCATCTTCACCCTTCAGGATATCGTAAATTTTCTCCAAATTGAAAGAACCGACTTTTCGGCCATTAATACTGATGATCTTATCACCTTTTTTAAATCCGGAATCGCTGCATGGTGAATCTTTTCGGCACCCTGCAATGGAATATTTCGGCACCAAAACAAAATTGTACTGAAACTGATCCGGCGTGAAGGGCACATTGATGCCTTCACTTTCGCGGTTGCTCCTTTTGGGTTCAATCCTCACCAAATCTCTTTCCCAGGTCATTCCGTCGTGTTGTATATCCAGTCCGCTCTTGTTAAAAAGAAATGGGTCTTTGTAATGGTTGTTTTTCCTCAGAAAGATCTTCTTATCGGGATAATCAAAAATCACCGAAAATCGCCTCAAAATCTCACTTCCCACAGAACCTTTCCGATCGGGAACCAACCGGAGATTTTGGATGGAATATTCATCGGGCATTGCAGTCAGTGGTTTTTCGAAGACGAAATCACGAAGATACAGGCGATGGATCCTGCTGCGTTTTCCATAGATATCCCCATTAAATCCCTGTCCCAAATAATCCTCAATATTGGGTCGGTTGTAAACGAATTGATCTATTAATTTCGGGAAAAGCCACACTGCATCGCTGTTTCCAAGATCGATCAGCATTTTGGAGTCCACCTTTTTGTCCACCATTTCCACTCCCACGGTGATATAGGGTTTATTTCCTTCAATCGTAATGGGGAATTCCTCGAACTTTTTACTTTTTTGCTGAAAGGTCTTTTCATCATTGAAAACCGTAATTTTCTTCGTGTTAAAATCAATCTGCACCGGGTGATTTTGGAAGAATTCGAAACCTATGATTCCATTGACCGGAATTCCTATATGTGCCGAAAAATTAATGTCCTGATCCACGATAATGAAAACAGTATGCTTGGAATCTTTAAAGTTTTTGCCGATGGTGACTAGATTATTTTCAGACTTTAAACCTTCAATAGTCTTGGTTTCACCCAGTCCGGAAAATTTTATCTTTTCTATATCATTAAAATTCACATCTTTGTTTTCCAGACTGAACAGGATGGTCTCATTGACCCCAGAATCCAGCAAAAACGTCAGATCTACCCCATTGATATTCAAAGGAATAAAAACCAGATTGTTGATAAACTGAAATGGAATAACCGTTTTCTTCCCGCTGGAAACCCGAAAACCTTCCTGTCCAAAAGAAATGGCGAAAATGAAAACCAAAAGTATCTTCAAAAATTTCATTCCATGAAGTTACAATATTTTGCTCAAAAGAAAGCTTTGTTTTTATGCCCCACCTTGAATTTTTTCGCTCTTCTTCAATCCTTTAAAGAAGATTTCAACAACAGATAAATCAATCGCAGTTGCATTTCCGTCTTCGGTGCCGCTTCATTTCATTGTCCCAGAAAGGATACAGTTTTAGGGCAAAATAAAAATCCGCCGAATGCAGTTTCTTTTGACTAAACAGCATCGGAAGTAAGTTTTCACTTCCCAGAATCAAAGGTCCCACCCGGAAATAGCCACCAAACTGCACATCGCGGTATTCATAAAGCGACGAAGAAATTCCATAGCCAATCACCGGTTTTTGCACGGTGTAGGAAATATTGAAGATATTACTCCGCCTTAAAGAGTTTTCGAAAACGGGAACCCGCTGAATCCAGTTGGCATTAACAAACTTGTTAGTTCCCACATTTTTGCTGAAATTCACGTGAATGCTCGTAGGCAAGCCGATTTTGAATTCGGTTCCGCGCAAAGACTGATGGGGATCTCCATAAACCTCATCGCTCAAGGTTTGAAGAATTTTCTGTGGATCGTCGAACTTTTTATTTTCAAACGCCGGGTTATCCGTAAGCTGAATGGCGGATCCCGTGAAATTGTGGTTCTCGCCTGTGAAATTAACATAACCAAAATCAAGGATATTAAAACTCAGTTTGGTGTCATATTCGTCAGCATCATCATCCTGGTCGAGCATGGTCAATCCAAAGTCAATTCCGAAACCGGTTCCTGCTCTTTTGGGTTCGTAACGTTTGGTACTGAAATTATAATTGGTGGCATAACTTGCATCGATGTCAAAATCATGAGCCGAAATAATCTTCTTCCCAATCCCCGAAGAGTCCGTCGCCGTAGTCCTTCGCAACTCGAGCGACTTTTCGGAAATCAAGACACCATCCAATCCGTTTTCATATTTTATATTTCCACCTATAATCCAGTGTTTATCTGCGTATGGGAAAATCTTGGTGGCAAAATTGAAACCTAATTCTGCCCAATTCATGAAACTCAGTTTCAAGGGCTGCATCTCATATTTTTCCGGTTCCAGAATCCCCTGATTGTCAAACCTTATATAATTATCCGCATTAATCGTGGAACTCTGCGTTCTCAATCTGGAAAAAAAACCAAAGGCGTACTTTCTATCTTTTATGTTAGTTCTAATACTAAAAGATGGGCCATAAAGGTCTGAACTAAAATGGTAGGTGGAGAAATCTTTGTTGTAATAGTCAAAAACATTCGGCGTGTTTGTCCCGGTGACATTTTTTGGGATACTCGCCGTCTTGATGGTGGATCCTGGCAAACCCAAAATATGCTGGCTGGAAATATAGCCATAATCATTCTGTACAAATACATCTTCGGCAAGCAAGTTTACTTCCCAAGGATTCGGGTTGAGGAAAATATGCGTCGGCGAAATCCCGGCGGCATTGATCCCGCTGTAGAGATCATTGCCGAAAAGGTAAGAATCCTGTCCCAAAACATGGCCGCAAAAAAAGAGTGTGACCACAAAAAAAATACTCTTTTTCAACTATTTAGATTAAATTACACTGGTTCTACAATAACAAATTTAGTACAGAAATATTTTAGAATCCATAAAAATAAAAAAAGTGAAACCTCGGCTCCACTTTTTTTACAATCTTGACCCCCATTTAGTACCCAAAAATATCCTCCAAAGTCATTTCATATACCATTCCCATTTGTGACATCGCATTTTGGTCCAGGTTTTCACGTTTCCCGATAATCGCAGTGTTGTAAGTGAGTGGCTTTATTTTTTTGTAATAAAAATTGGTCAAATCCGCCAAAGTCAATTTCTGTATTTCGGAGTACATATTTTTTCGAATATCATAATCAACTCCCAATTTTTTGAGATTAAGTTGGTTGAAAAAAATATTGGTTCTGGTAATTCTACTAGACGCGATTTGCTTCAGCACGGCATTTTTTGCATTTTCAAACTGGGCCGGAATCTGTGGAAACTCCGCCATCAAATCGTCCATGGCATTCACCGCTTCAGCGAGTTTGTTGGCTTGCGTTCCTATATAGGTGGTTACATAATCCGGATGGTTCAGCTCTGGATTCGCCACATAGGAAACATATGCAGAATAAGCCAAACTCTTGCTCTCACGGATTTCCTGGAATACGATGGAGGAAAGTCCCCTTCCAAAATACTCATTGAAAACATTGATTTTTCCAAAATCTTTCAAATCCACATTGGATGCTTTTCCGGTTTTTGCCATTTCGGTTTGAACCATGTCATAATTCGTGAAAAACACCTTTCCGGAAGTCTCCGGTTCGGGATAAATTTTTCTTTCGGGAGTTTTCAGGGTTTCTGCCTGAATAAATGGTTTCACATAATTCTTAAAACCGGCAAAGTCTTTTCCATAAAAGAAAATCTGATAATCCATTTTCAGCAGGCTCTGAATTTTTTGAGTCATCTCCTGCGATTGGATGGATTGGAGTCTTTCCTTGGAAACCACATCTGTCATTCTGGAATCTTTGCCAAATTTGGCAAAATTCGACAGTGCGTTCATGATCCGCTGCTTGTCTTTTTTGGCAACTTCCCTGCTTTCCAAAATCGTGTCCACATACTTCATGTACACCTTTTGATCAGGTTTGGCATCGTGCATCCAATTTCTTAAAAGCTCAATTCCTTTGGCCATATTTTCTTCTAATCCCGCCAAAGAGATGGTCAGCTGATCCGGACCGGTTTTGAAATCGTTAGTAATTCCCAATTTAAAAAATTCCTGTTTAAGTTCCTCAGCAGAAAGTTGCCCGGTTCCCAAATACTGCAGAACCTGCGTTGCCAAACCAAGTTCTTTGTCATGATCGCTGCCAAAAGGGAAAATGAAATAAACCTGAGCAAGATCGTTATATTTATTTTCCACAAAACTGACCTTCTTTTTCAAAACACTGTCGATTTCAATTTCTTTTGAATAATCGATGAACACCGGTTGAAGGTCTGCTGTTTTTTCCGCCAAAATTTGCTTCAAGAACTGCGATTGATCTTCCCGATTGATTTTCACGGGAGTTATCCCAGGATTTTCAACACGGACTAATTTATCATTGGTGCCTTTTTCTTTTCGTACGACAACATAATTGTCCTTGAAAAAATCGTTGGCGAATTTGACCACTTCTGCCTTGGTGATTTTTTCATATTCATTGATTTCATTGAGTTCTTCTTCCCAGCTTTGACCAGCGATAAAATTGTTGTAAAGTGCAGTCGCCAATCCATTTGCCGTCTCGAAATCCTTCATCCGCTGAATCTTGAAATCGGTGACAATGGCCGGAATCAGCCAATCCGGAAACGCCCCTTTTTTCACCAGGTCAATTTGTTCAAGCAGAAGTTCCTTTGCTTCTTCGAGCGATTGTCCATTTTTTGGAATAATCACCAGCGAAAAATTTCCGTAAGTTTTGAAGGGAGAATTGTAGGCCACTGCATGAAGCGCCACTTGTTTATGGTTAATATTGAGGTCTATCAATCCCGATTCTCCGGAATTGCACAAAATATTGGCAACCAGATTTGCAATCCTCTCCTCTCGGGTTCCGTAGGAACTGCTTCTCCACGCCATCTGCAGCCGAGGAGCGGTTGGACTTTTCACCGTTCTTTCCACTATTTTGGTCATGGGCTCTTCCGAAATCGTTAATTTTTCAGGGAGTTTTTTGTAGGGCAACTTTCCGAAATATTCATCGACCAACTTGATGGTCTGATCAAAATCCAAATCCCCCACCAAAATCAGTGCATAGTTATTTGGAACGTAGAACGTATCGAAATATTTATGAATCGCGACCATGGAGGGATTCTTCAGATGTTCGCCTTTCCCCAAAGTGGTTTGTTGTCCATTCGGATGTTTGGGGAAAAGCGCGTCCATCAACTCATAATTCACCAAACGTGCATCATTGTCCTGCGCGCGGTTAAATTCCTCGTAAACCGACTCCAATTCAGTATGAAACAACCTCAAAGTCAATTCCGAAAACCGCTCTTTTTCTATTTGAAGCCATTTTTCAAGCTCATTGCTTGGAATATTATTCTTGTAAACGGTTTCGTCTAGCCAGGTGTGTGCGTTGGTTCCGGTTGCACCCAATGAAGAAATCGCTTTGTCATATTCATTTGCGATGGCAAATTTGCTCGCTTCCTGAGATATTTCGTCAATCTTTTTGTAGATCATCTTTTTCTTTTCGGGATCAACTTCAGCTTTATGTTCTTCGTAAAGCTGAGCAATCTGGTCCAGAAGCGGCTTTTCTTTCTCCCAATTAGCAGATCCCAATTTTGAAGTTCCTTTGAACATCATATGTTCCAGATAATGCGCCAAACCGGTATTATCAGAAGGATCGTTATTACTTCCTGTCCTTACCGGAATATAGGTTTGAATTCTGGGTGCGTCATCGTTTTTTGCCAAATATACTTTTAGACCGTTTTTCAAAGTATAAATTCTGACCCCGTTTTTATCGTTTCTTACCGTTTCGTAGGGATATTCGGATTGATCTGTGATGGTGATTGTTTCAAATTTTTGTGCTTTCGCCATAAGTTAGGGGCAATTTTGAAAATCATTAATTCCGTTCATTTTTCTCCTTTCTGATTTCAAATTTAAAATTGGTGAGGTTTGAGCATATTTTCCGGATCCAGAATATGATCCAGTTTTTCTTGAGACAAGATTCCTTTTTCCAACACTAAATCGTAAACACTTTTTCCGGTTTCCAGAGCTTCTTTTGCAATGGCAGTCGAATTTTTGTAGCCGATGTATGGATTTAAAGCGGTGACAATCCCAATGCTGTGTTTCACCATGTTTAAGCAGTTCTCCTTGTTGGCCGTGATTCCGTTGACACATTTCTCCCGTAAGGTATCGATTGCATTTCCCAGGAAAATATTGCTTTCCATGATGGAGTGAGAGAGCACCGGCTCCATCACATTCAATTGAAGCTGACCTGCTTCTGCGGCGAAAGTCACTGTCAAATCGTTGCCTATCACTTTATAGCAGACTTGGTTCACCACTTCTGGAATTACCGGATTTACTTTTCCAGGCATAATGGAAGATCCCGGCTGCATCGGTGGCAGATTGATTTCAAAGAGTCCGGCGCGAGGTCCGGAAGAAAGCAACCTCAAATCATTACAGATCTTTGAAAGTTTTACCGCCAAACGCTTCATCGCGGAAGAATAGATCACATAAGAACCCGTGTCAGGTGTTGCTTCGACCAAATTTTTTGCAGAAATAATGGGAAATCCTGAAATCTGCGCAAGGTTCTTCGCACATAATGTGGCGTATCCTACAGGTGCGTTCAATCCTGTTCCAATCGCGGTTGCGCCCATGTTGATTTCCACGAAAAGGTTTGCATTCGCATTCAGTTTTGAAATATCTTCCTCAAGGTTTTCCGCAAAAGCCTCAAACTCCTGACCGAGCGTCATCGGAACTGCATCCTGCAACTGGGTTCTACCCATTTTGATCACACCGGCGAATTCATTTCCTTTTGTACGGAACGCCAGAACTATTTTTTTCAGTTTTTCCACCAGTTCCAGATTCATATTAAGCAAAGCTATTTTGATGGATGTAGGATAAGCGTCATTGGTGGATTGAGATAGGTTGATATGATCGTTTGGCGAACAAAACTGGTAATCGCCTTTTTCTTTTCCTAATTTCTCCAAAACACGGTTTGCAATGACTTCATTCGCATTCATATTCACCGAAGTTCCAGCTCCGCCTTGGATCATATCGATTGGGAACTGGTCATGCAATTTTCCGGCAATGAGTTCGTCACAGGTCTCTGCAATTTTGTGGTAAAGGTTTTCTTCCAGCAAACCCAATTCGTAATTGGTTTTCGCGGCAGCTTTCTTCACCATCCCTAAAGCAGCGATGAAGTGTGAATAAGAAGAAAGCTTCTGCCCCGATATTTTGAAATTGTCAATTGCGCGCTGGGTTTGAACTCCATAATATGCATTTGCGGGGACCTGGAGCGTACCGAGCAAATCGGTCTCATTTCTGAAATTTTCCATAAAAATAATTTGATGAAAAGTTAAGGTTATTTAATGAATTTTAAAAATTGATTTTGTCTAAAAACATAATAAAATCGGACGAATCGACCTCGTCCGAAATTTGGTTTTCCAAATAAATCCTGATGAATTATTTGCTTGGATATTTTTGGTTTAGCGCCTGAAGAATCGCCCAGGTTTCTGCGTCCATCACACCGTCTGCTTTTTCCGGTCGGAAGTGATATTGAAATGCTTCAATCGTTTTTTTCGTCGCATCATCCATTGAACCGGAAGTCACTAGGTCATAACCAAAGCTCTGCAAGGCAACTTGATATTTGTAGATAAATTGTGGGGTGGTAAGATTTACAGCAAAGTTCGGATCATTGTTTACCGTGGTTTCTAGGAAGTTTTGTTTGGCAGCTTCGTCATACCACATTCCAATTTGATATTCGTCGTAAAGCTGTTTCCATGGGAATTTGGGACCGGGATCCTGTTTTCTGGTTGGCGCAATGTCAGAATGTCCCAATATGTTGGTTGGTGCAATCATGTAGCGGTTCGCAATGTCTTTCACCAGTGCCGCAACTTTCTTGATTTGCTCTGCATCAAAGCTTCTAAATATTTTTTGTCCGGAAGCATCTGTCGTAAAACCTGCATTCACTATTTCGATTCCGATGGAAGTATCGTTCAGCATTTTATCATTTCTCCAGGCACTGATTCCGGCGTGATAAGCTCTTTTGTTTTCGTCAACAAGTTGGTAGATTTCACGATCATTAAAATTATTGACCAAATAATGGGCACTCACCGACTGCTGGGTCAAAACCTTGACAGACTTATCATCATCTAATGCAGTGTAGTGCAGGATAATATATTTTTGCCGAAAGTTTTGTGCTACGGCGGGGAAATAAGTGTTCACCACATGATAACCTGCGGGATTTGCAGAAACTATAGAGCCATAACTGATAGTGTTGTCGTTTTTCGTGGGGTCAGCAATATTTACCCTGTAGAAATTGTAGCCGCCGTCATGCTTTACTGCTGGTTTTGGGGGAACGGCAGGTTTTGTGGTCACCGAAATATTGTTTGCTGTTGGTTTTGTTTGATTATTTTTCACCGGCGTTTGAGAGCCGCACGAAAGTAGCAAAACACTTAACCCAATGACAAATAATGTATTACGCATTATCATTGATTTTTTAGGATTCAATATCCAAAAATACAAAAAAAATTAAGTAATATTTTTTGGTAAATATGGAAAACAATTATATATTTGCACTCGCAATTACAGAAAAGGAGATCTTAAAAAAATTGCTAAGGAGGGTTGCCGGAGTGGTTAACGGAGCAGTTTGCTAAACTGTCGACCCGCAAGGGTCGCGTGGGTTCGAATCCCACACCCTCCGCAACCTTTGGACAATTTACTCGGGGCGTAGCGTAGTCCGGTCATCGCGCCTGGTTTGGGACCAGGAGGTCGCAGGTTCGAATCCTGCCGCCCCGACATTTTTGGAATTCCTTCGGGAATTTTTTTTTACCTTAATGGGTGCGTAGCTCAGCTGGATAGAGCATCTGCCTTCTAAGCAGACGGTCCCAGGTTCGAATCCTGGCGCGCTCACTACTGATAATCGAGACTTTACAGATTTGTAAAGTCTTTTTTATTTCTACCTGATCCAACATCAATCCTGCAATTTCAAGCTCAGCAGTACAACTTATAAACAAACCGTAATTGTGACCACCTGAGGTTGGATCAGTTTTAAAACTTGGGGGAAGCTATGGAAAGCATTAATTTTGCTGGATGTTAAGTAGCTACGAAATCCTCCGACTTTTATTACCTGAATTTTTGATAGAACATTTCGATATTACCGCCATTAGTAATATTGATGATGTTTTACATATTTCTTTTGAAGAAAAA
>NZ_LFNG01000014.1 GCF_001045435.1 Chryseobacterium koreense CCUG 49689 | reverse complement strand
TAATCTTTGCTTTAGCAACCCTATCGCTTGCCTGCGGCAGAAGCAGCGAAAACCAGCAGGACACCTACAACCCACAACTGCCTCCCATTACCCAGACCGGTGCTAACACCTTTGGTTGCAAGATAAACGGTGTGGTGATGGTGCCGAGAAACTCTATTGGTTATGTGCCGCCGGGAAGCAATCATTATCCAATAACTGTAGCCGGAGGTACAAACAATGAATATATGTATATCCAAGCCTCGGATCGAAGAGAAACCAATAGAGGAGCAGTATTTATTTATTTACAAAATTTTTCCGGTAACAATTATTTTTCTACAGGAGAATATCAAATTTTTGATGGCATCTCACCAAGTTTCCTAAATGACAATTATAACAACTACATTTATGTAAGTGCATATAAAAATGGTATTTCAAATAATTACAAATCCATGGCTGGTACAGGGAAAATTATATTAACCAGAAATGATAATGCCATTTTATCGGGTACATTTTATTGTAAGGTCAAAAATGTAAACGACCCATCTGATATTATTGATATTTCTGAAGGTCGTTTTGATTTTAATAGCCTTATTAATACAACAAATTTCCCATAACTAGTTAAAAGGGAGCAACTGTCATTGCTCCCTCAACCGAATTAATAAATAACTGACTCTAACTCAAAAACAAAATTATGAAATCGAAAATTACAAGAGAAAAAATATTTTGTAGTTCCAAATGGAATAAACTATTTCTTTTCGGTATTATACTATTTACGAAATCAATCTTCGCACAAAATTTCAATTGGGATAATGCGCTTTCACAAATCTATGTGCCACAACCTGGATTTGCTCCGGAAAAAGTACTTTTGGATAAAGCACCGATGTTTGCCGATCTGTATAATTTCAATTATCCCGAACACAATGTAAGTAATAACGGCCATTTCCGTCAGGCTTTATTTGAACTCTACACGGCTTCGGGGCATAATTATTTTTCAAATGAGGACACTTTACCAAATTTTGAAAGTATCGTAACCCCCGCCGTAGAAATACCGATTGGCATCATCAGCACCAAATGTGCCTACCTGAACTATGATGAAGAAGACAATAATAATGGCAACCTCACTTTGCAAAATGGTGTTTTTGTTCCTATCAATTATTTTTCCAGAAAGATTTATTGGTAACTTTAAGCTCCGTTAAAAATTGAGATTATGGCCGTTCATCAGGAAAAAAACATCATCATTCAAAACGCTGAAACAAAAAGTTTCCTCGCGGACGCTTTCTACCCAAATTCAGAAACTAAACTTCCGCTCGTAATTTTTGCACACGGTTATAAAGGTTACAAAGACTGGGGAGCGTGGAATCTGATGGCAGAAAAGTTTGCAGAAGCAGGATTCTTCTTCGTTAAATTCAATTTTTCGCACAACGGGACCACTTTAGAAAACCCCACCGAGTTTGCAGATTTGGAAGCATTCGGGAACAATAATTTCTCAAAAGAAATGTCGGATTACGATGCGGTTTTAAATCATTTTTATGAAAATCCGAAAATTGATCAATCGAAAATCGCAATCATCGGTCACAGTCGGGGAGGAGGAATTTCGGTAATCAAGGCATTTGAAGATGAAAGAATAAAAGCGTTGGTTACTTTAGCCGGAGTGAGTAATTTCGCCAACCGTTTCCCGAGGAGCGAAAAACTGGAAGCTTGGAAAAAATCCGGGGTCATGTATTCCGAAAACGGCAGAACCAAACAGCAGATGCCGCATTATTACCAGTATTTTGAGGATTTTAAGAACAACGAAAACCGTTTCAATATCCAGTTTGCCGCACAACATTTCAGGAAGCCATTCCTCATCATTCAGGGAACCGATGATTTGGCGGTGAATGTCAAAGAAGCGGAATTGCTGAACTTATGGTGCAAAACTTCGGAGCTTTTCATCATAGAAGATTCGAACCATACTTTTGGCGCAAAAGAACCGTGGTCAGGTGATTTTTTGCCGAAAGATCTTGAAAAAGCCACGATGAAATCTATTGATTTTCTAGCTTTGGTTTTTCAGCTTTGATCTAATTTTTAACCAAAACTTTCCACGCTTCTTCAATTCGGCTTTCCTGAAGATGTTGCTGTGCCTCCAAATGTTTTTCCTTTTCGGAATGAAAATTTGCAGCCGGCAATTCCTCTACATTAGCCAACATTCCCAAATCGTTTCCGGTAAAGACTTTGCTGAATTTGATTTCATCCGGCAGCAGATCGAAACCGATTCCTTTCGTTACCAAAGGTTTTGGAACTTCAAAAAGGTTGTTTTCATTATTTCGGGAATACCAGTTTCCGCCTAATCTTGCGACCAAATCGAGTTTCTTTTGGTCTAAGTTTCCGGAATCATTCAAATATTCTTCACGAACATGGATTTTGATGATCTCGCAGATGACTAAATTACCGGCACCGCCTTCAGTTCCCAAATGTTTGATTTCTAAAACTTTACATTCCAAATTCACCGGACAGTCTTCGATGAGTTTAGGTTTCACCAAATCGGCATCTTTCATCGTCAATCCGGATTTCACGAACTCATTTACCTCTTTCTCATATTCCGTGGATGCCAGTGAAATCTGCTGTACGATTTTGAAATTCACGATTCCAATCACCACTTCCGGAACCTCCAAAACATTTTCTAAAGTATGTTTCGTCGTATTGTCACGAACTCTTCTCGCCGGTGAAAAAATCACGATGGGCGGATTGCTGCTGAACATATTGAAGAAACTGAACGGACTCAGATTAATGAAGCCGTTTTGATCAACCGTGGAAGCCAATGCGATAGGACGCGGTGCAATCGCTGTCTGCAAAAGCGTTTGAAGTTGAAGGTTATTTAATTCCTTTGGAGAAATCGTTTTCATTGAATTGCTTAAAATAGGATTTACTTTCCGACAAAAATAATGGTTATTCCGAGAATTTGCGACAGTGGAAAAGGAATTTCAAATATTTATTCATTTTTCGGTCCAATCAGTCTTTAATGACGAAATGAAGACCATAAGTCATCAAAATTAAAAAAACTTCCGATGACGAAAGTTTTTTGTTGCATTTTCTTTTCAACTCCGAATCCATTTCCAAAGCTCCTTCATGCTCGCTTTGTTTCCATACATGAGAATTCCCACGCGATAGACTTTTGCGGCGATGTAGATCATGAGCAATGTTGAAACAATCAGCAATATCATGGAAAGTGCGATTTCCCATAAAGGCACACCAAATGGAATTCTGGCAATCATGGCAACCGGCGAAGTGAACGGAATGATGGACAGCCAAAAACCAAGCGGACCTTCAGGATTATTCATGATGGTGAAACTTCCGTACATTCCTAGCATTAAAGGAATGATGGCGAATAAGGTGAACTGTTGTGTTTCAGTTTCGTTATCCACAGCGGAACCGATCGCGGCATACATGGAGCTGTAAAAAATATATCCCAGCAAAAAGAAAACGATGAATACGAAGATAATCAGCGGGAAATTCATGTCCAAAAGAATGTGGGAAACTTCGCCCGCCATTTGTTTAAAGTCGAATTTCTGGATCATTTCTGCAGATTGTTCGCCGCCGGGAATTTGATTTTGCATGGCTGAAAAACCAGTGTTCAAAGTGATTGCGCCAAGTACAGCCATCGTGATCCAAATTGAAAATTGGGTTAAAGCGACCAAAGTAACGCCCAAAATTTTGCCCATCATCAGTTCAAATGGTTTCACCGAGGAAATGATGATTTCCACCACGCGGTTGTTTTTTTCCTCCAAAACACTTCTCATCACGCGAACTCCGTAAATGATGATGAACATGAAAACCGCATACATCAAAACCATGCTCAATCCGGATTTCACGCCGAAAGAGAGGTCGTTGTCGGTACTTTTTTCATCCACGATATTTTTGGTGTAGAGCTCGAAATTTTTATCCAAATCCTTGATCTGGCTTTCAGAAATTCCGAGGGTTTTGATTTTTTCTTTTTTGATGATTCTGGAAAGATCTGCGATGACGCTCAGTTTCGTATCGAAACCAATCTTTTTGTTGATCAGCAGTTTGCTTCCTTTTTCAAGTTCGTCGAAGTTGTTGTTTCTCAATTCCGGAATCACCAGCAATCCCTCAATTCCGGTCATATCTTTCAAAGTCTCCGTGAGTGCTCTTTCATTTTCCTGGGGAACAAAAACGTACTTGATATTTTTATCATTTTTAAGTTGGCCTACGAAAATCCCGCTTTTATCAATGACGTTGAAAGTACTTGAACTTTCGTTGGCCTTGAACATAAACGCGATCAAAGCACCGAAACCAATCATCAAAATGGGCGCGAGAAGCGTTAGAATCACGAAGGATTTCTTTTTGACCTGGGTTAGATATTCACGTTTTGTAATTAGGAATATGTTTTTCATCTAAATTTTGGATTAAAGTTTAAGGTTTGAGGCTCAAAATAGGCAATGGATTCATCCGAAGATAATCTTTGGATTTCAATTTCTAAAGAAAAACTACCTATTGCACTGCATTAATAAACACCTCATTCATGCTTGGAATTTTCTCATCAAAAGATCTGATTTTCCCTACTTTCATCAGTTCATTCAGTAATAGGTTTTGGTGATCTCCATTTTTGATGTCAAATGAAATCAGTTGGTTTTCAATAGAATAGTCTTCAATTTGAAACTGATTTTTGAAAGATTCAAAATGATCATTATCCACATCTGAAAGGGTTACCTTGAAAATATTCTTCTTGAATTTTTCACGCACTTCGAAGACTTTCCCATCGAGAACTTTTTTCGCGTTATTGATCAAGGCTACGTAATCGCACATTTCCTCCACGCTTTCCATTCGGTGGGTGGAAAGGATGATTGTGGTTCCCTGGTTTTTCAGGTTTAGGATTTGGTCTTTGATCAAATTTGCGTTCACCGGATCAAAACCTGAAAACGGCTCGTCCAGAATCAGCAATTTCGGGCGGTGCAAAACGGTGACCACGAACTGTATTTTCTGTGCCATTCCCTTTGAAAGTTCAGAGAGTTTCTTTTTCCACCACTGGTCAATCTGAAGTTGCCCGAACCAGTATTTTGCCTGGTCCAGTGCGTCATTTTTTCCCATTCCTTTCAGCTCCCCGAAATAAAGGATCTGATCGCCCACAGTCATATTTTTGTAAAGCCCGCGTTCTTCCGGCATATAACCGATTTGCTTGATGTGTTCCGGATTTAGTTTTTCGTTATTGATAAATACTTCACCGGAATCGGCTTGCGTAATTTGGTTGATAATTCTGATGAATGTGGTTTTTCCGGCACCATTTGGACCAAGAAGCCCATAAATACTGCCTTCCGGAACATTAATGGAAAAATCATGGAGTGCCAGTTTTTTTCCGGCGTTGTAAGTTTTGGTGACGTGTTCTGCTTTGAGCATGAAAATTCTTTTAGATATTAGTACTTGGATTCATGAAAATGTTACGGTGCAGCCAATAAATGACTTTGTACTATTCCTTTCGGAAAGCGTTTAGAAGAATTCTGCGGTATTTTAAGAAGTGAGTCTGAAAAGGGAGCTCGCTAAAAAAGTGCTACACGAAATTTCCTTCCTCATAGAACGTTTTGGCTTGTTGAATTACATCGCCCATTTCTTCCAAAGTGAATACCTCTAAAAACTTCATGCGCCATTCCTTGAAATGTGGAATTCCCCGGAAATAGTTGCTGTAATGCTGCCTCATTTCAATCAGCCCCAATCTTTCGCCTTTCCATTCCGCGCTCCATTCCGCATGTTGGCGAACCGCTTCCAAACGTTGTGTAATAGTCGGTTCGGGAAGTTTTTCACCCGTCGCAAAAAAATGCTTGATCTCGTTAAAAATCCACGGATAGCCAATTGCACCACGACCGATCATGATTCCGTCGCAATCATATTTTGTGCGGTATTCTAAAGCTTTTTCGGGAGAATCCACATCACCGTTTCCGAAAATTGGAATTTCAATATTCGGATTGTTTTTCACTTTTGAAATATAATCCCAATCGGCTTCACCTTTGTACATTTGGGATCGGGTTCTGGCGTGAATGGTCAATGCTTTTATGCCAACTTCCTGCAATCTTTCGGCAACTTCCATGATGTTGATGGTTTCCGTGTCCCAACCTAAACGGGTTTTCACGGTCACCGGAAGATGGGTGGAATTTACCACTGCTTTGGTCAGTCGGACCATTAAGTCGATATCTTTCAAAACACCTGCGCCGGCTCCTTTGCAAACGACTTTTTTTACCGGGCAACCGAAATTGATGTCCACCAAATCTGGATTCACGGTTTCCACGATTTTTGCGGAAAGTGCCATTGCTTCTTCATCACCGCCAAAAATTTGGATTCCCACGGGTCTTTCATAATCGAAGATATCCAGTTTTTTTCGGCTTTTCATGGCGTCGCGAATCAGTCCTTCCGAAGAGATGAATTCAGAATACATGAGATCTGCTCCGTGCATTTTGCAGAGTCTTCGGAATGGCGGATCAGAAACATCCTCCATCGGAGCGAGCAGAAGCGGGAAGTCTGGAAGCGTTATGTTGCCGATTTTTATCATGGCGCAAAATTACGAAATTAGTTAGAAGTCGGAAGACCGCAACAAAGAAGTTTAATGGCGAAAGTTTCAAGTGTGCGTGATAAAAAAACAGCTTCAAAGGAAGCTGCTTTTATCTGAAATTTTTTTAATCGAAGTCGTGGTGGGTATCGTCTTTTGAGTTCCGGTGCACAAACCACATTCCAATTGTCAAACCGACAACTCCTGCAACTGCCGTCATCAAGGCTCTTTCAACCTTGTCCGGTAAATCATTGCCGATGTAGTTCATCAGGAATAAAATAATAAAGGTGATCACTGCGATCACGACGAATTTGGTGCTTTTAATGTTCATTATCTCAACCTGTATGAAATCATTAAACCGCCTTTATAGGGAATCCACTCGCCACTTCTGTTAGCGCCGTCCACATAATCTACATCATATCTTTCGCCGGTACTGGTTACATAACCATGATAAAACCCTTCTGAATGACCGCCACCAAGAAACAAATCCAAGTTCCAGTTTTCATTGATTTGCCACTGGTAACCCACTGTAGCGCCGCCCATTATTGCAAATCCTGACTGATAGATGTCGTTTAATTTGTAAACAGGATATTCCGGTCCATATTGATAATCTCCGTCACCCCAATAATTATACTTCCTCATTTTGAACGCGGCAACATGCAAATTTGCTCCCAAATAAAAATGTTTAAAAGCTTTATTGAAATAAAATCTGGCCTCAATTCCACCCATATAGATTTGCGCAGGAACTCCTGCGAATGATTCCCATGGTGAAATGAAAATTTCTTCCTGTAGGGTCCATTTTTCACTAAGTTGGTGCTCAATTCCTGCATTCAGCATTCCGATTGGCAGAAAAAGGGCGTTGGCTTTTACATAAAGTTTTTTTGGAGTCTTGACCGAATCATTGGTTTGTGCGCTAAGAAAGGCAAATGCCGAAAAAGCAAGGAGTAAAAAGATTTTTTTCAAGTTATTTTATTTTAGGGTTTCTAATAATTGCGTGGCTAAAGAGGAATCCTGGCCTTGACTTTCGGCAAGATACTTTGATAGTTTTGCGTACAGTAAAGCACCATCTTTATTACCGGTTTTGGCATAAAGTTTTGCCAGGATATAGGTGTTTTGTGGATTTTGAACATTCATGTTTACTTTCTCTGCCCATTCCACCGCTTTTTTCAGAGATTGCGGATCAGTGACGTGTTCGCTGAAAATCCAGGCTGCTTTGATGAGCTCGTCGGTCGTAAACTTTTCAGGATCTGAATAATATGCAAGAGCAGCTTTTTCAAATCCGGCAAAATTCCCCACATTGGCGTAGTAATTTACCTTAAACCTATTGAGTTCATTTTCAGCTTCGGTTTTTCCTACCAACGGAGTGGCGGACTGAAAGAATTTTTCCTCATCGATGGTGCCGGTTTTCTGATCGAAAGCAGCCTCAAACGCCTTTGAAATCTTTAGGCTTGAATCAATTTCCCGGTATTTTTCAGGAGAGATCATTTGGCTGATTTCGTCTTTTCTTTCAACAAAAACCTTGTAATTCGGGTCTTCCGGTGATTTTATATAATATAGAAGTAATCGGATTTCTTCCGGGCTTAATGGTTGTTTTTCCTTCCCCTGAAAGTACCGCTCGGAGACTTTTTTGGCGAATTCGGGATCACTGTCTGAATAGGTCCGCATCATATTGAGCAGCAGTTCAGGATCTTTTTCCCCCTTCGCAAAGAGCTCTTTGTAAGAACCATTTTTCAGTTTAGGATTATTGGCTTCCTTGGCGAAATCGAGGAATTCATTTTCTGATTTATAGCCATAATCTTTTAGCACTACTTCACCATCTCCATTCAGAAAAAGGTAAGTAGGATAGGAGTAGATATTGTATTTTCTGGCAATGTCTCGTCCTTCTCCTTTTTCCATGTCGATACTGGCGTTAATGAAATTGGAGTTAAAAAACTCACGCACCGATTTGAGCGGGAAAATATTTTTCTCCATCATTTTGCATGGACCGCACCAGGAAGCATAAGCATCCAGAAAAACCAGTTTTTTCTCGGTTTTTGCCTTAGCCAAAATATCTTTAAAGCTGCTTTTTTCAAAATTTATGCCCTCTTGTGCAAAAATGGAAATTGAGATAGTGACGAATAGGAATAACAGGATTTTTTTCATTTCATTAGGAAAAATCTGTGCGAATATAATTATAAAAAATTTGAGCAAAGAAGATTTTGGGAAATTATAAGATTATTTTAAGCGAATTTGAGCAGTTCCGATGATTCTAATGTAATGCTGTGCTTTGTGAAATGGAAGATGCTTTCGCACCAAAAAAGGAATTTGCTGTAGACTGAAATACGGTATCCACAAGATTTAATCAGTTATTAATATTGGTTTAAAGTAAGTTTGGCGGGTGTTTCCTATTTTTGGGATAGCTAATAAATACACAAGATGAACTCATTTTCAATCACAGTTAAACAACGTTATCGAAAACTTTTGCAATCGATTAAGGAAGCCATTTTCATTCGGGATGTCATCTGACAAAAAAACTTCGGAAGTCCGAAGTTTTTTGTAAAATACTTGTCTAAAATTTATTCGGGTTTGTAGCCGTCTTTCAAAGTCACGGTTCTGTTGAACACCAATTTCTCCTCAGAGGAATCTCTGTCTTTGGTGAAATAACCGATCCTTTGAAACTGATAAGGATGGCCAATCTCCGCATTTTTAAGGCTTGGTTCAGCAAATCCATGAACGGTCTGCATGCTTTCCGGATTGAGGAATTCCATGAAGTCAGTTTCCTTTTCCGAATCCGGTTCAGGAATGGTGAAAAGCCGGTTATAGATTCTCACCTCCACCGGAATTGCATGTTTTGCAGAAACCCAATGTAGGGTGCCCTTTACTTTCCTTAAGCTTTCCTCGGTTCCGCTTCCGGATTTTGATTTTGGATCATAAGTTGCATAAATCGTGGTGATTTCGCCATTTTCGTCTTTTTCCACTCTTTCAGCTCTGATGATGTATGCGGATTTCAAACGGACTTCACCACCTAATTTTAAGCGGAAAAACTTATTATTGGCTTCTTCCTTGAAATCTTCGCGCTCAATGTAAAGTTCTCTGCTGAAAGGGATTTCTCGGGTTCCTGCATTTTCATCTTCCGGATTGTTTTCGGTTTCCAGCCATTCTTCTTCATTTTCAGGATAATTTTCGATGACGAGTTTCACAGGATCAACCACCGCCATCACTCTGGTGGAAATCTTGTTCAAATCCTCGCGCACGAAAAATTCCAAAAGCTGTATGTCGATCATGTTTTCCCTTTTAGCAACTCCCACTCTTTCGATGAAGTTCTTAATGGCAATCGGGGTAAAACCTAATCTCCGCATTCCGGAAATGGTAGGCATTCTGGGATCGTCCCATCCTGTCACTACTTTTTCTGCGACCAGTCTCTGCAGTTTTCTTTTGGAAGTAATCATGTAGGTCACATTCATTCTGGCGAATTCCCTTTGCTTGTTTCTCACCTTGGACGGGTCATAAATTTGATCCAGATACCAATCATAAAGTGGACGGTGATTTTCAAATTCCAAAGAACAAAGCGAGTGCGAAATTTGCTCGATATAGTCGGATTCTCCGTGCGCCCAATCGTACATTGGGTAGATTTTCCATTTATCACCGGTTCTGTGGTGTGGTCTTTTCAGGATTCGGTACATCACCGGATCACGCATATTCATGTTGGGAGATTTCATGTCGATTTTTGCACGAAGCGACATGGTGCCTTCAGCAAATTCTCCGTTTTTCATTTTTTCAAATAGTTGCAGACTTTCTTCAATCGGTCTGTTTCTAAAAGGTGATTCGATTCCGTCTTCGAAAGGGTTTTTTCTTTGGGCGGTAATTTCTTCGGAAGATTGTTCGTCCACATAAGCTTTCCCTTCCTTGATCATTTGGACCGCCCAATCGTAGAGTTGGTCAAAATAATCGGATGCGTAAAGTTCTTGGTCATATTTAAAGCCAAGCCAATCGATATCTGCCTTGATGGAATCCACAAATTCCTGTTCTTCTTTTTCAGGATTGGTGTCATCAAAACGAAGATTTACGGGTGCTCCATATTTTTCACCCAGGCCAAAATTGATGCAGATTGCTTTGGTGTGACCCACATGAAGATATCCATTCGGTTCAGGTGGAAAACGGAATCGCAATTGGTCTTTTCCTAATCCTTTTGCGAGATCTTCTTCTATGATCTGCTCAATAAAGTTGAGTGCTTTTTTTTCTTCTTCCATTGTTTAGAATTGTAGAGTGCGAATTTACGGATTCTTGGGGAAAAGAAAAACTGGTGGCGTTTTGTGAATATTCAGAAACAGAATATGCAGGGGCGGAATTGCAAGATTAGAAAGCAGCACTGCCAAAGCAAAAGCTTTGGCAGTGAATTTTGTAATCATTTTTTGATTCAATGGTCGAAATCTAAAAGAAATTCGGTGTGAAAACTAAAATTTAAACTTTAAAATTGATAGAAAAGCCTTCCAGCAAACGCATTGTTGGTTAACTTTTCAAATGTGCTGTCTTTTACTATGTCGGACATTCCATGTGTATATCTTAAATCAATACCGAAATTTTCTGTGAAGTAATATCCCAAACCGCCTGTCAAACCGAAATCCGTGGTATTCAGACTTTCTTTAATATCGTGTCCATTTTCTTTTGCAGAAACCAAAATCAGTAATTGTGGTCCTGCGGTAATGTAAAAATTGTCGAATCGCGGCTTCAAAAGAAGCGGGATTGCGATGTAATCAAGTCTTTCCTTTAAGGTAGTCCCTGCAGTTTCAAATTTCACATCGGATCCAAAATTTGTATATGTCGCTTCAAGTTGCAAACCTATTTTTTCACTGAATTGATAGTAGGTGTACATTCCGGCATTGATTCCAAAAATAAATTTTGGATCTGCAGAGGAATCCCATCCATTGATATTGGCGTAGTTTGCACCAACCAGCGCCCCAAACTTAAAATCCGGACCTGATTTTTTCTTGTATTTGCTGGTTTTCTGCCCCTGAATTCCGGTGAAAACCATTAACGTACTAAGAGCAAACAGTTTTAATAGTAGATTTTTCATCGTTATAACTTTATTTTGGTGTTATGAATAACTTGTTTTGGTTGTCCTGCTCCAAAAGCTTTTCCGATCTCCTTGATAGCTTGGATTCTGTCTTTTTCCAGACCCACTTCTTTTTCGTAATACACGTTCCATTCTCTGCCGTCTATCTCTTTCATTCTTGTGCCAACTGTTTTTGAGAAAGCTTCCACCTCTTTGAAACAGGATGAACTTGGGTCAATTTGTGACAGATATGCTGTAGCGGCTTCGGCACCTTCGGCATTGGGGTTTTTACTCCATTCCATTTTGGCCTGTGCCAGATTGGATTTGCACTCATAATTGATTTTTTTCACATAGACAGCCTGTGCTTTTGCCATGGCTTGAGAATAGCAACTTTTTGCGGCAGACGGAATTGAAGTAAGTTTATAAAGTGCAAAATCGTATTGGTTTGTTTTTTCGAGCATGTTTACTTCGTTGATGATTGTAGAACAGTTTTTTGTATAGTAATTCACTATTTTTGTTTTAGCGTCGGCCAAGAAATTTTGATATTCAGGCGTGTTGAAATTCATCTGGTTGATCGCGTTGTTTACTGCTTTTGCTAAAGTATTTCCCACACCGTTTGATACTTTAGATACCTGTGCATAGGTATTTTTGTCCACAATATTCATAATCTTTGTGGTAAACATGATTTCGTAAATATACATTGGTGGTGCCCCACCTGCGGTTTTAGTGTTCAAAACATTAAAATCGGTTGAGATCTCGAATTGCGAATTTATTCCACGAACAATTCCGTTTTGAGCGAGTAGGCTACCAAGTTTATTCTCGATAAGGCTAGAATAGGTTTGGGCTAAATCACTTGAACCTGCAGCGGTGGAGATTTCTATTCCGGTATCATCTTGTGCAAAAAATGACAACGGAGTAAATGCCAGAATAAGTGCGATTAATTTTATTGTTTTCATGACTTTATTTTTTTGAAAAGTAGATTGATGTTTTGCCCATTCCAGTTCTTTTCACAGTAACTTTGAAATTATATGGGGCTGCTTCGAAGGTTTTCTTGATTCCTCTCGCAAAAATATCGGCACTTACTGCACGTCCGTTTGCATCAAAAACGGGGATTCTGACTTCTTCAAAATTGAGCATCACTTCCGAAGACTCAGTGAGATTGTATTTTCCTTTCACCGCATTGCTGGAGAACCAGTCTTCAATGTGATTATCGAGAGTCTGACCGTTTATTTCTGTTTCGAAATCCTCTTTCATATCATTGAACAACCCGAACACGAACTGTGCTTTTCTTCCATTTTCTGCCATATCGGAAAAATAGTTCTCGATTTGATTAAAAAATGGATCCACTTTGTTATTGATGGTTTCTGCCACCATGGACAAAATATCGCTGGAATAAGTAGATTTTCCGACCAGGTCGGGTGAACTGGCAACTTGTTCACCGGTATAATTATCTTTGGCGTTGAAGTCGAATTTCAGAGAATTTTTCGGTCCTTCTTTCGCAAAATAGAAATTCACATAGATGCCTAAATCAAAATTGCTTTGCCCGGAAACCAAATCATTTACGGCAGAGGTCTTGATTTGGGCTCCGTCTTTACTTTCCATCCCAGCTCTGGCATTTGTTTTAGACTGAATTTTCTGGTTTTGTGCGAATGCTCTGATGTTGAATTTCCCATCGGTTCGGTCAGTGAAAATTTCGCCAATTTTGCTCATCACCAGGTTTAGTTCATCACTTTCCTTGAAAGCTCTGGTGTAGTTGCATTGGTCTTCACCATTTCCATCTTTTTCCATAAATCCGTTTCGGGTACACCAACTGTCTTCAGGGAAAAGCATTAGGATTGGTTTTTTCGCACCCTGTGCAAAAAATGCTTGTGCCATCAAAACCAGCACAATCGGTAATAATTTTGTTTTCATAGTTTATGGGTTAAGTCTTTTTACCAAACCTTCTAAAGCGCTGTATTTTAACAGGACTTCGAAACTTAATGCTTGGTTTTGGGTGTATTTTAAATCGCGCTTTTGTTCATAAGTGGCAAATTCCCGGTAGATGGATGCGTAATCACCTATATTTCCTTCATTTGAAAAAAAGGCAAGCAGCCACTGCTTTGTTTCGGGGGCATCTTGCTTGTTTTGAAAAAGCGGGAGCTTGATGCAGTCTTTTGGACCCTGATCGATGCCTTTTAAGAAAATATCGTTGAGTGCAGTTTTCAATGCATTAGCTTTTACTTCTTCGTAGGTAGTTCCACGAGCGGAAACTTTTACCAGTATATTTCCATCGAGCTCATTTCTGATGCCGATGGTTTTAAGCGAATAATTGCCTAAGTCATATTCTGGCTTGTAGGATTGACAGCTGCTCAGAAAAACGAGGGCAGAGGTGATAAGTATTAATTTTTTCATTTTCCGATAATTTTGGTTTTTGGACCGTTGTTTTTTTTGCGGAGGAATTTTCCTTTGGGTGTTTTTTTCCGGATTTGATTTCGGCTGATTATTTTTAGAACATGGATGAGAAACTCTTGATGATTCCTGCGGCTTCTAGGTCTTTTCTCAAGAGATCTTTTGATACGGTAACGATAATTCCTAGTTTGTACTCTTTCCCAACTTTCACGATGTCTTTTGGATCTACATTCCCGTCGGTAGATAGTGTTACGTATTTCATGTATTTTCCTCCATCCATAAAGAAATTGTTGAAGAAATGTTCATTTTCAGCTTCTGCATTTGGGTTTTTGGCCAGTGGTTTTTGTGTGCCGCATTCGGAATTTCCGATGAATCCTTTGAAAATCACACCGTGTACCGCATTTTTCTTTGCCTGCTCAATGACCAATTTCCTTGTTTTCTCGAAAGAGAAAACCCTCACCAGATAGCTTCCGTCTTGGCCAACACCGGCACATTCGATTTCATATTTCCATTCCCGGGTGTTTTTGTCATTTTTTCCATTCTGTGCAAATGAGTTTACAGACAGAAACAAGATAAGGATTAGGATTAATTTTTTCATAGCAATTTATTTTAGTTTGTTTGCATTAATAACATTCCGGGAACAATGTCGCCTTTCATTTTACTCACCTTCAATACGGTTACATCCACTTCTTGATTTGGATTTTCTTCATCTGCACCATATCTGTTGTCCCAGATCGGATAGTTGGTATCCACTTTCATTTTCCCTACTACCACAAGCTCTTCTGTACCATCCTCTTTAATGACCCTCTCCAAAACATCAAATTTCGACTTCTTATCAATTCCCTCTTTCATCCCGGCTTTAATGGTAATTACCGGATCCACTGTAAACACGGGGATTTTAACGGAAAAGACATCGTAAGATTTTTGAAGATTGTTGATGGCCTTATCAAATGATTTAATGGTCGCTCTTTCCACCAGTTGCTCGTTTGATTTGCCAGATAGCGTGGAGGATTGAATATCTGCACCAGTTTTTGTTTGGCCCACAAATTTTACTTTGAAATAATCAGCGTTATCAAAAGCTGCTTTCTTTTCGGGAGTAATTGATTTTTCATCAGCCCAAAGTTCGTTGTAGAAGCGATCTCTGGTATCCGCATCCCAAACCAGCTTGAAGAGGTAGGATTTGGTCCCTACCCAAAAACCTTTGCCGAAAGTGTCGGTGGTCAGTTTTGTGAGATCCGTCAATGAGGACGCGAGTTGGTTTCCCTCTTGTAGAAAGCTCTGCGATAGCAATGAAAGTCCTGCTCCAAGACCTTTGGCTATATTTTCCTTGTTGGTGTAATTGGATTTCATGACAATGACGAAGGTATTATCAATTAACTCAGCACCCTTATCTCCCAAAGATGACTCTCCGCGGGAGGTGTTCTGTGCGATTTTCCGGTCCAGTTCCTTGGCATCATAAAATCCTCTTTTCAACACCAGATCGGCATCAAATGCGCCTTTTTTACTTCGGTTGAACCATTTTGCTACCAGTTCGTTTCCGATTTTCTGTTCATTGAGGAAATTTTCAAGATATTTCACATCATCAATGTTCAACTCATTTTTGGGAATTAATCGGGTGTCGTCAGGCAAATTGTGGTTGTTATATTTGTCCGGGGTGAATTTGGTCATAAATGCATTCTGAACTGCATCGTCATACTCGATCGATTTGTTGTCCAGCATGAATGTAGAAAGGGAACTTCTCCGGTAATCTATGCTTACAGAGTCTTTTTTTGAAATGGAATATTTTTGTGCAAAAAATAAACCTGCACAAAAAAACGTAAATAAAAGGGTAGATTTTCTCATGGCTTACAAATAGTTAGTTGATTTTTTTGTTTTCATTTTTGTTTGGTGTGATCATACAGTTTTTTTCAAATAAAGCCCCAAAGCTCTGTTATTACAACATGATCTGCAATACCACAAAAGGGTGATTTTTAATTAAACATTCGTTTAATAATTTTGGTTTCAAGGCAATGTTTTTTTAGTTACTTTTATCGAAACAAAAACATCCATACAGTTTTGCAATATCACCCAAAAGGGTAATTGTACACGTTTTGTTTTTAAAGGATATTTGCTTTTTTAAACCTTGAACCATGCCAATCAAAATAGCCATTGTGGAGGACGACCGACACTATAATAACGCATTGAAAAAAATTGTAGATTTCGATGAAGAACTACTTTGCGTTCAGCAATTTTTTGAAGGTAGAGTAGCGATGCGCGAACTGGCTTTCTGCAAACCCGACGTGGTGCTGATTGACATTAAGCTGCCGGATATTTCGGGTACAGATATCGTGCATAAATTGAGTGCCGAGATGGAAAAAACCCAATTTATCATGTGCACCAGTTTCGAAGATGAAGAGAATATCTTTAAATCTCTAAAATCTGGAGCGTCTGGCTATTTGGTGAAGGGAGACAGTATGGGCAAAATTATTAATGCTGTGAAAGAAGTCCATAATGGCGGTGCACCCATGAGCTTTTCAGTAGCAAAAAAAGTTTTGCAGTTTTTTCGGGAGGAGAAAAGAAATAATGAAACCACCATCCTCACCCAAACCGAGAAAGAGGTGTTGGAAATGCTAGCTCAAGGGTTGCTCTATAAAGAAATTGCGGATAAAAAATGCATTGCACTGGACACCGTGAAAAAACATATTGGGAGTATCTATCGCAAATTGCAGGTCAGTAATAAAATTGAGGCGATTAATAAACTGAGCCAGCCGTTCAAGTAATATCCTGCGAGCAATGATTAACGGAATAAAGTCCAATCTCTTTTTCTTATTATTTCTCATGATGACATTCTCCTGCGTCAAAGGCAAGGATATTGTTATCAACCAATCAAACTCATTAAATGGAATTCCGCTCAATGAACATGCTCAATTTGCTGTGATTGATTCCAAAAATGAAATTCCAAAAGTGTTCATCCCTTATGATGAATTCAGCAAAATGGATGTGGAATCCAAAAAGGCGGTGTGGATCAAGTTCTCTATTAAAAGCACGGCAAGGGATACCGTTTTCATCTTTTGCAAAAATCAAATTGCAAAAATGGAACTGTATAGCATGGAAAACACAAAACCTATACGGATTGGAAGTTCCGGCTTTGCAGGAAGAATTTCTGAAAACTCTATCAGAAAAAATTATGGAGCGATTGCAGTTGCTCCCTTCAGCGAAAAAACATTTCTTCTAAAAATCTCCTCGGAAAGATATATGCTGTCGGTTCCCACTTTTTATGCGTCCTATTTTCTCTATAATAATCCGGATTCTTTTAGTATTAATTCCATCATTCTGTTAACCGCAGGTTTTGAATTTTGTTTATTCTTAATTGCGGTTCTGTTCCTGTTGTTCAACGGACGCGAGGAGTTCTCGCATTATGTGATACCCTTTCTCCTAATTAATATTACAGATGCTGTTTACTTTCTCTCCAGATCCAACTTTTTGATCGTTGAACCATCTTTTGTACCCTTTATGACCAACAGTCATTTCTGGAACGCATTGGGCGATGTGAATATGCTGCTGTATTACCTTTTTTATCGAAATTTTTTTGATATCCCGAAGAAATCACTCGTTCATAAAGTCACCACAATCGGGATTATATTTTGGATCGTGCAAATATTAGTGGAACTGACTGATTTCACAAATCATAATCTTGCCTTTTTTGCTTCTCATTATCTCGGTTTTGCTTCAATCTTAGATTCGTTGGTCCTGGTGACTATTTTGATTTTTGTCTATGGTAATCGGCTGAACACCGCTTTTTATAAATTGGGTGCAATCGGTTTGACCTTGATCACCATCAGTTCTCTAGAAGTGTTATGGAACAGAATCTTCGACGGAAAAGCTGGCTGGGTAAACCTAAGTCTTAGTTCCTTCAAATTGCTTCAATTCGCCATTTTGGTCAACCTTATGGCCTTTATTACCACAATGATTTACAACTACACCAAGTCAGAGAAAGAAAAAAGTGAAATAAAGCTACAGCTGTTGACCCACGAACTAGAGCGAGAAAGAGATATTCAGCGCGAACGCGAAAGGATTTCAGATGATATGCATGACGATTTGGGAGCGGGAATTTCCGCCATGAAATTGCAGATCGAGTATATCCGAAATAAGGTGCGGGACGAAAATGTGAGAGAAGATTTAGATGACCTTCTGAATACCTCGGCGGACATGCATCTTTCGATGAGGGAAATGTTGTGGAGTCTCAATTCTAAAAATGACAATGTGCAGAATTTTGTTTTTTATGTAACAAATTATGCGCAGAATTTCTTTAATAAAGCCATTACAGATGTCCACTTTCATTCATCAAACCTTTCAAATGCGATGATCTCGGCAGAAACCCGAAGAAATCTGTTTCTCTGTCTGAAGGAAGGAATGAACAATGTTTACAAACATAGTTCTGCGAAAAACGTAAACTTTAATTTTGAGCAGACCGATTGTCAGCTTATCATCACCTTAAAAGATGATGGAGTCGGTATATCCCCCCAAAAATTCATGAAGGGAAACGGTATTTCAAGTATGAAACGAAGGATGGCGCTTTTGGCGGGTGACTTTCACATCATTGAATCTGAAAAAGGAGTTCATCTATGCTTCATCCTAAATCTATGAAATGCATCTCGCCTCACCTTATACCTTCAATTTGGAAAATGGGGAGAGAGCGTACCCGTGTTATTCGCGAATTCCTCGTAAAATATTCAAGATTTCAATTGAAAACGAAAGGAGATGCATATTGTTTTTGTCAATGATGAGGTCCAAAAGATTATCCAGCAACCATCGAAAGCCGGTCGCCATTTAGTTTCAGTGCGGATTCAAAATTGTTAGTAAAAAGTCCACCCGTTCCCAATCCCTGCGGGATTTTTGGATTTTTGGTGAAAGTGTACTGCGATATAGCGTTTAGACCGATATTGCTTTCCAGCGCAGAGGTAATCCACCAACCGATTTTCATTTTTTCAGCGAGTGAAATCCATTCGTCTGTTCCTGAAAAACCACCAATTAAAGATGGTTTCAGAATGATGTATTGCGGTTTGATGTTTTCCAGAAGCGCTGCCTTTTCTTCAAAATCTAGCACCCCGATCAATTCCTCGTCCAAAGCGATGGGAATCGGCGTTTTCTCGCATAATGCTGCGATTTCATTTTCGGATCCCGCTCTCCAGCTGCCAGCTTTTATCGGTTGTTCGATCGAATGGATTCCCAATTCTGAAAGCTCCTGCAGAACGGTTCCTGCCTCATCGAAAGTGAATCCGCCATTTGCATCCACCCTCAGTTCTAGTTTTTCCTTTGGAAAGCGATTTCTCAATTGTTTTAAGATTGCCTTCTCAGCGCTCCAATCCACACCGATTTTCAGTTTGATGCAGTCAAAGCCCAATTTTAGCTTTTCTTCAATTTGTCTTTGCATAAAATCCGGATTTCCCATCCAGATCAGTCCGTTGGTTTTGATGACGGATTTTCCTTCTGTGAATTCGCTTGGAAAATAAATTTTTCCGCCATGTTTTAGATTTAAAGTCGCCTGTTCGTAACCCAGCCAAATCGATGGAAAATAAAGCAGTTCTTTTTTTAGAAACGCTTCATCTTCATTAATGTTTTCGCAAAGCCAGCTCAGTTTTTCTTCATAATCAGGGACATCGTCAAAACTCAATCCACGGAAAATTCCACATTCGCCGATTCCTTTTCTGCCATTTTCAGAGATTTCCAGGATGAAGGTTTCTTTCGTGTGCAGAATCCCCCGTGAAGTTCCGCTGGGATTTTTAAATTCCAGCAGGTGCTTTGAAAAATTTGCGGATTTCATTTTAAAGGTTTTTTAAACAGCAAAGACGCGAAAAATCGCGCCTTTACCAAGTTGCTTATTTAGGTTGTTATTCTTGTTCGGCAGCATTCCGCATGAATTCTTCTGCCTTTTCCACCATTTCGAAACTTCCGCAAAAGAAGGGAACTCTTTGGTGCAGCTCGGTCGGCTGAATTTCCAGAATTCTGTTGAACCCATCAGTACATTTTCCACCTGCTTGTTCGGCCAAGAACGCCATGGGATTGCATTCATACAAAAGTCTCAATTTTCCGTTTGGCGACTGGGATGTGGATGGATAAATATAGATTCCACCCTTAATCATATTTCTGTGAAAATCTGAAACCAAACTTCCGATATATCTAGAGGTGTATGGACGGTCGTCTTCCTCTTTTTGACAATATTTAATATAATCTTTAACCCCTTGCGGAAACTTGAAATAATTTCCCTCGTTGATGGAATAAATCTTTCCTTTTTTAGAGAAAGTCATATCGGGATGAGAAAGATAAAAGGTTCCTAAACTTGGATCGAGTGTGAAACCATTTACCCCATTTCCGGTGGTATAGACAATCATCGTTGAAGATCCGTAAACCACGTATCCTGCGGCGATTTGATTGACGCCTTTTTGTAGGAAATCTGCCAGAGTTACAGGTGTTCCGGGTTCGGTCACTCGGCGGTATATGGAAAAAATAGTTCCCACAGAAACATTCACATCAATGTTTGACGAACCGTCCAAAGGATCGATCAACACTACATATTTGCTGAGATGGGCGTTTGTGCCGCATTTGATTTCAATAAAATGGTCGCTTTCTTCGGATGCGATTCCGCAAACGACTTCTCGCTGAGACAACGCTTCTATGAAGATTTCATTGGCCATCACATCCAGTTTTTGCTGTTCTTCGCCTTGAATGTTTTGGTTTCCCACCTTCCCGATGATATTTGCGATCCCCGCTTTGTTCACTTCGCGGTTCACCACTTTTGAGGCAAGTCGGATTGCGCTTAATAATCTTGAAAGTTCACCGGTGGAATATTGAAAATCCTCCTGTTTGTCAATAATAAATTCACCCAGCGTTCGAAAATTATCTGTCAATTCCATGTTTTTTTGATTTCGTACAAATTTCGGAAAAAACTTTGGATTTTTTCGCATCAATTCCAAGATTCATGATTATTTTCCGCCTTTAAATCTCCACTTTTGGAAATGATGGAAATAAGATTTATATCATTGTTTGGCTTTTCAAATCAATTGGCACTTTCCTTTAAAATTTGTAATTTTACGAACCTTATTTTCAAAATAAATCTACTAAAATTATATGGACACCACTAAGTTTGTAAACCGCCACATTTCCATGAACGATGCCGATAAACAGGCCATGTTAAAGAAAGTAGGCGTTTCGGGAATCGATGAGCTGATCGCTCAAACCATTCCGGATTCTATCCGTTTAAAGAAAGAATTAAACATTTCTGAGGCACTTTCGGAGCATGAAATGTTGATGCACTCTAAAGATCTTGCGCAAAAAAACCTGCCATTTGACAACTATATCGGATTTGGATTCCACAACACGATCTTGCCCAGCGCAATCCAGCGAAATATTCTGGAGAATCCCTCCTGGTACACTGCATACACGCCATATCAGGCGGAAATAGCTCAGGGAAGATTAGAGGCGCTGCTGAATTTCCAGACGGTGATCGTCAATTTGACGGGACTGCCATTGGCGAACGCTTCCCTTTTAGACGAATCCACGGCTGCAGCAGAAGCAATGCACATGTTTTTTGAGAGCCGAACCAAAGACCAAAAGAAAAATGGAGCCATCAAGTTCTTTGTTTCTGATTTGGTTTTACCTCAAACCATTGCCGTTTTGAAGACAAAAGCGGAAGGTTTGGGAATCGACATCATCGTCGGAGACCACAAAAACCATCAGTTCGATGAGTCCTATTTTGGGGTCTTGCTTCAATATCCGGGAAAAAACGGAATTATTATAGATTATACAGACCACATTAAATATTATAAGGAATTAGACCTTCAGGTTGCTGTTGCCTGTGATCCGATGGCTTTGGTGAAATTGAAATCTCCTGCAGAAATGGGAGCTGACTGCGCGGTGGGAACTACCCAGAGATTCGGTATTCCGATGGGTTATGGAGGTCCTCACGCTGCATTTTTTGCCTGCAAGGAAGAATACAAACGCGATATTCCCGGAAGAATCATCGGCGTTTCGCAGGATGCTTACGGAAAACGGGCATTAAGAATGGCGCTGCAAACCAGGGAGCAGCATATCAAAAGAGAAAAAGCTACTTCAAATATCTGCACCGCACAGGTTCTTTTGGCGGTGATGGCAGGAATGTACGCGGTTTATCATGGTCCGAAAGGATTGGAATTTATCGCCAACCAAATTCATTTCAAGGCAAACGCGTTGCGAGACGGTTTGAAGGTGCTTGGTTTTGATACCGTGGAGGAGCCGATTTTTGACACCGTGAAAATCAGGATGCAAGAGGAGGAAAAAAACATCCTGATGCGGATGATGCGCGATTACAAAATCAACCTGAATTATTTCACGGAAGGCGTGGTGAGCATTTCCGTCAATGAAGCTACTACCAAAGAGAAACTTCAAACATTGTTTGATGCATTTGCGAATGTGAAAGACAAGCAAAGTTTCAAATTGATATTTAAAGAAGAAGTTGAAATCCCAAAAGAATTTCTAAGAACAGATGAAATCCTGACCGACGAGGTTTTCAATAAATACCACACCGAAACCGAATTGATGCGCTACATCAAACGTTTGGAAAGAAAAGATTTGTCTTTGACCCATTCCATGATTTCCCTGGGATCGTGTACCATGAAATTAAACGCCGCTACCGAAATGTTGCCGCTTTCTTGGCCGGAGTGGGGAAGTGTGCACCCATTTGTTCCAATCGAACAGGCAGGTGGTTACCAAAGTCTAATCCAGGAACTGGAAAAAGATTTGGCAGAAATCACCGGATTTGCAGGGACTTCTTTGCAGCCGAACTCCGGAGCGCAAGGAGAATACGCCGGTTTGATGGTGATCAGGGAATACCACAAATCACGCGGTGAATCACACCGGAATATCGTTCTGATTCCGCAATCTGCACATGGCACAAATCCAGCATCCGCAGTGATTGCAGGAATGAAAGTGGTGGTAGTGAAAAACCTTGAAAACGGAGAAATCGATTTTGAAGATTTAAAGGCAAAAGCTGAACAACACAGCGAAAACCTTTCAGCTGCCATGATCACCTATCCGTCAACTTATGGATTTTTTGATGACAATATCATTGAAATCACCAAACTCATCCACCAACACGGCGGACAAGTCTATATGGACGGTGCAAATATGAATGCGCAGGTGGGTTTCACCTCGCCCGGAAATATCGGTGCAGATGTTTGTCACCTTAATTTGCACAAGACTTTCGCGATTCCACACGGTGGAGGCGGTCCTGGAGTTGGACCCATCTGCGTGGCGGAACATTTGGTGAAATTCCTGCCTTCCAATCCCAATATCAAAATTGGCTCAAAAGAAGCTATTGAAGCAATTTCCGCAGCTCCTTTCGGATCATCTTTGGTCTTGAATATTTCTTATGCCTACATCAAAATGCTGGGTGCCGATGGTTTGAAAAAAGCAACAGAACACGCCATCTTGAATGCCAATTATCTAAAAGAAATCCTGGCGGAGCATTTCCCAATCCTTTATGCCAATGCAAAAGGGCGGGTTGCCCATGAATGTATCGTGGATTTCCGACAGTTCAAACCACTGGGAATTGAAGTGGCAGATGTGGCGAAACGATTGATGGATTACGGTTTCCATGCTCCAACAGTGAGTTTCCCGGTTGCCGGAACATTGATGATCGAACCTACAGAATCTGAAAGTAAGGCAGAGCTCGACCGTTTCGCCGAAGCATTGATCTCCATCAAAAAAGAGATCGAGGAAATCGCAGACGGAACCGCGGATGCAGAAAATAATGTTTTGAAAAATGCCCCGCATACCGAACAACTGGTGATTTCCGATTCCTGGGACAAACCTTACAGCCGCGAAAAAGCAGCATATCCTTTGGACTGGGTGAGAGACCACAAATTCTTTGCAACTGTTGCCAGAGTGGACGAAGCGTATGGTGATAGAAACTTGATCTGTACTTGTGCGCCGATTGAGGAGTATATGTAAGCAAGTGAATTTCCTGCGGAGTGAATCTTTTCTTCGGGTGGATTTGCTTCGCAGTGAATTTTAAAATTTTTTATTGTTAGTTTTTTGAAATGAGATTAAAAATATTTTCAGCTTTCTTGAGCTTCTTGTTATTGTCATCATGTGTAACAAATAAAGTGGGTCCGAAAAATAACTATAATTATTCTGGTTTAAAAACGTTCACAGAATATATCATCACTAAGAAGGATGGAGAAAAAGTAAGGCAGTTCGAGTTTGTAAGTGAAAATGACAATGAGATTCAAGGAAGAGTCGGAACTAATGACCTTGTCATTTCTAAAAATGATATCGATAAAATTGCAAAATTTAGTTTTGGTAAAACTGTTTTAATCGGTGTTGTAGCGGTTGCAGTGGCAATTATTATTCCGGCTTACGCTAAAAACGAACCAGTTGGAGGAAGTAAATAGAAACATGCAAAAAAATTTGAAATTCCCAATCGAAAGGTTGGGAATTTCATTGTTTAGTAGAACCTTAAAAAATTACCTTTTCCAAGTAAACTGCGTGCTGATAGGAAAAATGGCAAAAGATTGCTTTAGACCAAATCTTCACGATTGATATCGTTAGAATTAGAAAGAAGTTTTCTGCTTGAAAGGATAACGACTAAGACGAAGTTTTCCTGATTCTACAGAAAATACCCAAAAGATAATTCCAACTTACATCCCAAAAGTCACCGTGGATTTCTTGTAGATTTTCCATTTCCCACCGATGTATTCCGCAGAAATCGTTCCGTTTCCGGTCGCATCGGCATAATCTGTGAAATAGGCATCCGGATAATCTTTGTAAGTCTGCATCTTGCTGTATTTCCTCGGGAAAAAATGATCCAGTAAATCCTCCATTAGCGGATACCGCTCATTAGTGGTGTAGAGCAGGATTTTCCGGTTTTTCGGATCGATGCTGTGGAAATATTCGCAGTTGGTCAAAATTTCCGTAAAGGAATAATTGTATTTTTCTGAGGGTTCATCTGCAATTGCTTCATACATTTTGGTGAATTTCGATGTGGCAGATCTGTATTTCGGATTGCTGTCCTGAAAATCATTAATTCCGTCTCCATCGGTATCTGCAGAATTTGGATTCAGTCCGATGAAGTTTTCAAACAAATCGTTGAAACCATCATGGTCACTGTCTTTTCGCAAGTCCTCGAGATGGATGGAGAATTGCAGTCCGTCTTCAATCACTTCGTATTTTGGCAGCATCGGGACTTCCGAAAGCCGTTGCTCATTGACCAAAGTGCCGTTGAAAACCACTTGTTGCCCCATCAAAAATTTCTGGTCTTTTCCATAGAAATCCTGAAGGAAAAAGTTAGGGGTAAAACCCAGGAAATACGGCTTGAAATCTATTCCCTGATTTTCCACAATCCAAAGTCCGTATTTGTTCTTAGCTAAAGCAAAATTCTCGTTGACAGAAAGGTATCTGAATTCCGGTAACGCTTTTATCCATGCTGAAAACTTGGTTTTATAGGATTTGGATTCAAAATATTTCTTTTCATTTTCAACCAGGATTTCAGTGTTTTTCCGCTCATAGAAAAAAAGTTTAAAATCAGGGAGTTTGTTCCTTTGAATATGTGTTGGCAGTTTTTTCAGAATATCTTCATTGGTTGGGATTACGGCTGCTTTTTTCTCACTTTCAACATTAATTCCCTGCTTTAGGATGAAGCAATTCTGCGCCGTGGTTTGCTTTTGGGCAGCGGTATTTTCTTTTTTACTGCAAGAAAAAAAGAGCGGGAGTAAAAGCCAAAGATGCGATTTCATTCCGAGTTTTTTTATTTTCTTAAAATTAAGACTTATTTTTGATAACTCATTATGATTTTAAACAGCATTTTCACCAACCAACGCACCGGAAACCATCCCCAAAACATTGTTTCCAGAACGGATTTTCAAAGGGATTTCGACCGGATCATTTTTTCGTCTGCCTTCAGAAGATTACAAAACAAAACCCAGGTTTTTCCGCTTCCGGGAAGCGTTTTCGTGCATAACCGACTTACCCATTCTTTGGAGGTTTCCTCTGTTGGCCGAAGTTTGGGAAGTGCAATCGGTGAATTTATCGTTAAAGATTTTGAGAAAGATTTGAATGATGATTCCAAGAATTTTTATCAGCACAATCTCCACAATGTCATTGCGGCTGCTTGTCTTTGCCACGATGTAGGGAATCCCGCATTCGGACATTCCGGCGAGGATGCCATTGCAAGCTATTTCGACAAAAATGAGAAAGACTTAAAACCGAAATTTTCCGAGAAAGAATGGGCGGATCTGGTAAATTTTGAAGGAAACGCCAATGCAATCCGGGTTTTGACCAACCGGCAAAATGGTAAAGATGAAGGTGGAACCCAACTCACTTTTTCCACTTTGGCGGGTATCGCGAAATATCCGTGCGAAGCGTTGGCAAAGCAAAAGGGAACGATCCATAGAAAGAAATTCGGGTTTTTTCAGAATGAAAAGGAGACTTTTTTGCAGGTGGCCCAATCGGTGAATCTGATCCGCGAAAGTTCAGAACCGGTGATTTTCAAAAGGCATCCGTTTGTGTGGCTCGTGGAAGCGGCCGACGATATTTGCTACAACATCATCGATATGGAAGATGCTCACCGCTTGGGAATTGTTTCCACGTCTGATTGCGAGAACCTGTTTTTTGAACTCATCAAATCCGAAAACCAAAACACGAAGAGGGTGGAAGATAAACTGGCGATTCTCACCAATGCAAATGAGCGGATTTCCTATTTAAGGGCGAAAGTCATCAATGCTTTGATCAACAATTCTTTGGAAATCTACCGACAAAATTTCGACCAGATTTTGAATGGGACGTTGGATCAGGCATTGCTGGATATCTATAAATCCGAAAACAAATCCCTGCAGGAAATTGAATCCTTTTCCATTGAAAAAATTTATGGACACAAAGCGGTAGTAGAAATCGAAAACGCCGGATACAACGTAATGTATGAACTTTTGGACCATTTTATTCCTTCAGTTTTGAAGGCAAAGACCGAGCGTAAATCCTACGACAAAATGGCGCTGAAACTGCTGCCGAATCAATTTCTCTATGAAGACGGAACCGATTACCAGAAAGTACTCGGCATCATCGATTTTGTTTCGGGAATGACGGACAATTTTGCGACCGACCTTTACCGGAAAATCAAGGGGATTGATATTGGGATGACCATGTAAAAGAGCCGTGGAAAACCAATCTGAAATATTGGATACCGCTACACTTTAGCCAAAAACTCCTCGAAAGCAGGAATCACAGAAACCGTTCCATCGTTTTCAATTTTGTCTAGTTTTACAAATTCGATTTGATTTACTGAGTTTTCGTCAAAAGGTTTTTGAACGCGCACATAATTTTCGGTGAAACCATGCATCAATCCGTCTTTGTTGTCATGTTCCCAAAGTACCGGCAGCGTTTTTCCGAGCTGGGTTTGGTAGAAAGCCACTTTCTTTTTTTCGGAAAGGATTCGCAGCATTTTGTTTCGTTTCTTGCGGTCGGCAATCGGGACGATTCCGTCCATTTCGGCGGCTTCGGTATTTTCTCTTTCAGAATAGGTGAAGACGTGCAGGTAGGAAATCGGAAGTTCGTTGAGGAAGTGATAAGTTTTAAGGAATTCCTCCTCAGTTTCACCGGGGAATCCCACGATCACATCCACACCGATGCAGGCATCCGGCATCACTTCACGGATTTTTGAGATTCTGTCTGTGTAAAGTTTGGTCAAATAGCGGCGTTTCATTTTTTTCAAAAGCTCGTCGCTTCCACTTTGCAGCGGAATATGGAAATGAGGGACGAAACTTTTGGATTTTGAAACCAAATCTATGCTTTCATCCTTCAAAAGGTTCGGTTCAATCGAAGAAATCCGGATTCTTTCAATTCCTTCCACTTGGTCGAGTTCGGAGATCAGATCCAGGAAAGTGTGTTCGTGCTTTTTGTTCCCGAATTCGCCTTTTCCGTAATCGCCAATGTTTACGCCGGTTAAAACGATTTCCTTGATCCCTTTTTCAGCAATTTCTTTGGCGTTTTTAATGACGTTTTCAATGGTGTCTGAACGGGAAATCCCTCTTGCCAAAGGAATCGTGCAGTAGGTGCATTTGTAATCGCAACCATCCTGCACTTTCAGAAATGCTCTGGTTCGGTCGCCAATGGAGTAGCTTCCGATGAAGAAGTCTGCCTCGTCGATCTCGCAGGAATGAACGATTCCGCTTGAATGAGATTTTTCCAAATCGTCGAGATAACTCAAAATATTGAACTTTTCTGTAGCGCCCAAAACCATGTCAACGCCTTCCATTCTGGCAATTTCTTCAGGTTTCAGTTGTGCATAGCAACCGATGATGATCACCAAACCATCGGGATTTGCCTTCATTGCGCGCTTCACATGAAATCTACATTCTTTATCTGCAGTTTCAGTAACCGAGCAGGTATTGATGATATAGACATCCGCCTTATCGTCGAAGCTTACCTTTTCGTAGCCAGAATTGGTCAGTTGACGGGCGATGGTGGAAGTTTCCGCAAAATTTAATTTGCAGCCAAGTGTGTGAAATGCAGCGGTTTTGTGTGTTGAATATTCCATAATTTTGAGACCGCAAATTTACGGAATTTATTTTATCGATATTCGGATAAGTTGATCCGAAATTAAAATAAAAAAACCACTACCGAAGTTGTGGTTAATAATGAAAAAATTTAATTTGATATATTAAGAAATTATATCCTAAATGAAAAAGATTTCCTTGTAGCAATTTTCAGGGAGATCCCATGAACACGATGTTGCTTCTTTTGAAAGAATCGCGATTCTCCGGTTTTCGGTGTCAAATATTTTGCAGCCTTCCAGGTCTAGTTTGCTGGTTCTGTAAATGTGCAAACTCGCTGAAATTTCTTCGCAATTATTGATGATGGAATGGATTCCGCCCAATTCCTCGGCGAAAATATCGCCTTGGTTTGCAAAAGTCCGCGCGTCATATTCTATAAAATTTGAATTTTTTCGGTAGCTGACTTCCGTCAAACTTCCTTTCAGGATTTTGATTCTTCCGTCGTAATTGCCGTGATCATGGATGGCCGAACAGTTATCGATTCCCCAAAGCATGATGAATGCGACCACATCGCCGCTGTAAATCGGAATTCTCTGATAGGTTCCGCGTTCCACTTCTGTTACCGAAAGTGGAAATATTTTGTTGAAATCGTTATAGTCGTAGGTGAAAAGTAAATCACAAATCTCCTCGAAACTAAGGGGTTTTTTGGTGACCAGATCATCCAAAACCTGCCTTAAACTCTGTAATCCAGCCGTATTCTTCATGTTGTGTAATTTGGTTATACAAAATTAGTTGCGGTGCGCTGAAATACGGTGCTGCGAAGTGTTGATTTATGTCAACCTTGATTTATATCAGTTTAATTTTGGAAACGATTTTTACGGTAATATTGCTGGTTTTCAAATCTTATAATCGTCTCGAATTTCGTTACTTTTTGCATAGCAAACCGGCGAGGAATTCTGTTGGATTTCTTCCGGTTTATGCTTTTTCAGGATTTCGATATTGAATTCTTCTGACTTGTTTCTTGCTATTGAAAGAGTTTTCCATTTGTCGTCCTTCAGCATTTTGGCCACGTAAACAATTTGTCCGATGTGGTAAGGATAATGAGCGAGTTGCCTCAGAACGGCATCCAGAACGGAATGCTTTTCACCGCGAATGGTGATTTCTTTTTGCCAGGTTTCGTCGGTGATTTGGTTAAGGGAATCGATGAAAACTTTCCAGCCTTTTTCCCAAACTTCCAGCATTTCAGATTTGGAATGGAGATCGTTTTCGAATTCTGAGTCCCGGTTTCGCCAATCTTTCTCGCCATCTTCGGTCAGGAAATTAGTCCATCGGGAGAGCATATTCCCGGAAATATGTTTCACGATGGTCGCGATTGAATTGCTTTCCGGATTATATTGCAACAAAACTTCTTCGTCATTGAGCTGTTCAAAAGTTTTGTCGCCAAGTTCTTTATAGTAAAGAAATCGTTTGATGAATAAATCTTTCATTTCAGTTAATTTTCATTCCAAATTTACAAAAGGCTGTCGATTGCTGAAGTTCTTTGGCACCAATTATTTGATGTTGGTTAAATTTCCAGATAGATTCTCCAAATGAAAGATTTTATCGAAAGGCGACTGGATTTTTTGCAGATTTTCCTTGTTTTGGATAAAAGTGTAGCGGGATGCCAAAGAATTCATATCCGAAACAATCACGAGCCAACATTCGTCCAAACTTCTGTCATAGTAAGCATGTTTCTGGTTTTTTTTCTCGATGATTTCAATGATTTTATCCGAACACAATCCATCAAAAAGCCCCAGATTGAAATCATGGGTGATGAATACATTTCTTCGGTGATTTGATTTTCGGATTTTTTTCACGCAGCCAACCGCTTTGCCTTTTCTGATGCAGTTCCTAATGTTTTGCACGATTTCCGCTTGTTTTTCGAGCAGATCCAATTTCGCAAGGTTCCGAAATTCCAAAAAATAGACACCGCGGTATTTCGGGGTGTCTTCTTTTTCGAGCAATATTTCTGCCTGACGGAAAATTTTATTGAGCTGGCTTTCTATTTTTTTGGTTTCCAGGTGATTGATGACTTCGGTGAGTTCAATGCCGATTTTTTTTTCATTCAGTTTGGCGATGAAGTCGGGACTTTCGCAGGTGAGGTTTTCAAACTGAACTTCTGGAAAGTGATGAAGGAACGAATTGAGCAGGAGTATTTCAGATTTTTTTCTGTATTTATCTCGCTCGTGAAGCGCTGAGTCGTCTATTTCGCGGTGATATTTCTCCATCGGCTTCTTTTTCAGATGCCGGTTCAGGTAATACAGTGAGAGATTTTTGATCAAATCTTCTTCGGAAAATACTTTTTTCATCACATTAAATTTTGAAAACCAATATTTTACGATTTTAAAGTTAAGAAAAAAAACAATACATAAGTCAACTGACAAAAAATTTAAGATTGAATTAATCTTGAAAAAAAGTATTTTTACCAAAACTTTTGCATTGGAAAAGAGAGAGAAATATTGCAAAAACTGCAGTCAGCACCTTGTTTTAGAACAAAAATATTGTCACAATTGCGGACAGAGAGCTGATACGCACCGGATCAATTATCATTTCTTACTGCATGAAATCCAGCATGGAATCTTTCATGTTGACAAAGGGATCTTGTTCACCATCAAGGAACTATTCACAAGACCTGGACATTCTATCCGGGAATATATCGAGGGGAAAAGACAAAGCCATTTTAAACCGGCACTTTTGATCATGATTCTTGCAACTGTGACGGTTCTTCTGAATCACTGGATCAATGGCGGAAAATATTTGATGGGCGATACGGTGTCGGTGAACGGGATAGATAAAACCGGCGAAATCAACGACGAACAGTTCGTGAAAATTGCAAACTCGATCGGGGAAAATTTCAATATCGTGTTGACTTGGATCAACGAGCATTTTGCAATTTCAATGCTGCTGATGATCCCATTTTTTGCCTTCGCATTTTGGTTGGCATTCCGGAAATTCAGGCTCAATTTTCCCGAATGGTTGGTGATTTCCTGCTTCATTACCGGACAGGGAATGTTGCTCTACATGGTTTTGATCGTGCTGGGCAAAAAATTTGCAAATTTAAACAGCATATTTTTTCTTTCTTTAGTGGGTGTAATTGTGTGGACCATGCTTCAATATTTTAATAAAAGCCGAAAGACAAGCATTGTATTGCGCACTTTGTGGGCACTTTTTATTTATTACGCCATTTTTGTCGGGATTATTTTAGTCTTCATTTTTGCAATCATTCTGCAGAATAGATGATAAAAATTAACTTTTAGAAAGGATTAAAATATTTAAATTTGCTGCTTTAATTAAAGTAGAAAATGGATTTTAACAACTTTCAAATGCCTTTTGGCATCACCCCCAATTATTCTAAAAAAGTAGCCTATTTTTCGATGGAATTTGCCATTGATCAGGCGCTGAAAATATATTCCGGCGGACTTGGTTTTCTTGCAGGTTCACACATGAGGAGTGCATACAACCTGAAACAGGATTTGGTGGGAATCGGTATTCTCTGGAAGTTTGGATACTATGACCAAGCCAGAAACCACGACCAGACTTTGCAGCCCACCTGGACCAGAAAAATGTATTCCTTTTTGCAGGATACCGGAATTAAGTTTCAGATTGAGATTCATTCCGCACCGGTTTGGGTGAAGGTTTATTACCTGGATCCGGAGATTTTCCACACCGCACCGATGTTTTTCCTTTCCACAGACGTTCCGGAAAACGACCATATCTCAAAAACCATTTGCCACCGACTTTATGATGCCAATGAATCTACCAAAATTGCGCAATATATTTTGCTCGGAAAAGGTGGGGCGAAACTGCTGCATGTGATGAATTTCGAAAGAGATGTTTATCATTTGAATGAAGCACACGGACTTCCAGCTGCATTTTACCTTCTGAAAAAATTTGGCGGCGATCTATCTAAAGTGAAAGAAAAATTAGTTTTCACCACACATACTCCGGAAGAGGCAGGAAATGAAAAACACAATATCTTCATGTGTCATGACATGTCCTATTTCTCTGGATTGACCATTGATGAGGTGAAAACCATCGAAGGAGTTGAAGATGACCGTTTCAACCATTCCCTTTGCGCATTGAGAATGGCCAGAGTAGCCAATGGCGTTTCTCAACTTCACGGCGAAGTTTCCAGACTGATGTGGAGCAAATATCCTGGAATCTGCGAAATCAAGGCGATCACGAATGCACAGGAATTCAAGTACTGGTCAGACAAACCACTTTACAGTGCTAAAGATGAAGACGATAAAACCTTGTTTGATTTCAGAAAAAAACATTTGAAAAAGCGTTTGTTCAAAATTGTTGCCGATCAGACAGGGAATTTATTTGATGAAAATGTCTTCACCATTGTTTGGGCAAGGAGATTCGCCGGTTACAAAAGGGCAGATTTGTTGCTGCATGATAAATCACGTTTCGAGCGGTTACTGAACAATCCGAAATATCCGGTTCAGATTATTTGGGCTGGAAAGCCTTATCCAATGGATTATTCAGCGATTTCTACTTTCAATACTTTGGTGGAGGAAGGGAAATATTACAAAAATATGGCGGTGCTCACAGGTTATGAACTTTCTTTGAGCAAATTGCTGAAACAGGGTTCAGATTTGTGGCTCAACAATCCGCGTGTTCCAAGAGAAGCATCCGGAACTTCCGGAATGACGGCTGCAATGAACGGATCGGTGAACTTGTCCACTGATGACGGATGGATTCCGGAATTTGTGAAAAATGGAATCAATGGATTTGTAGTCCCACAAGCGGATTACAATGTGCTTAGTGTTTATGATCAAGATCAGTACGATTTGGAAAACCTGTACAATGTTCTGGAAAATGAAATTATTCCAACCTATTATGATCATCCCGATCAATGGCGAAAGATTCAGCAAACTGCAATGGAAGACGTGAAACTGGATTTCAATTCCGATAGAATGGCCGATGAATATTACAAACAGATTTACGACGATTTGAGATAACAAACACTTCGTATTGACGGAATCAAGTCGATTTTAATATCAAAAAAAATCAATAAGAGCGGGCTTTCTTGAGAAGTAAGTCCGCTTTTTTGATGAATAGGAATTTGGTTTTAGGCAGCATTGAAGTAAACTACTTTTTCACCGGCCATTTTTACTCGAAATTTCTTTTTATTTTTAACCAAACAAAAATATGGTGAATCCGAGCATTTGGGAACTAGAAACATTTTACAGAAAAAGGGATATTGTCATCGTCGGTGCAGGTTTTACCGGATTGTGGACCGCGATTTCACTAAAAGAGAATTCTCCCGAAAGGTCAGTTTTGGTGGTGGATAGAAGTGCCATTCCCATCGGAGCTTCCACCAGAAACGCGGGTTTCGCGTGTTTTGGAAGTTTGACCGAGGTGATTTCCGATTCCGGAAAGATGGGTTGGGAAAAAACTTTGGAATTGGTAAAGATGAGGTTCGAAGGTTTAAAGAAAATCCAGAATTATTTTAAAGCCAAAGAAATCGATTTCGAGTTATGCGGCGGTTTTGAAATCATTAATGATGAAGAACCTTTGCAGCGAATTGATGAAGTCAACCAAAAACTGAAACCCATCACAGGTTTAGCAGCAACCTATTCTTTAAACCCAAAAAAACTAGAAGAGTTCGGATTAGGAAACTCCAAATTCCTGGTTGAAAACCCTGTGGAAGGATCTCTTCATTCGGGAAAGTTATTGCAGAAACTTTTGGAAAAATGCCAAAATAGGGGCGTTGAATTTCTTTTTGGGACAGAAGTTTTAGACCTGGAAGAAGGTGAAAGTTCGGTAAAGATCATTGCTGAAAATTTTGAAATTGAAGCTGAAAAACTCGTGATCGCAACCAATGCTTTTACGAGAAATCTTTTGCCGGAAATCGATTTGGTTCCCGCTCGTGGACAAATCCTTTTGACTGAACCAGTCGAAAATCTGAAATTGAAGGGGACTTTCCATTATGACGAAGGTTTTTATTATTTCCGAAATCTGGGAAACCGCGTTCTGTTGGGAGGCGCCCGGAATCAGGATTTTAAGAATGAAGAAACTGATGAGCTCGTCACCACAGTTTTCCTCCAAAACCACCTGGAAAACTTTTTGAAAACCGTAATCCTCCCAAATCAGGATTTCAAGATTTCAAACCGGTGGAGCGGAATCATGGCGATGGGAAAAGAAAAATCGCCAATCATCACAAAGATTTCCGACCGGCAAATCGTGGCAGTTCGACTTTCCGGAATGGGAGTTGCACTCGCCCCGAAAATCGGTGAAATGGTGGCCGCTTTAGTTTGAGTAAAAAACCCGGTGCAAAAAAATGGCAGGTTGGCTTGAAATATCCATTCCTGTTTTGCATATTCAACCACCGAATTCTATCTTTGCGAAATGGACTATTCGAGTAAGGTTTTGGCAAAAGCAGTCGAGGAAATTTCCGGACTTCCAGGAATCGGCAAAAAATCGGCGCTCCGTTTGGCTTTGCATCTTTTGAGACAACCAGAAAGCCAGGCAATCGCTTTGGCAAACGCACTGAAAAATCTGGTCACAGAAATTAGATATTGCCGGGAATGCCATAATTTTTCAGATGATGAGATTTGTGATATCTGCGCAGATTCCACCAGGAATGACGAAATTCTGTGCATAGTGGAAGATGTTCGGGACGTAATGGCCATAGAAAACACCAATAAGTTTCGTGGTAAATATTTGGTTTTGGGCGGAAAAATATCACCCATGGAAGGAATCGGTCCCAATCAGCTCCATATTTCGGCGATTGAGAGAAAATTGAATACTAAAGTGGTGAAAGAACTCGTTTTTGCATTAAGTGCAACGATGGAGGGAGATACTACCGCATATTATATCTACAAAAGATTTAAGGATTTTGGTGTGAAATTCTCTACCATCGCACGTGGAATTTCAATCGGTGACGAACTGGAATATGCCGACGAAATTTCACTCGGAAAGTCTATTCAGAACAGAATTCCGTATAACGAAGCAGGGTAGATATTACTTATGGAAACAAAAATATCGGTCATCATTCCCGTTTTCAATGCCCAGGAAACCATCGTGAAAGCGCTGGATTCGATCAGAAATCAAAATGGCGGTTTTGATTTCGAAATTATTGTGGTCAATGACGGATCCACGGATGAAAGCGCGAAAATGATTGAGGAATACATTGCGGAAAATCCACAGGTGAAAATCCACCTGAAAAACCAAAAAAATGGTGGGGTTTCAGCGGCCAGAAATACCGGTTTGGAAGCGGTGACGGGCGATTTCATTGCATTTTTGGATGCAGATGACGAATGGCTTCCAAATAAAACGGAAAAACAAATGGCGCTCCTTAATGGAAATGCTCCCAAAATAGATTTGATCTCATCTTCCAGGAACAATTCGAAAATATTATTTCCCTATATCCTAGACAAAAATAATTTGGCAAAAGTAACCTTCAACAAGTTGCTCATGCGAAACGAGATGCATCCTTCCACCGTGGTTTTTAAAAGAAATATTTTGGAAAAAACAGGATTTTTTGATGCCCGACAAAGGTATGCCGAAGATGTTTATTTTTTTCTGAACGCTGCAAAGCATCACGACCTCTATATCTTGGGTGAAAGTCTAGTGATTGCCGGTGGCGGAAAACGTTCTTTCGGAGTTTCTGGTCTTTCTGCAAATCTTTTGGAAATGATGCGCGGTTATCAAAAAAACGTGCAGGATATGTATAAAGCGGGAAATATCAGTTATCTGAAATATAAATTTCTGCGGATTTTTTATAGAATTAAATATTTTATTTTGGTCCTCCGAAGAAATTATTACAACCTAAATACTAAATGAGATTGAAGAAACTCTCCATTATTATCGTCAATTATAATGTCACAGATTTACTTCGGGCTTGTTTGAAGTCCATTGAGAAATTTGTGCAAGATGTTGATTATGAAATTATTGTGGTGGACAATGCTTCTCCCGATACTTCTTGGAAAGCATTGATTCCCGAATTTTCGCAGGTTCAGTTTGTTCCACAGGAAAATAATTTCGGATTTGCCGTTGCCAATAATTTAGCGGTGAAAAAAGCGAAAGGAGAATATGTGCTCTTACTCAATCCAGACACGGAATTTGAAAGTCACAGCATGAAGGAAATCCTGGATTTCGCTGATGCTATGGAAGATTTCGGTTGTCTTGGAGTTCGGATGCATAACAAACTCGGGCATTTTCTTCCCGAAAGCAAACGTTCGGTTCCCGGAGTTGTCAATTCCTTCAACAAATTATTTGTTTGTTTCGGAAACGGCAATAGGAAAACCTATTATAGAAATGATATCTTGGAATCCGAGATTGCCGAGGTAGAAGTCATTACGGGTGCATTTTTTCTGTGCAGAAAGCAAACTTATCAGGAAGTTGGCGGATTAGATGAAACTTATTTTATGTACGGTGAAGATATCGATCTGTGCTATTCGCTTCTTCGCGCAAAAAAACGAAACTGGTATTATGGGAAAGTCTCTATCCTTCATCATAAGGGAGAAAGCACGGTGAAAGATGAAATTTACCTGCAACGATTTTTTGGGGCGATGCAGATTTTTGTGGATAAATATTATCGGTCTAAAAAACCGGTGCAGCATTTTGTTTTGACTAAAGGGCTTCGACTTAAGCACTTTCTAGAAAGAAGAAAGTTGCCGAAATAGTCCCATAACTTTGCTGCTTAATTTTGGAATGCGCTTCAATTCTTTTAAGGATTACTTAAAAAACCTTAAATTTGCCTTTTTAAAATTCCTATGAAAACAGTCAAAATCCACGACAAAGAATTCGTCCCATACCTTAAAAATGATGAAATCCAGCAGATCATCAAAGACCTTGCAGAAAAGGTTTATGAGGATTACAAAGACGAAACACCTGTCTTCATCGGAGTTTTGAACGGGGTGATTATGTTTTTTTCGGATTTCTTAAAACATTATCCTGGCAAATGTGAAATTGCCTTTATCCAGATGAGTTCTTACTTGGGTGGGCTCCAAAGCACAGGAATCGTGTACAAAAAAATGGAACTCACCAAAGAAGTGGAGGGAAGACATATTATTTTGATGGAAGACATCGTGGATACGGGAAACACCATTGAAAGTTTGCATGCCTATTTTAAAAATACCCAGCGACCAAAATCCCTGAAAATTGCGACATTGCTGATGAAGCCCGAAGTCTATAACAAGGAGTTCAAAATTGATTATATAGCGAAAGAAATCCCAAACAAATTTGTGCTTGGATATGGATTAGACTATGATGAACTCGGTAGAAATCTCCCCGATTTATATCAGCTCGCGGAAGGAAGAATAAACCATTAATTTGATGAGCTGGTTGCCCATGGCGACTGGCTTTACAGATATTTAAATTTAAATCTAATAAAAATGGCGTTCGCAAAAAGCCAATAGCTCATTGCCAAAAGCCGAAAGCAAAAGAAATGATCAACATCGTACTCTTTGGTCCTCCCGGAAGTGGGAAAGGAACTCAAGCCCAGAACCTTATTGAGAAGTTTAACCTGAAACAGATTTCAACCGGGGATTTGTTCCGTTACAATATGAAAAATGATACGGAGCTCGGTCAATTGGCAAAATCGTATATCGACAAAGGAGAGCTTGTTCCAGACCAAGTGACAACAGATATGTTGATAGAAGAGGTTAAAAAACCAACCGAAAGCAACGGCTTTATTTTCGACGGTTACCCAAGAACCGCAAACCAAACGGAAGCTTTGGAGAAAATCGTGAAAGAGGTCTTGAATTCTGATATTTCGGTGTGCCTCTCTTTGGTGGTGGAAGATGAAATCCTGGTGGATAGACTTCTGAAAAGAGGTGAAACTTCCGGCAGAGTTGACGACTCCAATGAAGAAATTGTTAGAAACAGAATTAAGGAATATTACGCAAAAACCGCAGAAGTTGCCGAACTCTACAAAAAACAGGGAAAATATGTAGAAGTAAACGGAGTGGGCGGAATTGAGGAAATTTCGCAGAAACTTATTGCGGAAGTAGAAAAAATAAAAAAATAATTGTTTCGGGTTTCAAATCTCAAGTTTCTAGTTGGGAAAACCTGAAACTTGAAACCAAAAAAACTTGAAACTAAGCATTTATGAGCAATTTCGTAGATTACGTAAAAATACATTGCAAAAGCGGTCACGGCGGTGCCGGTTCGGCGCATCTTCGGCGTGAAAAATACATTCCGAAAGGTGGACCGGATGGTGGCGATGGCGGCAGAGGAGGAAGCATCATCATGAAAGGGAATTCCCACGAATGGACGCTTCTCCCGCTTCGTTACACGCGACACATCAAAGCCGAACGTGGAGAAAACGGTGGGAAAAACCAACTGACCGGAGCTGCAGGAGCAGATGTGTACATAGAGGTTCCCGTGGGAACAATTGCTAAAAACGAAGAAGGTGAAATCATCGGCGAGATTCTGGAAGACCAACAGGAAATTGTATTGATGAAGGGTGGAAAAGGCGGACTCGGAAACGAGCATTTCAAATCCGCAACCAATCAAACACCGAGATATGCACAACCCGGACTTCCCGGTGAGGAAGGCTTCATCACTTTTGAGCTTAAACTCTTGGCTGATGTAGGTTTAGTCGGCTTTCCGAATGCCGGAAAATCTACGCTATTGTCGGCGGTTTCGGCGGCGAAACCAAAGATTGCAGATTATGCGTTCACTACTTTAACGCCGAATCTCGGAATTGTGGAATATCGAAATCATCAATCCTTTGTGATGGCGGATATCCCCGGAATCATCGAAGGTGCGGCGGAAGGAAAAGGTCTTGGTCACCGGTTTCTGAGGCATATCGAAAGAAATTCTATTTTACTTTTTCTTATCCCGGCAGATTCCCAGGAACATTTTGAGGAATTTAAAATCCTTGAAAATGAATTGAAAGAATATAATCCCGAACTTTTAGACAAGGAATTCATCCTTTCTGTTTCAAAATCGGATTTGCTGGATGAGGAATTAAAAACCGAAATCGCAAAAGAGTTCCCGGAAAATAAGAAGCCGATTTTCTTTTCCGCAGTTACAGGAGAAGGTTTGATGGAATTGAAAGATGTGATTTGGAAGCATTTGCATGAATAGACCTCGATAGGTATTCGGCTTTTTTCATGAGGTCTTTGTGAGCGAACCAAAGGATTCACCGAAATGAAGTCTGTTTTGCAATAACAATTTAGACTCTTTTTTACGAAGGTTGGTCTCGTTTGATTGATGGAACGTTTATTGAAGTGTATTTCACCTAAATCCAGGATATGAATTATTTATTGACTTTCATTTCAGCATTTCTTATGATTTCCTGCGCAACTTCAAACAAGACGAACTATTCAAAAATAGAGTATGATGCAGGTGCCTGTTTCGGGTTTTGTCCGATTTTCAAAATGACAATTAATCCCGATAGAACAGCGATTATCGATGCTGAAAGATTTACGTTTTACGACGGAAATTCAAAAGCGGATTTTTCAAAACCTAAAGAAGGAACCTTTAAAACAACTTTGGACCAGGAAAGTTTCGATAAACTGGTTGGAATGTTAGATTCTTTGAATTTAAAATCCCTGAAAAATTACTACGGAAACAAGAATATTACAGATTTACCTACATCATATCTCCGCATTACCTTCATCGATAATTCCACCAAACATGTGGAAGATTACGGAAAAAACGGAACCGAAGACTTGCACCGTCTTTACACATTCATCGAAGGTTTGACGAAAACCCAGACTTGGACCAAGGTAAAATAGCATTAAAAAAAATTAACGTAAATTTGCAGCACAAAACCCTTCTTTTGTAGAAGGTTTTTTTATGAACGTAGTCATTCTTAATGAATCCGCTTTCTGGCGGTACTGAAAAATTCTTTTCATTCATTTCTTCGTTACATTAAAAGAATGACGCAAGTTTCATTTTAACCAAAAATCATTTCATTTGAATTTTACAGACTTAAAACTTATCGACCCTATTGCAAAGGCAATAAAGGAAGAAGGTTACACGCAGCCCACCCCAATTCAGGAGCAGGCAATTCCCAGTATTTTATTGGGAAGAGATTTACTCGGAACAGCACAAACGGGAACCGGGAAAACAGCGGCTTTCGGGATTCCAATCCTGCAGAACTTATCTTTGAAAAAAGAAAAAAACAGACACATCAAGGCTTTGATTCTCACTCCAACAAGGGAATTGGCAATCCAGATTGAGGAAAGCTTCAAAGCTTACGGAAGACACCTTCCCCTGAAAACACTGGTGGTTTTCGGCGGGGTGAAACAAGGTGCGCAAGAAGCCGGACTGAAAAAAGGAGTCGATATTCTGGTGGCAACTCCGGGAAGGTTGCTCGATTTTATTTCACAAGGTTTGATATCACTAAAAAACCTGGAAATCTTTGTGCTTGACGAAGCCGACAGAATGCTCGACATGGGTTTCGTGCATGATGTGAAAAAGGTTTTGAAACTCTTGCCGGCAAAAAGGCAGACTTTATTTTTCTCGGCTACTTTTCCAGACGAAATCAAGAATTTAGCCAACTCCATGCTCACCAATCCGGTGAAAGTGGCAGTAGCACCAGTTTCCGCAACTGCGGATACCATTCAGCAGAAAGTGTATTTCGTGGAAAAAGAAAATAAGCTGGATTTGCTAACGCATATTTTGCAGCATGACATTTCCGAATCGGTTTTGGTTTTTTCCAGAACTAAACACGGTGCCGATAAGATCGCCAGGAAACTCCAGAAAAGCAAGATTTCAGCGGAAGCGATCCATGGAAACAAGTCGCAGAATGCCAGACAAAATGCGCTCAATAATTTCAAATCTGGAAAAACCAGAATCCTTGTGGCAACCGATATTGCAGCGCGGGGAATCGACATTGACGAATTAAAATACGTGCTGAATTTCGAGCTCTCTGATGTTTCTGAAACTTACGTCCATAGAATTGGAAGAACCGGAAGGGCAGGAGCGGAGGGAAAATCGATCTCGTTTGTGGACGGTCTGGATCTGGTGAACCTGAAAAATACAGAAAAACTCATCGGCAAAAAAATTCCTGTGGAGAGAGACCACCCGTTCCATACCGATGATTTGGTGGTTCAGAAAAGGGATTCCAACAACAAACCTTTTAACCCTAATCAAGGTCAGCAAAGCTCGGGCAATGCGAAAAAAACCCGACCGCAAGAGAAGGAAGAAATAGGCTTTAGAAAAGTGAAAAACAAGAATTTTTTTAGAAAAAAATAAACTGAATAATTGAACTAAAAACCTTTCAAGTAATTTTATTTGGAAGGTTTTTTTGTTGACTATATAATGAATTTTCAGATTTTATGTTTAAATTAGCAACTGAAAAACGGTACCATAAAATTTTAAAATGAGCCAGATTGAGTAATTATTACTCAGGTTAATTTCAAGTCCGAAAGATTTCACTTTTGAAGAATTGACCAAGGTTTTTCTTTATCTCGGGTTCGAATTGTCAAATAAAGGAAAAACTTCAGGGTCGCGGATTAGGTTCTATCACAAGGAAAAAAAATTGCAATATCTTGCACATAAACCACATCCAAAAAATATCATTAAAGAAAAGGCCCTGAAAGATATCACGCACTTTTTAATGGAAAATAATTTGCTAAAATAAGAAATGGAAACGCTAAAATATAAAGATTTCTACGGTAGTATTGAGGTAAACCAAGAAGATGACACTTTGTATGGAAAAGTTCTAGGTTTGGAGAAATCCGTTCTGATTACCTATGAAGGAAATACGGTTGCTGAGTTGAAAAAGGATTTCAGAAATGCAGTTGATGACTATTTAGAACATTGCAAAGAGCATAATTTGCCAACTCATAAATCTTACAGCGGAACTCTGAATGTAAGGTTAACCCCACAAATTCATGCGAAAATTGCCCAACTTGCGGAGCAAGCCGGTCTGTCTATTAACGCATTTATAAAGGAAACATTGCAAAAAGCGATGATGTGAAATTAATTGCTCTTGGCAAAAACCCGTTCCGCATTTTGGGTCGTAATCCGATCGATTTCAGAAAAATCCAATCCGTATATATCGACGAGTTTTCCGGCAACCAGTTCCAGATAGGAACTCTCGTTTCTTTTTCCGCGGAAAGGAACCGGCGCAAGATAAGGCGAGTCGGTTTCCAGAACGATTTTTTCTAGTGGGATTTCATGCAGAAACTGGTCTATTTTCCCGTTTTTAAAAGTCACCACTCCGCCGATTCCGAGCACGAAGTTTAAATCGATGGCGTGTTTAGCCTGTTCCAGATTTCCGGAAAAACAGTGAAAAATTCCGCGAAGTTTCGGATGTTTTTTCTTTTCCAGCACTTCGAAAACTTCGTCAAAACTTTCTCGCGTGTGAATCACGATCGGCAAATCTTTTTCAATCGCCCAATCGATTTGCTTTTCAAACGCTTTGGTTTGGATTTCCAAAGTAGATTTGTCCCAATAAAGGTCAATTCCAATTTCTCCGATGGCGGGGAAAGTTCTTTCATTGAGGTAATGCGCTACAATTTCCAGCTCTTTTTCCCAGGTTTCTGGTTTTACGTCACATGGATGAAGTCCCATCATTGCGAAAATCTGTCCGGGATATTTCGATTCCAAATCCAACATTTTTTGGTGATATTGGGAATCAATCGCTGGAAGGTAAAATTTGGTAATTCCTTTATCCATCGCCCGTTGAATCATTTGGTCGCGGTCGGAATCAAATTGGTCGGAGTACAGATGAGTGTGGGTATCTATCATTTTTTCTTTACCCGAAATTCCCCTGCGAAAGAGAAGGACTTCGAGTGTTTAATTTAAATGTTATTTCTTAAGTTCAATTTCATTAATAAGTCGGTTTGATGGTCGGTCCCAAGAATGAAATCGTGTTTTCCGAAGATTTCAAATCCGTTTTTTTCATAGAATTTAATGGCTCTTTCGTTTTCTTCCCAAACACCGAGCCAAATGAATTCGGCATTTTTTTCTTTGGCTATTTCGAGGGATTTTTCCATAAGAAGCTGGCCGATTTTCATCCTTAAAAACTCCTTCAAAACATAGATTCTTTCGACTTCTATCGACTGGTTTCCCTGATTTTCGGTTTGTGCTTTTCCAAAATTGAGTTTCAAATACCCTAAAATTTCATTTTCATTTTCAGCGAAATAGAATTCGGAGTCTTGATTTTCCAGTTCTGAACGAAGTTGGTTTTCACTCAAATTTTCGGAAAGGTATTTTTGCATGTCTTGCTCGGAATTGACCTCTGCAAAAGTTTCTGCAAATGTTTGCCGGCTGATTTTGATTAAGTGCGGTAAATCGGGAATAGATATTTTTCTGACGATGATTTTCATTTTCGTTGAAATAGTTTTCGGCTAAATCCTCATTCGGGATATTCGTTTTCTGAACTTGATATAGCCCTTTGTTATGAAATGAAAAATAAGGCTTAATCCGTAATTTTTTGGAATATTGGAAACTTCACTTGCGCTTGTTGCAATTTCATTCTACCTTTTAAATGCTCGCAAAATTCCTGGTATTTTGGATCGGATTCATCGTTGGGTTGATGTTCCAATGCTTTCATGATCCTGAAATTTTCTTCTACAAAATCCATGGTTGCATCTGAAAAATAGGCGTTTCCAAACTTTTCCCAAATGTATTGAACCGCCTGTGAATTGGGATGAATCAGGTCTTCTTTATAGAAACGGTAATCTCTAAGGTCGTCCATCAAAACCTCATAAACAGGGAGATAATGGCAGTTTTCAAATGGTGGCAAAACTTCGTGAATCGCAGAAATGAGTTTGGATTTACTTAAATTATTTTCAACCATTCCGTCTTTCGTGTGGCGAACCGGCGAAACCGTGAATAAGATTTGGACGTCTTTTTTACAGATATCGTTCAAATTTTCAATGGTTTCCCGAATGGAATCCACAATTTCTTGGTGTGTTAAAAGTCGCTTCTCGAAATATTTTCCGGGAATTTTATGGCAATTCGCGACCAATTTTTTCTTGGGCAAAAACTCATAGATGAATGAGGTTCCGTAAGTAATTAGTATCCAGCTGGTTTCCTGTAAAAAAAGGTTGGCCTCTTCAATTTTGGAGTTGATTTTTTCGAGGGTCTTATGCGAAAATCGGGAATCAAAACTGCTGTGATGATCCAGCGAAATCACCTGATTATCATAGCCAACCAGATTTTCTTCGGTATAAAAATCGGCATCGTGAATTTTCTTTAAGGCAAAATTGATAGAATACGGATTAAATATGGTCCCGAAAGGATTATTCAGCGTCTGAATTTGCCCCGTTTCCAGCAATTCCGAAATCTCTGTGGCAAAGCACGATCCGATTGAAAAGATCCGGTCTTCAATTTCAATTTTCTTTTCAGAATCCTTTATTTTAACTTCTGTGCGGAATTTCATTTCTCTTCTTGCGATTCATTGACTTTTTGAATCGAGCGTAAAATATTGTAATTCGTATTGGGTATTACTATGAATCTCTTCTCAACAGGTAATTTGCCAGTTCGATAAACGGTTTTTTCTTTTCATCGGGCACATTGATTTTGTTGAGGTAATGTTGGGCGATTTCGTTGTGTTTTTGGATGAGCAAAAGTGCTTTTTCATCCACTTTTGTGCGGCGGAAAATTTTCTCTACACTGTATATTTTATCGAGATTATCCGTCTTTTTCGAGTACCAGAATTCCAGTTCTTTCCGTTCCTCTTCAGTAGCATGTTCTTTTGCCAAAAGGTAGAGTACGGTTTTCTTGTTTTCCACGATGTCTCCCGCATGCATTTTTCCGAAAGACTCCTGTTGGCCGAAAACGTCCAGGTAGTCATCCATGATTTGGAATGCGATTCCTACGTGTTTTCCGAAATTAAATATGGCTTTCGCATCTGTGAAATTGGCACCTGCGATCAATGCGCCGATTTCAAATGAAGATGCGCTCAAGATTCCGGTTTTGTAGGTGATCATTCGGATATAGTCATTGAAGGTGACATCACCTTTGGTTTCAAAATTAATGTCATATTGCTGACCTTCGGAAAGCAAAAGTCCGGTATGGTTGAAAACGCGCATGCATGCTTTGAACAGATTGGGCTCCAGATCTTCAAAAAATTTGTATGCCTTGAAAAGTAATGCGTCTCCGGAAAGTATCCCCACGTTCACTCCGTGCAAGGTGTGGATGGTCGGTTTGCCTCTTCTCAGTGGAGCTTCATCCATGATGTCGTCATGAATTAAGGTGAAGTTATGGAAAAATTCAATTGCCAAAGCCGGTTTTAGGGCTTTTTCCAATTCGCCGTCAAACATATCATTGGCCATCAAAACCATGATTGGTCGGAGTCTTTTCCCGCCATGCGAGATGATATAGTTCATCGGCTCATATAATTCGGCAGGTTTGTCCTTGAAGGTATATTTGTCGATGGCTTCTGCCACAATTCTTTGGTAATCGTCTAAAAACTGCATAAAATTTCCTGTTTTCGCAAAAATACGATTTAATAGTGTGGGTTTAAAATTTAAGATGAAAAAAGCCACTCCTTCAGGAATGACTTTTATTATTTTCTTGTTTGTAATAAAGTTTAGGCTAGAAAGACCTTTGATTTTACTTGACCATGATCACAAGTAAATAGGTGATCCCGGCTACGATTGCGGAAATTGGAATCGTTAAAATCCAGGCCCACAAAAGGCTCACGGTAATTCCCCAACGAACCGCCGAAATTCTTTTTGTTAATCCCACTCCGATAATTGCACCGGTAATGGTATGTGTAGTAGAAACTGGAATCCCGAAATGCTCTGTCAAAAACAGGGTGATGGCACCCGCTGTTTCAGCGCTGACTCCTTCGAGCGGTGTTACTTTTGTAATTCTGGTTCCCATGGTTTTCACGATTTTCCAACCGCCGCTCATGGTTCCCAAGGCGATCATCAGGAATGAGGTGAATGGAACCCAATAGTAATGCTCCACAAAATAAGTGAATTGGTGCGCCCCGTCCATCGAAGTGTAAACAGGATCTCCCAAGATTGATACATGGTAGTAAATCACGGCCGCTCCGATGATTCCCATTACTTTTTGCGCATCGTTTGTTCCGTGTCCCAAACTGAAAAGTGCAGATGATACCAATTGAAGCCTTCTGAAGATGTTGTCCGCTTTTCTCGGATTGGTCTTTTTGGCGATATTTACAATAAGCAAGGTAATCAACACCGAAATGACCATACCAATGATTGGCGCCAAAAAGATGAAAAGGAAAATCGGAATGACTTTATCATATTTGACTACATTCTGCGTGAAAAGCTGATGGATGGATAGTTTAACTTTTTCGTAAAACCCCAGATCCGGCTGTGCCAAAGCGATGACATGGTAATCAGAAACCAATGCATACATAAGTGCTGCTCCCAGAAATCCTCCGATTAAGGTGTGCGAAGATGATGAAGGAATTCCGAACCACCAAGTCAGTAAGTTCCATGCGATGGCTGCGATCAGTCCGGCAAAAATTACTTCCAGGTTGATGAAGTTCTCATTGACTGATTTCGCGATGGTGTTCCCGATTTTAAATTCTCCGATGACATACGCAGCGAGAAAAAATGCCGCAAAATTCCAAACTGCCGCCCAAAGTACTGCTTGGAAAGGCGTTAGAACTTTAGTGGAAACAATGGTGGCGATGGAGTTCGCCGCATCGTGGAATCCGTTGATGTAGTCGAAAATTAATGCCAGAACAATAATGACCACTAATAATATAGGTAAATCCATTCTTTATTTTTTGTGTTAATGAACAGATTATGCGTATTTGATGATGATGTTCTCAATCGTGTTTGCCACGTCTTCTGCTTTGTCAGTCACCGTTTCAAGGTATTCCAGAACAGATTTGATTTTGATGATGTTGATCGCATCCTGAGTTTCGAAAAGTTTTACGGTAGCCTGGCTCAAAACGTCATCGGCAATATTTTCGAATGAATTGATTTTGATACAGGATTCTTTTACTTCTCTAGGATTCTTGAAATCCTTCATGTTTTTAATCGCATTTTCGATCTCTACACATGACTTATAAATAAGCAGGGAGAATTCTGTGTATGAAGGGTCCAGCGGAGTTTTGTACAGATAAATATATTTTGCTGAGGCATACATGAAATCTGCGATATCGTCTAGTCCGCTAGCCAAAGTACTGATGTCTTCCCGGTCAAACGGAGTGATGAAGTTTTCGCCAAGCTGCACGAAGATCTCGTGGGTCAAATCATCGAGTTTGTGTTCGTAATCGCTCATATCTTTCAGCATCGTGTCGTCATTGATATCGAATTCCAGCAAACTTTCATGAAATTCTTTCGACATGGAAACCAATGTTTCTGCCACTTTTTCAAACAATACAAAAAACACTTTGTCTTTAGGTTGGAATGCCTTAAAAATATTTCCGATTCCCATTTTTTTTTAGTTTAAAATTACTGCTGCAAATTTCCGAAAAAGTCTATGGCTAATTTTTGTTTTAATGTTAAGTTTTGTTAACATTGGAAATTCAAATTCGCATAAAATAAAAAAATCAGCAAATTTTTGCTGATTTTATATTTGGTGAATAAGAATTTGTATTAATTTGCGACTTCCGCCCGCATTTCCTTGCCCTTGAATTTCAAGGATTGCAATCCTCTTAAAACATCTTCTTTGAAGGATTTTTCCACTTCGAAGAATGAAAACTTCTCCATGATTTCGATATCTCCGATGTCCGGTCGTTTCTTGGATTTCGAGGTCGCCTTGTTCAGGATGTCGAGCATATCAATTTTTTTCAAATGGTCTCTTTTTCCAAGATTAAAGAAAAAACGAGTCATTTCCCCATTGCTTTTTCTTGGCTTTCTGTCGCGATCTCTTCCTCCCTCTCTGAAGCTGTCTCTTCTCTCTCCTCTGTCACGGTCTCTTCCACGATCACGGTCTCTTCCGCGATCACGATCTCTTCCGCCTCTTTCACCACGGTCATCACTGTTGAATTTCTGATCAGCCAAATCGTTCTTATCTTTGTAGAACATAGCTAAATCTCTCAATTGCAATTGCAATAATTTGTGAACCAATTCTTCTTTAGAAAATTCAGATAAATCAGGAATTAAAGCGTCATCGAAAGTGAAAAATTCTTCATGCTCAGTAAATAATTTTTCGAAAACACCACCTACCTGAGCTTTGATTATCGCTTCTCCGGTTGGGATTTTCTTTTCAACAATATCAATTTTTGTGGAAGATCTAATTTGCTTTAATTTTCTAGATTCTTCAGGTTTAATCAAAGACATCGAGATTCCGTCTTTCCCGGCTCTACCGGTTCTTCCGCTTCGGTGCACGAAAACTTCCGGGTCATCAGGAAGGGAGTAGTGGATCACGTGTGTCAGAGAATTCACATCCAAACCTCTTGCCGCCACATCTGTCGCTACCAAAATTTCAATATTTTTGAGTCGGAATTTTTTCATCACGGTATCTCTCTGCGCCTGAGATAAATCGCCGTGAAGTGCGTCTGCACCGTATCCATTTTGCATCAAAAAGTCGGCAACTTCCTGGGTTTCCATACGGGTACGGCAGAAAATAATCGAGTATTGATTAGGATTTGCATCGATCAATCTTTTCAAAGCTTCTTTCTTATGACGGTAACCTACCACATAAAATTCATGCTTAATGTTTTTCTTCACCTCGTTGATAGATCCCACGGAAATACGATGAGGAGTGGTTAAGTAATTCTTAGAAATCCTTTCCACTTCTTTGTTCATCGTTGCCGAAAACAGAAGCGTTTGTTTGGTTTCCGGTGTTTCGCGCAAAATGGTTTCCAAATCATCTTTGAAGCCCATGGAAAGCATTTCGTCGGCCTCGTCTAAAACCAACCAGTTGATTTCAGAGAAGTCGAGTGCTTTTCTGTTGATTAAGTCAATAACCCTACCTGGAGTTCCCACAATAATCTGTGGTTTCTCACGTAGTGATCGGATTTGTTCGGTAATACTGCTTCCACCATAAACCGCTGTGGTTTTGATGTTTTTCATGTATTTCGAATAATTCTTAATGTCTTTGGTAATTTGCAAACAAAGTTCTCTTGTAGGACACAGCACCAAAAGTTGGATTTTGCGACTCCCGTCGTCAATCATATCCAAAATCGGAAGCGAAAATGCTGCTGTTTTGCCTGTTCCTGTTTGCGCAAGTGCGATGAGATCGCGGGTATCTGTAGAGATAAAAGGAATAGTCTGTTTTTGGATTTCTGTCGGGCTAGTAAAGCCCAATTCGCCAATTGCCTGCAATATTTCAGGACTTAGATTGGTCTCCGTAAATAAATTCATGTAAATGATCGTCTATAATTTGGCGGCAAAGATACGGATAAATTTGGGAGTTGAAGGCAGTGAAAACGAAGTTTTTTTTATTTTTGATAAAAATTGGTGCTTATTTTTAATTTTTTGTTAAATGAGAATCTTGGTAAAGTCCACGATTTAAATTAATTTTGATCAAAATTTACGACACATGAAACCGGCAATCGAAAATTCCACCCTGCAGTTCCTCAGGGAATTATCAAGGAATAACAACCGCGACTGGTTCAATGCAAACACAATGAGTTATGTTTCTGCACACCAGAACGTCATTGCGTTTGTGGAAGGTTTGATCGAAGAGATTTCGGAATTCGATGAGGGAATCGGAAAAATGGATGCCAAAAAATCGCTGTTCAGAATCTATCGCGATACCCGTTTTTCAAAAGATAAATCCCCCTACAAAACCAATTTCGGTGCGAGTTTAGGAATGGGAAAAGGAAATCGAAAATCCGGATATTATCTCCATATTGAACCGGGGAAATCTTTTTTGGCAGGCGGAGTTTATCAACCTGTAAGTTCTGATTTAAAGGAAATTCGCAAAGAAATATCAAGGAACGGCAAAGATTTTTTAAAAATTCTGGAAAAAGATGATTTTCGTAATCATTTCCGTGGATTGAGCGTGGAGAACAAACTGATAAAAATTCCGCAAGGTTTTGAAAAAGACGATCCGATGGGGGAATACCTGAAACTAAAGAGTTTCGTGGTGATGCACCCGGTTTCCGATTCTGCGCTTCATTCCGAGAAAGCCATCCATCATTTTTCCAAAATTTATCAATCCATAAAACCCCTCAATGATTTTTTGGATGCGGCATTTTTCGATTAAGTCATTCCTGTACAAGTAATTATTTTTCCACAATTTTTGCCCGCTATTTTTATTAAAACTAATTTTGTGGAAATCTAAAAAAGTAAAAATTTATGGCAACTTATGTGGTTGTAGGTCTTCAGTACGGCGATGAAGGCAAAGGAAAGATTACGGATGTGCTTTCCGCAAAGTCAGATTACGTCGTTCGATTTCAAGGCGGAGACAACGCGGGTCACACCGTTTATGTGGGCGATGAAAAATTCGTCCTGCACCTTCTTCCATCCGGCGTTCTGCAGTGCAAAGGAAAATGCATTATTGCAAACGGAGTGGTGGTGAATCCAAAATCCTTTATCCGCGAAATTGAGCAGATTGAAAGCAAAGGACTGAAAACCGACCACGTCTTTATTTCCAGAAGGGCACACGTGATCATGCCTTACCACATTTTGCTCGACCAGTACCGCGAAGAGGAAGAGGGCGGAACCCAAATCGGCACCACCAAAAAAGGAATCGGACCTTGCTATGAAGATAAAATCGCCAGAGTAGGAATCCGTATGGTTGATCTTTTGAATCCGGATATTTTAGCCGAAAAAATTAGAAAGAACCTTAAAATCAAAAATTCACTTTTTGAGAAATATTTTGAAAAACCTGGGCTGGAATTTGACGAAATCTACCATGAATTCTTAGAGTTAGGTAAAAAATTGCAAGACCGGATTGTGGATACCGAAGTGGAATTGAACCACGCGATCCACGATGGGAAAAACATTCTATTCGAGGGTGCACAAGCATTAATGCTGGATATCGATTTTGGGACTTATCCTTTTGTCACGTCTTCGTCTCCCACCACCGGCGGCGTTTGTGCGGGAGCAGGAGTTCCGCCGACCAGTCTGCAAAATCTCATCGGAGTGGCGAAAGCTTATACCACCAGAGTTGGGCACGGACCTTTTCCGACCGAACTGGACAATGAGCTTGGTGAAAAAATCAGAAAAATAGGTGCCGAATTTGGTGCCACTACAGGAAGGCCCAGAAGAACAGGTTGGCTCGATTTGGTTTCACTTCGTCACGCGACCATGATCAACGGGATCAATAATTTGGTGATTACGAAATTGGACGTGCTTTCTGGAATTTCGCCTCTGAAAATAGCCACCGCTTACAAAACGGAAGATGGAAAAATCATCGATTATTTCACCTCTTCTACCACGAAACTTTATGATTACGAGCCGATTTATAAGGAACTCGACGGTTGGCAAGAGGATATTTCCCACGCCAGAAGCTATGACGAACTTCCGGAAAACGCCAAGAAATACATTGAGTTTATCGAGGAATATTTGGGAATCAATGTTTACTTGGTTTCCGTAGGTCCGGAAAGAAGTCAGAATATCATCCGCAAGGAATTGTTTTAAATTAAAAGTCCCGATTTCGGGATTTTTTTTATGCCGATGTGCGGAATATGGAATTAACGGTTCACTATGTTTTTTCAAAAGTCTTTTTCTTAAAAATAGGTTTTCATATCCCATGTGAAATAAGTATTTTTGAGACCTCAAATATTTTGTCCAAAAGATAAATTTTGTAAGGAATATTTTTAATAATAAATTATTGATTTTTAAATATTTAGATGAAGGTTTTTAAGTTTGGAGGTGCTTCTGTGAAAGATGCACAAGGCGTGAAAAATGTGGCGTTGGTTCTGGAATCTCAGGGTTTCCAGAAATGTCTGTTGGTGGTTTCCGCCATGGGAAAGACCACGAATGCGCTTGAAAAGGTGGTCCACAATTATTTTGACAAACTTGATTACCAACAGGAAATTGAAAAGATCAAGCAAAACCACCTGGAGATTTCAAACGGGATTTTTGCTGCAGGTCACCCGGTTTTTGCAGAAATATCTTTGTTTTTTGACGACATCGAATCATTTTTAAGACGAAATAAATCGCCGAATTACAATTTTGTTTATGATCAGGTCGTCAGCTGTGGCGAGATGATTTCTTCCAAGATTTTAAGTGAATATTTGAATGACATTCAGTTTACCAACACTTGGATTGATGCCAGAGATTACATCAAAACGGATAACTTTTACCGGGAAGGAAACGTCAACTGGGAAGCAACCGAAAAAAATATTTCGAAACTGGATCAGTCCCTTTGCTATGTAACTCAAGGATTCATCGGTTCCGAGGAAAACAATTTCACGGTGACTTTGGGAAGGGAAGGTTCGGATTACTCTGCGGCAATCTTCGCATACTGCATGGACGCCGAAGAGATGACGATTTGGAAAGATGTTCCGGGAGTGATGACCGGCGATCCCCAGAAATTTGAAAATGTGCAGCTGCTCTCTCAGATTTCTTATGAAGAGGCGATCGAAATGGCGTATTACGGAGCTTCGGTAATTCACCCAAAGACATTGCAGCCGCTCAAACAGAAGAATATCCCATTTTTTGTCAAGTCATTTTTGGAACCGAAAAAAAGTGGGACCAAAATTGGAAATTCCGAAGATGCGCAGAAAGCCGAATCCTATATTTTAAAGGAAAATCAACATATGCTGCGGATTTCTACCAGGGATTTCTCCTTTATTGCGGAGCAGCACCTCACGCAAATTTTCGCCTTATTGGTCAAAAATAAAATTAAAATCTCATTGATGCAGAATACCGCGATTTCCCTGGAACTTTGTCTGGAAGACAAATACGGACAAATCGATGAATTTAATTCAGAGCTTCAAAAAGATTTCCAGACCGAACTTTTGAAAAATGTGTCTCTTTATACGATTAGAAATGCTAAATTAGACGACTTGAATATTTTTTATAAAGACAAAAATGTTCTTTTTGAGCAAAGTTCCAATAAAGTCATTCAGGTCGTAACAAACGGATAACCAATGAGTCTTATTTCTAAAAACGATTTAATCCTTGCTTCAGGACTGAATAAGGTTGGGTTTTTGAAAACTCCAATCGCTTCGGTCTTGATGCGTCTCACGAAACTGGATAAGGTGAACCGCCTTTACGATGTTCTGAAAGATAAGACCGGGAAGGATTTTTTTGATTCTTTCGTTCGGGAAAGGGATTTGAAATATGTGGTCTTTGAGGAAGATCTGGCGAAGATTCCAAAAACGGGTCCTTTCATTTTGGTTTCTAATCATCCATTGGGTGCGATTGACGGAATCCTGATGACGAAAATCTTGACCGAAATCCGTCCCGATTTTAAAGTAATGGGAAATTTCCTCTTAGAGAAAATTAAACCCATGGAACCGTATGTGATTCCGGTGAATCCTTTTGAAAACAGAAAGGAAATCAGGAACAGTTCCACCGGCATGCGCGAAACGCTCACCCATCTTCAAAACGGTGGCTGTGTCGGAATTTTCCCGGCCGGCGAGGTTTCAAACAGGAATAATGAGTTCGGTGATATTTTAGATAAAAAATGGGAGAAGCCAGCTCTGAAGCTGATCAAAATGGCTAAAGTTCCGGTGGTTCCCATGTATTTCCATGCCAAGAACAGTGCACTGTTTTATCAGGCCGCAAAAATCCATCCGGACCTGCAAACCTTGATGCTGCCATCTGAAATGATGAACAAAAGGGAGAAGCCGATCAGAATCCGTTTCGGGAAATGCGTTTCCGTAAAAGTGATGGATGAATACGAATCCGTGGAGGAATTGGGGGAGTTTCTGCAGAAGAAAATCTATATGCTGAAAAGCTATTATGATAAGCGAAAATCCATTACAGAGCGGCTCAATATTCCGAATTTGAAGATCAACATACCTGTATTGAAGCGGGAAAATGTGGTTCAGAACATTATCGACGAAACCCCACAAGACGATATTGTGAAAGATATTGAATCGCTATACCCAAAAGATAAAATGCTCTTCCGAAATGGGAATTATGAAGTCTTTTTCGCGACCTATTCCGAAATCCCATCAATTATGCGGGAGATCGGGAGACAGCGTGAACTCACCTTCCGAAAAGTGGGAGAGGGAAGCAACCTGCCTTTCGACCTGGATGAGTATGACCAGCATTACCACCATCTTTTCCTGTGGGACAGTGCGGAAAAGAAAGTTGTGGGCGCATACCGGATGGCATTAGGAGCGGAAGTATTAAAGAAATACGGAATTGATGGGTTTTACACCAGTTCGCTCTTTGAATTTGATCCAGAATTGAGACCGTTTTTCCGCAAGGTCATCGAAATGGGACGGGCCTATATTTCGGCAGACTATCAGCAGAGACCATTGCCGCTTTTCCTTCTCTGGCGCGGAATCATCCATGTATGCGTGAGAAACCCCGAATACAAATTTCTGATGGGCGGGGTAAGTATCTCTGATAAGTTTTCCGAATTTTCAAAATCGCTGATGATCGAGTTCATGCGTTCGAATTACTACGATGCTGCGGTTGCCCAATATGTTCATCCGAAGAAAGAATTCAAAGTAAGGCTAAAAGATCGGGACAAAAGTTTATTTTTTGATGAAGTGGAGTCGGATCTGAACAAGCTGGATAAGATTATTGACGACCTGGAACCGCAAATGAAACTGCCGGTTTTGATCAAGAAATATATTAAGCAAAATGCAAAAGTGATCTCATTTAATGTGGATCCAAGTTTCAATGATGCGATAGACGGACTGATGTATATCCGAATCAGCGAGATTCCGGAAAGCACCATTAAACCGGTTTTGGAAGAATTAAGCGAACAAATCCGCAAGGAGGAAGGTGAATAAGCGGGCAGCTGTCCACAAATAAATATTTGCAGATAGCACTTTGTGAAAATAATCCTTCTGAAAATCAACGGGTTTTTATCCAAAGCAAAAAAGTTTTCTGAAAAGTTTGTGTAATCCCGATAAAGTTTATACTTTTGCCGCACTCAATTACCAAATGGTTTCTTAGCTCAGTTGGTAGAGCAACGGACTGAAAATCCGTGTGTCCCTGGTTCGATTCCTGGAGAAACCACAAACCGCCCCATAAACAGGGCGGTTTTTTTAATTACGCTGCCGAGATTATCCCCGAAATTTGGGATCAGTTTTAAAACTTGGGGGAAGCTATGGAAAGCATTAATTTTGCTGGATGTTAAGTAGCTACGAAATCCTCCGACTTTTATTACCTGAATTTTTGATAGAACATTTCGATATTACCGCCATTAGTAATATTGATGATGTTTTACATATTTCTTTTGAAGAAAAAAA
>NZ_LFNG01000013.1 GCF_001045435.1 Chryseobacterium koreense CCUG 49689 | reverse complement strand
AGGGTCGTGGGAGATGACCACGTCGATAGGCTGCAGGTGTAAAGCCGGCAACGGCATAGCCGAGCAGTACTAATTACCCGTAGATTTATGGCCTGATTGGGCGCCGGGAGGCGCGCTCAAGGTTTGCTCTTTGTGACACACTTTACCGTCAATATATTTAGGGTGGCTATTGCGGAGGGGCTCACCCGTTCCCATTCCGAACACGGAAGTTAAGCCCTCCAGCGCCGATGGTACTGCGACAAGCGGGAGAGTAGGCCGCCGCCAGTTTTTTTTTCAAAACCTCACACCGACCGGTGTGAGGTTTTTTTGTTTAGCGAGCTGGGTGAGATAGGCTGATGATTGACACCGAGATCAAAGGAAGGATAAAGTTTTGGAATGGAGCTAAGCAATAAGGATTACTTTTTTATTTGGAGGTAACTATTATTAGGAGAGGGAACTGGTTTCTTTCTTCGGGAGTATACCCGCAGAATATTGTTAGCCCCGATTGCAGCGGCATCCTTTTTTGGTTGCGTAGCGAAGTCGAAGCCACCAAAAAAGATATAGCGGAAAGCGGGACGGGTAGTTGAAAATGGAAATGAGCCTCACGCTCCCCATAAAAAAACCGCCCAATTTCTTGAGCGGTTAGAAATATTATTTTTTGCGGTTAATCCACGATTTCAGCTTCTATTATTTTGTTGTCTTGCCTTTTTTTAGCTTCCCAAGCCACGAATATTTCGGCTTCTGAGGTAAGCATCGGTATTGCCAAAGCCAGTACCGCTAAATCATCCAAAACTCCAATCACAGGAATCCACTCCGGAATTAGGTCAATCGGTGAAAAAACGTAAAGCAGCATCAATCCAGGGAGAATCACATTCTTGATTTCTGGTTTGTAACCATTTTTTTTCATGGTCGATTTAATCATTCTGAGGATGACTGGTAATTTTTGAACTAAACCTTTGTGTTTGAAAGCTTCCTTTGCAAGTTGTATTTTTGATAATTTCATTTTTGTGTTCGTTTGAAATGCTATGACACTCACAAATTATGTACCAATATTTTTTAATTCAGAGTTCATTATTCCACTGATATGTTGTCAATCATATCATGTACTGATTTAGAATTCCAGTCCTTTGATGCATCCTCTTTTACTAGAATTCTGCCGTTTTTGTCCAAAAGGAAGGTGGTGGGAAACGCCTTCGGCAGAACATTGGCGGTTACCGGACTTTCAGCGATATATACAGGAACCGTGTAGTTGTTCTGCTGCAGGAACTTTTTCACATCCTCTTCTTTGTCCTGCATTGCTACCAGTATAAAATCTACTTTGTCTTTTTTGCTGTCGTAAAGTTTTTGAATGGTCGGCCATTCTTCACGACAAGGTGCACACCAAGTTCCCCAAAAATTGAGCAAAACCAACTTGTTGCCTTTGAAGTTCTTGAGATTGGTGGAAGTGGTATTGATCCCTTTCAGCTGTATGTCGTAATCTGCATCATTGAGCGTGACCGCATTTTCTACCGCTGCAATCGGAAAAAACATGTCGGTTAATTTTAATCGTACCGAAGGAAACGCGAGAATTACTATTAAAATCGCAGATGAAATTAAGTAGAAAATATTCTTTTTAAGAAAAGTCATCATTTTTAGTTATTACTTTGTTAAGGTAGATTTGCAAGATGGAATCGAGCGTCAGAAATACATTTTTGATGTTTTACCAAACGATTTTAGATCAACTCCAGGATTTCCTCGATAGCGTCTTTGCCGCGGTTTTTGGCGTAATAAACCTGCAGGTCGTTGTAGAATTCTTCTCGTGGGTAGCTTTCCGGATTGGCTTTGAATTTGGCTAAAAGCTCGGTGCCATATTTTGGTCGAGGTCCCCAATGATTGATGACGCCGAAATCTTTATTGAGCACTATCACAATTGGAATTGATTGCGTACCATTGACCAAAAACTGATCAATCAAAGAAAGGTCGGAATCGCGCAGGAAGATTTTCACCTCTTTTCCTGCCTCTATGAAAAACCTGGAAACTGCAGGAACAGTAGCGCTCGCATCACCGCACCATGGTTCGGAGATTATCAAAATTTTGCCGTCAAATTTCTTTGATTTTAGGTTTTCCATTTGTGCTTCATCCACCTTAAAAGTTTTTAAGGTCCGTTCCATTCTTTGGAGGCCTAGCTCATAGTACTCTTGTTTTTCGTCTGTCTGGTCTGGATTGTTGGTTGCCCGCATTTTCGCTTCATCCATGTACTGATCAAAAGTCAGTGCTTTTTGCCAATATTCTTTCATTTTTAAAATTTTGTACAAATTTCGTGTTTTTAAAATGGATAAAATGTAATCGAAATCACATTAACATTAAATCCGCCTCATCCGATTGACCAAGAATAGATCCGCCAAGACAAAGCTAGCCAGACTTTCCACAATGGGCACTGCTCTGGGCAAAACGCAGGGGTCATGTCTTCCTTTTCCTTCCAGGATGAGCGGGTTTCCGTCTTTATCTATGCTTTCTTGAGGTCTTAAGATGGTTGCCACGGGTTTAAAAGCCACCCGGAAATAAATATCCATACCATTAGAAATTCCCCCTTGAATTCCGCCTGAGAGATTTGTCTTGGTCGTGAAATCTTCATTAAACAAATCATTGTGTTCTTTGCCGGTCATTCTCGCTCCAAAAAATCCGCTTCCATACTCAAAACCTTTCGCTGCATTAATGCTGAGCATGGCTTTGGCCAGTTCTGCCTGCAGCTTCCCGAAAACCGGTTCGCCAATTCCCACGGGAAGATTTTTGATGACGCAGGTAATGGTGCCACCAATAGTGTTCCCCTCTTTCTTGATTTCCTTGATTTTTGAAATCATTTTTTCCGCAGTTTCTGAATCCGGACAGCGGACATCATTAGAATCTATATTGGAGAAATCTAAGTCCTGGTAAGGTTTCTCGCAAAAAATTTCACCAACTGACGAAACATAGGCAGTGATTTCGACAGTCTTTGGCAAAAGCTGTTTTGCCAAACTTCCGGCAACGACCCAGTTCACAGTTTCACGGGCAGAAGATTTCCCGCCGCCTCGGTAATCGCGGATTCCGAATTTTTGATCATAGGTGAAATCGGCATGGCTGGGTCTATATGCGGTTGAAAGATGCTCGTAATCCTTGGATTTTTGGTTATCATTTTCAATGATGAAACCAATCGGAGTTCCGGTGGTTTTCCCTTCGAAAATGCCGGAAAGGAACTTCACGGTATCACTTTCTTTTCTTTGGGTAACGATGGTGCTTTGACCTGGTTTTCTGCGGTCGAGTTGATGCTGAACCGCATCCAAATCTACATCCAAACCAGCTGGAAAATTGTTGATAATGCCCCCAAAAGCGATTCCATGGCTTTCCCCAAAAGTAGAAAGGGAGAGAAAATTTCCTAAATTGAACATATTACAAAGTTAATCATTTGATTTGAGTTACAACTAACCGAGGCAGGTGCTTATGGTGAACTCCGGGATTAAAAAAGCCGCCTCAAAATTTTTGAAGCGGCTTTAATGATCCTTGCAGCCTATTAGTATGTTTACATGGTAGATTAAGATGTAAAAATTTTAGAGATGAAGAAATATAGGCTTAAGTGTTCATAGAGATGAAATCTAATTTTGGTAATTCCTGCCATACCGCCAAATAGCGATTCCTGCAGTAATCAACAATATCAAAACATATTGGTTAATGGGTACGGAATCCGGCGGTCCGGGCGGTCCACCTCCTTTCAGCAATGCATCATCATCTTCCGTGTATGGTGATTGGTTGAAGCTGTTGTAAGCTTGGGAAGATGAATTTTGATCCATTGAAAAAACATTTTCCTGATTTTGCCACGCAGTGTTGGTCAAGTAACCGTCATCTGCCTTTAAATGGATATTTACAATGATCAATAGGAGTAAAACTAATCTGTATCTATTTTCTGACTTCATTTAGACCTATTTTGGATTGATGATTTTTTTCGTTAAAACTTCTGCATGCTCTGTTTGGACTTTTATGACGGCCACTTTTTGATTGATGCTTACGTATGGAATTCCATATTCTTTGGCATTGATTTCGTTTTTAATCAAAATAAGTCTTCCGGATAAGTCATACAACTCTATTTTCGAAATGCGTTGTTGGGATGATGAGATGAGCCAGCGCTGCAGCTGATTGTCATAGAAGATGTTTAGTGGTGATTTGGGTGTGGTGTTGGCTATTAAAGTTGAACTTTCATAGACAATTTCAAAACGATCATTAAAATGTCCTGTATCGGTCACGAACTCGTAAGGCGATTCCACCAGATTATGCACTATATTGCTGGTTTGGTCTTTAAGGTAGATGTTTTGTGCACCGTGTGGGGCGAATAATCCCTCTGTGAGGAAAAGCCCGATTCTGTATGCGCCTGTCTGCGGTGCAGAATAGCCGATCGCGACCACGTCTTTGTTGCTGAAATTTGGGGAACGCCCCTGAATAGACAGTTCTTTCAAACCTGCGATGCTGTATATGTCCAAATCATCGCCCATAGACAGACCGTCATACATGAAGTCAAGTTCATTGGTGGCTCCGTGGATATAGCCGATAAGCGCCTGTGCGGATTTGTTGTCATCCTTTTTGGTGAAATCCAGCCAAAATCTGTTGACCGACTGATTGTTTCTGTAATAGGTATCTTTATCCAACACTGATCTCATTTCGTTGTTAAATGTGAATAAGCCGTCAGCATTTGCTTTCCCCCTAATGAAAAACGCCTGTGCTCCCGGAATCTGCCCGTTCCAACTTCCGGCGATAGGGTTGCCTGAGATATCGGTGGTAGATGTTGCAGGGATGGTTCCGGTGAAGTTTTTCACTACATAGTGGTTATTGGGATTGGAGCTGTATGCTTGTCCGTTGTTATAGAAAGGATTTGGAACTGCACCTGTACCATTGGCATGGGCCCAGAAATACAAGGCGCCATCACTATTATATGGTTCGGAGGGGTCCGCAGAATCGCTAAGCAGGTCTTTATTGCTTTGCAGGTTCAGCATTTTTTCCGCATCAATCGCCGATGGATATGGATTGGACAATAATACCCACTTGTCTTCCAAACCTTCGTCCACATCTGGGGTAGAAGGATTGTCTTGTCTGTTGCCGGTTTTAAAAGGTGTGGTAATGGTTCCGTTGTTCGGAACGCCATCGAAGTGCAATGGGAAGCGGTTTCCTGCAGTCCAGCCATTTCCGATTTTTGCGATGTAGCCCATTGCCGGGGTCATCAGGCTATTAGGATTAATTGCGTTGCTCCATTTACCCGGACTTCCGGCAGGTGCAGGAGCACTTATCCAGGAATAGTAAGCGGACATGGTTCCGCCGGAGGAAAACGGGAGCCTGCTAAATTGGCTGTCTTTTGTTGGGGATCCCAGATAAACAAAATCATTTGACCAGGCTTTGGAAGTATTGCGCTTATAGGTGATTTTTCCAATGTTGTTTACGGCCACTTCTTGCACAAGACTTCCGGTGTCTTCAATAATGAAATTGGACTGATCACCGTGGTTGATGATTTCTTTCTTGATGTTCATCCCCGCCCCGGACGCAATTTTTAGGTTGCCTGATTCCTGGATTTCTAAGCTTAATGCTAAAGCAACCGCTGCAACAGATATGATCGGCTTATTGGCTACATTTGGAATATTGACGCAGTTTTTATTGGTCGGTACGCCAAAAGGCAGCCAGTTGTTAGCAGCGTGCCAGTCGCTGGAGACCGCGCCCGTCCAGGTTTTATCGCAAGGTATCTCTTTTTGGAATTCTACCGCCCAATCATGCATTTTCACGCCTGCACCATTTAATGTGCCCACCAAGCGAATATGCGGATAGACAGGCATCGTCGATAGGTCAAAGGATTTCTTTCCATCTCCGGTTTCTGAAATATTGGTGTAACCTGCAACATCCGTCCAACCTGCAATTCCGTCCGCCGATTGCTGTACTTTCAAGGTCAAACTTCCATCGCCCAGCGTCTGGTTCCACGTAATACCTTTGTAGGCTGTAGCATCCTGAACAGATGCAAAATGGATCGGTGTGGAGGTGATGGTGCCGGAAGGAAGAGCATCTGCTACTACATCATCAATATAAAAGCGGGCTACACCATTTCCGTTCCAATTTGAATTATAAGTCATTACAAATTTAATGACTTGCATACCCGTATAGCTGCTCACATTCACCGTTTTGTCTTGACGATTATTATTTCCTTGAGCGAGTGTTGCACCAACAGTTCCGTTAATATCGGTCAAAGTCCCGCCAATCTTAAACTCTAATTTTGTATTTGGATTAGGATCACTACAGCAGGAAACATAATGGTAGGCGCCTCCTTTGAAGGAAATTTGAGATACATTGGTCAAATCAATTTGCTGGGAAATCACAATTGTTCCACTGGCGGATTGAAATATAGTATTCCCAGATCCCATGCCTAACCAGTTATCGGGATAACTGGCATTTGCATTGTTATACACAGCTACGGTTTTTCCGGCTCCATTTGCTCCTGTAACGGTCCATCCATTTGTGTTTCCCGAAGTAAAATCTCCATTCACCATCATGTTTCCGCCTGCTGATGTCACCACATCATTATTTCCATCTGCCGTAACTCCACTCAAAGCATCCGTCAGGAATTGTGCCTGGGTCGTTTGGAACCAGTCTGGAATTTCTTTGGGTGTTTGATAGGTGAAGCTATAGGTTTCAGTAGAGTAGGTACTCCAAACATTTGCAGCTCCTCTAACCCTGGCTCTTACATAATATGTGGCTCCATTTACTGGCGTAAAAGCATTGTTGAAAGTAAAGTTGATCTCAGTATTCGCAAGATAAATTCCTGTGAAAGTCTGCGTCCAAGAAGTTCCTGAAAAATCAGGAAAAGTATTGATTTCCAGCTCATAATCTGTTGCGCCATATTCTGCATGGCTTAGCCTAAAGACAGGTTGAAAAGTCTCTATTCTACTATTGTTAAAAGCCAATTGGTCGGTTCCGCCGTAATTATAAAATTTTACATTATTTGGTGTTTCCGTTTGTTTCCACTGCCAATCTATAGTAGAGTTTTGTGTTATAGCAAAAGTTGTGGAAGCTCCTGTCCCTGTAGCTGGGACACTTCCCGTGCCGATCCAGCCGGTAATGATGTATCCTGGTCTTGTTCCGGAAGTTGCGGTAACAGATGAATTATTGGTAAGCGTGTAAGTTCCGTCGGCGTAGGAGGCTCCTGAGTAGGCTTGGGAAACGGTTAATGTGGGATTTGAAACTGCAAGTACATTTATAGAATAATCTTCTGTTTCTCCATATTCAAAGGTTTTGTCATAATCATTAGCGGTAACGACATCATCATGCAAGAACGAACGTATTCTTAACCTTTTTGTGCCTGCCGTTGCAGTTGATGGAACATTTATGCTGAAACTCATAATCTGGTTTCCTGATGTTGTATTGGGAGATATTCCTATGTATTCGTTTGCATCAGCAAAATCTCCATCTTCATTCCAATCTACCCATACAGCAATTTTACCGCTATTGTAAGGTGCACCCAAATCACGATAAGTGGTATTTAAAGTGTGTGTAGTGCCTGGATAAACATCTGTACTGAGATTATATTTGTTATATCCCGTAGGAGTATTTCTATAAATAGTAGCTGCATTTGCCGCATAATTAGTAATGGAAGTAGTATTATTAATACTTCCTATACTTACATTCCCAATCTGTATATATCCCACATCTCCAATTGCACCTGCATTTGCATACTGGTAGGCAGCATGTTTATATGGGTCAACCGCTGTATAGGTTATCGTTAGATAAGGTTTGTTTGGATCAGAATATCCTGCGATCACATAATACCTTACGGTGGTTCCAGTTCCCCATGAAGGGCTAAAACTTACAGGAAAAAATGCCATGTCATTGCCGGATTTCTTTTCTATTTCATCAATAGCCATTGTGTTAGTACCGGGCTTTAAATCTACAGCTGCCCAGGTTCCGGCATTCTGGTTCGGCATAAAATTATATGCTCCGGTAGAATTGTTTGCTGCCGTTATCGCATTATAAAGAAGATTATAATTACTTAGCCAAACTAATCTTGAGAGGTCAAAACTCGTATGGCCTACGTTAATGCTGGAAGCCGCCCCTCCCATTGTTCCGCCTTTGCTGTTTATATATAGGGATATTGTTGCAGCTGTAACACCAGATAATGATGGCAGCGAAGTAAGGTTGAATGTAGCCCACCCTCTATACCACCCTCCCGAATAACCTGCTGCAATATTACCGCTTCCACCACCTGAACTATAAGTTTGGCCGGAAGAGTAATTTGCTGTGAAGGGATATGCTGTTGCAGTTGGGTCTATAGCGATAGGATATGTCCTTGCCTCGTCAACTATCCACTTTGCTTTAACTTTGATAAATAGATTAATAAAATCTCCATCTTTTTCAAAACTTATTTCGGGGGACATCTGTGCAGGAAGCCCCATCACGTCAGAAGAATAATCTTCTACAATTTCCGGTGCGGAATACTCATAAATTACTTTTCCATCAACATCTATAACAAAAATCCCAGGAATGGTTTGGTATTCTTTCTTTAGCTTATTATAATGTTTATAGTTGTCAATGATTTTAAAATTATCGGGTAATTTAATTTTTTCGGTAAAAACCAAGTAATCTGCATTTAAAGGTATTTTTCCTAAACTTTGTTTATCTGGAATAATGTAGTTTAGTTTTCTTTGACCTGATTTTACAGTGAACTCTGCAGAAATAGTTCCAAACAAATTATCATAATATACTTTATCACCTTTAATCAATGCTGGTATATCTGAGCCATTTTGGACATTTACCGCCTGTCCATTCACCTCCCAATACATTTGCGTATTTAGGAATTCTTTGATTTTGCCTTCTTTGGTTTGGGATACGATCCCTTTGTCGGAAGTGATTCCGAAATAGGATTCCATCAGGTTGGCTGTGTTGGAATAGGGGAAGTCCTCTGAGGCATTTTTTTTAATATGCGTGTCAATATCTTCCCACCTCCCGTTTTTGGAATAATGAATGGGACCAGCACCGATGACCGCCGTCATGCTTCCGTCCGCATTTTTGAAATGCTTGGAAAAAGCGTCCCTTTTAGAAATTTCTTCCGTTTTACCTTTCATCATTTCCAGGGGATTTCCCTCCACCGGCTTTATAGCCTGAACAGATTTTGCGGAAGCCTGAAGGATTGACTGGTCGGTTTTGTTTTGCCCCAAACTCCAGAGAGAAAACAGCAAAACAGAAAAAACCAAAAGCCTTTTTTGAATGATTGAAGATATTTTTTTCATCAGAATGTGTAGGATTAGATCGCTTTTATCAAGTGTGTTTATCGGAAAGATGAGTTAGAGGCATCTTGAAAAAGAAGAAGGAATCCGTAAATGGTATTTACCGGATTCCTTCCTGTGGAAAATAGTGGCTAATTTCTCAGCTTTCTTGCAAGCTCTTCACCACTCTCTAATTTTGCCTTTACAATATAGATGCCTTTTGCGAGGCTGATGGCATTAATTCTAACTTCCTTGCTGTTGTTTTTGTGGCTTCCGGTCATTTTTCCAGAGAGGTCGTAAACGTCAACCTGAAGGATGTTTTTGTTTGGGGATTTCACCACGAAGTCTGTGCCGTCTTTGTAGGCATCTATGGTGCTTTTTACCGTTTCAGAAGTTGCAAGCAGCTTCTCGCCGCGCACAATGATGTCATCAATGATGAATCCGCCACCTGTCCCGTAACCTTCGTCCACAACCATTCGGAAAGCCAGCCGGAAGTTCGCCTGGTTGCCTCTGTTGGCGGGCAGGGTCAAAATTGCCGTTTGTACACCGGAGTTCCCATAGTACAATCCGCCGTTAAAAGTCCCGTGTTCGCTGGTTACCCCGCCTTGTCCACCGGATTGGTCCATTGCCCAAGATGCGCCCCCATCAATTGAGGTGTTCACCGTTCCATAGTCGTAAATCTTCCCTGCCTCTACCTCACCTGTGCACCGCCACTTGAATTCTACCGTAATATTTTTGTAGCCCACGGTGGAAATGCCCACATGCGCCCATCTTGTGGTGTAAAAAGGAGGGTTTGGAATGGTGGTTCCATCCCAGGTTCTGAACGGCTGATTGGGTACATTGGGATTATTGCCGTTAAAAAAACCCATTCCGAGAGATCTGCCGGAAATAGGCATCACATTGGGGTTACCACCCGCCGCATCATTAGAGAAATTCCAGACATGGCGGTAGTTTCCATATTGTGTGTCAGTGGAACTAGACAACCATTTGTTGTTGGCCGTTACAGCCGATAAAATGGTGTTGGTGAAGGTTCCGTTATTTCCGTCAAAGTTTTGTTGGTAAATAATTTCTTGCTGAGAGAACAAGGAGTTGGTTGCAAGCATTGAAATGCAAATCGCAATGCTTTTAAGGAGGGAGATTTTGATCATATTTTTAAGATTAAATATTAAAATTTGCTGTCGTGCAATTTCCGGATAATCAATAAGCCGGTCGGGTTGAGATTTTAACCAAAACATTGCTGTTTTTTGAAAAATATTTGAAATTTCGGGTACTTGTTTGGTGGTATTTTAATAAAGAACCCTAAAAAAATTTGGTTTAAAAAATCATGCACAAATAAATTAAGATTTGACTTCATATGAAAGATTAAGTCTATCCGTTTTCGGTAATTTGCAAAACTGTTTTCTTTTTCATTGTTGATAGTCAGTGTTTTGTATATCTCAATGGGTTCTTTTTGAAGCGTAATAAGCAGTGTTTAGAGATAGGGATTATGATTTTTATCAGGGTTTTGCCTCTTGAATTGTCATTTATTTTTACCATATTTCGGGAAATTCGATTTATTTTTTATAATTTAGGCTGCTGTAATCGTTTTAGCCATAAAGCGTTTTACTTCTTTTTTTTATAAATTTTATATCATTAAATTGAATATTCGGAAGGTATTAGAGAAAATAGATATGGGGGTTTTTCGCTTTTTTGAAGAAGTTGTCTTTCCCCAGGGTGTAGGCATGATGTGTCTTTTTTTTGTGTTTTGGAGCAACTTTTTTGCGGCGCAGAAAGTCGTAACTGAGGAAACCATCAATAAGCAGTTCGATACTGCGCTTCATTATGTGACTTCTGATAATCCCGAAAAGGCAATCCCCATATTGAATGAAATAAACAATAACTGCAAAAAAATTGGATACAAGTCCGGCATAGCCAGAGTGGGCAATGCGCTGGCGATTATCTATTTCAATAGTTCAGACTATAACAAGGTCATTAACCTTAGCGATGATTTTTTAAAGGCCGCAGATGAAGTGCAGGATTATGGGAGAATGTCTCAAATTTACAGGCTGAAAGGTTGCGCATATTCGGAACTTGGATTGCTGAAAAAGGGGGACCAGGAGTATAGTTTGGCGCTTCATTATGCCGAAAAAATTAATCCGGGAAATCCAAAATATTATGCGCTTAGCGTTATTTATGGCAACCTTGCAAGTCATCTGATCAGAAGCGGCACTCCCTGGAATTCAGTATATGCCAATATCAACAAAAGCATCGCAGAAGCAAAAAAAATTAGTGAGACGCAGGAGGATTATATTTCCAAAAAATATAGCCTTATTGCTTATTCCTACATAATTCTTGCAAACGAATATTTCAAATCCGGAGACCAGGAGAGGGCCGGAGAATATTATTTGAAAGCGCTCAAGATACATGAGTCAAAACCTGTCCCCCTGGTGGAAAAGGTGGTTCTAGTAAGCGAGTTGGGCTCTTTTTATAATAGCCGGAAAGAATATGATAAAGCGGTGGAATATGCTGAATATGGACTTGCTCTGGAGAAAAAGGCAAGTTTTCCGCAGCTTAGGAAGGGGCTTTTCGAGACGCTTTCCAAATCTTATCTCGAACTCCACGAGACAGAAAAATCCAGAAAATATTTGGAAATGTTCACCGCTTTAAATGACAGCATCTCCAATATCGACAGAAAGACATTGAGCAACACCGTTTCCAAGCAGGAACAAGAGTATAACGACAGCATTAGCAGGCGCACTTATGCCTACGCTTTGCTAAGTTTGATTCTGATCGCTTGCGGTACTGCGTATTTCTTGTATTACAAAAAGAAAAAACAGGGACAGATCCAAAAAATTGAAAACCTCTTAAAGCAACTGAAGGAACAAAAAGACGAACCCGCAAGATTTGCTGACACTGGCAGCAATCAAGATAGCCTGATCAATAAAGAAGAAGATATTGCGATAATGCCGCCGGAAGCCGAAGAAAAACTGCTGGAAAAACTCCATGACTTTGAAAAGCAGCGGCTTTATCTGGAACGAAAGGTTTCATTGCCCTATGTTGCTTCAAAGATCGAAACGAATACCAAGTATTTGTCTTATATTATTAAAAAACACAAAGAAAAGGATTTCAATAAGTATATCAATGATTTAAGGATCGACTATATTATACGAAAAATCAGTGAAGATCCCGCATACAGGCAATACAAGATCAATGTTTTAGCAGAAGAAACCGGCTTTTCTTCTCATTCAAAATTTGCAACCGTTTTTAAGGCCAATGTGGGGATTTCTCCCTCAGAGTTTATCAGATATGTCAACAAGAAAGGAAATTAAAGTTGAGCATTGTTCTTAAACCATTGCGATTCTATTTCAAATAAATGAAAACAACGACTTCACTCCAAGTCGTTGTTTTTTAATGATATAAAAGATTTAATTTGTTCTATTTAGGTCTTTATTGAATTAGCGGCCGACAACAATTTTTTTGATTATTCTTTGCATGCCAGAATCTACAGTAAGGAAATAAACTCCGTTAGTTAAATTTACTGGAATTTCGGTCAGACCATTTAAATCATGAGTTTGTGAGAAAACCATTCTTCCGGAAGCATCTGAAATATTAATTTTTGCATTTTTTAATGCAGCAATCGACTTGATTTTCAAAGTGTTTTTCACCGGATTCTCAACAGATATTTCGTTCATCAGCTGATGGTCTGTTGCAGCCAAGGACTGGTCATTTAAGATTTCATTTAACGCAAACTGCACGTTCGGGTCGTTCAAAGTCACATGATTTTGGTTCGTGGACGGGACATAGTAAGCTGCAAAAGGCGTATTAGAGGAGGAATTGATATTGGCATAATAATTTCCGCCATTATTGCTTACTGCCAAAGAACTTACCGCGGGAATAAAGTTGAAATACATTATTTTCAGATTGTTCATAAATTCTGTCAGCATTGGGTTTCCAGTGGATGAATCGGCTAAATTGGAGATATCAAACCTACCTCCCGGCGCGGAATCCAGTCCGTCAGAGGTCGCGGGTGATTTTGCACTGGCCGTACTGGTATAAACAGAAATCCAGAAAATAATCCATTGCTGACCTTGGAAACTGCTGATCTGTGCGGTTGCGTTTTTAGCTGGAGTGAAGTTGGTTTTGATAATCGCCCTTTGCGTGGAAGAGGTGTTAAAAGTGTGATCCAATACCACCATTCCTGGAGTTCCGGTCTGGGTTCCATTCCCTGCTCCGTTGCTTATGGCAATATTTCTGATATTTTGTGGGAATCCCATCGCGTTCAGCTCATTTTGAAAAGACGTTCTGTAATTGGGTGCGCCTACAGGAAGGAGAATGGCAGGGTCAAAATCTGTCGTGCTTCCCGTTTTCAGGTGGCCTTCGAAATGATCGAGCAACATTTGCCTTGCCGCAGGACTTTTCAGCATTCCATTGACCACGTCCTGCATGGTGGTGTCGCCAATCGGTCCAAATCCCATGTAATTAAAAAGATGTTGAAATCCTAAAGGAACATTTGCGCCCAAATGAGGCGAATCAAAAGAAAGATAAAGTCTGGTGTCTGGATTCAGGCTGTTTTGCTCCATATATCGAAGCGCATATCGGGAAATCAGACCGCCCATACTTGGTCCTATCACCACATTCTTTGCAGTTCCCACTTTTGCAGCATTGATCTGATTGAGCAATTCGACTAAAATCATTGCATTTCTTTGGATGTAATCCACGCCGCCATCAATGATTGTACTTGTTCCCGGCCTGGTGTAAATTGGAAAATTGAGCACAATGATGTCAAAACCTTGTGCGCGAACCAAGTCTCCCAAATTTTGGTTGGTGCCATAGTTCAGGAGTTGATATATCGCTGAAGTATTGCGGGTGTCACCCGGATCAAAACCGTCCACCAAAACGATCGGTTTATCTAAGACACCGTCATTTCCCATATAGACCTCATATTCGCCTAAGCCAAGAAATGCAGCAGTTTCTGCAAATCCCTTATAGGGAATCGTGGAAGAAATGGGAGTGACAACATTTGGATCGAAGCTTTTTTTTTGCAATCCTTCAGTGGCCCGTTTTTGATACTGAACATTGATGACGAAAGATTGTGTGAGAATTTTTCCATCGGTGAAATGAATTTTGTAAAACACTTCATTCAATCCATTGTTCGGGAAGTTAAGATGAAAAGATTGATCCTGCATGATGATTTTCCAGGTTTTTCCGTCTTTAATTTCAATAAAAGAAACGGATCTATCAGAGGTGTTAAAAATCAAATCTGATTTTAGAATAAATTCAGGATGATTTGATTTTGTTTTTCCCAAGATTGGCGCTAGAAGGTTGATCTGGTTTTCGTCAAAAACATTTTGTGCATTATTGGTAATGACGTATTGGTTCTTGGAATTTAGGGAAACCTGCTTAGATTCTAATGCAGTTGGTTTGATGTTTTCGAAATCGGTAATGAGCAGTGAAATTGGGATCTGATTATTGGTGAAACCATGGTCTGCTTTGGATTTGATGATTTCCAGTTTGGGCAGTCTTTGCAAAAAATCGGCACGCTGCATTTCGTGGTAAATCTGCAAGAAATTCTGTGAAGAAATTTTCAGAGGTTGAAGTTCCCTAGCTTTGGATACGGCAAAAACTCGATCGTATAGAATTTTGCTTTTTGTGTTGTCTTTTAGAAGATCGAATGTTTGATCTTGGGCAAAGAAAAAGACACAGAAAATCCATGAGAAAAAGAATGTAAATTTGATTTTCATAATAGTTATTTTCTTCAAATATATACATTCTTTGAATATAATTCATTAAAATGGTAAAAATTGATTATTTGGGTCAAAAAAAAAGACCGCTCTTTTGAACGGTCTTTAATTTGTAATGAAAGTCTCTTATACTTTTTCTACTTGCATATAGCTTAATTCCATCGGCGTTTTTCTTCCAAAAATCATTACCGACACTTCGATTTTCTTTTTGTCTTCGTGCAGTTTTTCGATAGTTCCGTTGAATCCGTTGAAAGGTCCATCGATCACTTTCACGTTTTCGCCCACTACAAATGGAATGGCTGTTTCTACCGCGAATTCTGAAAGTTCATCCATTCTTCCGAGCATTCTGTTTACTTCAGATTTTCTCATTGGAACCGGATCGCCACCTTTGGTTAAGCTTAGGAATGAAATTACTCCAGGAATATTTTTGATAATATGTGGAATTTCACCGACCAAATTTGCTTCTACCATTAAGTAACCGGGATAGTAAGGTTTTTCTTTTGGCACCTTTTTCCCGTTTCTCATCTGGATAACTTTTTCCATAGGAATGACCACCTGAGTGACGAAATTTTCAAAACCTAGTCGCTTCATTTCGTTCTCAATATAAGTTTTCACCTTATTCTCCTGTCCACTGATGGATTTCAGCACATACCACTTCAAGTCACTCATTTTGGAAAATACTTTTAATTAAAAAGGTTGATGAAGAGGGTCAAAATATCATTGATGATCTTGCTAAACGCGGAATCCACCCCAAAAGTAAAGAGCGCCAAGATTACAGTGGCCACAGCGGTTACAATTGTTGAGGATTGCAGGTCTGACCATTTTGGCCACTCTACCTTATCTATAAATTCGTGGTAAGAACCTTTTAAATAGTTGATTAAATTGTTCATTATCTCAATTTTGCACGGGCACAAGGATTCGAACCCTGATCAACGGTTTTGGAGACCGGTATCCTACCATTGGACGATGCCCGTAGATTAAAAAACGTTGTTAGCGCACAAGCGCTAACAACGCTATTATGTGTGGTGTAAATTAGTCGATGATTTCAGTTACCTGACCTGCACCCACTGTTCTACCTCCTTCTCTGATCGCAAATCTAAGACCTACGTTAAGAGCGATTGGCTGAAGCAATTCTACAGTGATTGTCAAGTTGTCACCTGGCATTACCATTTCTACACCCTCTGGCAAGAAGATTTCACCAGTTACGTCAGTAGTTCTTACATAGAACTGAGGACGGTATTTGTTGTGGAATGGAGTGTGACGACCACCTTCTTCTTTAGAAAGGATATAAACCTCTGCTTTGAATTTTTTGTGTGGCTTCACAGAACCTTGCTTAGCGATAACCATACCTCTCTTGATGTCGGTTTTTTCAATACCTCTCAACAATAGACCTACGTTGTCACCAGCTTCACCTCTATCCAAGATTTTTCTAAACATCTCAACACCTGTTACAGTAGAAGTCAGTTTTTCATCACCCATACCTACGATGTCAACAGGATCTCCGGAGTTGATAACACCCGCTTCGATTCTACCTGTAGCTACAGTGCCTCTACCAGTAATAGAGAACACGTCTTCAATCGGCATCAAGAATGGCTTATCTTGCTCTCTTACCGGCTGCTCGATCCAAGTGTCAACAGCATCCATCAGTTCTTCAACAGTTGCAACCCATTTTGGTTCGCCGTTAAGCGCACCAAGAGCTGAACCTTGGATTACTGGAGAGTTGTCACCGTCATATTCATAAGAAGAAAGAAGATCTCTCAATTCAAGCTCTACAAGCTCTAGCAATTCTGGATCATCTACCATGTCAACTTTGTTCATGAAAACAACGATTCTAGGTACGTTTACCTGGCGGCAAAGAAGGATGTGCTCTCTTGTTTGAGGCATTGGTCCGTCTGTAGCAGCGCACACAAGGATCGCTCCGTCCATCTGAGCAGCACCAGTTACCATGTTTTTTACATAGTCGGCGTGACCAGGACAGTCAACGTGAGCATAGTGTCTTTTTTCTGTTTCGTATTCGATGTGTGAAGTATTAATAGTGATACCTCTTTCTTTTTCTTCTGGTGCAGAGTCAATTGCAGAGAAATCTCTTTTTTCAGCAAGACCTTTATCAGATAATACTTTACTGATAGCAGCAGTAAGTGTAGTTTTACCATGGTCAACGTGACCGATGGTACCAATGTTCAAGTGCGGTTTGTTACGATTAAACGTTTCCTTTGCCATGATTCAAATTATTTATTTAATTAATTATTTAATTTTTCGGTTTGCAAATATAGTGAATTTTTGAAAATCAAAAACCATTTTATTAAAAAAAGTTTTTAATATTCAATCTCATTAAGTTACAGCACAACCTGTTGTGCAAAAACCGGAATGCAAATTTATGGAATTTTATTGTAAATTTAGTTCCAGAGATCTCTTTTATGAAAATTTTAAATAAGCGTTTTTTTTATCGATGGTTTTCCTACATCATCCGCATTGTGCTACCTTTATCCTAGTAATCAGGTCAACTCATGGACAAACTCACCCCCGAGCAACGCCGAAAAAGCATGCAGGCCAACAAATCCAAAGGAACCAAGATCGAGATTCTTTTGGGGAAGGCGCTTTTTGCGAAAGGTTTAAGGTATAGGAAAAACAACAAAAAAGTGCATGGAACTCCGGATTTCACCATCACCAAATATAAAGTCGCCATTTTTGCTGACGGCGATTTCTGGCATGGAAAAGATTGGGAAAACCGCAGGAGGAAACTCGGGGCAAATGCAGCTTTCTGGTTTGAAAAGATTGAAAGGAACATGGAGAGAGATTTTAAAGTGAACGAAAAACTTCGAGACGAAGGATGGACCGTCTTAAGATTTTGGGAGAGCGACCTTAAAAAAAATAGAGAAGAAATAGCGTTTTTCGTAAAGGAGATTGTTGATTTTAAAAAACAGAAAATTTTGGAATCCAAATTTCTCCGAAAGCAAATGCTCCATGCAAAAAAAGAATCCCTAATCCAAAACTATCTGCAAAGAAAAAACGACGATTTCCCTCAACGTTTGAAGAAAACCGCCGTGAAATATACCCGGGAATTTCTTTATCAAAAATATCCCGAAGAGGAATTCACAATCAAAGTGGCGGGAGATCTGCTGCATTTTGGAGCTCCCAAAAAAAGAGAACCAAGATAGATGATGCAAATACGACCAATAGCTAAAAACTCCCTTTTTTATGCCATCAAGGCTGGACAGAACAATGATCACCAAGGAATTTCACTGAAGTTTAGGGGAGATATTGAACAACCTCCATCACTTGAAGTATGAAATCCATTTATGCAGATTGGCACCTCATTAGTCATTGACAAAAATCTCCGTCTTTTTCGTTCTGTTGAAAATCCAGAAAATAATTGGAAAAATCAGCAACGTCAAAACAGTTGCCGTCACCAAACCTCCTATAATAACTATAGCCAAAGGTTTCTGAGATTCGGAACCGATTCCGGTAGAAAGTGCTGCGGGCATCAATCCGATCGAAGCCATCAAAGCGGTCATTACAACTGGTCGGGTTCTTACTTTCACGCCTTCCAGGATTCCGGCGGCAACATCCATTCCCGATTTGATGTTTTGGTGGAATTCGGAAATCAGGATCACCCCATTCTGGATACAGATCCCAAAAAGCGCAATGAAGCCGACTCCCGCTGAAATCCCGAAATTAATCCGGGTGAGATGCAGCGCTATAATTCCGCCAATTAAGGCGAAAGGCACATTGGCCAAAACCAAAAGTGAATCTTTCAAGTTTCCAAAAAGGATGAATAATAGGAAGAAAATCATCAGCAAACTGATCGGTACTACCTGTCCAAGACGTTTTGTTGCCCGTTCCTGATTTTCGAACTGGCCGGTCCATCCCACAGTGTAACCTTCGGGAAGCTTGATTTGAGCCACTTTTTTTTGGGCTTCAGCGATTGTGCTTCCCAAATCCCGGTCTCTGACAGAAAACTTTATTCCAATATACCTTTTGATATTGTCTCGATAAATAAACGCGGCACCATTATCTGAATGGATTTCTGAAATCTCCTTTAGTGGAATCAATGTTCCGGCCTGCGTCGGAACCATCAGTTGGGCAATATCGGTTTCGTCTTTTCGGTATTCTTTGGCATATCGGATTCTGATGTCGAATTTCCTTTCACCATCAAAAAGTTCCGAGGCGGTGACCCCACCGAAAGCCGTTTCCAAAACGGATTGCGCATCAGAAAGTGCGACTCCATACATCGCCATTTTATTCCGATCCAAAACCACGCTCACCTCCGGTTGACCGATGTTTTTAATGATTCCGGGCTCTTTCACTCCCTCTACATTTTTGATGACACTGAGCACCTGTTTCGCATATTTATCTAAGGTATTGAGATTGTCTCCGTAAATTTTCACGCCGTTTTCTGCCTTAAAACCGGCTACCGCTTCTGCCACATTATCAGAAATGGGTTGCGAATAATTATAGGTAATTCCTTGATATTCTTTTAATTTCGTGTCAATTTCTTCGATCAGTTCATCCATGGTTATTTTTCGGGTCCATTTCTCTTTGGGTTTCAAATTCACGCCAAACTGCACGAATCCAAATCCATTCGGGTCTGTTCCGTCATTGCTGCGTCCGGTTTGCGCCAAAACTCCAGTTACTTCCGGAAATGACATGATCGCTTTTTTCAGTTTATCTGTGGTTTGCAGCGATTGATTCAAACTGGTGCTCATGGGCATTTCGGCAGTGACCCAAAGTGCGCCCTCGTTGAGCGGCGGCAGGAATTCCGTACCCAGAAATTTACCGGAAAATAATGTGATGCCTAAAAAAGCAGATGCAATGATCAAACTCAGTTTTTTATGTTTAAAGGTCACGGTAAAACCTTTTTCCACGATCCTCTCCCAAAACAGTACAAACGGATTGTGCTTCTCTCGCACATTTTTGTTCAGCAAAAGGTGGGAGAGAACCGGAACCAAAGTCAGGGTGAAAAGCAGCGCTCCCAAAAGTGCGAATCCCAATGTGAAAGCGAGCGGCGAAAACATTTTACCTTCCACTTTTTGAAAAGAAAAGATGGGAATCAGCGAGGTGATGATGATTAATTTCGAAAAGAAAATTGCTTTGCCCAATCCTATTCCGGTGTTTTTGATCCAGCCTCCTTTCGCCAGTTTGTTGAAGCGCTCCATTCCATATTTTTTCGCTTTGTGATCAAGCATGACGAAAATTCCCTCTACCATGACCACCGCTCCGTCAATGATAATACCGAAATCTACCGCACCGAGTGAAAGCAGATTCGCACTCATTCCCATCATTTTTAAACTTAAAAAAGCAAAAAGCAGTGAAAGCGGAATGATAATCGAAACGATAAGCGTGGTGCGCCAATCCGCCATAAAGAGAAACACGATCACCGTCACAAAAATAATTCCTTCGATCAAATTATGCATGATGGTGTGCGTGGTGAAATCCATCAGGTTTTCCCGGTTATAGAACGTTTCGAGTTTTACGTCTTTCGGTAAAATCTTGTTGTTGAGTTCGTCAATTTTTGCCTTTACCAGTTCCAGGACTTCTACCGGATTTTCGCCTTTCCTCATCACGATGGTTCCTGCTACCACATCGTCTTTATCATTGTAGCCGGCTTGCCCCACTCTCGGCAGGGATCCTTCCTGAACGGATGCCACATTTTTGACCAAAATCGGATTTCCATGGTCATTCCGGATGGTGACATTTTCAATATCCTGAATGGATTTCAGCAAACCAATTCCGCGAACCACATAGCTTTGGCCGCTTTTTTCAATCAAGTCTCCACCTACATTTAAATTGCTTTTTGAGACCGCATCATAAACCTGGGAAGTCGTCAAACCGAATTGGTCCAGTTTTCTGGGATCGATGCTTAATTCAAAGATTTTTTGCTGGCCACCAAAAACATTGATGTCTGCAACTCCCGGAATTCCACGCAGTGCGCGATCAACCACCCAGGTCTGCAAGGTGAGCAATTCGCGGGAATCTTTTTTAGAGCTTTTCAGGACATACCGGTAGATTTCGCCAGTTGGTCCATATGGAGGCTGAACTTCCGGGGAAGTGCCATCTGGTAAATTAACGGTTCGCAACTGGTTGTTCACTTGCTGTCTTGCGAAGGCATCGTCCACGCCGTCTTCAAAGATAATTTTAATGATGGAAAGTCCGAACATCGTGGTACTTCGCACACTGGTTTTTTTCTGGACCGAACTCATCGAAAGTTCAATCGGTGTGGTCACGAAACGCTCCACTTCTTCGGCACTTCTTCCATTCCACTGGGTAATAATCACAATTTGGGTATTGGTCACATCTGGAAATGCCTCAATCGGCATATTCTTAAAACTGATGAAACCGGCGATCGCCAAAATCCCGACCCAGACAAAGGTAAACGCCTTGTTTTTAATGGAAAAAGCGATGATATTTTTGATGAACTTGTTCATTTGATTGGAGATAGGTTTTTCGAGTTAGGAGATGTTTGAATCTGGGTTGAATACATCCATTGTGAATCAATCTGACAGCGAATCGATGCGCCTCATCGGCAAAAGGATTATTCGCTCAAACTTCTGTACAAAAGCAATTGGTTGGTGGTGACAATTTTGTCTCCCGCACTTAAACCTTCAGAGATAAAGGTTTTGTTATCGTTTTGTTTCAGGACTTTTACCTCTTGAACTTTGATGTTGTTTTGGGATTTGAAAACGACTACGAAATATTTGTTATCGTCGAAAATCATGGCTTTGGTAGGGATGGATACTGCGGTGTTATTTTCGGTGCTTACTACTTTGATGGTCGCCTTGCTTTCGGGAATCAATGTTCCGTCCGCATTATCCAAAACCACTCTTGCCTGCATTGAATTGGTTTCCGGATCGATGATTTTAAAGATTTTATCGATTTTTCCGTAATAGATTTTTTCAGGATTAATCAGTGTGGAAACTTCCGCTTTCATTCCGATGGCAATTTTGTTGATATCGCTTTCATTCACATTCACGATGGCCCAAACTTTGGAGGTATTCGCCACATCGAAAATATTGTCAGTTCGGTCGCTTCTCAGCTGCATGTCTTTGTTGATGTTTTTCTGCACGATATATCCGCTGATCGGCGAAGTGACAGCATAGATATTCCCGTTTTTCACGCTATAAATCTGGCTTACCTGCTGCGATCTTCTCAGCTCGTCCTGTGCTTTTGAAACCTGGCTTTTCGCCTCGATCACATCTTTTTCTGTGCTAAGCTTCCCTTCATACATTTCCTTTGCGACACGGAGATTGTTTTCAGCAACTGCGAGTTCCGTCTTTGCCGTGCTCAAATCCCTCTGAAAACCTGCAACTTCGGTAGATCGAATTGTTGCCAAGACTTGTCCCTTTTTTACATAATCGCCCAATTCAGCGTTTACGGAAATCACGTTTCCTCCCACTAAAGGAAAAATGTCGATGTATTGATTTCTGTCTGCACCAATTTTCCCGAAGAAGCGTGTTTCATCACTGATGTATTCTTTTTGCACTTCTGCCAGTGTCATCGTTTTCATCATGGTATTGCTGATCACGAATGCTTTTTCACTTTGCTCTTCTTCTTTTCTTATTTCGGTTTTTCCGCATGCAATCAGGGTGAAAGCCACGAATGCAAATAATATTTTAGATTTCATTTTTTCTTTAGTTAAAGATTTTGGTTTGGGTAAGGCGGCTCAGTTCTTCAGCAGAAATCAGGACTTGTTTTTGGATTTCGAGCAGTTGAAGCGTGGCTTGCTTGTAACTGTCCATGAAATCCGTAAATTCTAGGAGCGTCACGTTTCCGCGCCGGAAATTTTCGGTCATTCCCCTATATACGGTTTCCAAATCCTGCACATCTTTTTGCGGCATTTCCTGGTACATTTGATATTGGTTGTCCCAGGTCTGATAAGCAGAAGCCACGGCATTCATCAAACTCAATTTCTTAAAATCGGTGTTTTTTTGGGATTGCTCGATCTGCATTTGTGCCTTTTTCACGTTTCCTTCATTCCTTTTCCAGAGGGGAATCGGGATGCCTACATTGAAGTTCACCTCGTTTTGGTAAAGTCCACTCGATTGGTTCCATTGCAATCCAGCGGTCAAATCCGGAATATTCATCGATTTTTGAAGGTTATAGTTGACCTTGTTATTTTCGATGGCCTTTAAGCTGAAAAGATAATCCGCATTATTTTGGAGTGCTTGTTGCTGCAGCTCCTCCAGATCTTGAAGTGGTGCGGATTTTAACAGCTCATTGGATTCAGCTACTGAAAGCTCAGGAACAATGATTTGCGGATTCCCGGTCAAGGTCATCATCGTTTGGTTCAATGAAACAATCTCGTTATTGATTTGGATTTTATCGTTGTTTAAACTTAAAACTATCGCATTGAGCCGAACCTGGTCTTTCAAAGAAATATTTCCCTTTTCTGTTTGAACGCGGTATGCCTTTAGCAAATCGTTCATATAACTAAGCTGGTTATCAATGTTTTTAATTTTTTTCTGGTCAAAGTAAAGGGCATAAAACGTTTGGCGAAGCTGCGACTTCAAATCCACCAAAAGCTGGTTGAACTGAAGTTGGGCCAGTTCCTTATTTGATTTTGCGTACTCAATTTCGAGTTTTCTTTTTCCGCCAAGCAGAAAAAGTTGCTGAACACCGGCGCTTTTGGAGGGTCCCAGATTAAAGAAGTTGGGCTTGTTGGGATCCATCATATTGGCCTCAAAATTCACTTGCGGCAAATCCCAGATTTTTGCCTGCATCATATCGGCATCATTGAAGCTGATTTGATATTGCTCGGCAATCAGTTGAAGGTTGTTTTTCAGGAATTCTTCCTCGCATTGCCGCAATGTTTTAAACTGCTGCGAAAAGCAAAGAAAAGGCATGAATAGCAAGATTACACACTTTTTTACCACGATCAAATTATTTGGATTTATCGGGTGCAAAGGTTCGGTATTTAACTTAAAAGCATCTTTAAATAAGCTTAAAATAAGCTTAAAAATGGCTGTTTCGCCTTATTTTACTGGAAAGTTCAGTTCGAAAATATTGGTTTCCGGGAGCTCCTGATGGTAGGAAATGGCTGCGTCATGAAAATCCAAAATACGCCGGGAAATCCGGAGACCCAAACCGGAACCGGCTTTTTGTTGGGAATTATTGCCCCGTTTGAACGCATTGAAAATTCGTTCGGAATCAGCCTCGGAAATAAGCTCGCCGCGGGATTTCACTTTCGCGGTCAGTTGGGTTTTATTTTCTTGGATCTCAACCTCTACTTCGGGTTTGGTGGAATATAGACAGGCGTTTTTGAACAGGTTGATGAAGACGATTTCCAAGAGTGGCTTGATTCCCTTCACGGTCAAATTGCCGGATTCATTTTCTTCACTGATATTGAAATTCAGCTCAAAATCACTGAAATTGCTTTTCACTTTTTCGAAAGCATCAAAAATCACCTCATCCAAACGGACCTCTGAAAAATCCTCTTTCAGGTGCTCTTCCTCCAGCTTGGAAAGCAGCAGCAGCGAATTCACGGTGTCTGAAAGATGGTACACTTCTCCGGAAATTCCACGGATGTAATTTTCTGATTCTGGGTTCTGGTTTTTCAGTTTGGCCAGATTCTCCAGCTGGAACGCAATTCTGGTGAGCGGAGTTTTGATTTCATGGGATGCGCTTGCGGTAAATTCTTTTTGCGAAGAATAGGATTTGTCAATTCTTCCGAGCATCGTGTTGAAAACTTTTGCGAGCAGGTTGATTTCGTCTTTCTTTTCGGTTTCGGGCAGTCTTTCGGTGAGGTTGTTTGCAGAAATCCGCGTGATTTTTTGCTGAAAGACGTCCAGGGGAGCCATCATTTTTTTCGCAAATGAAAAGCTCAGGATCCACATCAGCGCAGAAGCCACAAAAAAAGAAACCAGGACCAACGTTCCCAAATAAGAGAGTTTTTCTTTTCCCATGATGTCGGTAGATTCTATCAGGAAGTAGTGGTTTTTGATTTTTTCGCCATAAACCTCGGAATTTTTTTCGCTGTGGTACACTTTGTGTTCTTTCTTCATGGTCACCAAATCCTCCCGGTCCCAATCGACAGTTTTGTCTTTGATGCTGCTGTACACCAAATCGAAATTTTCATTAAAAACCAAAATTTCCTCCTGCTGAATGGAATAGGTCGGCGTGTTGTAAATCTTGGAAAAATCCTTGATGCGGTCTTCGTCTTCATCAAAATAATTGGCCACCGTGGAAATCCTGTCTTTCAGGATCGCGACAAATTCGTCTTTGCGGAATTTTGCAAAAAACAGGTAAATGATGATCAGGATAAATCCCAAAAAAAGGGAAAAGAGCAAACTGAGGTTCAGCGCAATCTTATTCTTTATATTCACTTCTGGGCTTTTAAGTAATAACCAAATCCGGAGCGGGTGTGGATTAATTTGGTGTCAAAATCTTTGTCGATTTTCTTGCGCAGAAAGTTGATGTAAACCTCCACGGTATTGGTGTTGGTATTGAAATTATGCTGCCAAACCAGCTCCGAAATCTGCTGTTTGGAAAATGTTCTGCCCGGATGTTCTGCCAAGAGCAAAAGGAGTTGAAATTCTTTCACGGTGAGTGCGATTTCTTGACCATTTCTAAAGACTTTCTGTTCCGTTTTGTTGATGCTCAGATTCTCTATGGAGATTATTTCGTCACCGGATTTGTTCTCGGTACTGTTTCTTCTGGTGAGTGAATTGATCCGCATCAGCAATTCCTCAAACTGGAACGGTTTTACCAAATAATCATCTGCCAATCGGTTGAAAGCATCCTTTTTGTCGGAGAGATCCCCATAAGCTGAAATCATGATGATCGGCGTGTTTTTGTCTTCGTTTCGAATTTTTTCGCACACGTCCAAACCGTTCGTTTTTGGAACGTTGATGTCGAGAAGGTAAATGTCATATTGATTTTGGTGGACTTCAGTCAAAAAACGGTCCCCATCATATACTTTTTTTACTTCAAAATTATTTTGTTCCAAAAACTTCCCCAATTCAGCAGAGAGAATAAGGTCATCTTCCAATAAAAGAATTTTCATAATTATTAAGATATATGCAAATTTAATAAATTATGATTGATGAAATGGAGTTTTATACTCATTTGAACACGAAGAAATGGTAGGCGGAAACAAAATTTTTTGCCACAAATTTCCGGGATTCGTGTATTAGAATTTTTTTATTGACATTTGCACACCAAATGAAAACCTTAATTTCTGTCATAGGAACCACCGGAATCGGCAAAACCAAACTCGCCATCAATATTGCGAAACATTTCGGAACGGAAATCATTTCCTGCGATTCGCGGCAGTTTTTTAAAGAGATGAAAATTGGGACTGCAACTCCGTCCAAAGAAGAGCTGGATCAAGTACCGCATCATTTCATCGGCAATCTTTCCGTGAAGGATTATTATTCCATCGGGCAATTTGAAAAAGACGCCGCAGAGAAGTTGGCAGAACTTTTTCAAAAACAAGAGGTCCTGGTCCTGGTCGGCGGAAGTATGATGTATGAGAAAGCGGTGATCGAAGGTCTGAATGATTTGCCGGAAGCAGATGACGAGAACCAGAAAAAGCTTCAGCAAATTTGGGACGAAAACGGAATCGGGGAACTTCAGGAAATCCTGGAAAAACTCGATCCGGAATATTACAAAACCGTGGACAAGGACAATCCCCGACGTTTATTGAGAGCCATCGACATTATCTGGCAAACCGGAAAAACCTACACGGAAAATATCAGTTCAAAGATTAAAAAGCGGGATTTCCAAGTCATCCGCATCGGCATTGAAGCGCCGCGTGAAATTATTTACGAAAGAATCAACAGGCGTGTGGACCAAATGATTTCCGATGGTTTGGTGAAAGAGGCGGAAGAATTGATTCCGTTTAAAAATCTGGTACCGTTGCAAACCGTTGGCTACACAGAACTTTTCAAGTATTTTGATGGAGAGTGGGATTTGGATTTCGCAATTGAAGAAATCAAGAAAAATTCCCGCCGTTTCGCAAAAAGACAACTCACCTGGTACCGAAAAGAAAAGAATATCAACTGGGTGAATTTTGAAAATTCGCTTCAGGAATCCTTATCTTTGCTACGTAGTTTGAAACTTGAAACTTGAAACTCGAAACCTCAAATCTACCTGTCGGCAGACAGGCCTTAAAAAAAATTATTATGGCAAATACTCCTTCAAATATGCTGGAACTCGGAACCAAGGCTCCGTTTTTTGAACTTCCGAATCCTTCACACGGCAACGAAATCCAATCCCTGAACGACCTGAAAGGGGAAAAGGGAACTTTGGTGGTTTTCATGTGCAACCATTGTCCGTTTGTGCTCCACATCATCGATAAACTCTCTGAACTGTATGAAGATTATCAGGAAAAGGGAATCGAGTTTATCGCCATCAATTCCAACGACGTGGAAAAATACCCTGCAGATTCACCGGAAAAAATGGTGGAATTTCAGGTGGATAAGAAATTTGACTTCCCTTATTTATACGATGAAAGTCAGGCGATTGCAAAAGCTTACGACGCTGCATGTACCCCGGATTTTTATTTCTTCGATGACAAACTGGACCTGATTTATCGCGGACAGATGGATGATTCCAGACCGGGAAACAGCAAGGAAATTACTGGCGAAGACTTGATCATCGCGTTTGAAAATCTGCTTGCAGGCGAACCGCAGGAAGAGATTCAAAGACCAAGTATGGGCTGCAATATCAAGTGGAAAAATTAAGCCGGAAGCCTAAAGAAAGTCTCTTAAAAAAAGGGATTGTGTTTTTTTTCAAAACCAATCGCGGTGGGATTTCCATGACCGCTGAAAACTTTGGTGTCACCATCCAAAACGAAAAGTTTAGTTTTGATGCTCTCCAAAAGTTGCTCGTGATTTCCCTTGTATAGATCGGTTCTGCCGATGCTTCCTTCAAATAGGACATCTCCGGAAATGACGAATTTTTGTGCTTGGTTATGAAGAGCGATATGTCCGGGAGAATGTCCTGGAACATGAAGGATTTCAAAGAGGTCTTCACCTAAATTAATCGTTTCACCTTCTTTCAGGAATTGGATTTCACCGGAAAACGGGCTGAAGAAAAAACCGAACCGATTCGCATCCATCGGATTTCGGTCTAGAATTTCCTTTTCGGTTTCATGCATCAACACAGGAACTTGGTAATGGTCATGAACGGTCTGCAAACCTAAAACGTGATCGATATGTGCATGAGTGAGCACTATATTTTTGACCTTCAATTGGTTTTTAGCAATGAAATTGTTCAGGATCCCGGTTTCGTCTTCCCCAAAATTTCCCGGATCGATGATGAAAGCGTCTTTCTCTTCATTGAGGACTACATAAGTGTTTTCTGAAAATGGATTGAATGTGAACGATTGGATTTGAATCATGACTGATGATTAATGATTGATTGCAAAATTACGGCATTAAATTTTTCTTTGGCTCATTTTCGATGAGTGAAGAACAAAAAATCCATTCGCAATTTTCTGTCGCAAATTTCGTTATCTTCGTATCGATGAAACAGCTATCTTTTTTCCTGATCGTTTTCAGCACTTTTCTTTTTGGTCAGCAGATCAGAAGCGTGCAGTTATTTAATCCGCAAACCAATGATGAAACGCCGGTGATCGGTTTTAATGAACAGTTGATTTTGAGGTTTGACGATCTTTCCAATTCCAGCAACATTTACCGGTACACCATCAAACATTATGACCGGAACTGGAATGACGACGGACTTTTCTTCACCGAATATGCAAACGGAAGCTTGAATGGGATGATTGACCAGTTTCAATATTCTTTCAACACCTTGCAGGCCTATACCAACTACACATTGGTTTTCCCTAATGATAAAATTCAACCGAAAATTTCCGGAAATTTTGAGCTGATTGTCTATTACGATGCTCCCGGAAAACCGCTTTTCACCAAGAGATTTTGTGTGGTAGAAGACGGCGCAAATGTCGCTTTGAATGTAACCAGAACAGCAGATGCCAGAAAACCGGAAATCAGACAAAGAGTGGAAGTGCAGGCGATTGGAAATAATCCGGTTTTAAATTCCAATTTGAACTCTGTTTCCTTAAATGTTGTTCAAAATAACAATTGGAATGTTTCCGTCCTTAATCAGAAGCCGAGTACGGTTTTGGGGAGCAAGCTGCTTTTCCAGCAGATGAATTTGACTTTTCCCGGAAATAATGAGTTCTATTATTTTGACAACAAAAATATGATGGGCACATTCGACATGGTGGCGAATGGCGAAACTATTGACGGGGTGAATTATACTTATCTCTATCCGGTTTGGGCGTATCCGCTGAATTATCAGTACCAACCGGATGTGAACGGTGCCTATTATTTCAGGAGAAATGATTTGGGAATCGAGCGGAATGCTGATCGCGAAGCGGATTATTCCTGGGTTTATTTCGCGCTGGATTCTGAGAAAACCGATAAGGAAATCTTTGTTTTAGGCGGGTTCAATGACTTTATTCCCTCGAAGGAAAACCAGATGGTTTACGATGAAAAAGCTAAAAAATACATCGCCAGTATTTATTTGAAACAAGGATTCTACAATTATATGCTGGCTACAAAAAATCCCGATGGAACTTTAAATTTTGGGGAAATCAACGGGAATTTTTGGCAGACGGAAAATCTCTATCAGGCGTTTCTGTATTATCAACCTTTTGGAAGAAATTATGACGGACTGATTGGTTACGGAGAATTTCGGACTCCGGTGAGATGATGCTTAGGTTTTTCCGGGACCACCAATCCAGATGAACTTAAACCAAATAAAATTCCTCCAATTTTTCTTCGCAAAGTGTTTTCACCACATCAATCCAGCGGTCTTCGTCATTAAGACACGGGATATAATGGAAGCTTTCGCCACCTCCATGTAGAAACTGCTCTTTCCCTTCCACAGAAATTTCCTCCAAAGTTTCCAGGCAATCGGAAACAAATGCCGGACAAACAATCGCCAAATTCTTGATTCCTTTTTTTCCTAAACTCATCAAAGTTTCATCGGTATAAGGTTCCATCCATTTGTCTTTTCCCAGTCTGGACTGAAAGGAGATGATGGCTTTTTCCCGGCTTAATCCTAATTTTTCCAAAACCAGTTCGGTCGTCTTAAAACACTGATGGCGATAGCAAAACTGATGACTTGGATTGTTTTCCCTTTGACAGCAATCGTTTAGGTTGCAGGTTTTTGTGGGATCGGTCTTATAAATATGCCTTTCTGGAACACCGTGATAAGAAAACTGCAACGCATCGAAATGCTCCGGAAGTTTTTCTTTAATGCTTTCCGCCAAACAGTTGATGTAGATATCTCGATCATAAAAAGGCTGCACGTAATTGATTCGAACATTCGGAAAAAATGCTTTTCGAACTTCCTCTGCTTTGTCAACCACGGTTTCCGTCGTACTCATGGCATATTGCGGATAAAGAGGAAACAGAACAATTTCTGTAACTCCTTGATCGACCAGTTTTTGGATTCCGGTTTTAATGCTTGGTTCTGCGTAGCGCATCCCGATTTCCACGGGAATATCTACCAGTTTTTGAAGTTTTTTCTGAATGTGTTCGGTGATCACAATCAAAGGCGAACCTTCATCGGTCCACACGGTTTTGTAGGCTTCAGCAGATTTTGCGGGTCTTGTCCTCAAAATAATTCCTCGGACCAAAAGCGAACGGAAAAACCAGCGGTAATCGATGACTTTTTCGTCCATTAAAAATTCGTCGAGATATTCCTTTACATCTTCAACTTTTGTCGATTTCGGCGAACCGAGATTCACCAGCAAAATTCCTTTTTTATTCATAAATAATGATAATCGGTAATCTTCGGCGTTTGCAAATATTGCCTACTGTTTACTGTTCTTATTTTTTATCCGTTTACTGCTTCCACTTTTTCCACCAGTTCCGGAACGAACTGCTTCAGGATATTTTCAATTCCGCCTTTCAAAGTCGCCGTAGAACTTGGACATCCGGAACATGCGCCTTGAAGGAGCATTTTGGCAACTTTATTTTCCTCGTCGTAACCGATGAGCGAAATTTTTCCACCATCACCTTCCACAGCGGGAGCTACATATTCGTTCAGGATGTCTGAAATTTTCTGCTCTTTTTCGGTATAGTCTCTGTTAATCAGTTGTTCTACCGGATTTTCATGTTTTGCGGCCGGAATATTGGAAACCACTTTGTGATTTTGCAAATATGCTGCGATGAATGCGCGAACTTCCACCATGATTTCATGCCACTGAAAAGAATCGTCTTTCGTCACTGCCACAAAATTATCTGAAATAAAAACCTGGGTCACATATTCAAACTGGTCGAAAATGGCCTTCGCCAAAGGAACATCTGCCGCTTCCTCACGCGATTTCAATTCCAGAAAACCATCCAGCAAAGTCTGGTTGGAAACGAATTTCATCACATTTGGATTTGGAGTCATCTCCGAAAAAATCTGGATTTCTTCTTTTAATTTCTGGATATAAACTCTGGGGTTTTTTGAAAGTTCATCAGCAATCAAGTCTTTCAAGCTTTCTGCAACGTGTTCCCATTCCACCGCATCCTCTTTGGCCACCGCCACAAAATTAGCGGTTATGAAAATTCTTTCCACGAAAGGATACTTCAAAAGTTCCTGAGCTAAAGGGATTTCGGAGATATCTGAATTTCTGTCCAACTCCAAAGAACCGGGAATCAGGTTGTAATCCGCCACAAATTTCATCACTTTCGGATTCTCGGTCGGCTCTATAATCATCTTTGTCATTTTATTTAGTAAATTTGAGTTGCAAAAATACGGATAAAATCACGGAGTTTGCGAGTAGGGTTTTAGACTTTGTCAATAGCCTATTTTGAAAATAGAAATCCGTTTTGAACTTTAACAATAATTAACCTCGAACTAAAATTTATGGCAATAATAAGAGAACTATTGGGCAAAACCCCACAAATTGGGGAGGGAACATTTTTGGCAGAAACCGCCACCGTCATCGGTGATGTGGTGATGGGCGAAAACTGCAGTATTTGGTACAATGCGGTGATTCGTGGAGATGTGCACTACATCAAAATGGGAAACAAAGTGAATGTTCAAGACAATGTGATGCTCCATTGCACGTTTGAAAAATTCCCGCTCAATATTGGCGATAATGTTTCCATCGGTCACAATGCCATTGTGCACGGATGCACGATCCACGACAATGTTCTGATCGGAATGGGCGCAATCGTGATGGATGACTGTTTGGTGGAAAGCAATTCCATTGTCGGTGCAGGTTCGGTCGTCACCCAGGGAACGCACATCAAATCGGGCGAAGTTTGGGGCGGCGTTCCTGCGAGAAAAATCAAAGATATTTCCGCAGAACTTTTGGAAGGCGAGGTGAACCGGATTGCGAACAATTATGTGAAATATTCTTCGTGGTACCAATAATTTTTGAGCCTGAAAACCGAAGAAAGCGGGAATCGGATTTGTGTTGCTGAAAAAGTGTTTGGATCAGGACAGAGAATTGATTACCATTTCGAAACCCCAAAATATATTGGAATATCCAATGATTCATGAATAATCAAAATCTGCAAAAATTTCCGGAACTTCAGACTGCCCGTTTGATACTCAATCGTCCTGTTCAAAGTGATTTGGATGATTTGGTTCATCATCTTAATTCGGACTCCGCTTTTTCAGAAAATACCTTAAACATTCCTTTTCCCTACAAAAGAGAACACGCGGAGTTTTTTCTGAATGAATTGGTGGACAAAGGTTTTGCATCCCGCAACAATTTTACTTTCGCCATCCGTGAAAAAGGAAATCCCAGATTAATCGGCGCCATCGGGATTCACCCGGAAAAAAACCACCACAAAGCCGAAGTAGGTTATTGGCTTGCCAAAGAATTTTGGAACAATGGCTATGTTTCTGAAGCCTTAAACGAAATCATCCGCTTTGCCTTTGAAGAATTACAGCTCCATAAAATTCATGCCAGTCATTTTCCACATAATCCTGCTTCTGGAAGAATTATGCAAAAATGTGGGATGAAGTTGGAAGCGCATTTGAAAAAGGAGTTTTTCAAAAATGGCAGATTCATCGATGTTTATCGGTATTCAATTTTGAAATAGTTTTGGCCTTGTTCAGATTTACCCCAAAATGGAGGTTTTCGACTTCCTGCTATTGAACCTCGCCGTCTCCAGGATTCCCACTGATCAAAACCGCCTTTCCATTTTCACAGCGAATTCCGGAAGGTGCCGGAACTACCGCGCAATCGGAAACCAATCCGTATTTTTTGTTGAACGCAGATTGGGCATCGGTGAAATTTTTGATTTTCGGTAGCATATCGTTTTCCATCTTTATGGGATAAGCGATGTAGGAACTCGGTCCGCCGCAGGGTTTCGAACCAATCGGGGAAATTCGCCATAAAGCCTCATCGGTACACGTTTCTTTTGCAATGTCAGATTCGATTTCCTTAATCATTGCCGATAATTTCTCGCGGTCACTTTGTTGCAAAAGGTTATTGTCGGGTTTCAGCGCGATGTCTTTCGGAAGCGTTTCCTGGTCTATGTTTTTCTTTGATTTGCAGGCATTGAAGGTTAAAGCAGAAATTGCGATGAGGAGAAAATACTTCATGAATAGATTTTTCTAATACTTTGCAAAAATACTGCCTTTTTTTGTGGATTGGCTTTTTTTGGAAATCATTTTTAGGTGTTTTCACGAGGTCAATGCTCAGACTTTTTTCAGTATTTTTGAAAAATGAACGAATCTCTCTTCAATTTAGTAGAACATACCAACAGAAGCATCTTCCTTACCGGAAAAGCCGGAACGGGAAAAACTACTTTTCTGAATGATTTCGTGCTGAAAACCAAGAAGAAGCACATTGTAGTGGCGCCTACCGGAATCGCGGCAATCAATGCGGGTGGTGTTACAATTCACTCGATGTTTGGTTTGCCGCCGCGCACTTTTGTTCCCACTACTGAGAGAATTGATGGCAATCTCGCGATGAACATTGCCGATTTAATGCACCATTTCAAATACCGGAAAGACAAACTGAAACTCCTCCGCGAAATTGAAATCATCATCATCGATGAGGTTTCCATGCTTCGTGCGGATGTTTTGGATATGATGGATTTTTCTTTGAGACACGTTCGGCGAAACCAGCAAAGGTTTGGTGGCGTTCAAATGCTCTTCATTGGGGATTTGTACCAGCTTCCGCCGGTGGTGCGGGATGAGCATATTTTAAGTCAATATTATAACTCGCCGTTTTTCTTCGAAAGTTTGGCGTTGAAGGAAATTCCATTAATTACCATCGAACTGACCACAGTTTACCGTCAAAAAGATGAAAAATTTCTGGATATTCTGAATGAAATCCGCGATGGCGAAATCCGCGACATCGATTTTGAGGCTTTGAATGAAAGGTACATCCCCGATTTTGAACCTACCGACGAGCCTTACGTTTATTTGACTTCGCACAACAGAATGGCAGACGAAATCAACCAGAAGAAACTTGCGGAGCTTCCCGGAAAATCCTTTTCATATGCCGCGGAAATTGTCGGGAATTTTAATGAGAATCAATATCCAAACGATGAAGTCTTAGAACTAAAAGTCGGCGCACAGATTATGTTTATCCGAAATGATGCAAGCGGTGAAAGGAGATATTTCAACGGAAAACTGGCGGAAATCGTGGATCTGGATGAAAAAGAAATCACCGTAATCATTGATGGTGACGATGAAAGCTATGTCCTGAAAAAAGAAGTTTGGGAACAGAAAAAATATTCCCTGGATTCGGACAAGAATATTACCGAAGATGTCTTGGGAAGTTTTAAACAATACCCGATTCGTTTGGCTTGGGCAGTGACAATTCATAAAAGTCAGGGACTCACTTTTGACCGACTCATTATCGATGCGGGGAAATCTTTCGCTTCCGGACAAGTCTATGTAGCACTTTCCCGATGCCGGACTTTGGAAGGAATAGTGCTTAAATCCAAAATCACTCCCGACGTAATTTTTGCGGACAGAAGAGTTTCGAAGTTCCAAGACGAAACCCACGCAAATGAGCAGATGGAGGAAATCTTAAACGCTGAAAAATATGATTATTCCATCGGCAAAGTCCTGAAACGACTGGATTGCAGATGGTTCATCCATTCGCTTGAAAACTGGAATAAATCCGCAAAAGGCGCAAAAGCAATCGACCGAGACAAAGTCCAATTTCTGTATTCTGCCATCAAACCGGAGATTGGAAATTTGACCGGAATTTTAGACAAATTTGAAAAGATCATCCGGCAGAAAACTCGGAAATTTGTTTTGGGAACTGAAGAGTGGAGCGAGGTGGAAAGCAAAACCAAAGGTGCGGTAAATTTCTTTTTTAAGAATGTGAATGAAAAAGTATTCTTGCCGTTGCTAGATTTTTATGCCGAAAATAAAGGTTCGAAAGGATTGAAACAGTACAATGAAGATTTTCGGGTTTTTCTGGATGATCTGGAAGATTATCTGAACGATTTGAAGAAAGTGTACCTTTTGGAAACGCCGCTTTTCAATCGGGAAAACGAAGTGAAAGTCACCACCAAAATTGCTAAAGTTCCATCTCATATCCTTACTTACCAACTATTTGAGGACGGAAAAACCATTCCCGAAATCGCGAAAGAACGTGGTCTTGTTACGGAAACCATTTTCGGTCATCTCTCAAAATTCGCGTCGCAGGGACTTTTGGATCTAAGCCGAATTTTCGATAAAGAAAAAATCAAAACCTTTGAAAAAGAATTCAAGAAAAACCACGACGTCCACCAATCCTTAAACGAGTGGAAAAATGCGCTCCCAAAGGAATTTGAGTTCAATGAAATCCGAATGTTGCTGAATCATTATTCCAGAGAAAAGTGAGTTTCTGCCATGAGTTTGCAGATGGAATATTTTAATTGCGGCTTTCGCCAAATTAAGCTTTTCTCTTCCTGTTCTGAATCTTCTTAATGAGGGTGTAAAATATCAAAAATCCCAAAACGAAAATAGAAATCCGAGACAGTAAATCTCCGGTTCTGGTGTAAAAAGTCATTCCGTCGTAAAGATTCACTTTTGCAAACAAAGCGGTTTTATCGCCATAAAGCGTGTCTGCCAAAACATCGCCTTTCGCATCGATGTGCGCGGAAATTCCACTGTTTGCGGAACGGGCAATTTCACGGCGGGTTTCAATCGCGCGGAGTTTTGCATAAGACATCAGCTGTTGGTGACCTTGCGTGACTCCCCACCAGGAATCGTTGGTCATAATGGCCAAGAAGTTGGCTCCCCTTTTCACATACTCGGTGGTGAATTCGCCATAAATGCTTTCGTAGCAAATAATTGGCGCGAGTTTTCCTTTGTTGAAGGGGTTCGTGAAAACTTTTCGTTCTTTGTCGATCCCTAGAGAAGCCACTGTTCCGCCGAGATTCAGCATCGCATCACCGAGAATCGGTTTCAGCACATCCATATAGGGAAAAATTTCAACGCCGGGAACGAGTTTTCCTTTGTGGTAAACTTCCACTTTTTGGTCGGGAATAATTTGAATGGCGGAATTGTAACTCTCCACAAAAGTTCCGTCTGAAAGTTCGTATGCCGCATCTCCTTTCATTTCACCATCCCGAAAAAACCGGTGCGAGGAAATTCCTGTGGCAAAAACAGATTTCGGGTGTTTGGAGAGAAATCCTTTAACCTGGTTTAAAAGTAAACTTTGTTCAAATCCCGTTTCCGAAATCGAACCAAAACCCGGAAGAGAAGTTTCCGGACCGATATAGTAATCGATTTGCCCTTTTGAATTTTTTTCGGCCAAAGTCAGCAAGTCATTCAAAATCGTCAAACTGTCTTTCGTGTATTTTTCATGATATGGATCAAGGTCTGGTTGCAGTATTAAAGTATTGACAGAGCCGATCGGCTTTTCATCAAAACTGTGGTACTTTGCCACTGAAATCAACATCGGCACGAAAATGAAAATGGCCAGAACTGAACTGTTGATTATCAAAGATTTGCGTTTTCTTCCGGCTTCCCAAATCCTTAAGGTATAGAACATGTAAACATTAATCAACAAAATCCAGAAACTTCCTCCGGTGGCGCCCAAAGTGTCATACCACTGGATCAGTTTCGGATAGTCTGAAAAGGCGTTTCCCAGATTCAGCCACGGCCAGGTCAGTTCCCAACTCATGTGGAATTTTTCGAAAGCCATCCAGATCGCGACCAAGAAAGTGAGCCCCCAATAGGTTCCCTGCACTTTTTTGTACCAGTGATAAAGTTGGAAAACCAGCGAATACAGGAGGGAATTCACCAAAACTGGAAAAACCACCGCCATCAGGGAATTTGTGCCATCCGGATTTTTTGAGCCATAAAGCCAACCCGTAGTCACGATGTTCCAGATCACGAAACAAAGATAAGAAAGCCCGAAAACCGCCCAACCTTTCCTTCTGATTTTTGAAAATTTGGTGAGGTCATGTTCCATCATCAGTAAAGGAACGAGGGCGAAAAATAGGAAGAACGGGATTCCGTAAGTAGGCCAGGAAATGCTTAGAAGTACTGCGGATAAAAGCGTGAGGAGGATGTATTTCATAAAAAAAGGTTGGCAAAAAAGGAGATTGACCTCCTTTTTGGAGATGCACAAATTTAATACAAAGCTTTAATGATTCAAAATCCCGAAAGGTTTATGTCAAAGAAAATCTTGCTCAATCTCCACACTCACTCCATCCATTTCGCCCTGCATTGGTGGACTGGTTTTGCTCATTTTTACTTTAATGAAGGTAATTTGTGGAAACTTTAGTTTGATATTTTTCAGGATTCTTCCGCAAACGTGCTCCATCAATTCGGATGGGATTTGCATTTCGTTGTGGATGATTTCGTTCACTTCCGCATAATTGATGGTGTCGTTCAAATCGTCTGTACCCACCGCTTTCCATAAATCCGCGTGGATTTCCACATTTAAAATAAAGTAAGTCCCGATCATTTTCTCCTCTGGCAAAACGCCGTGAAAAGCATAGATTTTCAGGTTTTCGAAATATATTTTACTGGTCATTTTAAATACGGATTACGAAATTTGAATTGCGAAATCTGCTAAGTTAGTTGGATCGCCAAGCGGATTACTTGATCGTTTTAGACAATTCCATCATTTTCTCGATGGGAACCAGGGCTTTCAAACGCAGTTCTTCATCAATCGTGATTTCCGGAAGTTCATATTTCATGCACAGATAAAGTTTTTCCAACGTGTTTCGTTTCATGTAGAAACATTCCGAACAGTTGCAGCTTTCATCGAAAACCAATGCAGGAAGTAGGGTTTTGTGTGGTGCACGTTTCTTCATTTCGTGCAAAATCCCTTCCTCCGTTGCCACGATGAATTTCTGCGAATCGTCTTTTTCTACAAAGTTCAAAAGCGCAGAAGTCGAGCCCACGAAATCCGCCAAATCCAAAACCGGAGTTTCACTTTCAGGGTGTGCGATGAGTTTCGCGTCAGGATTTTCAGCCAGCTGTTTCGCGATTCTCTCCATCGAAAACGCTTCATGCACAATGCAGCTTCCATCCCAAAGAATCATGTCGCGGCCGGTTTTTTTCATCAAAAATCTTCCGAGGTTTTTATCCGGTGCAAAAATAATGGGCCGGTCTTCCGGCAGTGATTTGATGATGGTCTCCGCATTGGAACTGGTCACGATGATGTCGGATTCGGCTTTGGTCTCCGCGTTACAGTTGATATAGGTCGCGATCAAGGCATTCGGATATTTCTTGCGCATTTCCCTTAAACCTTCTCCGCTGCAGCCATCGGCGAGCGAGCAACCTGCCTGCGTATCTGGAAGGACGACTTTTTTGGTTGGGTTCAAAATTTTTGCGGCTTCCGCCATGAAATGGACGCCGCAAAACGCGATCATATCCGCATCGGTGTCTCTCGCAGCTCTCGCCAATTGCAGGGAATCCCCGAGATAATCTGCGATATCCTGAATTCCTGGCGGTTGATAATAGTGTGCGAGAATGATGGCGTTTTTTTCCTTTTTCAGGTCCTTGATGGCCTGGATCAATTCTTCACCTTGCGGAATCACAAGGTCGCCAATTTTTAAAAAACCTTTTACCGGGAGGTTTGAAATGGCTTTATCTAAAGTTGCTGTGCTCATTTGTTTTGGTTTAAAGCCTGTCTGCCGACAGGTAGATTTCAGTATTGGAGCTGGTTTCCGGCTTCATGTTCCGAATTCGGAACCGGTTCTCCAATTCGACCATAAAGTTAAGAATTAATAAATTCACGCACCAAATTGGAGATTTCCGATTTAGCGTCGTCTAAATTTTCGTTGACCACGATTTTGTCAAATTCATTTTGAAAGGTCAATTCCTGCTCCGCTTTTTCCACTCTGGTCTGGATGGTTTCCTCATCGTCGGTTCCTCTTGCAATCAACCTTCGTTCCAATTCCCGGATGGACGGCGGCATGATGAAAATCGAAAGCGCCTTGTCGCCGAAATATTTTTTCAGTGAGATTCCGCCTTTCACATCCACATCGAAAATCACGGTTTTGCCTTCGTTCCAGATTCGATTCACTTCGGATTCCAGAGTTCCGTAATATTTGTCTTCATACACTTCCTCAAATTCCACAAATGCTGCTTTCCAAATTTTTTGCCGAAATTCTTCGGGAGTGATGAAATAGTAATCCACGCCGTCTTTTTCTGTTCCGCGCGGTTTTCTAGTCGTGCAGGAAATGGAAAACTCCAATTCCGGAAAATGTTCCAGGCAATGCTTTACCAGAGTTGTTTTTCCACTTCCGGATGGTGCGGAAAATATGATGACTTTATTCATTGGTTTCAGGTTTCAGGTTTCAGGTTTATGCTTTCCAAAGGCGGAAGATGAAACTTGAAACTAAATTATAGTACATTTAAGGTTTGCTCTTTGATTTTTTCCAGATCATCTTTCATTTTAACCACCAGTTTCTGGATTTCTGCGTGGTTTGCTTTTGATCCTAAAGTGTTGATTTCGCGTCCAATTTCCTGTGAAATGAATCCCAATTTTTTCCCGTTAAAATCTTCATCCTTCATCACTTCCAGATAATATTTTAAATGTTGGGCTAGTCGGACTTTTTCTTCCGAAATGTCTAATTTTTCTGTGAAGTACGCCATTTCCTGATAGAATCGGGTCTCGTCGATATTGTCGAATTCATTCAAAGTTTTTCGGTACCGTTCCTTCACTCCGTCCATTCTTTCGTTTTCAAATGGAATGACTTGTGCAAGGCTCGATTCGATGCTTTTCAGGTTCTTTTTCAGTTCGTCGTGCAGCGTTTCGCCTTCTGTTTTTCTAAACTGGTCGAATTTTTCCAACGCTTCATTTAAGAGACCGGAAAGAAAAATCCATTCGTTTTCATTGAGTTCGTCAGGTCTTGTGGAGATGGCGTCGGGAAAACGGATCGCCATTTTCAGGTATTCGAAATCGGGCCCGTCTGAAGTGATTTTTTTCAGTTCGTCAATATAGGATTTCACCAGATCGTGATTGATGCTCACATCGTTGGAATCGGTCAATGTTTCCATGTTGATGAAGCAGTCCACTTTTCCGCGCAGGATTTTATCATTGAGTGTTTTCCGGATGTCGAATTCTTTGTCCTTATACCTTAATGGCATTTTAATGTTCAGGTCAAAAGATTTGCTGTTGAGCGATTTCAGGTCGATGGTGATTTTTTTTCCCTCGAAAACTCCTTCACTTCTTCCGAAGCCGGTCATTGATAAAATCATAGTTTGGGTTTAATAAGCAAAGATAAAAATTTCAAAACCTTTTTAAGCTTTTCTGGGTGCCGAATTTCAAAAAAATGGGCGAGATTTCCATAATTACCGAAAAGATAATTTTATATATTTGCACTTATAATTAAAGTCTTGGCAATATGCTTAAATCGCTTTTCCACTGGAAAGTTCTGGTAAACTTACTCGTTGCTGCGGCAGTTTTCACCGGTTTGGTCTGGCTTACTTTCCGATGGTTGGAGATTCACACCAATCATGGTAAGGAGATTCCGGTGCCGAATGTGATGAACAAGACCGTGCAGCAAGCCATCAAAATTCTGGACGATTCCGGACTGGAATATGAAGTTGACAGTTTTAAATACGACCCGAAATACCGTCCGTTCCAAGTTCTGCAGATTTATCCTTCCCCAGGTTCCAGGGTAAAAGATGGACGAACCATCATCTTAAAGGTGAATCCAAGAACTTATGCGCAGGTTTCTGTTCCGGATATTTTGGACCGGTACAAAGGTTTGGCATTTAGGCAATTGGAACAGGTCGGGCTGAAAGTCGGTGACACGATTTTCGAACCAAATATTCAGCGTGACGCTGTCATCAGGATGATTTACAATGGGGCCACTTTGAAACCAGGTGCGCTGCTGCCGAGATTCTCCACAATTGATTTGGTGATCGGAGCGGGACCCAGAAGAAATATTTCGGTACCAAATTTAGTTGGACTTACCGTGCAACAGGCGAAAGCAATTATTACACAGAATTTATTTGAAGTTGGTTTAGTGGAACATGAAGACGGCGGCACAGATGAATCCGACATTGTTTATTTCCAAGATCCACCATCAATGAATGTCCGTGATCAGGGAATGCAGATCGATATTTGGGCAAGCAAGAAAACTCCTGCCGAATTGGGAGCGAAAATTTCACAGCTGAATTCCATTTACAGAGTTAAGATCGATACCACCATACCGCCTTCAGGTTCCAGAACCCCTGTTTTTCAGAAGCCACAGCAAAGAGTTGCGGAGCCGAACACAGAACAGGCGGTTCCTGAGCAGCCAAAACCGGAAGTTCCAAAATCAGAAACCACGAAACCCGCAGCGGAGCCAAAGCAAAAACCTGTGGAAACCAAACCGAAAACCAACACTACCGCTTCAAAGCCAGCCACTCCGAAACCGGAAGAAAAGCCAAAAGCGAAAAAGGTGATTGTTGAATAATTTTCAATCTAAATAGAAATAAAACTTCAACGGAAAGTTGGAGTTTTTTTGTACATCAAATGAAGGAAGAAAACGAAGATTTTTCAGACGAAGATTTACTCAGCCAGGAATCAAATGAAGCTGAATCCGATGGCCTTTATGAACACTTTAGCATAAAAGTGGACAAAGGCCAGGAAATCATACGTATTGATAAATACCTGCACAATATCCGCCAGAATTCTACGCGGAACAAGATCTCGCAAACCTGCAGGGCGGGAAATGTGGTGGTGAACGGAAAAGTAGTCAAACAAAACTACCGTGTAAAACCAGGTGATGAAATCTCGGTTCTGCTCACTCATCCTCCAAGAGAAAATGTAATCATTCCGCAAGATATTCCGATAAATATCGTTTATGAAGATGATGACGTGGTGGTGGTGGACAAGGAAGCTGGAATGGTGGTGCATCCCGGATTTGGAAATTGGGACGGAACTTTGGTCAACGCGCTTGCGTTCCACTTCGAAAAAAACGGCCAGAAATCCGATTTGGATCGGGTGGGATTGGTCCACCGGATTGATAAAGACACTTCCGGACTTTTGGTGATTGCCAAAAATGAATATGCCTTGAGTTTTTTGGCAAAGCAGTTTTTTGACCGGAAAACCAAGCGGCTTTACTGGGCTTTTGTCTGGGGAAATATTGCAGCTGATGAAGGAACCATTCGCGGAAATATCGGAAGGCATTTGAAAAACCGAATGCAAATGGCGGTTTTTGAAGATGGCAGTTTAGGAAAACATGCCGTCACTCATTATAAAGTTATTGAAAGATTCAAATACATGACCTGGGTGGAATGTAAGCTGGAAACCGGTAGGACACATCAGATCAGGGCTCACTTCAAACATATTGGACATACCCTGTTCAATGACGAAAGATATGAAGGCAACCAAATTTTGAAAGGAGTCCATCTCCCTAAATATAAACAGTTCGTGAAGAATGTTTTCGAGGTTTTGCCCCGTCATGCGCTCCATGCCCATACTTTGGGATTCATACATCCCACCACCAAAAAGGAAATGTATTTCGAAAGTCCGATGCCCAAAGACATGGAAGAAGCCATTAATAAGTGGCGTAAATATTTGGAGTGATTGTTTTTAAAAGTTTTTTATATTTGCAAGAATTCACCTGAAGTTAATTATGAGAAAATTATTAGTACTAATCATTGCCGTTTCCTTTTTCGGCTTCTTCAAAAGCCAGGAAACATTGCCTTATTATCAGCAGTACTTGCTGGAGGGTGATTTTCTTTTCAATCCCGCACTTTATGGGAAAACGGATGACGTAGTGGTGAATTTGAATTACCAAAAGCAGTTTTCGAAATTTGACCAGTCGCCAAATGTGCAGTCGATCGGGATTCATGCAAACGTTTTTGACCGGGTGGGAGCAGGGCTTCATTTTTTTCGGGACCAAAACGGGCCGGTTTCGTCAAACGGAATTTCTGCCGGTGCGTCTTATTTTATCCCGATGGATGATGATGGTGAAAGATTAAGTCAGTTTTCTTTTGGAACCAGTGTGAATTTTTATAATATGCACGTGGATTTGGGCATGTTGAATCCGGAAACTGCCGGAGATCCCACCATTGCACCGGAAAACAGCAGTTTGTTCCTGGTTTATGCCAATCTTGGGATGGCCATTACCTTCCGCAAATTCTTCGCCGGATTTTCAGTCAATGATATTGCTTTGAGCAATGATATCCCGATTGTTGCGGGAATTGAGCCGGAACCCACAAAACTGATGTTTAATGCTGGATACAACGTGCATTTGGGTGAAGATTTCTTTGTGACGCCTTCAGTCCTGATGAACTTTAGCACCAACTCCGCGAAAATGATAGACATGAATCTGATGGCAACAGCAAGAGGTGAATCCAGTTCATTTTCTGCCGGAGCAAGTTTCCGGACAGCAAATAACAAATTTGGGAACCAAAGTTTAGGCATCGCTCCTGTAGTGAAAGCAACGGTGAACCGATTCTTCTTTGGCGCAAGTTACAATTTCGGACTTTCAGATATTCAGCAATATGCGGGAAGCAGCTTCATGTTAAGCGTGGGTTACAATATCGAGAACTTCATCAATCAGAGAGGGTTCAGGTTTTAAATAATTGAAACCCTTTTTTTGAGACCAGGAAGCTCCAAATCAATTTTGCGTCGAGGATGAATGTTGATAGCAATCAAAAATTGCTTGCCTCTTTCGTGACGGTCTGCAGGCAGGCTACCTGTTTATAGTAACTTAATCAATGCTTTATCTCCACATCCCTTTCTGCAAGCAAAAATGCAGTTACTGCAATTTCCACTTCTCCACTTCTCTGGATTTTAAGGACCAGATGATTTCGGCATTAAAGAAGGAACTGTTTTTGCGGAAAGATGAACTTCAAAGCAAAGACCTGAAATCCCTCTATTTCGGGGGTGGAACTCCTACAGTTTTAAAGGTCGATGAGCTGAAATCCATTATGGATGAGGTTTTAAAATATTTCAGTTTTGCTCAGGACATCGAAATTACCATAGAAGCCAATCCGGACGACTTAGACAAAGATTTTCTGAAAGATCTCACCCATACCGAAATCAACCGGCTTTCTATCGGGACTCAAAGTTTTTTTGACGAAGATTTGAAGATGATGAACCGTGCCCACAATTCCTCGGAAGCAGAAAGTTCCATCAAGCGGTCCCAGGATTTTGGCTTCGAAAACATCAGCATCGATTTGATTTACGGTTCTCCGACTTCCAATTTTGAGATTTGGAAGCAGAATCTGGACAAAACCATAGCCCTGGAAGTTCCGCACGTTTCATCTTATGCATTGACGATTGAGCCAAAAACCGCGCTGAACCAATGGATTAAGCAGCGAAAAATAGCGGCACCCAATGAATCGGAGCAGAATAAGGAATTTTATTACATGTCGGAATTTCTGAAAGATCACGGTTTCGATCATTATGAAATTTCCAATTTCGGCAAACCAGGATTTCATTCCAAACACAATTCGGCGTACTGGAAATATCAGGAATATTTGGGAATCGGACCTTCCGCACATTCCTACAACGGACGAAATGAAAGAAGCTGGAACATATCCAATAACAAGAAATACATCGATTTCTTGAGCGAAAACAAACTCGCCAAAGAAACCGAAATCCTCAGCGAAAAAGACCGGTTCAACGAAATGCTGATGATCGGTTTAAGGACGGTTTGGGGAGTTGATCTGGTTTCTTTAAAGGAGCAGTTTCCCGTCAAAACGTTCGAATATCTTCAGCATGAAATGCAACAAAAAATCGAGGAAGGCATTTTGACCATCGAAAATGACCACTTGAAAATTCCCGAAAAACACTGGTTTATGGCCGATGGAATTGCGAGTGATTTGTTTTTGGTTTAAAAACGGAATGCTTAAAGTGGATTGCCAATTTCACGGAGAAGCAATTTCACTCACAGAAAATCTCTATTTTTGCACAAACATTTTCCTTTGAAAAAGAAAAAACAAGATTTCAGCCATCTTTCCGCGCAGCAACCCATTGGAATCTTTGATTCGGGAGTAGGCGGCTTGACGGTGGCTAAAGAAATTAAAAGGTTGCTTCCACATGAAGATCTGATCTATTTCGGTGACACCAAACACCTTCCGTATGGCGATAAGTCCAAGGAAGCGATTGTGGAATACTCGTCAAAAATCACCAATTTTCTGCTAGAGAAAAATTGCAAAGCGATTGTGATTGCCTGTAACACGGCTACAGCAAATGCTTTGGCGGAAGTTCAGGATCTGGTTGCAGAAAAAGTTCCCGTGATCGATGTAATCAATCCGGTGGCGGAAAAAGTTTCCTATGAAATCCACAACAATGTAGGAGTGATCGCCACGAAAGCTACGGTGAATTCAGGCCTTTACCGAAAATCCATCCGCAAGCACAACAAATTCATCAAAGTGGATGAATTGGCGACGCCGCTTTTGGTTCCGGCGATTGAGGAAGGATTTAAAAATCATCCGATTACTCATGCGATTATTTATAATTATCTGAGCAATAGCAAGTTGAAAAATATTGAAACCTTGATTTTGGGCTGCACGCATTATCCTTTGCTGATTGATGAAATCAAACAGTATTACGGAAACCGCGTTCGGGTCATTGATTCGCCAAATATTGTGGCGAACCAGTTGAAGATGATTCTGGAAAAACACCATCTGCTGAATGATCATAATCCAAAACCGACTACTCATTTTTATCTTTCGGATATCACCAAAAACTTTGAAAAAATTTCCAAGAAATTCTTCGGGAAGTCCATTGATTTGGAGTTGAAGGTACTTTAATCAATGCGAAAAAAAATATTTCGGGATTTTGCCAGTATCCGAAATAATCCCGATCGATCAGTCGAAATATATTTGAAATCGCGCCATATTTGCAGGCCGTTCCGGGAACCTTTCTCAATAGTTGAAAGTCATGTGGTTTCTGAGTTTTTTGCGTCATTATTTTTTCGCAAACTTTTGACCGCTGTGAAGCCATCGTGAAACAATAAATTTGCAAAATCTATTTCTCTGCGCACTCGGAATTTTCGCCAATCAAAATTTCTTATTTTTGACTAAATTTGCACCACAGTCATGCATAAACTTTCCCTGCTTTTCACCAAAGACGGTTTACAGTACCGGATTTCCAAAAACAAAGCCTTTTTGGAGGAGTCCACTTTTTTTGTTTCGGAAGAAACTCCCGAAAATTTCATCGAGCAAAAATTAGGCGAAATCCTTTCCCAAAAGCAGTTTGATGAAATCTCGGTCATTTCGGCATTGAATCAGTTTACCCTGATGCCGGCAGATTTTTCCGCCCACGAACTGGGTTTTGATCTGATTTCTTATAATTCGGAAATCAATCGTGAACACGAGGAACTGATGCTTGCGGTCAACAAAAAATTTGGAGTACAGTTTTATTTTACGCTTCCAAAAAAGTATTATTTAGAAATCAAAAATATCCAAAAACCGACCCGATTTAATTTTTCCGGCGAGCAGTTTTTAAATAACCTTAACGTGAAAAATCAAAAAGAAATCCACATCAATCTTTATCACAACCAGTGCGAGTTTTTTGCGCTGGAGGAGAAAAAAGTGATTCTTTATAACAATCTGGATGTGAATTCTGAGGTCGATTTTCTATATTTCATCATGTTCACTTTGAGCAAAATAGGTTTTGGAACAGATGAAACCAGCTTTTTTGTTTATGGCGAAACCACCGAAAATGAAACCTTTATTTCTGAACTGCAAAAATTTGTGAAGAGTTTGAAGATTGTTTTTGACAACCTTCCTCAGAAGAATTTTATTTTGAACTAAATGCGTTCATTCGTATTTCGGAAAATTCCCTGCATTGAAGACCAAATTTAGATTCTTTCGCGATGCGCAAATTAAATCTGGATGGATGCCGGAAAATTTAAACAACATATAAACCATTAGAAAACCCCAAAATGTACAGAATAATCAGTGGAAGATGGAAGTCCAAAAGGATTTCGGCACCGAAAAATTTCGAAGTCCGTCCTACAACGGATTTTGCGAAAGAGGCCCTTTTCAGCATTCTGGAAAACCGATTTGATTTGGAGTTTGAATTTGATTCCGCGCTGGATTTGTTTGGCGGAATCGGATCGATCGCTTTGGAACTGGCTTCCAGAGGTTGCAAAGATGTGACTTCCGTGGAAATGAATCCAAAACACGCCGCCTTTATCAATTCCACGGCTTCTGATTTGGATATGGCTGTGCAGATTGCGGTGCAGCGTGCCGATGTTTTTGATTATTTAAAGAAAAACAGGAACCACAAAAAATACGATTTGGTGGTTGCAGATCCGCCTTTCGAGACTTCGGTCGAAAAGTATAACGAGTTGATTTCTTTGGTCTTAAATAATAAATTTCTAAAAAAAGGGGGAGTTTTTGCGCTCGAACATCAAAGCCGCATCAAGCTTTCCCACCCGAATTTGCTCGATACCCGGAAATACGGAAATGTGAGTTTTTCATTCTTTAAGCCTAATGAAGAGGCCGAAACATTGGAAGTTCCTTCTGAGCAATAACTTTTCTTGGGCCTAATTACCTGAACCGGACCATCACATTTCCAACGGAATGATAGAAGAATTCATCCTGTTCGAAATCGATCTTTGTTTGACCAATCAGGAAATCGTGAACCATGTTCTGTACAACTCCGTCGCCGATTCCATGCACAATTTCCAATTCCTTCAATCGGTGTTTTCTGCAAAATTCAAAAGTTTCGATCAGTTTTTCTTTTTGAATGAACAGTCTTTCGGTGGAAGTGTAATCTTGCGGATTTTCCACCAGATTTTCAAAATGCAGATCCAGAACCAGGTGTTTTTTCTGGTGCTTTTTGGAGGTGGCTTTGTGGGATTCAGATTTTTGAATGGTATTAAGACCCTCGTAAATAGTTGGATTTTGTAAAACCAGTTCGTTTTTTTTGTAATGGTGCGTAAAGCCGTATTCATCCCTGAAAACCACGGTTTCCCCATGTACTGAAGTGATCGTGCCCTTCAAATCTTCATCCACCACGGAAACGGTATCGCCGATTTTCATGCCTCCTATTTTTAATGCAAAGTTAAAATCTATAATTCAATTCTCAAACATCCTAATTTGTTCATGGTTTTTCAGACCCCGTCGAATTCAAGGATAATTCCGCTATTTGACTGGTTTTTATTCCTAAAAACGTCACGTAATGCTCCGGAGGAGCGGTATCTGTGTAGAAAGACAGTTCGCAGAAAGTTGGCATTCCGTAGGAATGCTATCTTAAAAAGAACTTTCCTTTTGTTAAAAATATTTTATAAATGGAAATTTGCAACAATAACGTTCAACTGTTTTTAAGTCGGGTGAAAAGAGATAGCGTTCCTCCGGAACGCCCCATAAATAGGATTTGATTCAGCTACGCAGATACGATTCCTCCGGAATCATTTTTTTTAGCTTAAAAAAATTGGCTTTCATCATTAAACGGACTGCTTTCTTTTGCGCTAAATTATTTTCTATGAGATGTAAAAAATATTCTTAATCCTTGCGTTTCTTTAAAAAAATATGATTTACTGCTAAGTTTAATGTGTTTTGCCTGGTCAATGGAAAAAAATAATTGGAGAGATGAATTTTTTCTGTAAATTTGAAGTAAATCATAAGGTTTCATAAACAAATGTTTCAATATGAAAAAAATATTTATTTCCCTTTTTGTGTCAGTCTTTATGATCGGTTGTATTGCTCTGCCCGGCGAAGCAAATACAGCTTTCATCCTGAAAAACACTTCTGAAAAACCAATTAATATGACCATCGGAGTCATTAAGTGCTCTCAGGCTTTTGGTTGCCAGGAGTACAAAAACACGTTTATGGTAAAACCAAATGACAGCACCATTGCAAGACAGACCATTTTCAAAAAAGACAGCGAAAAGCCGCAAAGCTGGTTTGCTTCGTTTGAAATTTTTCCGGTTGACCAGGTTGAAATGAACGATCCCAAAAAGCCAGAAAACTGGATAAAATCGAGTAAAGATAAAATTCAGATATACACTTTTACTTTAAACAAATAAAATGAAAATTTTAGATTTGTTTTTTATCTTGTTTTTTTCGATTTGCTTTTCACAGGAAAATAATATTTTTGAAAGACTTTCCGCTTTAAACAACAATGGGAAAATCTGGTATAATATTGATGGCTATAGTGTTACAAGCGAAAAGTTCAAAAACACTTTTGATGAAAAAGGTTTAAAAAAAGTTTTTAAAAAGCACCAAATCTCTGAGTCGGAAACAAAAATTAAAGATGATCAAATCAGTTCAAACAATTTGGTTGTGACGAAACAGCAAAAGATTTCGGATGATAATTTCCAAATCAATAATTATTATTTTATTGAAAATCCTGACAAGACAATCACGGTAATTTGGTTTATCAAAAACGGAAAAACAGATAAAGAAACTGAAGAAAAGCTCGTAAATGCAATTATTGAAAATATAATTCCTAATGAAAATTTTGTCCCGATGCAAATCAGTTCAATCAATTTTGCAGGGAGAAGAATAGAGCTTGGAAACAGTTGTTACTGGACTTTTCTCAATACCGTTCAATGTCCGTATTTTGGTGAAATGAATTGGAGTGTCCACAAAACTTTGGAAGATGCAAAAGAGGCGGTTGATAATCAGCTCAAGGTAACAAAATCACGAAAAGGCGGAAAAGTGACCTCGGAAGAAATGGTAGATATAGTGTTCGAAGGAGTCCCAACAAAAGCAAAAAAAGTGATTTATAATTTTACAGGAGTACCTTCTGCTTTGGCCGCAATGTCCGGTGGGAAATCGCTGACTGTTTATTATGTTGCTGAAAATGTAAGAAATAAAAATGTGAGTGCGGTAATGAGTTTTTGGAACAATGATCAGATAAACCCTGAAACCGGACTTCCACCTCTTTTGGAAAAACTGATTAAACTGCAGTAATCTCATTACTTGAAAAAACTAAAGTCTGTTCACTGAAGTGGAAAATTGGGAAAAAGGCAGTTCAAGCACATTAAAACCGCCTCGAATTCAAGGATAATTCCGCTAATTCATCCAGTATCGATAAAGAAAAGTTTTTTAACATAAAAGTAAAGCTTTATATTTCATCACTAAACGAAGTCTCATTATTTGCCTTAACTCACTTTCAATGAGATGAAAAAGTCTTTATTTAAAGTGACGTTGCTAAACATACTCAGGATTTATCATTAAATTTAAATGGATTTAACCAGCTTCCCAATTCTCAATTTGATTTTAGTGGTGAAAATTCACTAAATTTGAGGCTATCTTTAATCAATATCAAATCATGACCAACGAACCCATTTTCGACTTGATCGAACAGGAAAGACAAAGACAAACCCATGGAATTGAACTCATCGCGTCCGAAAATTTTGTTTCAGAAAATGTGATGAAGGCGATGGGAAGCGTGCTTACGAACAAATATGCGGAAGGATATCCGGGAAGAAGATATTATGGCGGTTGCGAAGTGGTGGACGAAGTGGAGACTTTGGCAATTAACCGGGCAAAGGAACTTTTCGGAGTGGAATATGCCAATGTGCAGCCACATTCCGGATCGCAGGCAAACGCGGCGATTTATCTTTCGGTTTTGAAACCCGGCGATAAGATTTTAGGTCTGGATTTGTCCATGGGAGGACATTTGACACACGGTGCCGCGGTGAACTTTTCCGGAATTCAGTACCATGCGAATTTTTACGGTGTTGAAAGGGAAAGTGGCACAATAGATTATGAGGCGATGCGCCAAAAAGCTTTGGAAGTGAGGCCGAAAATGTTGATTGCAGGATATTCAGCCTATTCCAGAGATTTGGATTTCAAGAAATTCCGTGAAGTTGCCGATGAAGTGGGCGCTACTTTGTGGGCAGATATCGCGCATCCGGCAGGTTTGATGGCGAAAGGTTTGCTCTCTACTCCTTTTGAACACTGCCATGTGGTGACCACTACCACCCACAAAACGCTGCGCGGACCAAGAGGTGGAATGATTATGATGGGTAAGGATTTCGAAAACCCTTACGGACACAAAACCCCGAAAGGCGAAATAAAAATGATGAGCCAGGTTTTGGATGGCGCGGTTTTCCCAGGAATTCAGGGTGGCCCGCTTGAACATGTGATTGCCGGAAAAGCGGTGGCATTTGCAGAAGCGATTGATGCCAAATTTGAAATATATGCAAAACAGGTGATCGCAAATGCACAGGCGTTGGCAAAAGCGATGATGGACAACGGCTTTGATATTGTGAGCGGCGGAACCGACAACCATTTGATGTTGGTGGACCTCCGAAATAAAAATGTGAACGGAAAAGAAACCGAGAAGGCGTTGGTAAAAGCCGATATCACTTGCAACAAAAACATGGTTCCTTTTGACGACAAATCACCATTTACCACTTCGGGAATCCGTTTGGGTACCGCAGCGATTACCACAAGGGGATTGAAGGAAAAAGATATGGAAACCATCGCGGGTCTGATCAACGACGTGGTGATGAACATTAAGGATGAAGCCGTAATTTCCGGAGTCCGCAAAAAAGTCAACGACTTGATGGAAGGTAAAGCACTATTTAATTACTAGAAAGCGCCCCCTCCGAAAACTTAAAGTAATCCCGTCTTTGAGATGGATGCCGAAAATATTTTGGATAATCCGTGCTCCAAATCAATTGCGTCAAGACCAACGCCTTAGTATTTCCACATCTGGAAAGGGCCGGTCTTTCACATGGTTGAAATAAAAGTTTCATCAAAATGAAGCATGGCCATTTGAGAGCAGCTCCTGCTTTTTTTCGCGATTTTAGAGGTAGCCTCGTTCGAACGCTTTGGAGATGAGTTCGGAGCTGTTTCGGCATTTTGTTTTGGCCAGCATATTCCTCCGGTGCGTGCGAACCGTATGGCCGGAAATAAAAAGTTGCTCCGAGATTTCTGTGGTATCCAGACCCTTTGCCAGAAGGGTGATAATTTCGATTTCTCTTTTGGAGAGGATGTGATTCTCCTGGTTGTCCTCCAGATGTTTTCCGGGCCAGGACATCCTGTGAAAATCGCTTCTGCCGCCAATGCCCGAAACCACTACAAAATAGTTGTTTTTGGGAGCGACATGATGAATATTCGTGTGGATGTTCACCGCTTCCAGCAGCTGACCGTTTTCGGATTTCAGTGTGGGGACAGACTGGTGATGAAACATCTCGTATCCACCGCTGCCTGTACGCATCCGGAAACTGTAACTGGTTTTCAGCTGCATCAGGTGCTCGAATCCAATTTCCTTCATTTTCTCTACCGACATCTGTTCGGCTTCCTGCACGAAATTCATGTCGTCGGGATGAACAAGCTCGATAATCTCACTTAGGTGTTGTGGTGGCGTGTTGAAACCGTGCATTTTGAGGATATTTTCGTGGTGGTTACTCAGGGTGCTGTCGGTCAGCTTGATAGTATAGTAATAGTATTCACCCACCGAAAATATTTCGCCAATCAACTTTTCCAGCGAAGGCATTTTATAGATGCCGGTTTCATTCTTCAAAAATCCGGGATGCCGGTTCCAGATCTTTTGCAGTGGATGGGGTTTTTTGGGGTGATTCTTAAATTTCTCTTCCATTTGTTAACATTTTCGAGGTAAAAATACAAATATTTTGTTAAATATACCACAAAAGCGGTATTGCGCGTAACAATAAATTAATGCAACTTTGAGGCGATGATGAAAACCATTTGACAGCAACTTGTTTTCCGGCCGTAACCGGGGATGTATTGATATGCAACAGATTCTAAAAACACAAATATGAAAATTAAGAAAACCCGCCGGAAATCATAGTTGTTGATGCAGGAAAACAAAAGTAAGATAGTGAATAGTTAATTTTGGACGGGGTCATCTTCACCTTCAACCGACCCTTCCCCCATAGATGCTTCATAGATACTTCATGGATAGTTCATTAGGAGTCCATGAAAATACCACTTCATAGTAAAAAGCAAAATAGATCGTCGCTATTTCGAAATCGTATCGAAATGATTTCCTCCGCCGAACGAGCGCCTTCCAAATTTTATCAAAATCCGGCCGCAACACCTCCCTTATTTTCCAATTAATAACGCTACTTTTGGGTATGCCCATTGCAGGGAAGATTGCAATTTTTCCTTTTTCCAAAATTTCAAAAATCCGTATCTTTGAAAAATCCACAAAAATCTTAATTTTCTTTATGGAAACCACAAAATACGAACCTAAAAATAAAGTAAGAATTGTAACCGCGGCATCACTTTTTGACGGACATGATGTGTCGATTAACATTATGCGCCGTGTGATTCAGGGAACAGGATGTGAAGTCATCCACCTTGGTCACGATAAATCCGCTGAAGAAGTAGTGAATACTGCCATTCAGGAAGATGCAAATGCAATTGCGCTGACTTCCTACCAAGGCGGGCACAATGAATATTTCAAATACATCTACGACCTTTTGCATGAAAAAGGCGCCCCCCAAATCAAGGTGTTCGGCGGTGGCGGAGGCGTAATTCTGCCGGAAGAAATCAAAGCATTGATGGATTACGGAATAGACCGGATCTATTCGCCGGATGACGGAAGGGCGCTCGGTTTGCAGGGAATGATTGATGATTTGGTGGAAAAGTCGGATTTCGCGACCGGCGAAAACGTAACGGTTTCCGATCTGGATAAAATCTCTTTCGAAGACTCAAAATCCATCGCGCAAGTCATTTCCGCAGTGGAAAATTTCTCCACAGAGAAAGAAGATTTGGTCAAAGCCATTGACGAAAAAGCAAAAAACGCCAATATTCCCATCATTGGAATTACCGGAACCGGAGGCGCCGGAAAATCCTCATTAACAGACGAATTGGTCCGCCGATTTCTTCGTTCCAATCCGGATAAAAAAATTGCGATCATTTCCGTGGACCCTTCCAAAAAGAAAACTGGAGGCGCACTTTTGGGGGACAGGATCAGGATGAATTCCATCAACGATTCGCGGGTTTATATGCGTTCCATGGCGACACGCGAAAACAATGTTTCGGTTTCGCCTTATATCCATTCGGCGATCAATATTCTGAAAATTGCAAAACCGGATGTGATTATTCTGGAAACTTCCGGCATTGGTCAAAGTGGTTCGGAAATCACCGAAATCGCTGATGTTTCCATGTATGTGATGACGCCGGAATATGGCGCTTCCACGCAGTTGGAAAAAATCGACATGTTGGATTATGCCGATCTGATCGCATTAAATAAATCTGATAAACGAGGTGCTTTAGACGCATTGCAAGCCGTTAGAAAACAATACCAGAGAAATCATCTGTCCTTTGACCAACCGTTGGAGGCGATGCCGGTTTTCGCTACAAAAGCAAGCCAGTTTAACGATTGGGGAATGACCGAGCTTTATAACGCTTTGATTAAAAAGGTCAATTCCAGGTTTGAGCATTTGGATTTCAGCGAGTATGTAGAACATAATGTTTCAGAAGAATCCACCATCATTCCACCAAAAAGGGTTCGGTACCTTTCCGAAATTGTGGAAAACAACAGGCAATATGACAAAGAGGTCGAAGAACAGGCATTGATTGCAAAAAAAATGTATTTGGTGGATGGTGCAAAAGCACTGATTACCGATGATGAACATACTCAACATAAACTGGAGAAAGTATTCATCAAAACCAAAAAGGAACTTACTGAAGAAAACACTCTTTTCCTGCAAGGATGGAAGAAGTTCAAAGAAGAAATGAAAGAGGACACTTTCGCTTATCTGGTTCGCGGAAAGGAAATCAAAGTGGAAACCAAATCCGAATCACTTTCCGGACTGAAGATTCCGAAAATTTCTTTGCCTAAATTCCAGGATTGGGGAGATTTAATCCGTTGGAAAGGCCAGGAAAATGTTCCCGGGCAATTTCCGTACACCGCGGGAATCTATCCTTTTAAGAGAACCGGAGAGGATCCGACCAGAATGTTTGCCGGTGAAGGCGGACCGGAAAGAACCAACCGAAGATTCCACTACGTTTCTGCGGAAATGCCTGCAAAACGACTTTCCACGGCGTTTGATTCGGTGACCCTTTATGGACAGGATCCCGCTTTGCCGCCAGATATTTATGGGAAAATCGGTAATGCCGGAGTTTCCATCGCCACTTTGGATGATGCCAAGAAACTTTATTCCGGTTTTGATTTAATCAATGCGCTGACTTCAGTTTCCATGACGATCAACGGTCCCGCTCCCATGTTGCTTTCGTTTTTTATGAATGCGGCAATTGACCAGAACTGCGAAAAATATATTGAAGAACATCAGCTTTGGGCGCAAGTTGAAGCCAAACTTAAAGAAAAATTTGATGATAAGGGACTGAAAAGACCTTCCTACCATGGTGAACTTCCACCTTCCAATAATGGTTTGGGATTAAAACTTTTGGGAATCACCGGTGATGAGGTTTTGCCTGCAGAAGTGTACAACAAAATTAAAGCGGAAACCATCGCTACCGTTCGTGGAACCGTGCAAGCCGATATTTTGAAGGAGGATCAGGCACAAAACACCTGTATTTTCTCTACCGAATTTGCGTTGAGATTGATGGGCGATGTTCAGGAATATTTCATCAACCATAAAGTGAGAAATTTTTACTCGGTTTCTATTTCCGGTTACCACATTGCAGAAGCAGGAGCGAATCCAATTTCACAGTTGGCGTTTACCTTGGCAAATGGTTTCACTTATGTAGAATATTATTTGTCAAGAGGAATGGACATCAATGATTTTGCACCGAATCTGTCCTTCTTCTTCTCCAACGGAATTGATCCCGAATATGCGGTAATTGGTCGTGTTGCCAGAAGGATTTGGGCTAAAGCGATGCGCGAAAAATACCACGCAAATGACCGAAGCCAAATGTTGAAATACCACATCCAGACTTCCGGAAGATCGCTTCACGCCCAGGAAATTGATTTTAACGATATCAGAACAACGCTTCAGGCTTTATATGCGATTTATGACAACTGCAACTCGCTCCACACCAATGCGTATGACGAAGCGATTACCACTCCCACCGAAGAATCGGTACGAAGAGCGATGGCGATTCAGTTGATCATCAACAAAGAATTGGGTCTTGCGAAAAATGAAAACCCACTTCAGGGTTCCTTCATTATTGAAGAATTGACCGATTTGGTGGAAGAAGCTGTTTATGCGGAATTCGATAGGATTACCGAAAGAGGCGGTGTTCTCGGTGCGATGGAAACCATGTATCAACGCTCCAAAATTCAGGAGGAAAGCATGCATTACGAAATGCTGAAACACACCGGAGAATATCCGATTATCGGTGTGAATACTTTCCTTGGCAAAGATGGATCGCCTACAGTTTTACCGGGAGAGGTCATCCGCTCCACCGAAGAAGAAAAGCAGTTGCAGATTCACAATTTAGAGAACTTCCAGAAATCCCATGCCGACAAATCTGGTGAAATGCTGGAAAAGCTCCAACTTGCCGCCATCAACCAACAGAATTTGTTCGAAGTGATGATGGAAGCCGGAAAATATTGCTCACTCGGACAGATTACCAATGCACTGTTTGAAGTGGGTGGGAAGTACAGGAGAAATATGTAGAAAAAGAAAAAAGGTCCGTAAAAAGACTGTCATGATCTCCCGAAATTTTCGGGAGATTTTATTTTGCTAAAACTGCAAAGGGTTTCCCGCAAAAAGAGAGGATGTTCGGCAATCCCTGGCTGGAATTTTTCCGACGCTTTTTATGTAGCGGCGATTGAAAATATTTGTTGTTTTATATGTTTTTTGTAGAAGAAACTTGCGATTTACTCAAAAAAAGTAAATATTTTTTATTTTGTATTTGATTTCTTTGTAACTTCCCACTTTAGATAAAAAGCATATTGGAAGAAGATCGGGGAAGCTCAAAAGCATGAGAAACCACCTCCGGGATTGGTTGTGTGGGATGGCGTTTTAGTTTCATGGCATTTGTGGCAGATGATGGAATTTTGAAATTCTTTTGTGCGGCACTTATTTTTATAAAACTAATAACAAATATCATGAACAATTTTTTTTCACAGCTCCCAAGTCCTTGGGAGGTTGCAAAGGATCCGGCATCCATCGTAGTCATTTCCATTTTTTTGATTCTTATGACCGCCGAAGAAGTAGTTCCGGGCAGAAAACTTCCCCATGTTAAATTTTGGCGCCTCAAAGGCATTGCTGCATTTGTTGCATATTTCTTTTTGTCCACTTATTTGCCGATGATTTGGGGTGAAACTTTAGACAAATACCGGATCTTCGACCTCACCTTACTCGGAGATTATTGGGGAGCTTTAGTTGCTTTGCTGCTTTATGAGCTTGGCGTCTATATCTGGCACCGGTCGATGCATAAAAACAATGTTTTGTGGCGGGTTTTTCACCAGATGCACCACAGTGCGGAAAGGGTGGATACTTATGGGGCGTTCTTTTTTAGCCCGATGGACATGATTGGATTTACGGTTCTGGGGAGTCTCACCATGGTCTGGATTGCCGGTTTCACGCCGCAGGCAAGTATCTATGCGCTGTACGGTGCCACGTTTTTAGCGGTCATTCAGCATGCCAATATCAAGACGCCACAATGGATGGGATTTATTTTTCAAAGGCCGGAATCCCATTCCCTGCATCATGCCAAAGGAGTACACGCCTACAATTATTCTGATCTGCCTTTGTTTGACCTTATATTTGGAACATTCAGAAATCCAAAGGAGTTCTCGAAAGAAACTGGATTTTATGACGGGGCTTCATCCAAAATCACCAAGATGATCCTCTTCAAAGACATCTACATGGATCGGAACTGAATCGCAGGAATACCGGATGTAGTAGGATCCAGATTAATAATTGGTAGTTCTTACGGAATAGGAATCGATCATGTTGATTTTCAATCAATTGCCTCCGCTAATTTCTGGGCAAGAAAACTTCCGCCAACATGCACCTCGCACTTCCGCCACCATTGGTTTCGATGGTGTTCAAATCGGAAAAAATGATTTCTGAGTATTTCTCAATCGCAGAAATTTGTTCGGGAGTTAGCGATTTGTAGGCGGTTTCGCTCATGACTAAAAATGTTTTTCCTTCGGAATTCCTTACCTGGAGCATGTTTCCGGCGAATTGCTGCATTTGGTCTTCTGAGATTTCAATGAGCTCTTTTTCGGTGGATTTGATGACTTCCTGAACTTTTTCTCTTTCCATTTCGTCATCAATACAGTCCAGACAGATGACCACGAACTGATCTGCAACGCACATCATCACATTAGTGTGATAGATCGGTAATCTTTCGCCACCTACGTTTTGAAAAGAGTGAAAAACAACCGGAGTGAAACCATATTTATCACAAAATTTTCTGAACAAGCCTTCATCCAATCGCAGGGAAACAGAGCCATAAGCAATTTTATGGTCATGATCGAAAATCATACTACCCGTTCCTTCCAGAAATTTGTCCTGTTGCTCGAACTGGGAAAAATCGTCCACTTCCGTAATTTCAAAACCTTTTGATTTCAAAGTTTCCAATATATCTGCACGCCGCTCCACCCGTCGGTTTGGAGCAAACATGGGATAAAGTACCGCTTTTCCGTCACTGTGGAAACTTACCCAGTTGTTGGGGAAAATAGAATCCGGGGAATGGGGCTCCAAAGTGTCTTTGATCGTGATGACCCGAATTCCTTTCGAGCGTAATTTTTCCACAAAATGATTAAATTCGGCAAGTGCTTTTTGCTGAATGTCGGAATCTTTTTGTTCTACTTGAAAATAATTGTTTTCAGCGGTTTGCGCATTGTATCCGAAAGCGATCGGCTCAATCATCAGAACGGTATCTGTAGCTTGCATTAATGGTGATTTTTAATATTGAAATTGTTTCAAAAATACTTAAATTTATACAGAATAAAAAATGATATGTTAGAAATCGCATGCTTTGAAATGACCTCCGCCGAAACCGCCCTGAAATCAGTTGCAGACCGCATTGAGTTCTGTGCCGACCAACAATTGGGCGGAACCACTCCTTACATTGAGGAGTTCAGATATCTGAAGTCGGTTTACCGCAAACCCATTTTCGTGATGATTCGTCCAAAAGGGGGCGAATTTCTCTATTCCGACATGGAATTTGAGCAGATGAAAAAAGACATTGTGGAGTTTAAAAAAGCAGGAGCAGATGGTTTTGTTTTTGGAATTTTAACTGCGGGAAACAATATCGATACTGAGAGAAACCGCCAATTGGTGGAACTTGCGGGTGAAATTCCATGCACTTTTCATCGGGCGTTCGACAGGACTCCGGATCTGGATGTGGCCATCAAAAAGCTTATCCGTATTGGTTTTCGAACCGTTCTTACTTCGGGAGGTGCCGAAAATGCGATGAAGGGGAAGGAGAAATTAAGAGCACTTATCGAGCAGTATTCCCATCAGATTAATATTCTGATCGGCGGCGGCGTAAGATCCGGGAACATTCATGAGCTGAAATCGTTTACCGGCGGATCCTACTTTCATTCCTCGGCGATTCCTTCTTATGAAACCTTTGCGGATGATGACGAAATCAAAAAGCTGAAAAATGCATTGTAGCATAAACCGGAAAAACCTACTCCCGAACTAAAGGCAAAGTAGAACATCGCAACAAGCCGCCCATTTTGGAGATCTCCCGGTACGGAATTTCCTCCACGGTCATTCCCCATTCGTTTCTAAGGTGGTTGTTCATTCTGGTAAAGGACTTATCGGAAACCACGATTTCCGGAGAAATGGAGAAAATATTCGGATTCATTTCAAACATTTCTTCCGCAGTCACGTGGAAGCAGTTTTCCTCACCGAAGATATCCAGGATTAAGGTGTAGTCGCTTTCATCCACAAAACCGTCTTTGTAAATAATGCACTTGTCTTTGCCTACCGGATTAAAAGTGCAGTCCAGGTGCAGGATTCCCTTGAAAGGTTCGTGGTCGTTTTTGTTTAATTCAAAATCCAGGATTCTCTTTTTTGGGAAATATTCCTTTAAAATATCAATGGCATATTCGTTGGTTCTGGCGGTCTTGAAATTGCGGTAATCCTCGCTGTAGCAGGTTCCGATGAAAAGATAGTCGTTCCAGACAATCACATCGCCGCCTTCGATATGTGCGGATTCTGGCAGATTGATGATATCCCGCCATTTCACCTCTTCGAAGATTTTTTTGTACGCGTCCTGTTCATCCGCTCTGTCTGAGATCACATTGGAGATGATCATTTTATCGTCAATCACGAAAGCCACATCTCTTGCGAAAACCTGGTTGTAATCTTCAATGATTTCCGGGCGGAAAACCTTTACTCCATATTTTTTCAAAACCTTCTCGAATGCGGTCATTTCAGCGACAATATCTTCTTCCTTCGGATAAATTCCTTTTTGGATGGTGTCATAGGATTTGGCATCATAACTTTCTTCAAGGGTCGGAACTTTTCCCATGGAACCTGGTTGACCCAGAACCACGGACTTTAATCTTCCGGTTTCGTTTTTTATGTTGAGCTTCATTTGCTAAGGTTTAATATTTTTTCATAGTTAGCCGGAATCGCCTTTTAAATCTATATTTTTATTGATTCCGATTTTCTAAATCGGCGGCTTGTCACAAATTTAAACAAAGGAATTGAGTTGGGGAAATATTTGTTTCGTTTTAATTTTCGGTTCAGTTTTGGAGCCATATTTCAGGTCATTTTAGAAATCATGGAATCTGCCAAAATTTCCGATTTTTTGTTGAAGCGGATATCGGTTTTCGTTAAAATTAAGCACAATACATTAAAAAATACTAATTCCTGTTAAATTATAGTTAAAACTGAAACAATCCCATTTCCATCATTACTTATTTAGCACTAAATTTGTTGAGTAACAATTCTAAAAAAGTAAAAGATAAATAATTTATGACGATGAAGAACAACTTGAAAAAGCTTATACCTTATGCTTTTGTCGGAGTAATTTCCGGCGCAACTACTTTTGGGGCAATTAATTATTTCGGAGTCAAAAATCATGACTCGGAATTTTCCTATTTCGCTCCGAAGAAAAATACGGACGCCAGTTTCGCATCATTCAATATGGCGGGAGTGGGTGATGATTTCGTGAAGGCCGCAAAAATGACCGTGCCCGCGGTGGTCAGTATCAAGAATTTTTCCAACCGGACCTCCCAGCGAAGCGATCAGGATTTGTTTGACCTGTTCTTTGGGAATCCTTTTGGGAATAACCAAAGACAGCCACAACAGCAGCCACAGCAGGAAATGCCTCGAGGAATGGGTTCCGGAGTGATTATTTCCCCAGATGGCTATATTATTTCAAATAACCACGTGATTGCAGGTGCCACAAAACTGGAGGTACAGCTTTCGAACAAGAAAACATACGTCGCTAACTTGGTTGGGACAGATCCAACCACTGATATCGCACTTTTAAAAATTGAAGAAAAAGGTTTGCCTTACCTCAATTTTGCCAATTCTGACAATGTGGAAGTGGGGCAATGGGTTTTGGCAGTAGGAAATCCAATGGGTCTGAATTCCACGGTGACCGCGGGAATCGTTTCTGCTAAAGGAAGAAGCATTGATTTACTAAGTCAGCAATCCAGAACGCCGATTGAAAACTTTATCCAAACCGATGCGGCGATCAATCCTGGAAATTCAGGTGGTGCTTTGGTAAATCCAAATGGAGAACTGATCGGGATCAATTCCGCTATTTCATCCAAAACCGGATATTATGAAGGTTACGGATTTGCAGTTCCATCCAATCTCGCGAGAAAAGTGGTGGAAGATATCAAGAAATTTGGTTTGGTTCAGCGAGGATTCCTGGGCGTGAGATCTTTGGATCTGTCGGATACCAGACAAGTTGCGCAATACAACCAACAAAACAAAACCAACATTAAAGCCAATGAAGGGGTTTACATCACAGATGTCACTGCAAAAGGTGGAGCGGAAGATGCTGGTTTGAGACCCGGCGATATCATTACCAAAGTGGACAATACCGTGATTTCAAACTATTATGACCTTTCATTTGCTGTGGGAAGCAAAAGACCGGGAGATAAAGTGGCGGTAACTTACCTTAGAAACGGCAAGGAAAACACCACCAATGTGACCCTGAAAGATGAAAAAGGGAATACCACTTTCAGAAGCAAAGCCGATTTGAGCGTGACCGAAAAAATCGGCGCCGAATTTGAGCCATTAAGTGAAAAGTTCAAAACCGACTATGGTTTGACCAGCGGTGTGATCGCCAAAAATGTACTAGATGGAAGTGAAATGGCGAAAATAGGAATCGTAGATAATTATATCGTGATCGAAATCAATGGAAAACCTGTGAATTCACAGAAAGATGTGGAGAAAATCCTGGACAAATACCAAGGAAACGTTCAGGTGAAATATGTGGATGATTTCGGTAGAATCACGACGAGAGGATTTAAAATGCCTTGATTTAGAAACAAAAAACACGAATGAAGAAAATTAATAAGAAAAGCGCAACTGAAAGGTTGCGCTTTTTTATTTTTGAAGCCTTCGGTTTCGCTTCTTTTTTCTTTCATAAATCACTTCAGTGATTTTTCCGCCTATCCATGCGAAAGGGAAGAAGGTGAGGAAGATCAGAATCTTGTAGAAAGTAGGATGATAAGGAAAAATAATGATGTCCAGCATCGCAATGAAAAGCAGGATAAAGCCAATCAGGATGGCGTAAGCCACTTTAGCATATTTCACAATGATGGCGGTTACCACGCCGCCCACGGTTGCCGCAATTCCCGAGGAAATGAGCAGCACCACAAAGAAGTACGGATTGTGTTCCACACTTCTCAGTACTTTCTCCCATTGCTGGAATGGCGACATGGCTTCATAGTTGATCCACGAAGGATTCAAACGAATCCCGATCGTGATAATAAGTGCCGAAACAGCGAGGCCAATAAGCACCGCCAAAGTATTCCGAAGGAAATTCATTTAATTTTCGTGAGCGATCATCGAGATTTCAATATCCACATTTTTTGGCAGGCAGGAAACCTGAACTGTTTCTCTTGCAGGAAAACTTTCGGGATCCAGGTACGAAGCGTAGATTTCATTCATCGCCGAAAAATCGTCCATATTCTTAAGGAAAATGGTTGCCTTCACCACGTTTTTGAAAGTCATTCCGGCTTGGGCTAAAATGGCTTCCAGGTTTTTCATCACCTGGTGGGTTGCATTTTCGATGCCTTCTTCCAGTTTTCCGGTTTGCGCATTTACCGGAATCTGTCCAGAAATATATAAAATCCCGTTGGCCAAATTGGCCTGTGAATAAGGGCCGATTGCAGCCGGAGCTTTATCCGTAGAGATTATTTTTTTCATAGTACTTTTCTCTTAGATCTAATCTGCAAATATAAAGTTTTTTCGAATTATTTGGTGGGAGTTGTAAAGTTTGAGATTTTGCCCGGCCACTTTTATGATTCAATCATTCCTCTAAAAAGGTGCATTCGGCTGATTGAAGCTTCTATCCTTGTATTTCAGGGCATCCTGCAAAATATTCGCCTTGATTCCAATAAAGAAATCGTACACTTTATATTGCCCATAAGGAATCCAGTTGAAATTAATGGTGAAACTTCTTTGATCGCGTGCAAAACCAATCCTGGTGTTGGCAATCTGTTTTGTGACTACATCATAATACAGGTTTCCGTTGAGGTTCCAGTACGGCGTCAGCTTAAGGGTTGCGTCCAAACCTACGGATGCTACCTGGTTTCCAAATTTAGATAAACTTTTGGTATAGCCGTATTGTGCGTTGATGTTTAATGTCCATGGTTGCTGGAATCTGGCGTAATTATCATCATCAAAGTAATAGTTTTCATTTCGGATTTCTCCTTTCTTTGGATATTTTTTGGAAAGATCCACCTTTTCTTTGCCGGTGAAAATTGCTTCACTCAGCGGATAAGAAATTTGCGCATTGAATCCCTGAACACTGAAATGGCCAAAGTTTTCGGTTCTAATTCCGGTTTCTGAACCTGGTTCGAAAACGATTTGATAAGGTTCCAAAGTCAAACTCGTGTTCAGGTTCAGCTTTTCAAAAAGCGTGGTTTGCCCGCTGAACTGGAACATTGCCCACTTATGGCTAGGTGCGGCGAAATTGTAATTGGTGTTAAAGTTCAGACTTTCAAATAGCTTCAATTTTTTTACCCCGGTGGAATCCTTCTTGGATTTCACCTTCATCTCCAAGTTATTACTGATGCCGAAAGTCATCGCCTGAACCAGCTGCGAACTCGGACTTCCAATAATTCCTCTGTCAAATATGGAATACATCGTCATTTCTCCCCTTTCATTATAATAATTCTTGTAATATCCAAAACTGGCTGCTGAAAAATCTGGTGCATAAGAGAATCCGATCTGTGGAGTCATCATGTGTCGAACCGCCTGAATCGCAGAACCCTTCTTGAAGTTCAACATCCCATAAAGTACCGTTTGCAAACTCGCACTTGTAGAAAACGTGGAATATCCCGCAATTTTTTTATTGAGGACATCTTCGAGCTTATTATTGACTGGGTCGTAAAATCTAGTTAAAGTTTTAGTGGTCAATGCATTATCAATATTTGCGGAAAGCGAGAAGGTGAAATACTTTGCCAGAGTAGTATTTGTTCCCAAACTGATGTTGTTTTTCAGCCCTGTTTGCATCTTGTCAAACATCGCTTTGGTGAAGAGCTCATCGATAGGGGTTTGCACGTAATTATTGAGGTTTAAACCGGTATTTACGGTGATGTTTTCCAAAAGTCCCTGTCTGATTCCTGTTTTTGGTTTGAAAAGATAAAACTGATTGATAGCCACATTCATGATGGGGAGTTTCAAATCTGAAAGTCCGGTAGAAAAGTTTTGGGAGTAGGATGCCGAACCCGTGATGGTCACCGGCAAAGTCAAAAACCTTTTCGTCACACTGATGGATGAGTTTTGCTGGGCGTTCAGATTATTTTGGTTAAAGGCATAGTTGTTATTTACGGTGTTGCTGTAAAATTGATTACTCACCATATCCACGGATGCGGAAAAGGTGAGGAAGGGATTTGCTTTGGAATCCTGCTGATGACGCCATGCAATTCTGTACGAGGCGGACTTTGAATAATCGGAAAGCCCCTTGATTCCGCGAACGGTATTTCCAATGTCTGCCGAAAAATTCCCCGAATAGCGGTATAATTTCCGGTAATTGACTTCGGGTTTGAAGTTCCAGCTTCCTTTGGTGTAAATATCCGTAAGAATCTTAAGGTCAAAATGTTCGCCAATCGGTTGATAATAACCCAATCCGTTCAGGAAGAATCCTACATCTTCTCTTTCTCCGAAACTTGGAATCAGGATTCCCGCACTTCTTTTATCCGAAAACGGAAGGATCGCAAACGGCATGATCAAAGGCGTGGGAACCTGCTCAATATACATCTGGATAGGTCCGGTGATGACCTGCGATTTGTTTTTGCCTTTAATGAGTTTAATGTTGGGCGCTAGTAAATAATAATCGGCAATCGTATCTTTTTTCTGGATGAAATATTCGTCTGTGGTATATTTCCCGCGGCGCATGAAGAAGACGGAATCGTTGTATTTCTTAGTTTTTTCTGCCACGATCACGCCTTCGCTTTCCTCCGTTCTGGCATTGAATGCGATGGCCTGTCTGGTCTTGATGTTGTAGGTAAATTCGTCGTACTCGTATTTTTTACCCCCTTGCGTGGCGAGTGCCGGTGTCTTTATTTTTCCTAAAGAATCCAGTTCGCCTCTTGCGTAGATCAGCGACTTGCTCCAGTCTATGGAGATATAGTCTGCGTCAATCTGCATGTCTTGGTATTTCACTTGAGCCTTTTTGTTCAGGAAGGTCATCTTTTTCGGGATGTCGTTTCGGATGTTGTCGGCTTTGGTTTGTACCACATCTTCCAGCTGCTCCTTGTTCAACGCTATGGTGTCAGATTTGGGAACACCCTCATTAATCCTCTTATTTTCAGGCAATTTCTGAGCGTTTAAAACTGCTAAAAAACTGTTAAAAATTAGGATAATTAAAATAGGTATTATATTTTTGAAGCCGGTTTTGAGCAATACGGTATTGTATGTAATTTGGGCTCAAAATTACTATAATTTTTAAAATTTAAAGATGAATCAAAGTTTTTCTTTTAAAAAATATCTTCGCTTCCTTTTCCTTTTTCTGTTTGTTTTTTCTGGTGCCCAAAAGAAGTTCACCGTGGTTCTGGATGCGGGTCATGGCGGCTCCGATTTTGGGGCAAACCGATTTTACAGCGAGACGGGAAGGCTCAACGAAAAAGACGTTACCCTTGCCATTGTGCTCAAACTTGGTAGAATGCTAGAAAAAGACAAAGACTTCAAAGTCATCTACACCCGAAAGATTGATGAATACCCATCTTTATTAGACAGAACAAATCTTGCCAACAGAAGCAAGGCCGATCTCTTCATCTCGGTACACTGCAACGCCAATACCCGCTCCGCTCCTTATGGAACGGAAACTTTCGTTCAGGGACCTGATCAAAACAAAACCAATCTGGAAGTGGCCAAAGCGGAAAACGACGTGATTTTCCTGGACGATAAAGACCGTGAAATGTTTGCGTCTTATGACCCAAAATCACCCGAATCCCTGATTGCGCTGAAGATCCAACAAAGCAAATATTTGGAGAGCAGTCTGTTGTTTGGAAGTTTTGTAGAGGAAAATTTTGAAAAGAAAGACAAGCGATTTTCGCGCGGGGTGAAGCAGCAAAACCTGCATGTTTTGAGACTCAATGCGATGCCTTCTGTTTTAATTGAAACCGGATTCATCAGTAATTATGATGACGCGATGTACTTGGCTTCCGAAAAAGGGCAGTCCGAAATTGCAAGCAGTATCTACGACGCGATTATCAGCTACAAAAAGACGCGGGAGCGAAACGCTGTAAAAAATGTGGAACCCGAAAAACCGGTGGAGCAGCCTTTGAAAAATGATTTCAGGATCTTACTGATGTCTTCTCCCTCAAAATACGTAGCCGGAGATCCTGCTCTGAAGGGGCTAAATTATATTCTCACGATTAAGGAAGGTGGGTTTTATCGCTATTATTATGCGGTGACCAACATGGCCTCTGTTCGTGACAATAACCTGAAGACGGCTAGAGAAGCAGGTTTTAATAATGCAACTTCCATTTCCTTCGTCCCGAACCAGAAATTGGGAATTGGCTACTACAATATCGAACTTGCGGTGACAGATCAAAAATTAAGTTCAAATTCGCCGATTCTGAATACGCTGAAGGATGTGGAAAGAGACAAAGTAAATGGTAAGTTTTATTACACCTATGGCAAGTTTTCCAGCCTTGAAGAAGCGGTAGCGGCACAGAAAGAGCTTGAGGATAAGGGGATCAAAAATACCGTCATTCAAAAAGTGGCAAAATAGAGTGTTGTTTTGTGGAATAAAAGATAATTGATAATTTTGCAGTCCCAAAAACGGCCTATTCGTCTAGTGGTTAGGACTCAAGATTTTCATTCTTGCAACAGAGGTTCGATTCCTTTATAGGCTACAATTTATGGAAAATACAGCTTGGTAGAAGTGCTCTAATATGCCAATTGTGGTTTGCTGATGTTGATGAGCGGTATTTTTCAGTACATTTGCAAAAGCAATTTTAAGGGAGCCTTTCTGTTTTGTAGCAGAAGTTCTTGATTATGAACGGGGTCACCAATTGAAAAAGCAACGGCAACAAATTTTTTTTAGAAATTTTTAAAAATTATTTGTGGGAATAAAAATAATTTATATCTTTGCACCCACATTTCAGAAACAGTTATGGCAAATCATAAATCAGCACTCAAGAGAATTAGACAAAACGCGGTAAAAAGAGCGCGTAACAGATACTATCACAAAACTGCTAGAACAGCTGTGAAGGTACTGAGAAATGAAGAAGACAAGAAAGTTGCAACTGAGCAATTGCCAAAAGTGATCTCTTTGTTGGACAGGTTGGTGAAGAAAAACATCATCCACAAAAACAAGGCGGCAAACTTAAAAAGCAAATTAACTAAGCACGTAAACAAGCTTGCTTAATTAAATAAAAAGTGTCCGGCCCGTTCGTCTATCGGTTAGGACCTCAGATTTTCATTCTGGTAAGAGGGGTTCGATTCCCCTACGGGCTACTTATTATGCAATAAGGATTTCTTTGGAAGTCCTTATTTTTTTGTGTTTATGTTTCAAATGCAATATTGATGGGGGTTACAGAGGTTTTTAGATAATCTTATTAAAAAGTATCTTATTGCATGAAATTGCTATTTGATGGGGATAGCGTGGGGATGATATTTAACCGCTTCGATTTATTACATATCTTTGGTAAACAAAACACAGAGATATGGCAACCATTAGATTTTTATTGAAAGGAACAAACCCTACTTCACAAACGGTACAATTCAGATACCGACCAAATTCACGTTTTGATTTAACACTTGCGACACCATTTAAAATAAATCCTAATAATTGGGATTCTGAAAAACAACAATGGAATGAGGGGCAGATTATAAATGGTGCGAGGTTACAAGAAACCAAATTATTAAATACCCAGATAAATAAATTTAATTCACAATTATCATCTTTCAGAATTAAAGTCTGTGATTTCATTGATAGTATTAGCGATAATGATGCAGACACCCAAAAAGTAAAGATTAAAGATTTTGTACTTAAAAATTATTTTGCAAATAAAATCCAACTTAATAAGCCCGAAAAATCTCATTCTATGCCCGATGGGTTTAGTGATTTCATTGATTATTATTTGAATTTTAGAAGTGTAGAAGATAAAACCAAAGGAACAAAACCCCTTGCGTATAATACCATAAAGAAATATAACACGCTTAAAAAAGTGGTGGCTTCTTTCCGTAAAAAACTATTGATAACTGAAATTAACGATACTTTCAGAAATGATTTTGCAAATTTTCTAAATAAAAATAATTATGCTACTAACACACAGGTTAAGTACATAAAGGATATTAAAACACTTTGCAAGTTTGCAAGTAAAGAATTACCAATTTCAAAAGATGTTTTGTTTTGGGATATAGTACCAAATAGTAAAATAGAGAATGTTTCTGATGGCATTACCTTTACTTTTGAGCAATTAAAAATCCTTTCTGAAACCACAATGATAAGGGAAAGTTTAGAAAATGCGAAAGATTGGTTATTGATTTCGTGCTATACTTCGGTTCGGGTTTCTGAACTTTTCACCTTTGACACTGAAAATATTATCGAAGATGGTAATGACAAATATTTAAAAGTAACGGAACGCAAAAACCTTAACACTACCGGAGGAAAGAAAATCATTTACTTACTTCCGCAAGTTGTTGAAATAATGAATAAAAGAAACGGAAGTTTCCCGAGAAAAATAAGTGAGCAACGATTTAATGAACATATTAAAAAAGTTTGTGAAATTATCGGGTTTACTGCACCAACGGAGGGCGCAATAATAATGAATGTAGGAACAGAGAAAGAACCTATTTTTAGAAAAGTAAAGGGGATATATCCTTTTAATAAATTGGTTTCGAGCCATTCGGGGCGCAAAACTTATGTTACCTTATTTAGTGAATATTTGCCTACTGAAATTCTTAAAATTCAAACCAATCACCACAGTAACGAAATGGTAGAACACTACAATAAAACAGATGAAAATGAATTGATGTTAAGGAGTGCTAAACTTGTTGCTGATGCTCACAAAGAAGTACAATTGAAAATAGTTTAATAACATAAAAATATAAACCGATGGAAACGCAAAAGACACCCTTTCAATCAATTAGAGAATTACCGCAACAAGTGAAAGATGATTTTATTGAACAACTTGTTAATGATGCAGAACGTTTTGAAGCTTTGAATAGTGATTTTAATTTGTCTTATTCTAAATGGTTTAAAACTTATGTTTTGTCAGATGATTTTAAAACCTTAAGTAAAGATAAACAGAAAGAAGTTTTTGAGCATTACGAAAATATAAGTATTGCATTTAAATCTATTGTTGATTTTTTTACAGAAAATGAAGTAGTAAATTATAAAGGAAATTTGCAAACGATAGAAATACAGTAAAAAGATGAGTGAATTTAAGAAGTATCTTCCTACTAAGATAATAGCAGAATTAAAGAGCGATGAAGATTTTAGTAAATACCAAATGGCTCTTGATGATTTTGATGTTGATGATTTGCAATCTCTTCAATCTAATTTTTTGTTTTTGAATGAAGAATTAGAGGAAGATTATGAAACATTTTGTGAAAACTTACATACACATTTTGGAGTGATCGAAGAACTTTTACATAACGAAATGGATAACACAACCGAACAAAAAAGGAAAAGTGAAATTTTCGCAATAAAGGGAATGTATGAAGATATGTGGAACTATGTTGCTGATGAGAAGCGCAAATTTATATTTTATAAAGAAAGCATATCAAAATCTATAGTAGTAAATAATAAAAATTCAACAGAAGACACGGAAAGCAATGAAATTAATTCATATTCTGATACAATACGATTGCTTCATGAAACAGGTATTATTGACCATCTTGAAAAGAAATACACTAACACTTCTACCAATTCAATTGCTAAATTTTTCGAACTAATTACCAAAAAGCCCCTCTTAGCAAGTAGTACAAATACCTTATTTACTACTGATAAGAGTAATGTAAAATATTTAATGAAAAATTTATCTCATACTAAAAAACAACAAATCAAAAATAAATTAGAGGAGTTTAAATTTTATTAATTGTAAACTCTCTATTAAATTCATTAACGCCTTTATTCAGGGCGTTTTTTTAGTTTTCAGTAATTAGGTTCGGAAGAAAAGATTTTTCCGAAGAATTTCCGAATTTTTTGGTTGATGAGATTTGCAATACAAAACGGTAAGGAACATAATTAAGCAAACCCTTAATTTTTTATTCACCGCCTTAATATTGTAAAATAACATCAAAACAAATACAGATGAATACCATTCAATTTATCGGCATAACGCCACAAGATTTAGTAACAGCATTGTCCAATGCTATAATTCCGCAACTCAAAGCAGAACTATCAAAAGAGTTCCAGCCCAAACAGCCTGAAGAATTACTTAGCATTGACGAAATGTGCGCAATGCTTAAGATAGACAGAAGTACGGAACATAGATGGCGAAAGAAAGGAACAGTTAAGCCTTCTTTAGTGGAGGGAAGTGTGTATTATTTCCGCTCAGAAATTGAAACCTTATTGAATGATAATAAAATTAAATAATGAATGCACTTAGTTTATTAAAGGAAATTCAGTCATTATATTTTACTGATACTGACGAGGTTAAAAGTGCTACGGAAATTACAATTGAAACTATCATTGATTTAAAGATTAAATTAATTAATGTGGAATTGGAAGAGGGTTTTACCGCTCAAACGGAAACAATTGAGAGTTACATTAATGCGCTTGAAAATAGTTTTCAGTAATGATAGATAGAATTACACTTGGCAACCAGCATGCGCCTGTAATGTATCAATTAATGGGCGTATGTCAGGATAATTTTAAAATGAAGTCTCAAGATAATTTGTGGACTGTTTATGATACAGGAACAGGAATAATTATAAGATTTAAATACCAAAATAAGAAATTGTATAAAGTATTTATTGACTTCAGCCCCCATAAACAGATAAATGGCAATATACACAATGCCAATCCTTTCTCTATTAGAGAAGCGCAAGAGCAGATTAAAATAACGTTAAATGATATTGGGATCGAGAAAAGAAATTTTATATTTTGGGATATATCAGCAATTGAAATTGGAGTAAATTATTTATCTGTAGTATCACCAGAAACAATTTTACAATGTTTTCTTTTTTATAAAAATGCGAGATTTAATCAGCACCCTTTATACCCCCATTACTATTATGCAGCAGGCAAGGAGGGTGTTAAGGGGAAAAAGAATGACATAGTTGATAGAAAAAGTGGTGATGCAAGACGAAATAAAAATTGTAAAATTAAGAACTATTGTAAAGCAAAACAGACAAATAACCAAGTAAGGTTAATGTATTATCAATTAGGTTATTGCGAGGAAAATATAATGAGGTTTGAGGTTAACGCTGAAACAATGGCATACTGCAATAAATGGGGATTCACAACATTAGATAGTTTATTTGATGAGAATATATTGGAGCGGTGTATAATATTTCTAAAAGAACATTTGAATGAAATTTTCGTATTCAATCCAAAGGATATCGTTAGTGATAAAAAATTAAGTACACCCGACAGAAGAAAATATTTTCAAGCAATTGCAAAGAATTTTTGGGAAGGAAAGGAGAAAAGGGAGTTGAGAACATCCAAGGATAAATGGTTAAAATTACCCCGTAAATCAGATACTAAAAAAATTGTTGTAGCCGAAATTTTGAAAGCCGTCGAAGTGCAAAATAACACTTATTCTGATATAAAAAGTATGTCGTATTTCCGCACGGAGGATATTGAAAGTGATTCGGAGGAAACGCCCTTGTACAGAGGATTAAACCTTTTTAAAAATAAAAGACTACTTGTTGATATAGGAAACACGACACACTTTTGTGTTGTAACTGGGGAAGATATTTCCATGCAAAGAAATGGTGAGCCATATCTTAAAAGAGAGGGATTAAGATTTTTAAAAGAAAATAATCTGTTCCGTTACAATAAGATAAAAGAAAAGTTTTTGTCCCCAAAATTATTAAATGCTTCAGAAGAAAAACAGATTGAAAATATAGAGAAGAATATTAAGAATAGAATTTACAACGAGCAACACAATAACTTATCTTTTCAACGCAGGAATTACCACCCAAACCAACCGCAGTTTAATTTTATATAAGGTCGGGTTATCAAATAAACAATATAAACACCTACGCAACCTTTATGGTTGAATGATGTTAGACTTTAACTAATTGGGCGCATACCTAATTTAGTTTCAAATTTCAAATTAAAATCCGTTATAAAACAAGGGGGAGGGGCGATTATAAAACGTTTTCTTTCCTTTTTTTTTATGCGAGTGTATTACTATATCTAACCTTTTGACAATTAAAAAATTATATTTAGATTTGTGTAAAATCAAATGATATGAAAAAAATATTTATTCTGCTATTTTCATTTTGCCTGGGCACCCTTATCCTTGCTCAAAAAATACGCTACACTTCATACGACAAAATCAAACGAGAGTCTAAATCAGATTCGACCGATATTAGGATATTTAGCACCCCTGCCTCCATCTCGTTCAAATTTAAAGAAATAGGTTTATTAACTGTCGATGATCGAGGATGGGGGGAAGAATGAAAATAAATTAATGGAAAGTGCCATTATAGAAGCAAGAAAATACGGTGCTGACGGGATTTTGTTGTTGGAGCAAGATAATAAGGTCGATGGATATTACTATGGGATGGCGTTTAATAGAAAAGTTCTTAGAATGTCAATTATTGTCAAAGAAGAATAATTAAAGGTTGATAATTTAAAACTAAAGCAAAAATTTCTAAACAAAAATTTAAAATATGAAAATTATAACTTTCTTATTTTTCATCTCTTGCATTTTTGCAAAATCTCAGTGCAATTTAAATGATCTAACACTAAATTTCCTTGGAAAAAAGTATTTTGAAGTAAATAATAAAATACTTTCAGATACCAATATTTTCGATGTTAGTGAAAATATGGCTATTGATAATAAAAGGAAAATTCCAGATTATAAAGCAGATTTTGAATATATTCAAGGTGATCATTACCAAAAGTTTATAAGTTTTAAATATAAATTGCATAATTGTTTCTCAAATTCTAATAGAGAAGATTTTGTTAAATATAATCTAAAATTGATTGATAATATTGTTTACAAAATTTCTGTCGAAAAAAAATATAGCTTATCTGAAGAAACAAATTTACAAGATGATTACAGTAGATTTTCAGCACTTATCAAAAAAAAATATCCAATTATTAGTGAAAGTTATAATATCAGTAATAAATTTAATATTACGTTAGAAAATAAAGATGGAGACTCGCAAAAAACAGGAAGTGGGAAATCATACATGTCAAGCAAGATTAACTCTAAGATATGGAAAATTAACAGCTGCGATATTAGTGTTAAGACTGAATATTCATACGGAAAATTTGGGGGTTACTCATATCCTGCTACCAGTAAATTATTAGAGATAGAATTTATTAATTTAAATAATACCGTTTTGGATAATCGAGGCTATTAACTCCTACCAATCTTAATAATTGCAATCAAGATGAAAAAGATATCGCAAAGTTAACAACTCATTATTATAAATGCTTACATAACATTATGTCTTCATTAAATATGTTACTTAGATAAAGATACATATATTATATATCAAACAATTGTTTAATTTTTTGTTATGTTTTCTAAATATTGTGAAACGTTTGATTTAAGGCGTTTTATTTTGTTTGCAGTATTTACCCATTACAAATAAATGATAATAGTTTTTAGATGGGTTTCTGTAGGTCGAATAGATTAACGAGTGTTTGAACTAATTGTATTAATTAGCGGAGTGAAAATAATTTATTTAGAATGATTATAAATTAATAGAAAAACCTAATAAAGTTTAAGTTGATGGGGATAGTAAGGGGATATTTGGTATATAGTGTTTGTTAACCCTTATTAATAAAGGATTGTTTGTATTCCCCTACGGGCTACTTTTAGTGAAAAAGGACTTCTTCGGGAGTCCTTTTTTTATGCAACAAACTCAAATTATTACAATGAACCCCCCTTTTCTATAGCGTTCGACAACAATTGGAATATATGGTATGAAATTTCATTACATTTTAAATGGATGGTCACAGATGCAGGTTCAAATTAAGATGCACGGATTTTGCACCTGTTTGATTTGTGGTTTTGCTTCGTTCAATTATTCATGAGGGCTCTAATATCAAATTCAAACTTCATGCAACTGTGATAGTGAATCGGTTTATTACAGGTTTCGCCTAATTATTTTTCATACCGCATTCGATTTGAAATGAAAAGACCGAAAAATAAATTTCCCAAAAAATTTACTGATTTTATTGACTTCTAGCTGCAATATACGAAGTGTTGAAGATAAGATTAAAGGCGTAAAGCGATTAACCCAAAATACAATCAGACGGTACAACAGTCTAAAAAAGTTGTTGAAACATTCGGGAAAAATTTGTTAATGACGGAAATAAATGAGCTGTTCAGGGTAGCATTTGTAGATTATCTCAACAAAAACTACAACTCTACCGATACACAGGTAAAATAGGTCAAAGACATTAAGAGCATGTTTAAATAAATTAAACCCTAAATAAGAATTAGTGATGTATTTTTTGCGGGATAGTGTCTTGATGGCCGAGAAATAGTGTTTTTTCTATTGTGCAATTTGGGTTTAAGATCATATTCCTGAGCAAGGCAAGCCTTCCACAATCAAATTATCTACAGAGACAGTGTTCCTCCGGAGCATTTCTTGCCGTTTGTAGAAATAGAAGAATTTATTTTCATCAAAGTCTATCACACGGCAGAATGATTTGCGAATTCGTGGTGATATTAAAGTATTTGACATGAAAGTGCTGATCAGGTTCCAAAAGATAATATTTTCTAAATTTGCATTCATTAAAGGTTTATCATGACAATTTTAATCATAGAAGACGATCAAAGGGTGGCCGAACTCATAGAAAGGGGATTAAGAGAACAAGGATTTACCCCCACTTTGGCGTATGACGGGCTTTCAGGAAAGAAATTGGCACTACAAAATAATTTTGACCTGGTCATCACAGATATTATTCTGCCCAAAATGGACGGGATAGATTTTTGTAAAGAGATCAGGCAGACAAAACCCGATTTACCCATTATCATGCTTACTGCACTTGGCACAACAGACGATAAGGTGGAAGGTTTTGATGCGGGCGCAGATGATTATTTAGTGAAGCCTTTCGAGATGCGTGAGCTTTTGGTGCGCATCAGGGCATTGCTGAAGCGAAACAACAAGACTACCAATGCCTCCGGTTTCATTTTAAAGTATGACGATTTGGAAATGAACCTGCATACCAAGATCGTGAAACGTGATCACCATGAAATTAACCTTACGCCTAAAGAATTTAAGTTATTGGAGTATATGGTGCAAAATCCAAACAGGGTATTGTCACGAGTAGAAATTGCAGAAAAAGTATGGGAAACGCATTTTGATACCGGCACAAACTTCATTGATGTTTATATCAACTATCTTCGAAAAAAAATAGATCGGAACTTTGATAAAAAACTCATCCATACCAAACCTGGAATGGGCTTTATTTTGAAGGCGGAACAATGAAAATAAGAACACGGCTCATCATACTTTTTACCCTTACTACAGCAATAATTCTGATGCTGTTTGCTACCGTTATCTATCTTTCCGCGAAGAAAAACAGGGAAAAAGAGTTTTATAGTCTGCTTGAGAAAGAAGCCGTTACCAAGGCAAACCTTTTTCTGAATGCCCATGTTGACAAAAATGTGCTGCAAGACATCTACCACAACAACCGGAAAATCCTCAATGAAGTCGAGGTCGCTATTTACGACACGCATTTTGAGCTGCTTTACCACGATGCGGTGGATATAGATTTCGTGAAGGAAACCAGGCCGCTGATGGATGAAATCTCCCGAAAAGGAGCCGTGGAATTTTATCAGAAAGACTGGCAGGTGGTTGGTTTGCGGTATGAATATAATGGGAAACAGTTTATCATTACCGCGGCAGCTTATGACCAGTATGGATATAGCAAATTAAACAGTCTGCTCACCAATATTATTATTGTTTTTATTGCCTCTGTTTTAATTATTATCATTATTGGGATATTCTTTTCCAGAAAAGCCTTTCAGCCGGTTAGTGAAATGATAGAGAAGGCAAAGAATATCACCGCCACTAACCTTGATTTACGGCTATCAAGTAACGAAAGTAGCGATGAGCTTTCCGAATTGGCCAACACATTCAATGAGATGCTAAACCGGTTGGAAAGTTCATTTGATGCCCAGAAACATTTTGTTTCAAATATCTCGCACGAACTTCGGACACCACTTTCCGCTTTGATTGCCGAGCTGGAATTGTCTGTGGATAAGGAGCGTGCGGCCGAAGAATACAAAATGGCTATTTTGAATGCGCTAAAGGATGCGAAAAAAATATCCCGTTTATCCGGCAGCCTTTTAGACTTTGCAAAGGCAAGTTATGACCTTTCTGAAATTAAATTTAAAAACACAAGGATTGACGAAGTTTTGCTGGATGCAAGGCAGCAGGTGCAAAAAGCTGACCCTGATTATAGGGTTGATATCCACTTTGAAAATGACTTTGATGATGATAACCAAATCTCGGTTAATGGCAACGAATATCTTTTGAAGGTTGCGTTCGTTAACCTTTTTGAAAACGGTTGCAAATTCTCAGCCGATAAGGAAAGCATCGTTTATGTTTCATTCGGCAAGGGAAAAATTACGCTGCGCTTTACCGATAAAGGAGTGGGTATTTCCCCAAACGACCTGGAAAATATTTTTAGGCCCTTTTATCGCGGGGAGAACAAAAAGTTTGCAGAAGGTAACGGCATCGGTATATCTCTTACCCACAAGATCATCACGCTGCATAAAGGGACCATCAGTGTTTTCTCTAAAGTAGGCCGGGGAACAACTTTTACCGTTGAATTACCTGCGGTTGTGTAAACAAAATATTGCACTCTTTACAGAAGCAAATCCGGTAAGGTCATAATTTTTTCTCTTAATTCCCTAACGGCTCCCATCGTCAAGGTTTCTGAATTTTTTCACAGGCTACTGTTAAAGCGATAAATCATGGCCTGGCTATCAATAATAGAGGATCTATGGTGCTGTTGCAGATCCTCTATAATTACTCCCACATTTTTCTAACGTAATTCTAATTTTTTTCTGTGAGTCCTCTAATGGCTTCCGGGAAATAATAGGAGCATTTTTGCACTGAAAAAATCATAAATCCCTTTATGGTTATATCAGCATTCGCCATAAGGTCAAAACTAAAAATAGTACAAATAAAATGATGATGACAACATTCAAGATCAAGGTAAGGAAAACTTTTTTTGTCCCTATTGTTTCATTGGTCATCTTGAGCTGCCACGGTAAAGGAGAAGAGGGGAAGATAGAGGATTTTGCCATTAGTAATGATACTATTGCGGTAGGCAGCCAGGCAAAAGTGAAATCTCAGCTAAAAACCTTTACGGTGGAAACCCAGGAATATCGGCCGGAATTGCTGTCAGCAGGTACGGTAAAAGCCATCCCCAATCTGTATGCGGAAATAGCTCCGCCTTTTTCCGGTCGTGTTACAGCCGTCCATTTGCGATTGGGGCTGAAAGTGAAACCCGGTACACCTTTGTTTGAAATGACCTCCGCCGAATTTACCGATGCGCAAAAATTGTTCTTCCAGGCAAAATCCGAATACCAGAATGCGGGGCTTACGATGAAGCGGCAGCAAGATTTAAAAGCGCATGGGGTAGGAGCGGAAAAAGACCTAGAAGAAGCGGAAACCAATTATCAGATTAAACAGAAGGAGTACCAGAATGCAATGGCATCGCTCAAAATATTCAATGTGGATGTAAATAAATTGGTATTCGGCCAGCCGCTTGTGGTAAGATCGCCAATTGCCGGAGAAGTGATAACAAATGAGGTCGTCATGGGGCAATTCATTAAATCGGATGACCCACCACGTGCAAAAGTTGCAGAGCTGGGCAAAGTATGGGTGGTGGGCATGGTTAAAGAAAAAGACCTTCGCTTTATTCAGGGTCTGGATAATGCTGAAGTTTCCATTGCCGCTTTCCCCGACAAAAAAATAAAAGGAAGTATTTATCACATTGATGAAATAGTGAATGAGGACACCCGGAGCGTACAGGTATTGATTGAATGCCCCAACACCGATCGCCTTCTTAAACCCGGTATGTATGTAACGGTAAAGTTGATGGACAATCCCACCAATGCTATTTTTGTCCCCGAAAAATCACTTTTACAGTATAATGACAAAAGCTACGTAATGCTACAGGTGGGCAAAGATCGATATGTAAAGCGCTACGTGGAAACCGGGATAACAGACCAGGGCAAAATACAGATCCTCTCCGGATTGGCGAATGGAGATGTAATCATCAGTGAGGGGGCGTTCTACCTGCTAGACGCAAAATAGTTCAAAATACAAACATAAAAATATTGAAGTGAAAAAAATATTCAATCATACCATCACCAAACGTGGTCTGATACTGGCGCTGTTTACACTATTGTCTTTCTTTGGGTACTACTCATGGACGCAGTTATCTATTGAAGCCTATCCCGATATCGGAGATGTTACTTCACAGGTCGTAACGCAGGTTCCCGGTCTTGCTGCCGAGGAAGTGGAACAGCAGATCACCATTCCTATAGAGCGGGCCATTAACGGTTTACCCGGAATGCATGTGATGCGTAGCAAAAGTACCTTCGGGCTTTCAATGGTAACGATTGTTTTTGAAGACGGTACAGACGATTACTTCGCTAGGACACGCATCCAGGAGCGCCTGGCTGATCTTGAACTGCCTTATGGAGCAAAACCCGGTCTCGATCCGCTGACGTCTCCAACAGGAGAAATATTCCGTTATATCATTGAAAGCAAAACGCAGGACCTGCGGGAGCTTACCGACCTTCAGAATTTCGTCATCATGCCCCGGATCAAGCAGGTTCCCGGCGTTGCAGATGTAACCAATTTTGGAGGCATCACTACCCAGTTCCAGATAGAGCTTGACCCACACAAGATGGAGCAGTACAATATTTCCCTGAACGATGTGGCAGCTAAAGTGGGTGCCAATAATACCAATGCGGGAGGTAGCGTGATGAACCGTGGCGATCAATCGTATGTGGTAAGAGGTATAGGACTGGTAAGAACGCTGGACGATATTGGAAAGGTAGTCGTAAAATCAGTGAACGGCACTCCCGTTTTTATGAATGATATTGGCAGTATAAAATACGGAAATCTGGAACGGAAAGGCGCTTTAGGATATTCTGATAAACGGGGAGCAAATTATTCAGACAATATAGAGGGTATTGTTCTTTTATTAAAACGCCAAAACCCTTCCGTGGTATTAAAAGGAGTTAATGAAGCTGTTGACGATTTAAATAATGGTATTCTTCCGGAGGGCGTTAAAATCCATCCGTTTTTAGATCGTACGAATCTGGTAGATACCACACTGCATACCGTTTCTAAAACATTACTGGAAGGAATGGGTCTGGTTATTATCGTCCTCATTCTGTTTCTCGGAAGCTGGAGGGGTGCCTTATTGGTTGCTGTCACTATTCCCATATCATTGCTCACTGCTTTTGTATTGATGCATTTCACCAACATTCCGGCAAATCTATTGTCATTAGGAGCCATTGATTTCGGAATTATTGTAGATGGGGCCATTGTGATGATGGAGGCGGTGCTGAAACAAAGGGAAGACCATGAAAAAGAAGAACTCACAGAAGCAGGTGTTGTGGCATTGGTAAAGCAAATGGCAAGACCTATATTTTTTGCAACCATTATTATCATTACAGCTTATTTGCCATTGTTTGCTTTTGAACGCATAGAAAAAAAGCTGTTTACCCCAATGGCGTTCACGGTGGGTTATGCACTGCTTGGCGCTTTGCTGGTGGCATTGTTTCTTATTCCCGGATTGGCGTATGCCGTTTATCGGAAACCCCAAAAAATATATCACAACAAATGGCTGGAACGCTTAACTAATCTCTATCACAGTCGAGTAGGGAAATTATTAAATAAACCCAAAAGTGTATTCCTGCCATTAATTCTGATATTTTCAGGTGCTGTGGCGTTAACCTATACCGTCGGTAAAGACTTTTTGCCTCCATTGGATGAAGGCTCTATCTGGTTGCAGGTATCGCTTCCTCCCGGTATTACCGTGGAAAAGTCTAAAGAAATGAGTGACACGCTGCGTGCACGAACGCTGAAATATCCTGAAGTAACCTACATAATGGTGCAGGCAGGCCGAAATGATGACGGGACCGATGCCTGGACCCCTTCGCATTTTGAATGCAGCGTGGGACTGTTGCCTTACAAAGACTGGAAAAACGGTAAAACAAAAGCAGATTTGATCAATGAACTGGCTGCTGAATATGACGGAATGCCCGGATACAATGTGGCTTTCTCCCAACCCATGATTGATGGGGTGATGGATAAAATAGCCGGGGCGCATAGCGAGTTGGCCGTAAAGATATATGGAGAGGATTTTAAAGAAACCCGCAGAATTGCTGAAGAGGTACTGGCCACACTCAAAAAAGTAAAAGGTGCAGCAGATCTGGCTATTGACCAGGAACCACCATTGCCACAACTCCAGATTACCGCTGACCGAAATAAGATTGCGCAATACGGTTTAAATGTTGCTGATGTGTCAGACCTTATAGAAACAGCTATTGGTGGAAAACCTATTTCGCAGGTTTTCCAGGGTGTTAAAGTATATGATATTATATGCCGGTATAGCGAAGACAGTCGGAATACACCAGAGAAAATAGGAAATCTGATGCTTACCAATGAGGCAGGTGCAAAAATTCCATTGTCACAGGTGGCAGAAGTAAAACTGAACACAGGAGAAAGCACCATTTCGAGGGAAATGAATAAACGCCAATTGACCGTCCGGCTGAACCTTCGTGGAAACGACCTGACCTCCTTCCTGAAAGAAGCGCAGGCAAAAATTGAAAAAGAGGTAAAATATGACCACAATAAATATAGCATTAAATGGGGCGGCCAGTTTGAAAACCAAAACAGGGCTTATCAACATTTGGCGATAATTGTACCTATGGCACTGGCAATTATGTTTATTCTGCTTTACGGTGCATTTGGCAGCTTTTCGCAGGCGGGCTTATTAATGAGCATGGTTCCCCTTGCGTTGTTCGGTGGTATGCTTGCTTTAAATATAAGGGGAATGACCCTCAACGTGTCTTCGGCTGTTGGGTTCATTGCTTTATTCGGGGTGGCTATTCAAAATGGCGTTCTTATGATTTCCCAATTCAATATGCTAAGGAAAAACGGCTATTCCTTGGAAAATGCGGTCTGGGAAGGATCAAGGCAGCGTTTCAGACCGGTATTGATGACCGCCACTGTTGCTATATTGGGGTTGCTGCCTGCATCTTTGGCCACGGGCATTGGTTCCGATGTGCAAAGACCGCTGGCTACCGTGATCGTTTACGGGTTGCTTTTTGCCACAGCCATTACTTTATATGCGCTGCCTTCCCTTTACTATTTGTTAGAAAAAAGAAGTGTGAAAAATAATGACAGCAAGGTTTAATTATAAAAATAAAAAATGACACCAGGATATAAAATGTGCTTTTTAATCGGCTTTGCATTACTTGCCGATCTGGCATACAGTCAATCGGATACTGCATTTCAAAAAAAACCTATATCCTATCAGGATTATATAGAGTTGGTGGGAAAGAATAACGTAGGCTATGCGGCGGAAAAATTCAATGTGAAAATTTCCGAGGCAGGCATAGAAAGCGCAAAAGTATTCCCTGATCCTGAATTGAGTACCGGTTGGTTTGACAACGGGCAGCGCAGAATGAATATGGGATATGGCTATAATGCCGCCATCGGTTGGACAATCGAATTGGGAGGCAAGCGAAAAGCAAGAATAAACCTTGCCAAAAGTGAAACGGAGCTCACCAAATATCTGCTGCAGGATTATTTCAGAAATCTTCGCGCAGATGCTACTATTCAATATTTTGACGCCATTCAAAAGGAACATTTGGTAAAGGTCTTGCTAAATTCTTACCAGGCGATGGACAAATTGGCAAAATCGGACAGCATACGCGCGAAATTGGGCGCTATTCCCAATGTGGATGCAAAACAAAGTAAACTGGAGGCCGGGACTATGCTCAATGATCTTTATCAAACCATTGCCGACTGGAAAACCTCACTCGTTAATCTGAACTTGTTAATGGGAGCGGAACAAAGCGATACCCTTACTACAGCTGTTGATCATTTCACAACCTTTGACCGAAACTTTATTCTAGCGGATCTTATTCTCAATGCACAAAATACCCGAGCCGACCTGATGGCTGCCTTACAGAATAAAGACGTTTCCCAAAAAATTCTTCAGCTGGCAAAAGCCAATAGGGTAATTGACTTGGGCTTAACTGGCGGTATTACTTATTCGTCCTATGTCCGAAATACCATTGCACCCACACCGTCAACTACACAAACGGTTATTGGCATTAGCATTCCCTTGAAATTTTCCAATAATCGTTCGGGGGAATTAAAGACGGCTTATTATACCACCTTGCAATCCGAAGCCCAATATAAACAGACCGAATTGCAGGTGCAGGCAGAAGTAACGCAGGCTTATTTCAATTACCAAGCAGCACAAAAACAGGTTGCCCAATTCAATACTGGATTGCTTGCTGAGGCAAAGACTATTCTGGAGGGCAAAATCTATAGCTATAAGCGCGGTGAAACCACATTGCTGGAAGTGCTGAATGCACAGCGAACCTACAATGAGGTACAACAAAACTACTATCAAACACTTTTTAATCATGCCTCTGCTTTGGTAGAACTTGAAAGAGCAGCGGGTATTTGGGATATTAATTTCTAAAACAAACGCATGAAAAAAATATTGAGCATCATATTCGCACTGTCTTTTTACATTGTTTCCAATGCGCAAAAAGCCTCTATTGATACCGCTTCGGATTTTAGAAACCACTTATTCAGCCGCAATAAGGTTTCATTCGGTATCAAAGCGGGAATCGGCTATTCCACGATTTACGGGAAAGATATAGGATATGTCTTTGCTGAAGATAAAGCAACTTGCCAACCGGGTTATCATTTTGGATTGATAGTAGATAATAAAATCGGAACACATTTCTGGCTAAAACATGAACTGATTTTCAACCACAAAATTGCCGGAGTACAACTTAGTGACAGCATCAATGGGCGGTACTCCTCAAAGCTGACAATGAATTATTTAGAACTGCAGCCCTTCAATGCTGCATTTCAATCCAAAGGATTTCAAGTATATGCAGGTCCTTATATTAGTGCATTGCTCGGAGCCAAAATACAACGGAAAGACAACAATGGAAATGCTTTTGGCGATTCGGGTATCTTTGGAGCCCCAAACAATGATGAAAGCGAAAACAAGTACCTTCAGAAGCTTGATTTCGGCATCAATATAGGATTGGAATACCAATTGCCGATAGGAGTATCCATCGGAGCGAAATACACGCATGGTTTAACCGATATTTTTCAATATGCCAGCAGCTATGTGAATGGAGACCCCCAAACCGATAATATAAAAATATACAATCGGGGTTGGATGGTTTCAATTGGGTACTTTTTCAAAAATGGCAAGAATTGATAAAAAGCACTTCCGTTGAGCCAAGGACAAATAAAGCGCAACTCCGCCTGTAAATCCTAATCTCATTCTCTTGTAACATCTTTTACCGCTCCAAACCGCCCGAAAAATGTTTCGAAATTTCTGCGGTTGGGGCTACTTAAACTTCCGAATTTTTTCGGAAGTTTTTTTATGCGTAACTTTGACTTTTCCAGACTATGAAAATCCTCATCCTCAACGGACCCAACCTCAATCTACTCGGAACACGCGAACCGGAAATCTATGGAAATGTCTCCATGGAAAACCTTCTGGAATCTTTGAAAGTAGCATTTCCACAGCATGAAATCCAATATTACCAATCCAATCTGGAAGGTGAAATCATCAACCGAATGCAGGAAGATGATTTTGATGCCCTGATCGTAAATCCCGGTGCTTTCACGCATTATTCCTATGCAATTGCAGATTGCCTCAAAAATATTTCTAAACCAAAAATCGAGGTCCACATTTCAAACATTTACAAAAGGGAAGAATTCAGGCAAAAATCGGTTACCGCTGCAAATACCGATGGTGTACTGAGCGGGTTTGGTTTGAGCGGATATAAGCTTGCGATCCAAAGCTTGGATTTCTAAAATCGATTCCGTGCGTGGGAACTCATTTTTTTTCCTAATTTTGAGGAAACCATCAAAATGAAACATTCCTTTTTTTCGCTCATTTTTTGCCTGTCTGGATTCATTACTCTTTTGTCGCAAAACAAGGATCCGCGCTATCAACCGAAAGAATACGTGGAAATCACACACCCGGAATGGAGCAAAAACGCCACAATCTATGAGGTGAATCTCCGTCAATATACCCGGGAAGGAACTTTCAAGGCTTTTGAAAACCATTTGCCACGGCTCAAAAAAATGGGTGTGGACATCATTTGGTTGATGCCGATTCATCCCATTGGCGAAAAAAACCGGAAAGGCAGATTGGGAAGTTACTATTCGGTAAAAGATTTCCGGGGAATCAATCCGGAGTTTGGAACCATGCAGGATTTCAAAGAGTTGGTCAATAAAATCCATTCCATGGGAATGTATGTGATCATAGACTGGGTCGGAAACCATTCCGCATGGGACAACCCACTGAGCAGGCAACATCCGGATTGGTACACGAAAACACGTTCGGGAAATTTCCAGCCAACACCGTGGTACGATTGGGATGATGTGATCGACTTTGACTATGATCATCCCGACTTCAGAAAATACATGACGGAATCTTTGAAGTTCTGGGTCAAAGAAACCAATATAGATGGCTACAGAGCGGATGTCGCTGGATTTATTCCCGTCGATTTTTGGGAAAACGCAAGAGCCGAACTGGAGCAAATTAAACCGGTTTTCATGCTTGCCGAATGGGAAAGCAGGGATCTTTACAAGAAATCATTTGACATGACTTATTCCTGGACTTTGTGGGATCAGCTCCGTGAAGCGGTCAATCATCAGAAATTAGGCGGATTGGTGGAATATCTATCACACGATGTAAATTCGGTTCCGAGAAATGCGTATCGAATGGTTTTCACCGATAATCACGACAAGAATTCATGGGAAGGGAATCCATATCTCAATTTCGGCGACGGATTGAAAACAGCCATCGTGATGACCGGAGTGGTGAATGGCATGATGCTTTGCTACAGCGGTCAAGAAGCGGGTTTGAACCGAAGTCTCCAATTTTTTGACAAAGACCCGATCGAGTGGAAACAGGATGAAAACGAAATCCTTTTCACCAAACTTTTCCACCTGAAACATGAAAACCAGGCACTTTGGAACGGAAAATATGGCGGCGAAATGATTCGTGTGGTCAACAGTCAACCGCTTAAAGTCATTTCTTTTTATCGGGAACAAAATCTGGATGCCGTTTTTCCGATTTTGAATTTTTCCGATAAGGAAGTGAATGTAGATCTGGATACCCAATATTTTCAGGGAAAGTACAGGGAGCTTTTCACAGACCAGATTTTTGACATCAAAGAAAAAACCAACTTGAAATTAAAACCATGGTCCTATTTGGTTTTGGTCAAACAACATCAGAAATTATAAAGGAACGGTTATTGCAGCAAAAAGAAATTTAACGCTGCAAAAATGAAGAATCTACTTACAGTTTTAATGATTTTCTCCATGCTGGTTTCCTGCACGAAAGATAATGAAGCCATTTCCGAAAAAACAATTACAGACAGTTCCGCTCTGTCGAAAACCGATAGTCTGCAAAATCCGTCACTTGAAACGCCCGATTCAGCCGCACTTTTTTTGATTAATCCACAGGATATTTCTGCAGGAAAAGCTCGTTCAGTCTTTTCCAAAGATGGATTGACCCTGTTTTATTTCGACCAAAATACAAACAGCGGAAATATCAGAATTGATGGAAACGATTATGCGCTTACCAGCTACGATTTTAATGAAAACAATTACACGCTTTCCGGAAAAGAAGTAAAAATTGAAGCTTCAAACGGCGATTTCAATGACCAATCCGGCGATTGCATGGAAGGAACTTTTCCCGATGTGAAAGTAACTTTGAAAGATAAGACCATAAACCTTTCGAACATTAAGCTAAAAGACTGCCCGGATTACTAATGCTTTTCCGCCACAAATATTTCGGTGAGGATGGTTTTGAGGGAAATCATTACTCACCATCTGAAAGCTTCCATTAATTCATATACTCCTCATTATCATTCCATTGCGTTTCGTCAAAGGAGTGGCTGTCTTCGGCAAGAAGTTCTTCTTCTTTTTCCAGGGATTCCTTCATGGTAAAAGTCACCTTGTCTTTCAATTGCTCTTTTGCCAATTTTCTCACCATCGCTTTATCGATCAGCATGAATCTTCTGCCTAATCTTCTGGCAGCATAAGCGCGCATTCCTGTTGCCTTCAAAACGTCGACCGCCATATCCACGGCGGTTCCCAAAGTTTCCCGGTAGATGTTTTCCACATTATTGTTGATGAAATCATAAGCATCGAGGCGGTTTTTGGCGCGCACGAAAATCTTCAGTTGCGGAAAATGTTTTTTGGCGTATTCCGTGATGGATTTATTGCTTTCAATGTCATCTAAACAAAGAATCAACAAATCGGCTGTTTCTGCACCGGCAGAACGAAGGGTTTCCGGTTTCGTCGCATCACCGTAATAGACCTTAAATCCGTTTGAACGTAATAGGTTAATCCTTTCCGCATCATTATCCAAAATGGTTGCCTTAATTCCGTTTACCCGAAGCAATCTTCCCACCGTGCTTCCAAAATGCCCAAAACCGACGAGAATGATTTTTTGCTGAGCCACGTGAATTTCGGGATGATCATCCAAATCATTTACTTTTAAAGTCCTCGGTTCTATAAATTTCTCATTGATGATTAGAAGAATTGGAGTAATGCACATGGTGATCGCCGTCACCGCCATCAGTTGTGCATTTAATTTTGGACTTAAAAGGTAAAGTTTCGTGGAATAGTTCAGTAAAACGAAGGCGAATTCACCCACTTGCGAGAGCGCAAATGCAAGTAAGAAATTCTGATTGATTTTCAGTTTGAAATATTTTCCAATGGCATAGAGAACAAGGAACTTAACCAGTAAAACTACCGAAACCAACGTGAAAATAAACATCGGATCTTGCCGGATCACCAAGAAATTAATGGTGGAACCCACACTCACGAAAAACACCGCCAGAAGCAGTCCTTTGAATGGATTGATTTGGCTTTCCAGTTCATGGCGAAACTCGCTGTTTGCCAACATTACGCCTGCAATGAATGCGCCTAAAGCCGGACTCAATCCAACCGAATACATCAGTTCAGAAACGCCGACAACCAAAAACAGTGATGACGCGGTGAGCAGTTCCGGCATTCCGGATTTCGAGACGTAGCGCAGGAACGGAACGAAAATGTAGCGCCCCAAAAAAATCAAAACCGCTACACCGATAATGATGGAGAACGGCTGCAGCCAATCCGGAAGATATTGCAGCAAAATCTGTTTCTCGTCTTCCGGCGACCTTTTGGCTAAAATCGGCAACAAAGCCAGGATGGGAATCACCGAAATATCCTGGAAAAGCAATATTGAAAATGAGGCAGTTCCCGTATCTGTCCTGAAAATGTTTTTTTCTTTTAAGGTCTGCAAAACAATCGCCGTGGAAGAAAGCGAAAAACACAGTGCCACAACAAAAGCCTGATCCACCCGCCATTTTGCGAGATAGAAAATCAGGAACAAGACTGCAGAAGTGATGGCCATCTGGCTGAGTCCCATTCCTAAAATCTGCTGTCTGATCATCCAGAATTTTCTGGGTGCAATTTCCAGCCCCACCAAAAAAAGCAGCATAATCACCCCAAATTCTGTGGCATGCATGATGTCGGCGGTATCTTTTCCGGTTAATTTCAGGCAAAAAGGGCCAATGATGATTCCACCTATGATATACCCAATCACAGAACTGAGTCCCAATCTGCGAACCAGAGGAACCATGATGATCGCCGCACCCAAAAAAATCAGCGTGGTGATGGCAAGTGAGGTATCATTCATTCTGTATTGAGCTTTTTCCTGATCTGTTCGGCTATTTCTTTGAGGGCATCTTCCTTCAAATCATCTGCGCTGTGAATGGCGATGATCTCCTTTACCTCAATATTGTTCACTTTTAGGGCAAGCCGGAGCGGAAGCATGAGTTGGGAAATCGTGGCGCCATAAAGTCCGTCTTCGGTGTAGTTCTGTTCTTTTCCGCCGGTGGTCACAATGATGAAGGCATCTTTGTTAGAGAGCGGGTCATTTTCTTTGGCAATCCAGTTCATATCGAAAACTTCATCAATCCAAAGCCGCAAAAGTGGCGGCATTCCGAACCAAATCAAAGGAAAGTGGAAAATCAATCGGTCATAATTGACGATCCGTTTCCTTTCCCGAAATGTCGCGATATGGAAATCGGGATACTCTTCATACAAATCTTTAAACTCAAAATCTCCCGAATCTTCATAAACTTTTATCAATTCCACATTGGTGGTGGAATACTCAAAATAGGGGTGGGCAAAAATGACCAACGTCTTTTTCACGAGTTTGAAGTTTCAATAAAGTTAGTAAAAAAAGCGATTCAATTTTTATGGCCAACACAAATATTTTCTATTTTTGAAAAATGAAGGTTTTAAAAGTAGTTTCAGATCGCCACAGAAAAGAGTTTCTGGATTTTCCGGCCAGGATTTTTTCTCATGATAAAAATTATATCCGACCTTTGGATAAGGATGTGGAAGATGTTTTTGACTCGAAGAAAAACAGGAATTTCCGAAACGGAGAAAGTGAACGTTTTCTCTTTGTCAATGACCAAAATGAGACCGTTGGCAAGATCGCGGTTTTTATCAATAAAAAATATAAACAGAAACAGCCGACCGGCGGAATCGGTTTTTTTGATTGTGTGGATGACCAGAAAACGGCCGACTGTATATTTGATTTTGCAAAAAACTGGCTTCAGGAGAGAGGAATGGAAGCGATGGATGGACCGATCAATTTCGGGGAACGGGACAAGTTCTGGGGACTTTTGATCGAAGGGTTTTTTGAGCCGCTTTATGGAATGAATTATCATGCACCTTATTATAAACAGCTTTTTGAGAATTATGGTTTTCAGATTTATTTTAATCAGCTCTGTTTTGGTCGAAAAGTTCATGCTCCGGTTGCAGAGAATTTCTTGGAAATGCACCGAAGGGTTTCAGAAAATAAAAACATTTATGCAAAAAGGTTGATGGTGAAAGAACTGGAAAAATTCGCGAAAGATTTTACCCAGATTTACAACAAAGCCTGGTCACGTCATGGCGAAGGAAAACAGCTCTCCGAGGTGCAGACCCTGAAACTTTTTAAGACTTTGAAGCCCGTCATCAATGAACATATTTCCTGGTTTATTTATGAAAATGAAAAACCGATTGCAATGTGGATGAATATTCCCGACCTGAATCAGTGGTTTAAATACCTGAACGGAAAATTCGGGATTTGGCAAAAACTGAAATGGCTTTGGATTAAAAATTTCAAGAAAAACAAAAAAATGGTTGGCCTGGTTTTCGGGATCGTTCCGGAATGGCAAAAAAAGGGAATCGACGGATATATGATTTGGGAAGGAACAAAGCATTTTAGAAAGACCACCAGTTTTGAGGATTATGAAATGCAGTGGATTGGCGATTTCAATCCGAAAATGCTTGCAATTGCCGAAAATCTTGAAACTGGCGTCACCCGCAAATTAGCAACTTACCGATATCTTTTTGACCGGACAAAACCTTTCGAAAGGCATGAAATGTTGTGATCCGTTGAAAGTTTGGTCTCAAATTTCACCCAAAATTAACTGGTAGCTTCTTTCAATTTCGCTTTTTGGTCTTCCTTCTCGTGAAATTTCACATCTCGAATGTTCAAATAATACGTCACATTTCCTTTCCAGTGATTTTCTTCTGCAGTAAAAGCAATGTCGAAGTTTTTTTCTCTGAAATCATCGGCAAATTTCCCTAATTTGAAACCGACACATTCAATATTTCTTCCGGTGGATTCCTGTTTGATATAGAATTTGAGGTGGCTTCCATCCTTTCCCATTGTTTTCACATAGCCCGAAACTTTTTGGTTTTTAAGAACCAAGATCGGCTTCATGTTGTGTGGTCCGAATGGGGCCAGTTTTCGGTGGAAATTAAAGAACTCTTTGTTCAGTTCGTCGATTTCCACATCGGAATCTATTTTTACGCTCGGTTCTTTTTGGTGCTCCTGAATTTTTTCTGAAACTACTTTTTCAAATTTTTCCTTAAAGAGCTCAAATTGGTCTTTTGCCATTGAAAGTCCTGCAGCAGCTGGGTGTCCTCCAAATTTTAGGAATAATTCTGAACACGCTTCCAAAGCGTCATGCACATCAAAATCGGAAACAGAACGGGCAGAAGCGACCAATTCACCATTATTTCCATCGGTGAAAACCAGGGTGGGCTTATAGTAGGTCTCGGTCAATCTGGATGCCACGATTCCAATTACTCCCTTATTCCAATCAGGGCCATAAACCACAGTGGTGAAATTGGAGATTTGATTTGTGGAAATGATTTGCTCCAAAGCTTCTGTGGTGGAGCTCATATCCATTTCTCGGCGGGAGTCATTCAGGTTCACGATTTCGTCAACGATTTGGTGCGCCCGCTTCAAATTGTCGGAAACCATTAATTCCACCGCTGCTTTTCCGTGTGAGATTCTTCCTGCCGCATTGATTTTTGGTGCGATTTCAAAAACGATATTGGAGATTTCGAAGGTTGCCAATTTGTCTTCGGGAATCAGCAATCGCAATCCCAAGTTTCTGGTTTTTCTTAAAATCTTCAATCCCATTTTTGCGAAGACTCTGTTTTCGCCGGTCATCGAGACAATGTCTGCCGCAATGGAAATCGCCAGCAAATCAACAAGTTCGAAGAGTTCTGATTCAGGGATTTTATAGATGGTATTTAGTCCCTGACAAAGTTTAAAGCCGACACCGCAACCGGAAAGTTCCTTGAAGGGATATCTGCAGTCCACTCTTTTCGGATCTAGGACGGCAGCTGCTTTCGGAATTTCATCACCGGGTAAATGGTGATCACAGATAATGAAATCGATTCCGAGCTGCGCAGCATAATCAATCTTGTCCAGCGCTTTAATTCCGCAATCTAGGGCGATAATCAGCGAAAAATTATTTTCTTTCGCAAAGTCAATTCCTTCGGTAGAAATTCCGTAACCTTCTGTATTTCTGTCTGGAATATAAAAATCGAGGTATTTTTTGTCAACGATCTTGCTGAGGTAGAGGTACATCAACGCTACTGCGGTAGTTCCATCCACGTCATAATCTCCGTAAACCAAAATTTTCTCGCCGTTTTCGATGGCGGTTGCAATCCGGTCCACGGCAATCTGCATGTCTTTCATCAGGAACGGATTGTGAATGTCTTCAATTTTTGGTTTGAAGAATTCTCTTGCTTTCTGATAATTGTCGATTCCTCGCAGAACGAGGATTTTTGATTCGAACGTGCCGAATCCGAGTGAAGAACTGAGCGCGTCCACCACGTCTTCATCAGGTTCCGGTTTATAGATCCATTTTTGGTTCATAGGTTACAAATTTAATGAAAAAAGTCCGAAGTCCGATTTCGGAGGATTAAAGGCAGAATCTAAAAAAACCGCCCAATTTCTTGAGCGGTCATTTTCTTAGGTCTTCAAACTTCGTACTTCGTAGTTCGTACTTCGTAGTTCGTACTTCGTATTTATGAATACATTTGCTGCTGAAGTTCTTTGATTTTTTTGTCTTGCAGGTATTCGTCGTAAGTCATTTCCCGGTCGATAATACCTTTTGGAGTAAGTTCAATCACTCTGTTACAGACGGTTTCCAGCATCTCGTGGTCATGGGAAGCCAGTAGAATAGTACCTTTGAAACTGGAAAGCGAGTTGTTTAAGGTGGTGATGCTCTCTAGGTCCAAATGGTTGGTTGGTTCATCCAGCAAAAGGATATTTGCTTTTTGGAGCATCATTCTGGAGAACATGCAACGCATTTTTTCACCTCCGGAAAGCACGGTACAGGATTTTAATGCTTCGTCACCCGAAAAGAGCATTCTTCCCAAGAAACCTCGCATGAACTCTTCATGTCTTTCTTCGTCGTTTTTCGTGAACTGTCTCAACCAATCCACCAAGTTGATGTCTTCTTTGAAAAAATCTGAGTTATCGAGCGGCATATAGGACTGAGTGGTGGTGACGCCCCAATTGAAAGTTCCTTGGTCCGCATTTGAATTTCCGGCCAGGATTTGGAAAAATTCGGTTACCGCCAAAGAGTTTTTTGAAAGCACAGCTACTTTGTCTCCTTTCTTTAGGTTCAAATCAATGTTTGAAAAAAGGAGTTCGCCATCTTTTGTTTTTTCAAGTCCTTTGATTTCCAAAATCTGGTCGCCTGCTTCTCGCTCCGTATCGAAAATAATTGCAGGATATCTTCTGGAAGTAGGTTTGATGTCTTCAATATTGAGTTTGTCAATCATCTTTTTACGTGCAGTGGCCTGTTTTGCTTTTGCTACGTTAGAAGAGAATCTGGCGATGAACTCCTGAAGTTCTTTTTTCTTTTCTTCGGCTTTTTTATTCTGTTGCTGTCTTTGCCTAGTTGCCAATTGGGAAGCTTGGTACCAGAAGGAATAATTTCCGGTGTAGAGGTTCAGTTTCGAATAATCAAGGTCGCCAATATGGGTGCAAACGGCATCCAGGAAGTGACGGTCGTGGGAAACCACGATCACGGTGTTTTCATAATCTGCCAGGAAATCTTCCAGCCAAGAAATGGTTTCTATATCCAGGTCGTTCGTTGGTTCATCCAAAATCAGCACATCTGGATTTCCGAATAATGCTTGTGCCAAAAGGACTTTTACTTTGTCTTTGTTCTCTAGCTCGCCCATCATTTGGTAATGCATGTCATCTTTTATGCCTACGTTGGAGAGCATCGTCATGGCATCGGATTCGGAATTCCAGCCGCCCATTTCATCATAGATTACGCCCAATTCTCCAGCTTTGATTCCGTCTGCATCTGAGAAATCTTCTTTTGCGTAGAGCGCATCCATTTCCTCTTTGATCTCGAAAAGTTTTTTGTTTCCGCGCAAAACGGTTTCTAAAACGGTGAAATGGTCATAAGCAAAGTGATCCTGCTCCAAAACCGACATTCTTTTTCCGGGTTCTAATGAAACGTTTCCTGAGGTAGCTTCCTGTTTTCCGGTTAATATTTTGAGGAAAGTGGATTTTCCGGCACCATTCGCCCCGATAATTCCATAGCAGTTCCCTTTGGTAAACATGATGTTTACTTCATCGAAAAGCACTCTTTTCCCGAATTGTAAGGATAGATTAGATACTGTTAACATATAGTTTTGTAAATTTGCGGCAAAAATACGAAAAGAAATCGGGTTTTTCTCTGCACATGCTCTGCTTGATTTTTGGTGGGTGTAAAAAACGGCATCAAATTTGTGTAGCAAAAAATTGTGATGGAAAAGTTAAAATTTAATAATTTTTAACAGTAAAATAATCAATTGTTTAAAGTCAGTTCATGAAGTTTGAAAAGTCAATCAATATCCTAAACAAACGGGCAAGATTTGAGTATGAAATTTTGGATGAAATTGAAGCCGGAATGGTTTTGACGGGCACTGAGATCAAGTCGCTGCGTTCTTCCAAAGCAAGTATCACGGAATCTTTCTGTCAGTTTATTGATGGGGAATTGTACATCATTAATATGATGATTGACGAGTACAAATTAGGAACATTTTATAACCACAAGACGAAAAGGGAACGGAAATTGCTCTTGCACAAAAGAGAACTGCAAAAGTTTGAAAAGAAACTAAAAGATGTCGGCAACACGATCATTCCTCTGAAGCTTTATATTAATGATAGGGGGAAAGCCAAAATTCTCATTGCACTTGGACGTGGCAAAAAACTCTTTGATAAGCGCGAGAGCATAAAAGAGAGAGATACCAAAAGAAATCTCGACAGAATATTAAAGAAAAGTTAAAAAAACTCGGAAAATCTTTGTTTATAAAGAAAAATTATATTTATTTTGCATTATCAATTATTTAATCATTTAATTCTATGAAAAATCTAAAATTAGGAATTTCAGCATTGGCCCTCACTGTAGCCTCTACTGTTTTCGCTCAAACGACCAGCAATCCGTGGTTAATCGGTGTTGGTGCGCATGGAGTAAATCATGTTGCTGTGGGAGGTGGTAACGCTTTCAAAGTTGCTTCCAGTGCTTTCGGTGGTGATGACGCTAACAGATTGTATAGTATTAACAACTTTACAATTACTCCACCATTATCTAAATTAACTGTCGCAAGAAACCTCAACAAGTATTTGGTTCTTGACTGGCAGACTACTGTTGGAAACATTGACAACAAAAGAATCGGGATGGATAAGCAATTCTTCCTACAAACAGGTTTAGGTTTGCAGTTCAAATTCAACGGACTTTGGAACGAAGAATCTTGGTTTGATCCTTATGTAAGAGTTGGTGCAAACTACTTGAGACATGATTATTCAGGAGTTACTTTCCCAGTTACTGATTATTATCACAATGTTAATTATCCTGGTTTCTCAAATGGAGAGCCTTTTACCCAAAGAAAAAAAGACCACTTCACTGTTGCAACTGGTTTAGGGTCTAACTTCTGGTTTACTAAAAACTTCGGTTTAGGTATCCAAGGTGATTATGTAGCAACTCCAGTTGACAAATCAGATATCGCCAATTTCTGGCAAGCTTCTGCATCTATCTTGTTTAGATTTGGAAACACTGACAGAGATAAAGACGGAATCCCAGATAAAGATGACAGATGTCCTGATACCCCAGGTTTGGCAGAATTCCAAGGATGTCCTGATACTGACGGAGACGGAATCCCAGATATCGATGATCAATGTCCAGACGTAGCAGGTCCAAAAGAAAACAACGGTTGTCCTTGGCCAGATACTGATGGTGACGGTGTAATCGATAAAGATGACGCTTGTCCTACAGTTGCAGGTCCAGCTGAAAACAAAGGTTGTCCTTGGCCAGATACTGATGGGGACGGAATCCTTGATAAAGACGATGCTTGTCCTACAGTATTCGGATTGAAAGAATACAACGGTTGTCCAAAACCTAAGTCAGTAACTGCTTCTGAAGTGGAAGGCGTATTGAAAAATATCTATTTCGATTTCAATAAAGCAACAATCACTAAAGAGTCTTCTGCTAAATTAGATGAAGCTGCCAAAATCATCAAAACTGATGGTGGTAACTACCTACTTGAAGGTCAAACTGACGCAAAAGGTTCTGAAGCTTACAACCTAGACCTTTCTAGAAGAAGAGCTAAAGCCGTAGTTGATGGACTAGATGCTAGAGGAGTTGATCCAACTGCATTGAAATCTATCGGAGTTGGTAAATCTAAGGCAACTGTACCTGCTACTGCTTCTGACGCTGAAAGACAAAAAGATAGAAAAGTTGTGGTAACTGCTATTGAAGATGCAACTGTTTGGGAAAATTACAAAAAATCAGACGTTGTAGAGCCTGTGAAAAAAGCTCCGGCTAAAAAAGCTCCAGCTAAAAAAGCTCCAGCTAAAAAGAAAAAATAATTAAAAAGTTTTTCTAAATAATGAACACCCTCGGTTTTCGGGGGTGTTTTTTTGTGTCCAAATTTGTATTTTTGCATACACAAAATAGAACTAAATTATGGGACGCGCATTCGAATACCGGAAGGCAACAAAAATGGCTCGTTGGGACAAAATGGCCAAAACATTCTCAAAAATTGGAAAAGACATCGCACTCGCGGTAAAAGCAGGAGGTGCTGATCCCGAATCCAATCCCGCACTCAGAAGGTGCATCCAGAATGCGAAGGGAGCAAACATGCCAAAAGATAATGTGGAAAGAGCAATCAAGAAGGCAAGTGGAGCAGATGCCGATAACTTTGAAGAAATAACCTATGAAGGTTACGGACAAGGCGGAGTGGCTTTCTTTGTGGAGTGCACCACCAATAATCCTACCAGAACCGTGGCAAATGTTCGCGCAGTTTTCAATAAGTTTGATGGAAACCTGGGGAAAAACGGGGAACTCGCTTTTATCTTTGACAGAAAGGGAATCTTCTCCATCGACAAAGCTTTAATTACTATGGACTGGGACGATTTCGAAATGGAGATGATTGATGGAGGCGCTGAAGAAATCGATAGTGATGATGAGGAAGTAATGATTACCACAGCTTTTGAGGATTTCGGGCACCTTTCACACAAACTGGACGAATTAGGGATTGAAGTGAAAAGCGCGGAGCTCCAAAGAATTCCAAACATTACGAAAGAAGTCACTGAAGATCAATTCAAAATCAATATGAAAATGTTGGACAGATTTGAAGAAGATGACGATGTGCAAAACGTCTATCATAATATGGAAATCACTGATGAACTGATGGAATCCATCTAGTAAAAAAACTCAGGAAATTTTCCTGAGTTTTTTCTTTTAATTGGGCAGCAGAAGGTCTTTCACATCTTCCATCCGGTTCATCACTGATCGGGCATAGGAACAGTGCGGGTAAATCTTCCAGTGATTTTCTCTGGCAAACCTGATCGCCTCTTCAACCAGGAATTTGCCCATTCCACGCCCCTCAAATTTCGGATGGACCAATACGAAAGAAATAATGAGCTTGTGATCCTCAGGAAAAATCGTATAAGTTAACCGGCCAATTTCCTCGGTATCGTTATTCAAAGTGATCACACCGCCATTTCCGGATTGATTGTTCTCGTATTTCATTGCAGTACTATTTTGGACTATTAAATATACTGAAATAAATCCACATCTAAGCAAAATGCTATGATGGCTATTGCTCTCTGCCGGTAAAATAATTGTAGTCTTTGATCACCCGACCTACAAACTGTTTTTCGGTAATTTTGGTGGGATCCGTTTCTACTTTGATGATTTCCTTGATTTTGCTTGTGAGTCGGCTGATGATTTGTCGGTCGTTATTCTTCATTGCTTTCACATAATTCTCCTTGATGATTCGCATGTCATTGTCGCTGAGCAAAATCACCTGCGGAAAAAGGGGAACATAATCCTGACCTAGGTTTTCAAGAATGGTGTGGGAAATATTGATGTTGTTTTTAAGCGAAATCACTGCGGTTCCCGACGCCATGTCACCAAATCGCTGATTATTTTTGGAAACCATCACGGTAATCAAGCCAATAAGAAATGTGATATAAATATCGACCAGGCGAAAAACCCAGCGCACCAGATAGTCGCCAAAACCAGCTTGGTAACCGTCAATTTTCACCACTTTTATTTTTAGAAGTTTCTTTCCAAAGGTCTGTCCTTCCATCAAACTTTCACAAACCAAAGTATATACATAAACCGGAAAGGTCACGATGATCAGGAATGCACCTTTAGACCAGGAATCCCAGGTTCCAAAAATAGGCCCCACATTTACTACCTCAAACAAGATATAGAAAACGGAGACCAAATAAGCAATCTGGATCAAACGGTCCACCAAGAACGCCAGGATTCTTTCACCGAGAGTGGCAATATTGAAATTTATTTCCACATTTTGTGAAGTATTGATAGCGATTTGAGACATATTTTTATTATTTTCGCTTCGTATGAGGGAAGTTGCATTTATTAAGCAAAATAAAGAAAAATGGTTGGAAGTCGAGCGGGTTATCAATGGAAAAGTTAAAAAAAATCCAGATGAGCTGTCTTCGCTTTATATCAATCTGATCAATGATTTGTCTTTTGCACAAACTTATTATCCCAAAAGCAAAGTGACCGTCTTTCTTAATAATCTCTCAAGCCGGATTTTTCAGAAAATTTACAAAACCAGAAGGTTGGAGCAGAACCGGCTGGTCTCACTTTTCAAAACCGAGATCCCGCTCCTGGTATATCAGTATCGGAGGTTTTTGCTTTATTCCTTTTTATTTTTTACGCTCTTCACCGTCATCGGGTTCATGTCTGCATACTATGACAAGGAATTTGTAAAGGTGTTTTTTGGTGATGAATACGTCAATAAAACCCTTGAAAATATTAAGAACAAGAACGCGGTCGGGGTTTATCAGGAAGGTTCCAATTGGGGCTCCGCAATTTCCATTATTTTCAATAATCTGATGGTGGGTGCCAAACTTTACCTTTATGGGATTTTTGGCGGTTTGGGTACTCTTTACGTGCTGCTTCAGAACAGCATCATGTTGGGCGCTTTTCAATATTTTTTCCATGAGCATGGCGCCTTGAAAGACAGTTTGAAAGGAATTTGGCTGCATGGAGTTTTCGAGATTTTTGCAATGGCTATCGAAGGCATGGCAGGATTGATTTTGGGCGCATCGATCCTATTTCCTAAAAGCTTTTCCAGATTGAACTCGGTTAAAATTGGTTTTCAGGATAGTTTCAAGATTTTTCTCAGTACCGTTCCATTCACCATCATGGCCGGAATGATTGAAGGTTTCGTGACCAGATATGCTTTGAGTATGCCGATTTCGGTAAACCTCCTGATTATTTTCGGAACGCTTGCTATCATCATTTTTTACTATTTGGTTTATCCTTTTATTTTGGCTAAAAATTTTAACGAAATTAAATCGCAGTTCTGAAAAAAGCAATGCTCAAAAAAATCTTTGCCATATTACTCTTTCTGAATTTTCTTTTTGGGTTTTCCCGGAACACTGTTTCCGCGAATCCCGCTATTGCTGCGAATGAGTTGCAAGAAGTTGTAGTCTCGGAATCGAAAGACGCTCCCCAAGACAAACCAAATGCGGCAAATGAAAGTTTTTACCCGAAATCATTGGGGCAGAATTTCCGTGAAAAATATAAAGGTCCTGAATTTGACTACTATACTGTGCAACCCATGGAATCGCTTTGGGAAAGACTGCAAAAGAGATTGGTTCAGTTGATAGAATCCATTTTTGGCAAGATGAATCCGGACTCCTCAAGCCAATATGCCGGGATTTTCATGCGTTTTTTTGCAATCTTGATCACTGGTTTTGTGCTTTATCTGGTAATCCGCTATCTGGTTCAGAAAAACGGAAACCTCCTCTTCGGAAGGAAAAATAAGAACTTCGATATCGGATCCAGTGATTTGCATGAAAACATCCACGAAATCGATTTTAATGAGCGCATTGCAGATTTCGAATTGCAGAAAGATTACCGTTCGGCGATCCGTTACCGCTTTCTTTCCGTGTTGAAAAAATTAAATGATCAGAAAATATTGGAATGGAACCCGGAAAAAACCAATAAAGACTATATTTCCGAGTTAAAAAATCCACACATGAAAGAGCGTTTCCGCGAGTTAGTCTATATTTTTGACTATGTGTGGTATGGCGGATTTTTTATTGATGAATCTGCTTTTCAGATCTTTAAAAAGAAATTTATTGATTTTAATAGTTAATTCCCAACATGAATAAGCACTTCAAAATATATGGAATCCTGCTCGTCGTCGTGGTGGTGATTTTGATTTTGCTGGAGTTGGGCAAATCCGGTGCGACTGACTTTCGAAAAAATTTCGATTTAAAGGAAAAGACCGCGTTTGGACTTTATGTATTCAGCGGGGAAGCCAATTCGCTCTTTAAGAATAAACTTTCCAAAACAGAAGTTTCTCCCTATGCCTATTTTTCCGGAAAGACCTTCAAGCCGCAGAATATTCTGGTCATTGCCAAAGAAATCGATCAGGAATCCGCAAAGAAAATTTTGGAGCAAGTAGAACAAGGTGCCGATTTTATGCTGATTTCAGAAAATTTCCCTTCGGTGATTTCGGAGGAATTTGGAATTGCGGATGACAGATTTAATTTCGATCCGCGTCAAATATTATATCTTGAAAATGAAAATTTTGCCAGTGATAGTCTGCTTTTGGACAAACTTCCCGGCGGAATTGGATTCTATGATGTCAATGAAGATTTTGAAATTTTGGGCAGCACCTATGATCGCCAAGACGAAGAAAACTATAATTTCGTCAAGATCAATTACGGCAAAGGTCATATTTATCTGCATTCCGAACCGCTTTTTTTGACCAATTATTACTTGCTCCGGAAGGGTTCCGAAAAATATTTGCAGGATGTTTTTTCTTACCTTCCAGACCGGGAAACGGTGTGGTTTGTATCCAACTCCGAAATTTCATCCAGCTCGCCATTGCGCTTTATTTTGTCGAATCCTGCTTTGCGATACGCGTGGTGGCTGTTTTTGGGAGGACTTTTATTATTTGTAATTTTCAATGTGAAAAGAAAGCAGCGCATAGTTCCGATTATTGAACCGCTGCGGAACAAATCGGTGGAATTTGTAAGGAGCATTGGTAATCTTTATTTGCAGGAAGGCGATTTTCATGATATGATGTCGAAAAAAGCACAGTATTTTCTAAATAAAGTCCGCATGGATTTGTTGATCGATACTACCGCTTTAGATGAAAATTTCGCCCAAAAACTCCATTTGAAAACCGGAAAACCCATCGAGAAAATTAAGGAGGCGATTGAATTGATGGAAAGAGCCCAAAACCCCTACTCATCGGTAATGAAAGAAGATTTGATCAGAATGAACCGACTGTTGGATGAAATTATTTAGCTAAAATATTACGCCAGAAATAACGAGAAAAAATTATGGAAAATCAAAATGCGGAAAACAATTTCAGTGATTACCAACCCAAGGGAAATCACGATGCCGAATTCAGTGCAAGACTTGATATGAAGGAACTCCAGCAAAGTTTGGAGCAAGTGAAATCCGAAATTGGCAAAGTCATCGTGGGTCAGGAATCCATGATCGAGCATCTTTTGGCCGCACTTCTTGCCAACGGACATGTTTTGATCGAAGGTGTTCCCGGAGTGGCGAAAACCATTACCGCAAAACTTATCGCGAAAACCATCGATGTGGGTTTCAGCAGAATTCAGTTCACCCCCGATTTGATGCCGTCTGACATTTTGGGGACTTCGGTCTTTAATGTCAAAACTTCCGAATTCGAATTTAAAAAAGGGCCCGTTTTTTCCAATTTCATTCTGATCGATGAGATTAACCGTTCGCCGGCAAAAACCCAGGCCGCACTTTTTGAAGTGATGGAAGAAAGACAGATTACCATGGACGGAAACCGCTATCAGCTGGAGGAACCGTTTTTGGTCGTCGCCACACAGAATCCAATCGAACATGAAGGAACTTACCGACTTCCGGAAGCACAACTTGACCGGTTTTTGTTCAAAATCAACGTAGGTTATCCCAATCTGCAGCAGGAGCTGGAAATCATCAAAAACCAGCACGAAAACAAACTGGAAGACAAAACTGATGCGGTTCAGCGCGTCATTAACGGGATTCAGCTGAAAAATTATCAGAATTTGGTCAAAGATATTTTGGTCGAACCACAATTGCTGGAATATATCGCGAAAATCATTGTCAATACAAGAGAAAATCAGTTCCTTTACTTGGGAGCTTCGCCCAGAGCGAGTCTGGCTCTATTGACCGCGTCCAAAGCGTTTGCCGCAATTCGAGGAAGAGATTTTGTGACTCCGGAAGATATCAAAGAGGCAAGTTATGCCGTGCTTCGTCATCGGGTGATGGTTTCGCCGGAACGGGAAATGGAAGGCTTGACCGCAGATGAAATCATTAAACAAATTCTGGAAACCATTGAAATTCCCCGATAAACGGTAAAAAATCAACTGAAGAAATCCTGCTTAAAATGAAAAACCTCTACATTGACCAACGATTTTTCTTCGCTCTTTTCGGAGTGGGTTTTCTCTATGTGCTGGCGTTTTTCTTCACGGGTTTCATGCAGGTTGCCCACGGTTTTTTGATTTTGGTTTTCATTGTTTTCATCATCGATTCTCTGCTTTTGTTTAATCAGAAAAATGCGATAAAGGCCCAAAGGATTTTACCCGAAAAATTATCAAACGGAGATGAAAACCAAGTGAAAATTGAGGTGTTCAACAATTACTTTTTTAAGGCAAAAACTAAAATTATTGATGAAATCCCATTTCAGTTTCAAAAGCGGGATTTCCTGATCGAAAAAGATATTCAGTCCGGAAAAAGCGTATTTTTTCAGTATATTTTGGAACCTAAAGAACGCGGCGAATACAGTTTTGGAAACCTGAATATTTTCGCCCAGTCGCCAATAGGATTCGTCTCACGCAGGTTCACTTTCCAAAAAGATGCAATGTTGCCGTGTTATCCGTCCTTTATTTACCTTAGGAAATATGAAATGATGGCGCTCCAGAACGAGTTTTTACTCGGAGGAATCAAAAAAATCCGAAAGTTGGGACATACGATGGAGTTCGAGCAAATCCGGGAATACGTGCAGGGTGACGATCTGCGGACCATCAATTGGAAAGCCACTTCCAAACGGAACCAACTGATGGTGAACCAGTACCAGGATGAAAAATCGCAAAGGATTTATATGTTGATTGACAAAGGAAGAACCATGCAGATGCCTTTCAATGGTTTGAGTTTGCTGGATTACTCGATCAATGCTACGATGGCTTTAAGCCACATTATCCTGAAAAAATCGGACCGAGCGGGAATGATGACTTTTTCCAAAAAAACCGAGAACAAAGTGGCAGCAGAAAATAAATCCGGGCAGCTGAAAAAAATTTCGGAAGCACTGTATAATGTCCAAACCAATTTCTACGAAAGCGATTTCAACAGGCTTTACCAGGATTTGAAATTCAGCATTGGCCAGAGAAGTTTGATTCTGATGTTTACCAATTTTGAAACTTTGGATGCCGTGAACAGACAGATGAAATACCTGCGTGGAATCGCTAAAAACCATTTACTGGTGGTGATTTTCTTTAAGAATTCCGAACTTCAGGATTTGATTAGAAAAAACCCGGAAAATATGCAGGAAGTTTATGACGAAATTGTGGCAGAAAAATTTGAATTTGAGAAGAAGCTGATAATTCAGGAATTAAGAAAATATGGCATTTTCACCATCTACACTTTGCCGGAAAACCTGAACACTGAGGTAATCAACAAATATCTGGAAATAAAGGCAAGAGGAATGCTGTAGAACTCTTTTTCTGTGCTAAATTTGATGCGGCGTTTCGATAGAACACAAGAAATTAGCATGCGAAACCTTTTTCATTCAATCGGTTTTCGGTAAAATTTTATTCAAAGGTTTTTTTATTCAACCATTAAATGACCAAATTTTATGAAAATAGTACTTAACAGAATTAACGACGATTATTTATTCGAATGTACCAATAGTGCAGGAAATTCGATTCTACTGGATAATACCTCTGAACCTGGTGCGAAAGGTGTTTCGCCGATGGAAAGCGTGCTGATGGCAGTGGCCGGATGCAGCGGAATTGATGTGGTGAGTATTCTGAAAAAACAAAGACAGGAAATCACCAAATTCTCCGCCGAAGTAGAAGGCGAGCGAGTGCAGATTGGCGATGCGAAGCCCTTCAAATCAATGACGGTAACGTTCTTTTTGGAAGGAGTAATCGATCCGAAAAAAGCTTTGAAAGCCGCGGAATTATCCTTTGAAAAATATTGTTCCGTCTCCAAAACCTTGGAACCGAATGTTCAGGTAAACTACCGGGTTTTTGTCAATGGAAGCGACGTTATTTAGCAATAGTGCTAAAGCACCAAACTACTTTACCACTGAAAAACTACTTCCATCTGGGCTGGATTAATTTAGCAACCGTCGCAGTCCATCCGCATTGGTGTGATGCGCCGATTCCCTGTCCGGTATCGCCATTGAAATATTCGTGGAACATCATGTAGTCCCGGAAAAATTCATTGTGGTTCAAAAGGTCGTTTCCGCCATTAAAAGGTCGGTTTCCATTTTCGTCCTTCATGAAAATAGCTTTCAGTCTCTGACTCAAGTCTTCCGCCACAAAATTCAGGTTTCTCATTTCGCCGCTTCCGGTCGGATATTCAATCTGCATGCTTTCGCCATAATAAAAATGGTAGCGCTGCAAACTTTCCACGATCAGGAAGTTGATCGGAAACCAAATCGGTCCGCGCCAATTGCTGTTGCCGCCAAACATACTGCTGTCACTTTCTGCGGGCAAATATTTCACCACGAATTCCTGGTCATCGGTTGAGAAATGGAAAGGGTTTTCCTCATAAAACTTTGACATGGAGCGGATTCCGAATTCCGAAAGAAACTCATTGGGATCACTCATTCTCTGTAAAACCCTTTTGAGGCGTGTTTTTCTAAGGATGCTCATCAAGTGTTTTCCCCCTTTTCCTTCAACTTCCCAATGGGAAACCAAGTTGGCCAACTCAGGACGGTTTTTCAAAACCCACTGCATCCTTGCCCTGAAATTGGGGAGTTTTTCCAAAATGTCGTGTTCAATGATTTCCACGGCAAACATCGGAATCAAACCCACTATGCTTCTTAATTTTAAAGAGATGGATTCACCGTTATTCAGCTGAAGCACGTCATAGAAAAAGCCGTCTTCCTCATTCCAAAGTCCGTGTATTCCTTCGCCTAGATTTTCCATCGCTTCGGCAATGTAAAGATAATGTTCAAAGAATTTGATCGCCATGTCTTCATAAACTGGGTTATACAAAGCCAGTTCCATTGCAATCCGCATCATATTTAAGGCAAACATCGCCATCCAACTGGTGCCGTCCGCTTGTTCCAGGTGAGCTCCGTTTTTGAACTGCATGTTCCGGTCAAAGGCACCAATATTGTCAAGTCCCAAAAATCCGCCACCAAAAACGTTGTTCCCGCTTTTATCTTTTCGGTTGACCCACCAGGTGAAATTCAGCAATAATTTTTGGAAAACGCTTTCCAGAAAAGGGATATCTGCTTTGCCATTTATTTTTTCATCAATTTTAAAAACCCGGAAAGTGGACCACGCGTGAACCGGTGGATTCACGTCGCTGAAATCCCATTCATAAGCAGGAAGTTGACCGTTTGGATGAAGATACCATTCTTTGGTCAAAAGCTTCAATTGATGTTTCGCGAATCCGGCATCGATCAGCGCAAACGGAACACAGTGAAACGCCAAGTCCCAAGTGGCAAACCACGGATATTCCCATTTGTCGGGCATGGAAATCACATCCTTATTCTGCATGTGTTCCCATTCGGTGTTTCGCACGTAATGGTCAAAGTTTCGCGGGGCTTCGTGTTTGGGATCGCCTTTCAGCCATTTAGAAACCGCGTAATGGTAGAACTGTTTGTTCCACAAAAGTCCTGCAAAAGCCTGTCTTTGGATACTTTTTTCTTCTTCGGATTCAATTTCTGCCTGAAGTTCACCATAGAAATCATCTGCTTCCTTTTTCCTTAAACTAAAAATTTCGTCGAAATCAAAGAATGCATTTTCCATTTTGTGCGGACTCAGCCGAAAGTCAAAGGTCTTGCTTTCCCCCGCCTCAATTTCTGTATCGATGAAGAAACTTGCTTTTGTTCCGAATTTCTCTGGGTTTATCGAATCTTGATCACCTTTAACCAAGAAATTATTGATTCCGTCTTTGAAATATTTTGCGTCTGAACTTCCATTGGAAACCACTTCAGGATTGCTTTCATTATCGCAAAAAAGCGCTTCTGTATCTGGATTTCTCGAATAAAGCTTTTTCAAGGCTATAGAATCATGTTCGATGTCGATGATTCCATTCACCGAAGATTTCAGTTTTGGCCGATAGGTTCCGTAACCCCATTTCCAGTTGTTTCGGTACCAAATCGTGGGAAGGATGACCAGCGGCGCTTTCTTATCACTTCTGTTACACGCCGTCACTCGAATCAGCAGGTCATCATGGTTTATTTTTGCATATTCCATGAAGATATCGAAATACTGATTTCTGTTAAAAATCCCGGTATCTGTAATTTCAAATTCTGCCTGGGTTTTGGATCGCCGGCCATTTTCATGAATCAGCTCGTCATACGGAAACGCATGGATTGGGTATTTGTAAACCATCTTCATATAGGAATGAGACGGCGTGTTGTCCAAATAATAGTAAATCTCTTTCACGTCTTCACCGTGGTTTCCTTGGTAATTGCTTAATCCGAAAAAGCGTTCCTTGATCATTTTATCCTTTTTATTCCAAAAGGCAAATGAAAAACAGAGTCGCTGTTTGCTGTCGCTTATTCCGGCAATTCCGTCTTCACTCCATCGATAAGCTCTGCTCATCGCATCATCATAGGTCGTGTATCCCCACGCATTTCCGTTGTGGCTGTAATCTTCGCGCACGGTTCCCCACTGACGGTTGCTCACATAGGGTCCCCACTTTTTCCACTTTTCATCGCGCAATCTTTCTTTTTCCGGCATCATAATTTAGAATTCTGGTGCGAAATTATGAAATTAATATTCTTTCAAAATTTAGAAAGATTCAAAAAATACCCTATATTTGCAGCCAGATTTGTTCTTTTACATATTGAAAATGTTATCAAGAAAGGTGGAGAGATTAGACTCTATGAAACCTTGGCAACCCTTCGGAAACGGAGAAGGTGCTACGTTCTATCCTGAAATTTCGGGAACAGATAACACAGACTCAATCACCAATTCTTTGGTAGCATTTTCAATTTTAATTTAATCACTAATTGAAATGCTACAAAATACACGCAAGCTTTACGATCAACTTAGTTCTCGAATACTCGTCCTAGATGGCGCCATGGGAACCATGCTGCAGCGATACCAATTCACTGAGGAAGATTACCGCGGCGAACGGTTTAAAAACTGGGAACACCCATTAAAGGGAAACAACGATTTGCTTTCATTGACGCAACCACGTGCGATTGAAGAAGTCCACCGGAAATACTTGGAAGCGGGAGCAGACATTATCGAAACGAATACTTTTTCCGGAACAACTATTGCCATGGCTGATTACCACATGGAAGAATTGGTTTCGGAACTCAATTTTGAATCCGCCAAAATTGCGAGAAAAGTCTGCGATGAATTCACGGCCAAAAATCCAGATAAGCCCAGATTTGTGGCTGGCTCCATCGGACCAACCAACAAAACCGCTTCACTTTCGCCGGATGTGAATGATCCGGGATTTCGGGCAATCACGTTTGATGAGTTGAGAATCGCCTATAAACAGCAGGCAGAAGCACTTTTGGATGGCGGCGCAGATATTCTTTTGGTGGAAACCATCTTTGATACGCTAAATGCCAAAGCCGCACTCTTTGCGATTGATGAAATCCAGGAGGAAAGAAACATCCAGATTCCGATTATGGTTTCGGGAACCATTACCGATGCTTCGGGACGAACTTTGAGCGGGCAAACTGCGGAAGCCTTCCTGATCTCGATTTCGCATTTGAATTTATTAAGTGTGGGTTTCAATTGCGCTTTGGGAGCAAAACAACTCACACCTTATCTGGAGACACTTTCCACTCATTCGGAATTTTATGTTTCCGCTTATCCAAATGCCGGTCTGCCGAATGCTTTCGGTCAGTATGACGAAACGCCCGAGTTTATGGCGGAACAAATCCGTGAATATGTAGAAAAAGGTTTGGTCAATATCATCGGCGGTTGCTGCGGAACCACACCTCCGCATATTAAGGCGATTGCCGATTTGGTAAAGGATTTTAAACCCAGGAAAATTAATGCAACACTCTAGAAATCTACCCAAGTAGCACTTGATTGTTAAATTAGTACATTGTTAAATTGGTAAAATCATTATGAAATACTTGAAACTCTCCGGTCTGGAACCATTAATCATCACGCCGGAATCCAACTTTATCAACATTGGTGAAAGAACCAATGTAGCCGGTTCAAAGAAGTTCTTAAGACTGATAAAAGAAGAAAAATATTCGGAAGCGCTGGATATTGCGCGGCATCAAGTCGAGGGCGGCGCACAAATCCTCGATGTCAATTTTGATGATGGACTTTTGGACGGTAAAACCGCGATGGTGAAATTTTTGAACCTGATCGCTTCCGAACCGGATATTGCGCGGATTCCAATCATGATCGATTCCTCGAAATGGGAAATTCTGGAAGCCGGATTAAAGGTCGTGCAAGGAAAAGGGGTAGTGAATTCCATCAGTTTAAAAGAAGGGGAAGAGGAATTTGTTCAACACGCGAAAATTATCAAAAGATTCGGAGCGGCGGTGATTGTAATGGCGTTTGATGAAGACGGACAAGCCGATAATTATGACCGAAGAATCGAAATCTGCAAACGTTCCTACGATATTTTGGTGAACAAAGTCGGTTTTCCTTCAGAGGATATTATTTTCGACTTGAATATTTTCCCCGTGGCGACCGGAATGGAAGAACACCGCAGAAACGCTCTGGATTTCATAGAAGCCACCAAATGGGTGCGTGAAAATCTGCCGAATGTTTCGGTGAGTGGCGGAGTTTCAAACGTTTCGTTTTCGTTCCGCGGAAATGATGCTGTGCGGGAAGCAATGCACTCGGTTTTTCTTTATCACGCCATTAAAAACGGGATGAATATGGGAATCGTAAATCCGGCAATGCTCGAAGTTTACGATGAAATCCCCAAAGATCTACTCGAACTGGTGGAAGATGTCATGCTCAACCGAAGAGACGATGCCACCGAAAGATTGCTCGATTATTCCGAACGGAATAAAAGCACAAAAAAAGAAATCGTGGAGGATTTGCAATGGCGAAAAAACCCGCTTCAGGAAAGGATTACCCATGCTTTGGTAAAAGGAATAGACCGGTTTATCATCGAGGATGTGGAAGAAGCGAGACAGGTTGCCGAACGACCTTTAGAGGTCATTGAAATCAATTTGATGACCGGAATGGCCGTGGTTGGCGATTTATTTGGAAGTGGGAAAATGTTCCTGCCACAGGTGGTGAAATCTGCGAGAGTGATGAAAAAAGCCGTCGCCTATCTTCAACCTTTCATCGAAGCAGAAAAAGATTCCACCAGACAAGCCAATGGTAAAATTGTAATGGCCACCGTGAAAGGCGACGTTCACGATATCGGAAAAAATATCGTTTCCGTGGTTTTGGGATGCAATAATTACGAGATCATCGATTTGGGTGTGATGGTTCCTGCGGAAAAAATCATCCAGACTGCCATTGACGAAAATGCGGATGCGATCGGTTTAAGCGGCTTGATTACTCCGAGTTTAGACGAAATGGTGCATGTTGCAGACGAACTTGAAAGAAAAAATCTGCATTTTCCGCTGTTGATCGGCGGTGCCACCACATCCAAAGCACATACTGCGGTGAAAATTGCACCAAAATATTCCAACACGGTGGTTCACATCAATGATGCTTCAAGAGCGGTGGGAGTGGTTTCGCAACTTTTAGACAGAAACGCTGAAAATTATAAGGAAGCTTTGAAAGAAGAATACGTTGAATTTCGGGAAAAGTTTTTAAGCAGGCAGATTGATAAAGAATATGTTCCCCTGGAACAAGCGAGAAGCCAAAAGTTCAAAATGGATTGGGAAAATGAGGAAATCTTTAAACCCAAAAAATTAGGAATCCACATGATGGAAAACCTTGATTTGAATGAGCTTTTACCCTTTGTGGACTGGTCGCCTTTCTTTAGAAGCTGGGAACTGCATGGGAAATTTCCGGATATTTTACAGGATGAAATTGTGGGTGAACAAGCAAGGGAAGTCTATAAAGACGCCCAGAAAATGCTTAAGAAAATCATTGACGAAAAATTGTTGACTGCAAAAGCCATTTTTGGTTTATTCCCCGCAAACACTATAAATCACGACGATGTGGAAGTTTATGATGAAAATGGAAACGTGATTTCAACCTTCAGAACCCTTCGTCAACAATTGAAAAGGTCTTCCGGAAAGGATTATCTGGCTCTCGCAGATTTTGTGGCACCCAAAGAAAGCGGCAAACTGGATTATATCGGATGTTTTGCGGTGACCACCGGTTTTGGAACTGATGAATTGGTGAAAAAATATAAAGACGATCACGACGATTATAATGCCATTCTCGCCAAAGCATTATCGGATCGCTTGGCGGAAGCATTCGCAGAATACCTGCACCATCAAGTGAGAACCGATTTCTGGGGATATGCCGAAAGCGAAAATTTGGATAACGAGCAATTAATTGCAGAAAAATATCTGGGAATCCGTCCTGCTCCCGGTTATCCTGCCTGTCCGGATCATTTGGAGAAAAAAACGATTTGGGAATTATTGAAAGTGAAAGAGAAGATCGGATTGGAACTGACTCCAGGTTTGGCGATGTTTCCAACTGCCGCAGTTTCCGGATATTTTTTTGGAAACCCGAATTCAAAGTATTTCGGTGTCGGAAAAATTTCTGAAGACCAATTAATGGATTATGCCCAAAGAAAAGGAGTGGATCTGGAATTTGCACAAAAATGGCTGGCTCCTAATTTGGCATAGGACCAATTTCCCCTAACTGCAGGAAATGCCTTTAGATAAGGAATAGATTGCACAATATGGGAATTGGAAAACCCATCCCATCAACATGAATTCAGTTTAGAAAAAATAATTAGCGAATATTATTAGAGATTTTTCCCCATTTGGGGCAAAAGAGGCTTATGAAAATCACAGAACACATCAAAAACGCCAACGGCAAAACGCTTTTTTCCATCGAAGTAATTCCGCCTACGAAAGGTACTGGAATAGAGGACTTGTACAAAAATATCGACCCCTTAATGGAATTCAAACCACCTTTTATCGACGTGACAACTTCGCGGGAAGAATACGTGTACATCGAAAAAGGAAACGGTTTGGTGGAAAGAAAAATCACGAGAATGCGTCCCGGAACTTTGGGTATTTGCGCATCGATTCAGCATAAATATGACGTGGATACAGTTCCGCATGTGCTTTGCGGCGGATTTACCAAAGAGGAAACCGAGTACCTTTTGGTGGATTGTCTTTATCTGGGAATTGACAATATTATGGCGCTCCGCGGTGATGCGATGAAGGGGCAAAACCATTATGTCCCCACTGAAGGCGGCCATGAATATGCAATCCATTTGGTGGAACATATCAACGATATCGGGCGCGGAAAATATTTGACCGACGAGAAAAGATGCGATCATGAAAACAAATTCTGCATTGGTGTAGCGGGTTATCCAGAAAAACACATCGAGGCACCATCCATGAAATATGATTTGCAGCGGCTGAAAGAAAAAGTGGAAGCCGGTGCGGATTATGTAGTGACTCAAATGTTTTTCGACAACAAGAAATACTTTGAATTTGTGAAAGAAGCCAGGAAAATCGGAATCGATGTGCCGATCATTCCCGGAATTAAACCGATTGCCACGAAAGGACATCTCTCGATGTTGCCGAAAACCTTCAAAATAGACTTGCCGGAAGAATTGATTTCCGAAATTGCAAAGGCAAAAGACAATGCCGCAATAAAACAAATCGGTGTGGAATGGGCGATCAACCAATGCAGAGAACTTCTGGAATTTGGGGTTCCGGTGCTTCATTTTTATTCGATGGGGAAGAGCGATAACATCAGAAAAGTGGCCTCAGAAATTTTCTGATGTGATAGGTCCTGTTGGCTAGGTTGATTGCTCAAAAGCGTCAATAAGAAATCCCCATCCGGAAGATCGAATGGGGATTTTTTTAAAAAATATGATTTTAGTTATTCAGGAAAGCGGCCAATTTAACCAAATCCGCTTCGTCGTTGATCCTGATTTTATTTGATTTGAGGAAGGATTCTAACTCTGCCTTTTTTGCCGGAAGAAGCGCAGGAAGTTCTTTCGCATTTTTCGGCAACCTGATGAAACCATCTTCGTTCTTCAGAAAATAAATCGGTTTCTGGTTTTCAAATCTTGCCGGAATCTCCGATATCAGACTGTTTGGAGCAGGAACTGCCGGATAAAACTTGGTTTGTACTTTTTTTAGGATACTGTTTTTTCCACCTGCTATTTCAAAGAAATAACCCGCAAATTCATCAAAAGTATTCACGAAAACAAGCTTCGCTTTGGATTGTTCAAAGGTGAATGAAGGGAAGGATCCTTCCCTTGGTAGTTCGTAAACTTCGCCCTTGTCCATGATTTCAATGGTATCCAAAAACGTATTGTAACGAATTGGGACATAGCTGGAAGTGTCGCCAACTCTTGCACTCACAAAACCTGCCGTATAATAGGGGATTCCGTTAATTTCAGAATATTTAATTTTGGTTTTACCATTGTTCACTTCATCAATCACCTTGCTGAATCGGGCTTGTCTGGCAAGATCTCCCACAGTGATTTGTTGTGCCTGGAAAAAATGGCTGCCAATTAATAAGAGAACAGGACAGATAAGGGTCTTCATAATGATTTTCTATTTTTACAAATGTACGTTTTTTTGCATTTCACGGTTGGATAATTTCACGAATAAAATGTTAAATTTTAGACCGTTATTCCTCCAATTTACTGTATTTCCTCATTAACTTTTCGTAAAAGTTCTGTGGCAAAATCCATTTTAAGGGAACTCCGATTTTCTGTCCGAACTTTCCGAAATAATAGTGCGCTTTCCAGGATTTTTTTGCTAAAAGTTTCTCGATATAGACTGCGACTTCCACAGGGTTCGTTCCTTTGTCCACGTGGGAGTTCATGACCTGATGTATTTTGTCGAATATTTTTTGATAAGGTTCCGAAACGGTGCTCTGCACTCGGTTTTCTGCGATACCGGTTTTGATGTCGCCCAAATGAAGTGCACAAACCTGGATTTTCCAGGGAGAAATCTCATATCGAATTGCTTCTGTCACTTTGTCCAAAGCTGCTTTCGATGCAGAATAAAATCCCCTGAAAGGAAGTCCCATCTCTGAACCAATGCTCGAGATATTGATGATTCTTCCGGATTTTTGGGTGCGCATTTTTGGCAGCACTGCCTTCATCATTTGCACCGAACCGACCAAGTTCAGATGGAATAACTTCAAGATTTCCTCTGCTGAGGAATCTTCCACAGAACCCACCATTCCCATTCCGGCATTGTTGATCAGCAGATCGATGCGTTGTTCTGTTTTTAAAATTTCCGAAACGGCATTTTGAATTTGGGAATAGTCGGTAATATCGGTCGGAACCGAGGTGAAAAATTCAGAATTAACATTTTTTCTGCTCAAGCCGAAAACACGGTGTCCTTTTTTGCCGAAGAATTCAGCCAGTGCGAAACCGATTCCGGTCGATGATCCGGTGATGATTATGGTCATTTTTATACTTATTGATGTTTGCCAATTGGTGGCAAAACTATATATTTAATCCAAAATTTTCTGCAAATCACGCCAAAATTCGGGATAGGATTTTTTCACCACTCCCTCATTTTCGATGATCAATTCCTCAATCAGGCAAAATGGCGCAAAACTCATCGCCATTCTGTGATCATCATAGGTTTTGATGGAAATATGGTCGTTGGGCTTGAAGAATTTCGTGGAACTGATGGAGTTTTCTGTGATTTCGCAAATGCACCCAATTTTGAAGAGCTCATTTTTCAACGCCAATAGCCGATCGGTTTCTTTCAATTTCAAAGTCTGCAAGCCGGTGATTTCAAATGGAATCCTTAATGCTGTTGCAGTGACACAAACGGTTTGCGCCAAATCCGGACAATCGTTCATGTTCAGCGAAATCTTTTCCGGGAAGTGGAAAAAATGATCCGGCAAAAGGGAGATTTTGTTTTCTATCGCCTCCGAAATGGTATCTACACCAAAGCATTTCCAGTAGATTTCCTTCAAAATGGAATCACCCTGCAAAGAGTATTGGCGAAAGGTTTTCAGCGTTACAGCTTCGCGACCAATCGCCGACAAAGCGTAGAAATAGGACGCAGAACTCCAGTCGCTTTCCACCACGAATTTCATCAGGTGGGAATTTTTTTCAGTCCGGATGTTCGGAAATATTTTGATGAGGTTTCCCTCCCAACTGTTTGAGATTCCTGCATTTCGCATAATCTTCAGCGTCATTTCCAGATACGGTCGGGAGGTGATTTCGCCTGCCAAATTGATTTCCAGGCCATTTTCCAGTTTTCCGCCGATGAGCATCAAAGATGAAATAAACTGGCTTGAAATATTGGCCGGAATGGTGACTGCGCTTTTTTCAAGTTTTCGCCCCACGATTTTTAAAGGGGGAAATCCCTGGTTTTCCAAATAATCAATCTCTGCTCCCAAATCGCGCAGCGCATCAACCAACGGTTGGATTGGGCGCTGTTTCATGCGCTCGGAACCCGTTAAAATCACGGTTTTTCCTTCCTGGATTGCGAAATAGGACGTCAAAAAACGCATCGCGGTTCCTGCGTGATAGATGTCGATGGTTTCCGCATTGCTTTCGAGTGCTTTTTGCATCACGAAAGTGTCCTCGGAATCCGACAGGTTTTCAATCAGCAGATTTCCAAAGAGTTTGTCCAATATCAAAAGGCGGTTCGAAATACTCTTCGAACCGTTGATTTGGATGGTTTCGTTGGGCTTAAGGGTGGATTTTTTGAGATGCAAATTCTATTATTTGTTTGAGGTTTTAGGTTTGAAGTTTGAGGTTCTTGCAGATTCACTTCTTACTTTTCTTTCAGCTTTTCGTTATTCTGGTGCCGTTCAAAATCCCGCTCCGTTTTCTTTTTCATTTTTTTATCAAAAGCTTCCTGTAGATCGGTTCCGGTTTGGTTCGCTAAACATAAGGTCACAAACAGGACGTCGGCTAATTCTTCTCCTAAATCTTTGGTCTTATCCGATTCTTTTTCGCTTTGTTCGCCGTATCTTCTTGCGATGATTCTAGCCACTTCGCCCACTTCTTCGGTCAGCATCGCCATATTGGTCAACTCGTTGAAATATCGAACACCGATGGTTTTGATCCAACCGTCAACTTCTTTCTGCAAATTTGTTATTTCCTTACTCATCACTCATTACTAATCGCTTATTGCACATTATTTAGGCCAAAAGTCCATATCAACGCTTTTTCCTTTGTTGCCCGAAAAATGGTGTTGTGTTTTTCATTTTTCTCGGGAGAATAATTCCATTTTAAATGGGGCAGATTTTCTGATTTTAGGATATCGGCAAGTTCTTGCGTATGCGGCAGAATATCTATGGCGGCGGAACCGGCAAACCAAAATTTTCTCTCGGTTTCCGGAAGTTTAACCAAAAGTTCCTTCGCATTTTTTACCAGAAAGTGGTTATTCCACCACAGTGATGGATCTATTGCGATATAATCGTCGAAAATATCTGGTCTGTTGAGGAAGGTTTCCACCACAAAAAGTCCGGCGGCAGATTCACCAATTATCGCTTTCTGTTTTGTGGTGCGGTAATGTTTGTTGATGTGCGGAATCAATTCATCTTTTATAAATGCCAGGAATTTTTCCGAACCTCCAACGACCGGAGCGATTTTTTTGTCTGATTCTACTGCTGTGAAACCTGTTAAATCGCGCCTTCGCTGCGTATTTTCAATTCCCACCAAAATGATGGGTTGAATTTTTTTAGACCTGATGAGTTCTGCGACGGTATTTGCAACGTGTGGAAAATCTTCCTGGATTCCACCATCCGGCATATAAAGTACTGCAAGCGAATCTTTGCTTTGCCCATATTCCGGTGGTGTCCAAACATTGATGGTTCGTTTTTCCGCCACATTTTTAGAAAAAACAGGAAAAGTGTCATGATCCAGAACAGCATCTTTATTTTGAGCAAATCCATTTCCTCCCAGAATCAGGAAAATCAGCAGTAAACAATATGATAAGTTTTTCATCTCTTCCACCTCAAAATTATTGATTACTCATTATTCATTGCGCATAACCCAGGTCACTGATAAGCTCCAACCGTAGGTGAGACCAACCGGGAAATCCCCAAAATGTCAGTTGGAACAGATGCCGCAACTGCACCATTGCCTTTACCTTTTGCCGGAGAATCCGCTTTTACCCTTAAGTTCAACTTATGCGTGAAGTAGTTCTGGAATTTTGGATCCTGGTTTTTGATGGAATTCGCATCCAAATTATAGCCGGGATTTGTTCCCTGTTTCACGAGGCAGTATTGGAAAGTATAGGTAAAAGGTTGTCCTTGCGTTGGTTTGAACTGGATAGAATTTTCTTTTTCACCATAAATAATAGAATTCCCAATGGTTAAGGTCAATGCTCCCTGTTCAGTGGTGGTGCCGTTTTGGTAGGCGTTTGTGGCGTAAATTCCCAGTGCCGGAAGCGAGCCGTCCGACCAATAATTAGCAAGCGTAGAATGGAGGATTTTGATATTTCCACCTTTAAAAATCCCGAAATCTGCTTCACCACAATTGTTCATCACCAGATTTCTCGCAACTACCGTGGAGTTCACTGCGTAGATTCCATATTCCTGATGCGTGTGGATAATTGTGTTGTCAATGGTTGCATTCGTTTGAGTCATCTCCAAACCTCGAGTGCCGCCGAAAACTTTAGCATAGTTCATGGTTAAAGTGGAGTTGGGTTCAAATGAAATTCCGTTCCAGTTTTTCGGAATGGTATCATATCGGGTATCGTTTCGGTCTCCCCGGAAAGTCACCTCATTTCCCAAAGAGCCGTTCACATTCAGCGTGGAGTTTTTCAGGATTTTCAAACCGCTGTTTTTATGGAAATACACTTTTGTTCCTGACTGTATGTTCAAAGTCTTGCCTTCCGCCAAGGTCAAGTCGCCGAAAATGATTTTTGCCTTATCATTGGACCAAGTCGTATTGTCCGCCAAAATATTGGGGTTGGTTTCGGTTTTAATAAAAAATTCAGCATCCTGAACCACGGAGAAAAGCGTCACATGCTGCGTTCCTGCGGGAGACTGAAAAATAACGCGGTCTTCAGCAATCGCTTCGGGAGCATTCGCCACTGGTGCGATTTCCACAAAAATATACAGCGAATCTTTTTTCCTTAATGCTACATTGTTGAATTCTGTCCCTGCTTTACCATCTACATTGATCCGATACATAGACGCCGCGCCGCTTTCGAGTGATATTTTTGGAATCATCACGTCTTTGTCTTCATTATTATAAATTTTCACGGCATAGGTTTCTGAACGGACCTGGTTGTAAACAGTGTCGCAGAAAACGGTGTCTGTGGAGAAGCGCAAAAGTTGCGATGGGGCATCAAAGCTGATATCGTCCCGGCTACACGCTACCGCTGTCAACAGAAACCAAAAAGATACGCCTACTAAGAGTTTAAAACTTTTCATTGAAATTAGTATAGAGATTCCAAATTTAATTAAAATTATGGAACGGGGAAATTTTAAAATTATGTATTTGAGTATTTGCGGATTGAAAAATTAATTGTACTTTTGCAACCTAAAATTCAGCAGAGAAAAATCCATTACTACTTTCAAAGCGAATTTTGTATAAAATTTTAAAAAGAATTTATTATGAAAAACGGAATTCACCCAGAAAATTATAGATTGGTCGTGTTCAAAGATATGAGTAACGACGAGATGTTTCTTTGCAAATCCACTGCAGAAACCAAAGACACCATCGAGTTCGAAGGAGCAACTTACCCATTGATCAAAATGGAAATCTCTTCAACTTCTCACCCTTTCTACACCGGAAAAGTGAAATTGGTTGACACTGCAGGTAGAGTTGACAAATTCATGAACAAGTACAAGAAATTCGCAAAATAATTGCGGAATGTAAATGATATTTAAAGTCTTTCAGATTTCTGAAAGACTTTTTTTATTGTAAATTTGACCTTCAAACATAAAATCAATTTCGATGCAACTCGTTTTTTCTGACTCCCGGTTCTGGGAAGATTTCTTGCCTTTAACTTTTACTCGTCCCGTTGCAGAAATGCGTTGCGGAATTCTCACGTTCTCGGAACGGTGGCAGAAACTTTTGGGAATCCCGGAAATATCTTTTATTACCGAGGATTTTTTGCAGGAAAAATTCAAGAAACCGGAGCTTGAGGAAAGTCTTTTTATCGTTCCAAATTTTTTGCCTTCTGAAAATGTTTTGACGCAAATCAGAGATCTGAAACTCGGTGAAGCCTTGGTTTACGAAAATGAATTGCTCGCCGCGAAAGTGAATATGGACAATTTTTCGCTGCACCAAATTGAGAAAATGACCGACATTCATGAGGAGCTCCTCTTTTTTAAACAACCCACTGATTTGTTTTTCTACAATGAAAAGGCGATTGATTTCGATTTTGAATTGCTGACCAAAGGAAGAACTTCCCAAGAATTATCTGAAACCAACGGTTTTTTAGGAGATCCGGATGATTTGTTTATCGAGGAAGGTGCATCAATCGAGTTTGCAACTTTAAATACAAAAACCGGAAAAATCTATATCGGCAAAAACACTGAAGTGATGGAAGGTTGCAATCTCCGCGGTCCGATCGCGCTTTGCGAAGAATCGAAATTCAATCTGGGAGCGAAAATTTATGGAGCGACCACGATTGGTCCGCATTCTAAAGTAGGTGGAGAAGTGAATAATATTGTAATTTTTGGATATACAAATAAAGGTCACGACGGTTTTGTAGGAAATTCGGTGATTGGGGAGTGGTGTAATTTAGGTGCGGATACCAATTCCTCCAATCTTAAAAACAATTACGCTGAGGTAAAACTTTGGAATTACAGGACCAAAAGATTTGCAAATACCGGACTTCAGTTTGCGGGAGTGATTATGGGCGACCATTCCAAAACCGCGATCAACACTCAGTTGAATACCGGAACCGTGGTGGGAGTTGCCGCCAATATCTTCAAAAGCGGTTTCCCACCGAACCTCATTGAGAATTTTTCTTGGGGCGGAATGAAAGGTGATGAAAAATTTAAACTTGAAAAAGCCTACGAGGTGGCGGAAAAAGCAATGGCTCGGAGAAAAGTTCCTTTTACTGATATGGATCGGAATATTTTGAAATACATTTACCAAAATTTATAAATTGCCGCCCGACGTGGTGTGATTCTCGAATTGCAGCCCGACCTGAGTGGAGCTCTTTTTTGTGGAGCACAGCGGAACAAAAAAAGCGGGAACGGAGGGCGGATAAAGCTGCCCAAAAAAATAACTCAGATAATTTGGTCTGAAATCCGTAACTTTGCAGCCACAATTTTCTCACTTAAACCGTTTATAGCATGCAACTGTACAACACCTTAAGCGCAGAAGAAAGAGCTCAGTTAATTGATCAAGCCGGTAAGCAGCGCCTTACTTTGTCTTTCTATGCGTACGCCAAAATCTCAGACCCCAAAAAATTTCGCGACGAATTATTCATAGCCTGGAACGCACTCGATGCATTAGGTAGAATTTACGTGGCCCATGAAGGGATTAATGCTCAGATGAGTATTCCCGAAGAAAACCTCGAAGCTTTCCGCGAAACGCTGGAGGTTTACGATTTCATGAAAGGCATCCGCTTGAATGAAGCTGTGGAGCATGATGATCATTCTTTCTTAAAACTCACGATTAAAGTCCGAAATAAAATTGTTGCAGACGGTTTAAATGACGAAACTTTCGATGTAACCAATAAAGGAATCCACTTAAAAGCCAAAGAATTCAATACCTTACTCGAAGATCCAAACACGATAGTTGTGGATTTCAGAAATCATTACGAAAGTGAAGTCGGGCATTTCGAAGGAGCAATTACGCCAGATGTGGAAACTTTCAGAGAGAGCTTGCCGATTATCAATGAAAAGTTACAGGATTTCAAGGAAGACAAAAATCTTTTGATGTACTGTACAGGCGGAATCCGTTGTGAAAAAGCCAGCGCTTACTTCAAACATCAGGGTTTCAAAAACGTGTATCAGCTTGAAGGCGGTATCATTGAATATACCCGCCAGATCAGGGAAGAAAACATTGAAAGTAAATTTATCGGTAAAAATTTCGTGTTCGATCACCGTTTGGGTGAGCGGATTACCGACGATATCGTTTCGCAGTGTCACCAGTGCGGAAAACCTTGCGATAACCATACAAACTGTGCGAATGACGGCTGTCACTTACTTTTTATTCAGTGTGATGAATGTAAAGCTGCCATGGAAAACTGCTGTTCCGAAGAATGTCAGCATATTATTCATTTGCCTTTAGAAGAACAGGTGGAGCTCAGAAAAGGAGTTCAGGTGGGAAACAAAATTTTCAGAAAAGGAAAGTCTCCGGCCTTGAAATTTAAAAACTCCGGAGAACTTCCGAATAAACCTTTGGCAAAAGCTGAAAACAAAAATATCCGCCAGAAAATTGCCACAAAAAAAACTTTACTTGGCAAAGCCGAACATTATTTCACCCAATCCAAAATTGCCCAGTTCCTGCTGGAAAACGGTGAGCTTACAGTAGGTGATAAAGTTTTGATTTCCGGACCGACAACTGGCGAGCAGGAAATTACATTGACAGAAATTTTCGCCAATGGAAATCCATGTGAAACAGCCAAAGCCGGAGACCAGATCACTTTTCCGGTTCCGTTCAGAGTCCGTTTGTCCGATAAACTTTATAAAATTTTAGCATCATGACAAAAAGCGGAAAAATAGAACTGATGTCACCGGCAGGCGACTTCACAGCCATGCAGGCAGCTTTGGATAACGGTGCTGATTCCATTTATTTCGGAGTTGAACAGCTCAATATGCGGGCAAGAGCTTCCATGAATTTCACGATCGATGATTTGCCTGAAATCTCCAGAAGATGTGCTGAAAAAGGCGTACGAACTTATCTTACTTTAAATACCATTGTTTACGATCACGACCTGTCGATCATTAAAACCCTTTTAGATAAAGCCAAAGCCGCCAATTTAACCGCGGTAATTGCAATGGATCAGGCGGTGATTTCCTATGCGCGGCAAATCGGGATGGAAGTCCATATTTCCACCCAGATCAATATCACCAACATCGAAACCGTAAAATTCTATGCGCTTTTCGCGGATACCATGGTGATGAGCCGTGAGCTTTCGATTACCCAGATCAAAAAAATCTGCGATCAGATCGTAAAAGATGACGTTCGCGGACCTTCCGGAAATTTGGTGGAAGTCGAAATTTTTGGGCACGGCGCTTTGTGTATGGCTGTTTCCGGGAAATGTTATTTGAGTTTACATGCGCACAATTCTTCTGCCAACAGAGGGGCTTGCAAGCAGAATTGCCGTAAAAAATATACCGTCATCGACCAGGAAACCGGTTTCGAAATTGAGCTCGAAAACGAATACATGATGTCGCCAAAAGATTTGTGTACCATAGGATTTCTAGACCAGATCGTGGGCGCAGGCGTGAAAGTCTTGAAAATCGAAGGAAGAGGAAGGGCTCCGGAATATGTGGCGACGGTGACGAAATGTTACCGCGAAGCAATAGATGCGATTGCGGATGGAACTTTCAGTCAGGAAAAAGTTGACGAATGGATGAAACAGCTGGAAACCGTTTACAACAGAGGTTTCTGGAGTGGCTATTATCTGGGGCAGGAATTGGGAGAATGGTCTTCGACAAATGGTTCTGCTGCAACTCAGAAAAAAGTCTATATCGGAAAAGGACGGCATTTTTACCCCAAATCAAATATCGCCGAATTCCTCATTGAAGCCTACGATCTGAATGTGGGCGACAAAGTTTTGATCCAAGGTCCTACAACCGGTTCCAGGGAAATGGTGGTAGAATCGATGCTGGTGGACCAAAAACCCGAAGCGGAAACGGCAACTAAAGCTGATGTGATCACCTTCAAAACCGGTTTCCGGGTGAGACCGAGCGATAAACTGTATAAAGTGGTGGAAAACAACTGATGGTCATCGTAACTCTTCAGCGTGACAAATGCATCGGCTGCAATTACTGTGCGGAATTTGCGCCCGAATATTTCCGGATGTCTAAAAAGGACGGCAAGTCGGTCTTGTTAAAAGCTACTGATAAAAAGGGATTTCACACCTTGAAAATCCCAAATCATGAAGCACTGGATTCCTGCGAAAAGGCGGCGAAGGCTTGTCCGGTGAAGATAATTTCGGTGAAAGAAGTTTAGGGGAATTATTCAAAGTCAGTTCCGGAAAAAAGACTTTCTAATGCAATTGCAGGCCATGATTTTTGTTTATCACGCAAAGTTTTTTTTTACTGCTCCTATTTTTAAGGGGCAAAGTTTTGTCCGCCACGGCGGACTGATTAAGAG
>NZ_LFNG01000012.1 GCF_001045435.1 Chryseobacterium koreense CCUG 49689 | reverse complement strand
TGGTATCTGCCGGATTTACCTTCTGTACGCTCTGCTTTGCAGATTAATCACAGAGAAATTGGCACCGATCTTCTGGTAAATATAGCTCCAGTGAACCAGGAGGCATTTGTAAAATACATCAATCAGCTGTATTTGAAAGCTTACAGCAACAATACCATCAGAACATATACGGCAGAGTTTGCTCATTTGTTGAGAACTCTTAATCGTTATTCCGTAAATGAACTTTCTCAAGAAAGGCTTAAAGATTATTTTCTCTATTGTGTTAAAAAAGAAAATATAAAAGAAAACCACCTCAACAGCAGGATTAATGCCATAAAATTTTATTTCGAAAAAGTATTGCATAGAGAAAAAATGTTTTTCGACATCCCCCGTCCTAAAACACCAAAACTTCTTCCCAAGATTTTCGACATCCCCCGTCCTAAAACACCAAAACTTCTTCCCAAGATGCTTACCAAAACAGAGATCAAAAAAATTTTTGAACAAACTGAAAATGCTAAACACCTCTTAATGCTACAACTTTCTTACGGAATGGGTTTAAGGGTCTCTGAAATTGTGAACCTTAAAATCTCACACATCAATTCTGAAGATATGCTCGTTCTAATTGCTGGAGCCAAAGGAAAAAAAGACCGATATACCAACTTGCCGCACGCTGTTTTAGAACTTTTAAGAAGTTATTATAAAGAATACAAACCAAAAGAATACCTCTTTGAAGGTCAATATGGCCATGCTTATTCGGTGAGAAGCGTTCAGCAGGTTTTAACCAACGATCATCTACAGTTGCAAACTTTTCATCATTTGGATCATTAACGCGAAGGAGATTTTTTTTGTAATGGTTAAAATCTAATAAATTTTATTTCGTTTGTTTCGTTTATTGCATATATTTTGTTTATATTTGTTCGGATAACAATCTGAAATAGTTGACAATGGAAACTTTACAAAACATAAAAAAACCCACCAAAGCCGAACAAAAAACTGCAATACAGTCATATACTGCTCTGGCTGCTGCTTTACAGCAAATTAGCGGTGATGATACAGAGATAGAAATTGAAGAAACAAAGGCTAAAATCATCATTCCGTCCCGCGCATTGAAACTTTTGGGAGATATTCTAAAATCGATGAGCGAAGGAAATCCAATTTCCCTGGTTCCGGTAGCCACAGAGGTTACCACCCAAAAAGCGGCGGAAATTTTAGGCTGTTCACGCCCACATTTAATTAAACTTTTGGAAGAAGGAGCAATCGATTTTGTAAAAGTTGGAAAGCACCGCCGCATCATGTTCGAAGATGTAATGACGTACCGCCAAAAAATGAAGGATGAACAAAGAAAGCACATCATCGAAATAATGCAAACCGACGAAGAAGACGGATTGTATGATACATAGCGTAAAATTCAAAGCTGTCTTGGATACCAATGTCATGTATCCGATCGTCATACGGGATCTCCTGTTCTGGATGGCTTATTATGATCTTTATACACCCAAATGGAGCGGGAATATTTGTGAAGAATGGAAAGTTGTGCTCATGAGAAAAGGGAAGAGTGAAGAAGAAATCCAGAGAAGAATAGGAAATGCAAATAAGGCGTTTCCCGATGCGTTGGTCCGAAATTATGAATCCTTGGTTGAAATGCTGGAACTTCCCGATCCTGATGACCGACATGCGCTCGCCGCCGCAATAAAATCCAACGCCAACGTCATTGTTACTAATAATCTGAAAGATTTTCCACAGGAATACATTGCAACTTTCGGACTGACCGCACAAAGCGCAGACGATTTTTTGACGGAGATTATAGATCTCAATCCTGAAATTGCCGTTAAAGCATTTCGGGAAATGGTACTCAACCGTAAAAATCCCGCAATGGACGATTATGAGGTGTTGGAAACAATGAGAAAAATTGGCTTACACAACACCGCAAATTATTTACATGCAATGCTCTAAAAGATTTTTATTCACCATGAACACACATGTGAACCTCTTAATAGTATGGGCTTGAATTCTTTAATATTCCACCACACTCCAAAATGTCTTCACTTCCCAGCAAATCAATCAGCGATCTTCCAAAAAAAAGAAATAATCCCCAGAAAATCCTACCCCAAAACCACCGCCGTTTTCCCCGTCATCAAATACCCATCCCCATCAAAAAAACGGATCAACGCAAATTTTAACCAACCGTCACCAACCGTTTCAAATCGTTCATCCTCAGGAATAAAAAACTCAGAACAGGGTAGTGAGACCTCAAAAACGACATCAAAAAAGCGCAAAGAATTTTGTGTTTCATCACAATCAACAAACCGCAGCGTGACTTCCGCTTTCGCACTTTCCTCCGGCAGACGGTCAAAAAACAGCTTCCGTTCCGCAAAAGAATACCGACACCTTTCCCCGTCAGACGCGTTCCATAAAAAGCTTTTAAGAACCGTGCCGCTTTCCGGGTGCTGCAGCCCCTTTGATACGCTGCGTTCCCCTTTGGCGGATTCCCGGTCCAGCTTCATGATTTCGTGCAGCATCTTCGCCATTCGCCCATGAAGAATCGGATCATGGAGCTCCTTTGCAAAAGGCTGAAGCGCCCGCCGCAGTTTCCCGCCAAAACTGGAACACCGCCCAAATTCGGAGGCGTTTTTCCGCACATTGGCATACTTTTCCTCCTTCCGGATTTTCTCACCGTCAAAACCACCCGGCTTTCTCACGATGATCTTGCCGCCCATTTTATAAAAAGAAAGCCCATCCAGCTTTCCTGTAAATTTAAGAATACCTTGAAGTTCTGCCATATCAAATAGGTTTAAGTATTATCCAAAGATAGTACATTATAAGATACAGCATGAATACAGTATAGATATAGTATGGATATAGTATGCTAAATAGGCAGTATAGAAGTGTTCTCTTAAGGCAAAACCCGTGTCAGCCGCATGATCAATGAAGAGTGGGGAAATCAGATAAAGACGGTGATGGACCCGAAAACAGACCGGAAAATAGCCGACCGATCGAAAGGGAATTACCCAAAACAGCGCATCCTGACTAATGGGTGAGAAACAGGCTGCAGGATATTTTTAAACCGGATTAAAAGAAAGGGATTTTCGGGGCCAATTCATTTGGTGAATCCCAAAGTCCGGCGACCCATTTTTGGCGTTTTTCGGTAAGGTCAATTTTTAGTTTTAATCTGTCGTTGGATTTTTCAAAATTCGCCTTCATCGCAAATGTGCTGTAGCACAGGATGGACTATTTTTTTTAAGGTCTTCTTAATAGTAAAGAACAACTCGAATTTCATGCCTCGATTTCCTTAAACGCTACGCATCAGGATTTTAAGAACTAAAACTAATGGTTTTTTATAACGCCTAATTTCGGTGATGGCATAAAATTAGCAAGGCCACAAAAAAGGGCGGAAAAAACAGTGGTATTTTCCGCCCCAAGAACCCAAATCAAATAAACTATGAAAAAAAAACTATTTGGGCTCCAAAATGCTGATCGGAATTATGCATTCTTCCAATGAAATTCCGCCGTGCTGATAAGTGTCCCTATAATAATTCACGAAGTGGTTATAATTTTTCGGATAGGCCAAGAAGATGTTGTTTTTTGCGAAAATATATTTCGAACTCAGATTTCCCTTCGGTAAAAACAGTTTCTCAGGATTAGAAATTGCCCAAACATCATTGTTTTCGTAGGTCAAACTTCGTCCCGTTTTGTACCGGATATTGGTGGAGGTTTCCCGGTCGCCCACTACTTTGCTCGGTTTTTTCACATAGATTGTTCCGTGGTCGGTAGTAATAATGAGTTTGAAGCCATTTTCAGCCGCTGCCTTGATGATTTTCATTAAAGATGAATTTTCAAACCAATTATAAGTCAGCGAGCGGAAAGTCTTGTCATCCCGAATCAACTGGTTCACAATCACATTGTCGGTTTTCGCATGGGAAAGGATATCGATAAAATTGTAAACGATGACCAGCAAATCATTGTGCTTGTGCTGGTTGAAATCGTCGAAGATTTTTCTTTCAAAATCGGCATTCAGGATTTTCAGGTATTTCATTGATTTCGCTGAAAGTCCCAAACGCTTCATCTGGTCCTCCAAGAAATCCCTTTCATGCTCATTTTTGTTGCCTTCCTCATTGTCATTAAACCAATACTGCGGAAATCTTTTTTCGATTTCAGACGGAAGCAGTCCGGCAAAAAATGAGTTTCTAGCATATTGTGTCGCAGTGGGCAAGATCGAAAAATAGTAATCTTCCGAAGTCTTGTTGTAATATTTGGTGAAAAGCGGTTCGATGACTTTCCACTGGTCATACCGCAGATTGTCCACCATTAATAGGAGTACTTTATCTTTTTCTACTTCTGCTTTCACCTTATCTTTGAATAAGGTGTGGCTCATCATCGGCTTGTCGCCGCCATGCAGCCAATCCTCGTAATTTCTCTCGATAAATTTGGCAAACTGGATGTTCGCTTCTTCCTTTTGAGACTGCAGCAAATCCGCAAATTCATTGTCGGAAACTTTGTCGAATTTAATTTCCCAGTTCAGGATTTTCTTGTAATATTCCGCCCAATCCTGGTAGGTTTTCAGATAAGAAAGTTCCATGGAAAGGTTCCGGAATTCCTGCTGATATTCCAAAATCGTTTTCTGTTCCACCAAAGATTCTTCCTGCAGGTTTTTCTTGAGCGAAAGCAGAACCTGGTTTGGATTCACGGGTTTCAGGATGTAGTCTGCGATTTGGGAACCGATCGCCTGTTCCATGATTTGCTCCTCCTCATTCTTGGTCACCATCACAATTTTGATGGCGGAATCTATATTTTTAATCATGGGAATCGCTTCCAAACCGCTTATTCCCGGCATATTTTCATCCAGCAAAGCCAATTGGTAATTTTCTTTCTCAATCATTTCCAATGCCTCATTGACATTGTTTATGGGAGTTATGTCATAGCCTTTGCTTTCTAAAAATACGATATGGGGTTTTAGTAAATCTACTTCATCATCTATCCAAATCAGTTTTGCCATATATTTCTTTGTTTTAATTGTAAGTTGGAGAATTTTATCCAGCTTATAGGTGCATCAAAAATACAACCAAACTTTGCCAAGATTTCTTTAATAGGACGTTAAAATTTGGTTAATTTTAAAACAACCGTTTAAATTGCCAAATAGTCCGTGGAATAAAAAGAAAACTTAACTTTGTGCGTCTAATGGTGACTGCTGCATCAATGGCCGCAATGGAACCAAAATACTCCTCGATGTTGACTAACAAATTCAAAATCATCAACGATCCTGTTCACGGATTCATCAATTTGCCGCATGAAATTATTTTTGATGTCATCGAGCATCCCTATTTTCAAAGATTAAGGCGGATTTCCCAAACCGGTTTGCTGAATTTGATTTTCCCCGGTGCCACACACACCAGATTCCATCATGCTTTAGGTGCGATGCATCTGATGTTTACGGCGTTGGAAACTTTAAAATTAAAAGGAATAACGATTTCGAAAGAGGAAGAAAAATCTGCGATGCTGGCCATTTTACTCCACGATATTGGACACGGTCCTTTCTCCCATGCGCTGGAAAATATGCTGATGGATGATTGGCACCATGAAAAATTGTCACTTTTGCTGATGAATAAAATGAATGAGCAATTCGGTGGTGAACTTTCAATGGCGCTGGAAATGTTTCAGGGAAAATACCATAGGAAGTTTTTCAACCAGCTAATTTCATCACAACTGGATGTGGACCGGTTGGATTATTTGCGGCGGGACAGCTTTTTCAGCGGGGTTTCCGAAGGAAATATCAATACCCAGCGGATTATTTCCATGATGAATGTTTCCGATGAGGAACTGGTGATCGATGCGAAGGGAATTTATTCCATCGAAAATTACCTCACGGCGCGAATGTTCATGTATTGGCAGGTTTATTACCACAAAACATCGGCATTGGCGGAACATCTTTTGGTTAAAATCCTGAAACGGGCGAAAGAGCTGGTTTCCGAAGGGAAAGAATTGCCCGCATCAGAGAACCTGAAATATTTTCTGCATAGAAATCACTTTGAAAAAGCAACCGGCGAAGATATTCAGCGATTCACGGAACTGGACGATAACGATGTGATTCAGGCGATGAAATTCTGGACCACCAACGAGGATTTTGTGCTCTCTTACCTGTGCAAATGTGTGATTCAGAGAAATTTGCCCAAAACCATCATTTCATCCAAACCATTTGAACCAGATTTTATTAAGGAAAAAATAACGAAAACGAACGAAAAGTTCCATATTGAAAATGGTGCCGAATTGGTGGACGAAATCTCCAGAAGTCTGCTTCCGTACAATTCCGAAAAGCAGCCCATTTACCTCCTTCAAAAAAACGGACTGAAAATCACGCTGGAAAATTCTGAGAACCAGATTCTTTCTTCATCCATCAGTCAAATGAATACGAAATATATCTTGTCTTTTCCAAGGGAAATTTGAATCTTAAAATTCGTAAAAATTTAGCGTGTATTTCATAATTTCTTATCTTTGCAGGATATGGAATTTACAGCTTCTCAGATTGCAAGTTTTGTCAACGGAAAAATTATTGGTGATGAAAATGCCGTGATTACAGGTGTTTCGCCAATCGAAAGTGGGGAAAACGGCCATCTTTCTTTCGTTGCGCAGGAAAGATTTGCAGACTTTATAGAGTCCTCGAAGTGTTCGGTGCTGATTGTTTCAGAAAAACTTTTGACCAAAAAAGACTACTCAAAAACCATCATAGTGGTGGAAGATGCCTATTTGTCATTTCAGATTTTGATGAATCTTTACAAAGAAATGCAGGGTAGAAAAAGTGGGATCGAAGACGGAGCAGTTTTTCACGAAACTTCTGTGGTTGGTGAAAATGTTTATGTAGGCGCATTCACCTGTGTTTCTGAAAAAGTGAAAATCGGCGACGAGACCCAAATTTATCCCCACGTCTATATCGGCAAAAATGTGAAGATCGGCAAAAACTGTGTGCTTTACAGCGGGGTTAGAATTTATGACTACTGCGTTATCGGCGATAATTGCATCATCCATTCCAACACCGTCATCGGCTCGGATGGTTTTGGTTTCCAACTCACCAAAGAAGGATACCAAAAAATCCCCCAACTAGGAAACGTGGTGGTGGAAGATAACGTGGAAATTGGTTCCAACTGCAGTATTGACCGAGGAACGATCGGTTCCACCATTATCGGAAAAGGAACGAAAATAGACAATCTGATCCAAATTGCCCACAACGTGAAAATCGGAACAAACAACGTGATCGCCGCACAAGCAGGAATCGCTGGTTCCACTGTCATCGGCGATTGGAACATGATCGGCGGGCAAGCCGGAATTGTGGGCCACATCCAAATTGGAAACCAAGTGAAAATCCAGGCCCAAAGTGGAGTGAACAGCAGCACAAAAGATGGCGATATCCTTTATGGTTCACCTGCGATCAGCGCCAGCGATTACCGAAGAAATTATGTCCATTTTAGAAATTTCACCGAAATTGTGTCGAAGATGAATGAAATGGCAGCACGAATAAAAGAACTTGAAAATAACTCAAAAGATTAAACTAGTGAGTGATAAACAAAAAACATTAAAAGAAGAAGTTTCACTTTGCGGAATTGGTCTTCATACAGGTCATGAAGTCACGCTCACCATAAAGCCGGCCAAAGAAAATACCGGTTTTGTGTTTGTGAGAACCGATTTGGAAGGAACTCCACATGTGGAAGCAGACGTGAATTATGTGACCACCACCGAACGAGGAACAACTCTGGAAAAACTGGGTGTGAAAATCCATACCTGCGAACATGTCTTGGCAGCACTGGTAGGATGTGATGTGGACAATGCCATTCTGGAACTTAATAGCGCGGAGCCGCCGATTATGGATGGTTCCTCGATATTTTTTGTGGAAGCCATCGAAAAAGCCGGAATTGTAGAGCAGAATGCAAACCGAGAATACTTGGTAATCCGGGAGGTTTTGAATTATGTCGAGCCATCAACCGGTTCGGAAATTACCATCATTCCTTCCGATACTTATGAAGTGACCACCATGGTTGATTTCGGCACTAAAGTGTTGGGAACTCAGAATGCTACCATGAAAGACATCTCAGAGTTTAAGGAGGAGATTTCTTCGGCAAGAACTTTCAGCTTCCTTCACGAGCTGGAAATGCTTCTGGATGCAGGTTTGATTAAAGGGGGAGATATTTCAAACGCCATCGTTTATGTGGACAAGGAACTGACTCCGGAAACCGCGGAAAAACTCAAAAAAGCCTTCAATAAAGAGGAGGTTTCAATTCGTCCGAATGGAATTTTAGACAATCTAAATCTCAATTATCCAAATGAAGCCGCCCGACACAAATTATTGGATGTGATCGGAGATTTGGCTTTGGTCGGCGTGAAACTAAAAGGTAAAGTCATCGCAAACAAACCAGGGCATTTCGTGAATACCCAGTTTGCAAAAAAATTAAACAGACAGTGGAAATTGCAAAAGAAAAAAAATGTCCCGGATATAGACATCCATAAAGAGCCGGTTTTCGACATCAATGGAATCATGAGATTGATGCCGCATCGACCTCCGTTTTTATTGATCGATAAGGTATTGGAATTATCGGATTCCCACGTGGTTGGGTTAAAGAATGTGACCATGAACGAGCCATTCTTCGTGGGGCATTTCCCGAAAGAACCTGTGATGCCGGGAGTTCTGCAGGTGGAAGCATTGGCGCAAACCGGTGGAATTTTGGTGTTGGCAAGTGTTCCCGATCCGGAAAATTATTCCACTTATTTCATCAAAATCGATAAAGTGAAATTCAAGAAAAAAGTGGTTCCAGGAGATACCATGGTTTTCAAAATAGAACTCATAACTCCCATCAGGAGAGGGATTGTACACATGCAGGGATTTGGATATGTTGGTGACAGTGTAGTGGTAGAAGCTGAATTGATGGCGCAAGTTGCAAAAAATAATCCAGACTAAATGGTACATCAATTAGCTGCCGTTGACAAACGTGCAAAAATCAAGAAAAACGTCATCGTAGAACCTTTTACTACCATTGCAGGTGATGTGGAAATCGGTGAAGGAACGTGGATAGGACCTAATGTGACCATCATGGACGGGGCCAGAATCGGTAGAAATTGCCGTATTTTTCCGGGAACAGTTATTTCCGCGATTCCCCAGGATCTGAAATTTGATGGCGAAGATACGCAGGTGATTATCGGTGATGGAACTACCATCAGAGAATGTGTCACGGTGAACAGGGGAACAAAAGCACTCGGCTATACCAAACTTGGAAAAGACTGCCTCATCATGGCGACTTCCCATATTGCGCACGACTGCGTCATCGGGAACAACGTGATCATCGTGAATGGCTGCGGAATCGCAGGTCATGTGGAAATCGGTGACCACACCGTAATGGGCGGACTTTCAGCGGTTCACCAGTTCGGAAAAATCGGGAAACACGTGATGATTTCCGGTGGAACTTTGGTGAGAAAAGACATCCCACCTTATGTGAAGGTAGCAAGAGAGCCCATGTCTTACGCCGGAATTAATTCTGTTGGGTTGAGAAGAAGAGGTTTTACCAACGATAAAATCTTTGAAATCCAAAAAATTTACCGCGCAATCTTCCAAATGAAAATGAACGTTTCGCAAGCTTCTGCTTTTATTGAAAAGGAAATGCTCCCAACAGCAGAAAGAGACGAAATCCTAGAATTCATCAGAAACTCACCAAGAGGAATCGTGAAGGGTTACGGAACCGGAAAAGATTCATAAGCATCTGATATTAAATATTTTAAATTTACAATAACGAAAATAAACACTAACTTAATTTTTTAGATGGCAACAAGCAACGATATCAAAAAGGGACTTTGCATTGAATACAGCAACGATATCTTCAAAGTAATCGAATTTTTACACGTGAAACCGGGCAAAGGTCCAGCTTTCGTGAGAACTAAACTGAAATCGGTAACCAACGGAAAAGTAATCGACAATACTTTTTCTGCTGGTCACAAAATTGACGAGGTAAAAGTAATCACCAGAAAGTTCCAGTACCTTTATGAAGACGACAATGGATTCCACTTTATGAATAATGACGATTTCTCCCAAATCTATCTGAACAAAGAAATGATTGAGAATTCCCAATTCATGAAAGCGGGTGAAGAAGTGACCATTATTTTGAAAGAAGCTGATGAAACACCTCTTTCAGCAGAAATTCCGCCAACCGTTTATTTGGATGTCATCGAAGCCGATCCCGGAGTAAAAGGAAACACCGCGACCAACGCTTTGAAAAACGCGATCGTGGAAACCGGAGCCAGAGTGATGGTTCCGCTGTTCATCGAGCCGGGAGATAAGATTAAAATCAACACCGAAGACGGATCTTATTTGGAAAGAGTGAAGTAATTTGCGAAATACGAATCTAGAATAAGTCTTCTCCATCAATAATGACTTTCAAAAATCCTCAGACCCTCCAAACGATTGCTGAATTAATCGGGGCTAAAATGATTGGTGACGCGAATTTTCAAGTTCTTGGAACCAATGAAATCCACATGGTGAAACCGGGTGAAATCGTTTTTGTGAATCACCCAAAATATTACGAAAAAGCACTGAATTCTCCCGCAACCATTATTCTCATTGACAAAGAAGTGGATTGCCCGGATGGAAAAGCATTGCTGGTTTCAGATGATCCGTTTAGGGATTTTAACAAAATCAATACCCATTTCACCAGAATCTACAATTTCACAGAAGAACTTCATGATGTGGAAATCGGTGACGGAACGAAGATCCATCCTTCCGCAGTCATTGGAAATGACGTGAGAATTGGAGAAAACTGCCACATTTTTCCAAATGTGGTCATTGGTGACCGAACCGTCATTGGCGACAACGTCATCATTCAATCCAACACGGTTTTGGGCGGAGACGCGTTTTATTACCGAAAACTGAATGGAAATTTTGACCGGCTGATTTCAGTTGGAAATGTGGTCATTGAAAATAATGTGGAAATCGGTAACGGATGTACCATTGACCGCGGAGTCACGGATGCTACAGTTATTGGTGAAGGTTCTGTTTTGGACAATCAAATCCAGATAGGCCACGATACCGTAATCGGAAAAAAATGTCTGATCGCCTCGCAAACCGGAATTGCGGGTTGCTGTGTGATTGAGGACGAGGTCACCATTTGGGGGCAGGTCGGCATGGCTTCAGGAATTCGAATTGAAAGCGGCACCGTGCTTTTGGCAAAATGCGGAGTAAACCGTGACTTGAAAAAAGGAACCTACTTTGGGCCCATCGCGGAAGAATTCCGGGATTATCTGCGCAAGGAAGTGAAGCTAAAAAATTTGAAATAGACCGCAAGACTCGCAGGATTTCGAATTTTATTAAGTATTTTTGTACGTATTTAAATAAAAAAATAAACATAAAAAATAAAAAATGTCAGTATTAGTAAACAAAGATTCAAAAGTAATCGTACAGGGTTTTACAGGGAATGAGGGAACTTTCCATGCAGGTCAGATGATCGAGTATGGAACCAATGTGGTAGGTGGGGTTACTCCAGGAAAAGGCGGTTCCGAGCATTTAGGAAAACCGGTTTTCAACACGGTTGCAGATGCGGTAGAAAAAGCCGGAGCAAATGTTTCTATTATTTTTGTGCCACCTGCATTTGCTGCAGATGCAATTATGGAAGCGGCGGAAGCAGGAATCAAAGTAATCGTTGCCATCACCGAAGGAATTCCGGTGGAAGACATGGTGAAAGTGAAATCTTATATTGCTGACAGAGATTGCCGACTGATCGGACCAAACTGTCCGGGAATCATCACTTCAGACGAAGCAAAAATCGGAATTATGCCCGGATTTGTTTTCAAAAAAGGAAAAGTGGGTATCGTTTCCAAATCCGGAACATTAACTTACGAAGCTGCAGACCAAGTAGTGAAAGCAGGTTACGGTGTTTCAACCGCGATCGGAATCGGAGGTGACCCCATCATCGGAACTACTACAAAAGAAGCTTTGGAACTCTTCATCAACGATCCTGAAACAGAAGCAGTAGTGATGATCGGCGAAATCGGTGGAAATCTGGAAGCTGAAGCTGCAAGATGGTACAAAGCAAGCGGTTCCAAAAAACCTGTTGTCGGATTCATCGCCGGACAAACCGCACCGAAAGGAAGAACCATGGGACACGCCGGTGCAATCGTAGGTGGGGCTGAAGATACCGCACAGGCAAAAATGGCCATCATGAGAGAAAACGGAATCAATGTGGTGGATTCACCCGCTGAGATCGGTTCTACTGTGGCCAAAGTTCTTGGCTGATAAAAACAAAAAACACAACATCATGAAAAAAATATTAGTGGGTTCTTGGCTTTTTGCGTCAGTTTGCCTATTTGCACAAATTGATGTGAAAAATACCCGATTTGGATTAACGGCAGGTGCCACTTATTCCAGAATTAGTAATGCGCATAATCCCAGCGGACCACGTTACTCTTTTTATGCAGGTGCTTTGGCGCAGATTCCAATTGGCCAAAATGATCAGTTTTATTTGCAACCGGAGGTGGAGTATTGGGGTGCGGGAGAAACCGGAAAAGACAAAAATGCCCAATCAAGTAAAGGTTATGATGCGGTGTATGCCAACAATTACATCAGCGTTCCGATTTACTTCAAAGCATATTTGTCAGAAGCAGAATCAGAATTTTTTGCGATTGCCGGTCCGAAATTCAATATCCTGATTGATCAGAAGGTGACGGATCCAAGTAAACCGTATTATGCGGTGGATCAATTACCTGAATATCCAGGAGTTAACGGAAAAGCGGCAAGTCTGAACTTTGCCGTGAGTCTGGGTTTAGGGTATTCCCTAAAGCGTCAATTGGAACTCACCGCGCGTTATGATATTGGTCTAAGCAATACCTACAAAGGATTGATGAGTGAACCAGGATCGGATCCTAATATTGCAAAAGGCAAATCTGAACAGGTTTTAAGTGTTGGATTAAGCTATATTTTTCGTTAAATTTTCAGTCATATAAAAAAAATCCCGCCGGAATATTTTTCAGGCGGGAATTTTTTTGGTAGCGTTTATGGTCGGTTTTAAATCAACCCCACTTTCTTCATACACCATTTCATCTTTTCGTAAGTCCTCTCGATATCGTGGTCCAGACCAATGGAGAAACGAATCAGTCCATCAGAAAGACCCATTTCCATTCTTTCCTCTTCCGGGATTTCAGAGGAAGTGGAACTTCCCGAGGCGGAAAATAAAGTTTTATAGAATCCCAAACTCACTGCCAGATAACCCAAATTTTCATTTTGCATCAACTCCATCAGTTCATTGGCTTTTTCCACCGTTTTCACATCCAAAGTCAGCAAGCCGCCAAATCCGTATTCGGCGTGCATGATTCGTTTGTAAAGCTCGTGATTTTTGTGGCTTTTCAATCCGGGATATTTCACGATCAGTCCGTCTTTTTCGAATTTTTCTGCCAGGAACATAGCGTTCTCACTGTGTTTCTTCATTCGGATATGCAAAGTCCGCAAATTCTTCAGAATGCTTGATGCGCGCAGACTATCCATGGTCGGTCCAAGCAGCATGCAGGCTCCGGTATTTACACTTTTCAAATCATCGATGAATTGCTGGTCAGCACAAATAACTCCACCTACCGAATCGCTGCTTCCATTGATGAATTTCGTCAAACTGTGTATCGTAATATCTGCTCCCAGCAATTGCGGTGAAATGGAGAGCGGCGAAAAGGTATTGTCCACAATCAATTTCAAATGATGCTTTTTGCATATTTGCGAAAGCGCTTCTATATCTGCAACTTCCAAAAGGGGATTACTTACTGATTCGCAATAAATGACCTTGGTGTTTTCGTTGATGGCCGCTTCCACTTTTTCCAGATTGGTGATGTCCACAAATGAGGTTTGTATTTTGAAATCCGGCAAGAAATTTTTCATAAAGGCATAAGTTCCGCCATAAATAGTTCTGCTCGAAACAATATGGTCTCCGCTTTTGCAGAGTTGCAGGAGACTGGAAGTAATCGCACCCATTCCCGAAGCGGTCACATTCGCTCCTTCAGTTCCTTCTAAACTGGCGAGTGCTTTCGCAAGATAAAGGTTGCTGGGCGAAGAATGTCTGGAATAAAGATAACAACCGTCCGTATTTCCTTCAAAAGTGTCGAACATTGTTTTGGCAGAAAGAAATGTGTAAGTAGAACTGTCTGAAATAGATGGGTTTACCCCGCCAAATTCTCCGAAAAACTGCAAATCCTGAATATTGTTTGCCGCATTAAAAGTTTCCATTGTTTGATTTTTTTATATAGCGTAAATGTGGAAATTTTTAAATTTTAAAACAATGATTGATGAATTATTCCGAAAATGAATTGCTTTTATATGTAAATGTTAGATTTAAAAATTATATTGGCTAAATTTGGCCTAAAATTTCCAAATATTATTCTGATGAATATTGACGAAAAGGATAAGAAATTACTCATTTTGCTTCAGCAGGATTCCAAAAAGACCACAAAAGAGTTGGCGGACCAACTAGAAATGTCGGTCACCGCAGTTTTTGAAAGAATCAAGAAATTGGAAAGGAACAAGCTGATCTCGAAATATGTCGCACTGGTGGACAAAAAACTGGTGAAGCGCGATTTCGTGGTGCTCTGCCATGTGAAACTGTTGCAGCACACCAAGGAACATATCACCAATTTCGAGCGGGAAATAGTGAAATTTCCCGAAATTTTGGAATGTTTCCACGTAAGCGGTGATTATGACTACATCCTAAAAATATGCCTTGAAAGCATTGAGGAATACCGGGAGTTCATGGTGACTAAACTCACCTCCATGCAGCACATCGCCAGTACACACAGCTCATTTTCGATCAAGGAAGTGAAAAATTCGACCGTGGTCTTTCCGGGTTGAATTTAAGGAAACAGCCACAGAAATGCAGCCGGAAATTCCTTAGACCAATAACTTTCAGAATGAGTGCCGTAATCGTCGAACTTCGTATGGATGTTTTTTTCGGGAACCCCCTTTTTGATCAAGAGCGGAACCATTTCCTCCACATCCGAGACCATTTCGGGAGATTCCTTTTTCCCGGCAAGAAAATAAAATTTTGTCTTTTTAATTTTGGTGGAATTTTGCTCCACAAACCACATTAATTCGTTTCTGGCAAACCAAAAACTCGGACTGAAAATTCCCAGTTTACCAAATTTATCCGGATATTTCATCCCGGTGTAGAAAGAAATCAGGCCGCCCATCGATGAGCCGATCAATCCGGTATTTTTTGCCTTTGGAAGCGTTCTGTAAGTTTTGTCGATGAAGAGTTTCAAAGTGTTTGCCAAGAAATCTGCATACAGTTCTCCTTTTCCGCCCCCATATTTTGCATTATTCCATGCGGAGTATTCATTCAACCTTTCCGGTCCGCCATTTTCAATTCCTACGATGATTGCGTTTCGTTTTCCCATTGTAAAAAGGGAATCCATGGCTTCATCCACTTTCCATTCACCGGAAAAAGACGTCGATTCGTTGAAAAGATTCTGCCCGTCTTCCATGTAAATTACGGGATAGCTCTCCTTCGTGGTGGCATAATTTTCCGGGAGGTAAATCCAGATTTTGCGGGAGGTCTTAAGTTGTGGAATCCAAAAATTCTCGCTTAAGATCTTCACATTGGCCGAAGCGGTATTTCGTTTCGGTTGGGTTTTTTCCCATGAAAGAATTTGGTTGTCAAGGCTTTGCGGTTTCCCATTGAAATGAAAAACCCTGTTTTCACGGCCGTTTCCGTTTTCGTCTCCTTCTGCGGTTTCCCAACTTCCGCGCGTGAATTTGTATTCCGCTTTTCCTGAACCTTCGGGGATCTCGATGGAATAATTTCCCCATTCATTCTTTTTTAGCTCAAATTTAGGGTCATTCGGATTCCAGCTGTTCAGCGAGGATGCAACAAAGATTCTCGCATTTTCCGGTGTGTCCTTTGGAACCGAGGTAATATCCAGAATCACCTGACTTTGAAGACCAGAATAAAGAAAAAATAGGAAAATGGAAATGAGCTTGTTCATGGCGGAGTGCTAACTCTTAAAAAAATCCATCAAATCCATATAGTTTTTTTGGTTCACGCCGTGTCCGCTCATGTATTCGCGGAAAGAGAAATAACAACCCAAATCATAAAGCATTTCTGCTGCTTTTCTTCCCCAATCCAAGGGAATTATCGCGTCCTCCGATCCATGAGAAATGAAGAAGCGAAGTTTTTCAAGTTTCTTTTTGTCTTTTGAGATGTTTTCCAGCAATTTTTCTTCTGGATAACAGCTCATGCAGGCAACTTTCGAAAATAAATCGGGGTTCTCTAGAGCCAATGCGTAACTCAATATTCCGCCTTGTGAAAACCCGCAAAGATGGGTTTCGTTTTCGGTCAATCCGTAATGGTTGGTGATTTTCAAGATGTTTTCCAGGATCACCTTTTCAGAGGCTTTCGCCTGGTCCAGATCAATTCGGTTTTCCTCATTCATCAGATCAATGTCATACCAAGAAAATCCACCATAAGCGGTAGAATGTGGAGCCCGGAAACTGATCACGATCCAGTCTTCGGGTAGAGTAGGGACGAATGAAAAAAGATCTTCTTCATTACTTCCATATCCATGAAGCAAAATTAAAAGCGGGGTTTTCGAGGTGATATTTTGGGGTTCCCGAACCAGGTATTGTAAATCCATTGAACAAAGATAAGGATTTTTAGAGTCGTTTAGATTTGCTGCGCTATGTAGAATTGCGGGTCACAAAATCATGAGAAAGTCTGAGGAAAGCGGTTAATTTGGTTGAAAATTCCCTTTGTCTATTATTAAAGAAAATACCTAAATATTTTGTAAATCAATATTATTGTATAGTACATCAATGCCATAAATATTGTAGTTTTTTCTAAATAATTATGCTATATTAGCAAATGGATCTATATCATTTTTAAACTTTAACGTGGTTTCTACTTCAATTCTGGCAATCTTTTTTAAGAATCTCACCATGTAAAGTTTTACTTTAAATATAATTGAATTTAACATTTGAAAATTAGCAATTTAAATGATTAAATTTAAATTAACTTTAAGTCATTTTAAATAGAATACAGTAAAAATTTGACTCATATTTTGATAATGCTACAGCAAAGTAGAAGAAAAAATCAGAGAATTTAAAAAATACGGATTAATTTATTTTTAAAATGAGGTTATTTTTTTTCTTATATCGGCATCGATAGTGAAATGTAGAATTTGAAAAAAAATATCCTTTTTGGTTAATAATTTATTTTGAATACTTACATGGTTGGGAACGTTCCAAACAAAAAAAACCGGAATCAAATCCGGCTTTATATTGCTTGGCTTCCCGATCATTCAAGAGCACTTTTTTTCACTTTTGGTTTTTCATATTGATGACGATCCGCATCGTAATTCAATCTTCCCACTTCAGACTGCTTTCACAATAAAGTAGTTCTTTTTCCCTTTTTGGATTAAGAGGAATTGGTGATCAATCAGATCTTTTTCGCCGACTTCAAAAGTCTCGTTTACTTTTTCTTTGTTAATGGAAATTGCATTCTGTTGAAGTTCCCTTCTTGCTTCACCTTTTGATTTTAGAAATCCGGATTTTTCGGAGATCAGGTCCACCACATTGGAACCCAGCAATTCGTTTTTGGAAATCTCTTTTTGCGGAACCCCTTCAAAAACTTCCAGGAAAGTCGCCTCATCCAGGTTCACCAAATCTTCTGCAGTACTTCTTCCGAATAGGATTTCAGATGCTTTCACTGCCTTTTCGAATTCTTCCCTATTGTGGACCCAAACCGTCACTTCTTCCGCTAATTTCTTCTGGAGTTTTCTTTCGTGTGGTGCGGTTTTGTGTTCTGCGATCAGGTTTTCGATTTCTTCTTTTCCCAAGAAAGTGTAAAATTTGATGAACCGCTCTGCATCTTCATCAGTTGCATTTACCCAGAATTGGTAGAATTTGTATGGTGATGTCCTTTTTGGATCCAGCCAGTAATTTTCGCCACTTTCGGATTTTCCGAATTTGGAGCCATCGGATTTGGTGATGAGTGGAACGGTAAGTGCAAAAGCTTCACCCTGCGCTTTTCTGCGGATGAGCTCGGTTCCGGTGGTGATGTTTCCCCATTGGTCCGATCCGCCCATTTGAAGTCTCACATTTTTTTCCCGGTAAAGATGAAGGAAATCATAGCCCTGCAAAAGTTGGTAGGTAAACTCAGTGAAACTCATCCCTTCTGCGCCGCCTTCTCCGGTGATTCTTTTCTTCACGGAATCCTTCGCCATCATGTAGTTCACGGTAATGTTTTTGCCGATATCCCGAATGAAATCCAGAAATGAGAATTCCTTCATCCAGTCGTAATTATTGACCAATTCGGCTTTATTTGCGCCTTCACCATCAAATTTCAGAAATTTTGAGAGTTGGTTTTTAAGGCAATCCACATAGTGATTCAAAGTATCTTCATCCAAAAGGTTTCTCTCGTTCGATTTCCCTGAAGGATCACCGATCATTCCTGTTGCGCCTCCTACCAAAGCGATGGGTTTGTGGCCGTGCTGCTGGAAATGCGCCAAAATCTTGATCTGAATCAAACTCCCGATGTGCAGCGAATCCGCAGTCGGGTCGAATCCGATATAGGCTGTAGTGAGTTCTTTGTCAAGTTGTTCATCGGTTCCGGGCATCATGTCGGCAAAAAGTCCGCGCCATTTCAGTTCTTCAATAAATGGATTCATTTCGGTGAGAATTTTTTAAGGTGCAAAGATAGGGATTTTTGCCGGCACTCGGCAGGTAGGAGTGTGGCGAGTTGTTGGATGATGAATTCGCAGCGCGGTGAACTTCAAAAGGCAGCGGTCAGTAAGGCGAAATCACCAATCCCTAATCGGGACTTGTGTTTTGCATCTTGTGCTGTGTATCGCGAATTTTGAACTAAAGGTTTTCTTTGTATTCTTTAAGGATAATCTTAAACCATTCCGTGAAATTCTGCGGGTTTTCTGCCAGTTCCCGATCCAGATTCTCCATGGAGATGTACCGGATTTCTGAAACCTCTTCGAGATTGAGGTTGAACTCGCCATTGTAATTTCCGGTAAAAACGTGGTCGCGTTCGTGCTCCCAAAGATTTCCGCCTACATCGGCTTTGTAGATAAAGTGGAATTTTTCGGTGAGTTCGGCATCGATTCCGAGTTCTTCCTTTAAACGGCGTTTTGCGCCCTGCAAATAAGTTTCGTCGATTCTGGGGTGCGAACAGACCGCATTGGTCCATTGATTTGGCGAATGGTATTTTTCTGCAGCCCTTTTTTGGAGCAGGAGCTCACCTTGGTCATTAAAAAGGAAAACTGAAAATGCACGGTGGAGGATTCCGTTTTCGTGGGCCTGCATTTTTTCCATTAAACCCAAAACTTCATCATTTTCCGAAATCAAAACTACCTGTTCTTCCATAGCCTGCAAAATTAAGGTTTAATGTTTAGCTGCGGAAATTTTTGTGATTTTTTTAAGATGGATGGTCTTGAATCAAGGGTTGAAGAATTTTCGTTTCAATCAATATCTCGTTGAATTGAACGGTAATGTGATTAAAAAACTGCAAAACTTGTTTTCAAAATCAGCTCCACGTCGGGTAGAGCCTATTCCAAGCTGCCGGAAATGCGTGGGAGAGGGGAATGCCCACATAAAGGAATCTCTTGTGGATAACTAAACCGTTGGAAACCAATGAAAATTTGTAATTTTGCCCCTTAAAATTTGATGATGGAATTAGAACATAAGGATCATCTGAGTCCTATACTGAAAGGGAATGTGAAGAATTATCTGATCGATATCGATGGCACAATTACAGACGATATCCCCAATGAGGAACCCGAACGAATGATTACCTGTGAACCGTATCCGGATGCCCTGGAAACGATCAACAGATGGTACGAACAAGGACATATCATCTGCTTTTTTACCTCCAGAACGGAGAATCTGAAACAGATCACGATAGAGTGGCTGGATAAGCACGGATTTAAATACCACAGCGTTTTGTGCGGGAAACCACGAGGTGGAAACTACCACTGGATTGACAACCACCTGGTAAAAGCGACCAGATACAAAGGAAAGTTCACCGATATGGTGGAGAGACAAGTAACGATTGAAGTTTTTAATGATTAATATGAAGGTTTTAGCAAATGACGGTCTCGACCAATCGGGAATTGACGCTTTGAAGGAAAAAGGTTTCGAGGTGATTACCCAAAAAGTTCCGCAGGAATTCCTGGTGGATTTTATCAATGACGAAAAAATTAGAGTGCTTCTCGTCAGGAGTGCGACCCAAGTTCGGGCAGCATTAATCGACGCCTGTCCAAGTCTGGAAATCATCGGTAGAGGTGGGGTTGGAATGGATAATATCGATGTGGAATATGCCCGCTCAAAGGGAATCCATGTGATCAACACGCCGTCGGCTTCATCGGCTTCTGTGGCGGAACTGGTTTTTGCGCACCTGTTTTCTGGTGCCCGGTTTTTGCAGGAATCCAATCGCCAGATGACGGTTTTGGGAAATACCGATTTCGCGAGACTGAAAAAATCTTATGAAAAGGGAATCGAACTTCGGGGCAAAACGATTGGAATTGTAGGAATGGGAAGAATCGGCCAGGAAGTGGCAAAGATTGCACTCGGTCTGGGAATGAGGGTAATTGCGGCAGACAATCAAATTGGGAAAGCATCCATAAAAGTAAAGTTTTACAACAACCAGTTTATCAATGTGGACATTGAGACCGAACCTTTGGAAGGGGTTTTGAGACATGCCGACTTTATCACGCTCCACGTTCCGGCACAGAAAAACGGGGCGATGATCGGTGAGAGAGAATTCGCGATGATGAAGGATGGAGTGGCGATTATCAACTGTTCCCGAGGCGGCGTGATTGATGAGGAAGCTTTGGTTTCGGCACTGGATAAGGGCAAAGTGGCATTCGCCGGTTTGGATGTATTCATCAATGAACCAACCCCGTCCGAAGCCATCTTGAAACACCCGAAAATTTCGCTGACTCCGCATACCGGAGCTTCCACACTGGAAGCGCAGGATAGAATTGGTATTTCTTTGGCGGAACAGATTTGCTCTATTTTGCAGGTGAATTAATACTTCGTCAAGTGATTTAGGCAAATATTTCGTACATCTTGGTTTCATATGGTGCGCAAAGTTTCCCGACTTTGCGCGCCGAACAGCCGGAACAACTGCAAACTGCAATACTTCCGCGCTTATTTTTTACATTTAAAAGCGATCTTTAGGTGAAATCAAAACATCTTTCGGCTTATTTCTTCACCAACTTCTCAATCACTTCACCTTTGTCCGTCTGTATTTTCACAAAATAAACCCCTGAACTCAGTTTTTCGATAGGATTTACTTTTTCGGCTTTAAAAGTTTGAACTTTCTGACCTAAAGTATTGAAAAGTTCCACGGAGATAATTTTGTCGGCGGTATCGATGGTGAAAATATCGGTCGCAGGATTTGGATAAATCTTTACCGAAGACTTCACTGCGTTTTCACCGGTCGCCAAAGTGATGTTGTTGTAAGCTTGCCCGAAATTCAGAATTCCCCATCCCAATTGTGGATTATTGCTTGGATAAAGTGAGGCCGTCTGCCGGAGAATGTTCGCCACTTCAGACAAAGGTTTGTTTCCGGCTGCCTGGATTAAGCAAGCGACTCCGCCTGCAGCAAGTGGCGTGGCGAAAGAGGTTCCGCTACTGGTGGTTACACTGTTGTTGTAACCCATCACAGTGCTAGTTCCGCGTGCGCTTCCATCTGGTTTGATCACGCCTAATGCATTCGGCCCGTAAGAAGAGAAACTGGAACTTGCACCGGTAGAAGTCACTGCTCCCACGGTGAACACTTTCTGATTATCGGCCGGCGTGATGAGATAATGCCACGCATTTTGCGCTTCGTTTCCTGCTGCGGCCAGTACAAAGATTCCTTTTTCGACCGCGATTTGCGCAGTTCTGGCGATAAAAGAAGTGGTGCCGTTCATGTCGGAATAAAGCATGTTGTAGCGGGTATCATCGAAATTGTAATATCCAAGCGAAGTGGTGATTAAATCCGCGCCGTTTCGGTCTGCTTCTTCGGCGGCTTCCGCCCAATAAATCATCTCTTCCGGAATTTCCACTGCCGCATCTTCAGAAGCATACAAAAGGAAATCAGCATCGGGTGCAGATCCCACATATTGATTGGTTACATAAGCGGCTATAGTTCCCAAACAATAGGAACCATGGTTGTTTAAAGTGGTATTGTAGATATCGGTGCTTTTATTCACGAAGTTGTAGCCGCCTTTGATTTGTCCGTTGTCACGGATTCTTTGATAAACGGATCCGGTATTTACCCGTGGAAAACCCGTGTCAATCACGGCAATCGTAATTCCAGCTCCGGTAAATCCTGCAATATGCAGCGGACGGAGATTGATCTGGTTGATTTGCGCCAATCCCTGTCCATAATTGAAATTGGTTTTGCCGATGGACTTATTGAACTCGTCAAATTTGTTGGTTCCTGTAGGTTCAGGTTTTCCGCCATGTTTGATGAACTTTTCCACAGACTGCACATAAGGTTGCGATTCCAGCAATGCGATTTGAGCGGTGGTGGCGTTCACAGCAACTCCATTCATCCATTTGGAATAATCCGTTACGGTGAAACCCAGATTTCGCACATTTTGGATATAGGTGGGTTCAATCGGTGCATCCTGATCGTTTAAGGCAATCCCATATTTGGTCCTTCTGTCCAGTGATTTCTGATTGAGTTCAGAAAGTGGATTCGCATAAAATGCGGCTCTGTTCGGTTTGTCTTTAAAGTAAACGAAGACCAGTTGAGTTTGTGCACTCACGAAGGTAAAAACCGCCACTACAACGAGTGTAAATATTTTTTTCATGAAAATTTAGATATGAGATATTGCACCAAAAATAAGAAAAATGTGAAATCAATCAGCATTTTTCCCTTACTATTTGTTTTTTGTTATTTAATATAGGTTTTGTTTCCGTTTTTATTAATATAGTATTTTCCGCCTTTGGGTCCCACAAAAACCTGGTGTCCATTATATGTCCCGCCGTTTCCAGGAGTATAGGCTATTTTGGCAGTGGGTGTTTGCGCAGGTCGCCTGTAGGTAGGTTGATGTGCAGAAGCTGTAGGAGTTTGTGCATTTTGATTTAGAGCAGGAGTTGCCTCGGTTGGAGCAATACTATTTTTGGAATAAGTTCTTTTTGGTTTTGCTCCATCTGTGTTTACGGCGGTTGAAGCGACCTGTGAAGTTACCGTTGCTGCGGGTTTTTTGGCATAAGTTCGCTTTGGTTTTGCATCTGATGTTGCAGGGCTGGATTGCGTGGCGGAATGAGTCGCAACTGATGCAGCGACCTCGGACTTCTTGGTATATTTTCTTTTTGGTTTTGTGGTTTGCGCGGTTCCATCTATGGTTTGTCCAAATAATTCTGAGGTTCCAAATGCGGTGATCATCAACAGCATCAGGAGGATTTTAATAGCTTTCATATTTTTTAAGAATTTTTTGATTTGATTTTTTCTAGGCTAAATTCATACCATAATTTTCTGATTGTCAAAAATTTAACAAGATTTATCAAGGCTTAAAAAAACATTAAGTCTTTTTAGTTTTTTTAAAATCCTTAATTTCACTAAATTTGAACAAATATTTTTTATGAGAAAAATTCAGATGGTTGACCTTCAAAGTCAATACTATAAAATAAAATCCGAAGTGGATAACGCCATTCTGAATGTGGTGGATTCTGCAGCATTTATCAATGGTCCGGAAGTAAAGTCTTTCCAAAATGAACTGGAAAATTATCAGGGAGTAAACCACGTGATTCCATGTGCCAACGGAACAGATGCGCTGCAAATTGCTTTGATGGCGCTTGATTTAAAAGAAGGAGACGAAGTGATTACCGCAGATTTCACTTTTGCTGCAACGGTGGAAGTGATTCATTTGCTGAAGCTGAAAGCGGTTTTGGTGGATGTGGATTATGACACTTTCACCATCGATACAGAAAAATTGAAAGCCGCAATTACCGAAAAAACGAAAGCGATTATTCCGGTTCACCTTTTCGGACAATGTGCAAACATGGAAGAAATCCTTAAAATCGCAAAAACGCACAATCTGTATGTGGTTGAAGACAATGCACAGGCAATCGGTGCGGATTTCACATTTTCAGATGGAACTTCCAAAAAGTCCGGTTCAATGGGGATTATTGGAACCACCTCGTTTTTTCCGTCCAAAAATTTGGGATGCTATGGAGATGGAGGTGCTATTTTCACCAATGATGACGAACTCGCGCACAAAATCCGCGGAATTGTGAACCATGGAATGTATGAAAGATATTACCACGACGAAGTGGGCGTGAATTCCAGATTAGACAGTATTCAGGCGACGGTGCTCAGAAAAAAACTTCCGCTTTTGGATTCATATAATGATGCCAGAAGGAAAGCTGCCGATTTTTATGATGAAGCTTTTGCTAACCATCCTCAAATCCTGACTCCGAAACGTGCCGCCAATTCCACGCATGTTTTCCATCAGTACACTTTGAGAATCCTTAATGGAAAACGGAATGAACTTCGAGATTTTCTTGCTGAAAAAGAAATCCCGGCGATGATCTATTATCCGGTAGCACTCAGAAAACAGAAGGCTTACTATCAAGAGAGCAATGATGCCGATTTCGCCAATACCGACAAGCTTTTGAATGAAGTGATTTCGCTTCCGATGCATACCGAACTTGACGACGAGCAACTGAAATGCATCACCGATTCTGTGCTGGAATTTATGAACCGATAGAATCACATGAAAAAAAAGCGGGAATTCCAATCCTCTGAACTCGTGAAATCTTTTGCGAAAATTTACGGTTTTGAGGATAAGCTGCTTGCTTTTGAAATCAAGGATTTTCTCCACGAATATTTGAAGGACGCTCTTTTTGCAGAGATTGATTCCGTGAATTTAAAGGCTAAAGTTTTGGAAATCAGGATTAAATCGCCACTGCTGAAAAATGATTTCAGACTGAGAAAATCTTTTTTTCTGAAGAAGTTTCAGGAGAAATTCGGGGCCGAAAATATCACTGATCTCCACGTTTTGTAGCCACCGTATTGTTGATCATTTCATCTGCACTTTCATCCAATTCCGAGCGGATCGGCAAGAAAAACCGGAATGGATTCTTCATGAAATATCGGAAGATCTCTTTGTAAATCATGGTCAATTCCCCAAAATTCAGGCTTCTGGAACGAAATGCCAAAATCATCGACAGTCCGAAACTGACCGCAAAATTGAAGAAACCGATGATGAAAACGGTAATCAGACCAATCCAAAAAACTTGCCATGAAACTGAAAAACCGGCACCGTAAAGTCCAAGTGCAAAATTCCCGGATGCAAAAGTGATGTGGCGAATGTCTAGATCCAAACCAAAGAAAAGTCCGATTGGACCGGTGATTCCCAGGAAAACACCGAACCAGAAATTCGACATGATTCCTGCCCAGTTTTTGGCGTAATACTTTGAAATGCCTTTCGCAGCTTTAGAACCTAAAAAATAATTGAGGAAAACGTTTTTTTCGATGCGTTTCGGCAATTTATAGAAAACCAAACTGTTTCCGACACTTCCCGCAATCAGGCCTGAAAGAAAAAGATAAAAACCTGTGAGACTTGCATGAAGGATCGCCTTGGAATGAATTGGGTCCAACTCGTTCAGGAGTTTTGCGGATTTTTCCACGGCAAAGTTTTCCTTCAATAAAACATCCAGCCCATAAATAATCGCAAGCGCCACCGGAAAAGCCAGCAGTACATTTCCCATAAACGCGATGAACTGTGAGCGGAAGACCCGGGAAACCAAATGTGCGAAATCCACGTAATTTTTGCGGGTATTCTTGTCCTCAGATAATACTTTTGCCATAGTTGCGGCCGTCATGGCCGGTTGTTTGGTAGCCAAAGTGTAACTCATCAGATAAATCATGATGAATCCCATCGCATAATTAGTGGCATAAAGAAACGCATGGGAGAAATCGCTTCCCGGAAAATAGCTGTAAAGCATTTTCAGCACACAGAGTGCTCCCACGATGATTCCGCCACCACTTGCGCGCAGAAACATTTTCAGGTAATCCCTGGAATTGGAGGTGATGTAGTGTGTGCCGGTTTCGGCGGTGTGGTTCGTGATGAGGTGCGAAAGCAGGGTGGTGCTGTCCGCAAATAATTCCCTGAGATTGTTTTTCCGCGATTTGTATTCCAATATATTAAAGAACAGCTGTTTGGAGTTCTTCAACACATCACTTTCCTCATCGATGACCATCACTGAAAGGATATCACCCATTCGGTTCAGCTGTTGCCGAATCTTTAAGAGCGACTGGTTAATCTTTCCGGAAATCCCATAAGTACTGGAATTTTTGAAAGCCACCGCAACAAATTCGGAACATTGCTCCAAATAAATTTTGATCTGTTTGTAGATTTCGTCTTTCGAGGTCAGCAGAAATTCTGGATTTTCTTTGAATTGTTGATTCAAAAGATCGATTTCCGACTGCACCGCAACAAACGGATTGTCTAAATTCCGGTATTCTGGAGCCATATTCACCACTTCCACATCCATCGCGTTTCCGATGATTCTCCATGCCAGAATGTTGAGCGAAAAGAGCAGTTCCCGCATCACCTGTCGGTCCAAAATATATCGGTCAACCTTCAAAAGCCGGAATGCCTCATCCAATTTTTCGGAGGATAAACTGCTGAAAAATTCGAGGTCTTTTTTGGGCTGCACAGATATGGAATCCACCAAATACCAAACCGTATTTTCATTTTCGATGTTGGGCAGAATTTTGTCCAGCATCCGTTTTTTGAGTTCCGGATAGAAAGCATTTTCCGACAGGATATTTGCTTCCGTTAAGGAAAGATTGAAAGGTTTTTGCCGGAAAATTTTTAGGATGTACTTCGAAAAGTGATCGGTAATGTCTTGATTTTCTTTTAAGAAATAGAGAACATCATCGAAGTTTTCAGTCCGGATGGCGCGCAGAAAATCAATCAGCGGCTCAAGTGATGTCGTCTCATTGCTGAAACTGAAATACTTCGCCAGAATGCTGTTGAAACGATCTGTATTTCTCAATTTAAACACCATAGACCCAACAAAGATAACTTATTTTAAAATGACATTGTTCATCTGCCGCATAATCCAGTTGTGTTTTTTATTCAGGTATGCGGACGGGTGATGAGGATCGTATTTTTGTGGACTCGGCAAAATGGCGGCAATCCAGGCGGCTTCACTTTTAGTGAGTTCCTTTGAGCTTTTCTTGAAATAATACTGCGAAGCGGCTTCCACCCCGAAAACGCCCTGTCCCATTTCAATGGAATTCAGATACCTTTCCAGAATCACATCTTTTCCCCAAACCAACTCTATGATAAAAGTGTAAACGGCTTCAAATCCTTTCCTGATCCAGCTTCGTCCCTGCCACAGAAAAATATTTTTTGCAGTTTGCTGGGAAATCGTACTTCCGCCCCTTAGTTTTTTTCCGGCATTATTTTTTTCGTATGCCTTTTGGATGGCATCCATATCAAACCCGTTGTGATCAAAAAATTTTTGGTCTTCAGATGCAATCACCGCTTTTTTCACCTGGTCACCCATTTCGGAGTAAGAGATATAATCTCTATGTAGTTTTCCATACTGTATAAGCCCTCCAATTTGAGTTAAAGTGATGGGCGGATTAAAGAATTTTCCCCAAATAATAAAGAGAATATTGGCTAGGATTAAAAGATAGATTAGTTTTTTGACCTTCTTCCACATGGTTTGTTTGCTTGGTAAATGTTTTTTTTAAATCGCTGCAAAAATAGGATTTTGTTTTTCTTTCGGCCAGCATTATTTCAGTTCCTTCATGTAGATCAGCTCATCATTGGGCAAAAGCTCCGGATGGAAGATCTTGATATAATCCTTTAAAACAAGGTCTGCGCGAACAATCCCACTCTCAAAATAGTCATTGGATTTTCCTTTTTCTTTTCCGGTAACGGTGTAGATTCTACCATATTTAAAAACATTCATTTTGGCGTAATTGGGATTGATCTGAAGGAGTTCTTTTTTGCTCTGGTGGTTTCCTGCGTTGACCCAAATTTCAGCATTTTCTGCCTTGGCAAAAACCTCTTCAAAACTCATGGGAATTGCTCTGGAATCATGATTTTCAGCATTGATGTAATTCGCATTTGCATCAGAAACCAACCTCGCGAAATTTGTTTTGCCTCCAGGTAAAAACCATTGGTTTCCATAAATTTCATTGGCTAAAATTAGAGGTTTGGTCTTGGATTTTTGAGCTAAATTTTTCAGGGATTCATAATTTTTCCTGATTTCTTCAAACTTCAAGGTTGCATTTTCTTCGGCAGCGAAGAGTTTTCCAAAAAGCAGAAGATATTTCGATTTTGCCAGCGGATCCTGTTCCAAATATTCATCCATGAAAATCAATTCGATTCCATTTTTTTTCAGCAGATCATAAGTATTGTCAAAATTTGCGATATAATTGGTGAAAATGGCATCAGGTTTCAGGGCGATGATTTTTTCCACATCATATTTCTGTTCGTTTCCAATATTCTGGATTTTTCCCTCACCCAGGAGTTGATGGATTTTTTCAGAATACACATATTCCGGACTGGAAATTCCGATGATTTTGTCCTGCAATCCCAATTCATTGAAATACCCAACCAAACTTGCATTGAGCAGCATTACCTTTTTCAGCGGTAGTTTGGATTTTGAAATCTGATAACTGAACTTTCCCGACTTTAAATCAAACGAGTGCTGACTTTCTTTAAACTGAACATTTTCAGATATTTTCACCCATTCTGCAGGGATTTCCTGATCTGTTTTTTTACAAAATAACAGCAAAAAAGCAATAATAAAGGCTAAAAAATATGGTTTCATTTCTCAAAGAACGTAAAAAAGTGTTATATTTGCAAACCAAAAATCGGGGCTCGTGGCGCAACTGAATAGCGCATCTGATTACGGCTCAGAAGGTTACAGGTTTGAATCCTGTCGAGCTCACAAAAAAAACTTTGCAATTGCTGCAAAGTTTTTTTTATGGATTTCAGATTGGTTTTACTCCTTGATAAATTTGAACTGATGTTCGCCCATTTTTAGGAGATAAGTTCCTTTCGTCAATTGATTGACGTTCACTTTTTGTCCAGATTGATATGTTCCTTCTTTAAGCAGTTTGCCATCCATACTGAAGATCTGGTAAGGCTGGTTATTGGAAATACCGGAAACCGAAAGTTCATCCTTCACCGGGTTTGGATAGAGCGCCACCTTTGAATTAGCAATATCTGAAATACCCAAAAGTGTAGTGTCTTTCGCTACGGTCGAATTTTTTTGAATGATCTGATATTCATAGTTGAACTGTACAGAAGCCACCGTGAAATTCAGTTGATTTCCAAAAAGTTGGTTGTTTGTGGTATGGTTTAAGACCAAATAGGCCGTTTCTCCGCCGGTTCCGTTCACTTTGATGGGCAGAGGCATTTCAAAGAAACTTACCGATGAATGGCTTTGCGTCTGCGAAACTTTGAAGAGCAGGGTTTTATCGGGCATTTGGTTCCACTTGATCTGGTAGGTCGGATAACCCTGTCCGTAGATCCAATCGTTGAAAAATTCCGTGAAATCCTTACCGGTGGACTGCAGCAGCGAGTTTTTCAAATCTGCGGTTACAGCGTAATTGTATGCAAGATTCGGACGTGAATGATAATCCTGCAAAGCTTGGTAGAATGCTGCATCACCCAAAATCCACTTCAGCATCCTTAAAACGTAGCCGCCTTTCGAATAACTTAATCTGCCGCTAAAAACAGCACCTACATTGCTCAGGTTTGCATCTGAAACATATACGCTTCCGTTGGTAGCACTGGTGATATAATCATTTTCAGAAGATAGATAACTCAGGAATTGGCTGTTCGTCATCAGTAGTTTTTCGTTGGCCAAATGTTGGCCAAAAGTAGCAAATCCCTCATTGAGCCAAATGTCATTCCATGCACCGCAGGTGACTTTATCCCCAAACCATTGGTGGGCGAGCTCATGGGCAATGATCGACCGACTCCAAGCTCCCATCGAAGACATGGTGGCATGCTCCATTCCGCCTCCCCAGCCAAATTCCATGTGGCCGTATTTTTCATTTCGATAGGGATACGGACCGAAATACTGCTCAAACATCGTCATGATATTCTTGGTGTAGTTGATGTTGGACATCGTGGTGGAGTTCTGTGCGGTAGAAGGATACAGGTAATTCACGAAAGGGAACGGTGGATTTCCCATCGTGTCGTTTAATTTCGTGTAATTGGTTATTCCCAAACCGATCAGATATGCCGGAATGGGATAATTGGTTTGCCAGAAGGTGCGTTTTTTGTTCCCGGGAAGCGTGGTTTCAGAAAATAATTTCCCGTTTGCCGCTACATTATATTGAGATGGAGTAGTGATTTTAAAATCTACTTTGTCAATTTTGTCATTCATGCTCTGTTTGGTCGGGAACCATTCTTGCGCGCCATACGGTTCAGAAAGGGTGTAAAGCGCCGGAGTTCCACCCTGCACATCGATCGTGAAAGCATCACCTGCACTTCCGGCGGTATCTGGAACTCCGGAATATTTGATGGAAAGGGAATCCAAAGTTGCTGCAGGAATATTTGAGGGAAAATCAATTTTAATTTCTTTTGTTGCCAACTGTGTGAAAGTCAGATTATTTCCGTGGTATTTCACTTCGGACACAGTCAGAACGTTGGACAGATCGAAATAAATACTGGAAATATTTTGGTTGGGAACGAAATGGGTCGTCACCGTTCCGCTTACGAACCGCACTGCGGGATCCAGATCGAGATCAAGCCGCTGATATTTAATATCGTAATTCAAGGTGTTTGGATTCACATTGAAATTGATCATTTTATGGTAATGATCTACTTCACTTTTGATCTTACTTTTCATGTCGGCTTCCAAATTCTGGGTAAAGAAGCTGGTGAAAACCAACATGAGCATCGCTGAATAAAGTTTTTTCATTGAAAATTATTTTGGGTTAAAGATAAAAAAAACCTCTCATTTAAAAATGAAAGGTTCGTTATAATTTTTAAATTTCAATTAAAGATTCATAGCGGGATCCAGTAATTGTTCCATTCTGGCCTTCACTTGGTCCACAGAACCTGCATAATTGTTAATAAGCAGAGAAAATACCAAGGTCTTTCCGTTATTCGTTTTCATATATCCTGCAAGAGTCTTCACTTTATTGAGTGTTCCGGTCTTTGCAAAGATCTGTCCGTTTCCGGTGCCGACAAATGATTTTTTCAGAGTTCCGGTTTGTCCGGCAATCGGCAGTGATTCCAGATAAGTGTTGAAATACTGCTCATTCATCAGGTTCGTCAGAAATTTTACCTGAGACATTGGCGTGACCATATTGCTTCTGGATAGACCACTTCCGTCAAAATAATTCAAACCTGCCATATCAAAAGAAATTTCCCTTAGGTGTTCCGTGACCACATTTCTGCCGGATTCCAGTGATTGGTCGCCGCCTTTTTGGAATCCTACCATTCGGAGCAGTGCTTCCGCCAAAGCATTGTCACTGTGCTGGTTGGTGTAATAGATAATTTCGGCCAAAGTCGGCGACTGATAAGCGGTGAGGACTTCTCTTTTTTCGGGATTTTTATCCACGGTTTTGGTCACCACTTTTCCGGTTACCGAAATTCCGCTTTTCACGAGGTTGGCTCTGAATGAATTGGCCAAATATGCCGGAACATCCGGTAATTTCGTGGTCAAGCCGATTCCGTCAAATTGATCGGCATAAACCATTTGCTTAATGTATGGTGAAACGTAATAATAGTTTTTGTTCTCGGCAAAAGGATTGGACTGTCTTGCGATCAGCCTCTCATTTGCGGGATTGATTTCATAAGTTCCACCAACGGGGAGATAGTAACTTCCATTTTCCAGCCAGACGATATTTTCGGGCAGCGTCTGCATCTTATTCGATTTAAAGACTGCTGTCTGCAAAATAATTTCGCCGTTTACCTTTTTAATTCCCTTTTGCTGCATTGCCATTTTGAAATCAGAAATGAGGTCGCTGTACGAAGAAGCACCGGCTTTTCTGGTTCCCAAAGACGGATCTCCGCTTCCAACAATATAGAGATTTCCCTGAAGTACTCCGTTTTCATCGATGTTTCCCGAATACTCAAGCTGGGTGGTCCACCTGAATTTTTCGCCGAGCAAATGAATTGCGGTTTCGGTGGTCAAAAGTTTCGTGGTAGAAGCCGGAATCAGAGGCGTGTTTTCGTTATAGGAACTGACCACTTTTTTGGTTTGCGGGTCATAAATGACAAATCCCCAATTGGCATTCCTCAACACCGGATCACTCATCATGGAATTGATGTTGATATCCACCAGTTCTTTGGCGGTCATCAATTTTTCAGCGGAAGCGGTAGTCGAAGAGGAATTGTCTAAAGATTGAGGGTAGTTGTTGGTAGTGAAAGTTCCCTGTGCAAATGCGTAAGATGAAAATACGATGGCAGTGGAAACTATGATATTTTGAAGTCTAATCATTTAATTTTATTTATTTGATTAACTGGTTTTGCTTAAGTCTAATTCGAAAAAGTACATACAAATGACTTCTTTCGAACGGTCAAAAGTATAAAATATTGTTGGAAGTCAATGGTTTAACGATTATAAATCCAGGTAAAATTAGTTAAAGTTTGTTAAAAATCGACAAACACAATCCTTTTTATGGATCGGTAAGCAGGAAGTTCGTCAAATTCTTCAAAACTTTTCAAAACCAAATTTTTGTATTCGCTGTACTTTTTTCCTTTCGGAAGTTTGAGTAAAATCTGGTACTGATAAAGCAGATTTATTTTCGAGATGGGTGATTTTTCGGGACCCAAAATACATTCTTCCGGAAGATATTTCCTTAAGATTGAACCCATAAACTGAGACGCCCGATTTGTTTTTTCTTCTCGGCGGTGTTTCAGTTCAATGAGGATCAATTTTACAAATGGCGGATAAAGGAACTTTCGTCTTTCCTCCAAAAAATGATCATAGATTTTTAAAGAATAGTTTTCTTTAATCAATTGAAATACAGTGTGATGTGGATTGTAGGTCTGAATCATCACCTTGCCTTTCCCGGAAATTCTGCCCGCTCTTCCAGAAACCTGTGTAATGAGCTGATATGCTTTTTCTTCGGCACGAAAATCCTGAACATAAAGCAATGCATCCGCTTTCGGAATCACCACCAACTCGATGTCATCAAAATCCAAACCTTTGGAAATCATCTGTGTCCCCACGATGATATCTGTTTCCCCGTTTTCGATTTTTTCATAAAGTTTTTCGTAAGCAAACTTCTTCCGCATGGAATCTACATCCATACGATCAATTTCTGCTTCCGGGAAAATCCTGGAAATTTCCTCAAAAATCTGTTCCACGCCGACTCCGCGAACATTTAGATTTTCCGAATGGCATTTCGGGCAAAATTTCGGTTTGGTCGCTTTTTGTCCGCAATAATGGCATTTCATCTCATCGGAAAATTTGTGATAAGTCATCACCACATCACAATTGGAGCAATAATGGACATATCCGCAACTTTCACATTCCACTACATTCGCGTATCCACGCCGGTTGTGGAGAATCATGATCTGCTTTTTTTGGTGGAGTTCGTTTTGGATTTCTTCGGTCACTTCTGTGGTGAAATTTCCGGTGACTCTTTTTAAATCCTGGGCTTCTTTGAAGTCAATTAATTGATATTCGGGAAGTTTTACGTTTCCGAATCTTTCACCGAGGTAAACATATTGCAGCTTTCCTTTTTTCGCCAAATAATAGGTTTCCACGGAAGGTGTCGCAGAGCCCAGAATCGCCATTGCGCCGTAAGTTTTCGCCAAAACCAGTGCGGAATCTTTTGCGTTAAAATAAGGGGAAACTTCCCTTGGTCGGTACATGGAATCGTGTTCCTCATCCACAATCACCAAACCCAAACTTTGGAAGGGGAGGAACAGTGCATTTCTGGTTCCGATCACCACTTTCAGTTCATTGTTCTTGACCTTCCGCCAAACTTCAACTCTTTCGAAATCGGTGAGTTTCTGGTGGTAGAAGCCAAGCTGCTTTCCGTATTTTTTTTCGAGTCGCTGAACGATCTGTTTGGTCAATGAAATTTCCGGCAACAAAAAAAGTACGCTCTTTCCTTCCGATACCGTTTCCTGAATTTTCTCCAGATAAATATGGGTTTTTCCCGAAGAAGTGACTCCATGCAGCAGCACATTTTTCCCGGTAGCAAAAGCGGCATCAATTTCCGATTTCGCTACAAGTTGGGAATCGGTGAGTTTCTCCAATTCCTCCATTTCGCCAGAATAAGCTTCCAGTCGGTCTTTCTGCAGATAATATTCTTGCACCAAACCTTTTTCTGAGAGTGACTTTAATTGGGTAGATGCATAATTTCCTTCGGCAAATATTTCCGATTTGCGGATAGGTTTTTCGGGATGCTCGGTTTGTTTTTCCAAAATGGAAAGGAAAAGCTCCTGCTGTTTCGGCGAACGTTTCAATTCTACGAGGATTTCCGGGAGGTTTCTCTTCAAAACGCTGTCTTCGATTTTCAGATAGGCTACCTCTTTCGCTTTGTATTTTTCCGCGATTTTCTCGTCCACTTCGATGTATTTCAGATCAATCAGTGAATTGATGGTTTTCACGATATCCTTTTTCGGAATAAACGCTTCAATCTCCGTCAGATTGATCAATTGCCGAACTTCCAGTGCCTGAATCAGATACATTTCATTCACCTCCAAAAGCTCGAAATCAACGGTAACATTTGGTTTTAATTTCAGGTAAGTTTCACTTTCCAGCTTTAAAGATGAAGGAAAAGCGAACCGGTAAATTTCGCCCAGATTGCAGAGGTAATATTCGGAAAGCCAGTTCCAGAAACGGATTTGCTCATTCGGCAGAATCGGGAACTCATCCAAAATGCTGATGATTTCTTTCGGGATGAAAATTTCCGGCGCGTTTTGATGGATTTCGGTTACAATTCCAGTATAGATCTTTTTTCCCCGAAATGGCACCAAAACCCTCATTCCCACTTCAATCTCATCCAAATAAACATCGGGAACTTTGTAGGTGAAAGTCCCTTTCAGATTGAGCGGAAGTATGATTTGCGCAAATGTCAATTTTTAAATTTGATTTTGAAACGGTTGAATTTCTGAAAAAATCTTCTCAGTCGGCATGGTTGGCTGAACAGAAGTTTCTGGTTAATGGCTATGATCTGGTTTCCAGGTATTTCTGCCATTCCCAAGTTGTTCGAAGGGCTTCTTCCAATGTGGTTTCCGCTTTCCAGCCGAGTTCTTTTTCTGCTTTTGCGGGATTGGCATAAGCAACCGTAATATCTCCCGCTCTTCGTTCGCAGATTTGATACGGAACTTTCACCTGGTTCGCATTTTCAAAAGCACGGACCACTTCCAAAACCGACGAGCCGTTTCCGGTTCCCAGATTGTAGATATCTATTTTGGTATCTTCTTCTGTGGCCATCAGTTTCTGCAAAGCTTTCACGTGTGCTTTCGCCAAATCTACCACATAAATATAATCTCGAATCGCAGTTCCGTCCGCAGTCGGGTAGTCATTTCCCCAAATGCTGAGCTTTTCACGGATTCCCGCCGCCGTTTGAGTGACATAAGGAACCAGATTATTTGGAATTCCAATCGGCAATTCTCCTAAAAGCGCGGTGGAATGTGCTCCAATCGGGTTGAAATACCTCAGAAGTGAAACTCTTTTTTGGTAGGCGGTGGCGAAATCCTTCAAAATTTCTTCGCCCATTTGTTTTGTTTTTCCGTAAGAAGATTCCGGCAATTTTAGCGGCGTGTTCTCGTCAATCGGTTGTTGGTCCGCTTGTCCGTAAACGGTGCAGGATGAACTGAAGATAAAGTTTGAAATATTTCTTTCCTTAAATTCCTGAAGCAAATTGACCAGTGTGAAAAGGTTGTTTTCATAATAGTCAAGCGGTTTTTCCTGACTTTCTCCAACTGCTTTGAAAGCTGCGAAGTTGATGCATCCGTCGATTTGGTGTGCATCCAGAAGTTGCTTGATGAGCTCCCTTCTTTTCAGGTCAAATGGATAAAAAGCAGGCCTTTTTCCGGAAACCTTTTCAATATTATCCAAAATGAATTTTTCGGAATTAGATAAATCATCCACAATCACCACATCGAAATCGTTGTGAAGCAATTCCACCACGGTATGCGAACCGATGTAGCCTAATCCTCCTGTTACAAGTATTGCCATAATTTTGTTGCTTTGCGTCTTGCGGACCGCATTTTCATTTAATATTATTTGATTTCAAAGATTTTTGATTCCTCGTTGATTTTTTTCACCACGTTTTCTGTTCTTTCTTTGTGCGTATCGGTGATAAAAATCTGACCGAAACTTTCTCTGTTGACCAGTTCAATGAGTTGCGAAACTCTGGAGTCATCCAACTTATCAAAAATATCGTCCAGCAAAAGAATTGGTGTTTTTGCCGTAATTTCTTTGATCCTGTTCATCTGCGAAAGCTTTAGCGCAACCAAAAATGATTTTTGCTGTCCCTGGCTTCCGGTTCTTTTCAGCAGATTTCCGTTCATTTCAAATATCAGATCATCTTTGTGAATTCCTTTCGAAGTATAAGTTAAGATCCGGTCTTTTTCAAGATTTTGAGTGAGGAGATTTAAAAAAGTATTTTCCTGTAAATCAGATTGGTAAATTACTGAAACCATTTCGTTTCCATTGGAAATGATTTCATAATAATTTTGGATCAGGGGCAAAATGGAAGCGATGAATTCCTTCCTTTTTTCATAAATATTTGTTCCGAACCTGATCAATGGTTCCTGGTAAATCTCCAAACTTTCCGCGTCAAAATATCTGTTTTTTGCGAAAGATTTCAGGAGGGCATTCCTTTGCTGAATGGTCTTTTGATACTGGATGAGGTTGAAAAGATATTCGCGGTCTGTTTGAGAAATCATGGAATCCAAAAACCTTCTGCGGCTTTCTCCGGAATCGGAAATCAGGTTGGAATCATAAGGGGAAATGATTACGCACGGCAAAAATCCGATATGATCCGTAATTCTGTCGTAGGTTTTGTCGTTTTTCCGGATGATTTTTTTGGCTTCTCTGGGTTGCTGGATTTTAATGATGTTTTCTTTCTCGCCATCAAAAATTTCTCCTTCGATGCTAAAGAAATCTGCACTCGTCATCACATTGTTAAGATCCGTGTTTCCCAAAAATGATTTGCCCACGGAAAGGTAATGCAAGGCATCTAAAACGTTGGTTTTTCCCACACCGTTATTTCCCACGAAACAGTTGATTTGAGGGGAAAATTCGAATGTCTTCTCCGAATGGTTTTTGAAATTGGTCAGGAATAGCTTTTGGATGGTCATAAACCTAAAATATTTTCTAAACTTTCAGGATTTTTGATGATTTTCCCAAAATGAAATACAACATACAGACTAATCAGCTGGTTTTTTTTAATATTAATATGCTGCAAAATGTACCCGGAATTCATTTGCCCAAATTTGGATCAAGTTTTGAATGGTCTGTTTTTTCATTGATTACGGCTCTAATTCTTTTTGGATCGGTCTTCCTTTTAAGACTTTGATTACTATACTTAAAGATTTCATCCCGCTGAAACTTTGCATAGCGAGTCTGGAAAATCTTCAGCTGAGCCATCCTTTATCCATTTTTATTGCCCTCTTTTTTCCTCCTTCAAATAATTTTCAGTTTCCTGTTCGGCCAATGATTTTTCAGATTCGTAAAAAACGGTTTCGGAAACATTTGCGCCTTATTTGGAATTCATCATTTCCCAAAGTCTGAAAACAGCTTCCCGCCGGGATTTTCGCTGATCGCGAGGATCAGTTTCTGCATCGAAAATTCAAAATTTTCCGTCTCCAAAATTTTCTGTAAATATAGCTATTTCAATTTGTATTTTGCGTGAAATGGAAGTCGGTTAATCTGCAAAATTCACAAATTTCGGAACCTCGGTGGAGAAGTTGTTCGTCATCATCAAGCTATTCTGGAAATGGTTGAACTCAAACATGGAATTGTTGTCAAACGGAACTTTCGGATAATACATGAATGAAAACTGAATCCTGTTGAAAACCAGATATGGATTGTCTAGCAGCAGTCCAACTCCGAACCGGGTGTTAGTCGGTGACTGGAACAGTGAATCCTTGGAACTTGCAAGCCAGCCGACCGCGGTAGAAAAATAGGGGCTAAAATGGAAGTTCTTCCAGGATTTGTTGATGAACATTTGGAACTGATAACGCAATATCATTTTTTTTGTGCCGATATAATCCGGGTCAAATGGTCGAAATTCACTCGGAGCGGAGAGATTCATCCGGTTGGTGTAGGAGTTTTGGTCCTCATAATTTCCAAGGGCAATCGTGGGTGAAAAAAAATGCCTGATTTTGCCAAATCTCCAGTCCTGCATATTGGTGAAATAGGTTCCATCAAATCGGAATTGGTTTTGGTGACTTTCTCGGTTGCCGAAAAAATGACCATATTGAAGTTTGATATTGTAATATCCCCAACTTTTCATGTTGCCCATAGAAGCAGAAATGCCCAGATATGGTTCACTGGTTCCGTTTCTGGCAAGGAATCCCGAAGTAATTCCTAAGGATTTTCCATAAGAAATATCTTCCGGAAGATTGTATTTGAAGACATTTTTTTGAACCGAGAAATTTCGATCGGTGTAAACCACGGATGCCAGAAAACTGGTAGAATTTCTAAAAAAGTTTACCGAATCGATTTCCGGACGATCCTTGTACTGAAAATTCTGAAACCTCCCTAAAACAGCGATGTTTTTGGAGATTTTACCGTCGTCAGCATCGTAAATCGGGAACTGGTAACCAGCCCAGAGATTTTGCCGGAACACCTTGATCTGCACTTCTGGAATGGTGTCTGCGTTTTCCATCGGCAAACCTGCTTTCCGCTTGAAAAACTCAAAAGTAAATCCTCCCGCCCAACGTGTGAGTGGCGAAAAGAATTCCCGGGTCGCCGTAAAGTTGATCCGCTCATTTTTTTCGAAGTCCTTTTCTCCTAAAACTTGCGCATTCACAAAACTGCCCAAAAGATTATTTGCAGTGTAGCTTCCGGAAAGATAGTTCGTTTTATCTTTGAAATTCACGATATGCTCCAAACTCGCTTCGTGTCCCAAACCCATGAAATTATATTCAGAAAGTCCGCCGCCAATCTCACTTCCCGAGAAATTCAGGTGTGGAACCAAACTCCAGGAATCCAGAACTTTTACGTGCACATTTACAGAATCCCTGGAAGTTTCATTTTCTTTTACATCAATGTTCACACGGTTCACGAAATACATCGATCGGAGCAGACGTTCTGATTCGTAGATTTTTTGGGCATTAAATTTCTCACCTTTTTTAAAGAGCAGATAATTTTTGATAGTGGAAGCTCTGGTTTCGTAATGAATTTTGTCTGCAAGTCGGTCGTACCATTTTCTGTCACCTGCTTTTTCAAAACTGCTTACACCAAAAGGATCCACCGTTTCAAACGTAATTTTTGCGATGAATTTTCCCCTAAATTTCTTTCGGTCCAAATCACTTGCACTGGTTTTCACCGAGACCGAATCCGCCTCTCTTCTGAAAACAAACTTGTGCAGGAATTTGGTGAATTTCCTTTTGTCAGAGAATTCCTCGATCTTGGTATATATGGAATCCTTTTTTTCCTGTGCTGAAAAAAAAGTAAAACCATTGAGGAGGAGAACAAGAAATAATAGATTTTTAATTTGCAATGAAACTGTTTTTATCAAATTGATGGTCACGAAAGATATGAAATTATCACCTGAATCAAAAATGGCAATCCGCTTAAACTTTCAACCCAAAACGAGAAATAGGATTCCCGGTTTGAGTTTTCAGAAAAAAAAATCAGCAGGAAGGTAAAAACCGAAGCCACAAAAAAAGCGACGGCGAATTGCGGTTTTAAATATGCTATTGCAACCACTGTGGCGAAAAAAACCAAAGAATATGCCAAAAATTTGGTGTTTTGAACCCCGATTAATTTGGGAAAAGTGATGATTTCGTCCACTTTCATATCGCGGATGTCAAAAGGCAAAACCAACGCGGTGACAAAAAGCATACTGATCCAGAAAATCGTGAAATGAAATTCCGGCAAAATCAGCCAGGAATTGATTAATGCCCAAGTTAATCCTACATAGAAAACCTTTAGGAACGGTATTTTCCGGATAGATGACTCCATAAAAGTACTGTTGTAGAGCAAGCCCAATGTTACAATCACCAACCATTTGAAAATCCGGATTTCGTGGTGATTCATCATGATCAAAATCATAGAGATAATTCCGCAAATAAAATTGAAAATTAATACACTGCGAAACTTTTTACTTCCTTGATATTTGGTGTACAGATAGCCACTGAAATAGGTGATGAAAATCAAAAGCACCGTAGGAAAGCGGAATGCCTTTTGCTCCAACATGAAAAAAATCGCCAAAAAAGTTCCCATTAAAGAAACGTAAATCTGACCATCGATAACGTATTTTTTTAGTAATTTTAATGGCTGCATTAATGCAAATTTAACCATTTTCAAAATTCAAAATCATATTTTCCACAGGCGCGAATGAATGCATGTGACGAGCGTAATCAGCAGATCTTAAATCGCAATGTACTGTGAATTGTAACAGTTTAGACCCATTTTTATGAAAAAACTCACCACCGTTTTCACGATTTTCCTTGTATTGATGATGTTCAAGCCAGTTTTTGGGCAGAAATATTATGACGAACAATGGCAAAAAATCGAAACCAACTCCAAACAGGGTTTATACAAATCCAATCTTCCTATTATTTTAGAAATCCAAAAAACCGCCATGAAAGAAAGCAATGCTGCGCAACTTATTCGGTCGCTGAAAGCGGAATTCAGTATCGTGAATCAAACCATGGATGATGAAAAAAATGATTCCTCCACAAAATTCTTCAAAAATCTTTCAGGAATCGCCCCATCATTGAAAGGAGATGAAAAACTGGTTTTTCAGGTTCTTTTGGGGAAGTTTTTTACAGATTATTATGCTCAAAATCGGTGGGAGGTTAATCAAAGAATCAACCTAAATAGTCAGGATATCACTCAGATTGAAACCTGGTCAAAACTTGATTTTAAGAATTATTTATCCAAACATTTTGCAGATCTGGAACTGCACAAAACTGATTTGCAAAAAGTTGCACTGTCCAAATATAAAGCGATTTTTGGTGGAACTCAGGATTTGGATTATTTCCCGACTTTGTTTGATTGGAATTCTATAAAACAAATCGATTTTCTTGGTGATGATCAACTTTTTACTCCCAATGAACTGAAAATCAATAACCCTAAAATCAATTCTATTTATGATGAGCTGATTGCAAAAAATGCGGGCAATTCCAAACTTTACTTTCAGCATCAAAAACTGAATGATAATTGCGAATTCACCCACTGCAAAGACAGGTTTTCACAACTTCAAGCACTCTACAATTCCACCACGGAAGGTGATTACAAAGTTCTGATCGCCATGGATTTGGTTGACGAACTTACCGAAGAGCAAAAGTTTAAAGAAGCTTTGTCTTGGCTAAATCAGGTGAAAAACCAATATCCAAAATCAAATTTTCTGAACAATATTCTTAACCGCACCAATTCCATCATCAGTCCAAATCTTGCTATTTATTTCGAGAACCATACCCAATCCAATCTTCCGATCCATTTGGTTGCCGATGCGAAAAATGTCGCCCGATTTTCGTTAAATATTTACGAAGTAAAAGACGATGTGCAGAATTTTCTGAAATATGTTTCCAATTCTTACGATAAAAATGCTTTTGCAGCGGTGAAAAAATCTTTGGTGAGGAAAGAAATTTTTGATCTTCAAGATTTGAAGGATTATAAAGACCATAGAACTTCTTTGGAAATCAAGCCGCTTCCTTCGGGAATTTACTTGGCGGAATATGTGGTTGACAATGCAATTCAGGGTCATTTTTATTTTATTGCGACGAATTCACGAATCATTTTTAACAAAAAGAATGAGCACAAAACGATCGATAACCAATTGAAACTGGTGAGCCGAGAGAACGGGAAATCCATTTCCGACGAAGCCTTGAAGGTCTATGAATACGAGCGGGGAACCACCGTTAATAATTTTTTGCTGAACACAGATAATACTGCGAATTTTAATTTTCCGGAATCCAAAGATCATGCATATTATCGTTATTATTTGGTTAACCAACCGAAAACCAACGACTATAATCTTATCCAGGTTTACGGAAATAATTATTACGGCGAAAATAAAATAGAAGATCGAGAACAAGCCCAGATTTTCTTGGACAGAGCGATTTACCGTCCCGGACAAACCGTGTATTTCAAAGTGATTGCGACTGCTTTTAGTGGAAAAACCCTAAAAGAAAATGTGGTCCCAAAGTCCAAATTGAATGTGGTTTTGAACGATGCGAATGGCGAAGAAATCAGCAGACAACAGTTAATGACTAATGATTTTGGTTCTGTTCATGGCAGTTTCACGCTTCCTCAAGGAAAATTAAATGGAACTTTCAGAATTGAAGTGGAAAATGATGATGAAAAGTCGGGCTCCTTCACTGAAGGAAGAAAAGATTTCCAAGTCGAAGAATACAAACGTCCGAAATTTGAAGTCAACTTTGAACCGGTAAAAACCGAATACAAATACGGCGAAACCATTGACCTGAAAGGAAAAGCAATAACTTTCTCCGGAATTCCTTTAAGCAATTCCACGGTGAATTATGAAATCAGAAAACAGAATATCCGATGGAGGTATTTCTGGTGGTTTCCGCGCGGAAATGATAATGAAAACTCTATTTTAGGGGAAGTGAAAACCGATGAAAAGGGAGAATTTACCATTAAAATTGAACTTAAAAAAGACGAAACTTTAGACGGAATCCAAGTCGATAATTACGAGATCAACGCTTCGGTGACCGACATTAACGGTGAAACGCAATCTGCCAGGGAAAACATGAGGGTCTCTTCGGTTTCCCATTACATCAAAACCGATGATATCAAGGATTCTTTCACCGATGAACCGATTACAATTAAAGTTGAAACCAAAAATTACAACGACCAGAATTTGAAGAAACCTTATCAGGTGAAACTTTCGAAAATGCTGCCAAAAGATAGGATTTTCCGCACCAATTTCGAAACTCGAATTCAGGACTTGCCGAAATTTTCAAAAGCAGAATTTATTCAGAAATTTCCGCATGATTATTTTAATGAAAAGGAAAAAGAGGATGTCGTGGAAAAAGTGGTATTTGAATCTTTGCAGAAAGACGAAACGCTTGATCTGGGAAAACTTTCCCCGGGAAAATACCAACTCGAACTGTACAATATTGAAGGAAAAGACACCATAAAAACAGAAAAAACTTTTGAAGTTTTTGATAAAAAATTCCTTGCCGATTCGCAAAAACCGTTTCTGAAAGTAATCCGGCCAAAAACTGAATTTCAGCGAAACGAAAAAGCGAAAATTCATGTGTATTCCGCAATTCCGGATGCTTTGGTGAATGTTTTTGTTCAAAATGGAAACGGTGAAACGGTGACAGAACAAAAATCATTTGTAAACGGCGTTTTGGAATATGAAGTGGCATTTCCGAAAGATGAAAACATAGACCAAATCAATGTGCAGTTTCAGTTGGTGGCTTTTAATGACGTGAAAACCGAATTGCTGAATCTGAAAATCGTTTCCGATAAAAAACCTTTACGGATTGAGACCGTGACTTTCCGCGATAAACTGCAACCCGGACAAAAAGAAAAATGGACGGTGAAAGTTTTAGGTGATGAAAAAGAGAAAATCAACGCCGAAGTTTTGGCGAATATGTACGACAAATCTTTGGACAATTTTGCGGTAAATAAATATTCCTGGCAAAATCTGAATTCAAAATACTTTATCCTGAATAATTACTCGATCAACGAATATCTCTCACAGGAAAATTTCAGCAAACGATATCCGTATCTTGAGCAGAAAACAATCAGCTTCCCGAATTTTAATTGGTTTGATGGTGGGTTTTATGGTAATCGTCTGGTAATTCGTGGTGTCAGTTCAATGGCTGCACCTGTAGCTGAAAGCATACTCGAGGGAAGAATTGCAGGTGTTGCAGTGCAGTCCGACAGCACAAATGTTGAAGAATCTGTGGTGAAAAAGAGTCTTTCGCTGGCTTCAAAAACAGTTTCCACCAAAGAATTAGAAAAAATCCCAATCCGCCAAAACCTAAACGAAACCGCATTTTTCTATCCGAATTTAGTGACCGATAAAGACGGAAATGTGAGTTTTGAATTTACTTCACCGGAAGCTTTAACGCAATGGAAACTGATGTTTTTGGCACATACAAAAGATGCCCGTTCGGCAACTTTGGAAAAATCGGTTGTTACCCAAAAAGAGTTTTCCGTAACGCCGAATTATCCGAGATTCTTACGCGAAGGCGATGAGCTGAATCTGCAGTCTAAACTTTCCAGCTTGGTAGATAAAAAGTTAAATGGAACTGCGCAACTTCAGATTTTGGATGCTTTTACAAACGAAGATATTTCGGGTAAATTCAACTTAAATGAAACTCAAAAATCATTTGCATTAAAAGAAAATGGAAATGAAGTGATAACCTGGAAATTGAAAGTTCCAAATGACATTTCTTCCATTATATTTAAAATTGTCGCAAAAGCGGGTGATTTCTCCGATGGCGAACAGAAAGCGATTCCCGTGTTACCGAACCGGATGTTGGTCACAGACGCCGTTCCGATTTTTGTGAAAGAAGGTCAAACCAAGACTTTTACTTTAGAAAATCTGGCGAAAAATACTTCGACCACGGCAACCAACTTTTCCAATACTTTGGAACTGACGACGAATCCGATTTGGGAAATCATGTTTGCCTTGCCGAGTTTGAAAAACGATCCGAACAATTCGGCGGACGTGGTTTTCAACAAATGGTTTGCCGATGTTTTGGCTTCGGAAATTTTCAAAGCCAACCCGAAATTGAAAACCGTTTTTGAGGAATATCAAAGCAAAGGGTTGCTGACTTCAAATCTGGAAAAAAACCAGGAACTGAAACAACTGCTGTTGGAAGAAACGCCGTGGATTTTGGAATCAAAAAACGAAACCGAACAAATGGAAAAACTCGCAAGGTTGTTTGATGCGAACACGATGCGAAATTCCATCAATTCAGATTGGAGCGATTTGGTGAAACTTCAAAATCCGGATGGGGGATTTTCGTGGTATCAAGGTTATCCGAGTTCCTACTATATTTCGCTTTATATCCTGAAAAATTTAGGAAAAATTAATGAATGGCTGAAAGGAAATGTTGGCGATTATCAACCTTCGGAACAGAAAGAAATGGTTTCGAAACTTATCAATTATGTGGATTCGGAAGTGAATAAGTATGGTCAAATTGATAAAAAAGAGGTGGTGAACAATTATGTTCTAAATTATCTCGACACCCGAAATTATTGGGAAAAAGATTTTCCTTTAAAACAAAAAGGAACGTCTTTGAAAAACGCCGTAATTTCTAAAGCGAAAACTGAAAAAATAACCGATTTTACTTTCTTTGGATTGCACCGGTTGGCGATTTTATTTAATGATTACGGAATGAAAGATCAATCTAAAAAATTCCTCACTTATTTAAAAGAAACTTCCACGCAATCAGAAACGCAGGGAGTTTACTGGAAACAAAATCTTAACGATTGGGGATGGTATTCTTCAAAAACCGTGAATCAGGCAGGAGCTTTGGAGGCATTCCAAAAGTTGACTCCAAACGACATCGACTTTATAGAGGAAATGAAGATCTGGCTCGTTACCCAAAAAGAAGTGAATTCTTGGGGAAGTTCGCGCGGAACGGCGGAAGTTATTTTCACGATGTTAAATTCGGGAAAATCCTGGACTTCTACAGATTCTGATAAAGCGACCATTATTTGGGGCGGAAAAGAACTCGCCAATCCGGATTCGAAAGCGACAGGTTATGTGAAATCGACTTTAAAACCAGAAAATATCGACAAAAAATTAGGGACAGTTACCATTGCAAAACCAGACCCCGGAATTGTCGAGGGTGGCTTGTTCTGGCAATATTACGAGGATTTGGACAAAATAAAATCTTCTGAAAATTACATTTCTATCGAGAAGGAACTGTACAAAAAAGTGAAAACGGTAAACGGAGGGGAACTCGTGAAAATCACCGAAAACTCACCATTAAAGGTGGGCGATAAAGTGACGGTAAGAACAATTCTGAATACGGATAGAAATATGGAATTCATCCACTTGAAAGATATGCGTGCGGCAGGTTTCGAGCCAATTGATGTGATTTCGAAATACCAGTGGAAAAACAATCTCGGCTATTATCAAAGCACGAAAGACGCTTCCACGAATTTCTACATCCAGTTTATGCCGAAAGGGAAATACGTTTTCGAATACGACTACATTTGTAATGCAGCGGGATCTTTCAGCAATGGAATTACGACTTTGCAGAATTATTACGCGCCGCAGATGAATGCGCATACGAAGGGAACTAATGTTTCCATTTCCGAATAAATTACTTTGCCAAAGTTTTAAACTTTGTAAAAATTTCAAAGAGATCCGTTTCAACTTCGGAACGGACTTTTTTGAATATCGAAAAAATGGGACTGCCTATTTTTTGTAAATTTATTTTAGATTTATCAACTCAAAATAACATCGGACATGAATTTTTTGACAAATGTCAAAGGATTCGGTTACAATTCTCCACAACTTTGCACCATCAAACAAACAGAGCATATGAAAATCTTTAAAAACAACCTGTCTAAAGTACTGGCCTTTTTGCCTCTGGTTTTTTCAGCCCAACAAGCGCCTACTTTGAAGGAGTTAATCGACAGTGCTTTAGTGAACGACGGAGCATTATCCCAACAAATTCTCGAAAACAAATATACCCGGCTCGATGATCAAAAACTGAAAGATGTTTTTCTTCCTAAAGTTGATATTTCGGGAAAAACCGGTTATCTGTATGCTTCCACGCATTTAAAATCTCCGGAAATCGGGATTCCTCCCATCCCAGGGGTTTTTCCGGGCGCCGTATTTCCGGAAGGGCAGCTCAATAACGATCTTAATATTTCGGGACTTTCTGCCTTAGCAAAAGCGGAAGCGAGCGTTCTGCTCTATTCCGGCGGGAAAGTGAAATACCTGAAGGAAGCCAACAAAGAAAAAAATATTTCCGAAAATTTATTGATGCAGAAAAGCCGCGATGAGATCATTACCGAAGTTTCAAAAGCATACGATCAAATCGCGCTCGTTCACCAATCCAAAAAAGTTCTAAATGAAGCGAAAAAGCGTTTAGACATTAATAGGAAGACTGCTGATAAAGCCTTAGGATATGGACTGATTACCCCATACGACCATAAAAAAATCGAACTGGCGCAGGCTACCCTGGACTCCAAATTGGTGGAGTATGAGGGAAAAAAAGAACTTCTTATCACCCAGATTCAGCTATTAACCGGGATCGAAAGGGAAAGAATCTCTTTGATTGAACCGCAACTGCAAACCATTTCTTACGAGGTTCTCGATCAGAATATTGAAAACAGGGTAGAAATCCAGGCTTTGAATCACGGCATTAAAGCCACCGATTATAAAATGAAAGCCGAGGAAAGATGGTGGGTTCCGAAAGTTCAGGCGCAAACTTCACTCAGTTATTTCGGATTGTTCAACAGTAATATTGCAACTTCAAAGGAATTGTTGCCGAACACGGGGAAGAAACTGGATTTTAATCCGGCGAATCTCGGCATCTTTCCTTTATTCCAGGCGGGAATTGGTTTTAAATGGGATGTTTTTGATGGGAATGAGGGAAAACATATGGTGGAAAAAGCGAAAATAGAAAAGGAGATTTTAGAGCATAAAAAGCGTGACGCCTCGAAAAAACTCACCCTTAATTTAGCCAACAATCAAACCAATTACACGATTGCCAACGCACAAATTAAGTTAAAGGAAAAATCCCGAGAAATTGCAAAACAAGGTTTGGAACAGGTGGAAAAAGAATTCCGGTACGGAACCAAAACTTCTTCTGCCTTAATCGATGCGGAAAACGATTTGGAAAATGCCGAACTGGAACTGCAAACCGCGATTTTTAACCAAAGAAGAAGCGCAATCGAACTCATGAAATCTACTCAGAATTTGCAGGTCGAGAAACTATATTAGAGATCATAGACTTTTAGAAAATAGATCATAGACATTCAGAAAGTAGAAAAAATGGACTGGGTGAAACTTCAGTGCTGAATTTAAGACAAACAAACAACATGAAAAATACTGTATTAATGACTTTGGCTTTGGGGAGTGTTCTTGCACTTTCGGGCTGTAAAGAATCTAATCCGGAAAGTGAAATTGTGGGCAAAACCAAGAAAGAAATCATTTCTTTTGCGCCGAAAATCACTGGAAGAATTTTGACCATTAAAGTAGAAGAGGGACAAACCGTAAAAGCTGGCGATACACTCGCAATATTAGACGTTCCCGAAGTTTCCGCAAAAATTGCGCAGGCAAAAGGCGCAACTTCTGCCGCAAAAGCACAGGTACAGATGGCGCAAAACGGCGCTACAGCCGATCAGCTCCGCCAGTTAAAAGCCAAACAGAAAGGTTTGCAGGAACAGTTTCAATATGCGCAAAAATCTTTCAACAGAGCGAAAAACATGTATCGTGACAGTTTGCTTTCTCCCCAAAATTACGATGAATATTTTGCAAAATACCAGGGAGCAAAAGCGCAGTTGGATGCCGTAAATGCTGAACTTCATGATGTGGAATCGGGAACCCGGTTTGAAAAAATAGAAATGGCTCAGGGACAGGAAAACCAGGCAAAAGGTGCTTTGCAGGAAGCCAATATCGCGTATTCCGAAAAGTACATCATCGCCACCAATGATATGGAAATCGAGACCATCGCTTTGAACAAGGGCGAATTGGCAACGGCAGGTTATCCGCTTTTTACCGGTTATGTTCCTAACACTGCTTATTTCAGATTTACGGTTCCCGAATCAAAAATCGCTAAGTATCAGAAAGGAATGACGGTGAAAATATTCGTCAATTATAATAAAAAGGAATTTACGGGAAAAATTGTAGCCCTTAAACAGCTGGCGAAATACGCAGATATTACCACCGCTTTCCCTGATTACGAACCAGAAGAGGCGGTTTACGAAATCAAAGTGCTGCCGGAAAACCAGCGGGAAACGAAGGATATTTTGGTGAATTCAAATGTGACTTTAAAGTAATTTGAAAAATTAAATTAAATCTCACCAAATGAAACAAATAAGATATTTATTGAAAAGGGAATTCTACCTGTTTTTTACCAACAAAACTTTGATTTCCGTTTTCTTTTTAGCACCGGTTTTCTACGCTTTATTGATCGGATTCACCTACAAATCGGGGAAAGTAGAGCATATTCCCGTGATCGTGGTGAATCACGACAACACGCCGCTATCCGGTCAGCTGGTGGAAATGCTGCAGGACAGCAAATCTTTGAAAGTATTGAGCTATATCAACGAACCGGCGAATCTGAAAGATGAAATTATCAGAACAGAAGCGGCCGCGGCAATTATTATTCCCGAACGTTTTGAGGCCATGATGCTTCAGAAAAAATACCCGGAGGTGAATGTTTACGTGAATACCTCCAATGTGCTGACGGCGAATTTTGCCACGAAAGCCATTCAGCTGACCTTGGGGACTTTTTCCGCCGGAAGCGAAATCAAAGCGTTGGAGAAAAAAGGAATGAATGCAGATCTGGCGAAAACACAGTTTGAACCCTTCAAAGCCAACTATATTACGCTCTTCAACACCACGAGTAATTACCTGGTTTTTATGTGGCCGGCAATGATGGCGGTGGTGCTGCAGCAGGTGATTTTATTGGCGATGGCGGTTACTTTTTCCGAAGAATTTAAAAGAGAATCATTCATTAAAGACTTTGCCGGAAAAGAAAAATATGCGGTGTTCGTGATGGCGATCAAATGTTTGCCGATCTGGATTTTCGCGAATTTCAATATCCTGTTTTTCTATCTGTGCAGTTTGTATTTCAGGATCCCTGTTCCCGATAATGTGTGGAATTTCTTTTTAATCACCGCGGTTTTCGTGGTGGCGGCCACCAATCTGGGCGTCCTCGTAAGTATTTTGGTGCCGGATGCGTTGAAGGCGACTCAATATTTAATGGTCATCGCATCGCCCGCATTTATCATCAGTGGATTTACGTGGCCAACTTATGCGATGCCCGGATTCATCAAAAGTTTTACGGCAATTATCCCGCTCACTCCTTATCTGGAAGCATTAAAAATCATGGTCGTGCAAAACGGTCCCGCTGTTTTGACCAAAAAATATTTAGTACATCTCTTTATTTTAGGAGGGGTTTATTTTGTTATAGGTTGGATTGCCCTGAAAATAAAAATCCATTTCCTTTTTAAAAGATACAAAATCTCAGAAAATATCGCAGATGATGAATCAGCGGAATTGATTTCTTCCGGGGAATAATATTCCGACTTTAAGATATTGACCGTCTTCATATTTTTGTTTGTTGAGAACGTTTGAATTATGGTTCAGGCGTTCTTTTTATTACAATGGTTTCCGGATTTAGTTTTCAGGGCGTTTCTGCCATTCGGCAATCTTTAAGTATTTTTGTGAAAAATAAAAAACTTTGAAACTCCTCGACCAAATTTCGAAATATATAAAACCGGATGCCCTCACCGAAGATTTTTTTCGGTACCAAACCCAGACCCAAACTTTTGCAAAAGGCGAACTCCTAAGCCAGCAAAATACCTACAACCGAAATGTGTACTACATGGAAAACGGTCTCGCGAGAACGTTTTATTTTGAAAAGGGAAAAGACATCACCACCAATTTCTATTCGGAAGGAAATTCGTTCGGCAGCATAGACACGATTTTCAACAATGTTCCCTCCATCTATAATATCGAAGCTTTGGAGGAAAGTACCGTGACATTTTGTGATTATAAAAAGTTGGAAGAATTGTGTTCGGTTTCTTTGACTTCGGCTAATTTCAGCCGGTTTCTTTTAGGGAATATCATGACGCAGATGTCGAAACGGATCAGCTCGCTGCAACACATGACGGCGAAGGAGAAATATGCGCAGCTTCTGGAGGAAAACCCCAACATCATCCTCCGTGCACCTTTGGGAATGATCGCTTCTTACCTGGGAATTTCTCAGGAAACACTCAGCAGGATTAGAAGTGAAATTTAATGGTAAATATTCCTGAAAATAGTTCTATTTTTGTTTGATAAAACTAAAATATGCAAGATATTTTTAACGCTAAAGAAGCCCAAAATTACATCGACAGAATCAATAAACTCACGCCGGAATCCCAGAGAAAATGGGGCAAAATGACGGTGGATCAAATGTTGGCGCATTGCAATGTGACTTATGAAATGGTGTATGAACCGCAGAAACATAGAGCACCGGGCGGAATTGCAAAATTCATTTTAAAGAGTTTTGTAAAACCAAAAGTGGTGGGCGAAAAATCCTATCCTCAGAATTCGCCGACTGCGCCGCAATTTATAATCAAAGAAAACAAGGATTTTGATTCAGAAAAAAAACGGTTGATCGGCTTTATCCAAAAAACCCAGCAATTGGGTAGGGAAGCTTTTGATGGAAAGGAATCCTTTTCTTTCGGAAGACTGAAAGCGCAGGAATGGAACAATATGTTCGCGAAACATCTGAACCATCATCTCTCCCAATTCGGCGTGTAGGAACCGCTTGCGACCAATCAGATCGATGATCTGAAATGAAGTGATTAATCCGAGTGGGCATCAAATCTTCCAAAAAAATACCATTATGAAAACATTGCTGTTCCTTTTTTTATTATTCGGAAATCTGGCGTTTTCGCAAATGCCGAATATCGCAAACGTGTGGCTGAATAATTCGAAACCCTATGTAGGGACTATTGGCAACAATAAAACGGAAATGAAGTTGAAAATCAATATTTCTGAGCAGGATAAGAAAAATGATCAGCAATATTTTGTGGCGGGTTACACTTTGGTGGACCGTACTTTTTCCAAATTTGAGGGAAAAATCATCATCACCAAATATAAAGATGGGAACAAGCGCAATGTGGTTTTCGGGGAATATGATTTGGCCGAAGAGCCCAATGGAAAACACACCGGGACGCTGAAGGGAAAATTTATCTATACGTTCAACTGGAACAGCAAGTCTGAAAAAATAGACAGCCAGTTCATAGAATTGATCGGTGATTGGACGAGCTACGACGGAACCATGACTTACCGGACAAATCTTAAAAATTAATAATTAATAATTAATAATGAAACAAATCGCTTTCACTTTGCTGTTGCTGAGCGCTTTCAGCTACGGGCAGACTTCGGAAACGCCAAAAAACAATAACCTGGAATTGGGCGCTTTTTCAGTGAGTTTAAAGGTAAAGGATATCAAAAAGTCCGTCGAGTTTTACCAAAAACTGGGCTTCACCTACAAAAACGGAAACATCGACCAAAAATGGGTAGTTCTGAAAAATGGAAATACCGTAATCGGTTTATTTGAAGGCTATATTGAGGGAAACACCCTTACTTTTAATCCCGGATGGGACCAGAATGCAAAAAATCTGGAAAACTTTACGGACATTCGTGAAATCCAAAAAACCTTGAAATCCGAAAATGTGAAACTGGACCGCGAAGCAGACGAAAATACAAAAGGTCCGGAATATATCCTGCTAAAAGATCCGGACGGAAATCCAATCCTGATCGATCAACACCGCTAATTTTAAATAAAAATGGAGATCCAAATCATCGAATTTGATGCTCAATATCGGGACGATTTTAAAAAACTAAATACAGAATGGCTGCAAAAATATTTTGTGGTAGAACCCTTTGACGAACATCAGCTATCAAACCCGGAAACTGAAATCTTAGACAAAGGAGGAAAGATTTTCTTCGCAAAAGCTGACGAAAAAATCGTGGGAACAGCGTCATTACTCCATGAACACGGTGAATACGAACTCGCGAAGATGGCAGTGACCGAAGATTTTAAAGGCCACGGAATCGGAAATCTTTTGATGAAGCACTGCATCGATCAGGCGAAAAAGTCAGGGATTCCGAAACTGGTGCTGATTTCCAACCGAAGTTTAACGCCCGCTTTGACCATGTACCAAAAATTCGGATTCCGTGAAATTCCTTTGGGAGAAGTTCCGTATGCGAGAGGAGATATTAAAATGGAGCTGGATTTAAGGAAGTAGAAAATAGAGGAAAGAGAATAGAAAATAGAGCATGGAGAGTCAAAAAGACTCAATGGAGAGTTAAAAAGGCTCAACGTTGAGTTAAAAAGGCTCAACGTTGAGTTAAAAAGACTCATCGTTGAATTAAAAAGGCTCATCGTTGAATTAAAAAGACTCATTGTTGAGTTAAAAAGACTCAATGGGGAGTTAAAAAGACTCAATGGAGAGTTAAAACGGCTCAATGGAGAGTTAAAAAGGCTCGATGAAGAGTTAAAAAGGCTGGAAAGTAAATAGACTAGAGTAGAATTCATTTTGAAGGAAATCTTAAAATTACACTTCGGCAGACAGGCCTGAAATCTACCTGTCGGCAGACAGGCCTGAAATCTACCTGTCGGCAGACAGGCCTGAAACTTGAAACTTGAAATCTACCTATCGGCAGACAGGCTTCAAATCTGCCTATCGGCAGACAGGCTTCAAACCAAAAAAATTAAACAATTTCAAACAAAATCTTTATGGCACAAGTAAACGCATACCTTACCTTCAATGGTAATTGTGAAGAAGCATTCAATTTCTACAAATCTGTATTTGGCGGGGAATTTCCATATATCGGACGTTTCGGCGATATGCCGCCATCAGAAGACGGAAAGCAGGTTCCAGAAGCAGACAAGAACAAAATCATGCACGTTTCACTTCCGATTTCTCAGGAAACGATTTTGATGGGTTCCGATACCGGTGGCGAATGGGCTTCCAAACACGTTGCAGGAAACAATATTTCCCTTTCGGTGAACACCGATTCCAAAGAGGAGGCAGACCGGATTTTTAACGGACTTTCTGCGGGCGGAAATGTGACGATGCCTTTGGCAGAAACGTTTTGGGGAGCTTATTTTAGAATGTGGACGGACAAATTCGGCATCCACTGGATGGTGAATTACGACGATCCGGCAAAAATGCAGCACTAAAATTTTAGCCCGAAACAAAAATTCCGTTCATGAACACTGGGCGGAATTTTTTTGTCGATTTATTTAAAAAAGTCCTTCAATTTTTCTGCAGCCCGCAGTAACGTTTCTTCTTTTTTGGCGAAGCAAAACCGAACGGATTTGGTGTCATTGGCATTCTGATAAAACGCCGAAACCGGAATGGAGGCCACTTTTCCGATTTCTGTAAGCCACACCGCAAAATCCTTGTCGCTTAAATCCGAAATATTTTCAAATCCCAAAATCTGGAAGTAGCCCGCTTCTGCTTTTTGGCGGATGGTGAATGGCAAATCCCTAAAGGTTTCCAAAAAGAAATCTCTCTTTTTCTGCAAAAATTTGCGGTTTTCTTCCACATCGAAAACTTCCAAAAAGTTCGCCAATGCCTGCTGAGCCGGAGCATTTACGCTGAAACCCAGGTATTGGTGGATTCGCCGGTAAGCCGCGGTAAGTTCTTCCGACGCCAAAACATAGCCGATTTTCCAACCGGTTGCATGGAACATTTTCCCGAATGAAAAGATGCAGAGACTCTGATTCTTTAATTTAAGATGATTAAAAGCACTGTAAAATTCACCGTGGTCATAGGTCAGTACATCATAAACTTCATCTGAAATCAAAATGATTTGGCTTCCTTCAAGGAGTTCTGCCAACCGGTCATAATCTTCTTTCTTTAATATTTTACCCGAAGGATTATGCGGCGAATTCACAATAATGGCCTTTGTCCGGTGATTGATGGCATTTTTTAAGGCTTCGAAATCAATTTGGAAATCGTCGGTCAAGCTCAAAAAAACCGGAATTCCGCCGTTGATTTCAATCGATGGGACATAGGAATCATAGCACGGTTCCCAAACGATGACTTCATCGCCAAATTGAAGAATCGCCGCCAAAGCAGTGAAAATTCCATAACTCGCACCCGGCGAAATGGTGATGTTTTCTGGAGCCAAAGCAATTGGGAGATTTCTTTTTGCATTGAATTGGATCAGGTTTTCAATCAACAAAGGATTTCCCGGCATGGGAGCATATTGGTTGAAATTTTGATGGGTAGCCTCTGCCAAAAATGATTGTAAACGGCCGTCAATTTCGAAATCCGGAAATCCCTGTGAAAGATTGACTGCATTGTTTTTTATGGCAAGTGCCGTCATTTCAGAAAAGATGGTCAGGTCTGAACCAGAATGTTTTCTTTTAATCATATTCAAATTTAGCGATAAATGTTCAGACTTTTATTAAATTAAATTCCTATTTTTAGCCACCAAAATAATGATATGAATAAGTTTTTGATTCCGATTTTTTCGGCTGTCTTGTTGACCAGTTGTGCCACAAACCTTTCCTACAGTGGTTCTGCATTTAAAGATTCTTATAATTCCATCACGGCAAATGAGTTGAAAACCCATCTGTACATCGTGGCTTCCGATGAAATGCAGGGACGCGATACCGGAAGTGAAGGCCAGAAAAAAGCCGGGAGATACCTGATTTCGCAATATGAAAAAATGGGAATCTCCCATCCAAAAGTCATGAATTCCTATTATCAGACGGTGCCGAAAGAAGCACTGAAAGGCAGGAGGGGAGATTTGCCAGAATCTGAAAACATTCTCGCATTCATTGAGGGCACTGAAAAGCCGAATGAGATTATCGTGATTTCCGCACATTATGACCACGTGGGAATGAAAGACGGCGTGATTTATAACGGTGCAGATGACGATGGAAGTGGAACGGTGGCTTTGCTGGAAATTGCGGAAGCATTCCAAATGGCGAAAAAATCCGGGAAATCGCCAAAACGCTCGGTATTGTTTCTGCACGTCACCGGCGAAGAACACGGGCTTTTAGGTTCAAAATATTATTCCGAAAATCCTGTTTTTCCGTTGGCAAATACCGTTGCCAATTTGAATATCGATATGATCGGGAGATGCGACAAAGATAATTGCGGAAAAGATTATGTGTACGTAATCGGTTCGGAAATGCTTTCTTCGGAATTGAAAAAGATCAACGAGAAGGCCAATTCCACCAATACGAAACTGGAGCTGAACTACAAATACGATGACCCAAAAGATCCACAAAGATTATACTACCGATCCGATCACTATAATTTTGCAAAAAATAATATTCCGGTCGCTTTTTATTTTGACGGAATCCATGAGGATTACCACCAACCGACCGATGATCCTGAAAAAATCGACTATGAACTTTTGAAAAAAAGAACCCAATTGGTTTTCTCCACTGCTTGGGAACTGGCAAACCGCGATGCGAGAATTATTGTGGATGGTAAAAATTTGAGATGAGGAAATTTTTCTCCAGAAATTGAGACAAAAGATCAGGCGGTTATTTTCCGCCTTTTTTGTTAGATTTTATTAGGGTCTTGCTTAGTATTTAATACTCGCAAAATATTGATTTTGTCGGGATAAACTTTGTAAATAATCTGGAAGCTATAAATCACAGCTCTTCTGACCTTTTCATCATTTTAAATGGGTTCTTTCTGAAATTTATATGGAAAATCCTTTAATGAATCTCCCATTGCTAAAATTTTCTTCAGTACTATCTTGGCATTTTGTGGGCTGTCTTTCGCAATGTGGCCGATATGTCCGTACAAATCCGTATTGGCTCGCTTACTCCAGATGGTGCGCATTAGAAATATTTTTAAAAACTTCATCTGAAGTCAGGCCTTCATCTATTCCGCTTTCCATTTCTGTAATCACTTCATCCAATTGCTTAATATATTCTTTTTCCGTCAATGGTTTACCAAGACTATCGTAAGCCAAAATATCCTCTCGAACAATTAGATCTCTAATTTTCTGCAATAACTTATTGTCAGTCATTGCCAACACTCGTTGTGCTATATTTATTTGCAGGGTTTCCGTATTCATGGCAAATGTGTTTTAAGTTTGCAATGCAAAAATGATTCAAAAAGTGATCCCACCAAGAATCGAACTTGGATCTAAAGTTTAGGAAACTTCTATTCTATCCGTTGAACTATGGGACCAGGAGTGCAAATTTAGGAAAATTCCCAAAAAGTCTGCGCCATTGAAGTTGAATTTAAGACGAAGAAAAAAACAGTCCGCTCTTTAGGAACGGGCTGATTAGATAAAACATCTCATTTTTTAGTTAGACAACAACAAAAAAGAGAAGTCGATAAGGCTTCTCTTAAATTTTTATATTAAGTTGGATAGTTCTGTTTTACAGACTCCGAAATGAAAATTGTTTTCACATTAATTTTATTTCTATGGTAAATGTAGCGGAAAAAACTTTAACAAAGATGAACTTAATGTTAAAATTCACTACTTATCCACATTTTTTTGTGGATAACTTTGATTTTCAGGAAGATAATTTGATGCCTAAAAGATTTGATATCAATTTGTTTTCAAAAAAATCGATGGTTTGTTCCGATTTGTAATTTTCAGGGGTCCATTTATAGGCGTAATTCATGTTATACATCAAGAATTTCGCAATCAAGCCAGCATCCGTATCCAGCTTCTTGTCAATCTGGAAGTATTTCAATGCATCTGATAAATAATGGGCATAAGACTCAGTAAAGTTGCTGTAGCGTTCTTTTGTTTCTTTACTAATCGAATTGAAGTACCGGCGAAAAATTTCAGCCATTTCCAGATTCTTCTCAATCAAGATGATATTTTGGTGGATCATAAATCTCAGCTGGTCCTCAAAATCCCTCTCTTTTGATTTAAAATCCACAAGTTCCGCCTCCAATAATCCCACGTAATTTTGGGCAATCCATTCCAGAATCTGTTCTTTTGAAGAAATGTGTGAATAAAGACTGGCAGCCAAAATATTGAGCTTTTCGGCGATGTCTCGAACAGAAGTTTCGGCATATCCGTTTTCATAGAAAAGTTTGACAGACACATCAAAAATCTGCTGCTGTCTTTTGGAAAGAGTGTGGTAGAATGTTTCCATGATCAATTTTTATCAAAATTAATAAAGTTTAAATGGAATCCATTCAAATTTTCTAAAAATTTGAAAAAGAATTAGTTAGGGGTTTGTTACGACATTAATTAATGACCAGCATAGAGCTTTTCTAACAAAAATCTTGCCGTGTGTGATTTTTTCTCTTTCACCAAATCTTCCGGACTTCCTGAAAAAACAACTTCTCCGCCATTTTTTCCGGCTTCCGGACCAATGTCGACGATCCAGTCCGCAGATTTGATGATGTCCGGTTGATGCTCGATCACGATCACAGAATGTCCAAGCTCGATCAGTTGCTGCAATGATTTCAGGAGTTTGTTGATGTCGTGGAAATGCAGTCCGGTAGAGGGTTCGTCGAAAATGAAAAGCGTTTTTTCATTCGTCATCCCTTTCACTAAAAACGACGCGAGTTTCACTCTTTGTGCTTCACCGCCGGAAAGGGTGGATGAACTTTGACCCAGTTGCAGATATCCTAAACCAACTTCCTGCAGTGGTTTTAGTTTGGTCACGATTCTTTCCTCCTCATTGTCGTTGAAAAACTGAATCGCCTCGTCCACCGTCATGCGCAGAATATCAGAAATGTTCTTCTCGTCAAATTTTATCTCCAGAATTTCATTTTTAAAACGGGTTCCGTGACAAGTTTCACATTCCAGTTCGATGTCTGCCATAAACTGCATGGATACATTGATTACCCCTTCACCTTTGCACTCGTCACATCTTCCGCCATCTACATTGAACGAAAAGTGTTTTGGTTTTAAGCCCATCATTTGTGCCGATTTCTGTTTGGAAAACAAATCTCGGATGTCGTCGTATGCCTTCAAATAGGTCACTGGATTGGAGCGGGACGATTTTCCAATCGGATTTTGGTCGATGAGTTCAATGTTTTTGATGTATCTTTTTGGGAATTCCACCGCATCGTAATCTCCTTTTTTTCCGCCCATTCCCAGCTGAATCTGAATCTCGTTGGTCAGAATCTCCTTCATTAAAGTTGATTTTCCGCTCCCGGAAACACCCGAAATCACGACCAGCATTTCAACCGGAATATCCACGTTGATGTTTTTGAGGTTGTTTTGTCTTGCACCTTTAATGCGAATCCAATCTTTCGGTTTTCTGCGCGTTTCGGGAACTTTGATTTCCAGTTTTCCCGTCAAATATTTCGAGGTCAAGGTATCGGCATCTTTCAGTTCTTCAAAGTTTCCGGCGAAGACCAGTTCTCCTCCGAGATAACCTGCTTCCGGTCCGATGTCGATGATGTAATCTGCCGCTTTCATTACATCTTCATCATGTTCCACCACGATCACGGTGTTTCCCAAATCACGGAGGTTTTTCAGAACTTCAATCAAATTTTCGGTATCCCGGGAATGAAGACCGATCGACGGCTCATCCAAAATATAAATGGATCCAACCAGCGAACTTCCCAGTGAAGTCGCTAGATTAATCCGCTGGCTTTCACCGCCGGAAAGCGTGTTAGAGGTTCTGTTTAAAGTTAAATATCCTAAACCGACTTTTTCTAAAAATTCCAAACGGGTGGTGATTTCGTAAAGCAACCGTTTTGCAATTTCTGCGTCGTGTTTGTTGAGGTGAAAAGATTTTATTAGCGGTAAAAGTTCATCCAGTGGCAATTCAATCATCGATTGGATCTGGTGTCCATCAATTTTCACCCATGAAGTTTCCTCGCGCAACCGCAATCCCTCACAAGTCGGGCAAATTGTTTTCCCGCGGTACCTGGAAAGCATCACGCGGTACTGGATTTTGTAGAGATTCTCTTCCAACATCTTGAAAAATGCGTTGATGGAAGGGAAATCTTTGGTGCCATCACCTTTCCACAAAAGGTTTTTCTGTTCTTTGGTCAGTTGGTGATATGGTTTGTGAATCGGGAATTCGTCACCCACTTTTTTGATGAAGGCACGTTTCCATTCGCGCATGGAATCCCCTTTCCAGGCCGCAACCGCATCTTCAAAAATCGAATTGGTTTTGTTAGGAATCACCAAATCCTCGTCAATTCCAATCACTTTCCCGTAACCTTCACATTCCGGACAAGCTCCATAAGGATTATTGAAACTGAAGAAATGCACGTTCGGTTCCAAGAATTCAATTCCGTCCAGTTCAAATTTGTTGGAAAATTCCCTTATTTTTCCTGTTTCGGTATTTTTTAAGGAACAATATCCGCGACCTTCATAAAACGCCATCTGAATGGAATCCGCCAATCTTTGAAGGAAATTCTCGTCATCTTCGTAGCTGAATCGGTCAATCACGAGTTGGATTTCCATGTCTTTTTCAGGCACGAAACCGAAACTTTCCAGATCCTCTATTCCTGCCACGTTTCCATTCACTTCCAAACGGGTAAAACCTGAAAGTTTCAAGGTTTTCATGAGCTCTGAAAATTTCGAAACTTCAAATTGGAGTGGTGATCGCAAAAGGTAGGTCTTTCCTTCATTTTGTTTAATGAAATCAATAACGTCTGAAACGGAATCCTTTTTCACTTCTTCGCCTGAAATCGGGGAATATGTTCTGCCGACTCTGGCAAAAAGGAGCTTCAAATAATCGTAAATCTCTGTGGAAGTTCCGACCGTGGAACGTGGATTCGAGGAAATCACCTTCTGCTGAATCGCGATGGATGGAGCCAAACCTTTGATGTCGTCGATTTTGGGTTTCTCCAGTTTTCCCAAGAATTGCCGCGCATAAGAACTCAAACTTTCCACATACCTTCGTTGTCCTTCCGCATAAATAGTGTCGAAAGCAAGCGAAGATTTTCCGCTTCCCGAAACTCCGGTAATAACCACGAGTTTGTTTTTGGGAATCAAAACATCGATGTGCTTCAGGTTGTTGAGATGCGCATTCTTTACGAAGATCTGTTTTTTAATATCTATTTCTGTACTTGTAGCCATGGTAAAATTCAACCCACAAATTTACGGAAATTTAGGGGAAGAATTTCGTCCGTTTTTTTCGAGGAAAACCATTTTGAACAATTGCGTTGGTTTTCAAAAAAATCAGAACTCTTTTAATTTCAGGGTCAATAAAACCAAATGTCGCGAATTTTTTTTCAGACGAGTTCATGGCAAAACTTAAAAGTTTTTTAAAATACGTATTTTTGCTTTATGAAAAAATCACTGATCTGCATATTTTTTTTAATGGTTTCTTCCTTGATTTTTTCACAGGAACATATTTCCAGTTTCAATGCAGTGACGGTCACCTATCAATTCCATCCCAAGTTTTTTATTTATGGAGAGGGCCAACTTCGCGGAATTGAGAATTATTCCTACCCGGATTATTACGAAATCAAAGGTGGAATCGGTTATAATCTAACGCCAAATCACAAACCGTTTGTAGGAATCGGGCGATATGCGACCTATAAAAACCACAGTCTGGACAAAGAGGAATTCCGGATTTGGTTGCAGGATGTCCTGATTTTTAAATATCACACCCTGAAATTTGAAAACCGTTTTCGGGCAGAGAAAAGCTGGTTTTATGAACCGAATCAAGACCTTCATTCTGACCGCTACCGATTCCGCTACCGGTTGAATATTTCCGTTCCATTGAATTCCAAATCGATCACTCCGGGAACAATTTTTGCCAATGCCTACAGTGAAATTTTCTTTGTGACGGAAAAACCGATTTTTGCCAGAAACCGTTTGTATGGAGGATTTGGTTATCAGGTTGACGAAATTTTTGGACTAGCTTCCGGCTATCTTTGGCAGAGAGAATTTGGCAATGCCGGGAACAAAAACCTCCATTTTTTATACCTTGCCCTAAACATCAATATCGACGACTCCCAGCAAAAGCACTACCATTTTCCGGGAGCAGATTAATGTTGATAACTTTTCTGAAATTTCATTTTTTATTTGAAAAGTTGTTTTTCCAACTTCCTTTAAATCCTTATATTTGTCCAAATAATAATTTTCGGATGAAACCGATGTGTTTCATTCAACCAAAAAATTTAAATTAGCAAATGAAGTTTATAGTTGCAAGTGGCGAATTACAAAAGGCGCTAAATACGGTGGGTGGTGTAATTTCCAGTTCACAATCGAGACCGATTCTTGAAAATTACCTTTTCGAACTCGAAGAAAACAACCTTAAAATAACCGCTTCGGATGGTGAAACCACATTGATTACTTCTTTGGAGGTGAAATCTGATGATTCTGGTAAGATTGCCGTTCCTGCAAAGATTTTCCAGGATTTTGTGAAAACTTATGGGGAGCAACCTTTAACTTTATCCGTGAAAGAATCCGAAGACGGAAACGGGAAATTGCTTGAAATCCTTGATGAAAAGGACAATTTCGCAGTGGCTTTAGACAATGCCGAAGATTATCCGGAACTTCCGGAGTTTGACGCGTCTCAAAAGGTGAAAATTGCATCCGGGATTTTATCTGAAGCACTTAGCAACACCCTTTTTGCGACCAGTAACGATTCGTTGCGACCTGTAATGACGGGAGTTTTGTTCCAGTTCAAAGAAGATGAAACCAACTTCGTTTCAACCGATTCTCACCGTTTGGTGGTGTACAAAAGAACCGATTTGATCAACCCGGAACCGATCGAGTTCATTATGCCGAAAAAACCGTTATCGATCTTCAAAAATATTTTGGCGAGTTCTAATGACGATGTAACCATCGAGTTCAATGAGAATATGGCGAAATTCACTTTTGGAAACAACATCTGGATTTGCCGCTTGATCGATGGGAAATATCCGAATTATACTGCGGTAATTCCAAAAGAAAACCCGAATGTTTTGACCATCAATAGAAATCTTCTGCTGAATTCCATCAGAAGAGCGTCGATCATGTCCAATAAATCAACGAATCAGGTTCGCTTCAAACTTTCCGGAAACGTGCTTCACCTTCATGCGGAGGATACCGAATACGCAAACAAAGCAGATATGCAGATTCCGTGCGATTACAATGGCGAAGACATCAACATTGGTTTCAGTTCGAAGTTCCTCACCGAGATGCTTTCTGTGCTTTCCGCGGATGATATCACCATGAAGATGTCGCAACCCAACCGGCCGGGAATCATAGAGCCAGTAGATGGTTTGGAAGATGAAGAAAATATTTTGATGCTTTCCATGCCGGTCATTGGAATGTAATTTTTGAGCCAGAAATAACGAGATAAGTTCCCAAAGGAATTTGGTTTAATAAGGGAAGCCCGATTATGTCGGGCTTTTTTTGATTTTTAGCTTTTGCTGTTGTATAGGGAAGTTCAAATTGGAACGCGATCTTTTGCAATTCTGTGGTGGATTGGGTTGTATTTAAAATCAGCACTTTTCTAGTTTTCTTTTTGCCGGAAAAAAGATTTTTTTTGGATTCTTTAAAATCGTAAGAAAAATTCGTTCAATTTCTCTCACTAAGTTTTCAGTTGTTTTTGTTTAAAACAAATTTCGGAAAATGTATGCGGTAACCTGAACAGTGGGAACTTCTTCTGACCGCTCAAAATTGGGCTGACTTTGTGGCAGTAAAATATCTTTGCAATAAATTGGAACGATTTGAATCTTTCCCTCAAATTCACGATATTTGCAAACTATTTTTTGAATGATGAAAGTGGAAATCATTCAAATTTCAAATCATTACAATGAAAATCTCAAACAACTGGCTGAAAGACTATATCAAAACCGATCTGAAAACTGAGAAAATCGGGGAGTATTTGACGGATATCGGTCTGGAAGTGGAAGGAATCGAAAAATACGAATCTGTAAAAGGTTCTTTGGAAGGAATCGTAGTCGGAAAAGTCTTGACTTGCGAACAGCATCCAAATGCCGATAAACTGAAGAAAACTACAGTTGATGTAGGAAACGGAAAAGTGTTGAATATTGTTTGCGGCGCTCCGAATGTTGCCGCCGGACAAATTGTTCCCGTTGCAGTGGTGGGAACCACGATTTATAAAGGTGGTGAAAAACTGGTCATGCAGAAAGCGAAAATCCGAGGCGAATATTCTGAAGGAATGATCTGTGCGGAAGACGAACTCGGTTTGAGCGATGACCACGGTGGAATCATGATTTTGGATGAGTCGTACAAGATCGGAGATGATTTCGCGAAATATTTTGAATTAACAACCGATCAAGTTTACGAAATCGGACTTACTCCCAACCGAACCGATGCCATGTCGCATTATGGTGTCGCAAGAGATTTAAACGCATATTTAAGTACCAATCAACTGCATTCGGAATTCGAGAAGGCAGTTTTAAAACCTTTAATTATCGAGGGAACAACAGATTTCCAATTGGAGGTGGAAGATTCTGAATTGTGTCCCAGATACCTCGGCGCAGTAATTGAAAACGTGCAAGTGGCCGATTCTCCAGATTGGCTGAAAAACCGGTTGAAAGCCATTGGGCTGAATCCGATTAACAATATTGTGGATATCACGAACTTTATTCTTCATGGTTTCGGGCAGCCTCTTCATGCGTTTGACGGCGATCAAATCAAAGGTCGAAAAGTGAAAGTGGGAACCGTGAAACAAGGTACAAAATTCACGACGCTGGACGGCGTTGAACGAACGTTGAATGGCACCGAAATTATGATCAAAGACGGCGAAAACAATCCGATGTGTATCGCGGGAGTTTTTGGTGGCGAGAATTCGGGAGTTTCTGAAAACACGAAAACTATATTCCTGGAAAGTGCTTATTTCAATCCGGTGGCGGTGAGAAAAGGTGCGAAATTCCACGGACTGAATACCGATGCTTCTTTCCGTTTTGAAAGAGGAGTGGATCCAAATGCTGTGCGAACGGCAATTACCCATGCCATTTCCCTGATCGAGGAACTTTCCGGTGGAAAATTGGCGGGCCAACTTTTGGAATATTACCCAAAGAAAATTGAGGATCATTACGTCATTTTAAGATTCTCGAAAGTGGAGCAGATTCTAGGCACCAAAATCCACATCGAGAAAATTAAGGAGATATTGAAATCTCTGGAAATTTCTGTGCTGAACGAAATCCAAAACGGTTTGGAACTTTCCGTTCCGGCATACAGAGCTGATGTGACCCGTGAAATAGACGTGATCGAGGAAATCCTTAGAATTTACGGATATAACAAAATCGACGCTCCCCAAAAAATTTCGTTCACCCCGGTAAAGCTGAGTTTTGATGACCAAGATGCGCTGGAAAATTCGTGGGCAAGAACATTGCAGAGTTGCGGTTTCAATGAGGTGATGAACAATTCTCTGACTTCGGTGAAAGATGAAACCAATGCAGTGAAGTTGCTCAATCCTTTGAGCGGAGATCTGGCTTTCATGAGAACTTCTTTACTGGAAGGACTTTTGGAAAATGCCGATTATAATATTAAAAGAAAAAATGCCGACATCAAGTTTTTTGAATTCGGAAAGATTTACCATAAGATTGCTGGGAAATACCAAGAAAGAAAGCAATTGGCGATGCTGGTTTCCGGAAGAAATGTTGCGGAAAACTGGTTGCAGCCAAAATCTGCGACAGATTTCTATCACCTGAAATCTTATGTGAAAGTCCTTTTTGATAAATTGAAACTGACCATCGACGAAAAATCATTGGAGGATTCCAGATTTTCTGATGCTTTGGAATTGCTTTCAGATGGAAGAGTAGTTGCAAGATTGGGTAAAGTTGCTCCGGAATTGCTGAAAGATGCCGACCTGGATCAGGACTGTTTCTATGCCGAAATAGAAGTGGAAAACTGCCAGAAATTGAGATCGACAGAGAATCTGAAATTTGTTGACATACCGAAATTCAACAAGATCAGAAGAGATTTGGCTTTGCTCATCGACAAGAATGTTTCCTACAGCGATCTGTATAAAGCGGCCAGAAAAAATCCTTCAAAATATCTTGGGAACATCAACCTTTTCGATGTTTACGAAGGGAAAAATCTTCCGGAAGGAAAAAAATCTTATGCGATGAGCTTTGAGTTGCTGAACTCGGAAAAAACTTTGGAAGAAAAAGATATTGTCGAAGTGATGAACTCTTTGATCAAGACTTTCCAGAAGGAATTTTCGGCGGAATTAAGAGGCTGATTTATTGGAGAAATTGCGAATTGACTTTCCGAAAGCGATCCGCAGCCGGAAGCTGGCTGCAATTAGATTTTTTTTCCCTAAATTTGGTTTCATAAAAAATTAAAAATGAAAAATTCCATTAAAAATATTGTAAGCTTTATTTTCACAGTCGCCATGATGGTTTCCTGCTCCACTTTATCAAAAGTGGGATCTTCTCAGGCAAATGTCTCCAACACAAAATGGGTTTTGGCGGATCAGGTGAAAGGAAAAACCCCGACTTTAGTTATTGAGAAAGCCAGAATCACTGGAAACGGTGGTTGCAACAATTATTTTGGAGAACTGACACTGGATGCAACTGCGGGAAATTTTTCGGCAAAAAACATAGGTTCCACCAAAATGGCTTGTGACAATATGTCTGTGGAAACTAATTTCTTCAACATGCTGAATGAGGTCAACAAATATATTGTCTCGGGAAACACGCTTGAACTCTACAAAGATAATTTGTTGCTGTTGAAATTCAACAAACAGTAAAAGAAAAAGGAACTCAATTTAGAGTTCCTTTTTTATTTATTCTTCGTCGTCTTCTTCGTCATATTTTGCGAGTTCGTCATCGCACCATTGAAGCGCTTCTCCCACCACTTTGGTGGCTTCATCTGCCATGGTTTCTTCATCGTCGCCTTCCAAATCGTCCAACCATTCCACTTCTTCTTCCTCCACATTGAGGATGAATCTTGGGTATTCCGTGTGGACTACAAATAGATCTTCAGGAAAATCCGAATTGTCAGCTAATAAAAATTTTGGTAGTTTCATCTCTTATTGATTTAATTATTTTTACTTATCCGGTAAAACATCTTCAAAATAGGGCTGTTTATCAAGCTGTTCAAACTGCGATGCCTTCTTTTTTTATGCTTAAAACTTGCTCAAAGATAAAAATTTTATTGGAATTTGTTGGTATCAATTTTCATTTTGCTCAAAACTTTATGGGCGGTCAAAACATTTCTTTTCAAAGTGTCTTTCGGATGGTTGGTCCACGAAATATTAGGGTTTACTGTGCTCATCAGTTCGGCTATTTGAACTTTGTCCAAATCTTCCGGATTTTCCACATAAAATTTTAAAGGAATATTTTCCAGATTTTCGGATTTTAGAAATGTGGTGATTTCTCTGCGGTTTTCAAGATAATTCCCTCTGGAAAGCCAGGTGAAAGCAAATCCGGAGATTAAACTTAAAAAGGTGATTCCATAAACAATTCTGCCAAAAAATTGATAAAATTTTCTGAAATAAAGCAGCCAGATTGGAAAAGTGAACGCAATCAAAAGCCGGTAATCCAGTGGTGTGATAGAATAAAAATATTGAATAAAAAAGGAACTTACAATTCCCACCACACCGATGGCTAAAAAGAATCTCTGGGTTTCAGATAGTCTGGACTTCAAGAAAAGGAAAATCATCAAAACAATATTCAGCAATCCAATCCCGTAAATTGCAAAATTGATGAGGCCGCCTGCAGGATTTGCGATATGGATGAAAGGATTGAAACTGGTGGTTAATCCCTGGAACAGTTCGATGAGTAATTTAGAAGTGGGATGAATGCCGATTTCCAGAAACTCGTCCACATAATTGGCGTTAAAGTAATCAATAAACAAAAACTTATAAAGTGCCACAAAAGCCAATCCAATCAATCCGGAAAAAATGAAGGTGCTGCCATAATGTTTCCTGAAATTCAAAATTCCCCAAACCAAAGTTCCACCAATGATAAACAAAGACGGATAGCGGATATTATAGAGCAAAATAAGGATTAAACTCAAATAAAAAATCGCTTTTGGCCCCGATAATTCATCGATGATGATTTTTCTTCCGGTGTAAAGAAACAGGAAAACGAAAGGCAGCATGAGCGGTTCACTCATGGTATAAGCAAAAATAGAAACAAAACTGAAAAGTCCGCCCACCAAAACAGTTTCGCGGAAATAGAACCGTTTTTTCCAGGCAAACCAGACCATGAATAAAAAAACCAAAACACCAAGAATTTTGCTGCCCCAAAACTCACCGAAACCCATTAGGGAAAACAGTTTCAGACTTAGCGGATAACCAAGTGGAGTAGTGGTATTGTCAATGACCGGAAAAACGTGGGCGGTCCGCATGAACCTGATGGAATCTGGATTTACGCGGCCTTTCTCATTCATCAGAAAACGCAGGATGATCATCACGAAAGTCGCGACGATCAAACCAAACTGGATGAGTTTTTCCTGATTTCTTCTGCTCATTTTCTTGGAAGTCCCTTAGTGACTAAATGGGATTTAGAGGGAGGAAGGATTATTTCGCAAACATTTTCGAAACCTTTTCGGCTTTTTTGCTTTCGGAATAATCATAGAACCCTTCACCGGATTTTACCCCAATTTTGCCTGCGGTCACCATATTCACAAGCAACGGATTTGGAGCGTATTTTGGATTTTTGAAACCATCATACATCACATTCAAAATCGCGAGACAAACATCCAACCCGATGAAATCGGCTAACTGAAGCGGTCCCATCGGATGCGCCATTCCGAGTTTCATCACCTGGTCGATTTCTTCAACACCCGCAACTCCGTTATACAAAGTTTCAATGGCCTCATTAATCATCGGCATCAAAATCCTATTCGCCACAAATCCGGGATAATCATTCACTTCCACCGGTGTTTTCCCCAAAGTTTTAGACATCTCAAAAATCTGGTCGAAAGTTTCCCTGGAGGTGGAATAACCTTTTATGATTTCCACGAGTTTCATTATTGGAACCGGATTCATAAAGTGCATCCCGATTACTTTTTCCGGACGTTTCGTCACCGAAGCGATTTTGGTAATGGAAATAGAGGAAGTATTGGTCGCCAAAATACAGTTTTCTGGAGCGAAATCATCCATTTGTTTGAAGATTTTCATCTTCAGATCGAGGTTTTCTGTCGCGGCTTCTACGATTAATTCGGCATTTTTCGCGGCATCTTCCAGTGCCAAGAAAGTGGTGATGTTTCCTAAAGTCTCTGCCTTTTGTTCTTCGGTCAGGTTTCCTTTCGCGATGATTCGGTCCAGGTTATTGGTAATGGTTTTCAGGCCTTTGTCTAATGCTTCCTGGGAAACATCCACTAGATTGACCTTGAATCCGGTTTGTGCAAAAGTATGTGCGATGCCGTTTCCCATAGTTCCGGCTCCGATAACGACGATGTTCTTCATAAATCTTGTTTGAAGTTTAAAGTTTAATGTTTAAGGGCTAAAATTACTACTTTTTAAGGAAATCGTAAACGGCTTTGGAAATGTTGGAAATGATCTTACAATTGGTTTCCCATGATTCCATAGAGTCGCTTACAAATATTGAAAGTGCGTAAGTTTTCCCGTTGGGTAAAGTGATGATGGCGATGTCGTTTTCTGCGCCCGTTAAACCCGAATCATTTTTTCCTGAAGAGCCGGTTTTGTGTGCCACTTTTGCGGATTTCGGCAATTGTTCTACAATTTTGTTGGTCCCGGTCGATGTTCTGTAAAGTACTCCCAATAAGAATTCGGTGGATTCTTTTGAGATTATTTTCCCTTGATAGAAATCTTTAAGAAGTGTATTAGAAGATTTCATGGTCGTGTAATTTTCGTACTGGTTTTTCCAGTCGCTCTGCATCACTTCTTCGTTGTAAACAATTTGCGTGTCTTTCATTCCTTTTGAAATAAGAAAATCATTGACTGTTTTTGGTCCACCGATTAACCGCAGCAATACGTCGCAACCAACATTGTCGCTCATTGCGACCGCGTATTCGATGAGTTCGGAAATAGGCATTTCAAAATTTCCTTCTGGGTTCTTTTCGCGTATCGGACTCCAAGTGTTTGGCAAAAGCTCCGATTTATTGATGAATACTTTTTGGTCAAGTGCGAGTTTTCCTTGATCAACCCAATCCAAAACCGCCAAAGCAATGTGAAATTTAAAAACGCTCTGCATCGGAAGTTTCTTCCCGGCATTTTCGTTGTTGAACTCAACCGGAAAATCGATTCCTTTCACTGCAACTGCAACGGTGGCGTTTTTGCCTTTTGTCAATTTTGAGATTTCATTTCTTAAAGATTGCTTCTGCCCAAATCCGAAGACGGAAAACAATACCAGCAAGGCCGCAATTTTTTTCATATTAATAGTTCTTAGTATAAGTTTTGCCTTCCTGCAAAAGTTCACCTTCACTCGTGGAAGTTTTGAATTTTGTGGAAATATAATCTCTTTTTCCATCGATTCTGTTCAAGTAAACCGAGAAATGCAGATGCGGCCCGTTTGAGAATCCTGTATTTCCGCTAAAACCGATGAGTTGTCCCTTTTCCACCACATCGCCAATTTTTACCGCAGCACCTTTGTATTTTAAATGGGCGTAATCTGCGAAACTCCCGTCGGAATGCATGATGACGATATTATTGTTGAATTTTGCGCAGGAAATATTGGCGCAGCTGGAAGTATTATGGTCCACCACTTCAACCACTTTTCCTTCGCGTGCCGCGAAAATTTTTTCGCCGGTCTTTAAGTTAAAGTCAAGCGCATTGATCTTTTGGTGCGAGAATTTCCCGTTGTAACCTTGGTAAACCAATTGCGTTTTCCCGGTTTCGAAAGGGAGGGAATAAATATAATCTTGATCAAAATCCTTTAAGGTTACATCACCGAAATTCGTCATGTTCGTGTATGTAAACTGATTGGATTTCGCGGGGTTTTTCGGGGAAAGCTTCGTGATCAGGAATCTTTTGGCTTTTTCGGGAATCACTACGGTGAACTCATTTGCTGCCGTGGAATTCAAATTGTCGAGTTGGAATGTGAATTTTGATGACATCGGCATTTCCTCGTTATTATCAGCGAAAATTGAAATCTCATTTCCCGTCTTTTCATTGTAGAAATTGACGTTCCATTTTTTTTGGGAGAAAAGAGAAATCGCTGCAAAACAGAAAAAGATTGAAAATAATTTATTCATTCGCAAGCAAAATTAACGATTAAAAGAATGACGATGGTAAAAACTTTACACCGCATATTGTCAAACAATTATAGAGAATTGCCGAGGTACTTTTCATGAGAAAGTTTTGAAAAAACGCTTAATTATTCAACTGAGAATCTTAGGCGTTCTGAAACTTAATCGTTCTTAATTCCTCCATTTTCTTAATGTTAAAAATCAAGCACGGTTAAAAAACAATTGAACTTGAACTTTAAGGTTCAAAATATATGGAAAATCAAAGTTGCCAAAATTATTTTGAAATCAGCTTCACAATTTCCAGCGCCACTTTCAAAGCTTCGGTTCCATCTTCCAACGAAACTTCCACGTTTTTATTTTCCATGATGGAATCCGCCAGACTTTCCAGTTCGTCCAGAATGGCGTTATTGGGCTGAATATTTGGATATTCAAATATGATCTGGTTTTTCTCGCCATCCGCATTTTCGATGATCATGTCGAAATCGCTTGGATTTTCGGGAGCCGGCTTCATTCGGATCACTTCAGCTTTCTTTTCTAAAAAGTCCACCGAAATATACGCATCCTGCTGAAAAAACCGGGACTTGCGCATCGCTTTCATCGAAATTCTGGAAGTGGTCAGATTAGCGACGCATCCGTTTTCAAATTCGATTCTGGCGTTCGCAATATCGGGCGATTTTGAAACCACGCAAACTCCGGAAGCCTGAATTTCTTTGACTTTAGATTTAACCAGCGAGAGCAAAATGTCCAAATCGTGAATCATCAGATCCAAAACCACGGAAACATCTGTTCCGCGCGGGTTAAATTCCGCCAAACGGTGAATCTCGATAAACATCGGATTGTTGATGTAATCTTTGGAACCTATGAAGGCGGGATTGTATCTTTCTACATGTCCAACTTGCGCCTTGATTCCGTATTCGCGGCACTTGTAGAGGATTTCTTCGGCTTGCTTCAAAGTCTGCGTCACCGGTTTTTCGATGAAGAAATGCTTTCGGTTTTCAATTGCCTTCATCGCATAATCGTAGTGATAAACGGTTGGAGTGACAATGTCCAAAACCTCGATTTGCGAAAGCAAATCATCAAAATTATCGAAATATTTGTAGCCGAATTCGGCTTCTAGTTTTTTACCGTTTTCAGCATCGGCATCATGAAATCCGACCAATTCGTATTTTTCCGACTGCTGAAGCAATCTCAAATGGATTTTTCCCAAATGTCCCGCTCCGACTAAACCTGCTTTAAGCATAGAAATTAAATTTTTTCAAAGATAATGCTTTCAGCCAGAAGAAGGAAGTGCGAAGTGGGAAGAAAATCCCGCGAAACGGATATTTGCTTTTTATCATTATTAAAAGTAGTTTTGCTCAAACTGAAAGCAGGGACTTTGAAATTATGAATGATACTTTTTTGCACAAGGGAAAGCGGAAAATCCTGGTAGAATATCTGCGCGAGAAAATCGGAATATCTGATGAGAGGGTTCTGAAGGCGATCAACGAAGTCCCGCGACATTTTTTCCTGGAAAGTATTTTCGAGGATTTTGCTTATGAAGACCGCGCTTTTCCCATTTTGGCGAAACAGACGATTTCGCATCCGTCCACGGTTGCTGAACAAACTGAACTTTTAGAACTAAATGAAAAGGAAAAAGTCCTGGAAATTGGAACCGGAAGCGGTTACCAAACTGCAGTTCTCATCGCGATGAATGCGTGGGTTTACACGGTGGAAAGACAAAAAGACCTGCACGATTTTGCTCAAAAGAAACTGCTCCAAATTCATCTTCGACCCAAATTTCAAAGTTTTGGTGACGGATTCGCAGGTTTGCCGACTTTCGCGCCATTCGACAAGATCCTGGTGACTTGCGGCGCAGAAATACTTCCGACGGAATTGCTGAAGCAACTGAAAATTGGTGGAAAAATGGTTATTCCAATGGGGAAAACCGATGAACAGATTCTTTACCGGTTCACAAAAATTTCTGAGAATGAATTCGAGAAAGAGGAATACGGTGCGTACAAATTTGTCCCGATGTTGGGAAAAACGAACTTATGAACGGAAAAAAAATCGCTTCCATGGCAAGTAAATCCCTTTTTCCGGACAAGTTTTCCATGACAAAAAACACCTCCCAAATTCGCTTTTTAATTTTATAGATTGTAATTTTGCCCATCATCAAAAAATCAATTCAGACTATTTTGTCTGAAATAAATCTCTTCTAATGAAAAAACTTCAGAATATTCTTATTTCCACACGAACTATGGCAGTGATGCTGCTGATTTTTGCATTTTCAATGGCTTATGCGACTTTTCTGGAAAACGATTATGGCACACCCACTGCGAAAGCGCTTATTTATGAGGCGAAATGGTTTGAAGTAGTAATGGTTATTTTGATACTCAACTTTATTGGGAATATTTCCAGATACCGGCTTTGGAAGAGGGAAAAGTGGTCTGTTCTGGTTTTCCACTTGGCGTTTGTGCTGATTTTCCTGGGCGGCGCGATTACCAGATACATCAGTTACGAAGGAGTGATGCACATCAGAGAAGGTGAAACTTCCAAAGAGGTGGTAACGGACAAAAATTTCTTCAAAATTCAAATCGAAGAAAATGGTGATGTCCAGAGTTATCAGGAAGTTCCTTTCATGATGATTCCGGACCTTGCCAAAGAAAAATCCTGGCTCGCCAAAATTTTGCCGCACTCATTTAAGGCTGGTTACGATTTTCATGGAAAACAGATCGATGTTCGCCAAGTTCACTATATCCAAAGAAAAAAAGACAGCTTAATTGCTGATCCCAACGGTGAAGAATTCCTGCATGTGGTTTCCGCCGGACAAACCGGTCGTGAAAATCTCTATATCAAACCTGGCGAAGCGAAATCTATCAACGGCATGTTGGTTTCCTACAATCGTGGAATTGAAGGTGCGGTGGAATTCCGAAACGATCATGGAAATCTGATGATCAAAACTCCTGTTGAAGCCAATTACATGACGATGGCGACTCAGGACACCACTCATGTTCAGAAGGAGGTTTTTCAACCTTTGGCACTTAGAAGTCTTTATTCCATCAATGATTTGAAGCTGGTGGTTCCCGAAGGTTTGAAAAAAGGAAAACTGATCGCCTATGAAGGTGACAAGAAAAAAGACCAAAATGTAGCCGATCAATTGACCGTGGAAGTAAAAGGTCCGAAAACCAAACAACTTGTCGATTTGTCTGTAGAAAGAGGAAACCCAAACGCCTTCAAACAAATCAACTTGGATGGAATGAACATTATTCTCGGTTTTGGTCCAAAAGTGTATAACACTCCATTCGGCCTTAAACTGGATAAATTTGTAATGGAAACTTATCCCGGAAGTTCGTCGCCGAGTTCCTACGAAAGCCATGTGCAAATCATCGACCAGGGAAAACAGACCCCTTATAAAATTTACATGAACCATGTTTTGAATCACGGCGGTTACCGGTTTTTCCAATCCAGTTTCGATCCGGACAGACGTGGAACAATTCTTTCAGTAAACCACGATTTCTGGGGAACCAACGTGACTTACTTCGGCTATACACTGTTGTTTTTGGGAATGTTCGTGACTTTCTTCTGGAAAGGAACCCATTTTTGGAAACTCAATAAACAGTTGAAGGCTATCAACAGAAAACGGGTAACCATGGCGATTCTGCTTTTCCTAAGCTTGAATTTCAACGCACAATATATCGACACGCATGGTACCGATGGATCCCCTGAAAAAACCCATTCCGCAAACGACGGCCATAATCACGGAAATGCGGATGCGTCTTTAGCACTGGAAACACGCCCGGTAAAGGAACAAAATTCTTTGGCGCTACGTTCGCCAAAACCAATTTCGGCTGATGAAATCATTGCCAGAAATAAGATTTCAAAAGAACATGCCGACAAATTCGGATATCTTTTGGTTCAAAACTATGAAGGCAGAATCGTTCCTATGAACACTCAAGCTTTGGATGTTTTGAGGAAACTCTACAAGAGGGACGAATTCAAAGGAACCGACGGAAAATCCCTGGACGCAAATCAATGGTTCCTTTCCATCAATACCGATACTCCAAGTTGGACCATGGTTCCAATCATTAAAATTGGTTCAAAAGGCGGGGATGAACTCAAAAGAAAAACAAAAGCCGACGAAGACGGATACACTTCACTGATGTCGCTTTTTCCTGCTGACAAAAATGGTCAGCTTCATTACGTTTTGGAAGAAGATTACCAAACCGCTTTCCGAAAAAAGCCTGCCGAACAAACCAATTATGACAAAGAAGTAATTGCAGTGAATGACCGTGTGCAGGTATTCAACGAATTTTTTAGCGGGCAGTTTTTGAGGATTGTCCCAGTGCAAAACGATCCGAATTCCACATGGCATTCTTGGCTCGATCAAAACTTTGAACCAGATGAGCAATCCCAAAAAGTGATGGGTCCCTATTTCTCCAGCGTTTTGGATGCACAAAAATCCGGAAATTGGACCACCGCAGATTCAGAATTGCAGAAACTGGAACAATACCAGCAAACTTGGGGAAAAAACGTAGTTCCCGCAAAATCAAAAGTGGATTTGGAAGTGTTCATGAATAAACTCAATCTGAACTTTAAGTTGCTGATTTTTTATACTTTGATCGGCGGATTACTTCTATTATTAGGATTCATAGAGCTTTTCAAGCCAAACAAAGTGCTGCATACCATCATCAAATCCATTATCTATATTGGTCTGATCGGTTACGTCGCCCATTTTCTTGGACTGGTTGCGAGATGGTATCTTTCAGGTCACGCTCCGTGGAGTAACGGTTATGAAGCGATTATATTCATTTCATGGGTCGGAATCTCTGCCGGTTTAATGTTCTATTTCGGTATGGGAAAACCGAACCTGAAAAGATATGAATCCACCAAAGCCGTGAGAAGCGGTAGCGTTTCCAATGCACTCATTCCTGCTGCAGGTTTCATGGTGGCCGTAATCATGATGGGGTTTGCACACGGTGGTTCCGCACTTGATCCGCAAATTACGCCGCTTGTTCCTGTGCTGAAATCGTACTGGCTCATCGTGCACGTTGCGGTCATCACATCTAGTTATGGATTCTTCGCGCTTTCCATGATCATTGCGGTGATCACTTTGGTATTCTATATTATTGCAGATAAAAAACTCTACAAAATCCACCACGATATCACCATCAAAGAACTCACCATTGTCTCAGAAATGTCTTTATTCATAGGTCTTTTCGCATTGACCGTAGGAAATTTTCTGGGTGGAATTTGGGCAAATGAATCCTGGGGAAGATATTGGAGTTGGGACCCTAAAGAAACATGGGCGTTCATATCCATCATCGTCTATGCATTCGTACTCCACATGAGGCTCGTTCCGGGATTGCGCGGAAGATGGGCATATCACGTAGCGACCATGTTCGCATTCTGTTCCATGGTTATGACTTATTTTGGGGTAAATTATTACTTGAGCGGGCTGCATTCCTACGCGGCAGGTGATCCGGTTCCGGTTCCGGCGTGGGTTTACATCGGCTTGGCTTCTATGTTTACTTTGGCGGCAGTTTCCTATTGGCGTTACAAAAACCTAAACCAAACCGCTAAATCAAAGAAATAGGAGCAACCCATTTTTGTTGTTAGCCGAAGATGGGTCCGGCTTTCCGGCTGTTGGGACTAATGTGGAAGGGAGTAGTTTTTCCAAAGCAATTTTCCCCTGCAAAAACGGTTTTTCAGCGCAGCTGATCTGCGTAATTTTATGAACCAGTTGCAGTTTTTCTTCAAGGGCGGTGATTTTCACATGAGATTTTCTACCGCGCCGCAAGCGGAATCATTTGTTCAGCCGGATTCTCCAAAAGATCAACCATAGGCGAAAACCTTTGGTCATACTGCATATGCAGTCGGCAAAATTCAGGGAATGGTAAATGTGCTCTAAATCAAAATCCTCAAGCTCTTTGGCAAAACCTTTACCGAAATAGGGGATTTGATCTTGTTGTATTCTCCGTCCAAATGCCAGTTTTTGGTAGATACTTTGAATTCCACCTCCGAAACAGGGAGATAAGTCACGTAATCGTCATCTTTCAGCCGTTTTGTGAACATTCTGAAAGCAAAAAATGGAGAGTAGGTGAGTGGAAACTTCTTCACCAAAACCAGATCAACCAATCCATCACTTTTGCTTGCTTTCGGCGCGATGTAGGCATTGTTACCGAACTGCCGCGTGTTTGCAATATTCAGCATCAGGTATTTTCCGTTGTACTGTTTGAAATTTTCTGTGATGAATTTAACCTTAATCGGTTTATAATTGAAAAAAGTGCGGATGGAAACCCTGATGTAATTCTTGAAACCGCGTTTGGTTTTTTCAAACTCTTTCACCACCTTTCCATCAAATCCAGTTCCGGAGACGTTGATCGAAAGTCTGTCATTCACCGTGAAAGTATCAATTTTTCTGGATTTTTTAGCCTTTATCTTTATCAAAAGTTCGTCCAAATTCTTATTGAAATTGGTTTCATTGGAGAAACCGTTTCCAGATCCCGCAGGAAAAATGGCGAGAATTTTCTCGGTGTTGATGATTTTTTTTGCCACCGAAGAAATCGTGCCGTCGCCACCGATTGCCACAAAGATTTCGGTATGCTCAAAATGGTTATTGATGAATTCTTCCGTCCCTTCCATAGATTCAGAAATGTAATATATGGGCTTGTCCACTTTTTGCCTGAGCGATTCCAGAAACGTTTGGTAATTTTTTTTGGCTGAAAAGGGATTGATGATGAAGGCGACTTTTTCCATTTTTGCAAAATTAAGAAAAGCAAGCCTATCTGACTTGCTTTTTGGTACTAAATTATTTAATTCCCATTCTTTCTTTAAACTCTGGCTTCAGCATCACTTTTACATCAGATATTGGAATCTTGATCAGAATCGGTCCAGCTGCGTATGCCGCGATCTCATATTGGTTATAAAGAAAATACAGATTATTGCGGTCAAAATAGAAATTGTCGTTCGGTGAGATTTCTTTCACGAGCAGCATTTCAGCTTGTCCCTTTCCGGAGTCATTTTTGATGAAATTATCCCATAATGCACGTTTCCAAATATCTGATTCTGGTGCAACCAAGACATCTGCAAGCTGCATTGTTTTTTTGTTCTTTAAGTCGAATACTTTGTAATATTCGTAATAATAGCCGTGTGCTCCGCCAGTAAATCCGTCACCGGTATATTTGATGGTCAGCAAATCATTTTCCTGTGAAAAGACCTTCATATCTGAGTTTTCGCTCCAGGTTTGTTCGTAATCCATCGGAATATCGTTGGCTACTTCCTTATTTTCCTTGAAGTAATTTTCCTGTTTCTTTTTCAGGGCGGAGAGCAAACTTTTAGAATCATAATGATCTAGCCGGATGTTTTCGATAGAGTAGATGCTGTCTAGCAACGGTTTGTCTTTGAGTGTAGGGAAAATTAAAATTTTTGATTTGAAGGCTACTGTAATTTTCGGATTAATTTTCGTGGAATCATTCACCGACAATGAGTCAACAGTAAATGGTTGTGGTTCAGCGGTGGTTTTCGTAGTTTTTTCTGCATCGGTTTCTTGCATAGAACCCGTTTTGTTGCATGATAAGACAAGAGTTGAAATTACTGAAAGAATAAGGATAATTTTTTTCATTTCTAAATTTAATGAATTTTTTGGATTACCAACAAAAAACCGTCCAATATTTTGGGCGGTTTCATAAAATAATACTTTTCAATGCAAGTCTTCAAAATGAATTTGAAGATTTCTTAGACGTCAATTTTGGCATAGATCGCGTTTTTCTCTATGAAATCTCTTCTTGGCGGCACTTCGTCTCCCATAAGCATGGAGAAGGTGCTGTCTGCTTCCACCAAATTGTCGATGGTGACTTGCTTCAGAATTCGGTGTTCCGGATTCAGCGTGGTTTCCCAAAGCTGTTCCGGGTTCATTTCACCGAGACCTTTGTATCGCTGAACTTCAACGCCTTTTCCATCGGAAGACATTTCCAAAGTTTTTTCTTCGCGTTCTTTTTCGTTATAGGCGTATATTTTCTTGTTTCCTTTTTTCAAAAGATACAACGGTGGTTGCGCAATATAGATATATCCGTTTTCGATCAGCTCCTTCATGTAGCGGAAGAAGAAAGTCAAAATCAGTGTAGAAATGTGGGATCCATCAATATCCGCATCGGTCATGATCACGATTTTGTGGTATCTGAGTTTGGCTAGATTCAAAGCTTTGGAATCATCTTCAGTTCCTACGGAAACTCCTAACGCGGTGTAAATATTTTTGATTTCCTCGTTATCGTAAACTTTGTGGAGCATAGATTTTTCCACATTCAAAATCTTACCTCGCAGTGGAAGAATCGCCTGAAAATGTCTGTCTCGACCTTGCTTTGCGGTTCCACCTGCGGAATCTCCCTCTACCAAGAATATTTCTGAGATTACAGGGTCTTTTGAGGAACAGTCCGAAAGTTTCCCAGGAAGTCCACTTCCGCCCATCGGGGATTTTCTTTGTACAAGTTCTCTCGCTTTTTTCGCGGCTTGTCTTGCTTTTGCTGCTAGAACCACTTTCTGCACGATGAGTTTCGCTTCGTTCGGATGCTCCTCCAGGAAGTTGGTGAGCATTTCGCCCACGATTTTGTCCACCGCACCAGAAACTTCGGAGTTTCCTAACTTGGTCTTGGTTTGGCCTTCAAACTGTGGTTCCATCACTTTCACGGAAATCACTGCGGTCAACCCTTCCCGGAAATCGTCACCGGTTACTTCTACTTTTTCTTTTGCTGGAAGACCGAGTTCGTCTGCAAATTTCTTCAAAGTTCTCGTCAAAGCACGTCTGAAACCTGCAAGGTGCGTTCCGCCTTCATGGGTATTGATGTTGTTTACATAAGAATGCAGGTTTTCATTGTAGGAGGTGTTGTAGCGCATTGCCACTTCCACTGGAATGTCGTCCTTGTTTCCCTCCATGAAGATCACGTTCTGCATAATGCTTTCGCGGTTTCCGTCGATGTATTGCACGAATTCTTTCAACCCGCCTTCGGAATGGAATACTTCTGTTTTTGGTTCACCTTGTTCATCTTTAACTCTTTCGTCTGTCAAAGTGATGGTGATTCCTTTGTTCAGGAAAGCCAGTTCACGGAGACGTGCTGCCAAAGTATCATAATTATAGACCAGTTCCTGGAAAATACTTGGATCGGGTTGAAAGAAAACGCTGGTTCCTCTTGCGTCTGCTTCGCCGATGACTTCCACATCTGCTAAAGCGTGACCTTTGGAATATTTTTGCTGATAGACTTTTCCGTCACGGTAAACGGTTGCAATCAGTGAGGTTGAAAGCGCATTCACGCAGGAAACCCCTACACCGTGGAGACCACCGGAAACTTTGTAGGAATCTTTGTCGAATTTTCCTCCGGCACCGATTTTGGTCATGACCACTTCCAATGCGGATTTCTGCTCTTTTTCGTGAAAATCTACCGGAATTCCTCGGCCGTTGTCACGCACGGAAATTCCGTCTCCCTCATGGATTCTTACATCGATGGTGTCGCAATGTCCAGCGAGCGCCTCGTCAATCGAATTATCCACTACTTCATAAACCAAATGGTGAAGACCTCTGGTTCCCACATCACCGATGTACATCGATGGTCTTAACCTTACGTGTTCGATTCCTTCAAGCGCCTGAATACTGCTTGCTGTATATTGTTTCTGACTCATAATTTTTGCTATCTGCTGTTGGCTGTCGAGTAATGATCGGGTCAGCTTTTAAGCAACTAAGATTCACATTAAAAATTGATTGTTTTTGCACAATGCAAAGACCAACAAAAATACGGAAAATTCATGAGATATGAAAGAAAATTCGTGTTTGAATGATAGAAGTTTTCCACAAAAAAATCCTCAGATGTTTGAGGATTTATGATTTACTTCTTTTTTATTCTAAAGCATAATTTGAAATCAGAACATTTGCCGAAATATTGAGTTTTTCGGTTAATTTTCGAATCATTTCAAGAGTAAGTTTTTGCTTTCGATTCAATACTTCTGAAGTTTTACTTTTGGAACCAATAAATGGTACCAAATCTTTTTGCTTTAAATCCATCTCTTCCATGCGGATTCGAATTGCTTCAATCGGATCGGGTGAGTCGATTTGATAATATTCATTTTCAAAATTTTCGATCAGTATCGAAAGAATCTCCGCTTCGTCGCCTTCGGGAGAATTCGCAGGAGCATCAAAAATTTCATCTAATCTCTTAAGTGCCTTGTAATATTGATCGTCGTTCTTTATAGGTTTAATTGTCATGTCTCAGGTTTTAAATTTCATCTGCGTTGATCTGGTCATAATCAGAATGGGTTCCAACAAATCGGATGAATGCCCAACGTTTTTCGTAATTGAATTTCACTACCAACCGATAAGAATTGCCTTTAATGTTAAAAACAACTCGGCTGTTTTTAAGAATACTCGCAGTAGCAAAAGAATTTTTGATGTCGGCAGGACACGTCCATTCCGAATTTTTTGCCACATCATACCATGTTTTCAAGTACTGTTCGGCATCAGAATGCATTTCCCAAAATTCTTTGAGTGTTTTTTTTGCGATGATTCTTTTCATTTCCTATACAAAGATAAAAAAAAGTTCCTAAATAAGGAACTTTTCAAATAGATATTTCTAAAATCAATTTTTCAATCACAAAAATTTCTCGTCTTCAATAGGTCAAGAAATTTCTGAAACACTTATCAATTTAAGAATCAATACAATAATAATCAGAATTTAGGATAATAAATCTTAACTACGCTAACTTTGATATCAAGAGTGAATCCCCCACTTTTTCCACCTTCACCAAATTATTCTTCGTCAAAGTCTTCGTCGCCTTATCCCATTTTTTTCCTGAAAGTTGCGAACGGTTTTTCACTTCCGAAAGTTCCATAGGTTCTTCCTGGGAATTAAGGATTTCCAAAATCACTTTTTCGTCTTCTCCCAATTCGATTTGCGGCTCGTTTTTTTCCGGTCTCATTTGCGGGAAGAACAGCACTTCCTGAATTGACGGGTTATTGGTCAAAAACATGATCAGGCGGTCCATGCCGATTCCTAAACCTGAAGTAGGCGGCATTCCGTATTCCAAAGCCCGCAGGAAATCGTGGTCAATGAACATCGCCTCGTCGTCACCTCTTTCCGAAAGTGCGAGTTGTGCCTCGAAACGCTCTCTTTGGTCGATCGGGTCGTTCAGCTCCGAATAGGCGTTCGCGATTTCTTTTCCGCAAACCATCAATTCGAAACGCTCCGTCAAACCTTCTTTGGTTCTGTGTTTTTTGGTTAATGGCGACATCTCGATCGGGTAATCGGTGATAAAGGTGGGCTGAATAAAGTTTCCCTCACATTTTTCGCCGAAGATTTGATCGATGAGTTTTCCTTTGCCCATCGTCTCATCAACTTCAATTCCGATGGATTTCGCAAAATCGTAAAGTTCCTGCTCGGTTTTCCCGGTAATGTCGAAACCGGTGAATTTTTGGATGGCTTCCGTCATCGAAACTCTTGGATATGGCGCTTTCCAGTTGATGGTGTGTTCCCCGAAAGTGGATTCGGTCTTCCCATTCACCTGAACTGCGGTGTATTCCAACAGTTTTTCTGTGAATTCCATCATCCAATTATAATCTTTGTAGGCCACGTAAATTTCCATCGCCGTGAATTCCGGATTATGGGTTCTGTCCATCCCTTCGTTTCTGAAGTTTTTAGAGAATTCATAAACTCCGTCAAATCCACCAACAATCAATCTTTTTAAATAGAGTTCATTGGCAATTCTTAAATATAATGGAATGTCTAAAGCATTGTGATGCGTAATGAAAGGTCGCGCCGCAGCTCCTCCCGGAATGGATTGCAGAATCGGAGTTTCCACTTCGAAATAGCCGGCATCGTTGAAAAAAGTTCGCATCGCATTGAACATTTTGGTTCTTTTCACGAAAACATCTTTCACTTGCGGATTCACCACCAAATCAACATATCGTTGTCTGTATCGGAGTTCCGGATCGTTGAACGCGTCGAAAATATTTCCGTCGGCATCTACTTTCGGCAATGGCAACGGACGAATGGTTTTGGTTAAAAGCATGAAATTTTTCACCATCACAGTCATTTCACCTACCTGGGTTTTGAAGAGTTCGCCTTCAATTCCAATAATATCACCAATATCTAAAAGGTGTTTATAAACCTCGTTGTACATTGTTTTGTCTTCACCGGTGCAGATTTCGTCTCGGTTGAAATACACTTGAATTCTGCCTTCGGAATCCTGTAATTCCGCAAAACTCGCTTTCCCCTGAATCCTTCTGCTCATCAATCTTCCGGCGATTTTCACCTTTTTGCCTTCCTCAAAATTTTCTTTGATGGATTTGGTGGTTTCGGTGATCTGGTAAGCTGCTGCGGGAAATGCGTCGATTCCCATTTCAGTCAGTTTCTGCAATTTTTCACGTCGGATGATTTCCTGTTCTGATAACGACATTTTCTTTAAATTTTTTAAGTTGCAAAAATAGTGATTTTTTGGGTATGATTTTTTCCCTCAGCATATTACTTTCTAGCGGTTTGGTGATCCCCATTGAATATATTTTTACGGTTTTGCTGAATGAATTGGGCGGCATGTCTTTATTTGATTTAATTCTAAATTGATAAAACTCATTTTTTTGCGAGAAAATTTTTGTATAACTTTGCGATATGAAAAAGTGGATTTCCTATTTCTTTATCTGCGCTTATCTTCTAAGTTTTCCGGAAGCCAGGCAGATTTTGAAATTTCCCACTTTGGTAGAACATTTTATTTCTCATAAACTTCGGGATCACCAAACTACTTTTGCTTCCTTTTTGAAGATGCATTATTTGGAGGATCATGGCATAGACGCGGATTATAGCCAGGATATGAAGTTGCCATTCAAAGTTCAGGATTCTTCCCATTATTCACTGAATATTATTGTTCCTCCCAGCAATTCCGAAACCTTGGCGGAACGCAGTCACTTGATCGATGGGGTGAAACATAATTTTGTGTACGCTGAAAGTTTTTTTCCGTCTATTTTCTTAAAAATTTGGCAACCGCCTAAGATTTGATTTAAAGTTTTTTAAGCCCAAATTGTGTCTGATCCAGAAGGTTTTGGACATGATTGCAATTTCAAAAAAAATCTAAATTTTTAAATTAAATCAAAATGAACAATGCACATTTGCATATGGTGATAAACCATTTGCCAATCATATTTCCAATCGCTGGAATCGTGGTCCTTTTAGTCGGAATTTTTTCAAAATCCGAAGTCAGCAAAAGAAATTCTTATCTATTATTCATAATCGGTGCAATGGCCTCAATTGCCGCGATGGCAACTGGAGAAGGAGCTGAGGAAACCGTGGAAAACCTTCCCGGAGTTGCTGAAAGTTTAATCAAAACCCACGAAGAAGCCTCCGAGCTTTTTGCGGGATTATCTTATGTTTTGGGCGGTGCGTCTTTGCTCGCACTCCTAGCAAATTTCAAAGCTTTTAAGATCAACAATTTGATGCAGTTTGTCGTTTTGGCCATTTCGGCTGGTTCGCTGTATTTTGCGGTGGAAGCCGGTAGAACTGGTGGTGAAATCCGACATACCGAAATCCGAAGCGGGGCGGTCATCAAAACTGGCGAACAGGGTGAAAATGCTTACCAAAACGGTTCTGAAAACACAAAAAAAGAGAAAGATGAAGATTGATCCTTTCCGGGATCTTTTTTCATGACCATAAATAGTCTATACGAAGTGAGTATGGACTATTTCCAAACTGCAATTATTTGATTATCTTTCCATATCATTTTTCAAAATCTACTATTAAAGGAAAATGAGCCATGGATCCACTTACATTAAATTCGAAAAAAGAGAATGTTAAACAGAATTATAGAATTTTCCATAAAGAATAAGTTCATCATTATTTTGATGACCTTGGGATTGGTGATTTATGGAACCTTCGAAGTTACCAAACTGCCGATTGACGCAGTTCCAGATATTACCGATAACCAGGTCCAGCTCATTACCGTTTCACCCAGTTTGGGTGCTCCGGATGTGGAGCGTTTCATCACTTTTCCTTTGGAGCAGGCGAATGCGAATATCCAGGGAATCAAAGAGATGCGGAGTTTTTCCAGATTTGGGTTGTCCGTAATTACCATTGTTTTTAAGGAAAATGTTGATATTTATTTGGCGCGTCAGCAAGTTGCGGAGCGGTTGCAACAGGTTTCTCAGAATATTCCTGCCAGTTTAGGAGTTCCACAAATGGCACCGATTTCTACCGGCTTGGGAGAAATTTACCAATATGTTGTTCGTCCGAAAAAAGGTTACGAACACCGCTACAATGCGATGCAGCTCAGAACAATTCAGGATTGGGTGGTTCGCAGACAACTTTTGGGAACGGAGGGAGTTGCTGATGTAGCCAGTTTCGGGGGCGATTTGAAACAGTATGAAGTCTCAATCAATCCGGCCCAGCTAAAAGCGATGGGCGTCACGATGAATGAAGTTTTTGATGCGCTCCAAAAAAATAACCAAAATACGGGAGGAGCCTATATTGAAAAAGGTCCAACCGTACTGTTCATCCGAACCGAAGGTTTGATGGGCAAAATTCCCGATATCGAAAATACGGTGGTGAAAAATCTTTCAGACGGCACTCCCGTTTTGATTAGAAATGTGGGAACCGTTCAGTATGGAAAGGCAATCCGATACGGTGCGATGACTTATAATGGGGAAGGTGAAGTTGCAGGTGCTGTTGTGATGATGATGAAAGGGGCCAACTCCAATCAGGTCATCAAAAAAGTGAAAGAAAGGATCGCCGAAATTGAGAAAACACTTCCGGAAGGTGTTAAAATTGACGCTTTTTTAGACCGGACAAAAATGGTGAACAACGCTATTTCCACCGTGGAAAAAAACCTCTTGGAAGGTGCGCTTATCGTGGTTTTCGTGCTGGTTTTGTTTCTCGGTAATTTCCGGGCGGGTTTCCTGGTCGCATCTATTATTCCTTTGGCGATGCTCTTTGCCATCATCATGATGAATATTTTCGGGGTTTCCGGGAACCTGATGAGTTTGGGAGCATTGGATTTCGGATTGATTGTGGATGGCGCCGTGATCATCGTGGAAGCCGTTTTGCACAGGCTTCACCACCTGAAAAATTTTCAGAATAGGAGTATTTCGCAGTCATTTATGGATGATGAAGTTTATACAGCTTCAAGTAAAATGATGAATTCTGCAGTGTTTGGGCAAATCATCATCCTGATTGTTTATCTGCCAATTTTGAGTTTGCAGGGAATCGAGGGGAAAATGTTCAAACCAATGGCACAGACGGTAATTTTCGCATTGCTCGGTGCATTTATCCTTTCATTGACTTACGTTCCGATGATGAGTTCGCTTTTCCTTTCCAAAAAAATTAAAAACCAAAAGACGTTTTCGGATCGAATGATGGAGAAACTGGAGCATTTTTACTTCAGTACTTTAGAAAAAGTCCTCAGGATTCCTAATATTGTGTTTTTCACGGTGGTTGGATTTTTCTTGTTGTCTGTTTTTGTGATGACCAGATTGGGTGGCGAATTTATACCGAGTCTCCCGGAAGGTGATTTCGCGGTTGATACGCGGGTTTTGCCGGGAAGTAATTTGAAAACTTCCACCGAAGCGGTCTTAAAGTCACAGCAAATCCTTTTGAAAAAATTCCCGGAAATCGAAAAAATAGTCGGAAAAACGGGAAGTTCGGAAATTCCAACCGATCCGATGCCGATTGATGCAAGTGATATGATGATCATCCTGAAACCGAGAAAAGAATGGACCTCGGCAAAAACTTACGATGATCTTGCGGAGAAAATGTCAAGCGAACTGAAGAAAAATGTAATCGGCGTTACTTATTCCTTCCAATATCCCGTTGCCATGAGGTTTAATGAGTTGATGACGGGTGCAAGACAGGACGTGGTCTGCAAAATTTTTGGGGAAAACATGGATACCCTGAAAGTTTACGCAGAAAAGTTGGGGGACATCTCTAAAGAAATTAATGGCGCCCAAAATATTTATGTGGAGCCGGTTTCGGGAATGCCGCAGATTGTAATTTCCTATAATCGGGGGGCGCTTTCTCAATTTGGATTGAATGTGAATGACGTCAATAATATCGTGAACACCGCATTTGCAGGCCAATCAACAGGTTCCGTTTTCGAGGGTGAAAAGAAATTCGATTTGGTGGTCAGATTGAGCGGAAATCAAAGAAAAAATGTCGAGGATGTAAACAATCTCTTGATTCCCACACCTTCTGGAACCGAAGTTCCGCTCAGTGCGGTTGCCAAAGTGGAGTTAAAGGAAAGCATCAACCAAATCCAGCGAGAAAACGCACAGCGACGGATCATTGTTGGTTTTAACGTAAGAAACCGGGATATTCAATCCACGGTGGAAGATTTGCAGGCAAATGTTGAAAAGAAACTGAATCTACCTTCCGGATATTCCATCAACTATGGCGGAACTTTCGAAAACCTTCAGGAAGCGAAATCCCGTTTGTCAATTGCGGTTCCTGTAAGTCTGCTGCTGATTTTGCTGATGCTTTATTTCGCATTTAATTCCATAAAATATGGTTTGCTGATATTTTCTGCGATTCCGCTTTCTGCGATCGGTGGAATCCTTTCATTATGGCTGCGCGACATGAATTTCAGCATTTCTGCAGGGGTCGGATTTATTGCATTGTTTGGGGTCGCAGTTTTGAACGGGATCGTTTTGGTTGCGGAATTTAACCGTCAAAAAGTAGATCATGCGGATTTGAAAAAGGCAGTAAAACTGGGAGGTCGAACCAGATTACGCCCCGTTTTGATGACTGCGTTTGTAGCATCATTCGGGTTTTTACCGATGGCGCTGAGTAATGGAGAAGGCGCGGAAGTACAGCGACCGCTTGCCACAGTGGTGATCGGCGGTTTGTTGCTCGCAACTTTTCTTACCCTTTATCTGTTGCCGGTGATGTACATTTGGTTTGAGAAACACTTCCCTGACCTACGTAGAAAACTGCACGAGCTGAGTGACAAAGAAGACGGATATGAAGCCTAAATGTTGAAATTTAAGAATTTGAATTAAAATGAAATATCTAAAATATATGCTGCTAATGCTTTCCGGAATTGGGTTTGCTCAAACTCCGATTTCCTTGGAAGGCGCTATTCAGAAGGCATCAGAGAAAAATTTAAACTTAAAGTCTGGACAGTTGCGGATCGACTATCAGGAAAAAATCAAAAACGCCTACAAGGTGATTGATCCCCTAAATGTTTCGGCAGAATTCGGACAGATGAACTCCGCCTATTTCGATAATGCCATTATCGCGAATCAGACTTTCAGGTTGCCGACTTTCTACAAAACCCAAAAACAGGTTTTAATGGAGGAGTGGAAAAGTTCAGTATTAAACCTGGATGTTCAAAAATGGCAGTTGAAACGGGAAATAGCACTGATTTACAACAATTTGAACTATCTGGATGAAAAGGAAAAATTGCTCAGGAAAACCGACAGTATTTACTCCAATTATTACAAAAGGGCAGAACTGCGGCTGCAAAAGGGAGAAAGCAATATCTTGGAGAAAACCACCGCTGAAGCATTCAGGAGTCAGGCGGAAATCCAGTTGCAAAGTCTGCTGAAAGACCGCGACATCGCCCTTTATCAGTTCAATTATCTCATCAATGATGGGGAAACCTATACCAATGAGAAAGGTGATTTCTATCGGGGAATTTTAAATTTTGACGATCATTTTGCAGGAAATCCGGTGGTTTTAAAACAACTGGAACAACAGAAAAATATCGAAAATGCAAAATTGGAAAGTGAAAAAAAGAAATTGCTGCCGAGCTTTAATCTGGGACTAAGGTCGATGACTATGAAAGGAAACGGCGCAGATGAGAAACTTTATGACGGAATCCACAGGTTCCAGTCCGGCGTGATCGGGGTGGGTTTGCCGATTTTCAATACGGCCCAAAAAGCGGTAATAGAAGGTCAAAAAATCAATCAGCTTATCGCCGAGAACAATTATGAAATTGGAGTTCGGAACCTTAAAAATCAATATGCAAAGACTTTTGGTGAATACCAGAAACTGAAATCGGAAATTGAATATTATCAAAAATCAGGTTTGAAAAATGCTGAAACCATCCTGTTTACGGCAAATCTCCTTTTGAAAGAAGGGGAAACCAATTATTTGGAATACACCATCCTGGTGAATCAAAGTCTGGACATCCAGAACAAATATATTGATGCACAAAAACTCTTGAATGAAAAAATTATTGAACTGAACAGTCTGAAAAGTGAGTAACCCCTTTCCACAAGCTGATAGATCAATTTTAACTACGAAAAAATCAAAATGAAAAAAACAACATTAATATTGTCACTATTTGTTTTCCTCTTTTCCTGTTCAAAAAGCGAAGACGTGAAAACTGAAGAAAAGTTTGCCGTTTCCGGCGAGCAGATTACGCTGACTGACTTGCAGAAAAAAACCGCAGGAGTCGAAATCGTTTCGCTCGGAAGTGAGACCATCGCCAATAAAATTCTCTTGACTGGTCAAATAGACCTTCCTCCAAACGCGATGGCGGAAGTTTCTTCCAACAGCGGCGGAATTGTGAAGAGCGCAAGATTTCTGCCGGGAAATTATGTTTCCAAAGGTCAGACTTTGGCAATCCTCGAAAATCCTGATCTGGCGGCACTTCAGCAAGAATATCTGCAAGCGAAATCCAATTTGGGATATGCCAGAAAAGATTATGAAAGGCAAAAATACCTGAACAAATTTCAGGCAAGTTCCGATAAAGTGACGCAAAGAGCGGCAAACGAAGCCCAAAGCCAAAATGCTGCAGTTCGCGGATTGGAATCCCGGTTGAAAACTTATGGGCTAAATCCAGGTGCGGTAAGCTCTGGAAATATCCAGAAATCCATCGCGGTGGTTGCACCTATTTCCGGATATATTTCGCAAGTGAATGTAACACTTGGTCAACATGTTTCTCCGGCTGATGTGCTATATTCAATCGTGAACAATCAGAGAGCGTATTTGGCTTTGAAGATTTTCGAAAAAGATCTGGGTAAAATTTCTGTCGGCCAGAAAGTTTACGCTTTTACCAATCAAAACCCCGAGAAAAAGTATGCCGCAACAGTGGCTTTGATCGGAAAAGATTTTGCCCCCGACAGAAGCGTTTATGTGCATTGTGAAATGAATCAAAAAGATGCAGCACTGATTCCCGGAACCTTCATGAATGCAGAGATTGAAGTGAATGCAGAACAAGGTTTGACCATATCTGACGATGCCATTGTAACCTGGGAAGGCAAGCAATATATTTTTGAGGAAGTGAAACCTAATACCTATAAAATGTTCCCTGTAAAAATAGGGAATTCAGAAAACGGAATCACTGAAATACTGAATAATGCCAGCGATTTTCATCATAAGAAATTCGTCAGTAAAGGCGCCTATTATTTGCTGATGGCGCTGAAGAATATGGAGGAATAGGAGTAGTTTGGTGAGTTATTAATTTGACAGTTTCAATAATTGTATCTAAATAAGAAAATCCGAAATTTGTATGACGATGACGTGACCAAAAACCTGAAACTTTAAATTCAAAATAAACGATGAACCTAAAGAACATTCAAACCGAAGTGGACGCATCCTACCTGTATGCGCTTCTCGCAGAAAAAGAAGAAGACGAAAATGTGAAAGAAGTCTTCTCGCAAATGAGCGAAATCGAAAAATCCCATGCGGTAGCTTTTTTGGAGAAAGCCGGACTTTCACCAGATAAGATGCCAAAACCATCGGGAAGGGCTAGAACATTAAAAATGATCGGTGCGGTCTTAGGTTACGATTATGTTTTAGGAGTATTGATGGATACCGAGAAATCGATTTCAGCATCAGTGGGGAAAGCAAGAAAATTAACAAATACGGAAAGAGCAGTTACGGATACCGCACATGTGAAAATCCTGGAAAATCTCGTTGAAAATAATCCAAAGATTTCGGGGAACACCCTTTCCAGATTTGAAAAAAGACACCGTTCGGTTGGCGGAAACGCCCTTCGAGCGGCGGTTTTGGGAGGAAACGATGGTTTGATCTCTAATTTTTCCTTAATCATGGGAGTTGCAGGTGCAGCAAGTGATCAAAAAGCAGTAGTTTTAGCAGGAATTGCCGGACTTTTGGCGGGTTCCCTCGCCATGGCGCTGGGTGAATGGATTTCTGTGCAAAGTTCAAAAGAACTTTATGAAAACCAAATGGATCTGGAAATGGACGAACTGGAAGTCAATCCGGAAGGCGAGGAAAGAGAGATTGCATTGATTTACAGAGCGAAAGGAATTCCACAGCAACAAGCCGAAGAAATGGCGAGAGAAATCATGACCGACCAAACAAAAGCACACGAATTTTTGGTGAAAGAAGAACTCGGCATCAATTCGGAAGAACTGAAAGGTTCGGCTTGGGAAGCATCGATCGCGTCGTTTTTTATGTTCGCGATTGGTGCGGTAATTCCGCTTTTCCCGTTCTTCTTTTTCGGAGGAATGAAAGGAATCGTGATCAGTGCAATCTGCAGTGCGATCGGATTATTTGGAATTGGATCGGCAATTACTTTGTTCACCGGAAAAAGTGTCTGGTTTTCAGGATTTAGAATGGTAATATTTGGTTTATTGGCCGCTGCGATCACATTCGGAATCGGAAGGTTGATCGGGGTCTCTGTAGCCTGATTTTTCCACCCGTGATGGGCGGCAGCTGATTGATTTGATTCTGGAAAAACAATAATCACCTATCTTTGCCAAATGAAAATTTTGGTTTTTGATAATTACGACAGTTTTACCTACAACTTGGTTCAAATGACCGAACAGATTGTTGGTAAAATGGTCGCCGTTTCTAAAAATGACCAGATTTCATTGAAAGAGATTGAAGAATTCGATAAAATCATCTTGTCTCCCGGTCCGGGAATTCCGTCGGAAGCCGGAATCTTGCTGGATGTGATCAAACTTTATGCGGGCAGAAAATCAATCCTCGGCGTTTGTCTCGGTCAGCAGGCGATCGCTGAAGTTTTTGGGGGAAGCTTAATCAATTTGAACGAAATTTTTCATGGAGTAGCGACCGAAGCCGTTCAAACCGCAGAACATGTCATTTTTAAAAATTTGCCGAACACTCTGCAAGTCGGAAGGTACCATTCTTGGGCGGTAAGTCCCGATGGTTTTCCCGAAGAATTAGAGATTACCTCTGTTGATCAGGAAGGAATGATTATGTCCTTAAAACATAGAGAATATGATCTTCATGGAGTTCAGTATCATCCGGAAAGTATATTGACTCCCATGGGAAAAATAATATTGAGAAATTTCTTACTCGATCAATAAAGAATCCGTCTCTATATCGAGGCGGTTTCTTCTTGATTTTTTGTTAAAAACGATTGCATGATCTATTGGTTTTTTAGTAACTTTATATCCGCTTTATCAGGTTCGAGAATTTTTAATTTAAAGATTAAAATCAACAACGAAAAAGGCTAATTTCACCCCGTATCATAGTATGAATTTTTCGGGATCATTTGTTAGAAATGATTTTGGAATTACCGGGCAAACTGATCTAAAATTACTGGTGGAAGACTCAGAACAGAAGGCAAAAAAAAATGGAATATCATCCCAAAATGATGTTTAAGATAGCGGTTTAGCCGCGAGTTTGTGCAATTTGAATTTAACCTTAACTTCAAAATATATGAGGATAGGGGATTTGGGAAATGGGAATTTCAGTAATATTTACCTACTTGTAGTAATCATTTCAGAGAAAAAAAGCGCTTAGAATTACTTTTAGTTAGTACTATTTTACCAAAAAGCCATCAATCAACAGAAAATTATTTCTAATGACCAAAAACAAAAAACCGTCCCGAAAATTGGTATCGAGGCGGCTTCTCCGTTAATTTTTTTTCATCGTTTATTGGAGTGCAAATATACAGTTATTTTTTAATTCACAAGTAAGTGAAAAAGAATTTTCTGAAAGTTTTAAATTATCGCGGAAATCAATTTGAGGTTAGTCTCATATCATCAAAAAAATTAAGCACAATGAGAAAAATGGTAAGTGGTCCGATTAGGGACAAATCGCGTACAAAAGCCAAACTGATAAGGGCGATTGGCAAGATCATCAAAACCCGTGGCTTCCAACAACTGAAAGTGACATACGTTGCGAAGACCGCAGGAGTTGACAAGAAATTGATTTATGAATACTTCGGTTCCGTAGAAAATCTGGTGAACGAATATTTAAGGAAGCAAGACTATGGAAGTTCTGCCCAGCAAATTGACTTTTCGAAAACCGATTTTCTAGACAGCGGAAAGGAATATTCAAAAACGTTGATTGCAAATATGTTGGAAGCACTTTCGAAAAATAAAGAACTTCGACAAATAATTATCTGGGAACTCTCCGAATCAAACGAGATGCTGAGAAAGCTTTCAGACCATCGGGAAGAACTGGGAATGATCTTGTTTAATAAAGTGATGCTTCCTTATTTTAAGGAGAATGAAAAAAAATACCGCGCAATTTTAGCCATTTTGATTTCCTCCGCATATTACCTTTCCCTGCATGCAGAGTCGAACGGAAGTCTTTTTGCGGGACTGGATATTCGTCAAAATGATGACCGGCAAGCAATAAATGACGCTGTGAACGATATCATAGACATGGCGTATGAAAAATATAAGTGAAAAAAAGGATATTATTTTATGCATAATGGCTTAATTCGTTACCTTTGAATCCGAAAATCAAAGAATGACCTTAACGCAAAATAAAACACTGCACTTTTCCGACCTTGGTTTGATGGACTACCTTCCTGCATTGGAACATCAGCAAAAACTGATGGATTCAATTATCGATTTGAAAACCAAAAACCGGAACCGGAGTTCGGAAGAATACGAAGAAACCCCCAATTATTTTCTGTTTGTGGAGCATCCGCATGTGTACACGCTGGGAAAATCCGGCCATGAGGAAAATATGCTCGCCAATTCAGAAAAACTGAAAGAAATTCAAGCGACTTTTGTGAAAACCAATCGTGGTGGGGATATCACTTATCATGGTTTCGGGCAAATCGTGGGGTATCCAGTTTTGGACTTGGATAACTTTCAGTCGGATATTTTTCTTTATATGCGAAATCTGGAAGAAGTCATCATCCGAACACTTGCAGAGTATGGTTTGAAGGGCGAAAGAAGCGAGGGCGAAACCGGAGTTTGGCTCGATGTGGGAAAGCCTTATGCCAGAAAAATCTGTGCAATGGGCGTGAAGACCTCAAAATGGGTGACCATGCATGGCTTTGCATTAAATGTCAATACGGACTTAAGGTATTTCGAATATATTATTCCTTGCGGAATCAAAGATAAGTCCGTCGCTTCCTTGGCCCGCGAACTGGATAAAAAATTTACCGAAGAAGAAGTGGAAGAGGTGAAATCAAAAATCAAAAAACATTTCGCAGAAGTCTTCCAGGCGAAGTTTGTCTAAAATATTTTAGTTCCTTTATACACTTGGATAGGGTCTTCCAGCATTGCCCTAGATTGATTCCTGAAATCCCGCAAATGATCGGAAACATCATGTTGGAGGTAATGCTCATGGGATTCCCAGAGTTCGATCATCAGAAAAACACCTTTGTTCTCGTAGTCTTCAACGAGGTCATATTGCAGGCAGCCTTCTTCTTTACGGGTTTCAGCAACCAATTTCTTAAAAAGTTCAATGGCGTCCATCAAATAATTTTCCCTAAAACGGAAAAGCGCGACGATATGCAGATTCATGAGTGAGGAGTTTATTTACCTCAAAATTAAATTTTTTAATTATCAAATTCTTAATTTATAAAGGTGAATTTTCAGATTCTTTAAATTATTTTATCTTTGTAGAAATCCAAAAACAGAAAATGGCAGAATATAAATTATTACTTCCCTCAATGGGAGAAGGCGTGATGGAAGCTACAATTATCAGCTGGTTGTTCCATGAAGGAGATGTGGTGAAAGAAGATGACTCCGTGGTGGAAATTGCGACAGACAAAGTGGATTCCGATGTTCCCACACCAGTTTCCGGTAAGATCATAAAAATACTGAAACATAAGGACGAGGTTGCAAAAATCGGTGAAGCTATCGCAATCTTGGAAATTGCAGGTCAAAATGAAGCAATCGCAGAACAGCCTCAGCAACCAAAATCCGACTCCGAAGTAAAATCCGAGCTGCCAAATGTGGATCCAGAAGTGGTGAAAACTCTGGAAACCGCTATGGACAGCGCAAAAGCTGTGACTGGACTTCCGGCAACCGATCGGTATCTTTCACCATTGGTTAAATCCATTGTGCAGCAGGAAAATATTTCCGCCGCCGAATTGGAATCCATCAAAGGAAGCGGCTTGGAAGGCAGAATCACCAAAGAAGATATTCTGGCTTTTGTTTCTAAACGTGGAACTGAAAAGGTTCAGCCGGAAACAAGTACGCAGACAACTCAAACCTTTCCAATACCCCAGGTTACGAACGCACCTTCAGTTCCCATGCAGGTTGCTGCAGGAGACGAAATCATCCCAATGGACCGCGTCAGAAAAATCATTGCAGATGCGATGGTGAATTCCAAAAGAATTTCGCCCCACGTCACCTCTTTCATTGAAACAGACGTGACCAACGTCGTAAAATGGCGCGCAAAACACAAGGATATTTTCGAAAAGAGAGAAGGTGAAAAACTCACTTTCATGCCGATCTTCGTGAAAGCGATCGTGAAAGCCATCCAGGATTTCCCACTGATCAATATCTCGGTAGATGGCGACAAAATCATCAAAAAGAAAAACATCAATATCGGAATGGCAACCGCTTTACCAGACGGAAACCTGATCGTTCCGGTCATCAAAAACGCAGACCAGCTCTCACTTTCCGGTTTGGCAAAAGCCATCAACGATTTGGCTTACAGAGCCAGAAACAAGAAACTTCGTCCCGAAGATACGCAGGGTGCAACCTACACCATTTCCAACGTGGGAAGTTTCGGCAATCTGATGGGAACGCCCATTATTCCGCAACCTCAGGTGGCAATTATGGCGATTGGCGCGATCGTGAAAAAACCCGCAGTTCTGGAAACCAAAGATGGAGACGTGATTGCCATTCGGCAGTTGATGTTCATGTCCCATTCTTACGACCATCGCGTGGTTGACGGTTCCCTCGGCGGAATGTTCCTGAAACACGTCCACGATTATCTCCAAAACTGGGATTTGGACACCGAAATATAGGATCTGGAAAACAAAATCTGATAAAAATAAACCTTCAAACATTTTTTGGAGGTTTTTTTTGGAGCTGAATCCCGCTTTCCGCTATATCTTTTTTGTTTTGCCATCACCATTTCCATCGCCAAAAACAAAAAAGGATGCCGCTGCAATCGGGGCTATGGATTTCGCATCATTTCACTATTTTTGACAAAAATTTAGATATGTTCAAAATCCGAAAAGCTACAGAACAAGATATTCCCACCATTTTTGACCTGATCAAAAAATTGGCCGTTTATGAAAAGCTAGAAAACGAGGTCGTCACTTCCGAAGAAGAACTGAAAAAAAATGTCTTTGACAATGGTTTTGCCAAAGTATTGATAGGTGAAGAAGACGGAAATCCGGTTGGATTTGCTTTGTATTTCTACAATTTTTCCACCTTTGTCGGGAAACCGGGGATTTATCTGGAAGACCTCTTCGTGGAGCCGGATCGCAGAGGAAAAGGCTATGGAAAAAAACTGCTGATCGAGTTGGCAAAAATCGCTGAAACTGAAAACTGCGGCCGTTTTGAATGGTCCGTTTTAGACTGGAACACGCCATCCATCGAATTCTACAAATCACTCGGCGCAAAACCCATGGACGAATGGACCGTTTTCCGGTTGGATAAACAGGGGATTTCCGAGTTGGCAAAACTTTAATTTTCTAAAGGGTGAAATCACCTTAAAGAAAATATTTGTAACCTTTTTTCAAATTCGGACTCTATTGTATTGTGAAGTGATTTTAAAATTAACCGCCTCGACAAAAATATCCGTCGGGACACAAAATAATAGATTATGAAAAATGTTACAAAACTGGTGACCATTTCACTTTTGGCATCTACACTTTTGTTAGCTTCCAACAGCTGCAAAAAATCTGGCGAGCAGGCCGCAAACACAGAAACAACCACAGAAACCACTGCAACGCCGGAACCTGCAGCTCCTGCTCCAACTCCTGAACCGGCAAAACTAACCGATCCGGAAATCGCATCCATTGCGGTAACAGCAAACCAAATCGATGTTAATTATGCGGAAATCGCATTGAAAAAATCGACCAACAAAGCCGTTACAGATTTTGCGAAAACAATGGCGAAAGACCATAAAGCAGTAATCGACCAGGCGGTTGCTTTGGTCAAAAAGCTAAACGTAACTCCACAGGACAATCCTACTACACAATCACTCTTGAAAGGTGAAGCCGATGTGAAGGCAAAATTTGAAACCAAATCTGGAGCCGATTTTGACAAAGCGTATGTGGACAATGAAGTGGAATACCACAAAGCCGTTATTTCCGTCGTGGAAAAGGATTTAGTTCCAAATGCTACCAATCCAGAATTGAAAGCACTTTTGGAATCTGCACTCCCATTGTTTAAAGAACATTTGGCCCATGCGGAAATGGTTCAAAAAAATATGAAATAATGAAAACCAAATATTTCGGAAGGGCATCTTGGATTTCCATTGTGCTCTTTCTGGTTTTTTCCTGCGGACAGACAGGCGATTCTATCCCGGAAGTCATTGATAATTCCATGGAAAATCCTGCTCCCACCGCTACAAAAACAGTTGCAAAAGTCGATACAGTTCTGATCCGGCAAATGAAATTTAATCCGCAGGAACTACACGTTGACAAAGGAGCTACAGTGGTTTTCGTGAACAAAGATGTGGTTGCACACGATGTGACTTCCAAAGACAAAAAAACTTATTCGGATACCATCAAAGTAAATCATTCATGGACCTGGGTTGCCAATGACAGCATGAGCTACAAATGCTCGATTCATCCCACCATGCTTGGAAAAGTGCTGCTCAACCCATAACTGGTAATTTTTTATTCTGTATCTTTAACTTTCTAAAAATCCAGAAAGTGAATTTACGGAATGGCAATCAGAATCACCACCTGCAATTTGAGGACGAAAAAGTTGTCCAGAGGATTCTGCAGGGCGATGTGGGAATGTTTGAAATTTTGATTCGCCGCTACAATCCTTTTCTGTATAAAATCGGGAAGACCTACGGTTTTTCGCATCAGGATATTGAAGATCTGATGCAGGATTGCTACCTGAGTATTTACAAAAACCTGGAGCAGTTCCAGGAGCGCTCAAGCTTCAAAACCTGGATTGCCAAAATCATGCTTCATCTTTGCTATCGTAATAAACAGAAATCGGAAAGGATGAAAAATGCGATTTCGGAAGAGCAAAGCTTTTTTATGTCTAGAAAGAATGAGCCTTTTTCACAAGACGGTGCACTGGTCAATAAAGAATTGGGGACCATCTTAGATGAGGCAATTCAGGGGATCCCGCTCAATCTGCGAAAAGTTTTCGTCATGAGGGAAATAAACGGGTTGAATACCACGGAAACAGCAAACCTGCTGCAAATTACTGAAAGCAATGTGAAGGTGAGACTGAGCCGAGCCAAAGAAATACTGCGCCATAAAATTGGTGCAAATTATCTTCCGGAAGAGTTGCTGGATTACCACTATTCTTTTTGCTCCCCAATGGTGCAGAAGGTAATGGAGAAAACAGTACGTCAAGCTAAAAACTGATGAATATTCTTATTTGACCTGTTTTTCGTCCAGTAAAATATTAGATGTATTTTTCAAATCAAATAATTTCGAAGTCGCAATAATCGTCGTGTTCTTCATCGAAATGTTTTCAGCATTTTCTGCGATAAATCCGTTGGTGGCAGTGATATTTACATTTTCAAAAAATAAATCGTGAATCGGGGCATTTTCTAGACCGGTCAAGCTGATTGCGGTTTTTGCACCGGTACAAACAATATTTTTGAAGTAGAAATTCCCATAATCCGGAATTTTTTCGCCTTTAATATTGTTGTCAGCCGATTTTCCGACCTGTTTGTTTTCATAGATCGAGGAAAGGTAAATCGCCTCGTTCACGATATTTGCCATATTGATATGCTCAATGAAAATATTCGAAACTTTTCCGCCAATTCCCTCATTGCTTTTCACCCGGATTCCGATATCGGTTCCATCAAACGTGCAGTCAGTCACGAAGATGTTTTTCATTCCACCGTCGGTGTTCGAACCGATAGAAAATCCGCCATGAGCGTTGTAAACGGTGTTTTTAGCTATGATGATGTTTTCAAGTTGCACTTCGTTATCATTGTTTTTGCTGCTGCTTTTCATGCAGATTCCGTCGTCGCCCACATTGACGGTGCAGTTGTAAACAAGCACGTTGCGCGAGCCGCTGATGTCGATTCCGTCCGTATTCTGTCCCCATTTTGGATTCAGTACTTTCAGGTTATTCAGAATTACGCCATCTGATTGAGAAATATAGACCGTGAGTTTGGGTGAGTTTTGAATCGTGATGCCGCTCATCTGCAGATTTTTGCAGTTGATCAAATTCATTAAATAGGGTCTTTGGAAATCCCTGGTTTTCAGGAAATCATCGGCGGTCGCGTTTTGTTTCTTTTTAAGGTCATTCAGCATTCTGTCCCCATTCATCGCATTTTGAGACGGCCACCAAACTTTTTTGTCATCACTTAAGGTTCCGGTTTTAATCAAATCGTTCCAAAAATCTGAGGTTACTTTTGATTTTTTTACCGGCCTCCAGCTGTCGCCACCACCGTCAATCGTTCCCTCCCCGGTAATGGTGACGTTTTTTATGTTTTTGGCATAAATCGGCGACATCACGAAATAGTCGGTTCCTGCGGAATTTTTCGGAAGCATGGGATATTTGCTGCGGTCTTTGGTGAACTGCAGCACGGCACCTTTGTTGATTTGGATGGTGATGTCGCTTTTCAATTCGATCGGTCCCAAAAGCCAAACTCCTGCAGGAACGGAAATCACGGTATTTCCCTTGGCTGAACCTTCATCGATGGCTTTTTGGAATGCTTCCGTGTTTAATGTTTTTCCATCTGCAACCGCGCCAAAATCTTTCACGGAGATAATTTTCTGTGAAGCGGAAGGCTTTGCGGGTGGTGGAAGTTCTACTTTAAAGGGTGCTTTGTCCACATAGGTTTGCCATTCCGGAACTTGCGAGTTAATCGATTGCAAAGTAAAAGCGATTGCAATTGTACTGAATATGGTTTTCTTGATTTTCATTCGAAGTTGATATGGATTTGGTGAAAGGAATTATTAAGCAAAATTAGCTATTTTTTAAGTTATCACATGGTTTTAAGTAAAATTTAATCCGAAATTTTAACTGGATAGGTTCAAAACTATTTTTGTAGACTAGCTATCAATCCCATTCAAATCTACTAAACCAAAATGCCAAAATGATTAAAATACCTGGTCTGAATGACCCTTGAAAATAGATGTTATGCAAAAAATTACAATTCGGTGAAATTTTCGGGGAATAAGATTTTTATTTCCTTTGCTGTTTTCCTAGAATTCTCAAACGAACCTCTTTTCAAAACGGTGAATATGATACAGGGAAATTATTGTGATGCAGATAGTTGTGTTTTAAAAAGAGCGCCAGATTTTAAAATTCCGAAAATATTGTTGGTCATTAATAAAAAATACATATCTTTGTGTAATCGATTACAAATTAAATTTTATGAAGACGAATTACAGTTTTAGATATGCGGCAAATCCCAACGATGTAAAAAGTTACGATACCGAAAAACTCAGAAGTGAATTTCTCATCGAGACTCTGTTTACGCAAGATGAAGTGAATCTGGTTTATTCCATGTATGACCGTTTAATTGTAGGTGGTGCAATGCCCGTGAATGAAAAGGTTGCCCTGGAAACGATCCCTTATTTGAAATCCGAAAATTTTCTGGACCGACGAGAGATTGGAATTGTAAATGTGGGCGGAAAAGGAGAGGTTTCCGTGGATGGTGAAATCTTTGAGCTTGACAAAAAAGAAGCACTGTATGTAGGGAAAGGGGTTAAAGAAGTTATTTTCAGCAGTAAAGACGCTTCAAATCCTGCATTATTCTACTTGAATTCTGCTCCCGCTCATGAAGTTTTCCCCACTAAAAAAATCGGCAAAGAAAACGCGATCGTCATCGAACTTGGTGACCAAAATAATGCCAACAAGCGGATTCTCAATAAATTAATTGTTAACGAACTGGTGCAAACCAACCAGCTTCAAATGGGATTAACTGAACTTCTTCCCGGAAATATTTGGAACACCATGCCTGCTCACACGCATTCGCGAAGAATGGAAGCCTATTTCTATTTCGATTTGCAGGAAGGTCAAACGATTTCACATTTTATGGGAGAAACTCAACAAACCCGACATATTTTCATGCAAAATAATCAAGCCGTGCTTTCGCCGGAATGGTCGATTCACAGCGGTGCGGGAACATCCAACTATTCCTTCATTTGGGGAATGGCGGGAGAAAACCTCGATTACGGCGATATGGATATTTGCGCACCAAACGAACTGAAATAAGATGGAATTATTCTCGCTTAAAAATAAGACGGCGCTCATCACCGGAGGAACCCACGGATTGGGAATGGCTATGGCGGAAGGATTGGCTAAAGCAGGCGCAAAACTCGTCATTACCGGAACTACACCGCAGAAAATGGAAGATGCACTCGCTCACTACCATTCCAAGGGTTATGATGCGAAAGGTTATCTGTTCGATGTCACCAACGAAACCGATGCCGCAAAATATGTCGCGCAGATCACTGAAGAAACCGGCGGAATCCATATTTTGGTAAACAATGCCGGAATCATCAAAAGGGAATTGGCACTCACCATGCCGGTTGCCGATTTCAGAAAAGTGGTGGATGTGGATTTGGTGGGACCTTTCATTATGTCGCAACTCGTGGTGAAACAAATGATTGAAAGAGGTTCGGGAAAAATCATCAACATCTGTTCAATGATGAGCGAGCTTGGTAGAAATTCCGTTTCGGCTTATGCTGCGGCAAAAGGAGGGCTGAAAATGCTTACACAAAACCTCGCCACAGAATGGGCGAAATACAATATTCAAGTCAACGGAATCGGTCCCGGTTATTTTGCGACTTCACAAACCGAACCGATTCGTGTTGACGGAAATCCATTCAACGAATTTATCATCAGCAGAACACCTGCCGGAAGATGGGGAAATCCTGAAGATTTGGAAGGAACTGCGGTATTCCTTGCTTCCAAGGCAAGTGATTTTGTGAACGGACAAGTGGTTTATGTGGATGGCGGAATCCTGGCAACAATCGGGAAGCCTTCTAACGAAGATTAAGAAAAACTCAAAAATGGCAACAAATTTTATTCACGACAATTTTCTTTTAGAAAATAAATTTGCGGAAGAACTTTTTCACAACTATTCCAAAAATCAACCTATAATCGATTACCATAATCACCTTTCGCCGAAACTGATTGCAGATAATCATACTTTTGCGAACTTGACCGAAGTTTGGATTAAAGGCGATCACTACAAATGGCGCGCAATGCGTACTTTGGGAATCAATGAGTATTTCATTACCGGAAACGCTTCCGATAAAGATAAGTTCCTGCAATGGGGGAAAACGGTTCCTTATACCTTAAGAAATCCGCTTTATCATTGGACCCATTTGGAATTGGCAAGGTATTTCGACATCTACGAATTGCTTGATGAAAATTCCGCGGAAAAGATCTACGACGAAGCCACGGCAAAACTCAATTCACCCGAATACAGCACCCAAAACCTTTTGAGGAAAGTGAATGCCGAACTGGTATGCACCACTGAGGATCCAACCGATAACTTGGAACACCATAAAAAGTTGGCTTCAGGTGATTTTGAAATCAAAGTGAGTACCGCATGGAGACCGGATAAGGTGATCTTAATCGAGAACGAATCTTATAATGATTATCTTGATGCTTTGGCGCAGGTTTCAGAAATGGAAATCAATACCTACAGGGATTTGATGGAAGCTTTGAACAAAAGGCTCAACTTCTTTCACGAAAACGGATGCCGCCTTTCAGACCACGGTTTGGACCAGATTTATTTTGAGGATTTCACCGAAAACGAAATTGCCAATATCTTCCAAACCCGAAGAGCAGGAAAAGCCATTTCTACAGAAGATGCACTGAAGTTCCAAACCGCAATCCTGATTTTTCTTGCCGAAAAATACCACGAATTAGGATGGGTTCAGCAATTCCATTTAGGTGCGTTGAGAAACAACAATGCCAGAATGCACCGGATTTTGGGACCGGATACAGGATGGGATTCCATCGGGGATTTTTCGCAAGCAGAGAAACTTTCGAAATTTTTGAACCGCCTGGATTCCAACGATACACTCACCAAAACCATTATATATAACCTCAATCCTGCCGATAACGAAGTTTTTGCGACGATGATCGGAAACTTCAATGACGGAAGTGTAAAAGGTAAAGTGCAACTGGGTTCCGGATGGTGGTTCCTGGACCAAAAAGACGGAATGACGAAACAGTTGAATGCCCTTTCTAATATGGGATTGCTGAGCTGTTTCATCGGTATGCTGACCGATTCCAGAAGTTTCCTTTCCTTTCCCCGACATGAATATTTCAGAAGATTACTTTGTAATATCCTAGGTGACGAAATGCAGCGGGGCGAAATTCCTCAGGACCTAGAATTGGTGGGGAAAATGGTTTCGGATATTAGTTATCATAACGCAAAAGAATATTTCAACTTTTAATTAAAACTAAAAAATTATTATACATGAGCAGAGTAGTAACTTTCGGAGAAATTATGTTAAGACTTGCACCGCAGGGATTTTTAAGATTTTCTCAGGCTGATAATTTCGATGTCGTTTACGGAGGTGGCGAATCCAACGTGGCGGTTTCCTTGGCGAATTATGGGATTCCCGTGGATTTCGTGACCCGTTTGCCGAAAAACGATATCGGGCAATGTGCGATGATGGAGATGAGAAAGAGAGGAGTTGGTGTAGATAAAATTGTTTGGGGCGGCGATCGTTTGGGGATCTATTTCCTTGAAACCGGCGCGGTTTCCCGTGGAAGCAAAGTAGTTTATGACCGAGCACATTCCGCAATGGCAGAAATTCAGCCGGGAATGGTGGATTGGGACAAGGTTTTCGAAGGTGCGGAATGGTTCCATTGGACAGGAATTACTCCGGCAATTTCCCAAAGTTCTGCCGATGTTTGCCTGGAAGCCGTGAAAGCGGCAAGCGCAAAAGGATTGACGATTTCTACCGATCTGAACTATCGTGCAAAACTTTGGAAATATGGCGGTGACAGAGAGAAAATCATGACCGAACTCACTTCTTATTGTGACGTGATTTTGGGTAACGAAGAAGATGCGGAAATGCATTTCGGAATCAAACCTGAAGGTTTGGATGTCACCAAACACGGCCACGATGTGAAAGCTGAAGCATTCCTTTCGGTTTGCCAGCAAATGATGCAGAAATTCCCTAGAGCAAAGAAGGTCATCACCACTTTGAGGGGCTCCATTTCAGCTTCACACAACACTTGGGCAGGAGTTTTATATGACGGTACTAAAATGTTTGAAACCCGCCAATACCAAATCACCGATATTGTCGACAGAGTCGGCGGTGGTGACAGTTTTATGGGCGGCTTAATCTATGGACTTTTAACTTGGGGAAATGACGACCAAAAAGCGCTCGATTTCGCAGTGGCGGCATCTTGTCTGAAACATACGATTAAAGGCGATGCCAATTTGGTGACCGTGGATGAAGTGATGAAACTAATGGGAGGCGACGCTTCCGGAAGAGTTGCAAGATAATGATTATCGGTTCACTACAAAATGCAGGGAAATACTTCCCGCTGCATCCGCTGTTTTCCAAGGCTTTTCAGTTTCTTGAAGATCATGATTTGATGACTTTGCCCGATGGAACCATTGAAATTGAAGAAGGTTTGAAGGCGATCGTAAGTCAGAAAAACGGGAAATCCAAAGCGGAAAGTCTTCAGAAATTTGAGTGTCATGATGCCAATATCGACATTCAGGTTTGTGTAAAAGGGAACGAAACCATCGGTTGGAAGCCGCGTGAAAAATGCCTTTTGCCAAAAGGCGGCTATGATTCCGCGAAAGATGTCACTTTTTTCAGTGATGAACCTGATACCTATTTTGAATTGACTGATCATCAGTTCGTCATATTATTTCCCGAAGATGTGCATGCACCGATGATTGGTGAGGATGAGATTCGAAAAATAGTTTTTAAAGTTAAGATCTAATAATTCACAGAACTTGGAAGTTGGCGTTCACATTTTGATCACTTCTTCACAGTTTAAAATAAAATTTTAAAATGAGCAATATTCAAAAAGTTTCCGACGCAATTGTAGCACAGGGAATTTTACCGTTATATTTCAATCCCGATGAAAATGTGACCATCAGCGTTTTGAAGAGCATCTACAAAGCCGGAATCCGCGCCGTGGAATATACCAACCGTGGTGAAGCCGCTTTAAGGAACTTTAAAAAAATGGTGGAAACCCGGAATTCCGAAATGCCCGATTTGCTTTTGGGAATAGGAACCATCAAAAACCTTCAGCAGGCGAAAGATTTTGTGGAAGCAGGTGCAGATTTCTTTATCAGTCCCGGTTTCGTTCCGGAAGTGGCGGATTTCTTGATCAAACAGGATAAGTTTTATAGTCCGGGTTGTATGACTCCGACAGAAATCATCGCTGCGGAAAATGCGGGAGTGGCCTTTATTAAACTTTTCCCCGGAAACATGTTGGGTCCGTCGTTTTTAAGCGGGATTAAAGACATTTTCCCGGATTTGCTTTTCATGCCGACAGGAGGAGTCGATACGACTAAAGAAAATATCGAAGGCTGGTTTAAAGCCGGTGTTTCAGCTGTGGGAATGGGAAGCAAGCTCATCAGCAAAAAACTGATGGCTGAACAGAATTATGCCGAGATTGAATCTGAAACAAGAAAGGTCTTAGAGATCGTGCAAACCGTGAAAAACTCGTAATTTTTTAAAATCAAAACCCCAAACTTATGAATCAGGGAACAACATCAAAAATGACGAATTTCAGGTGGTCCATCTGTGTTTTGCTGTTTTTTGCCACAACTGTGAATTATCTCGACCGGCAAGTGCTTTCCTTAACCTGGAAAGATTACATGCAGCCCGAATTTCATTGGGATAATAACGATTACGGAAACATCACGGCGTTGTTCTCGATTTTTTATGCGGTCAGTATGCTTTTCGCTGGGAAATTCATCGACTGGATGGATACCAAAAAAGGTTTTCTCTGGGCGATTTTTATTTGGTCGATTGGCGCGGTTCTTCATGCATTCTGCGGAATTGCAACTTCGGGAATTCTTACCGGTAACTGGTTTGTAGGTTTTGAAACTGCGAAGGAACATATTGGGACTGTGCAAAATATTTCCAGGGTAATCAATGTGAGCGTCACACTATTCATTTTTGCAAGATTTGTTCTTGCCATCGGTGAAGCAGGGAACTTTCCTGGGGCGATTAAGGCCACTGCGGAATATTTTCCGAAAAAAGACCGTGCTTTAGCCACGAGTATTTTCAATGCGGGAGCAACTGTTGGTGCTTTAGCGGCACCGCTTTCTATTCCGTTTATCGCGAAAGCATTTGGATGGGAAATGGCGTTCATCATCATTGGTGCGCTTGGTTTCGTTTGGATGGGATTCTGGATTTTTTATTACAAAAAACCCGAAGTTCACCCAAAAGTGAATACAGAGGAACTCAATTATATCCAACAAGACCTGGAAGATGCACCGGAAAAACTCAATGAAGAAGGCGAAGATGTGGGGAAGAAATTCACTTTGGCGCAAAGTTTCAAATATAGGCAAACCTGGGCATTCGCATTCGGTAAATTCATGACTGATGGCGTTTGGTGGTTCTACCTTTTCTGGACACCTGCTTACTTAAGCTCCGTGTATGGAATGGACAGTACGCAAAGTGCACTTCCGCTTTTCGTTTTATATGTCATCACTTTACTTTCGATTATCGGAGGTTGGCTGCCGAAAGTTTTCGTGGAAAAATTCGGGATGAATCCTTATGCGGGCAGAATGCGTGCAATGCTGATTTTCGCGTTTTTCCCTTTGCTCGCACTTTTCGCGCAATCCGGAGGAAAAATTTCCTATTGGATTCCGGTCTTGATTATCGGTATTGCGGGAGCGGCGCATCAGGCGTGGTCTGCAAATATTTTTTCCACAGTGGGAGATATGTTCCCGAAAAAAGCCATTGCGACCATCACCGGAATCGGTGGAATGGCGGGCGGAATCGGTTCTTTTCTCATCAATAAAAGTTCCGGCAAACTCTTCGATTTCGCACATAAAAACTGGACCACGGTTGATGGTGTCCCTCTGCTGCAAAAGTTTCCACAATTCAATACGGAAAGAATTCCGGATAATTTCTTTAGTCAACTTAAAGAATCCGGTGCGGTAATCTCAGATGGAATCAACACCGGTTACATGATTATTTTCTCTGTTTGTGCGGTGGCGTATCTTATCGCTTGGTTTGTGATGAAGGCTTTGGTGCCGAAATATAAAGTGATCACCGATTAACTCTTGATCGTGAAGGATTAAAAATTTAGAATTAATAATTACACAAAATCATCATTGATTTTATAAATAGAAAAACCGAAATGGAAACAGTGACAAATACAAAACTTCAGTTAAACCGCAAAGATTTTGGAAGCGGAAAAACTTTGCCCATCAAGATTCTGCAATTCGGCGAGGGAAATTTCCTGAGGGCATTTGTGGATTATGCTTTCCACCAGCTGAATCAAAAATTGGATTATGATGCAGGAGTTGCCGCGGTGCAACCACTTCCGGGAGGAATGGTGGAAATGCTTGACGAACAGGATGCCATGTACACGGTTTTCTTGAACGGCGTGAAAAATGGAAAAAAAATCCAGGAAATCCATTTGGTGGATAATATCGTGAAAACCATTAATCCTTATAAAGACTTTCAGTCGCTTTTGGAAGTTGCGAAATTGGATTCATTGGAATTTATCATTTCAAACACTACTGAGGCAGGGATTGAGTTTGTAGATACAGACGTGCTTTCGGAAGATTGCCCAAAATCTTATCCTGCGAAAGTTGCTGCAGTTTTATACGAAAGATTCAAACATTTTAAAGGTGATAAAGACAAAGGTTTGACCATCATTCCTTGTGAACTCATCAATTACAATGCGGATACTTTAAAGGAAATCCTGCTGCAATATTGTGATCTGTGGAAGCTGGAACCTGAATTTGCAACCTGGATGAATGACGCGTGCACTTTCCACAATACTTTGGTGGACAGAATCGTTCCGGGATATCCAAGGGAAGAAGCGGAATCGTTCGGTCAGAGAATTGATTATCACGACAAATTCATGGTTGCTGCAGAACCGTTTTTCCTTTGGGTGATTGAAGGTGATGAAAAATTAAAGCAAAAATTACCTTTCGATAAAATTGGACTTGATGTGAAAATTGTTTCCGATATGCAGCCGTACCGAAACAGAAAAGTGAGGATTCTGAATGGAATTCATACCGCAATGGTACCATTTTCCATCATGTATGGAAATGAAACCGTGCAGGAAACGGTGGAAAACCCTTTCACCATGGACTTTGTTTCCAAGATTGCTTTTCAGGAGATTGTTCCCACCTTGGATATGGATAAAACCGAACTGTTGAACTTCACTGAAGAAGTTTTAGACCGATTCAGAAACCCATTCATTCGCCACCAATTGTCGGATATTGCACTGAATTCGGTTTCAAAATTCAAAGTCAGGGTTTTGCCCACGATTTTGGAATATTTTGAACAAAACGGAAAATTGCCATACCATTTGGTATTTGGATTTGCCTGTCTGATCCGTTTTTACGGCAAAGACTGGAACGGTAAAAAACTACCGGTTAAGGATTCTGTAGATGTGGTGGAAGCAATGAATAAAGCATGGTTGAATGCCGATTTAAACGAAACCGTAAAAGAAGTTTTGGCAAACGAGGAATTCTGGGGAGAAGACCTGAACAAAGTGGAAGGATTGCAGAATGCGATTACTGTTGCGATTCAGAATATTGATGAACTGGGAATTGAGAAAGGATACGAATCGTATGTTACGCATTTCGCATAAATTTTAGTCATCGTGTCATTGCTGTAAACCACGCGCAAAATATAATAAAAAATGGAAAATAAACTGATCAAAGTAAATCCAAGCGATAATGTGCTGGTTGCTTTAGCAGATATAAAATCTGGGGAAACTCATAAATTTAACGGAAACGATTTCGTTGCCATAACCGATGTGAACGCCAAACATAAAATGGCGGAACACGATTTCGCGGTAGGTGACCCGATTATGATGTACGGCGTTTTGGTGGGAAAGGCGAATCTGCCCATTAAAAAAGGCGAAGTTCTGACCACAGAAAATGTGAAACACCAAAGCGAAAAAGCCACGAAAAAAACGGGAGATCAAGGCTGGACTGCGCCCAATGTGGACCGCTGGAAAGACAAAACCTTCATGGGATATCACCGTGCAGATGGACAAGTAGGCGTGAAAAACGTATGGCTGTTCTTCCCGCTGGTTTTCTGCGAAAATAAAAACATTGAAAAACTCGAAGAAATTTTCAAGGAACTGATGCCTAAAGAGGAAGATCCACATGCCAAATATCTTCGTTCTTTGATGGGCGCGTCCGCAGATGAAGAACCGGTAAAAAATAAAGACGAGAATTATCTGGACAACATTGAACTGAAATTTCTACGTCACGAAGGAGGATGTGGAGGAATTAGACAGGATTCCGATTTACTGGCAAAGCTTTTTGCGGGATATGTCAACAATCCGAATGTGGCAGGAGCTACAGTTTTAAGCTTAGGTTGCCAAAACCTTCAGTTGGATATCTTCAAAAAGGCACTGAATGAAATGAATCCAAATCTGGGCAAAGAGGTGCTTACCTTCGAGCAACAACAAATTGGAACTACCGAAACCATGTTTCAGCGCGTGATTAAGGAATCTTTTGAGGCCATTAAAAGAGCCAATAAAATCGAAAGAAAACCTGCGCCGGTTTCAAAACTCACGGTCGGTTTGGAATGTGGTGGTTCAGACGGATTTTCGGGGATTTCTGCAAATCCGGCATTGGGAGTAGTTTCCGATATTTTCGCAGCTTTGGGTGGAAAAACCATTTTGGCGGAATTTCCTGAACTGTGTGGAGTAGAGCAGGAATTGATGAACCGTTGTGTGGATGCTGAAAAAGCCGACAAATTCATCGGTTTGATGCAGGATTTCGAGAAATCCGTAGTTGCGGCTGGTTCTGGTTTCGACATGAATCCAAGTCCGGGAAATATCAAAGACGGATTGATTACCGATGCCATGAAATCTGCTGGTGCTGCTAAAAAAGGCGGGACTTCACCTGTAGTAGATGTGCTGGATTACGGCGAATATGTAAAAGAACCAGGATTGAATTTGCTGAACACACCTGGAAATGATGCGGAATGTACCACAGGTTTGGTGGGTTCCGGAGCATCCGTGGTTTTGTTTACCACAGGTTTGGGAAATCCGATGGGAAACCCAATTGCTCCGGTGGTGAAAATTTCTTCCAATACAGGCGTTTCCGAGAGAATGTCGGATATCATCGACGTGAATGCGGGAACCGTAATTACCGGCGAGAAAACCATTCAGGAAGTTGGTGAGGAAATCGTGGATTACATCATCGATTTGGCAAGCGGAAATGTGAAAACCAAAGCCGATGAACTGAAACAGGATGTTTTCATCCCTTGGAAAAGGGGAGGAGTTTCATTGTAGTATTGCCAATTGCGAATTACGAATTCGAAATATATAGAATCCGTTCAACATTTTGGACGGATTTTTTGTTGGTTTAATTTGTAAAGTGTAACTTTACACTTTCATCAATCTAAAAATGATTGAAAAGTTCAAACATAAAGGGCTGAAATTATATTGGACGAAAGGGGATTCCAGCAAAATTCCCTCCGAAATGTTGGTGAAAGTGAGATTGATTTTGGATTTGTTGGATAATGTGGAAGCCGTTCCCCAAGATTTTGAACCTTTCAAGAATTTGAGAATTCACCCTTTGAAGGGTGACCTAAAAGGATTTTGGTCTTTAGATGTCACTGGAAATTATCGGATAGTTTTCAAGTTCGAAGATAAAAATGCTTATGAGATTGATTTGATAGATACTCATTAAAAATTAAAGAATTAAAAAATGTCAACTCCAAAACGAGCCATCAAAGTAAATACACACCCCGGAGAAATTCTTTCAGAATTTATATTAAAGCATAATAATCTAAGTGTTCAGAAGGCATCTGAATTGCTTGGGGTTTCCCGTCCCAATTTGTCTAATATTGTGAATGGAAAAAGCGCGATTAGTCCGAAAATGGCTATCAGAATATCTAAGGTTTTTGGTGGTAAACCAAATATTTGGGTGAGGCTGCAAACAGCTTATGATTTACGAAAAGCCGAAGAAGAATTTGAAAATGAAAATATTCGTCTGGAAAAATACGAGACGGCATAATGAAGTCAACAGATCCGCCGAATAATAGTTGGGCAGATTTTTTGTTTACTTAATTTCAAGTTTTTGCAATGCATTGCCAAGTTGGTATCGCCTTTGCAGATATAATGCGGATGGATTAATAGTCATAAGCGAAAAATGCTGTTCTGAATCCGAAAATGATAAAAAGAGTTGGCATTTTTTTTCGAAGTAATGAAATAAAATTATGACTGAAAGTTGATAAAAAAATCCGCTTTGAAATTTCAAAAGCGGAATAGTAATGCTATCTCGTGGATTTCCTCAAAATCAATTTCGGTTCCAGAACCACCTTTTTCTGGATGTTCTTGTTTTCGGGATTGGTTTCCTGATTCAGGTAAACTCTGGCGGCAGTTCTTCCCATTTCCAGAGGAAACTGGTCAACTGTGGTGATAGACAGTTCCAGGAAATCTGTGAAAGGTTCGTTGGCAAAACCAATGACGGAGACTTCTTCCGGAACTTTAATGTTTCTTGCCTGCAATTCCTGGATCGCGCCTAATGCCACAAAGTCGGAAGCTGAGAAAATAGCGTCCGGTTTTTCCGGTAAATTAAATAAGATATCTACGGCTCTTTTCCCTTCTTCAATGCTCGAGTTGGTTTTCAGCACATATTCTTTTCTATATTCGATGTGGTGATCTTCCAAAGCCTGTTGATATCCACGGTGTCGCTCTCTGAAGATTTCCAGTTCGATAGGTCCCGAAACAATGTGTGCAATTTTTCTGCAACCCGTATCAATTAAATGTTTTGTGGCCATGTAACCCCCGGTGAAATCGTCGATGGTTACGGAACTTACATTATCCATTATTTTTCGTCGGTCAAAGAAGATAAGTGGGATTTTCGCATCCAAAACTTTCTGCAATGCCTTTGAGCTTTTACTAGAAGACGAGATGAAAATCGCATCCACGTGGGAATCGATCAGGGTTTCAATGTTTTTTGCTTCCATTGCCTCATCATTGTGACTTTGGGTGATGATGATGTTGAACCCTTTTGCATTCAGTTCTTCCTCCAATCCGCGGATGACCGAACCGAAGAAATTGGTATTGATTCTGGGAACGATGACACCGATATAGTTACTTCGGCCGCTTTTCAGAGCCAAAGCAAGTTTATTCTGCTTGTAGTTCATCTCATGGGCGGCTTCCAAAACCATCTTTCTGGTTTTTTCGCTGATGTTTTGGTTTCCGTTCAATGCTCGGGAAACGGTTGCTGCAGTGATGTTGAGTTTCTTCGCGATGTCGTAAATGGTAACTTTACCGTTCATAAAAATTTAGTTTTTTTTTCTTTGCAGCGTCAAAATGTAACAGAATGTAATTTTTTTTGCGTTGCAAATCCCTTTATTGAAGCACTATGAGATAAATCACTTTGTAAATTTAGACATATTTTCAATTCCTTATGCAAAGTAACAAAATATTTATATATATTTGTAATCGATTGCATTAAATATTTATGAATACACGTAATTTCTTTTCGGGGAGTAGATCGGGCAAGATGTTAAAAATCGCTTTCTCCTTTGCAGCATTGGTTTTGCTGATGAATTGCAGTTCTAAAACATCCACAGATGCTGCGGCAAATTTACAGGAATCTTTCCCTATGGAAAGAATGCTGAAAATAGAAAAATCGATTGCAGAACCCAAATTCCGTAGCGCGACTTACAATATTGTAGATTTCGGAGCGGTACCCGACGGGAAAACGATGGCGACTTTAAGCATTAAGAAAGCAATCGAGAAATGTGCAAAAGACGGAGGCGGAAAAGTGGTGGTCCCAAACGGAAAGTTCTTGACCGGCCCGATTCATTTGGATAATAATGTGAACCTTCATTTAGAAGAAGGTGCGGAATTGTTGTTCAGTACCAATCCTGACGATTATTATCCTTTGGTTCACACCTCATTTGAAGGGCTTCAGCTGATGAATTATTCCCCATTGATTTATGCCAAAGGGAAAAAAAATATTGCGGTTACAGGAAAAGGAACCTTGAACGGACAAGCGAGTACAGAAAACTGGTGGACCTGGAAAGGCAGTGCAAATTATGGCTTCGTGAAAGGTATGCCGAGTCAGTTAGATGATAATAATCTTCCGGCCTTAATGGAAATGGCGGACAAAAATGTTCCTGTGGAGCAAAGAGTTTTCGGAAACGGAAAATATCTTCGGCCAAACTTCATCGAACCGTTTGAGTGTGAGAATGTTTTGATTCAAGGCGTGAAAATCGTGAATGCACCTTTTTGGATTCTTCATCCCATGTTGAGTAAAAACGTCATCGTGGACGGAGTAAATATCCAAAGCCATGGTCCAAACAATGACGGCTGTGACCCGGAATATTCGCAAAATGTCCTCATCAAAAATTCTGTTTTCAATACCGGAGACGATTGTATCGCAATTAAGGCGGGCCGTGATGAAGAGGGAAGAAGAGTGGGGATTATGACAGAAAACATCATCGTCAGAGATTGCAAAATGATCGACGGACACGGCGGAGTAGTCATCGGAAGCGAAATGTCTGCAGGCGTGAAAAACGTTTTTGTTTACAATAATTTTATGGATTCCCCTGAACTGGACAGAGCAATCCGCCTAAAAACCAATAAAGTGAGAGGTGGAATGGTGGACGGACTTTATGTGAAAAACATTACTGTGGGCCAAGTGAAAGAAGCGGTTTTGCACATTACGATGGACTATAAAGACTATTCGCAAAGGGTTGGAAATGCAATCCCGCAGATCAGAAATATTTTGTTGGAGAACATCACCGTGAAAAATGGTGGAAAATATGCGATTTTCGCGGAAGGTTTGGAAGAATCAAAAATTCAGAATATCATTTTCAAAAATGTCACCATTGATCAGGTGAAGAGTAATTTCAAAGTGAAAAATGTAGAGCATTTGAAATTGATCAACACCATCATTAACGGCGTAAATACAGAATATCATCAGAACTAAAAAATATAAAACTATATGAAGAATAATACATTAAGAGTAACCTGCATTGCAGCGCTGTTTTTCATGGGAGTGGATGTTGTTGCACAAAAAAAAGATTCCGCACTTAAAGAAAGACAGATTGAAGAGGTCGTTGTAATCGGTTACGGAACCGCTAGAAAAAGTGACTTGACGGGCGCAGTGGCCACGGTGAGCGGAAACTCGCTCAAACAGATTCCCGTTTCCAACGTGGCGGAAGCACTGACTGGAAAAATTGCAGGTGTTCAGATTACCACCACGGAAGGATCTCCTGACGCTGAAATTTCACTGAAAGTTCGTGGTGGTGGATCAATTACTCAAGACAGTTCCCCGTTGATTATTGTGGATGGTTTCCCGGTGAGCGGCATGAGTGAAGTCTCCCCTTCCGATATCGAAAATATCACCGTACTAAAAGACGCATCTTCCACTGCCATTTATGGTTCCAGAGGTGCTTATGGTGTAGTTTTGATTACGACGAAAGGTGCGAAAGGTGGTAAAATTTCCGGGAATTTGAACTCATTTGTAGGATATAAATTCTTGGCAAAAAAGATAGATGTCTTAAGTCCGTACGATTATGCTAAATGGCAATATGAAGACGCCTTACTCTTGGGAAATGTAAATTCTTATAACCAATATTTCCTTCCATGGAACCAAATTGACCAGTATAAATCTTATACACCAATGGATTGGCAAGATAGAATCTATGGAAACACAGGGATTGTAAACAGTAACGATTTTGCGGTACGTGGCGGAAATGACAAGACCAGCTTCAGCTTGAACCTCGCTCGTTATAAGGATGACGGAATTATGATTGGTTCCGGATTCAAAAGAGACAATATCACCTTTAACCTAAAAAATAAACCGAAAAATAATCTGGACCTGTCATTTACCTTCAGGTATTCGAATACCGATATCAAGGGAAGTGGTGCTAATGAGCAGAAGGAATTCTCCAATACAGACGGAAGACTTCGGCACAGTGTAGGATATTCGCCTATCGATATTCCTGCGTTGACAACTGATGATACTGATGAAGCAGTGGCAGGATATCTGACCAATCCATACATCGCAGTTGCCGATAACGACAGATCACAAAACAGAAAGACGTTTACCATTCAGGGAGGATTCGGATGGACGATTATTAAGAACTTGAAATTCCAGTCGAATATTGGAATGGATTTCTACAATTATCACGATAATCGTTTTTATGGCCGATCTACCTATTATGTGAAAAACAAGCCGCTTCAGGCATACCAAGGTTTGGCAGCATTGATCATGACCAATACCGAAAACCAAAGTTTCAGGATTGCCAACACTTTGAATTATGATTTCAAAGAACTTTTGGGTGATGATCATTCATTAAAGTTAATGGGTGGTATGGAATACAATAATTTTTCATCAACCGTACTTACCAATACCATTCATGGTTTTCCGAAATCATTCACTTTTGAGGATGCTGTGAATCTGACTTCCCAGGGAAAATGGTTTTCTGTGGATAACCAGAATTTGCAGGACGACCGGTTGTTGTCATTCTTCACACGATTGAATTATGACTTCATGAACAGGTACTTATTGACTGCAACTTTCAGGGGAGATGGTTCTAGCAAATTCAATCCGGAAAATAGATGGGGCTTTTTCCCTTCCGTTGCTGCGGCTTGGAAAATGAGCGAAGAAAGTTTCCTTAGAGATGTTTCCTGGATTCGTCTCTTGAAACTGAGGGCCAGTTACGGACAGGCAGGAAACAACAACATCCCCACCGGACAAACCATCCAAATGTACAGTCCGTTCACCACAACTTGGGTGAATAATGTGAGCAATTACTGGGCTCCAGGAAATTACATGTTCAATCCAGATTTGAAATGGGAGACCACGGTTTCGCAAAACGCTGGATTGGATTATGAATTCTTCAACGGAAGATTGACCGGGGCAATTGACTTATATAAAAACAATACGAAAGATTTATTAATCGCTTTCCCTACTCCGGGAACGGGTTATGATGCTCAGTTCAGAAATTTGGGTGAAACCCAGAATAAAGGTTTGGAAGTTTCTCTAAATTTTGATGCCATCAAAAAGAAAGACTATTCCCTGAGTTTGGGCTTCAATATTTCATTTAATAAAAATGAGATCCTATCATTGGGCGGACTTGATCACCACCTTTGGACTTCAAATTGGTCATCGGCAGTGGGATATGATTATATTACCAATATCGGAATGCCTCTTGGTCTAATGTATGGTTATCAAAATGCGGGAAGATATGAGGTCTCCGATTTCGATTTGGTAAATGGTGTTTATAAACTAAAAGCAGGAATCGCAGATGCTTCGGCAATTGTGGGTGCTGTGAGACCTGGTTCCATGAAACTGGTGGACATCAATGGCGATGGTAAAGTGGATGCGAATGACCGTGGAGTGATTGGAGACGCCAATCCTAAACATACCGGAGGATTTACCTTAAATGCCACCGTGAAAAACTTCGATTTGACCGCGGTGTTCAACTGGAGTTATGGAAACCAGGTCTATAATGCCAACAAAATTGAATTCAGTACCGCTCCGCAATCTTCACCTTCAGGACAGTACAGAAACTTAGATACGTTCATGGCAGACGGAATCCGATGGACCAATATGGATGCCGGAGGAAATTTAGTAACTGATCCGGGCGAATTGGCCGCGCTGAATGCCAACACTTCTATGTGGTCGCCTTACATGCCGAGATATGTTTTCAGTGACTGGGCGGTAGAAGATGGTTCTTTCCTAAGGTTGAACACCGTTTCTTTAGGTTATTCATTACCTGCGGATTTCGTGAAAACCATTGGGTTGACCAAACTTAGACTTTATGTTTCCGGATATAATGTGTGGATTTGGACCAAATATTCAGGAATGGATCCGGAAGTTTCCACCAGAAGACAGACTCCTTTGACACCTGCAGTGGACTATTCAGGGTTCCCGAAAAGCAGACAGGTAGTGTTTGGAGCAAATCTGAGCTTTTAATTGAACGATAGTAATAATTTGACCACCAGAAAATTTTAAAATACAATGAAATTATCAATAAAACTTTCACTCCTGCTTCTTCCGCTTGCGGTAATTTCCTGCAAGCAGATCGGCGAAGAAATATTAAATACCACCGCACCTTCGGCAACATCGGAAGCGGTAATCTTTTCCAATCCAGATTTGGCAAAAGGCGCAGTGGACGGAATTAAAGTTCCGATGATGGAAACCAACTCTTACAGAGGAAGATGGATCGCTTTTTACGGAATGAATACCGACTCAGAATGGTACAATTCCTCTGAATCTACCTCCAATGATAATGCGGATCTTTGCGTCTATGACGCCAAACCAAACAATTCGCAAATGAATACCGCCAATAATGTTTGGGCAATGATGTATCAAGGTATTGAAAGAGCCAATCTCTGTATCCGCGGTTTGCGGACTTATGGAAATCCGACGCCGGGTTCAGATTTAGGATACCTTTTAGGCGAAGCACTTACTTTGAGGGCTATTTACTACTCGGATTTGGTGAAAGGATGGGGAGATGTTCCGGCGAGATTTGAGCCTATTGCGACCGAAACCACCTATTTGCCGAAATCTAGCAGGGATGTGATCTACAAACAAATTTTGGCTGATTTGGCAGAAGCATCCACTTTGGTTCCTTGGCCGAATTCTTCCACCGCCACAGCAACTACGGAAAGAATAAACAAGGCTTTTGTAAAAGGATTAAGGGCAAGAGTAGCTTTGGCGGCAGCTGGATATTCGCAATATCCCGATGGAATAAGAAGAAGTTCAGATCCGGAATTGACCGTTGCAAAACTTTATCCAATCGCTTTGCAGGAATGTAGGGATGTGATCAACAGTGGTTCTGCGAAGTTGGAAACCAGTTTTGAAACTTTATGGAGAAACTATAATAAAGAAAATATCACCGCCGGAAATGAATCGCTTTGGGAAATTCCTTTCGATGCAGGAAGAGGTAGAGTACTTTTCACTTTTGCGGTGAACCATTCCATGAATGACCAGTACCAGCAAATGGGAAGCAACAGAGGTGGACAAGCCGGTCCGTTGCCAAACGTTTGGTATGATTTCGATGAGAAAGATCAGAGAAGAAATGTGACCTGCGTCCCTTACAAATGGGGGAATGCAGTTGCAGGGAAAGCAAAACAGGAAATTACGACGGCTTCATTTAACAGATGGTATTTCGGGAAATACAGATTCGAATGGATGAACAGAATCGTAACTTCGCAAAATGATGATGGGGTAAACAAAATCTATATGCGATATGCGGAAATTTTGTTAATGGCAGCAGAAGCAGCCAATGAAGTTGAAGGACCAGCTTCTGCAGCACCATATCTGAAACAACTTCGAAACAGAGCGTTTGCAGCAGCAGACCGACCTGTAAAAGTTGAAAATTATGTGAACGCGTTGACCTCAAAACAAGCAATGTTCAACGCTATCGTTGATGAGCATAAATACGAATTCACAGGAGAGATGGAAAGAAAACTGGCATTGATTCGTTGGAATCTATTAGGTTCTAATTTAGCCGATGCTAAAGCAAGAATGACCGAGCTGAAAAACCGTACCGACCGATATGCAGATGTTCCTTCAGTAGTGTATTACAAGTATGCTGCAGATGGAGAAACGATTCAGATTTACGGCTTGAACAGAGGCGAAACCACGAATCCTGGAACAGGTTGGACTGCAGTAGATTGGACTTCACTTTCTGATTCCAAAATTGCGGCACTCTACAGAAAAGATCCGAACACCAGACAATTCTGGCCGATTTGGCAAGTATTCCTTGATGCAAGTAACGGTACCTTGAAAAATGATTATGGTTACTAGTTCAAAAATATAGTTAGTTTCTTAATAAACCTGCTGATTGATTTCTTTTCAGAAAATCGAAAAGCAGGTTTTTTCATTACCAGCAAATCTATTTTTTTCATGAAAAAACTTTCCTTTTTATTTGTTTTAATGTTTCCGGTGTATGCCGTTTTCGGACAGTTGACCGACGTTTGGGATTTCGGCGCAACACAGCTGGATGTTTCCCAATACAATAATAAATTGCAGGTTTCCACCATCAACGGGTGGTATCCCGGAACAATAACCCCGGGAAGTTCCAGCACCGCAAACGTTTTTCCATCTGCGTTCACCGCGTCGGAACTTTCTTGGGTGGGTGGAACCAATGACCGTTTGAGAACCACAAATACCGCACTGACCAGATATGACGAAAATATTGCCAGTGTTACCACGCATAGCGGCCGTCTTTACTGCAATGGAATTCCAACGGTAAATGGAAGCGGACAACCCAATTCAAGATATTTCAAATTGAGCCTTAATGAAGATGATGAGGTGAAAGTCATTGCAAGAGGGGATACTGCAGGAAATTTGGTTTTTAGCCTTTCCACAAATCCCTCCCTTCAATCAGATAGTTTTGCAACTACTGCAACTTCCGGCGCAGTAACGGAAGCAACTTTCGTTGCCAAATCTTCGGGAACTTATTTTATTTATGACAACCTTGCCAAAGCGAGTTTTTATAGAATTTACAGAAAACCCGCAACCTACACCACCGTTTCGGGGACCATTGATGTTTCGCAGGCGGCTGGAATTCCGGCAGGATACTCTTTGCTAATTCACAACGCGGCTGGAAAAACCTGGAATGTGCCAGTGACTTCCAACAGTTACAGTGTGAGTCTTCCGGTTGGATATGCCTATACTTACAGTTTGGTCAATGCCGGCGGATATCTCATCACTTCTGGGGAAACTTTGGATACCACCGGTGCCGGTTCTACTTTGTCCCACAATCTTTCGGTATCTAATGTGACTTTAGCGGCGGTTACCGGAAACATTTCCGGTTTGGGAACCCATATTACCAGTCTTGGATTGACTTTCACTCCAGATCCGGAAAGCGGAAGCATTTACCTCCCGACTCCTGCGATTAATACAAGCAATTCAACGTATTCTGTTCAATTGGAACCGAATGTTCAATATACCATTTCCGCGAGTGGTGTTAATGATTATCAGATTTCAAATAATACGGTTACCGTAACGGGACCATCCACTGTGAATGTAGATTTTGTCTTAAAACCAAAATATCCGATAACCATCGCCACAAACCTTAATGCCACACAACTTGCAGCATTAAATCTGACTTTCAGCAATATCAATGAAGCAGGTTATCAGTATTCTTTTAATGATCTGGCGATGATCAGTTTGAGAGACGGAACTTACAAGGTTTCAGCAAATGGACTGGATCAGTTTCCACTCGAACTGGCCCTTACTTCTTATTTAAAAGTGAATGGAGCAGGGGTGTCTAAATCATTGACCTTTAATCCGGTTACGACTTGGGCTTTTGATGATAAAGTCATCAACTCTAGCACAACTGCATTTTACAAGGGATTGCAACTCAACGGACAAATTTCGACACAGCTTCCGCAAAATCATTTGCTTGCAAAGCCGGGAGCAACGGTTTTGGTTCCTATCGATCCAAACCAAAAAATAATCGTAAGTTATTATTATTCAGCGAATTTTAATATCGATGGTGGAGCCACCTATTCCACTTCATCAGGTTCAACTTCTATGATTGAAACTGCGGAATATGCATATCCCGGAACTTCTTCCGGAAATGTGACCATTACTTTTGGCGGAGCTGCGGGTTACACTTCTTACATCAAACAAATTAAAGTCGTTAACAATATTGCCTATTCTCCAACAATAACAGTGGGAACAGATAAACAGTTTCAAACGATCAATGCGGCTTTGACAGCGGTTTCCAATATGGCAAGAGGCGCGAATGACCGCGTAACGATCATGGTTGATCCGGGAAATTATGAGGAAATGCTGGTCGTTACTCAACCAAATGTCACTTTGAAAAACGCTGCTGCAATTCCAGATACCAATATTTTGAATAAAGGAGTGGATATTTCTCCAAATGCAGTTCGGGTAACTTCATATTACGGCCATGGTTACAACTATTATTCTATGGGAACTAACCAGAAATGGAATCAAGACGTGTTGAATGTCAATAAAGACAATGGCAACTATTTCTATACCAATACCGGAGCGGGAACCACGAACGGATCTTATTGGAATGCAACCGTTGTTGTGAGTGCGGCCGGATTTGAAGCAGAAGACATCATTTTCGAGAATTCATTTAATCAATATATTTCGCTTAAAGAGTCACAAGATGTGGTAGTTCCATGGACATCAGGAAGTCCGGGAGCAAGACCAACCACTTTAGGAAATCTAAATGTGCAGAATAAGTCTTTGGTGGAAAGAGCAGCAGCAATTGCTTACACCGCAAGTGGCGATCGTTCATTCTTAAAAAATTGCAAGGTTATAGGAAGACAGGATTCTTTCTACGGTGCACAAGGAGCGAGAGTTGCTTATTACAAGGGAGAAGTTTTAGGCGCGGTGGACTTTATTTTTGGTGGAATGACTGCGGTTTTCTATCAAACCAAATTGACCATGAATACGAGCGATTCCTCAAGTGACGCTTCGTATATTGTTGCACCACAACAGACTTCGGGAAGAGGGTTTTTAATGTATAATTGCACCATTACTTCAAGCACGCCGGGAATCGATACCAATTCCACTTACCGTTCAAAACCCGGATATTTCGGAAGACCTTGGTCGGCAAATACAAGTGAGGCCGTTTTCTATAATACCACGATTGAAACCTCCAATTTCCCAGGTGCTGTCGGTTTGTCATTAATCCAACCTTTGGGATGGCTCAATACTTTGGGCGGCACTTCACCTGGAATGTATGAATATGGAACCACAGAGCTTTCTGGCGTGAACAATTCCGGAAACCGCGCAGCTTGGACAACATATTTGACAAGTCCCATACTGAATGACGGAACATCAATCAATACCTTAAACTTTACCAAAGGAAATGATGATTGGGATCCCTTTTCCACAATCGTTTTAGGAACCGGAAGTGTGAAAAATGATAATGGTATAAAAATTTTTACGTCAAAAAATGAAGTGTTCATCAAAGACCTGAAAGAACATACATGGATTAAAGTTTATGGAATGAGCGGAATTTTGACAAAATCATTTTACACTTTTCAAGAGAAAAGTTTTTCCCTTCCAACCGGAATTTGGATGGTGACCGCGGAGAATGGGAAGGGCCTAAAATCAGTTAAAATCAGAACAAACTAAAAATAATTAAAGGGAATCTCAATAGAGATTCAAAAGAAAAAAAGACATGAAAAAAGTAATCATTTCATTATCGTTATTGGTGGGACTGGGAAATTTGGCGGCACAAGTCTTGTCCTCAAATACTCCACAAGGTTATGGAGCTGGCGCAACCGGTGGTGGAACTGCAACACCGATAACTGTAACCGATTATGCCACATTGAAATCAAACCTAACTGCTGCGGGCGCAAAAGTAATTCTGGTTTCCGGTACAATCACCATTCCACAAAATGGAATCATCAGTGCAGTAATTTCCAATAAAACATTGATCGGACTTCCCGGTGCGAAATTGGTGAACGAAAACCAAACCGGAGCAGGAATTCTGAATTTCAAAAACGGGTCAAACAACATCATTGTACGGAATCTGACTTTCGTGGGACCTGGAGCTTATGATGTGAATGGACCAGATAACCTCACCAATCAGGGAGCCACAAACGTTTGGGTAGATCACTGTGAATTCCAAGACGGGCAAGACAGCAATTTTGATAATGTGGGATTAGCAGACAACGTGACCGTTTCCTGGTGTAAATTCACTTATTTGAAAGCTCCAATTCCAGGCGGTTCCGGTGGAACAAACGACCACCGTTTCTCCAACCTCGTTGGTTCCAGTGCAACGGATGCTCCTGCTGATGGGCATTACAGCATCACCTTTCACAATAACTATTGGGCAGAAGGATGCAAGGAAAGAATGCCGAGAGCGAGAAACGCGGAACTGCACCTGCTGAATAATTACTATTACACTTCTGTTTCCGGAGCTTTGGCAATAGGACTTGGTGGTGGTGCAAAAAATTCCACGGTCTATGTAGAAAATTCCAACTTTGCTAGAGTAACGAATTTGTTCAGAAGCTACACCAGCACAGACGGCGGGACTTATGCAATAAATTTCGAAAACAGTTCATGGAACGGCAATCCGGTGAATACCGCCACTTATAATACGGGCACGGTTTCTGCTCCTTCTTATTCCTACAATGCGATGTCTTTGGAAGAGGTTGCGACCTATGTTCCCGACGCTGGTTGCGGCGCAGGAGCGACTTTGCAGGTATCGGCAGATGGGGTGATTACCCCGGGAGTTTGCAGCTTTATGGCAACTGCAAATAGTAATGTTCCTCAAAATATCAAGGTGTTTCCTATTCCTGTACAAGATTTCTTAAATATTGAACTGCCAGAAAACGCTTCTGGAAAAATCCAGATCGTGATCTATTCTGCGGATGGCAGGAAAGTGATTTCAGAAAATGTAAATGCTTCTAAACAAACATCGCTGAATGTGCGGCATTTGGCAAAAGGAACCTATTTCGGTACGGTGAATGTTTCGGGTAGAACCTATTCCATAAAGTTTATCAAATAGTTTTTCCGCCAAAAAAACCGACACAAAAGTCCGGCAAGAAAAGGTCGGACTTTTTGATGAAATTACTAAGAAAAAGCTACTGTCTTATCAAATTATTGCATACATTTGTGTAATCGATTGTAATTTATTAAATATCAAATAATCAAACCTTTAAAATTAATTAAAATGAAAAAAACTTTACTTTTATTTGCTGCAGGACTAATGAGTTCGGTACTGTCCGCGCAATTAACTTTACCTAAAACATGGGATTTCAATACTTGGGCTACAAGCAGCGGAATTGGCCAGGAAACCGTCACTATGGATGACCTAGGGATTTACGCGGGCGTCAATACAACATTGCATAACACTGGAACGGTGAGTACCAGCAATTTTACCTTTGCAGATGGCTTTGCATCTACAAAGCGATTTCAACTGAATGGTGCGGGATATACAAGCGGGGTTTATACGAACCTCCCTACTCAACGGTATATCTATTTTGATGTAACCGGAAAAGTGGACGTGAAAATCTGGTGCAGAGGAGGAGGATCAGGTTCAAGGGTGCTTTACGTTACGGATGGTAGTTCAATCTTGGCGCAAGCAACAAGCGTGGATCAAGCCGGAACGATTTTCACGGCGACAAAAACTACTGAAGGAGCTGGAAGAATCTATATTTTTGGAGATACCGCGGTGAATCTGATGAAAATTGAAGTGACACAGAATACCACTTTAGGGACTTCAAATGTGGGTAAAGATCAGGTAGCTATTTTTTCTGCAGGAAATCAGGTGCATATCCAAAATGTGAACTCGGCAACAGATGTTTCTGTATTTACGATAGACGGAAAGCTGGTGAAATCAGCAACGATAAAGAATGATACGGTTTTTGAGCTTGGAACTGGGTTGTACCTTGTCAACACAAAATCGGAGAAAGGAATAAAATCTCAAAAAGTGATGGTAAAATAGTTCCATCCATGTTATTTTAGTTTGGTATGAAGCGGTAATTTTCAAATTGCCGCTTTTTTTTGAGATAGGTCCAAGTTTTGTGTAAAAGTCAGATGTTAAAAAAATGATATTTTTTGATATTACAGATGTAGTTTCGAAATTTTTTTTAACTTTGTGTAATCGATTGTATAATGTGAAAAAAAAATAAAATCAATTACTTAAACCTCTTTCTATTATGAAAAAATCTTTACTTTTCGCAGCAGCTTCAATGTTGTTTTCGGCGATATCGCTTAATGCGCAGACTACTACTTGGGATTTCAGCAACGATACCACAAACTGGCCACTAAATGCCGGAATTGGAACCAGCCCCATCGTGAAACAAGGGCTAGGATTATTTCCAATCAGCACCAACAGCAATTTTGCGGCAGTTACGAATTCCTCACAGGTGACCTTTTCAGATGGTTATGTAGCTACAGGAAATCGATTGCAAACCAATGGCGGGGGTTCGGCAGCTGTTGGAACTTATAAGCCAACGCAACGGTTTTTCTTTATCGAGACTTCCGGTACTGGAAGTGTAACTTTCAAAGCATGGTATAAATCTGGAAGTGGAGGTGCAGTAAGATCCGCATTTGTTTCCGATGGCGACGCTGTTTTGTATGGTACCGCTGCAACCAGTCCATCTGCAAGTCCCGCAGACACGGCGATTCTTACAGCTACCGTGCCGGCTGGTAAAACTTTTTACATCTATACCGACGCGGCAATTAACTTTTACAAAATGGAAGTTTCCGGCGCACCGGTAATCACTACATTGAACTCCAACCAACTTGCAACTTCCGATGTTTCCACAAAAGTTGCCGCCAATATTTTCTCGGTTGGAAGCCAGGTTCATATTGCAAATGTTTCAGGAAATACCAATGTGAATGTTTATTCCGCAAATGGTGCATTGGTGAAGTCACTGAACACCAAAACAGATGTGAATTTCGATTTAAAGCCAGGGTTCTACATCGTGAATCTGAATACCGAAAAGGGAGTGAAATCTCAAAAAGTACTCGTGAAATAATTTTTTTTGGATTGATATAATTAACGCAGGCGGTATTCCACGGAATACCGCTTTTTTCGTTCAGGATGGGTGTGAATTTTTTTTGAAAGTTGGAAGGTTCCCGCGGTTGATTTCGAAGGGTAATTCGAGGATTCTCCGGGTTTTTAAGATAGCTTTTAAGCGTTCCGCATTCAAGTATTGCTTCATGCTAAAAGAAGGTTGAAAAGGAGGATTGCTCAAAGTATCTCAATTTGAGATCATATTTGGCGCGGTCTTTTCTTCGATTTACGTTTTTATCCCTTAGTAAGATGCAGGGCAAATTAAGACCTGAAAAACCTGCTGAATTGGCACAATCCATTCGCTGATATTTTCTCTGCTTAATTCTTTGAACTGGAAGTTACTCTGCCTTCAATTTAGAAAACGTTTTTATTCCTTGATTTCAGCAGGGGTCAGATTTTTAACGGAAATTGATCCAAAGAGCGTAATTAAAATCGTCTAATTTTTCTTAAATAGATCTAAAAAAATCATTGAGCAGAAATCAGTTGATCAGCTTTTTCAAATGTTGCGATTACCAAGAATGTGGAGGCTGAAAAACCAAAAAAAACCTTCCTCAAATACTGAGGAAGGCTTCTTCTACATTAAATAATCGATCTATTTTTTGATCAATTTTCTTGTTATCACTCCTGAATTGGTGACCATTTTCATGATGTAGGTTCCTGAAGTCAAATTACTCACGTCCACCGATTTTGCATTTCCATTCACGTTTTTCACCAGATTTCCGCTCCAACTGAAGATGGAGATATTCTGGATTTCCGAGTCGGATTTCAAGAAAACGGTATGGGTTGCCGGATTTGGATAGATCGCTAGATCAATGTCTTTGGATATATTTCCGGTTGCCAAATTTGTTGTGTCATAAACAGTCTTGACGTAGTAAAGATTAGCCACATCACCTTTCGTAATTGTGGTCAAACCAACCGGAATATTCGGGATTGAAATCACGCCGTTTCCAGCTGCCGGAACAGTATAGGTAATTCCGTTCACTTTAATTTTTCCTGCAAAAGTCGGATCAAAAACCAAGGTTAAAGTAGAGGTTTTTGTCGTCGTGTGATGAATATCGGTTGCCGTCTCCATTTTTAACCTTTTGGTTAAAGTCAGACCGTCATAAGTCGTAGAGCCGTCTGTAGAATTCATATTTCCGCTGATAGAATAGTAATTGTCCGGATCCACTTTTCCATCAGTAGTGAAATTATGGATAAAGATATTTTGGTCAGAGATCGCGCCAATAGTGATGTCTCCCGAACCTGAAACCGGCGTACCTTCCGTTCCCACGGTGGTTACTGTAAATGAAACATCCGCAGTCGGCGTACCGGAAATCGTCACCGTTTTGGCAATCATGTCTTTGGTTGCAATAATTCCAGCTGCTGGTACTCCTGTCAGTGTTACGTCGGTCGCGGTTCCTCCCCACGTGAAAACCATATTTTCAATAGGAGTTCCTGGTTGAACCGTTTGATCATTATTGTTCGGAATAGTCAATGTTTGCGAACTCACTATGACCGGAGTTTCCCCTTGCACGTAAATCATGGAGCTTTGGTAATTCAACAACATGGTCTTTAGTCCGGTATTCAGGTCGTAAGAAGTATCATCAACCGCATTGTTAAAAACCCATTTCATATCGCCGCCATCGACTCTGCCTGCAAATTGCATCACTTTTGTTTTAGCGGTTTCCGGGTCATCCACCACTAAATTTTTAATGTAATGGGCAGCATCCGTATCGAAATTATTATAAGTGTTTCCTCCTTTTTTGGATTTGATGGTATTGCTGATGACTTCATCCCTGGAATTGGCTACATAGGCATCAAATTCCACCGGGAAATTAGTCGCGTCATAAGCCACAAAACGCGTTTGTCCGCTCATGGTGTTGTTGAATGCTTTGATCATTCCGCCATCTTCACTGGAGAAAGTTCCGCCACCGCCGCCGAAAATATCGGTTCCCTGCATGGAAATCAACATCGGGTATTTAGAATTTCTGAAATAGTTTCCTTCCAAAAAGAGGGAAGAAGCCATGGTGGAACCGGAACCATACTTGGAATTTCCGTCAAAATAGTTGTTGTAAATGTGTGCCGAGTAATACCTAACTCGGGGATGTCTGGAATCTGAATGGTCGTACCAGTTGTGGTGATAAGTCACAAAAAGTCCGGCAGCGGTTCCCTCGCTCAACCCCAAAAGGTTTGCCTTTCCACTGTCCCAGAAGTGATTGTAAGAAAGAGTGACCCATGTCGATTTTTTCACGTCCAGAGCGCCGTCTCCTTTCACCTGATCTGCGTCACCGCCCGGCATTCCATAGAACATATCGTTATTGTGCACCCAAACGTGGTCATTTCCTTGTTGCAATCCCACATTATCTCCTTCGGCGGCATCGGTCAGCATAAAGCCAAGATTTCTAACCTCCACATTGGATGCGTTTTTAATTCTTATTCCCCATCCGTTCGCGTATGCATCACTTCCCACACCTTCAAACGTGATGGAGCTGGTTGCCAGATTATTGTTTTCAATGACGATGTCTCCATTCAGCATATAGTTCAAATCGGTGATGTTTCCCACCAAACGAACCGCTAAAGGACGGCTGTCTTTCCCTTTTTTGAAACCGTCCAAAATCGTCTGCAAACCAACGCATGGATTTGCAGTTGCTCCGGTTACATTTAAGGAAACCGTGTTTTTGGTATTTTGCGTGATGTAAATAACGACCGCATTGCTTTTCAAAGTTCCGTCCATATTATAGGCGCCGGGAATTCTTCCGCCTTGATGGGCAAAACCGGTTCGGTCATGCGGTAAAACGGTAATTGGACCAGAGACCGTCGCAGGACCTTCCACACCGCCAACTACTGCAGCAACTTTGATGGTGTAATTTCCTGCAGCGAGTCCCAAAACATCGGCACGAAAATAACTCCCATAACTTCTAATAAGCGGATCGTCAATTTTTCGGTCGGTGATTCCCATTCCCGAATAGTAAACGTTGTAACGCTCTGCACCGGTTACCGGATCCCATTTCACATAGGCGGTTTCCAGGGAGCCCGATTGCTGGGTAATGTTCACGTTCTGCCCCGAAATGGTCAGAAATGCGAACATTAAACTTAAGATGGATAAAAATTTTGTCATAATTCAAAAAAAGAATTTTTGTTTTTAATTTTATGTAATGGATTACACAAAGTTATACCTATTTTGAAATCCCACAATGATTTTGTTTAATTTTTTTAAAAATATTTAAAAATCCTTTATTTAAAGTTGTTTTAAAAGATGTTAATTGTAAAAAATTGAGATGGCGTAATGATTATTACCAAATTTGAATAAAAATAAATCTCCCCAAAATGATGAAACATTGGTTAAAAGTTGTAGATTTGTGTAATCGATTGCTGTGGATTGGAGGGCTTTCTGACCTTAAGAAGGACGGATTATTTTTCATAAGTTAGCTGTCATTTGCGTAGTGGAAAGCCTTTGAGTGACTTTATTTTGGAATTGTTTTCGCCAAAATAATGGTCTTTTCGTGAATGAGGGAGAATGACGGTGGTTGTATAAAATAAAATAAGTGTACAGAATTTGGTATTTGATTTTGATGTTGACTTGTGGTCTGAATTTCGCGCAAATGCAGAAGGATACGACTTTTACCGAACGTTCAGAAATGCTGAAAGTGGCCAAAAAATTCCCGTCTGCAAATCTGGCTAAAGTAGAATCTCCCAAGAATGTGCAGGAAATGCTAAACATTGAATATCAAAATATTCACGGAAGGAGTTTATTCCTGGACGCTTTTTTGTGGGGTGACAATCACAAAAATCCTGCGGTGATCCTGATTCACGGCGGTGGCTGGAAATCCGGTTCGAAGGAGTTGATGAAATCTTTAGGCAGAAAAATTTCAGGAAGCGGATTCAATTGTTTTGCGGTAGAATATCGGCTTTCCGATGAAGCGAAATATCCGGCAGCAATCGATGATGTGGTAACAGCAATTTCTTTTTTAAGGAAAAATGCGAAGCGATTTAATATCGATCAAAATCAGATTGCGGTTTTAGGGACATCTTCCGGTGGACAGATTGCCGCACTAATCGGTTCAAAATATCCTGATTTGGCTAATCTGGTCATAGATATTGACGGAATTCTCGCATTTCATCATCCGCAATCCAAAGAAGGAGCAACCGCCGCAAAATGGTTGGGCGGAACTTTTGAAATGAGCCCCGAAATTTGGAAAGACGCTTCACCATTGACACACGCCGAAAAAGTTAGAATTCCTTATCTTTTCATCAACAGCCAATTTGAACGTTTTCACGCCGGACAAGATGAAATGTTGGAAATTTTTAAAAAGAATCATATCCAATACGAAGTCAAAACCATCGAAAATTCTCCGCACACCTTTTGGATGTTTGATCCTTGGTTTGATTCCACAGTAAACCACATCCTAAACTTTCTAAACCACCAATTCAAGAATTAATCCATATCAACAATATATTCAATGAAAATAGCAAATTCAATTCTGGCAATTTCGGCAGTTTCACTCATGCTCAGCTGCACCGCCACAAAAACAGTTTCCACGGCAAGTAAAAACGGAAAAACATACGCAGAAATCTCTGAAAAAGTAGGAGGTTCCTGGAACGGCAGAAAATATTCCGGCGGAGTTTTCAAAAACGTACAAACTTTAACGCTCAATCCGCTTCACACCGACCATTCTTTCGATATCCGCTATGAAGGTCCGGGTTGGGAAAGCAATAAAATAGGTTACCGCCTTTATCTGGATTGGAGGAACGCTATTGACATTTATGGCAAAAAGACCGAAAATATCGTTCTGCAAGACGTTGGTCAAGACGGTTTTGATTCCTATCACGAGATGAGCGATTGGGGAGGAGATATCCTGAAAGTGGGGAAAGGTTTGGGAATTGGTGCCATTGGAAGGATTGTGAATGGCGAAATGCTGCATTTCAATGAAGTTGAAAAAACCACGGCATCCGTAGAAAACAACAAGGACAATTCCAAAGTTTTCATCGATTACAAAGGCTGGAAAACCAATGGACAATCTACCGATTTCACATCCGAACTCACCATTTTTCCGGATGAAAGATACACGAAACACACCATCCAAAGCAGCAAAGCACTGGACGGAATCGTGACCGGAATCGTGAATCTCTACAAACTTCCATTAATTCATAAAACAGTTCCGAATGCGAAATGGGGCTATATTGCCACTTTTGGAAAACAAACGCTGTTTGACGATCATCTGGGAATGGCGGTGTTCTACCAAATTGCTGATGCCGAAGATGTTTTTAAAGGAAAAGACGATTACCTCATCAAGTTTAAACCAACTACCCAAAAAATTACGTTCTACTTTCTCGGGGCTTGGGAAAAGGAACCAAACGGAATCAAAACGGAATCCGAATTCTTGAAATATTTGGATGGAAACCTTTCCAAATTAAACGCCGGAAACCCCTTAAAATAAATTGAAATGAGAAAGGTAAAAATGGAAAAATTCGTCACAGTTTTATTGGCTTTATTATTTTTGACCGGATGTAAATCCCTGTCGAAATCGGCGGAAAATTATTCGGAAATTCCGGCAAACAAAAAATGGTCGGAACGAATGGCTTTGACGCTCATGAAGAAATATCCGGAAGCCTACATGATTGACGATAAAGCGGAGCCAAAATGGGATTATGTGCACGGTTTGAATATGATTGCTTTCGAGGAACTGTATTCAAAAACCAATGATCCACGCTATATCGGTTATGTGAAAGGTTATGCGGATGCAACCATCGATAAAGACGGAAAAATCCCTTCCTACAAGTTTGATAATTTCAATATCGACATGATTATCGCAGGTCATCATTTGTTCGACCTTTATGCAAAAACAAAAGATCATCGATATTTGACCGCCCTGAAAACTTTGAGACTTCAATTGGAAAAGCAACCCCGAACTTCGGAAGGCGGTTTTTGGCACAAGAAAATCTATCCGAACCAAATGTGGCTGGATGGTTTGTATATGGGTTCTCCATTTTATGCCCGCTACAATAAAACCTTCGAAGATGGCGGCCAACTCGATGATGTGGCATTGCAGTTTGAGTTGATTCAAAAACATTTGCTGGACAAAAAAACCGGGCTTCTTTACCACGGATGGGACGAATCCCGAAAGATGGCATGGTCTGATCCGCAAACGGGAACTTCACCTAATTTCTGGTCCCGATCGCTCGGTTGGTATGCGATGGCTTTAGTAGATGTGCTGGATTATTTCCCCGAAAATCATCCAAAACGAGCGGAATTGATTTCTTATTTCAAGGAACTTTCCAGTGCTTTGGTGAAATATCAGGACAAATCCGGATTGTGGTATCAAGTCACGGACCAGGGAAACCGAGATGGAAATTATCTGGAAGCATCAGGTTCTGCGATGTTTGCCTATGCTTTTGCAAAAGGAGCAAACAAAGGATATTTGACAAAAGATTTTAAAACCATTGCCAATAAGGCATTTGACGGTTTGGTAAATGAACTGGTGAAAGTTTCTCCGGAGGGATATGTCACCTTGACCAATGTCTGCGCAGTGGCCGGATTGGGTGGAAATCCTTTCAGGGACGGCTCTTTCGAGTATTATGTGAACGAAAAAAAGAAAGACAACGACCCGAAAGGAACCGGACCGTTTATTTTGGCTGCGCTTCAATTGGATCGGTAAGTGTCAATTTTATTGGCACCATCGTAATCCAAAACAAAAATTAATTTTTCACTTTTGAACAAAACTCCGTTTTGGGCATTTTTGTCAAAATTGCTTTATTTGAAAAAAACTGTTTTATCGTATTCTCGGCAATGTAAATTTTATTTAAAATGAATCTTCGCAGTGTGTATTTCCTCCTTTCATTGTTTGTAATTCAGATGGCAAACAGCCAGCTCATCGACAAAAATTGGGTGAGATTGGCGGCTACAAAAGACCAAAGCTTCCTGAAATCCGGGGAAGCCAAAAGAATTGCCGAAAACGTTTTGCTTTTTCAAAAAAACAATGGCGGTTGGGAAAAAAATGTCGCGATGCACAAAGTGTTATCTGATCATGATGTTGAAAAACTCATCCAATCCAAAAACGATTTCACGGTAACCACGATTGACAACGATGCTACCACTCAGGAAATGCGGTTTTTGTCCAATGTTTTTCAGTTTCAGCCCGATGAAAGATACAGAGCGGCATTTTTGAAGGGATTGGATTATCTCCTGAAAGCACAATATGAAAATGGAGGTTGGCCACAGTTTTACCCTATCCAAAGCAATTACAGTTCGCACATTACCTACAATGACGATGCGATGGTGAACGTTCTTTTTCTGTTTCAGGAACTTTTGGAAAAAAGGCAGCATTTCCCGATTCCGATTCCGGACGAGACTTTAACCAAAATCCAAAAATCTTTTGACAAAGGAATCGACATTATCCTAAAAACCCAGTACCGCCAAAATGGGAAACTCACGGTTTGGTGCGCCCAACACGACGAATTCTCTTTATTCCCGGCAAAAGCGAGATCCTATGAATTGCCGTCGTTGAGCGGAAAAGAATCGGCGACTTTGGTTTTGTTTTTAATGTCGCTGAAAAATCCTTCCAAAGAAGTAATCCGTTCGGTGGAAAGTGCGGTGAATTGGTTTAAAGTCAATAAAATCTCCGGCCATAAAGAAGTGAGAATTGAGGGCGACAAAAAGTGGGTCGAAGATCAAAACGCGATTCCGATTTGGGCGCGGTTCAGCGATTTGGAAACCAATGAACCTTTTGTCAGCGATCGAAACGGAATAAGGAAAAAGTCTTATTCGGAAATCGGTTTTGAACGCAGAAATGGTTATGCTTGGTTTACCGACGCACCTTCCGAAGTTTTGCAAAAGTATGATGCATGGAAAAAGGAAAATGTGAAAACCATTCCGGACAAGAACTTTTACACCGTTTCGAAAGATGGAACCGGCGATTTTGATGACATTCAGCTAGCCATCGACAATTGCAAATCTTTTCCGGAGGAACGAATCACGATTTTCATTAAAAACGGAATTTATCAGGAAAAAGTGAAGCTTCATCAGTGGAATACGAACCTGAAAATTTTGGGGGAAAGCAAAGAAAAAACCATCATCCGTTTTGACGATTATTTTGCGAAAATGGACAAAGGGAGAAACAGTACTTTCTTTACCCCGACATTTTTGGTGGAGGGAAATGATGCGATTCTCGAAAATTTAACCATTGAAAATTCTGCCGGAGAAGTGGGACAGGCAATTGCATTGAGTATTGTCGCAAACCGAGTTGCAATCGTGAATTGTAATTTGATTGGAAATCAGGATACGCTGTTTTTAGATGATGAAGGTAAAATTTTAATTAAGGATTCATACATCGAAGGAACAACCGACTTTATTTTTGGGGGAGCGACCGCTTTCTTCGAAAATTGCGAAATCCACAGCAAGAAAAATTCATTTGTCACCGCACCTTCAACACCGAAAGGAAGCGGGTTCGGTTTTGTTTTCACCCGTTGCAGGCTGACTGCAAAAGAAGGCGTAAATGAGGTTTATCTGGGAAGACCATGGCGAAATTTTGCACAGTCGGTCTTCATCAATTCAGATTTTGGAAGTTCTGTTTCGCCAAAAGGTTGGGACAATTGGAATAAAAAGGATGCCGAAAAAACTGCTTTTTTTGGTGAATATGGTAATCTAGGAAAAGGTTCAGATTTAAGTTCACGTGTTTCATGGTCGAAAAAACTGTCCCAAAAAGAAGCCCGAAAATTCACGAAGCAAAATGTACTGAAAGATAACCTTAGAAAAAATTGGTATGAAAGTCTATAAACTAATTTTCATTTTCTCTTTGTTAATGGCGAGTTGCGCCGCAACCAACCCTTCAAAAAAAATAACCATCCACACCATCGGTGATTCCACGATGGCGATAAAACCCGATACCGACAAAAATCCCGAAAGGGGATGGGTACAGGTTTTGCCGCAATTTTTCACGGATCATGTCCAGATTTTCAACCACGCTGTCAATGGCAGAAGCACCAAAAGTTTCCGGGAACTCGGACACTGGAAACCTGTTTTGGAATCGCTGAAAAAAGGGGATTACCTCTTCATCCAGTTCGGGCACAATGATGCGAAAGAAACCGATCCAACCCGCTACACAAATCCGCAAACTTCTTACCGGCACAATTTGATCCGATATATTGAGGAGGCACGTTCCAAAGGTGCGATCCCGATTTTGTTTTCCTCCATTGCGAGAAGAAAATTCAACAAAGAAGGAGTTTTGCTCGATTCTCATGGGAATTACACCCTGATTGCTCGATTGGTTGCACAAGAGATGAAAGTCCCATTTTTCGATATGCAATACCTCACCGAAAATCTGGAAATGCAATATGGAGTAGAGGGTTCCAGAAAATTGCACCTGCATTTTGCACCAAACGAAATCCCGTATTATCCTGAAGGAAAGACTGATGACACCCATCTTTCGGTTTTGGGTGCGACTGAAATCTCGAAACTTTTTGTGGAAGAACTGAAAAGGCAACACCATCCATTAGCAAAATACTTGCGGAATTAGCAATGTGAAACGCCTGTTCAGTTGATTTGCAGATGCGAAAACTTACGTCTCAAAACAGGTTTTCAAATTTCTGGTCGTCATGATGATGCTTTGGCAGATTTGAATTTTTAAGAGCTTCACTGGTTTTAAGAGGATTCTTTTTTTCAAGATGAGAACGATCAAAATAATTGAAATACTTGATGCTGTCACCTTCCATCATTTAAAATTGAAAAAAATGCTGCAATTGCATAATTTTAGGATTGAATCAGCAGTCGTCAAATAGGCAACTCCTGACGGTTTTCCAAGAAAAAGCCCGCCTCAGATATTGTGGCGGGCTTGCTTTATGGCTTTATTTTTCTAAAGATTCATAAACAACTTCGGATTGACCGGCGTATTATTTTGGTGTACTTCGTAATGAAGGTGTGGTCCTGTTGAGCGCCCCGTGTTGCCCGATTTTGCAATTACTGCGTTTACTTTCACCACATCATTTGCTTTCACCAAAACCTGGGAAAGATGCGCATAAAGTGTTGCTAAACCATTTCCGTGCGAAATAATCACGCAGTTTCCATAGCCACTTTTTTCGCCTGCAAAAATCACTGTTCCGGTTGCCGCGCAACGAACATCTGAACCATACGGAACGGCGATGTCTAAACCTTTATGAAACTGAATTTGGTCCGCTTCAGCGGGGGTATTGTTGACTTCAGCGGCGTTTTTAGCCAAACTTTCCGGATTTACCAAAGTTCTTTTCACCACATTTCCCATGCTGTCTTTTTCCTCCACCAATGGCGGTTCTGAGTTTTGCTCTTTACTTAATTTTCCGGCCGATGCGAGCAACACGTTGTTGAAGGGGATCGGATTTTTTCTTTTTCCAAAATGGGAAGAAATGTAGCCGTCAGTGGGAATTCCCAGTGGAACCCGCTGCAGTTTGTTTTGCAAATCCATCAGATACTGGCTGTAGCGATTGCTTTGCTTAGAAAGATAAACCGCGTTGGAAAGGCTGTCCTGAGCGAGCATAGCAATTTTTCCGTCCGTGATGTTTTTGGATTTTAAGAAGGCATGGAGTGCTCTCACCGTATTGTCCACTAAAGCCAGGTTGTTTTTCATTTCCGGGTAATCGATGCTGTCTTTTTGCGTATTGATTTTAACCAGATTCACCTGATAATTTTTGTGGTTTTTTTCGCCATATAGTTTTGCGATCAAAATTCCCTGTCCAAAAACCAATGCAACCAGGATTCCTAAGGCGACATTCACGTTCCTCTTTCTACTCAAAAAGTTCTTCATTAAGTCTTGATTCTAAAAATAAAGTTGCAAATTTAAATATAATTTTCAAATATAATTATTGACATTGTGTTTCTTTCGGCATTTCTTTGAATTTAATATTGTTAAAGTTTTCATAAAATCGCTAAATTCATAATCGTGCCCGAAAATCCCTAAAGCTTTAATATCTTTGTAGCTAATTTCCTAATGGCAATCATGGCAAAAAAGAAGACCAACGAACCGAAAACCTTAAAACCGGAAATCGCTGTAGGTGTATTAGGCAGCGGAAGTTTCGCCACGGCAATTGTGAAAATGCTGGTGGAAAACAGCAAAACGGTACACTGGTGTGTTCGGAACGAATTTGTGAAGGGAGCGATCGAGTTGCGGCACCATAATCCGACTTATTTAACCTCGGTGAGTTTTGCGCCAAAGTCGATCAAAGTTACCACTGATATCAACGAGCTGGTTTCTCAGTGCGAAATCATCGTTTTAGCCACGCCTTCCATTTATCTGTCTGACCAAATGGAGAAAATGACTTGCGAATACAGGGACAAAATCTTCGTCTCCGCAATCAAGGGAATTGTTCCCAAAGCCAATGATGTGGTAGCGCATTATCTCCGCGATAATTTCGAGATTGGATTTCGGAATCAGGCGGTAATTGCCGGTCCTTGCCACGCTGAAGAAGTAGCGATGGAACGGCTTTCTTACCTCACCATCGCCACAGTGGAAGATGAGGTTTCGGAGAAACTTTGCCAATTGTTTTCTTCCAGCTTTATCAAAGTAGAACCGAGCAAGGATATCCTGGGAAATGAGTACAGTGCCATTTTGAAAAATATCTATGCAATCGGAGCTGGGATTGCGGGAGGATTGGGTTATGGAGACAACTTCACTGCGGTTTTCGTTTCCAATGCGATCCGGGAAATGGAGATCTTTCTGGAAGCCATCTACGAAGCGCCAAGAGACGTGAATGAAAGCGCCTATCTTGGTGATTTACTGGTCACCGCTTATTCCCTTTTCTCGCGTAACCGAAATCTTGGAAACCTAATAGGGAAAGGATATACCGTGAAATCCGCCATCCAGTCCATGAACATGATTGCTGAAGGGTATTACGCCGCAGATTCCATTTACAGGACATCAAAGGAAAAAGGGATGAAAACCCCGATTATAGACACCATTTACGGAATTCTGTATGAAGAAAAGAATGCAGAGAAACAATTCAAAAAACTGACTGCAAAGTTGACCTAATGCCGGAAAATTCAACAAAATATATCATTCACCATTATCCTAAGCTGGAAGAAAAGCTAAATGTCGTCACGCACTTGATGGGACTGGTTTTGAGTGTCGCAGGATTGATTCTTTTGATTTTAAAAGCCGTGAAGATCGATGATTTATGGGCAATCATCAGCTTTCCGATATTTGGGATGAGCATGATTGTGCTGTATTTGGCATCCACACTTTACCACCTTTCCAAGACACCGAAAATCCGTTATCATTTGAATATTTTCGACCACGCGTCAATATACGTTTTGATTGCAGGGAGTTACACACCTTTCGTTTTGGTGACGCTCAATGGAACTGAAGGTTGGGTGATCTTTTCGGTGGTTTGGAGCATTGCTCTCTTTGGAATTATTTTCAAGATTTTCTTCACCGGAAGATTCAATGTCCTATCCACGATTCTCTATGTGGCAATGGGATGGTTGATTGTTTTCAGCTTCAGGAGTTTGGTTCAGAATCTGGATTTCAGCGGTTTGGTTTGGCTGATTTCCGGCGGAATTGCCTACACTTTGGGAGCAGTACTTTATGCTTTCGACAAATTAAAGTTCAACCACGCGATATTTCATGTTTTTGTCTTGCTGGGAACTTTATGCCACTTTGTTTCGGTCTATTTTTATGTGGTTCCGGTGGCGAATTAGTGATGTTTTCCAGAATGAAAAGATCTAATTTTCAATGATTTTTCCTTTGTTTATAATTCCACGAATGATTAAGCAAGTAAAATAAAAATCCCCTTTTTCATATTCCAAAACAATAGTGCATTTGAAAAAAGGACTGACTTTTAAACTAAGTTTGAATTTTAAATGTACTAAAAGCAGTGGTAGTCAAAATAGGCTATCTTTTACGGAAAGACTTATCATTAACAGCTCCAGTTTTGAGCAAGCAAGGTATTGTCCACTAAAGCAGACTTTTGAAGCGTAAACTTACTCTGCCTTCGACATAATCATTGCATCCTTAATTTTACGGCTAATTATCTAAACTTTGCGTGAATGATTTCAGGAATTTTACGTAGTTTCAGTATAATTTTAAAAGCTAATTTCCCATTTTGAATTCCACCAGTTTCTTGGTGTTTAAATCAAACTCATATAATTTCTGCGATTTCGGCTCATAAAAAAGCCATTGCATTGTGGAGAGATTGTTCCCCGATTTGCTGAAAATCCCAATTTAAGAAAAGTGAACGAAAACTGAATGTTTCCATAAACAGATGAATTCGCTAGAATATCTAAGGTTGGTGAAATTTCTTTTTCCCCAAAAATTCGCAATCTCAAATCTTTTCCCGAAATTCGTCACTCTAATATTTTCATTATGCCCGAATCTTTCGTCAAGAAAACTCCAAAGCCAAAATACGACGTGATCCTAATCGGTGGCGGAATTATGAGCGTTACTTTGGCAACGTTGCTTCATGAGCTGGAGCCGGAAATGGATATCGCGATTTTTGAAAGACTCGGGAGATTCGCACGGGAAAGCTCCGCTGCATGGAACAATGCGGGAACAGGACATTCCGCCTTTTGCGAACTCAATTACACGCCGCAAGATGAAGATGGAAATATAGATATCTCCAAAGCAGAAAATATTGCAGAACAATTCGAGGTTTCAAAGCAATTTTGGTCTTACCTGATTTCGAAAAACTATATTCAGAATCCAAAAGAATTCATCAATTCCTGTCCGCACATGAGTTTGGTTTTTGGCAAAGATGATGTCGATTTTTTAAGGAAAAGACATGCGGAAATGATCAAATCAAATCTTTTCAAAGGCATGGAGTTTTCAGAAAATTTTGAAAAACTTCAGGAATGGATTCCTTTGGTAATGAGCAAAAGGAAAAATTACGAACTTCTTGCCGCCACGAAAATGGATTTGGGAACAGATGTGAATTTCGGGGCATTGACCCGAAAAATGGGTGCTTTCCTCGCAGAAGATTCCAGGGTGGAGATTTTTCTCTATCATGAAGCAAAAGATTTAGATTTAAAGTCGGACGGAACTTGGGCGGTGGAAGTTAAAGACCGACTGCATAACCACAGTCAAGAAGTTGTGGCAAATTTCGTGTTCATTGGAGCCGGAGGTTATGCATTGCCGCTTTTGGAAAGTTCGGATATCCCGGAAAGCGAAGGTTATGGCGGATTTCCGGTTTCCGGCGAATGGCTGGTCTCGCACAATCCGGAATTGATCAAAAAACATCATGCCAAAGTCTATACGCAGGCAGGTTTAGAAGCTCCACCGATGAGTGTTCCGCATTTAGACCTGAGAATCATAGATGGGGAAAAGGCATTGCTGTTTGGACCTTTTGCCGGATTTTCCACGAAATTTTTAAAAGAAGGCAGTTATCTCGATTTGCCCGAAAGCATTAACTTCAAGAACATCCGCTCCCTTTTTGGCGCGTGGTGGCATAATTTGCCTTTGACCCAATATCTGGTTCGGCAAGTTGCCATGACTAAATCCCAAAGAATGCAGCATTTAAGGGAGTTTGTGAAAGATGCAAAAGAGGAGGACTGGGAACTGAAAATAGCGGGACAAAGAGTTCAGGTCATCAAAAAAGATCCCGATCTAGGCGGAAAATTAGAATTTGGGACGGAAGTAGTGGTCAATGAAAACGGCACCATCGCCTCACTTCTGGGTGCTTCTCCCGGAGCTTCCACAGCGGCTTTTGCCATGATTCAGGTTTTAGAGAAATGTTTCCCTGAAAAAATAAAAAACGAATGGCGCGAAAAACTCCTGGAAATCATTCCAAGCTATGGTCAGAAACTTTCAGAAAATCCTGAACTGACCGAGAAAATTAGAAACTATTCAAAAGAAAAACTTGAATTAGAATATTAGTAAAAAGCATGATTATTCATCGCTTATTTCTCACTATTCATTAGGCATGAACAGATGGAAACCATAACCAAACCCGAAATCTCGCAAGAAATTCTGGAATCTCTGCAAACCAAAGTAGAGGAGGAGAAGCAGGTGATCGTGCATTGTTGCGTTCCCGCGAGTTTTGAATTGGGGAACCAGATCCGGGTTTGGCGATCCACGTTTTTGGTGGACCGGAGTTTGGCCCACAAAAGTTACCTCATTCATCAGGAGAATATTTCGCTTTTTCCTTATTGGACGGATGTTCCGCCGATGAAGGACTTTTGGTTCACCCTGGTTTTCTCTGGATTGCCGGATGAATGCGCCGCTTTTGATTTAATAGAGGAAATACCGGAAGAAGGTGGTTTTTTTGTCCCCAATATCAAGAGAAACGGAACCGATGTTTATCGGGTAATCATCGAGTGAAGTTGAGTAACAAGTATTAACAAGCAAAATAAAAATCAGTAATGAATAAAAGACGGTTGGCAATATTATTTTTGATTTCCACACTATTTCTAAGCAGCTGCAGCTCATATTATAAGTCTGTATCCATGGATAAAATGGATGCCGAGAGAAAGGAGGTTCCGCGGAAATTTGCGGAAGCTTATTTGGAAAAGTGTGCAAAGAAAGATTACACGCCATTTGAAGGATTCAATATTTCAAAAAAGTTTGAGCGCGTAATCACTGCTGACAGCCTTAGAAAATCTTGTGCGTGGATTGAAAAAAAATATGGAACAGTTCGGGTGAAAGAGTTGGTTTCGGTGCATACCTATTCCAGACCGGCAGACTTTATGGATATTTTTAATTTTAAGCTGGAAACAGAAAAGTCCAAAGAACCCCGTTTTTTGCATATCGGCGTTTACCGGGACAAAAACTTTATTGACGTTCCTTTCTATTTTGATGGCAACGAAAATTATCTTGCGGCCCGGCAAAAAAAATATCGACAATACAAAAAGAAAAATAAATGAAAAAGCTGATCGTCTTTATCGGTCTAATAATGATCTCCTGTGCAGCTCAGCCGAAAATAATTTCTGAAATCCAAAAATTTCAGGAAGAATTGAACATGGAGTACAAAAATCCGAAAGAATCACCGCTTCGTGGCGATAACTTCACCAATTTCAATAGACATCCTTTTTTTCCGATCGACTTAAAATACCGCTTTAATGCCAAATTCACGCGCACCGAAAATGCAGTTCCATTCGAAATTCCGACCTCTTCCGGCAAAGCAAAGCCTTATGTAGAATACGGAAAGGCAACTTTTATTTTAGACGGAAAAAGTTATACCCTGAATGTTTATCAAAATTTAAACCTAATCAGACAGAAAGGTTATGAGGACTATCTTTTTCTGCCGTTTCATGACGCGACCAACGGGAAGGAAACTTATGGTGGCGGAAAATACATGGATCTGCGGATCCCGAAATCCGACAAAATCATCTTAGACTTCAACCAGTCTTATCAGCCGTTTTGTGCCTACAATGCCTTTGATTACAGTTGCCCAATTGTGCCGGTAGAAAATACATTGCCCATCAGAATAGAGGCCGGAGTGAAATATGATGACGTTTATTTTCATTAAAAAGGTGGAGGGTTTAGTGGCGTAACCCGGAATATTTTCATATCTTTCAGTACAATTTTAACCTCAAAAAAATTTAAACATGACTTATTTAGGCTTAATTTTTTTTCTAGGATTCATCGTGCTTTTCGCATCTTTTTTCACGGTAAAGCAGGCCACTGCGGCCATTGTGGAAAGACTTGGGAAATTTCATTCGGTGAGGCATGCCGGATTACATTTGAAAATTCCTTTTATCGATGTGGTCACCAAACGGATGAATCTCAGAATCCAGCAGTTGGACGTGATTATTGATACCAAAACCCTGGACAACGTTTTCATCCGGATGAAGGTTTCGGTGCAATACCAAGTCATCAAAGAGCAGGTGGCGGATTCCTTCTATAAACTTGAAAATCCCGAAAACCAGATTACCTCCTATGTTTTCGACGTGGTGCGGGCAGAAGTTCCGAAACTGAAACTGGACGATGTTTTTGTAAGAAAAGACGATATTGCCATCGCGGTAAAAGGTGAGCTACAGGAAGCGATGAGGAGTTATGGTTACGATATCATCAAAACTTTGGTTACCGATATCGACCCGGATGAACAGGTGAAACATGCGATGAACAGAATCAACGCTGCAGAAAGGGAAAGAACCGCGGCAGAATACGAATCTGAAGCTCAAAAAATCAGAATTGTGGCGGTGGCAAAAGCGGAAGCGGAATCCAAAAAGCTCCAAGGACAGGGAATTGCAGACCAAAGAAGAGAAATCGCGAAAGGTTTACAGGAATCTGTGGAAATGCTGAATGCTGCGAATATTAATGCACAGGAAGCTTCCGCATTGATCGTGGTGACACAGCACTACGACACGCTTCAATCCATCGGTGCGAATAACAGAAGCAATTTGGTGCTTCTGCCAAACTCTCCAAATTCGGCAAGCACGATGTTGAACGATTTGATGGTTTCTTTGGCGGCAACTCAGAAAATGGATGATTTGGGTAGCAAATAATTTTCCGAAAAAATGAGATAAATCCTGCAATTTTTATTGTGGGATTTTTTATTTAAAATTAGATTTGTTAAAAATTAAAATAAATGAAAAATATCAATTTTTACACAGTGATTGCGCTGCTTCTTTTGTTGACCTCATGTCAGGTCCAAGTTCCCATGAATGCCGAGTATTTGAAAAAACCATCAAGAGTGGGACTATATGTGAATGTTTCGGAGCCTCAAAAATATAGGGAAGGTTCACAGGGATTGCTTGATTTGGCATTAACTTCGGGAGATAAGTATCAACCAGTGCTGGATCTCGCAAAAAAACAATTGGATCCCAAACAGAAGTTGATCGATATGTATTCAGAGATCCTTCGTTCGAAAGGGAAAGAAGTGGTTATTATTGATGAGAAATTTGACCCGAAGAATGTGCAAAAATTTAAAGATGAGAAAGCTGAAGGAAAAAAATACTCTAATATTGACTTCAGACCATTAAAAGACAAATACCAAATTGATGAAGTAGCTTTCATTAACCTCAATTGGGGATTGATGATCAGTTATTACAGCATGATTGAAACTGGAAGAGCAGGATATGTCAATTTTGATAATAGGTTGGTAAACCTTGCGGACAACTCGCTGTATTTTGCGAATGATAATATGAAAAATATTCCTATTAATGGCAAATGGAATGTGGGACCAAATTATGAAAACGCCATCAACAAAATCTCAGAAACGCTTAACCAGGCAATTGAGGTCGAAAAAAATCTTTATAAATAAATACAAAATCCCGAATTTCCTCGGGATTTTTTTATGGACTGAATTTCTGCTTGCCCATCAGCAACTCAAAAAACAACTTGAAATCTGAAATCAAACTCCAAATCGGATATTTGAAGGTTGCGGGCTTATTCTTTTCGAAAACGGCGTGGGAAAACCAGGCAAATCCATATCCGAAAATGGGAAGGTACCAAAGAAATCTTTCTTTCCCGGAATTGATCACATAAATGATTACCACGAAAACCAGCAAAGTTCCTATAAAGTGGAAGATTCTGGTCCACCTGTTGCTGTGTTCGGTGAGATAGAACTGGTAGAATTCTGAAAACGTTTTGATTCTCTCTGACATATTTTTATCATTTGAATTGTCGAAAAAATAAGTGCTGAATTTACTCTTTTGAAGCAAAATATTGACCAAAATTTTAAGTCAAGAAAGTCCCTCAAGTTTTTGAGGATTTTCTTTCTTTATTCCGCGCTTTTCCGACTTGCAGTTTTAGTTCAGGTCCCCATTCAAATCGCGGTTCAGTTTGCTGTTTTTGTAACCATAAGAGAAATAAATCACGATTCCGATGGCGAACCAAAGGAGGAACCAAAACCAGTTGTTGTGGCTCATTCCCGTTAAAAGGTAAAGACAAGAACTTAAACCCACCAACGGAATCAGTGACAGATTTTTAAAAAAAGCTAAAACGCACAAAACCAGATTGATAATCAGGAAAAAGAAAATGGAAATCCTGAATTCGCCTTCATTGGGATCGTTCCAATCCATTAAATTGTGAAAGAACGCCGGTTGCCAGAAATAAAAGAAAGCCAGCCCACCTAAAAAAAACACTGGAAAAATGAATTTCGCATTGATATAGGGCAAGTGAAACCTTCCCTTTAACCTTTCTTTTGACGGAAGCAATAATACGCCGCCGCAAACCAACACAAACGCGAAAATAGTTCCGATGCTGGTGAAATCCAGAATAAAGGATTTGTCTGTAAATAAAATAGGAATCCCCACCACAAAACCGGTTACAATGGTTGCAAAAGCGGGAGTATTGTTTTTCGGGTGGATTTCCATGAATTTTTTTGGCATCAAACCATCGCGGCTCATCGCATACCAAATTCTCGGTTGTCCCATTTGAAAAACCAGCAAAACTGTGGTAATGGCAATGATTGCGCCTAATGAAACCACGAATTCCATCCATGGAATATTGGCATTAGATTTTTCGAAAATAAAGGCAAGCGGATCACCAACTCCATCGAATTTTCTGTAATCCACCAATCCTGTTAAAGTCAAAGTCAAAACAATATAGATCGCCGTGCACAAAATAAGTGACATGATCATTCCTCGCGGGAGATTTTTCTGCGGATTCTTGGTTTCTTCAGATAAAACACTAAGCGCATCAAATCCGATATAGGCAAAGAAAACTCCTGAAACCGCACTCATCACGCCGGAAAAACCGTTTGGCATAAATGAATTTTCGCCAGTGACTTTGCTTACAGGAAACCAGTTGTCGGTATTGATGTAGGCCACTCCAACAGCAATCACCAAAAGAATGATGAACAGTTTCAGCAGCACAAACAGGTTGTTGAAATTCTTCGATTCCCGCACTCCGACATAGCAAAGCCAAGTAATTAAGCCATTGATGACCAAAGCGGGAATGTCCAGGATGATTTTTAGGTTTCCTATTACTGGTGCCGTTTTCCAAGCATTGATGAGATCCTTGTTCATTGAGTTTCCCAGAAATGCTTTTTGAGCCTCGGAATAACTGCAGGTGAAATAATCTGGGATATGGATCCCGATTCTGGACATGAAACTGGTGAAATAATCACTCCACGAAAAGGCTACATAAATATTCCCGAAAGAATACTCCATAATCAAAGCCCAACCGATAATCCAGGCTATCAATTCCCCGAAACTTGCATATGCATAGGTGTACGCGGAGCCCGCAGTTGGAATCCGGCTCGCAAATTCCGCATAGCAAAGCGCGGTGAAACCACAGGCAAATCCGCAGATGATGTAAAGGACGATCACGCCCGGTCCGCCACGGAAAACGGCTTCTCCCAAACTGCTGAAACTTCCGGCTCCGATGATGGCAGCAATTCCGAAAAATACAATATCCCAAACTCCCAAAACCCTCAATAATCCTGATGAGTGATCACTCTCGCTGTAATGTTTTCTTCTGAAAAGCTGATTCATAAAAAATAATAGTTTACACAAATGTAAAAGAAAAATTCAGAAAAATTATTTTTTTGCGCTGAAATACTAAAGTTGGTAGAATTTCGGTTTTAAAATAATACCTTATTTTTGTTGAAAACAAATGATGATGATGAAGTTCTATGTAATACTGTTTTCCCTACTTTCTGCTTTTGGTTTTGCACAGTCCGTCAGTCTGTACAATCCCGGAAATAATGCTGTTTATCCTGATCAGCAATATTTCTGTGCCGGCGAAAGCTTCAATTTAAAGGTGGATGCAGTAGCTACTTCCACCGGGGATTATCAGGTCATCAAAGATCAGCTCTCGAATTTCCCGCTGTCAGCCGGTTCCATACCGATCACGTTTCAGTCGCCAAATACCAACAAGTTCAGTGACTCGTTCCCGATCGGGTTTAATTTTAGCTTTTATGGCAAAAATTATACGCGTGCGGTTTTGGGAAGTAACGGAAGACTTGTCTTTACCAATGATCCGCAACGCGATAATCTGAAAGATGTCACGACGTATACTGACCGAACTTTCAGCGGAATAACCGGTTACAATACCTTCTCGGCATTGCCTTCCAAAGATTACAATAAGGTCTTTAGGAATAATCCGACTCAGGAGCTGAATCTGGCTCAGATTTTTTTTGGATATACCGATTTGATTCCCAAGTCACAGAATTCGAGTGTCACTTATCTCTATAAAAATGTCACTGTGGCAGGAGTAAATGGACTCTTGGTTTCTTTTCAGAATATGATCAGGACCAATGGAACCGGGGGGATTTCTTCTGTGGCGTATTACAGTCATGTTTTGTTGTTGGAAGACGGCAGAATCGTGGTTTACGTCAGTAATAAGACAGAAAGCAGTTACAACGCCATTTTGGGAATTCAGAATGATAATGCCACCAAGTTCAAGGTTCCGGTACACAGCAACAGCATTTATAATTACAATAACGGTCCGTGGACGAGCGAAGGAGTGGTCTGGGTTTTTAAACCGAACCAGAATCTGACGCCGCAGTTTAAATGGTTCCAAAATACCACATTGCTGCCCGAAAATACAAACACCCTCTCTAATTTTGTTCCCAATGATGGCGATGTTTTGAAAGTGGAAGTGACTTATTTTGACAGTCTCGGAAATCAGGTCGGAAATCCGGAAACGGATTCGGTGACTTTTCACCAACTTGCAAAACCGGCGGTTACCATGACTCAGCCCAATTGTTCTACCGCCATTTTAACTACAACAGCCGTTCCGGGAATTCAGTACGAATGGTATCAAAGCGGAAACCCAGCTGTTTTGTCAACCACCAATACTTTCACCGCTTCCGCAAACGGAAATTATTTTGTGCGTGCGAAAGTTCCAAATTCCACCTGTTTCGTGGATTCTGATTTGGTGCCAGTTTCCGTAGGTGGAAATTTTCCGAATTTCAACAACACGCCGAAATACCTCTGCAAAACCGATGGTTCCAATTCCACCACGGTGAACCTGTATGATTATTATCCGGCAGATCCAACGAACTATACCCTGAAATTTCAGGAAAACGGAGTGGATATTCCAAATCCGGCCAATTTCGTCATTAATGCAAATACCACCCGAACTATCGGGATTATTGCAAACAGTGTAACCAGTTCTGCTTGCAGTTTCGCGACCACTTTTGAAATTGTTTTCGCGTCTTTGCCGGTGCCAAATACGCAATTTACGGCAAACAAGCTTTGCTTCGGTGAAAATGATTTTGCCTTGAGCAATTTCGAAAACCAGTTTTTTGCCGGTATGAATTGGCAATTCCAATATTCTTTGGATGGTGGAGCTACTTTTCAGAATTTAACTTCAGTAAATCCGCAAGCAAACAATCCGATTTTGGTTAAAATTAAACATCCGGATTTTGCCTGCGAAACCACGGTGAAGCTGAAATTTGATTTCCACCCAAAAGTTCCGGTGAATCCGATCACGCCATTTCCGCCCCATTGCTTTTCCACCACAGAATATTTCGATTTGAATATTACGAAATCTGAGCTGGAATTTGGGCCGAATATTCAGGTGACTTTTTACAAAGATGTTGCCATGACGGACCAGATCACCAATTTGCAATACCGTGGAAGCGGAACTGTTTACATCAAAATTTTAGATATTACAACCGGTTGTTTCAGCACCACGACTTTGACGCTTGTCATCTATCCGAAACCCACTTTGATCAAAACCACACCGGAAACCAAGTTGCCGAAATCCTGCGGTTCCACGATTTATGATTTGACGACGAATATCAATGACTATATCGGAACCTGGAGTCACTATTCAGAAATCAGATATTACGATGGAAACGGCGTGAGAATGGTGAATCCGGCACAATGGCAAAATTATGATTCCTCTGTTTCGGGAGCGAATCCATACATGGTTTTTGTCTATAACCAAACGAATAATCTGCAATGTTCGGATCAGATTGGCTTTGATTTAAAACTTCTGACAAAACCCGTTTCGCAGATCGCCCAGATTTTGATCTGTGACGAACTCACTTATCCTTTGCAGACTTTCAAAAATGCGGTCATCACCAATTCTGCAAATTACACCTTTACGGATGATTTGGGAAATCCACTTCCGGCAAATTTCAACCTGTCCGTGCTTCCGCAAACCGTGAAATTCCTGATTAAGGACAATGCAACCGGCTGTGTTTCCAATGTGCAAACCGTGACTTTTGTAAAAGGCGGGAATTCCGTCTTATTGAATTCTGAAACACAGTATATATTATGTGACGATAATTTTGACGGAATCACGAATTTTAATTTAGATTCGAAAAAATCAGATTTCACCGCGGATCCTGCAGCGATTTTTGAATATTTTAAAGATGCCGATTTTAGCCAGAAGATCAATTCCAATTATACCAACGAAGTTCCATTTGCGCAGACTGTTTTTGTGCGGATTACACTTCCGGGATTTTGTCCGGCAAACGCGAAAATCCATCTGAAAGTGAATGTGCCGACTTTATCTTCCACACTTGAAGACAAGTATTACATCTGTTATGGGGATCAAATCACCATCGATGCAGGTTCGGAAAACGTTCAGTGGGAATGGAGTACGGGAGAAACCAAGCAAACGATTCTGATTTCAAAAGTTGGAGCATATTCCGCGAAACTCACCAATTCAAATGGATGTTCATATACCCATCAATTCGTGGTTTCTGATGAGAACCAGCCGAAGATCACTGCCATTAACCAAACCAACAGTTCAATTGAAGTAATTGCAGAAGGTGGCGTGAAACCTTATCGGTATTATTTTAATGGAATTCCACAAAATTCAAACATTTTGCTCGACCCCACGGCAAGTTCCTATATTATTCAGGTGGAATCTGCAACGGGTTGTCTAGGCGAACCAAAAACCGTTTATTTTATTAAAATCCATAATGTCTTTACGCCGAATGCGGATGGAATCAATGATTTCTGGACGATTGAAAATTTGGGCAAAATGCAGGATATCCAGGTTAAAGTGGTGGATCGTTTTGGAAAGCTGGTTTATGATTTTTCAGCATCGTCCACTCAAACCGCTGCCGGAAGAGACCCCGTTTGGGACGGCAAAATAAACGGAAAACCATTGCCAACATCCACTTATTGGTACACGATCACGTGGTTTGATCCGGTTACCCGTCGCAATGAACAAAGACAAGGTTGGATTCTGGTGAAAAATCGGGAATAAATCAGTTAAAACCCAAGTAAGAACCTGCTGAAAAATTAAAAAGGACCTTACGGAGAAGATTGGTTTCTGAATCCATTTTCGAACGCCTAAAAACCGCTGGTCGATAGGTTTATCCACTTATCCACAATATCTTTTTTTTCTTGGAAAAACAATAACTTTTGCCTATTTTCGTTGATTAAATGTGGAAAATGTTGGAAGCATTATTCTTGCTCCAAGCGATACAGACGCACACCAAACCCAGATTACATGAATTCAAAAAAAATCTTGATTGCAACCGCAATTCTTTATTACGGATTTTCCGAAGCGCAGCAGTCGCAATTCTTTAATGACCGGGAAAATTACCGATTCAACCTGGCCGAAAACCTTTACAGCAGCAAAATCTATAACGCTTCTCAGTTCGAATACGCCCGTCAGTATTTTTACAATGCGTCCCTTTCAAACTCCAAAAAGGAAGCAGCACAGTTTTTTGACAACATGATTGGCGTGATTCTTAGAAAAAATCATGCAGAAGAAGGGTTGGCCGCATTCATTAAGGAATACCCTAATTCGGCTTATTTCGCACAGGCCAATCTTCCATTGGCTGATTTTTATTTGGCGCAAAAGGATTTTGAAAAGGCGCTGGAAACCTTGAAAAACGTGAACCAATACCGGCTTTCAGGTGAGGAGAACACGCAGTATGTGATGAAATTGGGATATGCCAAATTCATGACCGGTGATTCACAGGGAGCAATCGAGGCATTGGAAGAAGCCTATAAAAATTCGGATGGAAATGACAGAAACGACATTGCCTATATGTTGGGACACCTGTATTATGCAGATAAACAGAATGAAAAGGCGTTTTCGTTTTTTGACCAGATTAAAGAAAATGATAAATATGCACGGTTGGTGAAACCCTATTATGTGCAAATGTATTTTAACGACAAAGATTATGACCGCGCGATTTCGGAGGGAAATTCTTTGTTAAATGAATCATTGTCAAAAGAGTACGGTGCTGAAGTTCACAAAATTATTGGCGAAAGCTACTTCATGAAAGGCGATTACAGTTCCGCCTATCCGCACTTGAAAATTTATTTGGAAAGCAAGCAAGCTCCTTCAGAGAGCGACTTGTACGAAATGGGTTTTGTTTCCGCACAACTCAAAAAATATGACGAAGCGGTTTCGTATTACAACCAGTTGGTCAACAGCAAGTCTGCCACCTCTCAAAATGCGTATTATCAATTGGGGAACGCGTATTTGGAAGTAGGGAAAAAGCAGGAAGCGCTTTCAGCATTTCGCTCGGCTTATCAGATGAGTTATGATGAAAAAGTTCAGCAACTTGCACATTTACAGTATGCTAAACTGAGTTACGACATCGGGAATCCTTTTGAATCGCCTTCAAACGTTATTCAAAGTTATATTTCAAAATATCCGAAAAGCAAAGAGGTTGCAGAGCTGAGGTCGCTTTTGTTAAAATCTTATCTCTATTCCGGCGATTACAAGGGAACTTTGGCGGCCATCGATAAGATGCCGAATTCTACTCCGGAAACCAACAAGATTGATCAGGAGGTTTCATTCCTGTTAGGAACTGAGGAGTTCAACAAAGGAAATTTCGATGGTGCGGAGAAATATTTCATGCGGAGTTTGGAATTCAATATCAACAAAGAATTCAATACGAGAGCGACTTACTGGTTGGCTCAAACCTATTATCAGAAAGGGAATTATCCTTCCGCGATCGTTCGTTATGAAAAGATTTCCCATGAAAATTTCCTCGAGAAGCAACAGCTGAATTACGATTTGGGATATGCCTATTTCAAGTCTAAAAAATTTGAAAAAGCCAAAGAATATTTCAAGGAATACCTGAAAAATCCCAAACCGGAATTCAAAGCAGACGCAGAACTTCGATTGGCGGATACCTATTATGCAAATAACGAACTGAACGAGGCCATTGCAATCTATGACAAGGCTGAAAGCGCCGATGATTACACCATGTTTCAGAAAGGAATGTCTTTAGGTTTTAAAGGGGATACCGTGGCGAAGATTTCCACTTTGAAGAAATTGATTGCCCAATACAAAAACTCGGAATATGTTGATGATGCACAATTTGAAATCGGGACGGCTTATGCGGCAAATGACGACTACAATAATTCCAACGATTATTTCACCCAAGTTATCAAAACCAGTTCTGATAAGGATTTGGTAGCGAACGCACAGATTTATCGTGCCCAAAATTACATCGACCAAAATCAAAATGAAAAGGCGCTTTCCGAATTGAAGTCATTAGGAAATCAATACAAAAATACCGCCTATGCAAGCAAGATTGTTCAAGCGGCACGTCCGATTTTCCTTAAGAATAATGACATTTCTGGATACCAGAATTTTGCCAATAGTTTAGGAGTCAGAATCGATGCTTCAGAAATTGACGAAATCAATTTGACTTCCGCTAAAAATTATTATGCGCAGAAAAATTTCAAGGCGGCTATTCCGCTTTATGAGAAATATTTGACCCAAAATCCTACCGGTGAAGGTCTTTATCAAGCCCAATATGAATTGGGTGAAAGTTATTTTCAGACTCAAAACCCTACCAAAGCATTGTTGGTTCTGCAAACGGTTGCGAATGTGCAAAACGATTATCAGCAAGATGCACAAACCAGAATCGCCCAGATTTATTTAAGTCAAAATAATAATTCCGAAGCTAAAAAATACTTGGAAACCCTTTCCAATTCTGAAAATGTGAATGTGAAAAACTTCGCCAATATAGAATTGATGAGAATTTTTGCCGAGGAGAAAGACTTTTCAAAAGCGGAAAAATTTGCGGATTTGGTGATGAAAAATTCCAAAAACGCGGCATCGATTATGGAGCAGGCGAAAGTCATCAAAGCCAGAAGTTTGATGAACAGCGGAAAAGACAATGAAGCGAAAACCGCTTACGCTGCCTTGGAAAAATCGTCAAATACAGAAGTTGCCGCCGAATCTCTATACGCGAAAGCTTTTTACCAAAACAAGGCAAAAGCGTTCAAAACTTCGAATGAAACCATATTTAAACTAGCAAATAATTACGCTTCCGAAGAATATTGGGGCGCGAAATCTTTGGTCTTGATGGCGAAAAACTACATCGGGTTGAAAGATAATTACCAGGCGAGCTACACGCTGGACCAGATCATCGCGAACTATCAGGATTTCCCTGAAATCGTGGCGGAAGCGAAAGAAATTAAGAAAACGATAAAATAATCTACAGTTTTGATCCCAAATAAAGGGGTGAAATGTGAAAAATTGACCGAAATAAAATGATAAACTTTAAATATAGAATATTTTCCATTGGGTTGTTGGTGTTTTCAACTGCAGTTTTTTCGCAGATTAAAGAAGAGAAACTCATCCTCGACAGAAAACGCGAACCGGAAGTAAAAAAAATCGAAAAGAAGAAAACCTCTGTAGAAAAGGAAAAAAATTATCCACCTGAAGCAAAATCACAGAATCCTGTGACCTATGAAATTACCAATGTTCCGGCGGTTTCTGACTTCAGAACTTCCACGATCCAGGGTGAAGATATTTCCCCGAAATTCGATGCGGATTACCAAAACAACTATTTCCAGATCGGCATGGGGAATTATGGGAAGATTTTGGCAGATGGAAATATTTCAGCCACCTTGGAAAATAAAATGGAAGTAGGAGCGGATTTGCATTTCCTTTCCACATCAGGTTTAAAGAATGATTATGATTGGGATTCCAAGCAAAGTTCGGGCAACTTGGGGGCGTTTCTGAATTCCTATGGAGAACTGGGAAAATTCAGTATCAATGCGGATTTCGGGTTGAAAAACTACAATTATTACGGGATTTACGCGTTCAGCGATATTCCGGAGGTCAATCTGGGTCCAAATCTTGATCTTCAACAAAAAGTGAATCAGTTCAAGATCAACGGCTATTACGATTTTTATTCCAATGAAATTTTGAACGATATCCGATTGAAATCTTCGATTCTAAGCGACCATTTCGGTGCGAAGGAATCTCAGGCGGAAATTTTGCTAAATCTTTCAAAGCACGGAGTAGATCTTCCAAAATTTAATGATGTTCGGCTAAATGGGGATTTGGGAATCAATCTGGAAATGTTGAAATCGGATTTTTCGATTTTGGATAAGAATACCTCCAATTTTTTTAATGCGACTTTTTCACCGAAAATCACTTTGTTTAAAGGGAAATCCTATTTGATGCTGGGCTCGGATTTCTCCCTATTAAATGGTACGAATTCTAATCAAACATTGCCGGAGGACTTAAAAAGCAATAAGTTTTACTGGTTTCCAAAAGCGGAGGTGCAATTTGCTGCAACAGACGAATTCAAATTCTATGCGGGTATTGACGGTGGTTTAAAGCTGAATTCCTATGCGAATTCTTTGGATCAAAATCCGTATCTGGTTTCTGACCAGGTTTTGCTTCCAACCGAAACGAAATATCACGGCTATTTCGGTTTGCGGGGCGATATCGACCAAAATATCAAATATGATTTCAGTGCGGGGTTTGCAAAGATTAATAATGTGATGTTTTTCCAGGGGAACAATTTCTATGACCCCGATTTGGCGACAAATCCTGCTTATGGCTATGCAAATACTTTTTCGGCGGTTTATGATAATGGTACGGTGAGCGAGGTGAAGGGGAGTGTGCAATATTTTCCTTTGGCCAATTTGACTTTGGATGCGGAATTGAACTTTGCGAAATACAAACTTGATAATTATGAGAATATTTTCAACAGGCCTTTAATCAAGGTAAGTTTGGGTGGAAAATACACGATGCTCGACAAAAAGCTGAATCTGGGTGCGAAAGCCTTTTTCGCTTCGGATATGACCACGAACGCTTATTCGGTGTCCGACACATTCCCGTTTTTCGGAATGCAGGAAAGTACCAATGAAAAAGTGGGTGGTTTCGCGGACTTAAATTTATCTGCGGAGTACAAAATTCACAAAAATTTCAGTATTTTTGCACTCGGAAATAATCTGCTGAACGCCAAGTATCAGACTTTCAAGGGTTACAAGGTTTTGCGGGCTCAAGTTCTGGCGGGAGTGAAGATTACTTTTTAATGCGGCCCGATAGTTCAACTGGATAGAATATCAGATTTCGGCTCTGAGGGTTGAGGGTTCGAATCCTTCTCGGGTCACGGAAAATGGGATGAATAGTAATATTTGTCCCTTTTTTTATTTAAATGCGCAACAAAAATCGATTATCTGATGCCTTTTTATGTTTATGTAATCAAAAGCCGGCTCAATGGACATCTATATAAAGGTCAGACCGAAAATCTCGAAAAGCGATTGTCGGAGCATAATGCTGGGCGTAACCGTTCAACAAGACCATTTCTGCCTTGGGAATTGGTCTATTTCGAAAAATTTGAGACTCGCGAGGAAGCCGTACTTAGGGAAAAGTATTTCAAAAGTGGAAGTGGTCGAGAATTTTTGAAGAAGGTGTTGTCCGAGTCGTGAACAAAATTGATTTCACGCCGGATAGAATATCAGACCTGCCTGCCGGCAGGCAGGTTTCGGCTCTGAGGGTTGAGGGTTCGAATCCTTCTCGGGTCACAGAAAATGGGATGAATAGTAGTATTTGTCCCTTTTTTTATTTATTTGATTGGATGGCCAAGCTAATCTTTTTTATCTATTCTTTGCAATTTGTTGCTTATTCCTTAATCCGTATTCGTTATTCCATATTCTTCACACTTTTCAAAGTTTTTTTTACAAAATACTGATTTCCATTTAACAAAAATGAAGATGTACTATGACCTTTGTCACTATTTGTTAATTGGGGGTTTAAAATATATTTAACATTATTTAACGCTTTTAAAATTACTTTATAATATAATTAATAAAACGTTTGTTTGATTATTAAGTATGGTGGAAAAATGGCAAATAAAATTAATTATCAATAAAATGAAAGTTAAATGAGATATATATCATGAATAAAACGGATGTTTCGTTAGTGAATTGATAAAAGTCTTTCTATCTTTGTCATAGAAAAAAACAGTGAAAATTATTTGATTAATTAAAAATTAGAAACAATGAAAAAAGCAGTGAACTTTAAAATGATGTTGTTGGCCTTCGGACTTTTTGCCGGATTGGTTTCCGCGCAGAAGATTAGTAGTAACAATGTGAAGACCACCGTTTCTGGAACTTCTACCTTGCATGACTGGACCATGACTTCCACGGCTGGTACTTTTTCAGGAACCGTTTCTGGAAATACAATTACTGATGTGAAGTACGTTCTGGGTTCAAAAACCTTGAAAAGTGGAAAGGGACCGATGGACAACAATGCTTACAAGGCTATACAGGCTGACAAGTTCCCGTCAATCACCTTCACTGCTACATCTGTAAACATAGGCAAAGGTACCATTACGGGAAAACTAACGGTAACCAATGTCACCAAAACTGTTGAATTCCCGGTAGCAGTTGCAAAAAATGGAAATTCCTACACCATCAACGGAACAGAATCTATCAAAATGTCTGACTATGGCATTACTCCTCCTTCATTTATGATGAATACAGTGAAAACCGGAGACGACATCAAAGTGACCGTGAATGTGGTAGCTCAATAATATTTAAACAAATAAAAATCTTAGAAATATGAAAACTATGTTAATGAGAGCTTCAATGCTCGCAGTAATGTTCTCAGGAGTAAATTTAATGTTCGCACAAGAGGACGCAACAACTTCAATGAGGGACTATATGGCCCCGGAAAAAGCAAACCGAAACGTTTTTGAAGATCCGAAAGTCGCTTCGCCTGAATATGACGGCGTGAAAGTGGTAGTAGGTGGAGACTTCGCCTTGCAATTCCAAGGTTTGGACCACTGGACAGAAAACAAAAATCTAGGCTTCGTAAAAGATGCTAATGGAAACAACACCACAACTCCCAACTATCTATATAATATGGGAAATGATTTCAACCTTCCAACTGCAAACCTAGACATCAACGCTTATCTGGCAAAAGGTGTGAAAATGCACTTGAGAACTTATCTTTCCGCTCGTCACCACAATGAAGCTTGGGTGAAAGGTGGTTATATCCAAATTGATGACCTGGACTTCATTAAACCGGGATTCTTGGGAGAAATCATGAAATATGCCAGAGTGAAAGTGGGTATGGACGAGATCAATTACGGGGATTCACACTTCAGAAGAACTGATAACGCCGAAGCGATCAACAACCCATTCGTAGGAAATTACATCATGGATAGTTTTACTACTGAACCTTTTGGTGAAGTTTATGGATTCTACAAAAATTTCATCGCTATGGTAGGGGTTTCAAATGGTAAATTAAACCAGACCCCAATCAAAGGAACCAGCTGGAACTCGCCTTCAGTTTATGCAAAAATTGGATGGGACAAACAAATCAATCCGGATTTGAGAGTAAGACTTACAGGATCGTTCATGCAAACTAACGGTTGGAATACAGGAAGTTACCTATATGGTGGTGACCGTGCAGGTTCTAGATATTATTATGTACTCTTGACCGCTAATGATCTTACCGGTACCAATAACCCATCTACAGGAGGCTTCAACCCGGGATTGAGAAAAATGCAGGCTTTCCAAATCAACCCATTCATCAAATATCAAGGATTGGAATTCTTCGGAATCTATGAATATGTGACTGGTCTGAAATCATTGACCGCAACTAGAGGTAACTACACTCAATTGGGCGCAGAATTACTTTACAGATTCGGTGGCAAAGAACAGTTCTATGTAGGTGGAAGATACAACAACGTAAGTGGTAAAGACAATGATGACGCAGCAACTTTGGAGAGAAAAATTGATCGTTACCAACTTGGAGGTGGTTGGTTTATGACCAAAAACGTACTCGCAAAAGTGGAATACGTGAACCAACAATATAACGACAGCAAAGTCTGGGGAGCAACAAGCCCATTGCAAGGAGGAAAATTCAATGGCTTAATGCTTGAAGCTACCATAGGTTTCTAATTTTTAATATTTCTTTCGAAAGAGGGATGAAAAAAGTCCCTCTTTCGTTTTTAAGCTCATGAAAAACAAAATCTTACATCTGATTCTTTTTTTAGTTACTGGATTTTATTTTTCTCAGCAGAACGCGGTAGAGATTAATGGCTGGACCAACATCAATACCTTTAAATGCATCAACAACTCTTTCTCTAATTCCCCAAACGTTTATTTATTCACCGGAAATGAACTTCCGAATGTGATCCTTAAGGTAAACGATTTCGATTGCAGAAACAGAATAATGACTTCCGATTTCAGGAAGACTTTGAACTCAGAAAAATATCCCTACCTCTCCATTAAATTCCTGAACTTTTACAGACAAACAACCAACGCGTTTAGTGCAACGGTAGAAGTGAAGATGATGAATGTGGTAAAAAAATACACCATAGAATTTAGTGAATACAAAGGAAGTCTGGTGGGAAACAAAAGGTTGAGATTTTCAGATTTCAATATTGTGCCCCCGAAAAAAATGGGCGGAATGGTTTATGTGAAAGACGAGCTGGATTTATTTTTCAGTTTGGCAATCGACAAGAATTAGTTTATAAAAAGCCTAAGTTTAAATTTTTTCATAATTATTTTGATGTGATAAAGAAGCTCCATGAAAATGGGGCTTCTTTTATGCGTTTCATTCTTCAGAAATCAACTATTTCTGGTAATGCCTAAATATTCCAAAATCGCTCGGGGTCCACAGTGCCGCCTTTTGTCCGGCTGCTTTCAATCCGTCGTTTGTCCACGTGTTGCAGGTGTTCAAGAAACTATAGCTCCCCACTGCATCATAGAAGGCGTCGTTTTGCCCATAAACCGCATCGGTCTTAATCAAAATGGGGTTTCCATTTTGGTCCCGTTCAAATTTTTGCTTAATGAAGCGGATCAAATTCAAATATTCGGTTTTGGTCAGATTTATTTTCACGCAATCCTTTCCTTCAGTCATTTCATCATAAAAAGTGCAGTGCATGGCAGATTCGCTCAGCCAGAAAGCCGCTTTGAAAGCAACAGAAACCTTCAGCTCTGCCCAAGTCGGCGTTTCCAGGTAGAATCCTTTGTCACCCCATCCTACAGCCAAATACTTGAAATCCGTTCTCTTAGACTGCGTATTTTCGAAAGGGATTTGCTTGCTCCAGTCGATTTCTGCAGATTTGATGGGAACCACGATGTCAGTATGGACTCCGTTGGTCAGAATATAGGCTTCGATATTTCGCGGTTCGTTAACCGGTTGGGCGGGAACCGCAATAAAAGGAATGAAATAACCACAAAGCAGATAAAGCGCCACAATGCCGAATAAGGCGGAAATTGCCTTGAGGATAACCAGGAATAATTTCTTCATTGTCAAATATAAATAAAATTTAATATTAAATTTTTTGCATTTTATTTGCGGAAATGAAAATAATTGTTAAATTTATTAACGAAAACTTTATCATTTATGCACAAGAGATCTAAATCCCACAAAAGATTCAAAATTCGTGTAAAAGTTGCGCCAAAAAGAAACAGGGTAAAACGTTGATTTTCATAGAAGTCTTATCTTCTTGAAGGTCAATTTTTCTTTTAAGCCGATATTTTTCTGCGGGAAAATTTCTTATGAGAATCTGAAAATAAGCTTTAAACGAAAATTAAAGCTGAGGAATTTTCTCCCTGTTTTTTGGGAAAACAACAAATTCCCAACAAGATTATTGACTTAAAAAATCCATATTCCTTTTCAGTCCGGCAAATTTGGTCCGCTTCACCGGCGATTTTCTGAAAATTTCCGAGAACAATTCTTGTGTAATTTCTTTCCAGTCGGATTTGGTATAGGTCTTAAGAAATTGGTTGGGTCTGAATTTTTCTTCTAAAGTAGGTGCTGAAAATCGATTCCACGGACAAACATCCTGACAAATATCGCAACCAAACATCCAGTCTTCCATATTATTTTTGAAGGAATCTGGGATTTCATTTTTCAGTTCAATCGTCGCATAGGAAATGCATTTGCTGCCGTCAATGATTCGGTCCGCAACAATGGCGTCAGTAGGACATGCGTCTATACATTTCGTGCAGGTTCCGCAGTGATCGCTTGTGGGAGAATCTTCTTCAATGTCGAGGTCACAAATGATTTCTGCCAAAAAATAAAACGAGCCTTGCTGTTTCGTGATGAGGTTTGCGTTTTTGCCGACCCAGCCAATTCCGGATTTTCTTCCCCAGCTTCGCTCCAAAATCGGGGCGGAATCAGTGAAAACCCGACAATCAAAATCGCCGATTTCCGCCCGAAGTTCGCTTACCATTTCCCTTAAGATTTCCTTGATGATTTCGTGGTAATCCTGTCCGTAAGCATATTTGGAGATCTTGAAATTCCCCAAACTATCTATTTTTTCTTCGGGATAGTAATTGTAGGAAAGTGAAATAACCGATCTCGAACCTTCAACCAAAATTGTTGGGTCAAGCCGCTTGTCAAAGTTTTTTTCCATATACTGCATTTCCCCATGGAAGTTATTCTGCAACCAGTCTTCTAGTGGTTTTGCGTCTTCTTCCAAAAAACCTGCCTTGGAGATTCCACAACTTTGAAAACCAAATTTCTTGGCCTTCAATTTGATGATATCGGAATATTTTTTACGGTTCTGTGACATGAATTACATTGCAAAATTAGCATTATTTCATAAATTTGTTTTCGTTCTGTAAATCTTAACTTAAACCAAAACTTAATTTGATATGACTTTAGAAGAAATCCTACAATCAGGAAATTACCAATTGATCGATGTTCGCGAACCTATGGAACTCGAAATGGATGGAGAAATAGAAGGCGCTGTAAATATTCCCTTAGGCGAAGTGGAAGACAGAAAAGAAGAAATTCTAAACCTCGATAAGCCGGTCGTCATTTTTTGCAGAAGCGGAAACCGTAGTGGAAAGGCTCTGGACTTCCTTAATCATGAAGGATTAAAGAATGGCTACAATGGAGGAGGATGGGCTGATTTGAAGCAAAAAATAGAAAATCTTTAGGATTTTTCCGGATGCCAATTTAAAAAAGTCAATCGAAATGATTGACTTTTTTCTTTATTTGTTTTCATAAATGCCCTGAAAAAATGTTTTTTTATGCCCAAAAATTAGAAGAAGCTGTTTAATTTTGGTTTAAAGATGACCGTTGATAATCAGTGATTTGCAAAGTAGAAATTAAATTTTCGGCATAAATTTAAGTTTTTTGGCACGATTTTGACAAGCTTCATGGCGTAAAACATAAAATTTAGAATTATGAATTCAATGAAGAAAACAATCCTTGCGACTGCTTTGATCAGCGCCGGATTATTGACCGCCCAAAATGCAGATATGAGAAATATGCTGAAAATTGGAGCCAATGTTGGTTTAGCTGTTCCTGCCGAAAATGCTTCAGCAAATCTAGGTCTTGATTTATCATATCAAAACCTGGTTACCCCAGGATTCGGTTTGGGGATTGCCACTGGTTACAGTCATTTCTTTGGAAGGGACAACTCAGTGGATGGGGTTACTATCAACAATAATGATTTCGGGGTAGTTCCTGTAGCGGCCCTTCTTAGAGTTTATCCTAAACAGTACGGATTTTATTTCGGAACGGATTTAGGTTACGGATTTATTGTAGGCGATAAGAAAGTGGCTTCCAACGTGGGTTCTCCAGACAGACCAGATGGGGGATTCTACATCAAACCGGAAATTGGTTACCACAACCAGGACTGGAATATCGCATTGCAATACCAGAAGACTTTTACCGGATCTACGGGTGAAATTGGATCCCAAAAATACAGCGCCGGCGCACTCGGAGTTGGAATTGGGTACAATATTCCATTAGGGAAATAATAGGCGAATACCGCCATTAGAAAAACCTTTTTAATGAAAATTAAAAAGGTTTTCTGATTTTTCCCAAATCTTTTAAAAACAATTATTATCTTTGAAAGGTAACATTAGAAGAATGAAAAACACGCATCAATTCAAACTATATCTTCCTGGAATTTCATCTGAAAAAAATAAGGGTTGCCCCATTATTTCGGCAGATTTGCGCCAAAATAAAACTTTGGTGGGATTATATGAAGCAGAAAATGGCAGAGTGGTTTTGAAAGAAGAAAGTGAATATGACACTTCAGTTTTTGGATCGTTTTCAGATTTGGTTAATAAGTTTGTTTCTGATCACAACATCAAGGAAGTTTGCAGGATTTCGGCAGCGGTGCCCGGTCCGGTGATTGGCGGAAAAAGTGCTCCGCAAAGATTACCGTGGAAGCTGGATGCCGAAGAAATCAAAAAAGCAACCCACGCCGACAATATTTTTCTGATCAATGATTTGGAAGCATCTGCATTTGGATTGGGAAATGTCCGTGAGCAGGATGTGATTTCAATATATGAATCTGGAAATTATAATCCTGGAAATGTGGCCATTCTTGCTCCGGGAGCTGGATTGGGTGAAGCAGGACTTTTTTGGGATGGCAGCAGTTTAAGGCCTTTTGCAACGGAAGGTGGCCACTGCGAGTTTTCCCCGAGAACAGCTGATGAAGTGGAATTTTACCAGTTTCTGAATAAGATTTACGGGATCGTAAGCTGGGAATCTGTACTCTCCACTTCCGGGTTATTCAATGTCTATCGATTTATGCGGGATATTAAAAGACAAAGACAGCCGGAGTGGCTCACGGCAGAAATAGAATCTGGAAATTTCACCCAAGCCATTATCAATGGGGCGAGAGAAAAGAAAGACCGAATCTGCACGATGACCATAGACACTTTCATGAATTTCCTGGCCAGAGAGGCCAACAGTTTGGTTTTAAAGCTGAAAGCAACCGGCGGTTTGATTTTAACCGGTGAACTCCCAACTTTGATGGAGGAATTCCTCAACCGTGATCAATTCTATAAAAACTTCATCGTGAGTGACAAAATGGAAGCGGTCCTGAAAGATATTCCGATCTATTTGGTAAAAGACAAAAAATCAATTTTGAACGGAGCTGCGCTATATGCCGCTTTTTCTGAAAATTAAGCTTTTAAAGACCTAATAAAAAATCAGAACCAAAAATCCATTGGTTCTGATTTTTTTTGACCATATTAACAGAAAACCTCACGTTTCCGCGAGGTTTTTGGTTTTTGGCAAGCGAAGATTTGCTTAAATCTTCTCATTTTTAATTTCTTCCACCACTTCTGGGTTTTGCAAAGTCGTGATGTCTCCGAAACTGTTGAAATCTCCTTCGGCGATTTTTCTCAGAATACGTCTCATGATTTTACCGGAGCGTGTTTTCGGCAGTGCGTTCACGAATTGGATTTTGTCCAGTTTTGCTATAGGACCAATCGTATCGGTAATTAACTGGTTGATTTCTTTTCTCAAGTTTTCTTTATCTCTGCTTTCGCCGATATCTTTCAGCATGACAAATCCGTACAAAGCACTTCCCTTGATGTCGTGCGGATAACCCACAATAGCGGATTCCGCGACCGCCGGATGTTGGTTGATGCTGTCTTCGATGGGTGCGGTTCCCAGATTATGACCAGAGACAATGATCACATCATCTACTCTCCCTGTAATCCTGTAGTAGCCAACCTCATCACGCAGCGCACCATCACCGGTAAAATATTTTCCCGGGAATGCGGTGAAATAGGTTTCCTTATATCTTTGGTGGTCTTTCCAGATGGTTCTGGCAATTCCCGGCCACGGAAAACGGATGCAGAGATTTCCGTCTACTTGATTTCCGGTGATTTCATTTCGTTTTTCATCCATCAAAACTGGTTGAATTCCGGGAAGTGGGAGTGTGGCGTAGGTTGGTTTTGTGGGTGTCACAAAAGGAATCGGGGAAATCATGATTCCGCCGGTTTCAGTTTGCCACCATGTATCCACAATCGGACATTTCTTCTTACCCACATGGTCATTGTACCAATGCCAAGCTTCGTCGTTAATCGGTTCACCCACCGAACCAATCACCCGCAAGCTGGAAAGATCATGTTTTTCTACCCAATCTATGGATTCTTTGGCTAAAGCCCGAATTGCAGTTGGCGCTGTATAAAACTGGGTTATTTTGTGTTTTTCGATGACGTCCCAGAATCTATCCGGTTCCGGATAAGTTGGCACTCCTTCGAAAATGACGGTTGTTGCACCGTTTGCAAGTGGTCCGTACAAAATGTAGGAATGTCCTGTGATCCATCCGATATCTGCGGTACACCAATAAATATCATTTTCTTTATAATTAAAAATATTCTTAAAGGTATAGGCGGTGAAAACCATATAGCCTGCCGTGGTATGCACCATTCCTTTAGGTTTTCCGGTAGAACCTGAGGTGTAAAGGATAAACAGCGGATCTTCTGCATCCATGATCACCGAAACAAAATCAGAAGATGCTTTTTCATAGAGTGGTTCGAGCCAGATATCCCTACCTTCCGTCATTTTCACCTGGCCGGCTGTTCTTTTTACCACCAAAACTTTTTCCACGGTTGGGCATTTTTCAACTGCTTTGTCGATGATTCCCTTCAAATCAATGGCCTTGTTTCCTCGGAAACTTCCATCCGAACAGATGATCATTTTCGCCTCGAAATCATTGACCCGCGAAGCAACCGCGGTATCAGAAAAACCTGCGAATATCACCGAATGGATCGCGCCCAATCTCGCGCAAGCCAGCATGGTTACAGCCAATTCCGGAATCATCGGCAAATAAATACAAACCCGGTCACCTTTTTGGACTCCCAAATCTCTGAGCACATTCGCCATTTTGCAGACTCTTTCGTGCAGCTCCTTGTAGGAAATATGCTGGGCTTTCTCTTTGGGATCATTGGGTTCAAAAATGATTGCTGTTTTATCGCCCCGAACACTCAAATGCCGATCCAGACAGTTCTTTGTGATATTCAGTTTGGCATTTTTAAACCATTTTATTTCGGCTTTTTCCATGTCATATTCCACCACTTTGCTCCATCTTTGATACCACACGAATCCTTCGTCGGCAATTTTGTCCCAGAATTTTTTCGGGTTTTTAATCGACTTTTTGTATTGTTTGAAATAATCCGGCAAATCGTCGATATACAGGTTCTTCATAATATTTTATATTTAATGTTTAAAGTTAATAAATAGGTTTTCAAATTGGCACATTCTGAATAAAAATTTCTTAAAATGGATAGATTTTGATTTTTTCCCGGATTTCTTCCACGATGGTTTCGTCGTCAATAGTGGAGGGAATCTGAAATTCTTTTCCATCCAACATCGTTCTGAGTAATTTTCTAAGAATTTTTCCCGAACGTGTTTTAGGAAGCCGGTTTACGATCATCACGTTTTTTAATGATGCTACTGCTCCAATTTTTTCCCGAACCAAAGCCACGATTTCTTTCTCAATTTGTTTTTCATCTTTGGACACTCCAGCTTTAGTTACCGCGATGGCAACTGGAATCTGGCCTTTCAGCTGGTCTTCAATTCCCACCACCGCACATTCTGCGATATCAGGATTTGATGAAACCACTTCCTCCATTTCAGAGGTGGAAAGCCGATGTCCTGCCACATTGATCACATCGTCAACTCTTCCTGTTACGAAAACATATCCGTCTTCATCTTTGATGGCGCCGTCTCCCGAAAAATAGTATCCCGGAAATTGGGAGAGGTATCCGCTTTTAAATCTTGGGAAATCATTCCAAATTCCCAGCAAAGCACCTGGAGCGAGTGGAAGTTTGATGACCAAAAAACCTTCGTGGTGCGCGTCGAGTTCATATCCGTTTTCGTCAAAAATCATAATCTCATATCCGGGAATTGGTTTTCCTGCTGACGCTCTTTTAATCTGATAATCTTCAAAATAGGTTAGCAGACCAAGCATTGGTGAACCGGATTCTGTTTGCCACCAATGGTCGATTGCGGGGATTCCGAGGTGTTCATCGAACCAGTCCAAAGTCGCCACATCGCATCTTTCTCCTGCGAGGAATTGTTTTTTATAGTGCGATAGATCGTATTTTTTGATCAGATCGCCATTTGGATCTTCTTTTTTGATTGCCCTAATTGCAGTAGGCGCTGTAAACATGGTGTTGACTTTGTGCTCGGAAATCACCCGCCAAAATGTTCCCGCATCTGGCGTCATCACAGGTTTCCCTTCGAAAACGATGGTGGTGTTCCGGTTGATCAAAGGTCCGTAAACCATGTAGGAATGTCCGACTGCCCAACCAAAATCGGAAGCCGCCCAAAATGTTTCCCCTTCCTTAATTCCATAATGGTATTTCATAGAAAATTTCATTGCGGTGGCGTAACCGCCGGTGTCTCTCACCACACCTTTCGGTTTTCCTGTGGTTCCAGAAGTATAAAGCAAATATAGCGGATGATTGGATTCCACTTCCACATAATCTGCAGGTGCGGATTGATTGACTAAATCCTGATAATCAATTGTTCCCTCGAAATATTCATGCTTGTTGTCAATGAGTTGGCGATTGTAAACAATAATATGTTCCACTTTGTCCTGTGAAAGTTCAATTGCTTTTTCAACCAAAGGCAAGTAGGGAATTCTGCGGGCGATTTCTACACCGGCTGTAGCCGTGATCAGGACTTTTGGTTTGCAGTCATCGATTCGTACAACCAGTTCATGCGGTGCAAAACCTCCAAAAACCACATTGTGGATGATCCCGATTCTGGCACAAGCAAGCATGGTGAAAAGTGTTTGAGGAATCATTGGCATGTAGAGCACCGCAGTGTCGCCTTTTTCTAAACCCAGCGATTTTAATCCTCCTGCTAGTTTCGATACTTCATCTTTTAATTGGTTGAAGGTGAATTTTTGCTGTTTTCCGGTCACCGGTGAATCATAAATTACGGCGATTTGTTCACCGAAACCATCTTCAATATGCTTGTCTATGCAGAGATAAGACATATTCAGTTTGCCGTCTGCAAACCATTGCGGATAACCGTTTTCGTCTTCTGATAGAATGTTTTCGGGAAATGCGGACCATTTAATATTCCGGGCCTGATCTGCCCAAAATTGTTCCTTGTTATCAATGCTTTCCTGAAACATTTGTTGCGCTTTCATATCGTTTTCTTTTTTTGATTTATTTATACTTTTTCTGAAAGTTCAGTCATAAATTTAAAAGTTCCTCCACTTTTTCTGTCAGTTTTTTGATGGAATATGGTTTCGAAACATACGCATCAGCACCCAGCTGCAATCCTTTTTTGATATCTTCTCCGCCGGTTTTTGCTGAAAGAAATATCACTTTGATGTCCTTGTAATCAGTATTTCGTTTAATTTCTGAAAGGGTGGTGTGTCCATCCAAATTAGGCATCATGATGTCTAAAAGGATGATATGGGGAATCTCGGTTTTTAAGATTTCTAATACCTCTGAACCGTCTCTTGCGATGAAAACTTCATAACCGGCCTTTCTAAAGGCATATTCTAAAGTCATTACTATTTTATGTTCATCGTCTGCTATTAATATCTTCTTCATGATTATTCTTTTTAATGTGGCTTTAACCACGATTTCGGTTTTTTGCTACTTGCCTGTTAGTCCATTTCATGATTTTCATTTCGGGAATTCAAGTAGAGTTCGAAAGCGACTCCAATCTCTTTGTTTTTCACCTGGATATCCCCATGGTGTGCCAACATAATTTTTTTGCAAATGGCTAAACCCAGTCCGCTTCCAATTGGTTTTCTAAGGTTCTGATTTTTTGACTGATAGAATTTGTCGAAAATAAACTCCAGGTCTTCTTCCGGAATATTTTTTCCGGTATTGAAAACCGTGATTTTCAGTTGGCCGGCTTTATCCTGAAACTTGGTCTGGATCATACCTTGATCGTTTGTAAATTTAAGGGCATTTCCCAAGATGTTTTGAAAAACCTGGATCATTCTTTGTTCGTCATATTCAAAGACTTCCTCTTGCAACAGGTTGACTTCTGAATGGTGAAGATTTCTCTGCTCAATTAAGTGAGCGAGCGGCTTCAAGGCACGGTGAAAAGTTTCTATAATGTTATTTTTTTGGATATTTATGGAAACGTTTCCGGTTTCCAACTTGTCCAGGTAGAGAATGTCGTTAATGATTTCATTCAGTCTGTCCGATTCCGAGATAATGTTTTCTAAAAAGTCTTTTTTGATTTCCACGGGCATTTCGTCGTCATCCAACAAGATTTCGCTGGTGGCGCGGATGGCGGTGAGCGGTGTGCGTAGCTCGTGTGCGACAGAATCTAGGAATTCGTCTTTTTGCCGGTCTTTTACAATCAGGGTCTTGTTTGCGTTTCGAAGGTCATCTGAAAGTACTCGCAATTGCTGAGATTGCTCGGTAAGTTGCTTGTTTAGCGATATATTTTCTTTGCTTTCCTCCAAAATTTTCAGCACTTCGGGCAGCGAAATCTTATCTTCTTTGGTAACCCCTTCAATCAAAATCTTGGCAGATGCTGTTCCGATCCTTCCGCTCAGCAGATTTTCAGAAAACTTGATGAACCGTGCATCTGCGCTGTCATTTTCATCAACGATATTGTATTTTAGGTTAAAGATTTTCAGAGCCTGCTTGGTTTTGGTTTCGCCCAGAAACCTTGTGAGGATTTTGCGGATGTCGGATATATTTGCTTTCCCTTTCCAAATATAGGCTCCTTCATGATTTCGGATATAATCGTTGATATCCACGAAAAGTTCAGCATAATTCCTTTCCCGGTAGTTGGAAACGGTAAGTGAGGAAATGATGGCAAATAAACCGCCATTAATTAATAGACTCCAAAAGAAAGCCTGTGAAATCGGTGACAGATAAGGAATCTTAAAGAAATTTAAAATCGGATTGGCGAAAACTGCACTGTTCTGAAACTGCTCAGTGACATTAGGCAAAATCAAAGAAAAAACGCAAATGAAAACCCCCGCAATAATTCCAGCCACCGCGCCGGAAAAAGTCCCCCTTCGCCAAAAAATCGCACCAAAAAAGGAAGGAGCCAGCTGTGCCACGAAAACGAAAGAAACCAGTCCGATGGAAAACAAAGTTTTGCCTAAAAGCAGATATTTGTAGAAGGCAAATGCCGTTATGATCAAAAGGAAGATGCTGATTTTTCTGATGTTGAAAATAATTTTGGTATTATCTGCTTCTGAATTAAATTTGAGTTTATCCAGCCAACCGTACGGAATGATTAAATTGTTGGAAAGCATTATGGATAATGAAATGCTGGAAATGATAATCATGGAGATGCAAGCACTCAAACCTCCGAAGAATACCATCGCCGATACTGCAATATTTCCAAATTTTTGTGGAATAAGAATCGGGTAGAATTCTGGGTTCACCATTTCATTCAAGAAAAGAATTTTTCCGCCCCAAGCAATCGGAAACACAAAAAAGTTGAAGATCAACAGATAAAGTGGGAATAGCCAGATTGCAGTATGCAGGTGTTTTTCCTTTCGGTTTTCAATGATCATGGTGTGAAACTGTCTTGGCAAAAGGAAAATGGCGGTCATGGAAAGAATCGACATCAAAAACCAGTTGAAGCCACCTTCCAAACCGGCAAACGAATTTTTTTGGGCAAAATCGGGAAGTTTGGAGGCCTGTTCATAGATGTCTTCAAAACCATGGAAGACGCCATAAACCACAAACAAACCGAGGATGATGAAGAAAATCAGTTTCAGGAAACTTTCTACCGCCACTGCAGAAATAATCCCCAACCGCTTTTCAGATGCATCCACATATCGGGTTCCGTAATAAGAAGAAAAAAGTGCGATGATCAAAACCACGTATGTTGCGGAATCAAAGAGAATATTATTCGAAGTTTCCGTTCCCGTAATCAAGTGATAAGTTTCAGAAATTGCCTTAATCTGCAAACCGATATAGGGAATAATTGAAAAAATGCAGATCAATGCAATCAAAGCACCTAAAAATCTTCGGTTTCCGTACCTTAGTGAAATAAAATCCGCAATGCTGGAAATTTTGTTCACCCGGGAAATTCTTACAATTTTCGTACTGATATAAATCCAGGCAGGAATGATGATGATTGGCCCGATGTAAATGGCCATAAATTCCAATCCCTGATTTACAACCACACCAATGCTCCCATAATAAGTCCAAGCAGAGCAGTAAACCGCTAAAGATAGTGCATACACATATGGATTGTTCATCCAGAAATTGCTTTTTTTCTTCTCCGCAAAATGAGCGATGAAGAACAAAAGACCCAGATAAAGCACAACCAGTGCAAAAAGCAGATAACTATTCATCAGTAGTTTTAAAAACGATAAATGAGATTGCAATTCCAATAAACCATACTGAAAACAGGTAAACATAAATGATCGGGAAACCCCAAAAATGTTCGCTGCTGTTGAATAAAAGTAAAAGCGGCACATTAAACATCAAAAAAAGAATGATGCTCAGGATGACCAGTTTCTGTTTGTGCCGCTTTTTCATGCTTGATTTTTGAAACGATGAATGATTGCCAGATAACTGGAAAACCAGGACCGGCAAATCATCATCCATTAAGTTCTAAATATGTTCCTCCGAATATTCTCCCGTAAAGGAATACCACCCGAAAACCACCAATCCGCCAACAATAATCGGCATGAGAATGGTGAGGATAATCCAACCGAAGACATGGTCTTCCTGTTTGTCTGACATGATTTTCGGAATCCCAAATTCGGTCAGTCCATAATATGCGACCACCGCCGCCATCAAAATCCAAACGATGCCTAATATTTTTTTTATTGAATCCATTTTTTGTTTTTTAAAGTTAATAATTTATTGAGAAATAGGGGTGCCCATTTTTTCTGTTTTCAAGAGAAATTTATAAACTGAACCTCAGTCTTAATGGTACGCTCTTTAAACCTCATCCATGTCTAGATTTCTGTTTTTCGTTTTCAGATAGATGGTTCCGATCACCAGACAAACTGCCGCAACTACGATGGGGTACCAAAGTCCTTCCAGAAACCAGTCGGCACGTCCAGAAGCTTTCCCGGATGTTACCAGATAAGTGGCAACTGCCGGAAGCAGCCCACCGAAGACTCCGTTTCCGATATGATAAGGAAGTGACATAGAGGTATATCGAATCCGCACCGGGAACATCTCCACAAGGAACGCCGCAATCGGTCCATAAACCATGGTCACAAAAACCACCTGAATGAAAACCATGAAAATCAAAAGCCATCGGGTGTCTGCATTCACGGTGATTGCTTCTTTTATCACCGGCGCTTCAGCTTTTCCTTCTTTCATGATTGGTCCATTTGGCGACCAATGAACGATGCTGTCTTTTTTTAGGGAAAATCCATCAGTAAACACTTTTTCAGTGTGGAAAGTGATGAGGCTGTCTTTTGGAATGGACTCATGGGCTTTTCCGGTTCTTTTTTCGATCAAGCCTCCTTTAGCTATTTCCTTTCCCTGCATATTCGCCGAATTATACATGGTCTTATAAATCGGTCGGTACGCCAAAATAGCCAGAAGCATCCCAATCATCATAATGGGTTTTCTGCCTACTTTATCCGAAAGCCAGCCAAACAGGACGAAGAGTGGCGTTCCCATAAATAGGGCAAGTGCCATCATGGAGTCCACTTGTGCAGATTCTATGTTCATTACTTTTTGCATAAAGCTCATCGCATAAAACTGTCCCGTGTACCAAATCACGCCTTGTCCCATCACGGCCCCAAAAAGCGCCAGAAGCACGAATTTGAAGTTCAATTTGTTCCCAAAACTTTCCTTCAAAGGATTGGTTGAGGTCTTGCCTTCTTTTTTTGCTTTGGCGAAAAGCGGTGATTCCTTCATATTTCTTCTGATGACATAGGAAACTCCCACCATTAATATGGAAATCCAAAACGGAATCCTCCATCCCCATCCATCAAATTCCTCTGCGGTCAAAGAAGTCTTGGTCACCAGGATCACAATCAATGAAATGAAAAGTCCAGCAGTTGCCGTGGTTTGTATCCACGAAGTCCAGTAACCGCGTCGGTGCGGCTGAGAATATTCTGCCACATAAGTTGCTGCACCGCCATATTCGCCTCCGAGAGCGAGGCCTTGAAGAAGCCTTAAGATTAAAACTAAAACAGGTGCCGCGAATCCGATGGTTTCGTAGCTGGGAACACAGCCGATCAGGAAGGTGGAGAACCCCATAATTAAAAGCGTGACCAAGAAGGTGTATTTTCTTCCGATAATGTCACCCAATCTTCCGAAGAAGAGCGCTCCGAAAGGTCGGACCACGAATCCGGCTGCAAATGTTGCAAGCGTGGAAAGAAAAGCCGCAGTAGGATTGTCTGCAGGGAAAAATTTAGTGGCAAGGACTACCGCCAAACTCCCGAAAATATAGAAATCATACCACTCAATCAGCGTTCCGAGCGAGGACGCCATGATTACGCCCCAGATCGTGCGGTTTTTCTCCTTTTCTTCAACATAAGCATCGTGCTCCTGCTGACTGTTAAATGTTTTAGCCATAATTTTTTAGTTTTATTTAAAAGTTTTCGGTTGAAATAAATTGATGTCCGGAAGGCTTAAAATGAGTACATCACTCGGATTATTCCACGGAGGTTCCCCACGTTTTTCATGTTATTTTCGGCTTTTCCACTGGAGTTCAGGTCGCCCCATTTCGCTGCGGTATATTCCAATTCTGGTGAAATGCTGAATTTATTTTGTTTGAAATCAACCCTTGCTGATGCTCGCCAAACATCGTCCAGAATTCTTGCGCCTGAAATCCCACGCACATAAAGATTCTTAAAACCAGCATCAACGCCTGAGTTTTTGGTATATCCGAAGAAAACCCCGGGTGCCAGTTTTGCGTTATTGCTCGCAATATCTACCCAGAACGCACTGGTTTTGCTAGGTTTGTAAGATTCCTGTCCATTGGCTTCAATGTATCCAGCAAAACCTCCGAGCATCACCAAATGGTGGAGGTTTCCACCGGTAATGCCATAAACTTTTGCGCTTATTTTTTCATTGGAATATTTAAAATAAGCAAGAAAATCAGAAGCGTTTATTTTTTCATCAGAAGCAAGAGCATTGGATTCGATGACGGGTTGCAGAGATTGATATTCCGCCGCTATTCCTGCGACTATATTTTTGTTTTTGTATTGAAGCTGTCCGTGAAAAGTTGGAATAACCGAGTTAAACGTCGCACTGTTTGCAGATGCTCCGTTGGCGTTTGCAGTCTGAAATTCACGGTCTTTGTAGGCAACCGCAATGAAGCTGAGTTCGGTATTCAATTTTTGTGAAACCCGGATTTGTCCCGCCCAGCCAAATGGATTGAACATAATTCCGGTATTGAAATTGGCGACACCTGGAAAGACTTCGGGGATAAAGGATGGATACCAAGTCTGCCCGAAAGTAACTGCCGTTTTTCTCCAATCCAAAGTTGCGGTAGCGTGGCGAAGGCGCAAAAGTCCTGTGCTGCCAGTTCCTGCAGTAGTTTTGTTGAGTTCAGTATTTCCGAAAAAGTCGGCTTCAATTTTTCCGGTTGCTTTTGCGCCCCAAACATCCGGTCCTTTGAAATTAATGCCCACTCTTGTAGTAATTGCCAGGAAATTGCTCGATCCGGCAGCATTAATATCTTTTCCGTTGGCATCCAATTTTTCATCCAGAGGATATAGGTTGAGGTTATATTCTCGGGAATAGGCGGATTGCCGGCTATCGAAAATATAGTCTGCACGAACCCAACCATAGAGTGATGCATCCCATTCTTTTGGTTTTGCTTTTTCTGCTTCCAGTTTTTCGATTCTTTTCAACAGCTCCTCGTTGGTGGGGATTTCCTGGGCGAAAATATTATTGGAAATTATTTGATAAACGATGATTATTAATAAAAGTATAGATTTCTTCATGGTTTGATAAAAATTAGTTCGTTTTTTTGCCGAAACGAAATTCAAACTAAAATTTCACCTGAAAAAATTCAATATATATATTTGTAAAGAGTATATAAAAGCTAGCAAAAAGAGCTGAGAACTAAATGCAGGGTATGTATTATCGGGAACTGGAAGTCAAAAGTCATGTAAACATAATTTGTAATAAAAATTAAGTTTATCGGCGCATCATTTTCTAATTTTTAAGTAAAAAACACAGCTATTTTATCAAGCACTGATTTTAAAAACAGATTAAAAATTGCTTGGAGAGCAACTCGCGGATCCAATTATTGATTAGGGTAATCAAAGTTTGAGATGACGTAAAGGATGAAAAACTTAAATGGCAAATAATCTAAAGTTTCGAATGAAAAGATGTTTTTTTGCCCAGGTTGTGATTCATCCCAAAATCGGGCGATATAGCTTTTTCACGGGTCTTGCCGCGTGGTTTTCTATTTGCGGAACCGCTCCCACCTGATCATCATATATTTGTCACCAAATTCGGTGATGATCAATCCTGAACCTTTGATGTTTTCTTCTTTTTGCATGAATTCGATCAGTTCACTTTGTTTAAAAACTTTATACGAACTGTGAAATTCAGAACGTGGTGGTCTTTTGAGGTTGTATTTCTTGATCCATGAACTGATGGTAACGTGGGAAACACCCAGAATCCTTTCAATTTCACGGTAGCTTAAACCTTCCAGATAAAGCTGCAGCGCTTTGGTGACAAAGTAGTCGTCGATTTGTTTTCCGAGTTTTTTTACGGTGAAATAGTAATTGCAGTCTTTGCAGAGAAACCTTTGCCTATTCTTTATAATGCCGCTTTTCACAACATTTTGATTTTGGCATTTTGGACATGAGTTGGGCATAAGTATAGTTATTTAGCAAAGATATATCAAATTAGCATTAAAATAGCAACTGCTGCCAAAAATTTGTCCGCTATTTTTCATTTCAGAAAAAATTTTTATCTTTGCAGCTAATGAAAAGATATTTTCCATTAGACGATTTACAGCATGGCGGTAACGCCGATTTATACAATATTTATTTTTATTAACGAAGTCTTTTTGGCTTCGTTTTTTTTATCTAAAAAACTAAAATTATGCTAAGGACAGCCGACTTATCCGTAGAAAAAATCAACCAGTTGTTGATGGAGGCCAATGAATTTTCAAAAGGGAAAATTGCAAAAGCTACAAAAGAAATCTATGTTTCCAACCTTTTCTTTGAAGACAGCACACGAACCAAGACGAGTTTTGATGTGGCTGAGCGAAAATTAGGTTTAAAGGTGGTGCCTTTTGACATCAACCATTCATCGGTCAACAAAGGTGAGTCACTATATGACACCGTGAAAACCCTGAAAAGTTTGGGAATCAGTTTGGCGGTCATTCGCCATTATAAAGAGAAATTCTACGATGAACTCTCAGAAATTGACATGTCTATCATCAATGGCGGTGACGGAACCGGAAATCATCCCTCACAAAACATGTTGGATTTGATGACGATTCAGCAAGAGTTCGGAAAATTTGATGGCTTGAAAGTAGGAATTGTGGGTGATGTGAAACACAGCAGAGTAGCCAATTCCAACGCGGAAGTCTTAAGAAAACTGGGTGCTAAAGTCTATTTCTCAGGACCTGAAAAATGGTTTGATGAAGGGACCATCATTAATGGAACGTACCAATCCATTGACGATCTGGTGAAAGAGGTAGATGTGTTGATGCTGCTTCGGATTCAGCATGAAAGACACGACGAGAAAATGAGGATTTCCCTGGAAAATTACCACAAAAAATTCGGCATCACCAAAGAGCGCGAAAAAATGATGAAAGATCATGCGATCATCATGCATCCGGCACCGGTAAACAGAGGTGTGGAGATTGATGGCGATCTGGTGGAAGGAAATCGTTCAAGAATTTTCAAACAAATGGAAAATGGCGTCTTCGCAAGAATGGCTATTTTAAAGAATGCCTTGGAAAAAAGAGGCTTCGAGTTTGAGTAATTGGAAATGAAAGTTTACAAAAGCATGTTAATTGGGGAAGTAAATTAACCTGCCGCACTTTGACTGAAATAATCTGAAATAAAAATGAAATAAATTTAAATCCCGGCAATTCTCTCCACTCTCTGCCAACAAGAAGATTTGGAGAGGATAAGGGAACGTAAAAAATGAAAAAGAAATTAATATTAGAATCCGGCGAAGTGTTTCACGGTGAAGGTTTCGGCGCGAATCTGCAAACCGAAGGCGAGGTCGTTTTCAATACCGGAATGACCGGCTATCAGGAGCTGATTTCTGACCCATCCTACAGCGGCCAATTGGTTTGCATGACTTATCCACTGATCGGAAATTACGGAATCAACCGAGATGATTACGAAAGCATGGAACCGGCCATGAAAGGTCTGATTGTGAAAGAATTGTGTGAGTTTCCATCCAATTTCCGTAGCCAGATGACGGTTGATGAACTTTTTAAGAAAAAAGGGCTTTCCGGAATTCAGGGAATTGATACCCGAAAACTGACCAGAATCATCAGAAATAAGGGAGTTGTAAGAGGAAAAATCGTAGATGCGGAGGCTGACGAAAAGCAGGTGGTCACCGAATTGAAATCTTTCGTGGTTCCAACAAATCAGGTGGAAAGCGTTTCCACAAAAACTGCGTATGCCGCTCCAGGAAGAGGTTTCAAAGTGGTGTTGGTTGACTTTGGGTCCAAATTGGGAATTATCCGCGAACTTTCTCAAAGAGATTGCGACATTACGGTAGTTTCCCAGGACATCACCGCTGATGAGATTCTGATGATCAATCCAGATGGCGTAATGCTTTCTAATGGTCCCGGTGATCCGCAAGACGTGAAAGGTGCTCAGGAAATGATCAACGGACTGCTGGGAAAAGTGCCAATTTTCGGGATTTGTCTCGGGCATCAATTGATCGGTTTGGCATGTGGTGCGAAAACTTTCAAGTTAAAGTTCGGACATCGAGGAGGAAATCACCCTGTGCTCTACATCGACAAAAACCGAGTGGAAATCACTGCTCAAAACCACGGATACGCCATAGATTCCGAAAGTTTAAAAAACACAGATTTGGAAGAAACCCACATTGCTTTGAATGATAGAACCAACGAAGGCTTCAGGCACAAAATTCATCCTTGTTTCTCCGTTCAATACCATCCGGAGGCAAGTCCCGGTCCGGAAGATTCAAACTATTTGTTTGATGAGTTTATCGACTTAATGAAAAGTTTTAATTCAAAGATTGGATAAGGTTTTAATTTGAAAATGGAAAAGCAGTTATGCCGTATTTACCCATTCTGAAAGTGAAAAAGATACGATTGGCAATTTCATCATTACTAAAAACGACACCATTAAAAAAAAATGAAGTTGAATATTAAAATCTTTTAAAATCTGACGGAATTGAACTGGTTGAAAAATATTCTTGGAAAAAAATTCAACCCCCAAAAAAATCGGAAATAAATGGTGAAAATTGCGGACCACGAAGCGGTTCAACCAAAATAACCACCAATACAAATTGTGGAAAACGAAAAATAAAATCTAATAAAAAAGCCCCGAAAATATTCACTCCTTTGGAGCAATGTAGGGAGGACAAAAAATGAAAAGAACAGACATCAAAACAATTCTAGTAATCGGTTCTGGCCCGATCATCATCGGTCAAGCTGCGGAATTTGATTATGCAGGAACTCAGGCGTGTCTCGCCCTAATAGAGGAAGGTTACCGCGTAATCCTTATCAATTCTAATCCGGCTACCATTATGACGGATGTGGAAATCGCTGATAAAGTTTACATCGAGCCCATTTCACTTCAATTTGTGAGTCACATCATTCGCAAGGAAAGACCGGATGCGCTATTGCCTACGCTTGGCGGACAAACCGGACTCAACATGGCGGTAGAACTTGAAAGATCGGGAGTTTTGGCCGAATGTAAAGTCGAAGTCCTAGGAACTAAACTTTCAGCCATCAATAAAGCGGAGGATCGAGATTTGTTCAGGGAACTGATGAAGGATTTAAACGAACCCGTACCGGATAGCGAAATAGTGCACACCGCTGAAGAAGCGATTGCTTTCGCTGAAAAAATTGGTTATCCCGTGATTGTTCGCCCCGCCTTTACAATGGGGGGAACAGGAGGAGGAATCGCAGACAACGAAACCCAGCTCCACGAAATTACAGATTTGGGCTTAAAATATTCTCCGGTGCGCCAATGTCTGGTGGAAAAATCCATCGCTGGCTTTAAGGAAATAGAATATGAAGTGATGCGGGATGCAAACGATAACGCTATCGTGGTCTGTAATATGGAAAACATTGATCCGGTAGGTATCCACACCGGGGATTCCATTGTGGTGGCACCATCGCAAACACTTTCCGACAGGGAATATCAGTTGTTGAGGAACGCTTCTTTAAAAATAATCAGAGCATTAGGAATTGAAGGTGGTTGCAATGTGCAACTCGCACTGGATCCACATTCTTTCAACTATTATGTGATCGAGGTCAACCCGCGGGTTTCCCGTTCATCGGCTTTGGCCAGTAAAGCGACCGGTTATCCGATTGCGAAAATTGCCGCAAAAATTGCAGTAGGATTGACTTTGGATGAAATCATGAATCCAGTTACAGGAAAGACTTACGCATGTTTCGAACCGGCTTTGGATTATGTGGTGACGAAATTTCCGCGATTTCCTTTCGACAAATTTGAAACCGCCGACAGACGGCTTTCCACCCAAATGAAGGCAACAGGCGAAGTAATGGCCATAGGAAGAAATTTCGAGGAAAGTCTGCAAAAAGCCATCCGCTCGCTGGAAACCGGTTTAATGCATATCGGCCTAAAATCTAAACAGGCAGAAGAACTGACCGAAGAAGAAATCGAAAGAAGAATCAGAATCTGTGACGATGAAAGGCTATTCATCATCGGTGACGCGTTGCGACGCGGTTACGATTGGGAAAAAATTGTGGAGTGGAGCAAGATTGACAAATTCTTCATCTATAAAATCAAGAAACTGATTGATTTTGAAAAGGTGATTGCTGAAAATAAACCTGTAGGATCATTGATAGCGGCTGAAGCGTTAACGACGCTTCGGAAAGCAAAACAACTCGGTTTTTCAGATTCAAGCATCGCCGCTTTGTGGAACTTAACCCAAGAAGAAATTTTCAGGCTCAGAAAAGTAAACGGAATCATGCCGGTTTACAAAATGGTTGATACCTGCGCCGCAGAATTTGAAAGCCAAACGCCCTATTTTTATGGAACTTACGAGGATGAAAACGAAAGCGTTCCTTCTGGGAAAGAAAAAATCATCGTACTCGGTTCTGGTCCGATCCGGATCGGACAGGGCGTGGAATTTGATTACGCCACAGTTCACTCGGTATGGGCCATCAAACAGATGGGTTATGAGGCGATCATCATCAACAATAATCCTGAAACCGTTTCCACGGATTTCTCCATTTCAGACAAACTTTATTTTGAGCCTCTGACGGAAGAAGACGTGATGAACATCATCGAACTTGAAAAACCGAAAGGCGTCGTGGTGCAGTTTGGTGGACAAACCGCAATCAACCTTGCTGATAAATTGGCGAAACACGGCGTGAAAATTCTGGGAACTTCGCTAGAAGATTTAGACCGTGCCGAAGACAGAAATAAATTTGAAAGCGCCCTTCGCGAACTGGAAATTCCGCAACCGCTCGGCAAAACGTGTTTCACGAAAGAGGAAGCACACAAAATCGCACAGGAAATCGGTTTTCCCGTTTTGGTTAGGCCAAGTTACGTTTTGGGAGGAAGAGCGATGGAGATTGTATACGACGAAATTGAACTCGACCATTACATGACCAACGCGGTGAAAGAAGATTCCGAACACCCGATCCTGATCGACCGTTATCTGACCGGAAAAGAAGTAGAGGTGGACGCGATTTCCGATGGAGAAACGGTGATTATTCCCGGAATTATGGAACATATCGAAAGAGCGGGTGTTCACTCCGGAGATTCCATTGCGGTTTATCCACCTCAAAATATTACCGCAACACAGATTGAAACTTTAGTGGATTATACCCAAAGATTGGCAAAAGGACTGAATATCATTGGTTTAATGAATATTCAATATGTTCTGTATGAAGGAAATGTTTACGTGATCGAGGTGAATCCGCGCTCATCCAGAACCGTTCCTTTCCTTTCAAAAATTACAGATGTTCCGATGGCGAATTTGGCGACCAAAGCCATTTTGGGACAAAAACTTAAAGATTTAGGTTACAAAAACGGACTGGTTCCGAAAAAAGACGGAATTTATGTAAAAGTTCCGGTTTTCTCTTTCTCGAAATTAACGAAGGTTGATGTTTCCCTAGGTCCGGAAATGAAATCTACCGGAGAAGTGATGGGCAAAGATTCCACGCTGGAGAAAGCACTTTATAAAGGAATGATTGGTGCCGGAAGGAAAATGCCGCTTCACGGTGCGATACTTTTCACCGTTTCAGACAAACACAAAGCTGAAGCCGCGGAACTCGCAAGAAGGTTTCAGGAAATTGGTTTTAGAATCTGGGCTACAGAAGGCACTGCAAAGTTTTTTGAAGAGCACGGTGTGAAAACCAAAATCGGTTACAAAATCGGTGAAGATGATGTCAACCTGATTGATCTCATCCAAAAAGGAAAGGTGCAGTATGTAGTAAATACCACTACCAAAGGAAAACAGAGCGAAAGAGACGGTTTCCAAATCCGAAGAACCTCTGTAGAAAATGGTGTTCCGTGTCTCACTTCCATGGATACGGTGGAAGCGATACTGAAAGTAATCGAAAGTATGAGTTTTAAAATGGAGCGCATGTAAATTTGAATTTCTACCGCGAATAAAAACCTCATCGTCAATTGATCGGTGAGGTTTTTTCTTAATTCCAAACACTACTTTGATCTTAATGTTGCGAAAATCGATTTCTATAATTAACTAATGACAAGCATAATTTTTATTCAGATAAATTTGTCCTGATACATAATTCTTCATAGATTTGCTCAATAAAAGTTATTGATGAAAGATTATAACAAGATATTGATTTTTGTTTTTCTGACGGTACTGTTTTTTATCTATACCTTTTCATTATACGGTATGAATTTAGACTTTTCTTCGTTTGGCGGAAATTCTGCCGACCGAGGAAAACGCATTTGGCAGGAAAAAAACTGCACCGGCTGTCATCAAATCTATGGTCTTGGCGGATATTTAGGGCCGGATCTCACCAATACTTATTCCGAAAGAGGCACAGCATACATCAAAGCATTCTTAAAATCCGGGACTCAAACGATGCCCGATTTTAAATTGACCGACCAGGAAGTTGAAGATCTCACTGAATATCTGAAAAGTATCGACAAGTCAGGAATCGGGAGACCAAGCCAATTAAAAATTAATTATGATGGAACCATTGAACAACCTGAAAAATAATCCCGCACACAAATTTTTCTTTTTCGGATTGTTTCTGCTGGGATTCGCACTTTTATTTGGATTGATGGGTGCGCTCCAATATCTGGTTCCAGGTTTGCTCAAAGAAGATTTGTCTTTTGAAAAAGTTCGTCCGCTGCATGTCACTGCAGCGGTATTTTGGATTATTTCATGTGCAGTAGGCGCTGTGTACAGTTTTTTGGCAGAAAGAAACGAAAAACCAATTTTCTCCAAAACATTGATGGACATTCAGTTTTATCTTTTTTCGGGTGCAACGGTCTTAATTCTGACCACCTATCTTTTTGGAATTTTTGGCGGAAGGGAATATTGGGAATTTCATCCTTTACTGGCAATTCCTATCGGACTGAGTTGGGTTTTATTTATCATCAATGTCTTCAAATCGATTCACTCATTCAAAAAGCTCCCGGTTTACATGTGGATGTGGATGACCGGTGCCACTTTTTTTCTTTTTACCTTCATTGAATCCTATCTTTGGCTGATCCCATTTTTCCGCTCAAATATTGTTTCAGACATGACCATTCAATGGAAGTCTTACGGATCCATGGTCGGTTCCTGGAATCAGTTGATTTATGGAAGCAGTATTTATTTAATGGATAAAATCAGCGGAAACCAAAAATACAGTTATTCCAAAATCGGTTTCTTGCTCTATTTTCTCGGCCTTTTCAACCTGATGTTTAATTGGAGTCACCATATTTTCACGCTTCCGACTCCAAAATTTGTACAGTACATCGGATACGGAGTGAGTATGACGGAACTTATTTTGTTGGGCAGAATCATTTGGTTTTGGCGCTCATCTTTGACCACGGCCAAGAAAAATTATCACCTTTATTCCTACCGGTTTTTACTTTCGGCAGATATCTGGATTCTATTGACCCTGGCTGTAGCGATTGCCATGTCGGTTCCCGCGATCAATGTTTACACGCACGGAACGCATATCACAGTTGCACATACCATGGGAGCCACGATCGGAATCAATTCGTTTTTATTGCTTTCTTTTATATTTGATGTTTTTAATATTAAGGAAAAAAAAATCTCCGCCAAAAGGTTCACATTCGCTTTTTTCACCTTGAATATCAGTCTTTTTATTTTCTGGGTGGCTCTTTTGGTTGCCGGAGTTTTGAAGGCGGATTGGCAAATGCATCATCCGGAAATATTGTTCGCAGACATGATGAAGGAATTAAGGCCGGCTTTCATCGTGTTTTTTATTTCAGGAATCGGTGTTGCGACTGGTTTTTACATCATTATCTATAAAATTGTCAAACATTATAGGATGGCGAAATAGATTTTTTTCTACTAATCAAACCAAAATCGGAGAATTTAATAACCATTGAGATATGGTGATATTTAAGCATTGAATCGTGAAATTAGGTTTTCACGATTTTTTTCCGTACCTTATCCGTTCTTGTAAAAGCTGAAAAAATAATGTGTATGGAACCAATGAATTTTAAGAGCCTGAATGTGATCAACCCGATCATAAGGGCTTCAACTGAGGCAGGTTTTGGAAGGCCAACAGAAATCCAAAGAAAAATGATCCCCAATATCATTTCAAACAAAGACGTTTTCTGCAAAACGAAAAATGACGGGAAAAAAGTGGCGTCATTCGTGATTCCCATCATCCAGATGATGAAGAAAAATATGGTGGACCACCGCAATATCAGAGTGCTGATTATTTGCGCAACCAATGAAGAAGTCATGAAAGTGGATCAATATTTTGATATATTCAGTGAGTATCTCCCGATTTCGAAATTCGCTGTTTTAGATGGTGAGCTGAATGGTTCGCAAATTTATCAGCTCCGAAAAGGACCGGATATTTTGATGGCGACTCCCGAAAGACTTCACCACCTGGTTTTGCAGGGGCATTGTGATTTTTCGAAAATCGAAACGGTGGTCATCGCGACTGTCTCCGGACTTGACGAACTGGATTTATTGCAGGAAACCTCAAACATCCTGCACAGACTTCCGCCCAAAGCGCAGTCTGTTTTCTACACAGAAAATATTTCAAAGTCAGTGAAGGAGTTTGTCAGAAAATTCCTTAAAAACCCAATTGAAGTGAATATTCCCGCAGAATTTTCGGTGAAGCAGATGGCGAGTTTGCCGATACGCTATCTGAAGGAGCATGCCGATATGATCTCAGAACAAATCACCACAACAGGAAATGGTCGCTCATTCGCTTTCTGATGTGGATTGAATTAGAAAACAATTTTATTAACCTTTAAAAATAATTATAAGTATGTCTGAAACTTTTATAAAAAAAGAATTCAAAAAAAAGAAATTACAGAAACAACAGGAAAAAGAAAAAAGAAGAGAAGAACGTAAACTGAACAACGATAAAGGCAAGAACTTTAAAGAAATGTTTATGTATGTCGATGAATTTGGCAGATTGGTAGAAACTCCGCCCAGTGAAGAGGATCACGTGGATGTGGAATTGTCTGATATTCAATTGGGAGCGGCGCCGTTGATTGCCGAGAGTCCGGTGAAATCTGGAACGGTATCCTTCGTGAATTCCGAGAAAGAATACGGTTTTATCAATCATCCGAAAACCGGTGAAAATCTTTTTTTCCACTTTAGCAATTGCGCGCATCCCGTGAAAATGGGAAATAAAGTATCGTTCGAAAAAGTAAGATCGCCAAAAGGTTTTGCGGCAGTGAATGTGCAGATGTTAAAATAGGGTGGTGTGCGCATGATCTAATTCGGAACTGATGTGGATTGCAGAAATTTTCAAAATACCTTCGTACAGATTTCATGAAATGAGGGAAGTTTCATTACCTTTATCAAAAATAAATCTTATGAAAAAACTCATTATTTCTGCATTTTGCGTGGTTTCTACCTTGGCTTATTCACAATGGAACCTTCCTGCGGCGAGTCCGCGGCAAACTGTGGAACAGCAATTTTCAATGGCTAAAATTACCGTTGATTATGGGAGACCAGGTGTGAAAGGAAGAAAAATCTTTGGCGAACTCGTTCCTTTCGGTAAAGTTTGGCGGGCAGGAGCGAATTCATCCACGAAAATTACTTTCGCGCAATCAATCGATTTTGGTGGGAAAGTGGTTTCCGCCGGAACTTACGGACTGTTCATTATTCCACAGGAAAAAGAATGGAAAGTGATCCTGAATAAGGATTCCCAACAATGGGGAGCCTATGAATACGACGAAAAAAAGAACGTCGCAGATGTGACGGTTCCCGTTCAAAAATCGTCTGAAAAGCAGGAATATTTCGAAATTGCGCTGCAGCCGGTTGATGATAATGCAATTGATTTGGTGCTAAAGTGGGATTTCACAAAGGTGGTGGTTCCGCTGAAAACCGGGAATCCAGAAACCGCTGCTAAAATTGTAGATAAACTAAAAGAAATCAAGCAGATTGAAAAAGACGCCGCTGCAAAAAAATAGCAAAAAGTGAACTTCGGTTCACTTTTTTTTATTAAAAATACTTGTCAATTTTTCGGTTGAACGGAAATGCATTTAAAACTAAATTTGCATTACTCATTACTCATTACTCATTACTCATGAATTTATCTGCGCAAATAATGTACGATGCTTCATTCAACAAAAACCCGGATTTCGAGGGCGTTTTCTGGATGGGCGTGAAAACAACCGGAATCTTCTGCCGACCAACCTGTACTGCAAGAAAACCAAAGTTTGAAAACGTGGAATTCTTCACGAATACCAAAGATGCTATTCTGAAAGGTTACCGCCCATGCAAAATATGCAAACCACTTGAAAATCCTGGAAAAACTCCGGAATTTATTCAAAAATTATTGGATGAAATCGCTGAAAATCCGGCATTGAAGTTCAAGGATTATGATTTAGTTCTTCGAGGTTTGGAACCTGCCACGGTGCGCAGATGGTTTCAGAAAAATCACGGAATGACTTTTCAGGCATTTCAAAGGATGTTTAAACTGAACTCTGCTTTTAAGAAACTGCAGAATGGTGAAAATGTGATTGATGCCGCTTTTGACAGTGGCTACGAAAGTTTGAGTGGTTTTGGTGAAAGTTTTAAAAACATCTTTGGCGTTTCTCCAAAAAAATCGCAGGCAGAAAAAATTGTGGATCTAAAAAGAGTGGAAACACCGCTTGGAACTTTGATTGCCTGTGCCGATGAAAACGGAATCTGCATGCTGGAGTTTTCTGACCGGAAGGCGCTTCCCACAGAATTGAAAGAAATCTCGAAACATTTCAACGCCAATATTGTACAGGGTGAAAATCCCCATTTCAATACATTGGAAAAGGAACTTGCCGAATACTTTGAAGGGAACCTGCAAGATTTCTCCGTTCCACTTTCACCGGTGGGAACGGATTTTCAGAAAAAGGTTTGGGAAGTCTTGAGAAAAATTCCATACGGAACCACCAAAAGTTACCTGGAACAGGCAAAAATTCTGGGAAATCCAAAAGCGGTTAGGGCAGTTGCCAATGCCAACGGATTGAATAAAATTTCCATCATTATTCCCTGTCACCGCGTCATCGGAAGTGATGGCAAACTCACCGGATATGGTGGCGGAATCTGGCGAAAACAAAAACTGCTGGAACTGGAGAAAGCACTTTTGTTTTAAGATTAAAGGAAAAAGATCTTGGTCTAAACTGGATTCGTTTGGCAGGAGTAATAGATATTTACCTCACTAAATCACTCCTTTTTTTTATCTTTGAAAAAAAAGTTCAATGAAGAATTTTCTCCAGCCCACCTTAGAAAATGAAATCGTAAAATTACTTCCCCTTCAGGAAAATGATTTTGGGAGGTTGTATGAAGTGGCATCCGACCCGAAAATCTGGGAAATGCATCCCAACAAGAACCGTTTCGAAAAGGAGGTTTTCAGAAATTTCTTTGAGGGCGCGATGATTTCCGGCGGAGCGTTTCTGATCATTGACAAAGAAAGCGATGAAGTAGCGGGAAGCACCAGGTTTTACGATTTTGACCAAAATGAAAATTCAATTTTCATTGGTTACACTTTCTACGGAACCAAATTTTGGGGTTCTAAACTCAATCCAAAAGTCAAAAAACTCATGCTGGATTATATTTTCCAATATGTGGATTTGGTGAAATTCCATGTTGGAGCAACAAACTGGCGTTCCAGAACAGCTATGGAAAGGTTGGGTGCAGAAAATATGGGAAACATTTCAGTGGCATACCACGGAGAACCGAATAGAGAAAATGTGGAGTATTGGATTAAGAAACGGGACTGGGTGGTGAAACAGCAACTTCATTAGTTTTTTCCCAATGGATGCAATGAGGGAAAAGAGTTCAAATTGTTTGCATTACATTCATTTTCAATGCTGAAAACTATTCCGATAGAAACCGGAAGCTTCGTCATGAAATTCATTTCCCTGCACAATCCTGGAACAATTCTGCCCCGAAATAGAACACGAACAACCACGCAATTCCTTTCAGCGTGAAAAATATCAATCCGCCGATTCCCACGCGTTTGAACCACTTTTTCCATTTCGTTTCCGGAGTGTTTTCGGGTTGCAAATCTTCCATTTCAAAACTTTTTTCAAAGTTAGCGCTTTTTTGTGTCAGAAGTCGATCTTGATAAACTCTTTTTGCAAAGTTGCATAAAAACTGTAACTTTAGAGACCAATCTAATTTTAATTATGTCTAAAAAAATCAACGATTTCGGAATCGAAAAAACACTTAAAAATTTAGGGATTTCAAAAGAAAACAAAGGGGTTTGTTCTGGCGGTAAATCCTTTGCCAATGGGGATTTGATAGAATCTTATTCACCAACTGACGGCAAATTGATCGCCAAAGTGAAATCTGCAGCTTCTAAAGATTATGATAAAGTAATTGAAACGGCAAAATCTGCCTTCGCGGAATTTCGTATGATTCCTGCGCCAAAAAGGGGGGAATTGGTTCGCCAGTTTGGCAATAAATTAAGGGAGAAAAAAGACGATCTGGGAAAACTGGTTTCTTATGAAATGGGGAAATCTCTGCAAGAGGGATTGGGCGAAGTACAGGAAATGATCGATATCTGCGATTTCGCAGTCGGGCTTTCTCGTCAACTTCACGGTTTCACGATGCATTCCGAAAGACCGGGACACAGAATGTATGAACAGTATCATCCGCTCGGAATTGTGGGAATTATTTCGGCATTCAACTTTCCGGTGGCGGTTTGGAGTTGGAATAATGCGCTTTCCTGGATTTGCGGAAATGTCACGATTTGGAAACCATCTGAAAAAACACCACTTTGCGGCATTGCCTGCCAAAATATTATTTCCGAAGTATTAAAGGAAAACAATCTTCCGGAAGGAATTTCAAACCTGATTGTGGGCGACCACAAAATCGGTGATCAATTGGTTAATGATAAAAATATTGCACTTGTATCTTTCACGGGCTCCACAAGAGTTGGAAGAATTGTGGGAACCAATGTTGCCCAAAGATTCGGAAAATCAATTCTGGAATTAGGGGGAAACAATGCTATTATCATTTCTAAAGATGCCGATTTGGATATGTCGATTATTGGTGCCGTTTTCGGAGCAGTGGGAACTGCCGGACAAAGATGTACTTCCACAAGACGTTTGATCATTCATGAATCTGTTTATGACGAAGTGAAAAACCGCTTGGTAAAAGCTTACGGACAATTGAAAATAGGAAATCCTTTGGACGAGAAAAACCATGTTGGTCCTTTAATCGACCAAAATGCAGTTCAGCAATATTTGGATTCCATCAAAAAATGCAAAAAAGAAGGTGGGAAATTTATAGTGGAAGGCGGAATTTTGGAAGGAAAAAATTTCGAATCCGGTTGCTATGTGAAACCATGCATCGCGGAAGTGAAAAATTCTTTTGAAATCGTGCAGCACGAAACTTTTGCCCCAATTTTATACCTGATCAAATATAAGAAACTGGAAGACGCGATCGCAATGCAGAATGATGTTCCGCAAGGATTAAGTTCAGCGATCATGACCCAGAATCTTCGTGAAGCAGAGCTTTTCCTTTCACAGGCAGGTTCGGATTGCGGCATTGCCAATGTAAATATCGGAACATCCGGCGCGGAAATCGGCGGTGCTTTCGGCGGCGAAAAAGAAACCGGCGGCGGAAGAGAATCCGGCTCTGATGTTTGGAAATACTACATGAGAAGACAAACCAACACCATTAACTATAGTACGCATCTTCCTTTGGCACAAGGAATTAGGTTTGATTTGTAAATTTTTTAGATCAGTTAGTGAATTTTCCTTCGGAAGTTATATGTTTCATCTGTGAATTTTTAAATATAATATTGATCGCTGGAAACTACTTTAACATGATCACCCATAACACCAAACCCAAAACACGTATCCCATTAATACATTAAACAAAATAGAAATAATATGAACGACGCAATTGCATCTCACCCACAACCGACCAACACTGTGAAACAAATACTTGGCAGACACATGCTCGCCGATGGATTTGATTTTGTGATGGATTTGGAAAAGTCCCACGGAAGCTGGATTCACGATAGAACTACCGGAAAAGAATTTCTGGATATGTTTTCCATGTTTGCTTCCGCAGCGATCGGTTATAACCATCCGTATCTTGTAAAACATTCTGACTGGCTCGGTAAACTGGCGGTAAACAAGCCGACTTTGGCCGATGTTTATTCTCAGGAATTCGCCGATTTCATGGAGGTTTTCGAAAGAGTAGCCATCCCAAAAGAATTGCAGTACTGCTTCTTCATCGAAGGCGGAAGCATGGGTGTTGAAAATGCGATGAAAGCATGTTTCGACTGGAAAACCAGAAAAAACTTTGAAAAAGATTTAGAAACCGAGGGTGATATTTGCATCCATTTCAAACAGGCTTTCCACGGCAGAAGTGGTTACACGTTGAGTTTGACCAACACTTCCGATCCTAGAAAATACCAATATTTCCCGAAATTCGACTGGCCAAGAATTTTGAACCCACATTTGAATTTCCCGATTACCGAGGAAAATCTGGAGGAAACCATTAAGAATGAAAATCTTGCCTTGATGCAAATCCAGGAAGCCATTCTGATGAATCCGGATCGTGTGGCGTGCATCATCATTGAACCGATTCAGGCAGAAGGAGGTGACCATCATTTCCGCGACGAGTTTTTTGTGGGGCTTAGAAATATCTGCGATGATAATGAAGTGCTCTTAATCTTTGACGAAGTTCAAACCGGAATAGGTTTGACCGGAAAAATGTGGGCATTCCAACATTTCAGTGTCGCACCGGATATTATCTCCTTCGGCAAGAAAACCCAGGTTTGCGGAATTCTGGCAAACAAGGAAAAATTTGACGAGATTCCAAATAATGTCTTCCGGGAAAGTTCCAGAATCAATTCTACTTTCGGTGGAAACTTTATGGATATGATGAGGTTGAAATTGACTTTGGAAGTTATTGAAAATGAAAATCTTGTAGAAAATGCAAGACTTGTTGGTGATTATCTTTTGGAAGGTCTGAAAGAACTGGAACAAAGATTCCCGGATAAAATTTCAAATGCGAGAGGAAGAGGTTTGATGTGCGCAATCGATTTGCCCACCGAAGCAGACCGCGACAGGATGCGTGAAGTTCTTTATGATGACGGTTTGATTGTTTTGGCATGTGGTGACAGCGCCATTCGTTTCCGTCCGCATTTGAATGTGACCAAGGAGGAAATCCAACTGGCATTGGACAAGATTGCAGATAATATCGGAAAAATTTAGATGGAGATGACAGATCTCTTTGAATTTAAATTTTAAGAAATCTTAACGTCTGTTTATGATTAATTCTTCGTAATTTTATTTCCTTAAAGTAAAGAATATGGAAAAAATCATAAAGGTTCCCGTGTTTGAAAGTGATCAGCCGGCGGAAATTCAGATTATTAAATCAAAACTGGAAGCCGAAAATATCCCGGTATCGTTGAATGACAAATACCTGACTTTTACCACCACGCCAACTGCGAATTCGATACGGGTGATGGTGAATTTGACGGACGAGAAGAAATCTTTTGAAATCATAGACCGTTACTTGAAAGAATTAGATCAATAAGAAAATTATTAACGCTAAAAATAGTTTTTTATAATTTTAAATTTTACGTTTTACAGAAATCGGAGTCAAAAATTGACTCCGATTTTTTTTTTGCAAATCCCAGGAATGAAAGGCTATAGCTTTTCCTTCATCATCTTGATAAAGACTGAAGGTTTCAGATCGAACTTTCTTCGGAAATTATCAGAGAAATTCTCAGTACTGGAAAATCCCGCGATGAAGGCAAGTTCTTTAACATCCATATTAATGTATTTTACGTCATGCCGGAGTTGGTCAATAATGTAATCCAAACGGAGGTCATTGATGTACAGGGTGAAAGTTTTTCCTTTATAGGTATTGATGATTTTGGAGAAGTAGGTGGAGTTGGTTCCCAATTCCTCACTGAGCAATTTTTGTGAGAGCTGAGGATTGAGAAATTTATTTTCATTTTCAAAAATTTCCAGTTGCGTCAAAATATTCTCTACAAAAATTGGATTAAGTCCCGGTATCTTATTATAGAAATCATAGTCGAATTTTTCCTTGGAAAAATTATCGGTAAGATCTTCACGTGGTTTTTCCTCTTTGCTACGTATGGTGTCCTGCTGGGAAAGGATTTCCTCGAATCTCTTTTTATAATTTTGTTTTTCTCTATAAATCCGGAAGCCAAATACTAAAAAACCGAGCATCAGTAAGCTGAATACCGTAATAAAGAAAGATCTTTGGTTTTGGAGGGTGTTTTCAATCCTGTTTTTTTCTGCAACCAGTTTTTCGGTATCGTATTCCTTAACGATTCTTTGATAAAGATACTTGTAGTTTTTTTCGTAAGACCGGTCCAGGACCATGAGCTTGTTAATATATTCAAGTTGTTTCTCGGTATCTCCTTTAGAATGGTAGTATTTGATTAATATTTCATACGCAGGTCTGAACTGTGGGTCGAGTTTTTTTGTTTTGTTATAATGTTTGTCGATTTCATCCAGGTATTTTATGGCTAAGCTCCTTTTACCAATTTGCCAATAGGATAAACCTAAATAAAAAATCTCGGTATTGTGTTCCCATTGGTCATTATATAATTTTAAGGCCTCAGAAAATTTAGAGATTGCAGTCTTATAATCCTTAAGATGATAAGCGGTGATTCCTTCGGAAGTGATGAAGTAGGGGACATATTGCGAAAGATTATTTTTTTTGAGGTAATCAAAAGCTTCTCTTAAAAGCGCCTCGTTTCCGCTGAATTGACCTAACTTTGTATTGGTATCAATCAGGCTCATCAGCGAATAGATGTAGTACATCTGGTAATTCCTTCCCAGTGAGGTTTTATTTTTCAGATTATCTTTAAAATATTTAAGGCATACCAATAATTCTTTTTTTGCATCTTCATATTGGCCAAGATATATTTTATTTTGGGCTATAATATATATGGTTTTATTAAAGATATAAGTGTTACCATATTCCTGCGACAATCTATTCGCAATAAGAATATCAGTTAGTGCCTTTTGATAGAATTCTTCAGCCATATTGATATTACCGCGGCTAAGATAAGCGTCCAACAGAATTTTTTTGACTTTAGACTTTTGTGCAGTAATAAGCGCGCTGTCCGCATACTTCAGATTCACCGGATAAGAACTCGACATACTTGCATACCGATATCCATAAAATAAGGCCTCATCATTACCCTCCCTTTTAGATTTATTGATATAGAAATTAATGAGTTCCCACATTTTTGAGGGATTATTGCTATAGCTGTCAATCTTTTTTTCAATTTCTTCATTGGTCAAATTATCAATTTTGACACTTTGAGCATGGAAATGGGTGAAAAATAACAGAAATAATAGGAGGAAAAACGATAATATATATTTCAACCGCATAAAAGGCTAACACTTTGATTATTAGTTATATATATTTGAATGATTCTTTTGTTTTACAATAATACTGTAAATTTTTTAAAAAATCTTTATAAAATTTAAAATATTCGTGTGATTTTTTATAAACTAACGGTTGATTTTTTTGCAGGGAGTATTGGATCCGCCATACATTTGTCAAAAATAATTCACATGAAAAAAATAGCAATCCTATCAGCAGTAGTTCTTACTACAATTACATTACAATCTTGCAGACAATCAGATGATGTATTGTCACCAGAAGAAGCAGCAACTTTGAGAAGAGCTCAAGATTCCTCAAACCAGTCATTATACAAAGGTACAACTATAAATATGAACGAAGGGCAGAGTGCTCCAACCATTTCAGATGCGGATGGAGAGATTCTTCCACCTCCAAGAAAATAACATACTATAACAATTTTTTTTTTTTTTTTCATCATTTGTGTTTTGGTTCTTCTGTGGTTAATTCCATGGAAGAACCTTTTTTATGGAAATAGGAGATTTTCAATATTTATTTGGTATCTCACCAAGTTTCCTTATTTTCGTACCTTTGTGAAATATCCTTTATTATGGAAGAAACCTATATTGAAACCCAACAAATCTCTTTTCAGGATTTTAAAAAAAATGTCTTAGAAGATTACAAACTTGGAAGAATTTCCCGCGAGATGTCCTATTTAGGAAGAAGGGAAGTCCTCACCGGAAAAGCAAAGTTTGGAATTTTTGGAGACGGGAAGGAATTGCCTCAGCTGGCGATGGCAAAGGTTTTTAGAAATGGTGATTTTCGTTCCGGATATTACCGCGACCAAACCTTTGCAATGGCGGTTGATGCGTTGACAGTAGAAAGTTTCTTTGCGCAGTTGTATGCAGATACCAGTGTGGAGCGCGAACCCGCGTCAGCAGGACGACAGATGAACGGTCATTACGCGACCAGAAGCCTAAACGAAGATGGAAGCTGGAAGAATCTGATGAATCAAAAGAATATCTCCTCAGATATTTCTCCCACTGCCGGACAAATGCCTAGATTGTTAGGTTTGGCACAAGCTTCAAAAATCTATAAATCAGTAAAATTCGAAGGTTCGGAAAAGTTTTCAAATAATGGAAATGAAGTCGCTTTCGGAACCATTGGAGACGCATCAACGGCGGAAGGACATTTTTGGGAAACCCTAAATGCCGCATGTGCATTGCAAGTTCCAATGATTATTTCCATTTGGGACGATGGTTACGGAATTTCCGTTCCCACTCAAAATCAAAGAGCAAAAGCGGATATCGCCGAAATGCTCTCCGGTTTTCAGCGAAAAGAAGGTGAAAGCCAGGGCTGCGAAATCATTCAGGTAAAAGCTTGGGATTATCCGTCGCTTTTGGATGCCTATGCTCGCGCCGAACATTTCGCCAGAACGGAGTCTGTCCCAGTAGTAGTTCACGTGGTGGAAGTTACCCAACCGCAAGGACATTCCACTTCAGGTTCTCATGAAAGATATAAGAATGAAGCTCGTTTGAATTGGGAAACCGAATTCGACGGACTTGCGAAATTTAAAGAATGGATTTTGAACTATTCCATTGAGATCGAAGGAAAAGAGGAAGTTTTGGCAACTGCCGAAGAATTGGATTCCATAGACTCAGAAGCGAAAAAGTGGGTGAAAGAAGGCCAGAAAAGAGCTTGGGAAAGTTATCAGAATTCCATCAAAGAAATTAAGGACGCCATTCTTCCATTGGTTGAAAATTGCAAATCTCAAAATCCGGAAATTTCTGTTGAAATAGACCGTTTCAATAAAATCATCTCTGTTGCGAAGAAAGATGTTTTCCATTTGGCGAGAAAGGTTTTGCTCTTGACCAGAGGAAATCAAACGGCTGAAAGACAAAATCTTCAAACGAAATTTGACGAACTTTTTAAAGTTGAAAAAGATAATTACTCCTCTCACCTTTATTCCCAATCCCAATGGAAAGCGGCGAATGTGAAAGAAGTTCCGCCGGTTTTTACGGACAGTTCCGAAACCGTTGACGGACGAGTAGTGGTCAGAAACAATTTCGACAAGATTTTCGAAAAATATCCTGAAACACTGGTTTTCGGTGAAGATGCCGGAAATATTGGTGACGTGAATCAAGGTTTGGAAGGACTTCAGGAAAAATATGGCGAGTTGCGAATTGCCGATACAGGAATCCGCGAAGCAACCATTCTCGGTCAGGGAATCGGAATGGCAATGCGCGGTTTGAGACCAATCGCGGAAATCCAATATCTCGATTATATTCTTTATTGCTTGCAAGGAATGAGCGATGATTTGGCTACAGTGCAATACCGAACAAAAGGAGGACAAAAAGCGCCGGTCATCATCAGAACCCGCGGACACCGCTTGGAAGGGATTTGGCATTCCGGGTCGCCAATGGCAGGAATTCTAAATCTTTCAAAAGGAATCAATATTTTGGTTCCAAGAAACCTGACCAAAGCTGCCGGTTTCTACAACACCATGCTCCAAAGCGATGAACCCGCGGTGATCGTGGAAACTTTAAACGGTTATCGATTGAAGGAAAAACAGCCCGATAATTTGGGTGAATTCACTGTTCCTGTCGGGAAAGTGGAGATTACCAAAGAGGGAAATGACGTGACTTTGGTGACTTATGGTTCTACTTGGAGAGTGGTGATGGATGCTGCAAACGAACTCGAGAATTTGGGAATATCTGCGGAAGTGATTGATGTGCAGTCATTGATTCCGTTCGACTTAACCCATGAAATTGCAGAAAGTGTGAAAAAAACCAGCCGCCTAGTCGTGATTGATGAAGATGTGGAAGGTGGAACTTCCGCGTTCATACTGCAGCAGATTTTGGAGAAACAGAAAGCATTCAGATATTTGGATTCAGATCCGTTAACGATTTGTGCAGAAAATCACAGACCAGCTTATGCAAGTGATGGTGATTATTTCAGCAAGCCAAGTGCGGATGATATGGTGGAGAAAATTTATGGAATGTTTTATGAAAACGATCCTGTAAAATTCCCAAAGATTTAAATTAGAATTTTAATACGCTTAAAAAATTGGCTTTTGGTTTAGAAATTTCCAAAAGCTTATTTTTTATCAGGTCACTTACAAAAGAATCCTCTGATTCCGAGCTCAAAAATATTTTCTCAAATAAAGATTTCCGGCGGCTATAACCATCGATAAACTCTTTATTGGAACTCCAATGTTGCAGATCACTTTTTCGCATCCAGGTTACAAAATCTGAGTTATTCCTTGCAAAAATGCTTTTCTTTCGGTTTGTCAGGGTATATTTCATCATATAAGACTTCGTGTTACGAGAAAGCAAAAATAAAAACTAATTGTATATCAACGCGTTAATTGAATTTAAAAAATTATTAAATTATGCGTTGCTCATTTTCAACTTGGACCAATCATGCATTAATGCTCAGAAATTTTCCGTAAATTCGCACTAAATTTTTTAACTGATGAATTACGATATCATTGTCATCGGGAGTGGTCCCGGTGGATATGTGACCGCAATCAGAGCGGCACAGTTGGGTTTCAAAACGGCCATTATCGAAAAAGAAAATTTGGGCGGAATTTGCCTAAATTGGGGATGTATTCCCACTAAAGCTTTGCTGAAATCCGCACATGTTTTCAAATATTTGCAAAAAGCCGAGGAATTCGGTTTAAATAAAGTGGAGAATCCCGGTTTTGATTTTTCAAAAGTAATCCAGAGAAGTAGAGGTGTTGCCCAGAAAATGAGCGGCGGAATCTCTTTCCTGATGAAGAAAAACAAAATCGACGTCATCATGGGAACCGCAAAAATCCAAAAAGGTAGGAAGGTTTCCGTAGTGGATGCAGAAGGAAAAACCACTGAATATTCCGGTCAACATATCATTATCGCAACTGGTGCGCGTTCCAGAGAATTGCCAAACCTTCCTCAAGACGGGGTGAAAGTGATTGGTTACAGACAGGCTTTGAATCTTCCGGAACAACCAAAATCAATGATTGTAGTTGGTTCAGGCGCAATCGGAGTGGAATTTGCGGATTTCTATAATTCGTTGGGAACGAAAGTGACCATCGTGGAATTTATGCCGAATATTGTTCCGGTGGAAGACGAAGACGTTTCTAAACACGTTGAAAAATCACTGAAAAAATCAGGAATCGAAATCATGACGAATGCTTCCGTGGAATCGGTGGATACTTCCGGAAACGGCGTGAAAGCCAATGTAAAAACCGCAACCGGAAACATCACTTTGGAGGCGGATATCTTACTTTCCGCAGTAGGAATCGCTGCAAATATCGAAGGTCAAGGATTCGAGGAAGTGGGAATTAAAACCGAGAAAGGAAGGGTTTTGGTCAATGAATGGTATGAAACTTCAGTTCCGGGATATTATGCAATTGGCGATATTTTGCCGACTCAGGCTTTAGCGCACGTTGCTTCCGCAGAAGGAATTACCTGTGTTGAAAAAATCAAGGGACTGCATACGGAACCTATTGATTATGGAAATATTCCGGGTTGTACCTATTGCCATCCGGAAATTGCATCCGTTGGTTTGACTGAAAAACAAGCGAAAGAAAAAGGTTACGAAATCAAAGTGGGGAAATTTCCATTCTCTGCATCCGGAAAAGCAACTGCAAACGGCGATACCGATGGTTTCATCAAAGTGATCTTCGATGCTAAGTATGGTGAATGGCTCGGTTGCCACATGGTGGGAGACGGAGTTACGGATATGATTGCAGAAGCGGTTGTAGCAAGAAAACTGGAAACCACAGGTCATGAAGTCCTGAAATCAATCCACCCGCATCCAACTATTTCGGAAGCTGTAATGGAAGCGGTTGCCGCTGCTTATGGTGAGGTGATTCATATTTGATTTGAAGCAAATAAAAAGTAAAGAGTTTAGTATAACGAAGTTCTTTTTATAAATAAATAAAACCATCGGAATGATTCGGTGGTTTTTGTTTTGAAGAATTTATGCTCTTAAAAACAGTTTATCTGAAATTTATTTGACGCTTTTGCCAGGAAAAATTATAGTAATACTTTGATATTTGATGGAGAACACCATCATCATCATTTTTTTTTCTGATGAATTAAAGGAACTGCATATCTTTTTCTTCACAGAGTAGTAGTCGTTTTTTGTATATTTCTTACTTTTGATTACATATGGAAAAGAAAAAGCTCGGACTGGTTTTATCCGGAGGCGGAACAAAAGGTGTCGCACATGCGGGAGTGATCAAGTTTTTGAATGAAAAAAATATTGAGCCGGAAATCCTGGCATGCTGCAGTGCTGGATCTATCGTGGGTGCGATGTATGCGGTGGGGAAATCTCCGGAAGAAATTCTGGATTTTTTCCATTCGGTGTATTTCTTTAATTGGCGGCATTTTGCCTTCAATAAACCTGGATTGGTTTCTTCGAAAATTTTTCGCAATTATTTGGAACCGGTCTTTCATGACATGGCGATTGGTGATTTGAAGAAAGACGTACGAATTGTCGCTACAGAACTTGTTTCCGGAACTCAGAAGATTTTTGAAAAGGATTTCAAGATTATCGACGCCATTATCGCGTCTTGTTCCATTCCCGGGATTACAACCCCATATCTCGTGGGAGATGAAATGTACAGTGATGGTGGCGTGCTGAACAATTTTCCGGCTGATATCATCCAGCATGAATGTGAAAAGATGATCGGCGTTTTCGTTTCGCCACCGCAGGAAATTACTGTTGAACATCTTAATTCGATTCGAGCAGTGGTTTCCCGTTCTTATGACCTGCTTTCTTACCGCACAGAATTTTACAAATTCGCTTATTGTGATTGGCTGATTACCTCAAAAAAACTGTCTCAGTACGGAACTTTTGAGCGGAAACCGGAACGGCTGCACGAAATTTTCGACATCGGTTATGATACGGCGAGAACTTCCTTTGAGGGTTTTTCAAGTTAGATTGCCGCTATGTGCAAATATTATTTGGGAATTACCTGCGTATTAAACAGATGCTTCGCTTAGCAGCACGGTGTTCGGAATAACGAACAACTGCGGTTCTGAACCGGATTGAGGACCTAAAATAGTGAAGAATCGGTGGAATTCATGGAGAATTTTCATTTTAGAAAAGATACTTCCAGTACACCAAAACTCCGACCAAAACCGAAGCAAACGCCATCAGCAGAACTGCAGCGGCGGCAATGTCTTTAATGACTTTAATCCTTTCATCAAATTCCGGCTGAATGATGTCGCAGATTTTTTCAACGCAGGTATTGAGGATTTCCAGACTTAAAACTGCAAAGCAGACCAAAAGAATCAGCGCGGCATCGGCTGTTTGCAATTTTAAAAAAATAATGAGAAAAAGATTGATGGCCAAAGCCAAAACCTCCAGCTGGAAATTCCGTTCGGATTTCAGCATCCAGATCACGCCGCGAATGGCGTTTCCTACACTTTTATGGAATGGAGGTTTTCGCATCTTAATTTTCAATTCTTACCAGGTATTTCATTTTTAGATTATAATCAAATAGAATTTCGATATATCTCAACTCATCATTTTCCACAAAATATGAAAATCGGTATAAACCGTTTATGTTCTGAAAATCAACATAATCCTGTTTTAGGTATGCTTTTTGATTAAAAACGCTTTCACCATTTTTATTTGTAAAATAAAATTTTGGATTTCGTTTTAGATTTGTATTGATCTGTATCTTATGGATATTTTCAGGATATTTAAAACTGAAATTTATGGAATCCCCAATCTTTGGCTTTAGAATTCCCTGTTTTGGAAATTGAATTTCAATAAACGGAACGATCTCTTTTGCAATATAGGGTTGATCTCTATAATCTTCCTTTGAAATTTGAAAGTCTTGAATTTTCTCGGGATTTTTTGGAAAGTGATCAACTGTAAATTTTTCAACTGGGGTAAACCAATAGAAATCATTTTTTTTTTGCACAAATTGCGTGAGTTTTCCTTTTTCATTACTTTCACAATATCCCGCTGCCCATGTTAAATCCACGAAATAAGTTTGATTATCTATGATGACGGCATTCCACGAATGGTCTAAAATTCCGGTATTTCCAATGTGGTAAGATTTTGTTTTAACAAATCCGTCTATAATTTGACACCTTATCTTGGCGATATCGCACATTTTCTTGAAAAGGCTGGAATATCCGGAGCAAATTCCTCTTTTTTTCCTCAAAACGCCCTGTATAAGATTGTTTTCAAATTCTTGTTTTTTTATCGAACAATCTTCTTGGTTTTTACACTTGAAAGTTATGGTGCGTTTACCTTTATTAAACAGTTTGTAATCATAGCGAATGTTTGCCGTTATCCAAGAATAAATTGATCTGGTTTTTTCTAAATCACTACCAAAGTCTTGCGTTAAATCATTTACAAGAGTGTAAAGATTTCCATGATACTTTTTCGAATTTGCGATGCTATCGATTTTTTGAAAATTATTCTGTCCAAATAAAATCAAATTGCAATAAACGAGAAAAATAACAAAAGTTTTTGTCACGTCGCTTTTTATAAAAATTACTGATAATTCACTGTAACTAAAATATTATTGCGCTTTCCGATAACTATCGAAAATCCGCATTCATAATCATCTCACCAGTTCTCATCCACCATCCAAATCAGCTGTCCCATCGCAACCGCTCCCAAAAGCAGTTCGCGGCGATTTACTTTTTCAAAGGTGTCTTCCGACGTGTGGTGAATGTCGAAATACCTTTGCGAATCGGGAACGAGCTCTGCTAAAGGAACACCGAGTTTTTTCATCGGTTCAATGTCGGTTCCGGCATATTCATATTCAAAATGATAAACGCCATATGGAAGGAAAAGGTTTCGCCAGGATTGCACTTCTTTCTTTTTTTCCGGACTCATCACCAAAGCAATTCCGCGCGGAGTGAATCCGCCACCGTCACTTTCTATAGCGAAGATATGCTTTTCATTTTTCTTTTGGATGTTTTCGGCATACTGGTTTCCGCCGCGAACTCCGTTTTCCTCATTGGCAAAGCAGACCACGCGAATCGTGTGGTTATTTTTGATGCCCAGTTTTTTGAAGGTCCTCAAAACCTCGATGCTTTGCACGATTCCGGCTCCATCGTCATGAGCGCCTTCGCCAACATCCCACGAATCTAAATGCCCGCTCACCACGATGACACTTTGGTCTTTGTTTCCGGTAATTTCACCGATCACGGAATGCGAAAGTTTTTCGCCCTTCATGGTGCAGTTGGAATTCAGCTTGGCGAAAATCTTTTGTGTTTTTAAGGCTTTTTCAAGCTCTTCAGCGCTTTTTGCCCCAATTGCCACAATCGGGATTTTCGCGGTGTCGTCTTTGTCGTAACGCATCGCACCGGTGTGGGGAACATCATCGAAAGCTGAAGAAAGCGAACGGATCATCACTGCTTTGGCGCCTTTTTTTCCGGCCCAACTTGCTGCGGATCGTCGGTAGATTCCCGCATCTACGTAGGCTTGTCCGGTATTTATGAATTTTTGGTTAAAGGCATAATTAAAGAAAACGATTTTGCCTTTCACTTGACTTTCGGGGAGCTTGTCGAAATCTTCCCGGTTTTTCACAAAGATGATTTCAGCTTCCACATCTTTTCCTTTGGTACCTTCAGAATTTCCCAGTGACAGCATATTTAAGGGTTTCCATGTGCCGTTCTCGGTTTTAATTTGGAGGGATTCTTTTCCTCTTTCCCAAACCGGAACCATCACTTCTTCCTTCCAGACTTTGTCGGCACCGGCTTCTTTAAGTTTTTGAACCGCCCAATCTGTCGCCTTTTCATAAGCAGCGGAACCGCTCAGTCGGTGACCGATGTTTTTGGTTAAATCACGCAGGTTTTCATAAGCGGTACTGTTTACCAGAATTTCGTCGGAAATATTTTTGAATTGGATGGAGTCTGCTTTGGGTTGAGCAAATAAAAATCCGCCCAGAAAGAGCGGAAGTATTTTGATGAGGGCTGTTTTCATTGTTCGTATTCAGAATTGAGATTCAAATGTAAAGAAATTATTTCATATCATACATCACCAAAGCTGTTACCAATTTCGGTTCAATGTAGGTACACTTTGGCGGCATCTTGATGTTTTTGTCGGAAACCTTCAGAAGATCACTGAAACTGAGCGGATGAATCCCAAAGCCAACCTTGAATTCGCCGGAATCTACTTTTTCTTTAATGCTCATAATTCCCTGGATTCCGGAATTTCCTTTGATATAGGTGATTTTGTCTGTAGTTTTGGGATCGTCGATTCCCAATATATCTTTAAAAACAAATTCCTCCAAAAGAAAATGATCCAAATCGTTCATTTCGCTTTGTTTTTTCCGCAAATCATGTTTTACGTGGAGCGAATAGAAGTTTCCACCCAAATACATCGAAATGTGGAATTTTTGGGATGGATAATAGGGAGTTTCGCCTTTGTTGTGAACCAAAAAGTTTTTCTCTATTTTTTTCAGAAACTGGTTTTCGGTGAGTCCGTTTAAATCTGCCAAAAGTCTGTTGTAATCATGGATTTTAATGGACTGGTTGGAAACGATGAAACTGTAAACGTAATTGTAATGCTCGGTTCCTGTATGCTTTTTGTTTTTTTCGCGAAGGTTTTTGGCATTCAGAGCGGTGGAGCCGATTCTGTGGTGACCATCGGCAATGTAGAAGGAATCAATTTGCTCCAAAACTTCCTTAAATTGCTGCATTTTCAATCGGTTGTCTATTTTCCAGACTTTGTGGCGTATTCCGCTGTCATCCAAATAGTTCAGGATTGGGACATTTTTTTCCTCATGGTTCATCAGCAATTCCACTTTCGGATTCGCCATGTAGGTGAGCAAAACAGGTTCCGCCTGTATGTTTACTTTTTCCAGATAATAGGCTAGTTTTTCCTTCTTGCTGGTCAGTGTGGATTCATGTTTTTTTATTTTCCCATTTCGGAAATCTTCCACGCTCACCAAACCAAGCAGTCCGCGAAATACGGTTTTGTTGGGCAAAAACTGTTCATAAAGATAGTAGGACGAATTGTCCTGAACGAGTTTTTTCTCCTCCAAAAGTTCTTCAAAATTAGTCCTGATTTTCCTTAAATTTCGGTCCACATCTTTCGATTTGCTTACCACAAAAGGTTTGATCATCTGAATATAAGATGAGTCCACCTGGGCTTTCTTGTTGATCTCTTCCTGAGAGAAGTTATCCAAAGGATGTGTGGGAAAAACTTCGACGTAATCATCACTCGGACGAACGCCGCGAAAAGGTCTAAATATAGGCATAGGCTCTTATAAATTCTTTTTAATCTCTATAATTTGCGAAGCAAGCTCTACTCCGATTTTGTCTTGCGCATCCAGCGTGTTCCCTCCCAAATGTGGCGAAAGTGACAAATTGGGGTTCATCAGGATCGCAAGTTCGGGAGTAGGTTCGTTTTCGAAAACATCCAACGCAGCTCCTGCAATTTTCCCCGATTCGATATAGTCGAGTAGGGTGACTTCATTGATCACGCCACCTCTTGCGGTGTTCACGATGAAAACGCCCGTCTTCATTTTTTCAAATTGTGGGGTGTCTAAAATGTACGTGTCGGTTTTTGGCGTATTGATGCTGATGAAATCAGTGTCTTTCAGGAATTCGTCCATATTATTATTGGAAGATACCTCGAAATTCAACTTTTGACCATCAAAAAATTGAAGGGTTAACGTCTTGGTATGGGGTGTCCTGGTCAACACTTTTACTTTCATACCTAAAGAAATCCCCATTTTCACTACTTCCTGACCAATTCCACCAAAACCAATAACGCCCAAAGTTTTGCCTTCGAGTTCGTGGGCCTTGGAATAAGATTTTTTCAGCGCCGTGAAATTGGTTTCCCCTTCCAGAGGCATCATCCGGTTGGATTCATGCAGGAACCTTGCCAACGAAAAGAAATGGGCGAAAACCATTTCTGCTACCGATCTGGAAGAAGCATTCGGGGTATTGATCACATAGAGCCCTTTGTCTATCGCATATTCCACATCTATGTTGTCCATCCCAACACCGCCTCTTCCGATGATTTTCAGGGAAGGACAAGCATCGATCAAATCCTGCCTAACTTTGGTGGCACTTCTTACCAATAAAACGTCAATTTGGTTTTCATTGATAAAGTGGGCCAAATGTTCCTGGGAAACTTTTGCTTCCACCAGCTCAATTCCGGCCTCTTTCAGTACGTTTTCACCTGCCTTGGAAATTCCGTCGTTTGCTAAAACTCTCATTATAATAACTTGAACTGTGCTAAATCAAAATTTGAAATTCTTATTTGATGGAATTCATCACCTCCACTAAAACTTGAACACTTTCTATTGGAAGAGCATTATATAAACTTGCCCGGTATCCTCCCAAACTTCTGTGCCCATTCAAACCATTGATTCCTGCTGCTTTCCAAGCATTGTCGAATTCCTCTTTTTTGGATTCGTCGGTCAATTTGAAAGAAACATTCATTAAAGAACGGTCTTCTTCTTTGCAGAAAGTCTCAAACATTGGATTGCGGTCGATTTCACCATAGAGCAGTTTGGCTTTGGCTTCGTTTCTGATTTCCGCAGCTGCTATTCCGCCATTATTTTCTAAATGTTGGAGCGTTAAAAGTGTTGCATAAACCGGAAACACAGGCGGGGTATTGAACATGGATTCTTTCTTGATGTGAAGCGAATAATCCAGATATGATGGAATGTTTCTACCGGTTTTTCCCAAGATATCCTTTTTCACGCAAACCATGGTCACTCCGGCAGGACCCATATTTTTCTGAGCTCCCGCATAAATCAAATCGAATTTTGAAAAGTCCAAAACCCTGGAAAAAATATCCGAACTCATATCACAAACCAAAGAAGTGGGCACATCCGGGAAAGTTTTCATCTGGGTTCCGTAAATGGTATTGTTGGATGTGCAGTGAAAATAGTCGTAACCTTCACCAACCGTATAATTTTTCGGAATATAGGAATAGTTTTCATCTTTGGAAGAAGCCACCACATCGACTTGTCCCAAATGTTTTGCCTCCTTAATCGCGTTAGCCGCCCAGGTTCCGGTATCCAAATAGGCCGCTTTTCCATTTTCCGCTTTCATGAGGTTGAAAGGCACCATTAAAAATTGAAGGCTTGCTCCTCCTCCCAGATAAACCACCTCATAATCGTCACCAAGTTTCAGCAAACGTTTTACGATTGCTCTCGCTTCTTCCATCACCGGCACAAAGTCTTTGCTTCGGTGTGAAATTTCGAGAATAGACAAGCCGATTCCATTGAAATCTAAAATCGCCTGTGCTGATTTTTCGAAAACTTCCTGCGGCAAAATGCATGGTCCTGCGCTGAAATTGTGTTTTTTACTCATTTTTATTTTTTTTGTGATTTAGATATCAACTTTTTATTGGGCCGGAAAAAACCTGAGGCGAAGATGATTGAGCGAAGTTTTTTTTGCTTCACTCTTTTTTTTCTAACATCTTTTTTAAAAAAAATCGCCCACAATAGTGAGCGGAATATTATTCGCCGTGAAGGAAGGCTTTTTTCGCCAGTAATTCATCATCAGTCTCCACATGGTCCTCATCTGGAATACAGCAGTCCACCGGACAAACTGCAGCACACTGCGGTTCCTCGTGGAATCCCTTACATTCGGTACACTTATCGGTTACGATAAAGTAGATGTCATCAGAAACTGGTTCTTGGGGCTCATCTGCATCTATGGTCAGACCGGATTTCATCACTACTTTTCCTTTCAGGGCGGTTCCATCGGAAGCACGCCAATCTACTGCTCCTTCATAAATTGCGTTGTTTGGACATTCTGGTTCACAAGCACCGCAGTTTATACATTCATCGGTTATTCTGATAGCCATTGCTAATATATTATTTATAAATTTGCACAAAATTACGAAAAATCCGACAATTTTCTCCAAAAATGACAATAGAAAAACAAATTTCAGGACTTTGCAAGCTAAGTGATTTCATCAAAGCGTTTTTAGAAAAAGAATCTGAAAACTATGATGAAATCGATGAAGAATGCTATACAATATTGAGAAAATCGGAAATTGAAAACTCCTGGTTTACCATCGAAAATCAAAAATTTGCCCTAAAGCAATGGGCTAATTTGCTCACTGAGGAGAATTTAAAGAAATGGCTTTCAAATTATCAAATCGCTAAAATTCCTAAAAAAGTAGGATTGATTTTGGCGGGAAACATTCCAATGGTGGGATTCCACGATGTGATTTCGGTAGTGCTGAGTGGAAATATACCGATGATTAAACTTTCGTCAAAAGATAAACGGATGATCCCTTATTTGTTGGAGAAATGGAATGGGTTTTCCGCAGGAAATGTGCGCTATGAATTGACCGAAAGATTAGCGAATTTCGATGCGGTGATTGCCACCGGAAGCAACAATACAGCGAGATATCTGGAATATTATTTTAAGGACCACTTGAGCGTCATTAGAAAAAACAGAACCTCTATCGCGGTTTTGAAAGGCGACGAAACCGATGGGCAACTCCAGCTTTTGGCGGAAGATATTTTCCGGTATTTTGGTTTGGGCTGCAGAAATGTGACCAGGATTTTCATCCCTGAAGATTTTAAAATCGACAGATTATTTGAGAATTTCTTGAATTTTAAAGAAATAATCAATCACCACAGTTATGCCAATAATTACGAATACAACCGGGCCATCTATCTGCTGAACCAGGAGAAGTTTTGGGACAATAATTTCGTGATGCTGAAAGAGGACGAGCGACTGTTTTCGCCGCTGTCCGTGATTAATTTTTCAAGATATTCAAGTTTGGATGCCGTGAAAGATTTCATTGCGACCAATGAGGAAAATATCCAGGCAATTGTTGCGGATCCTGCATTGGGACTGAATTCCATCAATTTCGGCGAAGCTCAAAATCCCGGTTTGGATACCTATGCCGATCATTTGGATACCATGCGTTTTTTGGAGGTCGTTTGAGGCTTCGGCAAGTTTAGGTCATTTTGGCGTCCGCATCCATTCTTTATGAAACCAGCAAGCTGAAAAATACCTATTCCACTGACCAGTATGTCGGTGCATCTTTGCAGCTGTTTGCGTCGGTGATGCTGCTGTTTTGGTATATTCTTAGAATTCTGATGAGCAGGAGGAGCTAAGGAAATTTTTCCAAAAAAGATATTCGTGCATTCGTGGAAATTACTTTTAACCACCAATGCACGTTTTTTTTCGGAAAAAACTAAAATCTACTTTTACGCGGATTTAGAAAAGTCACAAAAACCATCACCTCTTCACCAAATTTTTCGGTGATTCTTTCCTCGATGTTCTTTATTTCAATTTCCAGAAAATCGAGGCGTTTTTCATCATCGTCAAAAACCAATAGCAGGTTCGTATTGGTGCCCTCGTTGATCATTTCGCTGTTCACTTCCGAAAGGATGTATTTCTCCACATCGAAGAGGTTTTCAACCATCTGATGAAGTTCGTTTTCCAGGTAATTTTCCCAGTCGTTTTTAATGTTTTCTGTGCTATGGAAAGTGATGCTTAAAATGCTCATTATTTTTAACTTTATTTATGATGTTTGTTAGTAAGTTATTGGGCAAAAATCGGGAAAAAATTCGTATTTTAGCACGTTATAAAAATCGAAATTCAGGAAAATCAAAAATACCAACTAATATTCTGATTTTCAAATCATTAAAATAGATTATGCAAAAAGAAGGAGAAAGGTTAATTCCTATCAACATTGTTGATGAAATGAAATCCTCTTACATCGATTATTCTATGTCGGTAATCGTTTCCAGAGCGTTACCAGATGTAAGAGACGGCTTGAAGCCCGTTCACAGAAGAGTTCTTTACGGTATGTACGGACTCGGCGTTTTTTCAAACAGAAAATATTTAAAATCAGCCAGGATTGTTGGAGATGTTCTCGGTAAGTACCATCCACACGGCGATACGTCCGTTTATGATGCGATGGTGAGAATGGCGCAGCCTTGGAGTTTGCGTTATCCGCAAGTTGATGGACAGGGTAACTTCGGATCTATGGACGGTGACCCGCCTGCAGCAATGCGATATACCGAAGCAAGGCTGAAGAAGATTTCCGATGAGATTCTTGCCGACCTGGATAAAGAAACCGTGGATTTCCAAAATAACTTTGACGATTCCATGACGGAACCAAGCGTGCTTCCGACGAAGATTCCAAATCTTTTGGTGAATGGTGCATCCGGTATAGCGGTGGGAATGGCGACCAATATGGCGCCGCACAACCTTTCTGAAAGTATCGACGCGATTGTGGCCTATATCGACAATAATGATATCACCATCGACGAGCTGATGAAACACATCATCGCTCCGGATTTCCCGACAGGTGCAATTATTTACGGCTATGACGGAGTTCGGGATGCTTTCCATACCGGAAGAGGTAGAATTGTTTTGCGTGCGAAAGTGAATTTCGAGGAAGTTGGAAACAGGAACGCCATCATCGTCACCGAAGTTCCTTACCAGGTGAACAAAGCTGAAATGATCGCAAGAACTGCGGAACTCGTGAAGGAAGAAAAGATTCCCGGAATCTATGAAATCCGTGACGAATCTGACAGGCAGGGAATGAGAATCGTGTACGAACTTAAAAATGACGCGATTCCAAATGTGGTGCTCAACATGCTTTACAAGTACACCGCGCTTCAAACTTCTTTCAGTGTGAATAATATTGCATTGGTGAAGGGAAGACCGGTACAGTTGAATCTGAAAGATATTATCCACCATTTCGTGGAGCATCGTCATGAGGTCATCGTGAGAAGGACCGAATTCGAACTTAAGAAAGCCAAAGAAAGAGCGCATATCCTGGAAGGTTTCATGAAGGTGATTGGAACCCAGGATGATTTGGACAAAGCAATCGCGATCATCCGTCACAGCGCCAATCCACAGGAAGCGAAAGATGGATTGATGAAGGAATTCGAACTTTCGGAGATTCAGGCACAGGCAATTTTGGATTTAAGACTCGCCCGTTTGACCGGAATGGAGTTGGACAAAATCCGTGCAGAATACGAAGAAATCATGAACTTAATCAAGGATTTGGAAGATATTTTGACCAACGAACCAAGACGTTACGAAATCATCAAAGCTGAACTTCTTGAAATGAAAGAGAAATACGGCGATGAAAGAAGAACCGAAATCGATTATTCCGGTGGTGAATTGTCCATCGAAGATTTGATTCCGGATGAAAAAGTGGTGCTTACCATTTCTCACGCCGGTTATATTAAAAGGACTTCACTTTCAGAATATAAGGTTCAGAGCAGAGGTGGAGTAGGAAACCGTGCCGCAACCACGAGAGACGAGGATTTCCTTGAATACATCGTGACCGCGACCAATCACCAGTACATGTTGTTTTTCACAGAAAAAGGAAGATGTTTCTGGTTGAGGGTTTTCGAAATTCCTGAAGGTTCCAAGACAGCGAAAGGAAGAGCGGTTCAGAATTTGATCAACATAGAACCGGACGATAAAATCAAAGCATATATCCGAACCAACGATTTGAAAGATTCCGAATACGTGAATCAAATGAATGTCGTGATGATTACTAAAAACGGAACCATCAAGAAAACTTCGCTCGAAGCTTATTCCAGACCGAGAACGAATGGAGTGAACGCGATTGAAATCCGTGATAACGACCAACTTTTGGGAGCAAGATTGACCAACGGAAATTCCGAAATCATGATCGCAACCAAAAACGGAAAATGCATCCGTTTCCCTGAAGAGAAAGCAAGAGCAGTGGGAAGAGGTTCCATCGGTGTTCGTGGAATTTCCCTGGAAAAAGGAGACGAAGTGATTGGTATGATTGTTGTGAATGATGTGCAGAATGAAACCGTTTTGGTGGTTTCTGAGAAAGGTTACGGAAAACGTACCGCAGTGGAAGATTACCGGGTGACCAACCGCGGTGGAAAAGGGGTAATCACCTTAAACATCACAGAAAAAACCGGAAATCTGATAGCCATTCAATCCGTGACTGATGATGATGGACTAATGATTATCAACAAATCTGGTGTCGCAATCCGTATGAACATGGACGAAATGCGGGTAATGGGCAGAAATACTCAAGGTGTAAAGGTGATCAACCTGAAAAACAATGATGAAATTGCAGCCATCGCAAAAGTGGAAATGGATAAGGAAGTGGAAGAAGATGAAACTGATGGAAATGAAGAAACCACTGATTCCAACAACCCGGAATTCAAAAAGGCTTCCCAGGCAAATGAAAATGCAGGGAACGACATGGATGAGGCCAATGAACTGAAAAAAGATGACCAGGAGGAAACCCCAGAAAACGGAGCAGTAGAAAACCAAGAACATTCGGAAAGTCCTGATGATGATTCCGAGGAATAGAATTTAAAACAATCTTATCTTATCATTAAAAAATGAAAAAAATATTTTTAAGCATTGCGGTGGTTTCGATGACTTTCGCATTGGCGCAGAAAAAAGAGATCTCCAATGCGGTGAAGGCCATTGACGGAGGAGATACCGCCACGGCAAACGCACAAGTTTCCGCAGCTGAATCCGTCATGAACGGGAATGTTTATTTGCTTGAGCCGGCTCTTCAGGAGCAGTACTACTATGCAAAAGGACTTGGCTTGGTGAAAACCGGCAAAGTTTCCGAAGGAGCGGTCTATTTGGCAAAAATCAATGAATTGGCAAAGAATAAGATCTACTCCGGAAAAGATGCCTCCAAAAACAGGGTTTACTACGTGGGTAAAGCTGCTGCGGACGCGTCCGGAATTCAGGGTCTGAAAGAGGAAACATACAGCCCTACGCTTTTGCAAAATGTGGAGAAAGCCATATTTCCTTTAGCTGACAAAGCGAACAAGATGGCGATCGATGCCTTTAATCAAAAGAATTTTAATCTCTCAGGAAGCAAGTTCAAGGAAACCTACTACCTTTTGAAAGCTGCCGGAAGTGATGACGGTTCAATCCTGTTGAATGCCGTAACCGCATATACCAACGGGAAAAACAATGTGGAATCCATCAAGATATTTGAGGAGCTGATCGGAATGGGCTACACCGGAGTGCAAACCAACTATTTGGCGACCAACAAAAAGTCTGGAGAACAGGAAAAAATGAACAAAACCATTTTTGATTTCCAGAAAAAGTTGGGCGAGGCGTCTGAATTCAAAGACTTCAAGGTGGAAACTTCACCAAGTGTAGAAAAACAGATCTACCAGAACCTTACCGATGAACTTTATACTGAAAAACGTTACGACGAAGTAATTAAATATGCGGATCTGGGACTGAAAAAGTTCCCTAATGATGAAAAACTGGTCAATATCAAAGGACTGGCTTATTTCAGTTCAGGGAAATCTGCAGAATTTATTGAAGTCCTTAAAGGTCAGGTTGCAGCCAACCCAAAAGATGTGGACAGCTGGTACAATCTGGGAATTATGCTGAAAAGTGATCCTGCGCAATATGAGGCTGCCAAAGCGGCATTCTTGAAAGCGATCGAACTTAATCCAAACTATGCCAATGCCCTTCAAAACATTACCTTCCTCATTATGGGAGATGACGGCAAGGCGATTGATGATTACAATGAGGCCAGAAAATCCGGAAAGATTGATGCAGCCAATAAAATCATGGATGCAAGAAAGAAAAGATTCGCAGAAGCATTGCCTTATGCAGAGAAATGGTATCAAACCGACACCACGAACCTCGATGCGGTGACGTTGCTGAAAGGGCTTTATATGTCCACCAAAAACGACGCGAAGTTCCAGGAATTCAAAGCTAAAGAAGCTGCTTTGGAAGCTGCAGGAAAAAAATAAGCGGAACTTTTTTCAAAAACTTGAATATGCTGAATTGGTTTTCAGCATATTTTTTTTTAAAATCTTGGAACTCGGTAAGTTGCCGGTCTTTTCAAATTTATTAAGGTAGTTGAATGGGGACCGTTCAGGACGGGGATGCTGAAAATCCGCCAACCGTTAATTTCCTTTAAAGTTAGAAATTACCATTGCCAAACCTCGATTTTTTCGTAATTTCACGCGACAAAATTTCAAAAAAATGACGACTTCAGAAAAAATATCGGCGCTTCGCCAAAAAATGTCCGAAAATAATATCGATGCCTTCATCGCCTATTCCGCAGATCCGCACATGAGCGAGTATTTGCCGGCGGAATGGCAGGAAAGAGCTTGGATTTCAGGATTTACCGGTTCGGCAGGGTTTGTGGTCATTACCAAAAATAAAGCCGGTTTATGGACGGACGGAAGATATTTCGTGCAAGCCGCCATAGAACTTGAAAATTCCGGAATTACCCTCATGAAAGAAGGCGAGGAAGAAACACCCAACTATATCGATTGGATTATTTCTGAAACTCCGGAAAACGGCACCGTCGCTGTGAATGCTTTGGCCACTTCAAATGCGAATTGGGAATTGCTTACCGAGAAACTTACCGCAAAAAATAGAAAACTCGTTGATTTGCCATTGCTGAAGGAGATCTGGACAGACCGAAACCCCAATGCGAAAAAGAATCCGGTTTTTGTGCATCCAATCGAAAGAGCGGGAAGATCGGTGACCGATAAGCTTTCCGATATCCGAAGCAAAATGGAGGAAATCGGTGCAACTGCCCATATCATTTCCAGTTTGGATGATGTAGCATGGACTTTGAATTTAAGGGGAAGTGATGTGCAGGCGAATCCCGTATTCCTAGGCTATATTATTTTGACGAAAAATAATGCGGGACTGTTTGTGGACCTGGAAAAACTGGATCACGATGCGCGAAAACAGATGGATGATGCTTTCGTGAAAATGCGTCCTTACGAGGAATTTTTCCCGGCACTGGACCGCATGAAAGACGAAAAAATCCTTATTTCACCAAACAGCAACCAATCCATTTTTGAGCATCTAAAGGGTAATAATACCTTTATCAAGGCTCCCGTTCCTGGAAATTTGATGAAAGCCATCAAAAACGAAACAGAACTCGAAGGTTTCAGAACCGTGATGCAGCGCGATGGCGTGGCGATGGTGAAATTCCTGTATTGGTTGACGCACCAAGCGGGAAAAGAAGCCATGACCGAGTTTTCGATCGGTGAAAAGCTGCGCGGTTTCCGTGCGGAAGGAAAGAATTTCGTGGGCGAAAGTTTCGGTTCGATTGTGGGCTATCTGGACAATGGCGCCATCATGCATTATTCAGCGAAAAGTGAAGGAAGCAAAGAAGTGACCAACGCGTCCTCCATCCTTGTGGATTCCGGAGGACAATATCTGGAAGGAACCACCGATATTACCAGAACGCTTGCGTTAGGTGCGGTTTCAGATGAATTTAAGCACAACTGTACTTTGGCTTTAAAAGGATTGATTCAGCTTTCTATGCTGAAATTTCCTAAAGGTACCCGTGGTGTCCAGCTGGACGCATTTGCGAGAATGGCTTTGTGGAAAGAGGCGAAAGATTACAACCACGGAACCGGACACGGTGTGGGAAGTTTCATGAATGTGCACGAAGGTCCGCAAAACATAAGAAAAGACATGAATCCGCAAGAATTGATTCCGGGAATGGTGGTTTCCAACGAACCGGGATTCTATCTGGATTACCATTACGGAATTCGCCACGAAAACCTTATCGCAGTGAAAGAATGGAAGAAAACCGATTTTGGAAGTTTCTATGAATTCGAAACCTTAACGATTTGTCCTTTTGACAGAAATGTGATCGATGTTTCTCTCTTGACCGAGACTGAAAAAGAATGGTTGAACCATTATCATCAATGGTGTCAAGAAAAATTAGAGAACGATTTGGAAGGAGATGTGAAGGCCTGGTTCCTGGAGCAGGTGAAACCTTTGTAAGCGCTTCCAAAATAAGATATGATGAAAAAGTCGGTTCACGTTGAACCGACTTTCTTTATTTCCCGAATTTTTCCATCTGGAAACCATCATAAGCCAAAATGAGGCTTTCTGTGGCAAGATGGCTGTCGTTGGAAATCAGCACCGGTCCCAAATATTTTGCGGGGAAGGCATTTTTCAATTTCCAAAACATGATCGGTTGGTGTTGGTTATCCAGCAGATGAATCACCACATCCCTGCGTTCCACCGTTCCGAAATTGTTGGTATTGATCCACTCAAAGAACTGGTTGTCGCCCTGGATGATATTCCTTTTCAGGACCACTTCCGAAAATCTGGTGATTCCGGGGATTTTTAATTCCGAATTTTCACGGGAATTGCCGTTTCGCATTGCCACCACATCCACGGAAATGTCCAGTCCGCTGATTTCAAGGAATTCTACTCTGTTTCCGCCCCATTCCGCAGTGAAATGGTAGCGGCTGATTGTTTTTGGTTGAGCCATAATTATAAGTTTTAAGGTTGAATTCAAAATTACAAAAACGGATTGAAAATGGCCGAAAAAAATCTCTTTCAATTTCGCTAAATTTGCAGGATGAATCAAAACACAATCTGTGCATTGGCAACGGCAAATGGAGTGGGAGCTATAGGAATTATAAGGGTTTCGGGTGATCAATCCTTTGAAATCGTCAATAAAGTTTTTCAGGGAAAAGATTTGACGAAAGTAGCTACCCACACGGTACATTACGGCTATATCGTAGATGCAGACGCTGAAAAATCGGAAAACCAAAGCCATTCCGTCCCTCATCCGGATGCGGAAAACCACGTGATTGATGAAGTGATGGTTTCCGTTTTCAAGGCACCGAAAACTTTTACTGCCGAAGATTCCGTGGAAATCTCATTTCACGGTTCCCCGCATATTGCCAACAAGATTTTGGAAGTTTTGATAAAAAACGGGGCCAGAATGGCGAAAGCCGGCGAGTTTACCATGCGCGCCTTCATGAACGGAAGAATCGATCTGAGTCAGGCGGAATCTATTGCCGACTTGATTGCCTCTGAAAATGAAGCCTCCAGAAAACTTGCCCTGAACCAATTGAAAGGTGGAATATCCAGCGAGATTTCCCTGTTGCGGGGCGATTTGCTGAACTTCACCTCTTTGGTGGAGCTGGAACTGGACTTCGCCGAAGAAGATGTGGAGTTTGCCGACCGAAGTGCAATGAACGCGCTTTTGAACCGACTTGAAAATAAGCTGGCTTCACTTATCGAAAGTTTTCAGTACGGAAATGCGATCAAGAATGGGGTGGAAGTCGCCATCATTGGGAAGCCGAATGCCGGGAAATCGACTTTGCTAAACGCCTTGCTGAAAGAAGAAAGGGCGATTGTCTCCGATATTGCTGGTACCACCCGGGACACGATAGAGGAAGTTTTGCACCTCAACGGAAACGCTTTTCGCCTGATCGATACGGCGGGATTGCGCGAAACCAGTGATGAGATTGAAAAAATAGGGGTAGTGAAAGCCAAAGAAAAAGTGGCGAAAGCTTCCATTCTGGTTTATCTGGTCGATGCCAATTCAACCGATATTTCCGACGACATCCAAATGCTGAATGAATTGATGCGGCCGGATTTGAAAACCATTATTTGTCTTACAAAGATCGATAAAGCTCCTGATGCCGCCCATTCCGCGGGTGATCCCGAATATTCCGGGTTGCTCCATCAACTCCGTTCAGGACTTTCATTTTCTGATTTCAAGCTGCTGAAGATCTCTGCTTTAGAAAACCGGAACCTTCAGCAATTGAAGACGGAGCTCTCTTCCTACGTTGAAAACCTCAAAACCGGGGAAAACACGGTGATCACCAATCAGCGTCATTATGAGGCCTTGCAGAAATCCCTGGAATCTGTGAACCGGGTGAAAGCCGCCATCTCGCAGGGAATCCAGACCGAACTTTTGGCTTATGAACTTCGGTACGCCTTGGAACACCTGGGTGAGATTTCCGGTGAGTTTACCAATGATGAGGTTTTGGGAAATATTTTTTCTAAGTTCTGTATCGGAAAGTAATCGCTATTTTCTAAGCACCATAATACAACTATACAACCCGCATTAATAAATGAAAAACAGAAAGTGTTAATTGACATTTTCTGACATTTGTTGACATATTTTATACTGCTAAATGTGATACTCCGTTGTTTTTAATCTCTAAAAATATGAATTTTAGGATACTCTAAGAGCCTGTTTTCACAAGGTACAATATAGCTTTCCAAATGGTTCTTAAATCATGTTTTCTTTTTCTTTCATTGAAAATTAAAGTCTTTTTTATAAATTTCCACTGATTGTCAGTAATGTTGGTTGGATAATTTTTCAGCTGCGACTTAATTGTTTAGTAACCAATGAGTTACGAAAAATATTTAACGTAAACAACTGACGATCATTTTTTTATGAAATTATTTTGTAAAAAAAATACTTCATACAAATTTTTATAATTTAATTTTTAAACAGGCTCTAAGAAATGATGTCGTGATTTTTAGCTGAAAGATGAAAACTAATTACAAGAGTAATGAAAGAAACATCTCAAAAAATGTAGCAATTGTAAACTATGAATAACAATATCAAACTTTCGCGGAAAAAACTTTATGACAAAGTCTGGACTACACCAATGATTCAGCTGGCAAAGGAATTTAATTTGTCGGATAATGGCTTACGAAAAATCTGTAAAAATTTTGATATTCCCGTTCCCCCTGCTGGTTATTGGCAAAAGCTGCAATATGGTAAAAAAGTAGCTCAGTTTCCCTTACCTAAAAAGGAAGAAGAAAAAGACATCAATATTAATGTTGATGTCTTGAAACAAAATTTTTCTCCTGAGGACCCAATCAGAAGTGCCGTTATTGAAAAAATTTAAAATAACTCATCATTAATTTTAAAAGTAGGTGATAGACTGAACAGACCAGATGATATTACTTTAAAAACACAATCCAATCTTGATAAGAAAAAATTACCGAATTCATATGAAAAGCTAAAAGGAACAATTAGTACAAGCCGAGGATTACCAAGTATTACAGTTTCTCCTAAAAATGTTTCTCGTTCGTTAAGAATTTTGGATAATCTGATTAAGAACTTTAGAATTTTAGGGTATAAAGTACTATTAAGTGATGAAGGAATGACAATTACGGCTTATGATGAAGACAAGATGCTGGTGCATATTCGAGAAAAAAGTAATGCAATTGACAATATAGATGAAAGAGGCCGGAAAAGCAGAGACTTGGTTGCGAATGGTAAATTAGCTGTTAAAATTGGAAGATTTGGCACTTTTGATTTTGCGGATACTAACAAATCTCTTGTTGAAGATCAGATTGAAAAGATTTTAATCAAAATTGAAACTGAGTTTCAAAAAATGGTTGAAAATAGACGAAGATGGAAAATTGACGAAGAAAGACGACAAGAGCTTCGAAAGATAGAGGAAGCTAAACAAAAGTTAAAAGATGATGAACTCAGCAAATTCATTGCCTTCTATAATGATGCACATCCTTGGAAAAAATTTATGGTATTAAAGGAATATTTCGAATATAAATAATCTGAAAATCCTGATGACCAAGAGTGGATTCAGTGGGCTGAAAGAAAATTGGATTGGAACAATCCTGCAAAAAATGAATTTGATAGCGTACTAGATCAGGTAGATAAAGATACTTTGGAAGATACTTCAAAAAAGAAATGGAGATGGTAGCGAAAACAAGCACTATTTTAAAAATAAATATTTTTTATTTCTACATCTGAAAAACACTCTCTTTAATTATATTCAATAACATATAATTTAACTCCATTGCCTTGTGTTATATTCATTTGCATATAATTTGTATATTTGTTCATTAATCGTTGCAAAAGCATATAATTATGTATAGTAGTCTGTCGAATTTTGTTAAGCAAAAACGTAAAGAGGCAAATTTAACCCAGGAAGAATTTGCCGAGAGAGCAGGTGTTGCACTTACTGTTATCCGAAAAATAGAGCAAGGAAAAGAAAACTTAAGTTTAGCAAAAGTAAATCAGGTGCTTTTAATGTTTGGCAGTAAACTAATTCCTATAAATACTAAAGAGATAGAATAATGAGACAAGGAAAAGTTTTTTACAACAGCACTTTTGCAGGGACCATTACCGAAACTAATGATGGTGAATATACATTTTCGTATGATGCAATGTATATTCAAGAGTATCCAAAACAATTCATCACATTTTCTATGCCTGTAACGGATACAGTTTATCGGGAGAAGAGGCTGTTTCCTTTTTTTGAAGGATTAATTCCAGAGGGATGGCTTTTAGATATTGCTTCAGATAATTGGAAAATTAATAAAAATGACCGGATGGGACTGCTTTTAGCTTGTTGCAAAAATTGTATTGGATCAGTGAGTGTTCAACCTTTTTACTTAAATAACGATGAGTAAGTGTCTTTTTTGTTATCAGGATCTGAAAGATCAAGAAATTGATTTTCACACCAAATGCTGCAAAAAAATCTTTGGCACAGCAACAGCTCCTTTACTCAATTATACCTTGGGTGAAATGGAAGCTTTAGCGAAGGAAATTATAGAAACGTCTATTTCAGTACCTGGTGTTCAACCCAAATTGTCCTTAGGCTTTATAAAAGAAACTTTAGATAGTGGAAAAGGAAGATTAACAGTTTTAGAAGCCTTGGGAGGAAATTATATCCTGAAGCCACAGAATATCAATTTCCCGGAAATGCCCGAGAATGAACATTTAACTATGAAATTGGCAGAACTGTTAGGTATTCAGACTGTTGTTTCGTCATTGATACGCTTAAAGTCGGGTGAGTTTTCTTACATTACCAGAAGAATTGACAGAACGGCAAATGGCGAAAAAATACATATGCTGGATATGTTTCAAATTACAGAAGCTTTCGACAAATATCGAAGTTCGGTAGAGAAAGTAGGAAAAGCAGTTATTGAATATTCATCCAATACTTTACTGGACGTATTAAGACTTTACGAAGTTATTATTTTCAGTTATATCACAGGCAATAATGATATGCATCTTAAGAATTTTTCTTTGATTCTAAAGGATGAAAACTGGGTACTTTCACCTGCCTACGATTTGCTAAATGTTCAGCTCCATCTTCCAGAAGATAGGGAAGAAACAGCTTTAACGATTGGAGGCAAGAAAAATCGTCTGACAAAAACCGATTTTATCAATTTGGGATTAAAATTTGGTCTCTCAGAAAAGCAAATCGAAAATGTTTTCAAAAGATTGATCAAAGCAGAAAAGAAAATGTCAACATTGATTTCTCAATCCTTTCTCCATGATGAAAATAAAATTCAGTATCGTGAGTTGATAAAACAAAGGGTAAAACTATTTCAATAAGGTAAAATCTGTACTGCTTTTGTACACTTCAATGCTTCAAAAACAGCATTATTAAAAGAAATTTTACTTTCTGTATCGCAAAATATGCTTCTTTACCGACCATTAAGCCGCATTACCAGCCAGCCCACTATACTGCCATAATGCCCCATTCACTGCATTTTGCGAGGTGATGATGCCTACAATGCTTTCTTGGTGCAGGATGGGTGCAGGTTTTCACATGAAAACAGGTTCAAAAACAGGGGGTTTCTTACGGATTGGTAAGAGTTGCTGTTGATGAACCTGTTTGGTCAAGCTTGTTGCTTGCGCCTAATTATTCGACGATGAATTTTCCGTGCATCTGTGCTGCGTGCCCAGGGAAGGAGCAGATGAAGTCATAAGTGCCTTTTTCGGGCGCTGCAAACTCGATCGTTGCACTTTCTCCACCACCTAAGGTTTTGGTGTGGGCAATCACCTCTGGAAGCAGGCTTTCAGGAACCTCGAAATCGGGAGCTTTTCCTTCCTGTACGGCTTTGGCGGCAAATGCGGCAACATCTGTCCCCATTTTAAGCAATACAAAATTGTGCCCCATTGAGGTTTTGGCCAAGGTTCCCACATGATGTAAAGTAAGACGGACTTGCTTTCCGGCGGGTACTTTAATTTCGGTTTTGTCGAACTTCATGGCGTCTTCAGCATTCAGCTCAACATCTACCGTACCTTGAGTTTCAGCGGGTGCTGCGGTTTGCTCAGTAGGCGCTGTGGTTTCTGTTTGCGGAGCCGCAGTTGTCTGCTCCTCGGTGGTGTTTTTGCTGCAAGAGGCCATTACCAAAGCTGCAATCGCTAATACTGAAAGTTGCTTTACTTTTTTCATAATACTAAAATAGTTTAAAATTAGGTTTTTGCTTTAAATAAGAGTTAAAGCTCTTAGGCAAAGATAACTTTAAGCCATAAATAAAACAAGGTTTTGCTTGTTTAATTAACAGGATTAATATCATGTTTTTTTTTAGTTTGTTGAGGTTGTTTGTGGATTTTACTTGGGATTACTTACTTTTGCGGAATCTAATTTAACAAGTTCTTTTAGGGAAAATGAAAAGAAATGTCTCAGACCGTATTTTACTGATCTTAAAAAAGGGTGGCGAGGTTTCCGTGGCTGCATTGGCGGCTGAATTGGGGATTACCAAAGAAGGCGCCCGGCTGCACCTCCTGAAACTGGCGGAGCAACATTACGTGAAAAGTACCCAAAAGACCGAAGGGGTAGGCAGGCCGATCACGTATTACTCGCTGTCCAAGAAAGGACAGTCTGAATTTCCGGATGCCCACGCCACCGTCACGGTAGAACTGCTGAGGTCGGTAAAGAAACTCCTGGGCGACAATGCGGTGGATTTGATGATCACCGAACGCGAACAGCAGGTTCACCAGCGCTATGAGCAGGAAATTGAAGGCAGCAAATCCCTGGAGGAAAGACTGGAGCGTTTGTGCGCCATCCGTTCTGCGGAGGGATATATGGCGGAATGGCGGACTGAGAATGGCGACTATTTCCTGATCCAGAACCACTGTCCGATTGGGGCGGCTGCGAATGAGTGTGGTGGTTTTTGCAGGGCCGAATTGGCGAATTTTAAACGGTTGATCGGTAGTGAATTTGAAATGGAGCGGGTGCATCACCTGATGTCCGGAGCAAATCACTGTGTTTATAAGATTACCTCTTAACAGTTCTTTAACAGGTTTTTTTGCCGGTCTGAAATGATGTGGCATCTTCAGTTTTGCTTCAGCATCTATTCCGAATCTTCATCAGCAATTACAGAAATGGTCTGAAAACGGATGTTTCTGAATATCAGCAGGGTGGGTGAAATTGGTTTTTATTCAAATTCCTGTAAAAAGTATTTTCCTGCGAATCCTCTCACGGGCTTTATTTTTTTAACATTTCTTTAGCGTTACAAAAAAAATATCCTTTTTTCTTACGTAAAAAAGTCAAACGTCGTAGCTTTACTTTAAGAAACTGATCAGAGGATCAGTAGTTTAAACCAAAAGCCCATAACGATGAAAACTTTAAAATTCATGCGCAATCCTTTGCGAAGTTTAGGATTGTTTTTCGTGCTGATGCCATTTGGCAGCAGTTTCGCACAAAACCAACATCATGAGACCACCTTGGACAAAATCGTGGAGACCACTTTCGTGGTGAAAGATTTTGATGTCTGGAGACCTCAATTTCTGAAAGATTCCCTGATGCGGAAGCAGTATGGAATCGATACTTTTATCACCATCTCGAAAATTGGTGAACCACATTACATCATGAACGTAGCAACTGTTGATGATGTAGCCAATGCCAAAAAAGCAATGAACAATCACGCTACCCATTCCATGGAAGCGATGCGCGAAATGAGCGGAGTGAAGAATGTCTATTATCAGGTGGTGCGCTTCGTTCCGTCGCCCAACGGAACCAAATGGATGATTATGAACCACCGCGTGAAGGATTTCGATACCTGGTTTGCCGGCTTTCAAAAAGGAAAATCCATCCGTGATGCGGCCGGACTGGTGGATGTGCTGGTTGCCAGAAACATTGATGACCCCAATATGGTGCAGGTGGTGAACGATATTACGGACATGAAGAAAGCCAAAGAATTCCCACACTCCAAAATCTTGAAAAAGAGAATGAAAATGGCCGGGGTGATCGGAACTCCCGAAGTGGCGTACTATGAAACCAGATAAGGATTTCAATGATAAATACAGAAGGTCTTCGATTGGTTTCGAAGGCCTTTTTTTGTTGCCCGACCGCAATTTCGATGCCGTTTTGAAACATGCTTAAAGCGCATTGATCCACAGCGGTCCTTCTTCATCACTGACTGATTTGCTGTTATGACCCATCCTAAAATAACTATACAGGTTACTAAATAAATCCTGAAATAATGATACAGATATTTTAAGCAAATCTGATAACGCCTCCATCCATTGTTATTCGGCGTGATAGTGACATGCTATTGCCGTTGATAATCAGGCTGCAGCAAAGTGATCTGTTCAGAAATTCCTGCTTTAGCGCAGCTAAGAATTCGGCTCGCGCACTTCCCCAACCACCGTTTCCTACTTCCCGGTTAAAAGTTTCGATAAGTTCTGCGTCAGATTTTAATGCTAACTGCGCTTTAAATGGATAAGAAGATGTTTTCATAATATTTTTGTTTAATGAATTTTTTAGAATTCGTGTCGGTACACTGCTTTTGAAACTTAGTTGTCCTCAGATGTTGTAATTCTGTTAGCTACCGGCACCACAGGTTTTGCTAAAGACATCGTTTGCCCTGCAATGATGGCGCTGCTGTCCATACTTCTTTTCAGTATTTCGTCTTGTAAGATATTTTACTTGTTGTGAAGATGTATTGGTCTGGCGATTGACCGGTCCCATCCATCCCATTTTTCCGGATAGAAACCGAGGCTTGTTTAGGATGGCAATTCCTGGTGACTTACTTGTTTTTAAACCTTTCGATTTCCTCCATCCATTCCTTCAGTTCTGCCAGACCTCCCTTCTTTCTGCACCATCCACACCCGAACTGCTCTTCGAAGACATTGAGCATCAGCGGATGTTTGGAAACATTGGGACACGATGCCGTCCACAGGCCTTTTTCCTGGTCATAAGGTCGCGGAAAAAGTGAATTTTCATTTAGAAATTCGATGAAAGGACCGGTGAAGTCACTCACCGTCTTTTTAGTCCACTGCACCCTCATCCGCTCCCAGTCATTTTGGGTGAAGACCTTGCTGGACTGGTAAAGTCGGGGAATCCCATCGGTAAAGCGGTCTCTTTCAATTTTTTGCTCCACAATTTCATAGAGGTCCAGGCGGAGTTGATCCGTCAGTTCATACACTTGTGGGTCTGCTTTTAAAGGACATTCGGTTATATCCGGATTTCTGTCATATTCATCATCCAGCAGCACCCGTGATAATATCCGGAATTTGTGATGCTTTATCACTTCATAATACAGTTCCAGATACACTTCTCCCAATGGGGTACGGTATTCAAGGGTGACCAGGTGTTTCCTGCGAGGGTAGATCTTTGGTGGTGCAGAGGCGTGCTTGTTTTTCATGATGGTACTAATGTTAGTTGATATTAAACAGTAACCATCAGGAGCATTCGTAGTAGAAAGTCAATTGTAAACCTTTTATTGTGGCAGGACTGCCCTCATACTATACCACCGTGGAGGGTTAACTCTCGGTTGGCGTCCGCACTCGGCGGATCTCGTGATGATTGTGACGCAAATGTAGGAATTAATTTTTAGTGAATATTTTTTTTGTTTTTTTTCAAAAAAAACTTAGTAAATCAAAGTAAAAGAAAACATTTCAAAATATCCGTTTCATTCAGTTGCATAATCCTACAGCGTGTTAATAGGAAAATTTGTTTACACCCATACACCCTATATGGATTACCTTTTTTTTCTTTCAATTGCATTTTGTATTTTTACCATTCCACGAAAAAAATTAATGGCTCAAAACAAAAACGCGGTTATTCGTTATAAAGCATTGGACAAATGCTTCTCAAATCCGTATAAAAAATTCTACATCAATGATCTGATTGAATATTGTTCCAATGTTCTTACAGATCATTACGCAACAGAAACCACAGTATCACGCCGTCAGATTTTTGACGATATGGATTTCATGAAAAGTGAAGCTGGTTATGATGCACCCATTGAGAGCATTCAGGACGGTCGTAAGGTCTTCTACAGATATTCCGATCCTGATTTTTCTATCCTTAAGAAACCGTTGTCCTCACAAGAAATTGGACAACTTACAGAAGCCTTGGAAACAATGAGCAGAATGAAAAATCTTCCCGGTTTCGATTGGATTGAGGAAATTACGACAAAAATTAATGCGGGCTTAAATCTGCAACATACCGAGAAAAAAGTTATTGATTTTGAAGTTAACGAATATCTGAAGGGTCTCGAATTCCTAAGTACACTCTATCAGTTTATCCTCAATAAGCAGCCGATTACAATTTTGTACAAAAGTTTTAAATCAAAAACGGTTTCCTCTTTTGAGATTTCGCCTTACTATCTGAAACAGTACAATAACCGATGGTTTTTGTTTGGTTGGAATAATAAAGAAAAATACATTAACAATCTTGCGCTGGATCGTATTGAACGTGTTGAATCCTTTAAAAGCACTTTTGTAGAAAGTGAAATAGACTTCAATGAGTATTTTGAGGAAATTATTGGCGTGAGTAATAATTTGGACGAGGAACCCGTAACAGTAACGATAGAATTGTCCGAAAATATTATTCCGTACATCATCACAAAACCATTACATGGTTCGCAAAAAGTGAAAGGAAATATTTTGACTTTAGAGGTGAAGCTTAATTATGAATTAGAAGCATTAATTTTGTCTTTCGGCGAAAAAATGAAGGTCTTGAAACCAAGTGAATTTGTAGATCGTGTTCAAGCGAGGGTGAGAAATCTAAACAATTATTATTAATGCACTTTAGTTGCACAGATGTTTTGTTATATTTGTGATTATCCGAAGGTCAAAAAAATGAATTTAAAACTGAGTATAAATGGAATCAAAGTTCACTTTTCTTCTGCCAACTTATGAGGAGCTGTTTCAGTTTGCTACAGTAGCCGAAAAATTATACTTCGTTGATCCGAGTTCGTCAATTGCAAAATCGAGGTTGGTAGCTGAAAAGCTGATTCGTTTCATTGCAGCATTTGAGGAGCTGGAAGTCGTGGACATGAAGCAAGTTGACATTATCAACTTCCTGAAATATTATAATATATTGCCGGATCAGGTGAAAAACCTATTTCACTTCATTAGAAAATCCGGGAATACGGCGTCGCATGAAGGCATTGGCACAAAGGAAGAAGCTTTATCCACCCTCGAAAGCATATATAAATTATTGGTGTGGTTTTTCGAAACCTATGAAAATGACTTTATCGCCGATAAAACATACATTCCGCTTCAACCGACTGAAAACAAGGAAGAAATTGAAGAACTGAATAAAAAACTTGAAGGTCTTACGATAACCATTCAGCAGTACGAAGAAAAAATTAGAAACTTCAATATTTCTGAAGAACAGAAAGCAAGCAGAAGAAAACTTGCGGAGCAAAAAGCAGACAAAATTCAGTGGAGTGAGAAAGAAACCCGGATTCAACTGATTGACCCGCAGTTGCGGGATGCAGGTTGGGAATGCGATACCGAAACCGTCAATTATAAAACCCATAAAACACTTCCCGAGAAAAACAGAAATATGGCGATTGCAGAATGGCCATGCAAAGGTGGTTATGTGGATTATGCTTTATTTGTAGGGACAAAATTATATGCGGTGGTAGAAGCAAAAAGATTTGGGACGGATATTTCTACAGACCTTTATCAGTCGAAAGTATATGCTGAAAATATCGTTATTAAAGAAGAAGTTAATAATCTCGGAATCTGGGAAGATTATAAAGTTCCGTTTGCTTTTTCCACGAACGGTAGAGCGTATTTTGAGCAGTTGAGAACTAAAAGCGGAATCTGGTTTCAGGATATCAGAATTTCTACAAACCGCTCACGGCCATTGCGTGGTTGGTATTCGCCAAAAGGTTTAGAAGAGCTTTTTGAAAGAGACATTCATTTAGCCAATCAGAAATTGCAGGACAGCAATCCTGATTATCTGACTTCCAAAAATGGTCTTAATCTTTATTATTATCAGCTTGATGCAATCAATGCTGTTGAAGATAAAATTATTAATCAGCCCGAAGAGCAGAAAGCGCTTATTGTCATGGCAACGGGAACCGGGAAAACAAGAACCATAAATGGATTAATTTACCGCTTGATCAAAGCCAATCGATTTGAAAGAATTTTGTTTCTTACTGACCGACGACTACTTTCAAAGCAGGCTATTGACAGCATAAAGGAGAATAAGATAGAATTAATGGAATCTTTTTCCGGTATCTACAAGCTAGAGGAACTTAAAATCGCAAGACCCGATTCCGAAACACGGCTGCATTTTGCCACGGTTCAAAGTATGGTAAAACGGCTCTTTTATTCTGACGAACCGCCATTAACGGTTGATGCTTATGACTGCATCATCGTAGATGAAGCACATCGCGGCTACAATTTGGATAAGGAACTGGATGATGACGAACTGCTTTTCAAGAACGAAGAAGACTATTTTTCCCAATATAAGAGAGTTCTTGAATATTTCGATGCCTACAGAATCGGACTTACTGCAACGCCAGCACTTCACACGACGCAGGTTTTCGGAATGCCGACTTACAGCTATTCCTATAGACAGGCAGTGATCGACGGTTATCTCGTGGATTTTGAACCGCCGTTTGAAATCGTTACCGAACTGAATTCCGAAGGAATAAAATGGCAGAAAGGTGAAAAACCAACAGTTTATGATCTGGCAACGGGAGAAATTGTGGATTTGGCTGAATTAGAAGACGATTTGAAATTCGAAATTGATGATTTCAATAAAAGAGTGCTTAATGAAAACTTCAACAGGGAGGTCGTAAAAAAGCTTGTAGAATATCTCGATCCTGAAGGAGAAGAAAAAACTTTGATTTTTGCAGCTCGCGATTCCCACGCCGATACGGTGGTGGATTTGCTGAAAGAGGAATTCGAAAATATTGGAGTGGATCTACACGATAAAGCTATTGTGAAAATTACCGGTTCGGTGTATAATAACGAACAGTTAACTCGGGATTTCAAATACGAAAAATATCCAAATATTGTAGTTACGGTAGATTTGCTTTCCACGGGAGTAGATGTGCGTCCCATCTGCAATATCGTATTTTTGAGAAGAGTGAAGTCAAGAATTCTTTATGAGCAAATGCTTGGTCGCGCGACAAGATTGTGTCCGGAAATTGGGAAAGAATCATTCCGAATCTTTGATGCGGTGAAGCAGTATGAAGCCATGGAAGAATTCACTACGATGAAGCCGGTTTCCAATCCATCTTTTACCTTCAAGCAGCTTACAGATGAACTGGATAAGATAAGAAATGACGACATCCTTAGGAAACAGGCAGATGTAATCTCTGCCAAGCTTAATCGCAAGCTAAAGAAAATGTCGGAGGAGCAAAAAGAAACTTTTGCATTTTACTCCCGAGAGGTTTCTGTGGAAGATTTTATGAAAACGCTGAAAGAGAAAAAAGGTCAGGATTTATATGGTTTTATTAAAGAACATGTTGATTTATGGGATTTTCTCGACCAAAAAGTTTATAAACCAATCCCACAATTTATTTCAGACCATCCGGATCAGGTAAGAGAGGTGAGGCGCGGTTACGGAAATGCATCCAAGCCCGAAGATTATATCGAAGGTTTCAAAACCTTTATCGAAGACAATAAGAACACGATCGACGCTATTAGAATCATCTGTAACAGGCCACAGGATCTGGACCGCAAATCCTTAAAAGAACTTAAATTATTGCTTGACGAAAAAGGTTATACTGAATCCCATCTCAACACCGCCTGGAAATCTACAAAAAACGTGGACATTGCAGCAGATATTATTGCCTATATTCGCACCCTGTCTTTGGGGACCGATTTGATAAGCCACGAACAGCGCATAAAAAATGCCATTGCAAAGATCAAACAGAAAAAATCTTTTAATGCCATACAAACCAAGTGGATCGACCGCTTCGAAAAACAGTTGCTTGCAGAATCGGTGCTTACCAAAAAAGACCTTGATCTGAAACCTTTCATTGATGAAGGAGGTTTCAAACGATTAGACAAGATATTTAATTATGAGCTGGAACCGTTAATCGCCGAGCTCAATACCGAACTTTATGCGTAAAAGAACTTTGCCAAAGTTCCAAACTTTGGCAAAGTTGAACCCCAAAAAAAAATTATAAGTATGTCCGCACAGGAAATAGCAAACAAACTATGGAACCTCTGTAACGTCCTTCGTGATGATGGCGTTACCTATCACCAATATCTAAACGAACTAACCTACATCCTCTTCCTGAAACTTTCAGAAGTAAAAGGGTTCGCAAACGACTTCCCCGAAAAATACCGTTGGGAAAAATTTGTGAAAGAAACCGACAATGTCGCCGCTTTCAACCTTTACCGGGAATTTCTGGCAACCGTGAGCAACGAAACTTCTAGCGAAAGCGTAAAAGAAATTTATACTAATGCTTCCACTACTTTAACTAAACCTGTGAACTTCAATACACTGGTTCAGGCAATTGATAAACTGGATTGGTACGAGGAAACCGACCGCGATGTGATGGGCGACATCTACGAAAGTCTGCTCGAAAAAAATGCGGGCGAAAAGAAAAGCGGTGCCGGACAATATTTTACGCCTCGTCCGCTGATTAATGTGATGGTAAAACTGATGGCGCCGAAACCCGGCGAACGCTGGAACGATCCTGCTTGCGGAACTTTTGGATTTATGATTTCTGCCAATCAATATTTGCTCGACAAATACGATTACCTCTACAGTTTGGAAGGTAAGGCAAGGAACTTTCAGTTGGAAGATGCGATGAGCGGGGTAGAACTCGTTGCCGATGCACACCGTTTGGCTTTGATGAATGCAAGATTACACGGAATGGAAAGCCGCATTATGCTTGGTGATACGCTCACTTCCTTAGGAAAAGGACTGAAAAATTTCGATGGAGTTCTCGCAAATCCGCCGTTTGGAACCAAGAAAGGTGGTGAAAGACCAACACGCGACGACCTTACTTTTCTTACGAGCAACAAGCAGCTCAACTTTCTGCAGCATATTTACCGAAGTCTGAAACCGGGCGGAAAAGCAGCCGTGGTTTTACCTGACAATGTTTTGTTTGAAGACGGCGACGGACAACACATCCGGAAAGATTTGATGGAAAAGTGCAACCTGCACACCATTCTGCGTTTGCCCACGGGAATTTTCTATGCAGCCGGAGTGAAAACCAATGTCCTGTTCTTTACCCGTGGAAAAAAAGACGAAGCCAATACCCAAAATATTTGGTTTTACGATATGCGCACCAACACGCCGAGTTACGGAAAACGAACGCCGTTTACCGAAAAGGCGTTTGACGATTTGATCCTCGCATACACCGGTGGAACGAAACCGGAAGACTTAATGGAATTTGATGGCGATTTTGATGAAGCTAAGCGTGCTGAAATACAGGACGAAAGATGGCAGAAGATTTCCCGCGAAACCATTGCCGCCAAAAACGATACGCTGGATTTGGGACTGATTGCGGATAGCAGTTTAACCAATGCCGAGGATTTGGGAGAACCTTTGGATATTGCCAAAGAAGCACTCCACGAACTGAAAGCGATAGAAAAAGAGTTAAATGATTTGATAAAAGAACTGGCGTAACTCAAAAAACGGAATTGGAATAACTTTGCCAAAGTTTCAAACTTTGGCAAAGTTGAGCGAAAAACAAAAATAAATATGGAGAATAACTTGCCGAAGAATTGGGTACAGACAAGTATAGGTAATGTTTCAGAAATTATTAGAGGCGTTTCATATAAAAAAGATCAGGCTTTTTCTGATTCAAATGCAAATTCTGTTTACATTCTTCGAGGTGGAAATATTCAAGATGAAAAATTAGACTTTGAAACGGACGACAATGTTTTTGTAGATAAGACATTGATAAACGAAAATCAATTTGTTAAGAAGTATGATGTTGTAATTGTTGGCTCAACCGGAAGTAAGAAATTAATTGGTAAGGCTGGAATTGCTGAACAAGATTTTGATTCGGTTGCATTCGGTGCATTTCTAATGCTTTTAAGAACAAGGAAAATTGATAAAAAATTTCATTCTTACTTTTTTCAGACTAAATATTATCGAAACTTAATTGCTGAATTAGCTGGAGGCGTGAATATTAATAATATTCGCAAGGAGTATTTGGAAAATATGAAATTTCCTCTCCCTCCACTTCCCGAGCAGGAACGCATTGTTGCCAAATTAGATGCGCTTTTTGCACAGCACGAAACCATCAAAAAATCTTTGGACAAAATTCCGCAACTGCTGAAAGATTTTCGGCAGCAGGTTTTAACACAGGCGGTGACGGGGAAACTGACAGAGAAATGGCGGGAAGGAAAGGATTTGGAGGAGTGGAGAGAAGAAAAGTTAAAAAATATTATTAAAGTTAAATCTGGGAATTCATTATCTGCGAATCAGAGAGAAGTTGGTGCAATTCCGGTTTTTGGAGGTAATGGAATTACCGGATACCATAATAAGGCAAATATTTTTCAAGAAACAATTGTCATAGGTAGGGTTGGATTTTATTGTGGAAGTATTCATTTGACTTCAGAATTAGCTTGGGTAACTGATAATGCTTTGATTGTTGATAATTTAATGGATAATAATATTAAATTCTTATTTTTTTTGTTGAAATATCTAAAATTGGGAACATACAATAATTCTACAGCACAACCTGTTATTTCAGGATCAAAAATTTATGATATTGAAGCAAGAGTACCGTCTATAATTGAACAACAAGAAATCGTTTCCCGCATCGAATCCCTTTTCGCCAAAGCCGACGCCATCGAAAGCCGCTACCAAAAACTAAAGAAAAAAGTAGAGCAGCTTCCACAGGTCATCCTGCACAAAGCATTCAAAGGCGAACTTGTTCCCCAGCTTCCTACAGACGGCGACGCGAAAGATCTGCTGAAGGAGATAATGGAGCTGAAGAAGGCGGGAGTGAAGAAATAAGCAAGAATAGCTTTCCATACAATTAATATTTATAAATTTGTCCTGTGAGCACACGGGTTGAAAATATCAGCAAAGAAATTATCGAATGGGCTATTCTGAGAAATGGAAACAGCTTAGATGATTTCTATGCTCAAAACCCCATTGTTGAAAGATGGGCGAACGGTGAGAAGTTACCTACTGTAAAACAACTTGAGAACTTCACTCACAAAGTGCATGTTCCTTTTGGATATATGTTCCTGCAAGCACCGCCGAACGAAGAAATTCCACTTCCTTTTTTTCGCACAGGTAGCAAAAAACCAACCAGAAAGGTGAGCTTGAATGTTTTTCATACGATACAAATCGTTATGGATCGTCAAAGCTGGCTTACTGAATATTTGGAGGAACTGGATTTTCCCAAACTTGATTTTGTTGGAAAATTTACTATCAATGACGATTATAAAGTTATAGTCAATGATATAAGAAATGTACTCCAACTTGATCCCGATTGGGCCGGGAAACTCAATAGTTGGGAACAAGCACTCGATTTCTTAACTTACCGAATTGAAGAAGCAGGAATCATTGTTACCTTCAATGGCGTTGTTGGAAATAACACGAAAAGAGTTGTAGATGTGAAGGAATGTCGTGGATTTGTTTTGGTAGATGATAGAGCACCTTTCTTATTTATCAACTCTGCAGATGCAAAAGCCGCACAAATGTTTACCCTAATTCATGAGCTTGCGCACATCTGGCTCGGTGAAAGTGCAGGTTTTGACATGGAAAAAATGCTTCCTGCCGATGATCCTGTAGAAATTTTGTGTGATAAAATTGCAGCAGAACTATTAGTTCCTGAAGTTTATTTTCGAAAAAAGTGGGAAACAACAAACGACTTTAAATATTTGAGCCGTATTTTTAAGGTAAGTCCAATAGTGGTTGGTCGTCGTGCATTAGATTTAGGGCTAATTTCCCGACAACATTTTTTCAGTTTCTACAACAATTATATTGCTGAAATCAAATTAAAGAAAGAAAGACAGGGTTCTGGAGGTGATTTTTATGCAACTGCAAAAAAGCGTGTAAGTGCAAGATTCGCAGCTTTTGTAAATAACGCAGTAAGAGATAATAAACTGCTTTATCGCGATGCTTACCGACTTACCAATATGAAGGGTGATACTTATAATAAATTCATAACCGAATATTTATATTAGATGGGATTGTATTTATTAGATAGCAATGTTTTCATACAAGCTCACCGAATGTATTATCCCTTCGATGTAGTTCCTGGATTTTGGCAGAAACTTAAAGAACTTGGTAAGGTTGGAAAGATTTTGAGTATTGACAAGGTTAAAAAAGAGATTTGTGATACAGGAAATCCCGATCAACTTTCCAACTGGATGGCATCGCAGTTGGAAGAAAGTTTTTTTAATGAATCCGCATCGTGTGTTGATGTCTATGCACAAATAGCGGCTTGGGCAAATGCTAATACCCATTATTATCCTTCTGCGATTGCTGAATTTTTAGAAACAGATTTGGCAGATCCCTGGCTAATTGCATACGCTAAGAAAAATGATTGTGTCATCGTGACAAACGAATCAAGTCAGCCAGATATTAAAAGGAAAATAAAAATTCCCGAACCTTGTGTCCATTTTGGTGTAAGGTTTATTTCTCCAATTCAAATGTTTAGAGAATTGGGAGAAACTTTCTAGCTCTTTTCCCCAGTCTGAAATTAGAAACAAATCTTATCCTGTGCATTTCTACTGCACAGGTCTGTTTTTACTTTGCGGTATTAATCAAAATATATTATTATGTCAAGATGTACCGCACCAGTTCATGGTCACCGCACAGCAAGCGCAGCAGCCAATTGTCCTGCTTGTAGCAGCAGAAGTAGCTACAGATCTTATTCTTCGTATCCACCGTCATATTCTTCTTCATCTTACAGTTCTGGAAGTAGAAATGTAGGAAGTGGAAGTGGTAGAACAAGAAAACCACGCTGGTCAAAAGGAACTTCACCGGTTTATTACACCGATTCAGAAGTTAGAACATTAACTCCCATCCGAGAAAATTTTGAAAAAAGAACAGTCGTACCTGATCTTCGGGATATTTTTCTGTGTCATGCATGGGATGATAGAAAAGATTCAGCAAAGGAACTCCACGACTTATTAGAATCTCAAGGTGTTAGTGTATGGTTTAGCGAAAAAGATGTTTTGCTGGGATCACCATTACTTCGTGAAATTGACAAAGGATTGGCAAAATCCAAGGTTGGAATTGTATTGGTAACCCCTAATTTTCTGCATCGTGTAACCAAGGAAGGTATTGCCGATAAAGAGCTTTCTGCTTTGCTTGCCCGCGATTTACTTGTGCCAATAGTACACAATACAACTTTTGAAAAACTAAGAGAAGTAAGTCCATTGTTGGGTTCAAGAAGTGGATTGAGTACCGAAGAAGAGCCGATGAAAAATGTTGCGGCTAAGCTGGTAGAATTAGTATCAATATAAATACAGTAAAAATAATAATCATGAAAAACACAACAGCTGTACAGTGCCCTAATTGCGGAACTTCAATCGACGTGAACGACATTCTTAAACATCAAATTGAGGAAGGTTTAAGAAAAGAATTTGAGCAAAAAGCAAAAAGTCAGGAAGATGCTTTAACGAAGAAATTATCAGATTTCAATAAAGCAAAGGAGGATTTTGAGAAACAGAAACAACAGCAGGATGAAATATTCGCAGAGAAATTGGCTGCAGCTAAAAAAGATGCAGAAGCAGAATTGCATCTGAAGATCAAGAAGCAGCTTGAAGATGAACAGAAAGATAGCTTAGACGCTCTTCAGAAAGAACTGAATGAAAAATCTGAGAAAATTCAAAAGCTTAATAAACTGGAAACTCAGGTTGCAAAACTTGAAAGAGAAAAACGTGAAATGAGGGACGAGTTAGAGGCAGAAGCGGAAAAATCCTTTAACGAAAAACTCAGTGTTGAGCGCGAGCGAATCGCCAAGTTGGAAAAAGACAAATTTGAATTTCGCGAAAAAGAACTTCAGAAGCAAATTGACGATCAGAAGAAGCTTACCGAAGAAATGAAACGCAAGCAGGAACAGGGATCGATGCAGCTACAGGGAGAAGTGATGGAACTCGCCATCGAGGAATATCTGGCTCAACAGTTTCCACTTGACTTAATTGATGAAATCAAGAAAGGTGCAAACGGGGCAGACTGTCTGCAAACTGTCAACACCTACGAAATCCAAAATTGCGGAACCATCTATTACGAAAGCAAAAGAACGAAGAATTTTCAGCCATCCTGGATGGAGAAATTCAAGGCAGACATCCGCGAAAAGAAAGCCAATATCGGCGTTCTGGTCACTGAAGTACTTCCTGCCGGAATGGAAAGAATGGGAATGCGCGACGGAATCTGGATCTGTACTTTCGATGAGTTCAAGGGATTGGTAATGGTTCTTCGTCAGTCACTGATTCAGGTCGCAATGGCAGTTCAGAATCAGGAGAACAAAGGTGATAAGATGTCGATGTTGTATGATTTCTTAACCAGTGATGAGTTCAGACACCAAATTGAGGGAATTGTGGAAGGGTTTTCGCAGATGCGCGAAGATTTGGAAAAAGAAAAACGATCCACGATGAGCAACTGGAAGAAGCGGGAAAAACAGATTGAAAAAGTCATTTCCAACACTGTGAATATGTATGGTTCCATCCGTGGAATTGCCGGAAACGCTGTTCAGCAGGTGAAAGCCCTTGAGATTGATGAAGAAAATCTGATTGAGTTTGATTAATGGTCAGGGTTTCGACTTTGTCAACCCCGAAACTTCGGGATTGGCAAAGTTCTACAGTCGTGTGCATTTCTGCTGCACACCTGTTGCGCAACTTTGAAACATCAAACTTCACAATCATTAATCATTAAAAATCAAATATCATGAAAGAACATTTAGCCCATTTCCACGTTGCAGGTTTCACATTTTACGAAGGCGTTTCCGTTTTCCAAAAGTTGAAAGTTGGCAAGAAAGTAAAATTTGAACTGGAAGAAGATAACAAATGGGATCCGAGAGCCGTTGCTATTTATTTTAAAGGTGAAAAAATTGGCTTCATTCCAAGAACTGAAAACCGGATTTTCTATAAATTCTTAAAAGTGGGAATTACCCAGTTTGAAGCGAGAATCCAAAAAGTAGATCCGCATGAACACACGGAAAGGATGGTGGAAATTGTGGTACATTTAATTCCAGAAAAAGAGAAAGTCTATTAAATCATGAAAACTCACGAAAAGTAGCTTTAATTTGTTCTTACCAAATAATGGTTCACCGGAATACTCGAGGGCAGAAAGACTGATGAATATAGAGATTTTACAGATTATTATGCCAACCGGCTTTGTATTGTAGATGAAAAAGGCGAAATTTTGGAATCTAAAAAATATGAAACTGTGAAATTTCAGATGGGCTATCATAAAAACGGACCTCAAATGATAGTGAAATGCAAAGAAATTTTCATTGCACAGGATGAAGGAATTGAGGAAAAAGATTTGAACAGGAGAATTTTTTCTTTGCAACAAGGTTCGGAAAAATATTGGAGAAGAAGAATTGTTGAGCGCCAAATTTGCTAATTTTATATTATCATTAAGTAGGATTACTAAACAAAATATGGATAAGAAAAAAATCATTGAAGTTAACACGATCATTACTTCATTTTATAGTCGTAAAGGGTTTATTACGCCCAACGATTATACGCTTACACTTTTATTGCTATGCATTTACAAAGATGAAGCAATTGATAAAAATCGGCGTATTTCAGAAATTGTTCATCAATTGAAACAAGTAGATGAATACAATAATCCCTCAGAATTATTCAAATTATTACCGAATTTTCGTGTATTGAGTTTTTTTACATCTGATGACCTTATTCAAATATTTACTTATTTCTCTTTGCTTGAAAAGTCTTACTTTGAAAATCAATTTTCGGAGTTATTTGATTTTATTTTTAAAGTGATAACCGAGTCCTTATCTTTCAAGAATGGTGCATTTATAGTTCATCCTAAGTTGATGAAATTGGTTTTTGACATTGCGATGGTCAAAAATGTGCAAAGGGTCTACAATCCGTTTGCATCCAATGCGGAAATTGTTACTGAACTAAAAGATAATACTGAATATTTTGGACAAGAATACAATCCGGAAATTTGGCGAGTTGGAAAATTGAGACTTTGGGCGCACCAAAAAATAGGATTCAATTATGTTTTAGAAAGCAGTATTGAGAATTGGCCTTCAGAAGAACGATTTGATTTAATTTTTTCCCGATTGCCGATTCTTAATAGGATCGATGTAAAAGACACATTTGGAGATAGGATTGATTTGGAAAATTTTATTATTCAACAATCGCTCTCAACAGTTAAAATAGGTGGAAAGATTATTCTTTTCGTTCGACCTGCTTTCCTTTCTTCGGGACGAAAAGCAGATAAAGAACTTTTTCGAAAACTGGTGGATGAAAATCTTGTTGAGAAAGTCCTTATTTTCCCGACTGGCGTTTTCAGACATACCAATGTTGCAACAAACGTTTTGGTATTAAATACCGCGAAATTAAGTTCAAAAATAGAATTTATTGACATTGACAATTACCTTTCAAAATACAGAAACCGAAAATTATATATTGATTGGGACAGCTTTGAATTGGACAATTTTCTTTTTCAACCATGGGAATCAGTTTTCGTTGATGCAGAAGATATAAGAAAGAGCGATTATAATTTGCAGGGTAAAGTTTATTTCCTAGAAGAGTTGCATGGAACTCCACTGCATGAGTTAGTAGAAGTTTCGAAAAGGCGGAAGCCGGAAAATTTAAGTGATATTTCCAAGGTTTTAACTGTGCGAGATCTGGGAAAGGATTCAAAAATATTACCTTCTATTAATTATGATTTGCTGGAACCAATCTCTACACTAGAAAATTTAATGTATTACAATGTTCTGGATGAAGAGGGCATTTTGGTATCACTAATAGGAGGAACTTTAAACGCAACTTATTTTTCAGGTAAGCATGCTGTGCTTTCTCACCAAAGGATTGCTCTGCTAAAAATCATAGATGAAGATGTTATTTCTTACAAGTATTTAGTAAGCGAGTTGAATAAAGATTATGTTCAAAAACAGGTGGAAGCGCAAGTTTTTGGATCGGTTGTAAGAGATTTACGAATTAACGATTTGTTGAAAATCAAAATCAATTTGGTTTCATCAGAATTACAGACTGAAAAAATAGAGGAACAATTAAGTTACGCTATTAAAGAACTTCAAGATGAAATTCAAAAAGTTGATAAAGATTTTCAAATAAAGGACGCGGAAAAAAATGCAATTCTAAGACATAAAATTGCAGGCTCAGTTTCTAATTTGGAATTTTTTGCAACTAATATTCAACATATTCTTGACAGAAAAGTCCTGCCAGAATTTCCTCAATTATTTTCTTTAAAGTTGAATGATAATCAATTGTTAAATTTGGGAGAATTGATTGAGAATTTAGTTAAGGATTCAAGAAGGATTACAGAAGAAGTCAGAAGTCAAACGGAAGACTTTGTTGCGAGTGAATATACTGTCTCATCAATTGAAATTGTGCCATTCTTGGAAAATTATTTTAAGAATGTCGGTGAGAAAAATCCCAATATTCTATTTGACATCAATTTGAATGATATAAAGAGTGATGATTTCAAAGTTTTCATAATTGGAAATGAAGATCTGTTTTGTATTTTACTTGACAATCTAATTTCCAATATTAAGAAACACGGATTTAATTGGGGAAAAGATGAAGTGAGAAGAATTGAAGTTTCAGGATCAATGGATAAAGAATTTGGGACCACCACTATTTTCATTTCAAATACTGGAAATCCACTGCCGGCGAATTTTACTTTTGAAGATTTTAAATCAAAAGGAATAAAGAAGGGGAAAAAAGGTGGAAGTGGAATGGGAGGATATATCATTGACCAAATCATCAAATATTTTGGCGGAGATTGGTATATTGTTGACGAGACTGGTCCAGAAGGTTTGGATGATACTGATCTTGCGACAACTTTTGAAATATCACTTCCTTATCAGCAAGAATTTGTAAATTTAGACGATTTACAAATTGACGATGAAGAAATATAAAGTTTTTTGGGTTGATGATGAACATCAGTCGCTTTTCAATATTAGGCAAATGGCTATTGATGAAGGAATAGAGCTGATTGCTTTTGATAACGCCGAAACTGCAATTGCTGATTTAAAGGAAAACTTTCTGTGGTATGATGCGGCGATTCTGGATGGTTTGTTCTATAATATTGCTGTAGAAGAAGGGATTGCAACAAGACAAACCGCTTTAATGAATGTTGTAAATTCATTAAAAGACATTCGTCCTAAAAAACATATTCCATGGTTTATCCTCACAGGTAAAGAAAACATTAAAAATGAGAACGATTTTATTCAATCTGAGGGAAAGGAAGATTGTGTTTATGATAAATTAGACAATAATCAAATCCAAAAGCTTTATACAAGATTGAAAAACGAAGCAGATCATCAGTTCGAAACACAACTTATTCATAAATATCAAGATTCTTTCGAAATATTTGATTTTCATTTGGATAAGGATACTAAATATGATTTGCTGAAGATTCTAACAAAACTCTATTCTGAAAGTACCATTGAGTTCGATGATTACAATTCAATAAGAATCATTTTAGAAAAATTGTTTAATAAATTAAAATATTTAAACATAATTTCTCCAGACATCAAATCGTTGAACGGTTGCAGCTTATTTTTGAATTGCAGACACAATGAGTTTGAATTTTCAAAAAAAATCATACATCCTGTTATTGGAGAGTTGATATTTCGAACATTAAATATCGCACAGGATGGTTCTCATAGTGGTGAAAAACTAAGTTTTCGCGTTCAAGAATATTGCTCAAAATATAATGCAAAACATCTTTATTCTTCGATAGTTCATTCACTACTTGAAATTCTTAGTTATTTCAATTTATTCTTAAATGATATTGAATCAGTAGAAAAAAGTAAATGTTTGTGGATTAGAAAAAATATTATTGCCGGAGAGATTGCTGAAATTTCTGCAAACCAATACGGAACTTTTATTTCAGAGAATGGGACTAGATTTTCCGTGTTGCCAATTCATATGGATCAATATTCACTTACCCTGCATCAGAAGATAAGGATTGAGCCGAAAGAGGATAATCCACTTCACATCAAAAATATTTTTCTTGATTAATTTTAACTGTGCAGATTCATTGCACAGTTAGAGCTCACCTTTGTACTGTTAATATAAAAACGGTGCATTATGACAGATTATCAGAACTATTGGAATCAGGAAATCAGAAATTTACTTGATGAGTTAGATGCTCCTGCATCTCTTCACACCAACATTGTGGATACGCTTGCAAATTCTCAAAGAACAGGGATTTTTGAGAATCAGATTATTAATGCTTTAAGGTTAGGACTTTCAATAAAGGAAGGAAATCAAAATATAGCATTTGTTGCATCTATGCAAAGTGGTAAATCAAAGACCATTTACTTTCTGTGCAATTATGTGTTACCAGCAATTGGATTGTTAAGTGGTCATGATAATGTACTGTTTGTAACTAGTATGCGCGATACTGATCTATACAATCAAAATAACAGAAATTTAGAAGCTGATTTCTATGATGCTTCTGAAGGTCAGATGAAATATTCGCGAATAAAGGTGACCAAGATGAACGAATTTTTCAATTATCCAAATCCATTCAAGGCAGTACGTGACCTTAAAGTTCAACTTATTGTTAGAGATGAAGATCAGTATGGTTGCGGTGAAGAGTCATCTTTTCAATTTGCGTTTTTTGATAATTTAAGGAGCAAACTGCCGGAAATTGGGTTGGTTGCTGTAAGTGCAACACCTTATGATATTCTGGATGCACATTTTACCAAAAGTGCCGACATTGATGTCGTTGAAGGAGTTAGACCTCCAACATACTTCGGAATCACAGAAATGTTGAGAGAAAATATGATTGATGATTTACCCTTAGATTTCTCGCCATTGCAGGAGAATAATGGAGAATATATAGTTCATCCATATGTTATTAAATATGTTCAACATTTATCAAACTTTGAAGATGGATTGGGGATTATTAGAGAATCAACTACATTACGTGCATTGGAATTAAGAAACATGTTGAGATCAAAACTCAAGCATAATGCTGAAGTTTTAGTTATCGGCTCTGATTCAGCATGTGACTTTTCAATAAATGAAGGGATCCCTGAAGTAGGAAATTTGATTATGAGGATGGGAAAAAGAGTTATTTTAATAATTGTTCAAGCCTTAACCGCTGGGAAGGATTTAGGGAGGTTAAAGGAAAAAATAAGATTTGGAATTGAGCCGAGAGATAAACAGCTTGCAAATGGTGCGCAAGGAATTGCTGGAAGATGTTGTGGATATCACAATAACCGAACATTCAGAATAATGGCGAGTATTCCATTACTTAGCAATTATGCAAAATTCGAGCAGGATTGGGAGATTTTCAGCGATCCTGAATGGAAAGAAGAATTGATTGATAATTCAATTAGGGGATTGACTACACAAACTAAATTTGTAATATCACAGGTTGAAGGCATTTTTACTTCTATTGACAATATTTTTACAATTTCAGTTGAAGATTTATCTACAAAGGAAGGTAGAAATAAGTTGTCATTTCTTTCAGATGAGGTTTATGATAGGTTAAATGGGCTTTTTGACGCAAATGTCTATAATAGTTCTACAAAAGGGACAAGATTAAATGCGAAAGATGTTACAGTTCGTATAGCTTCAAGCTATAATATGAAAAGCAATAGAGTATATAAAAACTGGAATGCAGATTTGAATGCAGATTTTGGTAGTATATTCTTCAAAAAGAACGATTACAATTATGGTATGCTGATTTCAAACTTTCCAGTTGAAGATGATCGGAATAATATAGGTTTCTGTGGAATCAAAGTTTTTGTTTCTGGTGAGAAGGAATTTCGTGAAAGAGAGAGCGAGATTGTTAATACCTCCATGTATGCAGATAAATAATCAAAAGATTGCCTATTTTCTATAGGCGCTTTTTATTTTTAGTCAATTATAATACCCCCGAAAAATCGGACACTAAGTTTAGTTGAAAAAGACAATTAAATTTACTCGATGTCACACTTAAGAAAAATCAATTCGCACAGTCGGATGGATCTCCAGTGAATGGAGAAGCGGAATCCCGTCTTTAAAAAATGCATAAAACGACATTTAATATCAGTAAAATGGACTGCTCAAGACGATATAACGGTAGAAGATTTTCTTTATCCGTATTATGATCCGGAATTTGAAGCCAGGCACTTGACAAACCTTAAAAGCAATTAAACGCTGTTTTGAAAAGCAACTTTCTACTTTGATTTATTATTTTGGGTAGGGCAATACATTTCACCACAAAAAAAATCACAGGAAATGGCGTAGCGTGGGCCAGTACATCTTGGCTTTTACTCTTTAAGTCCAAAAATTAACAAGTAATGCGAAACAATACAAATTATTTTGCCGACTATCATACCGCCTATGTCCATATTTTAGGCGAACATCATATTGATATTTATTCGGATAATTTCAAAAAAGTTGCTGATAATATCTGTAAAAAACTCAATACCATTTGCATTGAGCACAAAGATAAAATCGTTGAAGGTCAATCCAAATTCCGGAGATTTCCAAGTGGAGAACTTCCTATCGAATTGGTTTCAGAATTTGATTGGTATTGCGAGAATTACGAATATATAGATTTGGATGAATGTTTCCTATTTATGGGGCCATATTGCTTTGAAATTGAACTTTATGAAAGCAAATTCATTGTGGATTTCTCCATTACTAATAAGGAATGGTTTTCAGCGAAAAACTTTTCCTTAATCAATGCATACCGAAAATTCCTGCAAAGTTTAGCAGGTGTTTTTGGATCTGATTTTTTAATCTATTTCCCTTGTTATGGTGAACAAAAATTTTTCAATGATAGCAAATCCCTTGCTGCCATTGAGAATCAGTTAAATAAAGAATACGGAAGAAGCGATTTTTCAGTGATAACCAAAAAAGAAAAATGCTTACCGTTCTTTTGTTCTGAAAGATTTTTTGATTTATAATAATATGAAAAAATCATACAAATCATATTGACAGTTTTCACTGTTATTTTCACAGAAATGAAATAACGATCTCTGTTATGCTGCGGCAATTTACATAATCAAAATCATACTAACTTTCCAATGCAATAGGAGTGGTTGTTTTTTTATTGTTAATGTCATTATAATTTCCAAAGGAAGTCTATAGTACCCCCAAAAAATCGCCCAGTAAGTTCAGTTGAAAAAAACAATTAAATTTACAATCTGTCACCGCGAAGAAAATTCAATTCGCACAGTCGGATGGATCTCTAGTAAATGGAGCAATGGAATCCCAACTTTAAAAAATAGTTAATGTTTATAACTTTTTGATGCTGATTATCAATTGTTTTTGTATTTTTACTGGTATAAGTATGAGCCATTCTGTATGGCGTTTTTCAGGTGTTTTCAGCTCCCAACATCATCAGGTCATCCAAGGTTTCCGATAGACAAAAGTAGGAACAGAAAAAGGAGAATAAAGGAAAACAAAATACAGAAAAAGCAGTCTGAAGGAAATGCCGACCCAAAAAATCCTGCACTGTCCTCCCTGACAACAGGTACTGCATCCCCACTGGGTATTCGGGAAGGTAAACGAAACAGCCGGGTGCATTGCGCACGAATAAATAAGAAACGGTCGCAGACGGAAGTGTTCCTTGGCTGCCGCAGAAAGTTGGCTTTTTCTGCAAAAATGGTGCATCCTGACCGCCGACACCCAGAAAATTTTGGTTTTTTGCCTCTTTTCTTGGCCTTTTTCACCTCTTTTGCCTCTTTTGGCTTACTTTGGCTCACACCTACGGGTGTTCGCACGCCAGGAGACTCAGGGGGAAACGTAGGGATGCAGTATAAAGGGATTGTTGTATCCGCTTCTGAGCAAAACCTCCTTTATTTACCCCCGCTCCCGCGCGGTTGTATCGCGTGGCGAAATAGAAGGAAGGATCATCACATAAAGTAATACGTTCACAAAATCCCCATCCATAGACTTCAATTTCCCGCTGCACGAATCTCCTAACCTTCAAGCTTTACTATATCACATGATCTGCCGAACAAAATATCCTCGCCGCTCCAAACCCATTTCCGGCGGCTGAGAATAGTCAAAGCCAAAAAAAGCGGACCTCCCGGCCCGCTTCATCATCGCTCTCCTGCGATTACCCAATCTCCACCAGCTTCAGCGCATTCATATTATTCCCGTTCAAAGCGTAAAGCTCCCCGTTGATCTCCTGAAAAAACTCCACCAGCACATAAAACATCTTTACACCGGTGCCCGCAGGCAGCGCATCCAGCGCCACCGTAAGATCCTGCACATCATCATTGATCACCACCGGCGCGGCCACAGAATAAACAGTCTCCGCCTTGTCATTCTCAGCGTCCAGAGCAGCGCACGCCAACCCGATATTCACATGAGTGGCATATTCCGGTACCGTAAGATGAGTATGAGGTTTGAAGCCTGAAATCGTTAGGCTGCCTGCAGCGGCGTCCAGCACAAAATCCTTGTTCAGAACCATTTTCAGTGGCGCGTATTTGTTAAAATCAAAATCCAGAAGCAGTGCCTTTCCTGCAGCCGTATCAAACCCGTTCGCAAAAGTTCTTCGCCCACGTACTGATAAGCTGTCCAGATTTTTGATCTTCGCGATAATGCTTACCAGGCGGCTGCTCATGCGCATATCCCTGGCCCGCTTCCCGTATTCGCTCACGCTGTTGCGGATCAGTTTGCCTGCCGCGTTGATATTGGCGAACTCGTTCATGTTTTCACGCGTTCTCGCAAAATTCGCATCATTCATAATGCGTTCTTTCTCTATTCCGCCTTTCGCACGTACATAGTGTCCTTCGGAATTCTTGTAAAAGGTCATGCCGTCCAGGGTGCCTTTTAATTTTAGTATCGAACTCTCTTTTGCCATTTTTTCTCTTTTTTAAAATTATTTACTAAATTAATTTCTGTGAACTCTCCCTCCCGTTCCGGAATTTTGAAAATCCTCTTCTGCCGTTTCGAACCGGTGAACAATTCATTTCAGTCATCCCTTTGCGATCCTGATCAGTTCGGTGTAAATGCGTTGCAACTTCTTTTACAGGACAAATATAAGACGGTGTTAACTTGTTTGCAAACAACATGTTACGTTTGGTTCGTTTGATTTTTTTTAATCTCTTTTGGCTGAAAATGCACGTTGTGTCGCATTAGGTAACAACAGGTTTGTTTTTATTTCACAAACCAAGGTCAAAGGAAAGTCAAAGGAAAGTCAAAGGAAAGTCAAAGGAAAGGGTAAAGAAAGGGTAAAGAAAGGGTAAAGAAAGGGTAGGAGGTTGAGAAGAGAAGTAGTGGGTTTTAGTGAACAATAAGTAACAAAACGGACATTTCGTTACATTTCATCGCTTATTTTCCTTTAAATATTGTTTTTATTATATTTTGTCCTTATATTTGTTGGTAAGAATGTTATGGAAATATTCTGTGAGAAGTTCATTAAGGTTTCGGGAAAAGTAAAAAGAATGTCCTCGGAGATAAAACCCTCCAGACATCGACACGTTGTTTGCACAACCGCTGTCAGATCAACCTATGAAACGAACTGCATCTTCTGAGATGGCAGAACAGAAAACACATCTTGATAACATTGTCTCGGTACCGCGATGCGGGTGCCTTCAAAAAAACACATAGCCCACAGTGCCGCCCGATTCTTGCGGCAGAAAATAGAATCAAACAAAAAAAAACCAAACAATCTACACATGAAAAAATTAACCAATTTCTCTGTAGGCTGTTCTTTTGCTTTTCCTGCTCCTTTCTAGTTTCTCACAGTTATTTTAAGAACATCAGTTTAATAAAATAATTGTTGAATAAAAACTTCTGAATGATGAAGCTTAAAAACATGGTAAAAAGTGAAAGAAAAATTAATTATGGACGCAGTAGACGTTCATGCCGTTACCCACTACAGCATCGGCCACTGTAGAAGAATCTTGAGAAAAATTAAAAGCTTAAAATCGAAACTCAAACACCAGAAGGTCACCGTAGAGGAAGTCTCTGAGTATTTGGGCATCAGCTCTGAACAGATCCGGAATGTCTTACAGAAAACCGGCTGAAAATAATGCTGATAAAAAAGGCTGCCCCAAAAATAAGGCAGCCTTTTTTTAAGTACTGTATGGAGGGAGATTATTTACCCGCAAGAATTTGAAGTTCCAGGTCTACCCCCGCTCCCGCGCGATTGCATCGCGTGACATTCCATGACAAACCTCCGTATGATTATACCGGCGGCACAAAAATCAAAAAAGAAAACACTAGCACCGGTACTTTTAAGAAAAAATTCTACTTTTGAAGATAAAAATCTTTTAATATGAAACTCAAACATTTGCGTTTAGGAGCGATAGGGCTCTTGGTTTTCTTTGGAAACACGGTGAAATCCCAAAGCAATAATGGGGCGCCTAAAATGGGTAAATACGGCTGTACGGCTGCCAAATACAGCGGCGGGTCTTATCAGTATATTCCCAAAGGTTCTTTTACCTTAAAAAAAGACGGTACCTATACCTATTCCGGATTTGAAAAGCCCAGCAATGGTAAGTTTACGGTGGATGAAAAGGGGAATCTCCACTTTAAAGGCGGTTACCTGAATGACGGGACGGCTGAAAAAATTGACCGGCCCGACAAGTTTTTTCTGGTATTTCCTACCATTCCGGATCATCGGTGGACTTGCGGTTTGGTGCAATAGCCGGTTGATGGGTTGATGGGTTGATGTGGTGATTGGTTGATGTGCTGATGTGGTGATGGGTTGATGGGTTGATGGGTTGATGGGTTGATGGGGTGATTGGTTGATGGGTTGATGCGGTGATGTGGTGATGTGGCGATGTGGCGATGTGATGATGTGGTGATGGGTTGATGTGATGATGTGATGATGGGTTGATGGGTTAATGTGGTGATGAGGGAGGCAGGTTACAACTTTTGGGAAGCAGGGTTAAAAGAGGGTCGCTGTGCCTTCGATGTTGGTGAGGTTTTCAGCTTCCAGCGGCGGATCGTATTCGGGGTACAGGAAATATTCGACCGGAATGTCATCGAGCCAGGTATATTGGTTCTGTTTCGTTAGGAGGATGGGCATCCTCTTTTTGGTATTGTGGATTTCGGCCATCAGTGGATTGGCATCCGTGGTTCCGATGGTGACGGTCAGCAGTTCCCGGTCTGTGGAGGGGTCTGTCCAAATATTGTAGAGTCCGCCGATGGTGAAGATCGACTGGTTTTTGATGCTGATCAAATAGTTGTCTTTCTGTTTTCCTTTGGCATCCAGATGTTTCCATTCATGGAAAGCGTTGACGGGAATGAGGCAGCGGTTGTTCACCGCATTCCTGAAGGTGGGTTTTTCGTGGATTTCCTCCATTCTTGCATTCAATGTTTTTTTGGCCAGTGCCTGGTCTTTTGCCCAGCTCGGCAGGAATCCCCACTGAGCGGGAACAATGTGGTTGGGCTCGCTGTCCAGAATCACCGGTATTTTTGGGTTTGCAAACCCATTGATTCTAAATTCCCTGTGATAGGGCTCCCCGTGATATTCCGCATCGAAGAATTCTTCCAACTCCTGGGTTTCGGACAATAATGAAATGTAGTAGCACATTGCTAAAGTTTTAGCTAAGTTAGAAAATTTTGGATAAATGAAAGCTTTGTAAGTGTGCCGGAATATTTCCCTCCCACGGCAGCAGGGTGGTTCATCGGGAAATGATAGGATGGGTAGGCTTTAGGTGGTGATTCAAAAAGTTGGCTTCGAGAGCCTCAGCCACCGGACCCTGCAAGGTGGTAGTTCGAAAGCTTCAACCGATGATTTCGGGCCCTGAGGCTCTCGAAGGGCTCGAAGGCGGAGGGACGTTCTTTTGATATAGTAATTGTTTTGAATTATTTGTAATTGTTTATATTTGAGGATGTTATTAGCCACGGCAGATGCCTGGACCTCGAGGGCCTCAGCCCACGTAGCTTGCGAAGGCGGAGGATTATGATTCAAAAAGGTGGCTTCGAGAGCCTCAGCCACCGGACCCTGCGAGAGCCTCAGGGTCCGCACCAGCGCTTCAACCGATGCCTGGGCTTCGCGCGCCTCGGCCGCCGGAAAAGGGCTGAATGGAGAACCGATGATTTCGGGCCCTGAGGCTCTCGAAGGGCTCGAAGGCGGAGGATCCCGTCCTAATTCGGTAGCTTCGAGAGCCTCAGCCGCCAGAAGCTCCCAAAGGCGGAGGATTCCGATCCCTTCAAAGCGGAGACTGCTTGTCAGTAAAATATATTGCTTTCCAACCTCTTTTTACGGAAAACCACATTGTGTAGTCCGCCTCTTTCGTTATATTTGGAATCCTTTAGCTAAGAAAACATGAAACCCGAAATCTACTCGTCCGGCAGCTTTGCCACCGATCTTTCCCAGATCAAAGCCATTAAAAAAGATTACGATACCCAATGCCTGATCTTCGAGTTCCGGAGCCAGATTGAATTTCGTGTTAATCCTGAAACGGATGAGGAGGAGATGGTGGAGATTGCAGAACTTCCGGTTTATACAGAGCCTTATGAAGACTGTTTCAAGCCGCCGAGGCATTGCGTGACATCCTATGACATCTGTGCAACCGAAACAAACTGAATAACATTGAAAAGATAATGGCTATAAATTTTAGAAAGAGAAAGAAAATACTGCCCGGAGTTTATTTGAACTTCAGCAAAAGAGGAATTAGCACAACGGTTGGACCCAGAGGCGCAAACATCAATTTCGGAAAAAATGGTGCATTTCTCAATACAGGAATACCGGGAACCGGACTATATTCCCGACAAAAAATTGGTGGAGGAAACGGAAGTGGCCCAAGTTTTACACCTGCAAATAAATTTGCACCAAACCATAATACCACAAAATCCGAGAAGTCAAAAACGACAACTGTATTACTCGCTTTATTTTTCGGGACATTCGGAATACATCGCTTTTATCTTGGACAAAATTGGAAAGGCATTTTCTCAATTTTGTTTTTTTGGACTTATATTCCGACAATCATTTCATTGTTTGATGTTCTTGTTTTTGCAGTAATGCCGCGAGATAAATTTGACAGTAAATATAACCGTCTTCACAATTCTACAAATGCACAAACTTGTTCTTCTTGCAACAAAAATTTGGCTTTTATAAATACACCTTTATGGGGTTTGGGAAAATTAAATGATGGAACGAGACTTTGTTATGATTGTTTCTCGAAAATGACAAAATTGGATAGTAATTTTAAGTCCGACTCAAAAAATAAATATGACACCCATCTTGTTCGTCAAGTTCTTTCTGGAACACCTGTTTCCTTTCTTTCATTCGATTCTTCTTCCAACAACGGTTATAGTAAAACAACATCAGTCCCGACAAGTCAAAGTTTGGAAGAACTGAAAAAACATATTGAAGAAGCAAGACAAGCAAGACAAGAATTAGAAACCGAAATCAGGCAACAACAATCCGTAGCAAGGCAATTAGAAATTAATCTCAAAAGCAAGCAAAGCGGTTTTGGAAAATTTTTCGCAAAACCCGAACAAGTAGAAAAACTTCAAGCAGAAGTAAAAGAAGCTAACGAATACCTGACCGACCTGTACAGTCAATACGAAGAAAGTCAAGCAAACATAAACATGGAGACTGACAAAGAAATTCAGGATCAGTATCAAAGAGTGAAAGAGGCATACATTGAACTTTCAAAATCGAACAAAATTTGGGACATCGTTTCTGAAAGAGCATCTACAGAAACCAAATCAGCCGCGAGAACTTCCATTGACAGAAAAGAAGTCCGTTTTACTCTTAGCGAGATTGATTTTATCCTTTCCGAACAATCGGCTTTTCAACTGGAAAATACTGACGGAGATCACCTGTACATCTATCCTGCTTTTGTTTTGCAACCCAATCACTCGGGAGCAATTACCTTAATTGATTTACACGATTTGCGTTTCCGTTTTCACAGCCAGCGTTTCTTGGAAGAAAAATCCACTACCCCAAGCGATACGCAAGTTGTGGATTACACTTGGGCAAAAGTGAACAAAGATGGAAGTCCCGACAAAAGATTTGTGGACAATTACCAAATTCCTGTTGTTGAATACGGAGCATTTGAATTTGCAACAAACAGCGGATTGAAAGAAGTGTATTACATCAGTAATTTGCAATTGGCAGAAAAATTTGCCAACGAGTTTAGGAAATATCTTTCATTGATAAGACCAGTTGAGCCGCAAGCATTAATTGATTTACCGCCAAAAATTTATAATCAGCTTATTGAGTTTGATAAATTAGACCCACTTACTGTGGATGCTGCAAGAATCATAGTTTCATCTCAGCAGGCATCTACTTCTTTCATTCAGAGACAACTAAGAATCGGCTATAATCGAGCGGGGAGAATAATGGATGAGTTGGAAAGCATTGGGATTGTCGGCTCTTTTAACGGGGCAAAGGCTAGAGAAACTTTGGTTCAAGATCTTTTGACACTTGAAAAAATTTTCGACCAAAAAGCGGATAACCATCAGGTATCACAAAACAAAGCGGAGTTCGGATTTCAATATTATTCTCTGCTAAAAGACTTTTCAAAATCATTGTCTGAAATTGTCCAAAAACTTCAATCCAACGAAGCCATTTTAGAGCGGATCAATGCCGAACAATTACTAACTACATCTGATAAATTTATTGCCAACTGTGTAATTTATGATATGATACAGGTTTCCAATCTTCTGGCAAAAGGAAAACTTTCAGCTAAAAGTTTGGAAGCAGCAGGTTTGGTTTTGGCTACCAATCAATTGTTGCCAGACCATAGCGGGGATATGCTGGATAAAGATTTTGATACCCTTGCAACGGCACATCAGCAAGGACTCTATGAGGATATTGCCCGAAAACTACTTGAAATTGGAGCAATGGAAAACCCGATGCAAATTAGTATCCAGGAAAAAGAAGACGAAAAAATAATTTCTTCAACCGAACAGCAAAGCAATCTTTCATTTCCGACTTTTCTGAAAATATCGGATAATCCTTTGTTTGAAGAATACGCAACTGTGATTTATCGGTATGCAACCATCATTTCAAAAGCGGACAACGTGGTTTCAAAAACTGAAGAAACTTTATTGAAAGTTATTTATCAACTTACGCACAACCCAATTCCTGAAAAGAAAAACGAGGCATTGTACATTTCCAAAGGGACAAAAAATGAAACGTTGGACGAAGTGTTGCACGAACTCAACTCTTTAATTGGTTTAAACGAAGTGAAGTCTGAAATTAATACGCTGATCAACTTTATCAAAGTACAAAAAGCAAGAGAGCAATCAGGACTGAAATCTCCATCGCTTTCTTACCATATTGTTTTTACAGGAAATCCCGGAACAGGAAAAACAACGGTTGCAAGAATTGTTTCTAAAATATACAAACATCTTGGCATTTTAACCGAAGGACAATTAGTAGAAACTGACCGTTCAGGCTTGATAGCGGAATATGTCGGACAAACAGCGGTAAAAGTGAATCAAACTGTTAATTCGGCATTAAATGGAATTTTGTTTATTGACGAAGCCTATTCCTTAGTGGGAGAAAATAAAGATGATTTTGGAAGAGAAGCTGTTGCCACGTTGATAAAAAGAATGGAAGACGACCGAGATAAATTGGTCTTAGTTTTGGCAGGTTACACCAACGAAATGACAAACTTTATTGACACGAACCCAGGCTTTAAATCGAGATTCAACCGCTATATCAACTTTCCGGATTATACGCCAAGTGAATTGTTTGAAATTTTTGAAAGTAATTGTGTGAAATTGGATTATCAATTAACAGAAGAAGCTGAAACAAAATTGAAATTGGTTTTTGAAAATGCCTATTCAACAAGAGATAGATCATTCGGAAATGGTCGTTTTGTGCGCAATGTTTTTGAAAAAACTCTGGAACAACAAGCCAACCGAATTGCAAAAGAAAGCAATTTAACAAAAGAAATTCTGACAACAATAACGGAAAATGATATAGTGTAGAATAGGGGCGGACTCACCACAGACGGAGTATTTATACTCTTATTACGCAACTGCTTCACTGTAAAAAGAATAATTTTATTCGATTTAGTTATGTGGATATGTTTCTTCTTTTTTGGGGTGGGGAGCAAAAGGACAATTCCTGCCTTTTTGAACTCCGCCATGTTTTCTCGGGTTCTCTGGAATCGCGGATCGTTCTTCAATTGATCTGCGGAAATTTCGCTATTTTCTCTGGCCATTGTTTTAAATTTTAAAAATCAAAGAATCAGGTGTTGAGGTACACTCGTTCAAACCTGTTGTGATCATGGGGCAAAATTTGGCAATAAGATCTGACAAGGCAAGTGTTTATGCCGGTTTCGGCAGTTTTTGCCGATAAAGGCGGTTATTGCCGAAAAGGGCGTTTTCTGCCGAATTTGCCGAAAATGACCGGATTTGCCGATCTCTATTTTAATGCATTCTCATGCTTTATGGTGGGGGATGACTGGGG